>NZ_CAKASM010000005.1 GCF_916858675.1 Sphingomonas sp. Leaf21
ACGCCCCGACCGCCCATGACGAAAGGATGTCTATGGCAAGATAAAACCGCGGGGCTTGACCACCGCAACGAGAGAATGCACGCCCGCTCCCCGGCCGAATGAAATTCGGGCCGGGCATCGGCTGTCGTTGCGAGGTTCTGACGCCTCGGTCCGCCTGCTGGCGAACGGACACCCTCTAACCGGAGAGTGTTAACACGATCAATCCACTGGATACGGCACGGGTCACTTTTCGAACGACAATGTGCCGGTTGCTGGTAACCGCGCGCCGCTGACGATCATGGAACGCCATGTCACCGGTAATCGATGGGGCTCGTCCCTCGAACTGCACCTGACCAGCGGGCTCTCCGACAGTTCTTCTACAATACATGGACGTCGGAGGAGCACCAATCCGGTTGCTTGCGCGCTCATCTCTAAAGCGGGATCATCACATAAAAAGCAACCAAAATGGATCATTTTGCTCGCAACGTGACACCATGGGTAATAATTTCCAATTCGGATACTTTTATCGTTGACGTCACACTTGCGTCATGATGATTTCACAATGTCGGGCGGTGACAGATGTCTTTCCACGTATCCCGACATGGGAGAAAAATTATGAAGCGTATTGTACTTGCTGCAAGCCTCGTATTCTCTTCGGTGCTGCCGTTCGCTGCCGCGCAGGCCGCACCTGCGGCAGTCGAGAACAAGCACTCCTATGTCGAATATATCGGCTCCTTCGAGAGCGGCGGCCAAGTCTATGACGTGTACGAGGTCACCGACCTGGGTGGCGGTTACTATTAAGCCGATCCGCTAGACAGCGGATCAGCGGGCGCCGGGACGGATGCGCCGAACGTCATCGTCCCGGTCGCTTCCAGCAGGCGCATTCCACCTTTCCGATCGACGACGCATTATGGTTCGGCGCGCGATCATCCAAGGAGCATCCCATGTTCACGAAGTCGTGTCTCGCGCCTGTGGCCGCCATGGCCGTCCTGGCTGGGTCCGCGTCGACCGTCGCCGCGCAAGATCATGCCGCCAGCATGGTGGCTGGCACTTGGGCGGGAACCTTCGCGTCCACGGAATGGACCTTCGAGTTCAAGCATGAGGGTGGCAGTTGGTCGGGCCGGTACATGTCGGCGCGAAGCGGCAAATGGTTCCCGATGCAGTCCCTGGCCGTATCGGGAAACACGGTGCGGTTCGGCATCGAAGCAAAACCGCCGGTTGCCTTCCGCCTTGAGGTCGACAAGGCGAACAAGGCCATGACCGGCGACGTGGCGATCTTCGGCAAGAACCTTCCATTCACGGCGACGCGGAAATCGTGACCATGACCCTGGGGCGGGTGGCTATCGCACTGGTCGCGCTGGCTCCGTCAATCGCGCCGGCTCATGCCGCACAGCCTGGCGCGATGATCATCAGGAAGGCATCGTTCGGTCACGTCGAGGTGGCTGCAACCGCTGTCGAGACCGCGCTCCGAGAGGGTCGCGCGGCGCAGGCAGCCGCTCGTGACGTGCTGCTCCTGCCGCATGTGCGCTTCGGCATAACGGCGCGATCGCACGGGAAGGCGCGGTGGGTCAGCATCGCAAGCAACGGATCACCGATCTATAGCTGGGCCTTCGAGAACGCCGCGCCAGGCGGCCGACCTGTCCCGCCGAGCCACGCCTTGCGCCACGAGATCGGGCATGATCTCTTCATTCGCCACCTCGTTCCGAGTTCGAGGGAGGGTCAATATGGAGGCGATGCGCCCGACTGGCTCGACGAGATGGCGGCCATCGCCTTCGAAGGCACCGACGTGACCGCGATGCGCCGTCGCGAGGCCGCGCGTCTTGCAAGTAGCGGGTCGCTCATTCCCATGGATCGCTTCCTCACCATGGTCCACCCCGAACTGACAGAGGCTCCGGCATCAGCCGTCACGTCCGATGGCCCAGCATACCGCGTCAGACTCGCCGCCTCTTCAGACACACCTCGCTTCTACGCCATGACGCGCGCCTTCTATGACTATCTCGTAGCGCGAACGGGATCGCCTGCCGTCGTCGCCAAACTGGCAGATGCCTTCCGCAGGGGCGAGCGCCTGGACGCTTGGGTCCTGGCCCGTAGCGGCCAGCGCAACGGATCGGCCTCGCTCGGGGCCCTGGATGCCGATCTGCGCAGCTGGATCCAGTCGGATGCCCGGTACGCCGTTGCGACTGGTAGCCCGAACGGCGGCTGACAGATCACCATGTCTCATGAGCAGAAACGGATCGACAGGTCGCGCCGCCGTTTGGCAGACCCCGATGGCAATCGCGTTCTCGACCGCACGTCGCGATCGCTCTCCGACGTCGTGCACGATATGATGGACCGCCCCACCCGACATGCTTCGCCACCTGAGCAACGCGCACTGCAATTCAGCCTGCCGCGCGGCGCGTCTCGGCGACGCTGCCTCCTTGCTGCGGGACTCCTCACGAGCGTGGCATCGTTTCCCGCTGCGGCGCAGGAGGGATCTTCTCCATCAACTCCTTCGTCATCCAGGCCGGTCCCGGCCGAAAGCGCAACCCCAGGAGATCGCCCCGAGCCAGCGACCGAGTTCCGCGGTGCCGATGGCGGGGCGATGTCACCCGAAATCCAGCGCAAGGTCATGGAGCAGTTGAGGAAAGAACCTCTACCGCCCGCCCCCACCCCGCCGGCCCCGACGGCAAAGCCCCTCGTCGAACGAAAGACGGTGACCGGCCCCGACGGCGACGTCGTGGTCTCCGGTCAGCGGGCGCGCGGATCGGTGCTAGGCAGCCTTCCACCGGAGCGATCGTTCAGCCCGCTCGACATAAGGGCGCTCGGGGTAAACAACATCGGCGACCTCCTCGACGCGATCCGACCGCAGGTCAGCAGTGACAGGGGGCGAGAGGATGGCGACCCGGTCGTGCTGCTCAACGGGAAGCGAATATCCAGCTTCCTTGAGATCGCCAAGTTCCCGACCGAGGCGATCGAGAGGATGGAGATCTTTCCCGAGGAGCTTTCGCTGAGGTACGGCTTCCCGGCCGATCAGAAAGTGGTCAATGTCGTCACCTTCGCGCGATACGCCGCAGGTGTCGGCCAGATCGATCACGCCACGTCGACGGACGGAGGGCGCGACACGTCCAGCGCCGACGCGAACTATCTGCGGATCAGGAACGACACGCGGTTCAATCTGAACGGCGAATATAATCGCGCGTCGGCGTTGCTGGAAAGCCAGCGCGACATCGTGCGCGATCCCGGCATCGTGGACGACGGGCGTTTCCGAACCCTGCTGCCCCGCACCGAGCAGTTCGCCCTGACGGGCACCGTCAGCGGTAACGTCGTGAAAGGCGTGTCGTCCACCCTCAACGGTCGCGTGCAGGCAAGCAGCACCCGCAGCCTTTTCGGTCTGGCCGGGGACCGCCCCCTCACCCGCGACACGGATGCAAGCGTCCTCCATCTGGGCACCGTATCAAGCGGATCGGCTGGACGATGGTCCTGGACCCTCACCGGCAATTACGATCGCGCGACGGCGGACACCTTCACCGATCCGGGCCGCATCGCGGGAACGCGGGACGTGGCGCGTTCGGTCAATTCCTTCACAAACGCCGATCTGCTGGTGAGCGGCTCCCCGTTGAAGCTGCCGGCCGGCCCGGCGTCGCTCAGTGTGCGGGGTGGCGTCGAGTTTCGCGATTTCAGCGCCAGATCATCGCTGTCGGGCAATGACGGGCGGACCAAGCTCTCGCGCGATCGAACCGCCGTGCAGGCGAGCTTGGACCTTCCCATCACCCGTGCGCGGCCGAAACGCGCGGATGGGCTCGGCAGCCTTTCCGTCAACGCCAATCTTGAAGTCGAGGACGTGTCAGACATCGGGATATTACGAACGTTCGGCTATGGGCTTAACTGGTCGCCGCTCAGGGGGATCAGTTTCATTGCATCGATGACGGACGAGGACGGCGCGCCGACGGTCGAGCAACTTGGCGCACCGCTCGTCGTGACGCCGAATGTTCGCACGCTGGATTTCACGCGGCGCGAGGCGGTCGATGTGACGCGCGTATTCGGCGGAAATCCCGCGCTGCGCCCCGACAATCGTCATGTCACCAGGCTAGCGCTCAATCTCCAGCCGCTTCGCGCGACCGACTTCACCGTCAGCATCAACTATATCCGAACACGCACTGACGATCCGATCGCCGTCTTTCCGATCGCCACGCCGGACATCGAAGCGGCGCTTCCCGACCGGTTCGTCCGGGATTCGGACGGCAGGTTGCTCCGGATCGACACCAGGCCGCTCAACTTCGAACGTTCGTCGCAGGACCAGATGCGCTGGGGCCTGAACTTCACAAGACCGCTCGGAGCGGTGCCCCCGGGGCTGCAGAACGCGAACGTCCGGGTGATAGGGGGTGGCGAAGCGGGCCTGCAGGGTGCTCTGCCGCCGGGCGCCAGGGTTATCAGGCCGGAAGCCGGAAGCGCAGCAGCGCGGCGTGTAGAGAATCTGACGAGCCGCTTGATCTTCAGCATCTATCACACATGGCGCTTCCGGGACGAAATCACCGTCCGGGAGGGTGCACAGGTACTCGACCTCCTCAACGGGTCTGCGATCGACAACCGCGGTGGCCGGCCGCATCACGAGGTCCAGGCGCAGGCTGGCGTCTTCAAAGGCGGACTCGGTGCGCGGGTTACGGCGACTTGGCAGAGCGGGACATATGTGCGCGGCCTAGCCGCCACGGCGGACGGCGCGGCGGGGAATTTGCGGTTCTCCGATTATGGCCGCATGGATCTCGAACTTTTTGCGAACCTCGCCGATCAGTTCGGAGACGCCAGCGCGCCGGGCTGGCTCAAGGGCGCACGGATCGGCTTCAACGTCGATAATCTGTTCAACAGCAGGCCCGCCGTGCGGGACGACAACGGATCGACACCGTTCAACGTCCAACCTGGCTTCCTCGAACCCCTTGGTCGCTCCTTGAAGTTCAGCCTTCGAAAAATCTTTTAGCGCTACTGTGGCAGAAGTCTGCGGGCGCGGCTCCCACCACTGTGTATGCGTCCTCATGCCGTGTGTAGGATCGTCAATTAGCGGCTGAAGAACGTACGAAGCCAGTCCAGCATGCGCATTCTAACTACAACGTCATTCATCGACACAATGCGAAGCGTTTGACCTCCGGATACACGTAGTTCCCTGACCGACGTGACCCTCGAGCGATCAGGCGACGTGTACGTCATCTTCACTTAGAATGACGTGCCAGCAGGGCAGATGTCTTCTATTTCAACACTTCCAGCACCTGCCAGTGCGTCATGCAAGAGAGTGACGAAGACGCCGCCTCTATTCGCTTGAGACCATCAACGCATCCAGTGTCTGTGGCGTGATGGTTCCTGTCACCGGAAGAGAGCGCTGCCCTTGAAACTTGCGCAGCGCAGCCCTCAGCTTTGGACCGACAACCCCATCAATGGCGCCGTCGTAGAGCTGCCGTGCCATCAATGCGATCTGTACCCGTCGGACGATGGAGGCAAACCGCTTGGTCCTGCCCGATAGTGTCTTGGGTTCAGCCTCGACGGGGGCGGCCCGCTCGGTAGGCGAGAACAAGGGCGATGGTGCCGTAGGGGCGATCGGTTCCGACCGAACCGGCGGCGGCGTGTATATCGTTCGCGCCGGTGCGGCCGAGCCGCCGATATAACTGCCCCCGGTGCTCGAACGGTGACTGGTGTGACTGTAGTGCCCACCACCGCCATAGCCGGATCGATGGCTTGAATGACTGGAATGACTGCGATGGCTTCTATGATCCGCCAGAATCACCGTATGATCCTGGCGGAACACGTCCAGCAGCGACGATCTGTCAGGATCGTCACGCGGACCCGACGTCGTCCTGACGTACATTGCCTGCGCCGGATCGCCGTAGCCGAACCCTGCGGCCAGAAGGCTGGGGATGAGGAACCTGATGCGTTTCAAAGCGGCGTCACTCCGTCCTCGGCCTGCTGTATGGGATGCCATTCGAAGAACCCGCTGCACGCGTCCCGTTCGCGACATGGTGCGCAGGCGTCTGCATAGCGGCGCTTCCAATCGGATATCGATGCGCGCGCCAGATCCCGCCAGGGCTCCGGCACGGTACATCGGGGGAAGTTGAACAGCTGGGCGCGAATGCCGTGAAGGGCGGCATGGTCGATCGCGTCGCCGATCGGACCGAAGTCTCGGGCATGCTCGACGAACAGCGACGCCCATCGCGCACGCGCGAACCCGATGTTCTCCAACTGCATGATCGACCAGACCTCGATGAACCGCAGCCGCTTGGCGACGTACCTGGCCAGCCGGGTCAGCGCGTCCGCGTTGTCGGCAACCAGCACCGTACGCAGCTCGATGCGCGCGCCAGCTCGCGCCAGCACGGCCATGCTCTTCTCCAGTCTGCTGAGCGCGCCGTCCTTGCCCACGATGCGATCGTGCAGCGTGGCGTCGGCCGCGTATATGGGAATGCCCCAACTGACGCGAGCGTACCGCTCGTCCCGCAAGCGCGCGACATCTTCGTCATCGAAGAACTGGCCGTTGGTCAGAACATGGAACTCCAAGTCCGGACGCTCGGCCAGCACGCGTTCCATCATGCCGAGGAGGTCGGCCTTGTAGAGTGTCGGTTCGCCCCCCGAGATGCCGATAAGGCTGTCAGGTTCGGCGAGAAGACAGGCCTGCTCGAAGAGTGCGAACCGGTCGACGTGCGTCTTCTTTGGCGGTTGAGAGCACATCAGGCACAGCTGGTCACACCGTTCAGTCACGAGCAGCGTGTTGTGGCCCGATCCTCGTCGGAGGATCCGCTCCGCGCGTCCTCCGACCGGATCCACGATGATGACGTCACCGTCCAGCTCTGTCGCCGAGGCACCATCGATGGCCAATACGCCGTGACGACCGAGATACGTCACGCCTTCGGCATCCTCGTCGACAAGCGCCGCATCGGCTTCCTCCACCCCGCCGCGGCCGGTGTTCAGTCGGGCGACATAGGGGGCTTCGGCGTCTGACGCCGCGGGGAGCGTGAGGCGGATCACGACAGACGCACTCCGAACTCGTTGGGCGTGCCGGGCAAGCGGAGCCAGCGTGCCAACGAGTATCGAACGGCGGGGTCATCCGAATAGGTCAGCTCGAAGACGAGGTCGAACATCGCAAGGTGCCTGCGGCAGAACTCGGTTTCGTGACGCGGAAGATCGATGCGGCCATAGCGCGAGAGATCGTCGACGAGATCGCGTCCGCAGAAGGGCTGATACGCACAACCCATGCAGGTCGGATCGAAACGGTTGGTCGCGTGCGCATTGAGGCGGTCCCTGGCCTCGGTTTCCCAGCCATCGAAGACGTCGCCGATAGCCAGGTCGATCACGCCGGAACGCGTCAGCATCCGCGCCTCGTCAGTGGGATAGACCCGACCATCGTGATCGACGACGACATAGTCGACCCCGACGGGATTGGGATCACGCAGATCAACGTGCCGGTCGGCTCCCGGTTGGAACACCCGCCGAAGGCATATGCTGAAATAGGTCTCTTCGAGGACCCGGCTTCGATCCTCCCAGTTCCGCTCGATCAACCGCCGGACGAAGGCTGAGTGATAATCACGCCAAGCGGCGGCCAGCTCCCGGACCTCGGCATGACGCTTGCGCGCGAAGCCCTGGTAGTTGATCGGCCTCAGGAAGACTCCATCGATGCCGTGGGCTGCGTAGCTGTCGATCAGCCCGTCCATGTCCGGCAGGCGGGCGGGATCGACGGTGGGCAGCGCGGAAACCTTGGTCGGACCGTACCGATCCAACACGAAACGCAGATTGGCGAGGAATGCGTCGGTCGTCGCTCCATCGCCGGTCCGCTGCCTGGCATGCGTGGCGGCGTCACCATCCAGCGACGTGCTGATGAAGACGTCGGGCCGGTCGAAGAGCGCCAGCACTTCCTCGTCAATGCGCTGCAAATTGGTGCAGATGACGAACTGTCGGATCGGAATCCGCTCGCATCGATCGATCACTGCACGGATCAGGTCCGGCCTCAAGGTCGGCTCACCGCCCTGGAATTCGATCTTCACCCGCTCGGTCTCCAGGCCATCGATCAGGCGAAGGACCGCAGCCAGCGTCGCCTCGTTCCAGTCGAAGCCAGTGCTGCGCTCCGCCACGCGCGAGACCTGACAATAGCTGCAACTGAGGTTGCACCGGAGGGTGGGGACCATGATCAGATAGTCGAGGGCACCGGCGTGCCCTATCCGTTCCGCGACGCCATAGGCATGTGCCACCCGTCCAAGGTGGTCGTCCGCGTCGATCAGAAGACCCTCACGGCTCAAGACGTCGCGATCCTCGTCCGTCAGCGCGTCGGCGCACAGGCGTTCGACCATCGACCGCTCGGCCAGCGCGAAATCGCCCGCATCACCGACGAGCAGCATTCCGTCTCCGTTCGTTGGCCGGACCCTAATTGGAGCGAACGTCATGAAAGGAGTTCTGCCAGCACGAGGCGGCGTGCTTCGGCATTCGCGCGGAGCAAGCGCTCGTTCGTCATGAAGCACAACCAGGCATCCTCGATGCGCTCGCGCGTCGACGTCTCGGAACGAAGCGCAAAGCCACCATCGACGCGCTCGATCGCTATCGATGGATCGATAGTCGCGAGACGATGCTGCGCCATTTCCGGCAGATCGACGATGTCGATCCAAAATTCCGCTACGCGGACTTCCCCCTGCAACGCCCTCTCCCCTTGGCGTGATCGGACGAGGCTAGGACGAGCTAAGATGCACCACAATACCCATCACATCCATTTTCGAGATAATTCCGCGAGTTGAGGCACGCCGAAGAGCATGTATGTTCAATCTGCAGGACAGTGGGGGATGGCGATGAACCAAAGGTCGACCGGCGCGGCGTCGAAGAGTTCGAGCCGTGGAATCGCATGGACGATCGGGATCATCGGGACGCTGGTCGTTCTGGTGAACGTGTCGAAATGCTCTTCGAATTCGCCACGGACACCGGCGGAAGTCGCGGCCTCCGATCCTGCGATCAAGACTTTGACGTCCTCCGTGGCCGCTCAGACGCCACCCGCAGTCCAACCGTTGAGTTCGCCAGCAGTGCGCGAAGGTCTTGCCGAAATGGGCAAGGCCTTCGCGTCCGAGGGCTTGTCGGGATCCATGATCTACAGCCAGAACTGCTACGACGCCCTGTCTCATGCCTTCAGCTGGCGCCTGCTCGACACCTGCGGTGCCGCCGATCTGAAGGGCGTCGCATCCGTTCCGGAGGACGAGGTGAACGGCATGGAGAAGGAGATCGCCTATTTCCAGAGCGAGGTGGCGGCTGCCAGATATCTCGGAGCAACGGCCGGCGCCGGAGCTTCGGCCGATGACGCAGACACGCGACTGGCAGAAATTCAGCGGCGAGTGTCACCGGCCAAGCGAGCCCCTGCTGATGGCCCGGATATCGACAATACCACCACCGTTCCGGATGGTGCCGTGACGAACGGCGGAGAAGGAGGAGACGCAGAGGCCGCCTAGATTTCGGATGCCTCCTTCGGCATTCCCAGTATCCGCTCGATCTCATCATGCGTCGGCTCGCGGATCGTGTCGCCGTCCAGCACGTCGAGGGCGTGCTGCAGATGCGGTACGCACCTCAGATCTCCTGCCCGATCTAGGATGTCCAGTGCGCGTTTCATAAGCGAACGCGCTAAGTCGACGTCACGCCCATCACCTGTGCCTTCTGTCCTCACGAAGCCCCCCTCAGGCAAATCCTGCGCCCTTGAGAGCTGCGGCCACAATAAGCATCTCAACCACGACCGTAGATGACGACGTGGATCGCTACTGCCGAATCAGTAAGTTGTTGCAAGTGAGAATCGCGTTTGCAACGGAGGGAAAGAGCGGGACTGGGTCCCGCCCCCCACTCAAATTCATTTCACAGGTGTGGCGCCTGCGGCACCGCACTTGGCGAAACGCCCTTTGGCGTCCTTGCATTTCATGGGCTTCGGCTTGGCCGTGTCGCACTTGATGAATTTCCCCTTCGCGTCACGGCACGGAGCTGCGTTCGCGGGTACTGTCGCTACAGAAGCCAACGCGATTGCGGTAAGAATCGACTTCAGCATTTCAGCTATCCTCGGGTCGTTGATCGACGCATCTGAAGGTACAGCATGCTCCCCGCGAACGCCACGGTGACGACCTTACGAAACGTCCACATGCGACCAAACGCGCCGTTCGGACTAGAGCCCGGAAGGGCAGCGATGGCCCTAAGCTACCGATTTAGCAATGTCGAACGAACCTCTGGCAAGCGTCCATTTCCGCCAGCTATCAAGGCCGCGCCAAGTCCCAGATCAGCGCCGCAAACAACACGGTCGTCCCGTTGCGTTTGTAGTCGTGCATCATGGTCGCGCCCCGGCCACGCTTGAGCGCAGCCCCGGTTGTGTGCGAACAAGCGCTTGGCTCTGGCTCTTCTCATCCACCGACAGAACGATCGCGTGCGCCGGCGGCGAAACCTACCCACGCGCCCTGGCGGGGACGACTGGAGTCCCCGACATGACCGTCGACGCTAAGCGGAGCTGGCCCAAGTAGAAGCGCGTCTGCTGCGCTCCGCTACCGCTCGAGCCTGACACGCAAACGCCGGGCGCGCTCCCGAAATGCATCCGCTCCACCCTCCAAAATTTCGCACACGCTGCTCCTGATTCGCTCGTCCTCGAGTCCGCCCGCCACATAAGTGATCATGGGGAGGCCCCCGCCGGCTTGAGGCCCGGCATCTGCGAGGATGATCTGATCCGCATCGGTGTTGATGACCAGATTGGCGTTATGAGTGACCATGATGATCTGGCGCTTCGATTTCGCCGCGATGAAGAGCGAGACGAGCTCGTCGAAGACCGACTTCGGATCGAGATTCTCCTCTGGCTGGTCAATGATCAGCGGGCGGTCGTCGGCATCATCGAGCGCAAGGTAGAGCAGCAGAAGAACGATCCCGCGCGTGCCCGGCGACAGCTTTCGGATGTCGATCCCGTCATAGGCGATCTCGTACCGCACCGAGATATGGTCGGTGCCAAACAGCCAGTGGGTAAACCGCTTGGACCAAACGCGAAAATCCGCCTGCTGGGTTGGAGCGAAGGGGGCATGCGCGAGGAGGTCCCTCTGGTAGTTCGCAATGAAGGCGGCCATCGCGGTCTGGACGTCGGCCGCCGAGCCATTCTCCCACACGGGGCGGAGGTCCGAATTAGCCAGTTTGGCAAGCGATCCGCGACCCTGAAAAGGGCCCGTCTCCCGGCGGTCGATCAGATGCTCTTCTGCGACCGTCGCCCAGCCCGATGCATCGACGACGCGCTTCACGGTGAAGCTGAGCTTTCGCAACGTACCCGAAGACGCATTCAGCCGCGCCATGAGCGGCGCATAGAGATCGGTGAGCGAAGTCTCTTCGCTGACGATGGCGTCGAACAGATGACCGCAGGACTCCTCTCGCTCGATCTGGAGCCTCTTGCGCCGTTCGCGTGCGCCCTTGGCATCTTCCAATTGCTTCTTGAGCGCCTGGAGCGCCCCATTCTCTGTGCCGATCCGCTTCGAGAGCGCCGCATATTGATTCCGAATGATGGTGTCGGCGCTGATCAGCTTTTCCAGCCGGCCCATCTCGGCCTTCAGCGTGGCGAGCGGTATGAGAGCCAGATCCGCGCCACCAGCAATGAAAGGGATATTAGGCCCCGGATCGGCGGGCGCGACGCCGTTAAGCTTGACAATCTCCCCGTCTGCCCAGGCGATATACTCGGTCAACGCCTTATCAACGTCACCCTTGTAGATCAGCAAGAAGTCATCCCATTGCTCGGCGGTAAGGCCGCTGGCGGCATGACGCGCCCTTGCTTCGCGGAGCATTTCGGGGGATTTGGCGCCACGTGTGTTGCGGACTTCGTCCTGCATCGCCACGAAGGCGCGGCGCTGCGCGCCAAAAGCCTGCACCCTGGACGCTAGATGCTGGACGGCCTCATTGAGCGCGGTATGCCTGAACGTTTGGGCCGGAGTTCCTGTGATCACCAACTTTGATAGATCGGCATTATAGCCTTTAATCAGCTCCTCTTTTTGCGTGATCTGAACGCCGAGCCCGACGACCAGCGCTTCTTTCTCGAGCTCCTCCGCAATCCGCTCGGACGTTGCCGCGATCGATTCGGCCTCACGCTTTCGGGCCTGCTGAAAACGCGCAGTCCGGTGATCGCGCAGCTGTTCAAAGCTTGTGGCTCCGTCGCGCTCGTCTTGGGGATGCGCCTCGAATATGACACGCTCCATCTCGCCGATCAGGGCTTCCGAGGCCCCTTTCGAGGAGCACAGCTCTTCGACGAACTGCTGGGAGAGATAGCGCGCGCGCGGATAAGAATACGCATTGTTCGCGTCGCGCCCGTCAAGACAGCGTGTCGTCGTCGTGCCGCCGCCCCATGTCAGTTTGACCTGACCGACACCGACGAGCAGCTTGGCCCTGACGAGAAAAGACGGGCTCACCTCGTCGCTGGCACCCCACACGGTTGCCGGAACTGCATCGCAGCCGGCGGCAATCATATCGGCCAGCGCCGTCTTGCCGGAGCCGCGGGCGCCGATGATCGCGACCAGGCCTGGATTAAGCGGGATCGGGCCAGTCGCCACCCACGAAGCGTTGTCGAACTCGACCTGCGCAATGACCTGCGAGGGCATTGCCGTCTTGGGTGGCTCAACCCCAACAAAGGCTCGATTCTCCGGGTCAATGCACGCCTGCCGCAGTGCATCGAAGGTCAGCGCGCCCTTGACCCAGGAAAAGCGATCCCCAGTTGGCTGTCCGGTCGAGGCTTGGTCATGCGCGTCACTACCGTGCAGACAGGGCTTGCAGCCATCGTATCGCTCGCGAAGCTCGGCGACCGTGAGACCACGTTGGCCGAGCCAGAATTCGCGTTGAGCAGGGCTGCTCGAGAAGACGACGTGCGCGAATTTCTCGATCTCTGCGCGAACGGTGGCGTCGGCGGCCTGCCGGAGGCCGGAGCTGCCGTCTCCGGCCGCACCGGCGACCCCGATCAGGATGTTCTTCTTGGCCCAGCCGCTCTCTTTGAACACCTCACGCAGTTGCGCGAAATTGACTTTGAACTGCGTGGCACCGTGCGCGAGAGCTGCGCCATCATCGAGGATCGCGGGGTTGGCCTTCTTGCCCAACCTGATGAGATCGCCACGCGTGCAATCGAACCGATCGTCAAAGGCATTGAACTGCAGGCGGGTGAGAATCCGCTTCACCTGCGCGAGGTGATCGGGATCTTCCGGACTGACCAGCAAATGGAGGTTCACGAACCCCGATTTTGCTGCGACATCGAGCCGAACTTCGATATTTGGGAAGATCAACTGGACATCGGGGAGCCGGCCCGCGCGCATATGTTCGAGGACGGCTTCATAGGTATCCGTCACATAATAATCGGTAACCGCAATCGCCTCGATCCTGGGGGTCAGTGTCTCGAGCGAAGTCAGATAGGCTTCCCAAGGGTTCGCGCCGAACTGGTTGTTCAAGACGGTGCCCGGCGCGTGGATATGGGGTTCCCAGCGGCGCCATTCCGATCCTCGTGTCAACATAGACCTCGCTTACCTACTCTCACTTCTCGTTTTTCACATGCATTCAGTACGCCTATAGTTCCCACAAAGGGAAGCAACCGCGACCGAAACGATTGTTGCAAACAAACCAATCTGGCAGGCATCTTTCCGAAAACCAGATCCTTGACGCCCCCACTTGGTGGAGCTAGCCATACCAATCGGCTACGCGTTGAACGTAGGCTCCTGACAAGACCTGCCAACTGAGAACTCTTTGGGAGCGGCGGAAAGGTACCAAATTATGCCATTCGGACTGATTGATGATGTCCGAATTCTGATCGAAATTTCTTAAAAAACGGATCGATCCGCCGTGACTCATGTTTGGCTGCCCTCAGTCCGCATTCACCCACGCGTCGGGCAGGAACGCCCCCTCTATGACTGCCCGGACAGCACGAAATGCAACATCTCATGCGATTTCTTCGTCAACGATATGTATCGTCGCCGAGCATCCGCAGGATCAGGGGTCGAGCAGATCAATCCGTCCGTGGTGAGCCTTACGAGATGTCGCAGAGCAGTCGTAGGCGGCACGCCCCCCGCCAAGCAGGCCGATGTTGCACTGATGGGGCGGCCCTTCTGTTCATTCACGAACAAATCGAGCAGGATGTCCCATGACGGCTCGCCGAAGTAGCCGCTGCCGATCACGGCATCGCGATGACGTCTGATCCCCAGCAAAGTCGTCGCCACATCGTATGGTGACGAACTTGCCTTCATTGCCGTTCCGGCTCCGGCAATCGCGCGGAGGCGATTGGCCATGTCGAGCAATTCCGTTCCATTCCGCATGTCAATTTGCTCTCAGAAAACTGTCCAATCCCGCTCCGGCACATCGCGCGTCCTGTTACGGTGGCGTACGATGCCAATCAAAAGGATCAGCATGACGGGATAGGCGCTGTAGGCGTGCGCGAGTTTGTACACTTGCCGCTGTATCACCGGGGCGAGCCAAACGCCGATCTGAAGCTCGACACCCACCAGCAGGAACGCGGTGAGGATCATCGGCCATATCCGTTCGGCCCTCAATGCCACGACCGTCACCGCGGTCAGCGTAACCACGTCGAGAAGCAGAATCCCTGGTTCTCGGGCGACGAACACTCCCCGCCCGGCATTCACCATCATCGTGTCGACAATGGCCGACGGTCCAAGGATTCCAGCGATCCAGCGTTCGGGACGCCCGCCGCATCTGAGCGAATAGACGAGAAGCCCGATGAGACCGGCATAGAAGACGACGACGTTTAGCATGGACGCCGTCGTCCTGTTCAGGCGGCCGAACGGATCGCGACGACCGTTCCAGCAGGCGCATCCCGCGCCTCGTCGTAGGTCGGCACTGTATCACCCCAGGATGTCACGGAATGGCCCTTCCGTTCGACGATCTCCAGAGACTTCGAGTGCGCCCGCGCGAGATGATGACGCCCTCGAAGATGATGCGCCATCGCCTCGTTGATGTCTGCGAAGACCGATTGCGGCTCGCCGAAGGTCAAATCCAGTTGCGCGCTGGCCTTCTGTGCGTCGAGCAACAGCTGTGCATATTCCTGCAGAGCCGCATCAGATGCGGATTCCGCCGCCTTTAGGCGCGCATAGAAAACGCTTGTAACCTCGTTCCCCACATTATCCCCCGTCACATACTGTCGGAGCTCAACGCTCCGAACGATCAGCAGATGATCGGGAGGGATCGTATATCGCGATCCCTCCGACCACAGCCATGGCGCTGAGTCCGAGACCCATGGAAAGCGCCAATGCCACGCCAATGATCACACCCAGGCGATGGAAGGGCCGGAGCCGCTCCAAACCCCGGGATGTGACCCGGACGTCGTCAGACTGTGTGACGAGTGCTGACACCGGAGGTTCGTCCAGCTCAACCCGGATCGGTTCCCCCGGTAAAACTACGGGATTACTAACTACCTCAGAAAGCTCCATAAAGGTCGTCGCCGCATGCTGACGATTCCGCGCTCCGAGCAGCGCCACCGCATCGGCGATGTAGCCGTCCACTGTCTTCGGAGAGATTCCGAGATCTGCCGCGATCTCCTTACTCGTTTTATGAGCGGCGACGCCGACTAGACATTGCTTCTGGCGATCACTGAGGCGGTTGAGCATATGTCCTGCTTAACGGTAACGAACTTCAAAAGCACCGATTCGGTTGATTCACGTACGGGTGACCGAAATTGATGATGGCATTCCGGGCGCTTGGCATAGCGCTCAAGAACCCATCCTCCTCCATGTTCTCTATGATTGCCGTGGATCGCATCGTTCGATCCGCTTCACGCTGAGCGTATCGAAGCCCTCCCTCATCCCGAAGACGACCACTCGCTGACCGCCCCAGCGGCGCGCCAGCCACCATGATCGCAGACCGAGGTCGAGACGCCATGTGCCGCCGCCATCCACACGAAGAAGGTAGCCAGCGGCGTCGAAGTTCAGCTGGCCGACAACCCGATACTTGGTTCCCATCGGCATGTTGTCCTCCGTGCACAGCCCAGGGAGGATGATCTGCCATAAAATCAACGGACACGCGAATGTCCGTCGGGACATTCTGAACACCTCACCCCGATCATGCGCGACGCCCCCGGCAAATAAAGCAATCGTCAGGCAAGGTGGAATGAAAGCCAGGCTACTTGTTATTCCTCGGAGGTAAAAATGAAATTGCTCAGCATTCCCCGGCGGCGCCAAGACTGCTTCCCCTACGTGATCACCCCGGCCTTCGGGGGATTTCTGCGCAGCAGAATGAATCTGTATGCAGAGTGTGGCGATGGATCAGCGGTCGATGGCTTTGATCGTGCCACCATCGGCTATCGTGGACCTGGGCACACTTCTCCTATGATGAGGAGGAATCTCATCGATCATTTCTCTCGATGTGCCCGAAGATCGCATTCCAGCTACTGCATCGTCTTCGACGAAAATGACTGCGTGCATATCCTATCGGATGGCACTTCGTGGGAGGGTGTCACTCCACCGCAGGCGGATACTCTGGACAGCCGTGACTACGACGAGGTGCCGTACCCGCTTTTGGACCTATGGTATGCCGCGCTGCCCAGCGGATCTGCCGCATCCCATATCTGCATCCGGAAGCTATGCACTGACCGGTTTGAAATCGCCTCCGGTTCTGCCTGCATCCTTGGAATCCTGGACGAAACCGATCATGATGGTCATGATCCGGCAGCGGCCTTCTTGGATGCGCGGGACCGCTTCGTGCCTCCAACCACGTTCAGGGGCGTACGCGTCACCGGCGTTCGTGATGGCCGTACATTGCTCGGACCAATCCAGCCGGACGGTGATACGAGCCACGTCGTGAAACCGTGGCCGGATGAGGTGCTGAAGGCAAGTCTTGCTGTGGCCAAACGTCAGATACCAAGGCCGTTGATGGAAACCATCTGGCGCATAGTCGACCCAAAGAGGACGGACATTACATGGGTCGGGGTGCTGGAGGCCGCATGAGCCTAAAAATCTGACGTTTGAATATCGTTTTTGCGATCGACGGGGCCACCTTCTCAGGTGTGCCCCGCGTGTACCGATCCAAACGGTGAATCTCCAAGGAAAACTCACCACACCGCTAAACTACTGATATAATGGCGCGCCCGGAACGATTCGAACGTCCGACCCTCAGATTCGTAGTCTGATGCTCTATCCAGCTGAGCTACGGGCGCGCTGTGGAGGTGGGCTCTTAGAAGCGGTTCGGGATGATGGCAAGCCCTTGTGCCGGGTTATCCACATTTTTTCGAAAGCGGCGTCCGAAGCGCATTCGCGGCATTTTCCCCGGCCGCGTCTTGCGGCTAGGGTGACGGGGATGACGCAGTTCCTTCCCTCCTCGATCCGCAACCTTCCGGCCATCGCATGGATCGGCCTGTTGTCCCTGCCGATGCTGTCGGCCTGTGCGGGCGGTGGCGACCGGACGCCCTATCCCTCGCTGGCGGTTCGACCGGTCGAGAAGCAGGGTTTTGCCGAACCGGTGGTCAAGCCGGTCGAGCTACGGCCCGATCCGGCACTCGACCGCGATATCGCCGGTATCACCGATCGGCTCGGCACGGTGGAGGGTGAGTTCACGACCGCGCACGACCGCGCCGAAGCCAGCGCCCGAGCGGCGCGTGGGCAGCGAGTCGGCAGCGATGCCTGGCTCGCCGCACAGACCGATCTGGCGACGCTCGACGAGATACGGGCGCGTACCTCCGCGCTGCTTACCGAGATCGATGACCGCGCCATCGCGCGTGCCGCCGAGTTGAAGCCCGATTATCCCGCGCTGACCAAGCTTCGCGCCCGCGCGGCGGCGATCAGCGAGCGGCAGGCGGCACAGATTTCCGCCCTGACTGCCAGCCTGCCGACCGGTTGAGCGATCAGAACCGGCGCAGGAACGGCAGGACGCTGGAATAATCGTCGGTCCAGGGTGCGAGGTCGGGCGGAGCGGATGCGCGCTGCCACGTGCCGCCACGCGCTTCCAGTGCGGAAAGCAGTTGCCGGTCGCGCGACAGGGCGAGCCAGACCGACCGGGTCGCCGACGCCTGTTCGTCCAGGTCGGACGGGATATAGGCCAGCTTGCCGACCGCCCAGCCCCCGTCGCGCGCGGCGGCCGCGACCAGCGGCTCCAAGTCGACGAAGCGGTTCGAGATATGGACCAGCAGCAGCCCCCGCCGCGACACGACACGGGCATAGGTGGCGAAGGCTTCGCGTGTCAGCAGGTGCGCCGGAACCGCATCCGACGAAAAGGCGTCGAGCGCGAGCAGGTCGAAGCTGTCGGTCGGCTCGGCGGCGAGGCGGATGCGGGCGTCGCCGATCCGGATGACGGGATCGGCGGCGCAGCGGCGGAGATAGGTGAACTGCCCCGTGTCGCGCGCGATGCGAACGATCACCGGATCGATCTCGTAGAAGCGCCAGGTCTGACCCGGCCGGGCGTAGCAGGCGAGCGTGCCGGTCCCCAACCCGACCACGCCGATCCGCGCCGCCGGGCCGAACAGCGCTGGCGCAGCGCGCATCGCGCGGCCGACGCCCGAGTCGGGCGCGTAATAGGTGGTCGGCGTCCGCTCCCGCTCCGCTGATCCGCGCAACTGGATGCCGTGCACCGTCGAGCCATGGTCTAGCTCGCGATAGCCCGGCTCGTCACGCACGGTATAGACACCGAAATAGCTGCGCATCCGCGCGTCGCGCTCCATCGAGAGCGAGAGCGCACGATAGCCGCCGAACAACACCAGCGCGCCAGCGAGCAGCACCGCGAAGCCCAGCCGCGATCCGATCACCACGAAGGCGAGCGCCGCGATGATGAGGAAGACCGGCCCCTGCTGATGGTCCCCGAACCAGCCTGCCGGGCCCGCCAGCCAGAATTGCGGAAGCAGGACGACCAGCGCGACCAACATGACCGCGCGGTGCCGCAGCCACAGGTGGCGGATTCCCATGGTCATGAACTGCTGCGGGATCAGGATCCCGGCTGCGAGGATCAGCAGCGGATATTCATAGGTCCAGTCGAAGAGGACGGGCGCGAGGATGCCCGAGAACACCCCGCCCAGCGCGCCGCCGACCGCCATGAACAGATAGAAGCCGGTCAGTCGGTCGACCGCCGGTCGCGCGCGATACAGCGCGGTGTGGAGCGCGACCGAAACCATGAACAGCAGCAACAGCGCGATGACCACGTTGAAATAGGGGCGGCCCGGATTGCCCCCCATGATCACTCCGCCAAGCAGCAACAGGGTGACCGGCGCGATCCGGGTCAGCGTATCCGCCGCCCCCCGCCGCGTCGCGAAGGCGATGATGAAACTGAGGAGGTATACGCCAAGCGGCAGCACCCAGAGGAGCGGCATCGCGACGATATCGGTGGTGATGAAGGTCGAGGTCGCCAGCACCAGCCCCGAAGGGACCGCCGCCAGCGCGATCCACTGGCCGACACGGCGCCATCCGGGCGGCTTCGACTGGGGCGTCGTCGCCTGTTCCCGATCCTCGCCGCCGGGCAATCGGGTGGCGCAGATCACGACCATCAGTGCGAGCAGCGCATATCCGATGCTCCATAACCAGCTCTGGCCGTGGAGCGTCATCATCGGTTCGACCAGCAGTGGATAGGCGATCAACCCCGCGAAGCTGCCCAGATTGGACGCCGCGTAGAGCGCATAGGGATTGCGCCCCGGCTGTGCGAGCGCGAACCAGCGCTGGATGAGCGGCGCCTGCGCCGACACCGCGAAGAAGAGCGGACCGATCGACAGCCCCAGCAGCCACGGCACCCATAATGCGGGCTCGGCGTCGGGGGGCAGGTCGATCGCCATGAGCCCGATCGGCAGCCACAGCGCCGCCACCGCGAGCAGCGTGAGATGGATCGCCGCCTGAACGCGAGGTCGCCATCGTCCCAGCGCGTGCGCATAGGCATAGCCGCCCAGCAACAACGCCTGATAGACGAACATCGCCGAATCCCAGACCGCCGGGGCGCCCCCCAACCGGGGCAACGCCATCCGCGCGACCAGCGGCTGGACGAGGAACAGCAGAAACGACCCGGTCAGGATCGTCGCGACGAACAGGATGCGCGCGGGAAGGCTGGACGTTCGGATTGGCATCCCAGGCGCTGGCTCAGGCGTTCAGCAGGCGCGCGGCATGGGCGGCGTGATAGGTCAGCACCCCCGCACAGCCCGCGCGCTTGAACGCCATCAGCGTCTCCAGCACCATCGCGTCGCGATCGGCGGCGCCTGCGGCGACCGCCGTCTCGATCATCGCATATTCGCCGGACACCTGATAGGCGAAGGTCGGCACCCGGAATTCGTCCTTCACCCGGCGGATGATGTCGAGATAGGGCAGGCCCGGCTTGACCATGACGCTGTCCGCGCCCTCCGCCAGGTCGAGCGCGACCTCGCGCAGCGCTTCCTCGGCATTGGCGGAGTCCATCTGATAGGTGCGCTTGTCCCCCTTCAACAGGCCGCGCGTGTTCACCGCGTCGCGGAACGGGCCATAGAAGGCGCTGGCATATTTGGCGGCATAGGCCATGATCTGGACATTGACGAAACCCTCCGCCTCCAGGGCGGCGCGGATCAGGCCGATGCGGCCGTCCATCATGTCCGACGGGGCGATCACGTCCGATCCCGCGCGTGCCTGGGTCAGCGCCTGCTCGACCAGCGCGTCGGCGGTGCTGTCGTTGACCACATAGCCCGCCGCGTCGACGAGCCCGTCATGGCCATGCGTCGTATAGGGATCGAGCGCGACATCGGTCAGCACGCCGATCTCCGGCACCGCGTCCTTGATCGCGCGGATCGCCCGACACATCAGGTTATCGGCGTTGCGCGCCTCTCGCCCGTCATCGGTGCGCAGGTGCGACGGCGTGTTGGGGAACAGCGCCAGGCACGGAATGCCCAGGGCGGCGGCTTCCCTTGCCCGCGCCACGATCCCGTCCAGCGACCAGCGCGATACCCCCGGCAGGCTGGCGATCGGCTCCTCGACCCCCTGCCCTTCGGTCACGAACAGCGGCAAGATCAGATCGGCCGGGGTCAGGACGTTTTCGGCGTGCAGCCGACGGCTCCACTGCGAGGCGCGGGTACGGCGGAGGCGAAGCGCGGGATAGGAAGCGGTCATCACATTGGCATTTGGGGGATCGTACCGCGCTTGCCAAGCGTTGGATGAAGCGTTCCGGGGGCGAAAGGAAACGGGTTTGAGAGAGATACGATCGGCGGCGATGGTGGTGAACGCCAAATCGCGGCGCGGCCAGGCGCTGTTCAAGCGCGCCTGCGCCGCCATGTCCGGCCTCCCCTACCCGGTCGACGCGCGCGCGATCGAGGATCCCGAAGACCTGGAGCCGACGGTCCGCGAATTGCTGGCCGCCAAGCCCGACCTGCTGATCCTGGGCGGCGGCGACGGGACGATAAGCGGGCTGGTCGACCTGATGGTCGGGCATGACGTGATGCTGGGCGTACTGCCGCTGGGCACCGCCAACAGCTTCGCGCGCTCGCTGGGCATCCCGCTCGATATCGAGGGCGCGGTGGAGGTGATCCGCACCGGCCGCCCGCGTCGCATCGATCTGGGCATGATCGACGATGACTATTACGCCAATTGCGCCGCGATGGGGATCAGCCCGAAGATCGCGGAGACGGTCCCGCACGGCCTGAAGCGGCTTGCGGGGCGGCTGGGCTATCTGGGCTGGGCGGCCTATCAATTCCTGCGCTTCCGCCCGTTCACGCTGATCGTCGAACAGAATGGGACACGCGAGCGGCTTCGCGTCGTGGAGGTGCGGATTTCCAACGGTCCCTATCATGGCGGCACCGAGCTGGTGGAATCGGCAGCGGTCGATTCGGGCGAGATCGTGGTGCAGGCGGTGTGCGGCCATGTGAAACGCCGCCTGATCGTCAACTGGGCGGCCAGCGTCCTGCGCAGCGACTATCGCAAGGAAAAAGTGCGCGAATTCCGGGGACGCGAAATCCGGCTGAACAGCATCCCGCCGCTGCCGATCTCGATCGATGGCGAGGTCCTGGCGCACACCCCCGTCACCGCGAAGATCGCGCCCGGCATCATCGAGGTGATGGCCCCGGCGGAGTGAAGATCCTCCCCATCGCCGATGGGCAGGGAGATGACCGCGAAGCGGTGGTGGAGGGCATCGCCGCCAGCGATCATCCGACCGGCATCGCCTTGTTCGTCGGCTGTCCCTCGGCGAGCGCCTGTTCCTCGCATTCCTCCTTGCCCGCCGCCGCCGTCATCCGCCCCTTGCGCCAGTTGCCGTACCGATAATAGCCGATCGTCATCACCATCGAGGCCAGCGAGCCGGCCGGGAAGCTCCACCAGATCGCGTCGGAACCCAGTCGGGGCTCGAACAGATTGGCCAGCCCGAACCGGACCGGGAACATCGAGATCGCCAGGATCACCAACGGCCCGACCACCGCGCCATTGGCGCGCACCGTCGCGGCGAGCACCATCGACACGCCGAACAGGATGAAGCTCCATCCGCCGATCAGGTTGATCCGCGCGGCGATGTCGGTCGCGGTCCCCTCGCTGCCCAGGAACAGCCACAGCACATGTCGGTCGAGCAGCGTGACGATCACGACGAGCGCGCCGGTCAGCAACAGGTTCATGCGCAGCCCCGCGCGGGTGATCCGGTCGACGCGGTCCCATTGTCCGGCACCGATATTCTGCGCCGCCATCGCGCTGACCGCCGCGCCGACCGCCATCGCGGGCATCTGGATATAGGTCCAGAGCTGGTTCGCCGCGCCATATGCCGCCGTCGTCGCCGTGCCGTGCCGGTTGACCAGCCCCATCATCGCCAGCGCGGAGGTGGAGACGACCAGCATCTGGAGCCCCATCGGAAAGCCCTTGGTGACGATCGTGCGCAGCAAGGTCGGCGTAGGGAGCAGGTAGCGCCACTCCGCCCCCCGCAGCCGGATGACCAGATCCTTGGCATAGATATAGCCCACCATCGCGAGCAGCGACCCGCAATTGGCGATCAGCGTCGCCACCGCAGAGCCCTCGATCCCCAGCGCGGGCGCCGGGCCCAGCCCGAGGATGAAGACCGGGTTGAGCGCCACGTCGAGCACGGAGCCCAGCGCCATGAACTTCAGCGGCGTGATCGAATCCCCCACCCCGCGAAGCGCCATGGTCAGCAGCACGCCGACGAACCCCGGCGGCATCGCGACGAAGATCACGCGCAGATAGGCGAGCGCCAGCGGATAGACCTCCGCCGGTGTCGCCAATGCGCGGAGGATCGCCGGTGCGGCGAGCCAGCCGACGCAGACGGTCAGGGTCGAGATGACCGCGAACAGCCCGAGCGCCGACCCCAGCACCCGCCGCGCCGCCTCGACATCGCGGCGGCCCATATTCTGGCCGATCAGGATCGTCGCCGCCATGCCGAAGCCGAAGGTCGCGGCGACCAGCAGGAACATAATGATGTTCGCATTCGTCGTCGCGGCCAGCGCCCGCTCGCCCAGAAACTGGCCGATCCAGATCGCGTTGATCGATCCGTTGAGCGATTGCAGCACGCTCGACCCCAGGGTCGGCAGCGCGAACAGCAGAAGCGTCTTGCCGATCGGTCCGGCGGTCAGGTCACGACGTCCGTTGTCCGGCTTCACGGCTTCTTCTCTCCTGCGGCGAGTTCCTTTTCGACCGAACGCGCCATGTCGGCATATTGCGCCGCCGGGCGCCGCGTCGCCCGTCCAGAATAGAGCCCGGTCAGATACCCCCAATCGAACGGCGTAAGCTGTAGCGGCACGTCTGTCCCGCGGAACATCGAGAGGATGGTGGCGGTGCGATCGTTGTCCACGACATCGTTGCGCGCGGCGACGAGCGCGAGCGTGCGCATCGTCGCATAGTCCGCGATCTGATCGATCGGGCGGCCCACGATCGCGGAACGATCGATCAGGACGACGGCCGCGACGATCATCGACTGGATCGGCGCGTCGATACGGCTGGCACTGGGGATACGCAGGGTCGGAAAGCCCCCCTCCCCCTGCACGAGCTTGTCACCGTCCCGGCTGGCGACCGCCGTGATGTGCCAGGCATGGACCGGGCCATGATCGTGCCGCAGCGTCCGGATGGTGGAATAGGGCAGGTCGCCGAAGATGCCGGGCCGGTGCTTGACCAGCCAGTCGACCTGCGATGCGCCGTCATCGACGAACAGGATCAAGACGTTGGGGTGGCATTTGTCCCCCGCCAGCGGAATCTTCAGCCGTTCGGCATTGGACAGAACGCGATCGGCGAGCGGCTTGCCCAACGACGACGGCAGCCCCGCCGTGGCGACGCACAGCGGTTCGCTGACCCGCGACATGGGCTCGTCCGACGAGCGTCGGACCGACATGTCGCGGACCCATTTGTCGATGGCCCCGCGCGCGGGCAGCGGCCTCGCCGTCACGACGACGGGATCACCACTGGTCTGGGCCTCCGCAGCCGACAGGCCAGGGAAAGCCGCCCCCATCGAGGCAAGCCATGCCAAAGCCGTCCAAACCGTCCTTCGCATCGCTTGCTCCCTTATCTGTCAATCTCAGCCAGCCAGCGCGTCCCGCACCGCCTGCAACGCCTCGGCACCCTTGCTACCATCGGGGCCGCCGCCCTGCGCCATGTCGGGACGGCCGCCACCGCCCTGCCCGCCCAAAGCCGCGACCGCCTTGCGGAGCAGTTCGACGGCATTGTGCCTGCCCGTCAAGTCGTCGGTCACGCCGACCGCGACCGAGGCGCGGCCGTCATTCACCGCGACCATCACCGCGACGCCCGAGCCGCCCAGGCGCTGCTTGGCATCGTCCACCGCACCGCGCAGCCCCTTGGCCTCGAAGCCGTCGAGCACCTGGCCGATGAACGCGACATCGCCGATCTGTTCCGGACCGGCCGCCGCGCCGCCCGCGCCGCCGCCCATGGCGAGCGCCTTCTTGGCCTCGGCCAGTTCGCGCTCAAGCCGACGCCGCTCCTCGACCAGCGCGGCGATGCGCGCGGGCACGTCGTCGGGCGTGGTCTTCAGGGTCGCGGCGGCCGCCTTCAACATGTCGTCACGATGCGACAGATAGGCGCGCGCGCCCTCGCCGGTCAGCGCCTCGACACGACGCACGCCGCTCGACACCGCGCCTTCGGAGACGATCTTGAACACGCCGATCTCGCCCAGCGCATCGACGTGCGTGCCGCCGCAAAGTTCGAGGCTGTAGGTGCCATCGGCGTCCTCGCCCATCGACACCACCCGGACCTCGTCGCCATATTTCTCGCCGAACAGCGCCATCGCGCCCATTTCGATCGCCTCGTCGGGGGTCATCAGGCGCGTGACGACCGGGCCGTTGCCGCGCACCTGCTCGTTCACCCTGGTCTCGACCTCGGCGATGTCCTCGGCGGACATGCCGACCGGCTGCGAGAAGTCGAAGCGCAGCCGCTCCGGCGCGACCAGCGAGCCCTTCTGGGCGACATGGGTGCCCAGCCGCTGGCGCAGCGCCTCGTGCAGCAGGTGCGTCGCCGAGTGGTTGGCGCGGATCGCGGCGCGGCGGGTGGTATCGATGGACAGCTTCACGCTGTCGCCGATCTTGATGCCGCCTTCCTGGATCTCGGCATTGTGCACGAACACCCGGCCGAGCTGCTTGGAGGTGTCGGTGACGATGGCCCTGAGCCCGGTTTCGCTGGAAATGGTGCCCGTGTCGCCGACCTGGCCGCCGCTCTCGCCATAGAAGGGCGTCTGGTTGACGATGATCGCGACGCTTTCGCCAGCGGCGGCGCTGTCGACACGCGCGCCATCCTTGACCAGCGCCAGAACCTCGCCCTCGCCGGTGTCCGAGGCATAGCCCAGGAATTCGGTCGAACCAGTTTCCTCGGCAATGTCGAACCACACGTCATCCGACGCCTTCGCGCCCGAGCCCTTCCAGGCGGCACGCGCGGCGCGCTTCTGTTCGGCCATGGCGGCGTCGAAGCCCGCGCGGTCGACCGCCAGATTCTGCGCCCGTAGCGCGTCCTCGGTCAGGTCATAGGGGAAGCCATAGGTGTCGTAGAGCTTGAACGCCGTCTCGCCCGCCAGCGTCGCGCCGGGCGCCATGCCCGCCGTCGCTTCGTCCAGCAGCTTCAGCCCCTTGTCGAGCGTCTGGCGGAAGCGGGTCTCTTCCTGGCGGAGCGTCGCTTCGATCAGCGGCTGCGCACGGACCAGCTCGGGATAGGCCGCGCCCATCTCGGCGACCAGCGCCGGGACCAGCCGGTGCATCAACGGCTCCTTGGCGCCCAGCAGATGCGCGTGCCGCATCGCGCGGCGCATGATCCGGCGAAGGACATAGCCGCGCCCCTCATTGGCGGGAAGCACCCCGTCCGCGACCAGGAAACCGGCCGAACGCAGATGGTCGGCGATCACGCGGTGCGACGCCTTCTGCCCATCCTCGGCCTTGGTGTGGGTCAGCTCGCACGAGGCGGCGATCAGCGCCTTGAACGTGTCGGTGTCGTAATTGTCGTGAACGCCCTGGAGCACGGCCGCGATCCGCTCCAGCCCCATGCCGGTGTCGATCGACTTCTTGGGCAGCTCGCCGACGATCTCATTGGCTTCCTGCTCGAACTGCATGAACACCAGGTTCCAGATCTCGACGAATCGGTCGCCATCCTCCTCGGGGCTGCCGGGAGGGCCGCCATAGATATGGTCGCCATGGTCGTAGAAGATCTCCGAGCACGGACCGCACGGCCCATTCTCGCCCATCGCCCAGAAATTGTCCTTGGTCGGGATGCGGATGATCTTGTGATCGGGCAGACCCGCGATCTTCTTCCACAGGTCGAACGCCTCGTCGTCGGTGTGATAGACGGTGGCGGTCAGCTTTTCGGCGGGGATGCCCCAGACCTTGGTCAGCAGGGTCCAGGCATGGGTGATCGCCTGTTCCTTGAAATAGTCGCCGAACGAGAAATTGCCCAGCATCTCGAAAAAGGTGTGATGCCGCGCGGTATAGCCGACATTGTCGAGATCGTTATGCTTGCCCCCGGCGCGCACGCATTTCTGCGAGCTGGTCGCCGTCACATAGGGCCGCGATTCCAGCCCGGTGAACACGTTCTTGAACGGCACCATGCCCGCATTCACGAACATCAGCGTCGGGTCGTTCTGCGGCACGAGCGGCGCGGAGGGCACGATCTGGTGCCCCTCGCTGCCGAAATAGTCGAGAAAGCCGCGGCGGATGTCGTTGGTCGAGGTCATGAACGCGACTTAGGCGAGGTTTTGTCCCCGCTCAAGCGCCCGCGCGTCCGGGGCGTTCCGTCGCATCCTCAGGCCGCTGATTTCCCGTCAATGGCCCAGCCCAATCCACCCGACAGATCGTCCGCCGACAGGTCGATCTGCAACACACGGCGATGCCGTCCCGGAACGGACCGCGCGGAGGCGTGCAAGATCAGCGTGCGGTACAGCCAGACCGCGCCCGCCTCCGCCACGCAAACCACTTCGCCGAGTTCTTCCACCACGCCCGAAATGGCCTCCTCCGGGATCAGGCCCCTGCGATGCGATCCCGGCGCGACCAGCAGCGGCGCATTCTCTCCGTCGACCGGATCGAGATGGAACCGCACCGTCACCATCCGTTCCAGCAGGGAAACCGGCGGCGCGACATGAACCCGGCCCTGCTTGACGGTCCACGGACCGAAGCCTTCGACCTGCTTCCGCTCGGCCACTTCGATCGTGCGGTCCTGATGCCAACCCAGCGCCCAGTTCGCGCCATCCTGCTTGTCGAACAGAATGGCGCGGACGGGGCGCACGGCTTCGCCCATATAGGGCCGCATCGCAGCGCAAAGCCGCTCTACGCCTGCCAAGCCACCGGCACGAGCGGGATCGATCCGCCGCCCCGGCCGCCCCTTCGGCCACGCGTCGAAAAGCCGCGCCAACTCGGCCAGTTCTTCCCCCGCAAGCCGCGACGGCCAGAGCGCATGGCCCTGCTCCTCCAGCGACTCGATCATCCGATCGGCGCCTCGATTGCCTTGGGCGGGGTCGAGAACCAGACCGGCCCGCTATCCGTCATGTGGAAGCAATCCTCGATCCGAATGCCGAACTTGCCCGGCAGATAGATGCCCGGCTCGTTGGAAAAGCACATGCCCGGTGCCAGCGGCGTGGCCTCTCCCCGGACCAGATTGACCGGCTCATGCCCGTCCATGCCGATGCCGTGGCCGGTCCGGTGCGACAGGCCCGGCAGGCGGTAGCCGGGGCCATAGCCTTCGCTTTCGTAGAAGCGGCGAACCGCGTCATCGATACTCCCCGCCGGTGCGCCGATCCGCGCCGCGCCGCGCGCCACCTGTTGGCCACGCGCGACGGTGTCCCACACCTTGCGCTGTTCGGCACTGGCGGAGCCGTGGACCCAGGTGCGTGACACGTCCGACTGATAACCCTGTATCGTGCAGCCGCAGTCCATCAGGACGACCTGACCGTCCGCGACCCGGTGGACCTGCTTGCTGCCATGCGGATAGGCGGAGGCTTCACCGACCAGCGCCATGCTGAACTCGGGCGAGCCGCCCAGCTTGCGGGTGGCCGCGCTCATCAGCGCACCGATCTCGGCACCGGTCATGCCCGCCTCGACACGGGGATGGACCCAGCGATAGGCGGCGATGGTCACATCGGTCGCCACCTGCATCAGCGCGATCTCGGCGGGCGTCTTGATCATCCGGCACCCGCGCACGACCGGATTGGCGGATACCAGCCGGATGGCGGGAAGCGCCTTGCGCAACCCGTCGAACGCGAAGAAGCGCGCCGTCTCCTCGATGCCCACGGGACGCCCGGTCAGCTTTCGATCGCGCAGGAACGCCGCGACCACGGCCAGCGGGTTCTGATCCTCCTGCCACACCCGCACCTCGGCCGGTACGGCCAGCGTCTCGCGGACCGAGGGTTCCTCGAAGAACGGCGTGACGATGCACGGCTCGCCCGCGACGGGCAGGATCGCGGCGGTCAAACGCTCGCTCCGCCCCCAGTGGACGCCGGTGAAATAGACCATGCTCGACCCCGGCTCGATCAGGATCGCACCGATTCCGCTGGCCTTCATCAACGCCTGCGCGCGCGCCAGCCGTCGCGCCCGTTCCTCCGGCCCGATCGGCACCGCCCCACCGGTGATGTCGTGCAGCCCCGACAGGTCGGGCTCGGCGGCGCGCAACAGCCCTGGCCGGACGAGAAGCGGCAGGGCGGCGGCCGCGATCAGCGCGCGGCGGGACAACGGGGTCTGCATGACGCGCACGATAGAATTCTTGACCTGAGCGCCGCAATGCCCTTGGCTCGCGCGCAGAACTTATATTGGGGTATGCATGGCCAAGCGGCTGACCTTGTACATCTTCATCGGGCTGGTCCTCGGCCTCGTCGTCGGGCTCGCGATCAACCTGTCGCTCGACGACGGCAGCGCGACGGCGACCGCGCGGCTGACCACGATCGCGCAATATTTCGCGATCGTCACCGGCCTGTTCCTGCGGCTCATCAAGATGATCATCGCGCCGCTGGTGTTCGCGACGCTGGTGTCCGGCATCGCGCAGATGGGGGATACGAAGGCGCTGGGCCGGATCGGCTTCCGCTCGCTCGCCTGGTTCCTCTCGGCCAGCCTCGTATCGCTCAGCCTGGGCATGTTGCTCGTCAACCTGCTCCAGCCGGGGGTGGGCATCAACCTGCCGCTTCCGGCGGTCACCGCCGATAGCGGCGTGGTGAAGGCCGGGTTCGACCTCCAGAAATTCGTCACCCACCTCGTGCCTGCGTCGCTGGTCGAGGCGATGGCGACCAACGAGGTGTTGCAGATCGTCGTCGCGTCGATCTTTCTGGGCGTCGCGATCACTGCGGTCGGCGAGCGCGCGGCGCCGCTGGTTCGCGCGGTCGACGCGCTGGTCGCGGTGATGTTGCAGGTGACCGACTATGTCATGCGCGTCGCGCCGATCGCGGTGTTCGCCGCGGTGGCGGGAACGTTGACCGAACAGGGGCCGTCGGTGATCGGCAAGCTCGCCATCTTCATGGGCAGCTTCTATCTCGGGCTTTTCCTGCTCTGGTGCGTGCTGCTCGGCGTCGCGACGCTGTTCATCGGGGCGCGCGTCCGCCAGTTGATCGCCCATATCCGCGCGCCGCTGATCCTCGCCTTCTCGACAGCCTCGTCCGAAGCCGCCTATCCGCGTATCCTCGAAGGGCTGGACCGGTTCGGCGTCCCGCCCCGCATCGCCAGCTTCGTGCTGCCGCTGGGCTATTCGTTCAACCTCGACGGCTCGATGATGTACATGACCTTCGCGTCGCTGTTCATCGCGCAAGCCTATGGCATCGACCTGTCGATCGGGCAGCAGATCACGATGCTGCTCGTCCTGATGGTCACGTCGAAGGGGATTGCGGGCGTGCCGCGCGCCTCGCTGGTGGTGATCGCGGCGACCATGCCGATGTTCAACATTCCCGAGGCCGGACTGCTCCTGATCCTCGCGGTCGACCATTTCCTCGACATGGGCCGCTCCGCGACCAACGTCATCGGCAATGCGGTGGCGAGCGCCGTCATCGCCAAGTGGGAAGGCCCGCTCGATCCGCCCGAACCGGTGGACGTCGAATCGCTCCACGCCCCGTCGGGCACCCCTGCCGAACCGGCGCCGGACAGCTTTCGGCAGATCGGCGGGCATTGAGACCAGCTTCCCCTCGCCCCTCTCCGAGGGGAAAGGGAAAGACAGCCCCTCTCACGCATAGGCATAGGGTCCACCCTTGGCGAGCGCGGCCTGGTAGGCGGGGCGGGCGTGAATCCGTTCCAGCCAGGCGATCGTTGCGGGGCGGTCGGCATCCAGCCCGCCACGCGAGCGCGCCGCCTCGAGCGGGAAGCTCATGATGATGTCGGCGGCGGTCATCTGGTCACCCGCGAACCAGGGCGAGCGCTGCAATTCGCTTTCCACATAATCGAGATGCCGGTCGAGCATCGGCTGGAACCGCTTCATCGCCGCCTTGCCCACGACCGGGATACGGCTGAGCACCAGAAGCACGAAGAGCGGCGGCATCAGCGATCCTTCGGCGTAATGCAGCCAGAAGCGCCAGCGCTGCATCGCCTCGCGGTGCGCGGGCGGACCCAGGCGCCCATCGCCCTTGCCGACCAGATATTCGATGATCGCGCCCGTCTCCGCGATCACCAGGCCGTCATCCTCGACGACCGGCGACTTGCCCAGCGGATGGACGGCGCGCAGTTCGCGCGGTGCCAGCATCGTCTTGGGATCGCGCCGGTAATGCTTCACCTCATAGGGCAGGCCCAATTCCTCGAGCATCCACAGGATACGCTGCGACCGACTGTTTTCCAGATGATGGACGATGATCGTCATGCCTGTTCCCCTTGATGCGCGCGCGATAACGCACGGGGCGAAGCGGCGGGCGCATTCGATCCGCACGCAACCGACACGCCGGCTACCCGCCGCCTAGCTAGGTTCGATCGGCACCCGCATGGGCGCGCCAGATCCAGGCGGAAGCGGGCAATGCGATCCGATCCTCGATCCGGTAATCACCCAGCGCCTGTTCGAGCGCGGTCGTGATCCTGGCCCGCTCCTCGGGAGGCGCATCGCCGATCGCCCGCGCCGCCGGGCCGATGCGCGACAGGAATTCGACCGCATCCGCCAGCGGTGCGTCGCCCTGCCCGATCACATAGTCGAACGAGATGCGGGCGGCAGCACCCGGTGTCCAGCCAGCCTGTTCCAACCAGTCGGCGACGGCATGGCTGTCGGCGAAGGCGAACGGCCCCGGTTGATAGGCATCGGAAGAGACCGGCATCTGCCCGGTGATCGCATCGGCCAGTGTCGCGAAGCCATTGTGACCACGCGCGTCGAAACAGGAAAAGATCAACGTCGCGCTGTCGCTCGCGGCGCGGCGCAAGGCGGCGAAGGCGGCCACGGGGTCGGAAAAGAACATCACGCCATGTCGCGACAGGAACAGGTCGAACGGCGCTTCGCGCGCCGCCAGAGCGAGCGCATCGTCGCATCGGAAGGACAGGCTGCCTTCGCCCGCCACCGCCTCTCGATCGGCCGCGCGCCGCCGGGCGACCCCGACCAGCCCGGCGGACAGGTCGACACCGATAATGTCCAGATCGGGCCGCGCGCCGTGGAGCGCCAGGCCGGTCGCGCCCGCGCCGCAGCCGATGTCGAGCGCCTTGCCGCGATGGGGGGCGACGGCAGCGATCGCGGCGTTCAGGTGCGGCGCCAGATCGGCGAAGCTGCGGTCGGTCCGCTGCCACTCCGCCGCCCAGACGTCACCGACCCGCCCGCTCCAATCCTGTCCGCTGGTCATCGCGTCCCCTTCGCGCCGACAGCGAAACGGCCCGCCATCGCTGGCGGGCCGTTCCCCTGGTTCAGATATCGTCCTCGGCATCGGGGCCGGTCATCATCTCTTCGGCGACCTTCTCCGTCCGCTGGCGGATGGCGCGTTCCAGACGATCGGCCATGTCGGGATTGTCACGCAGATAGGTCTTGGCATTCTCACGCCCCTGCCCGATCCGCACCGAGTCGTAGGAGAACCAGCTCCCCGACTTCTCGACCAGCCCGGCCTTCACACCCAGGTCGAGGATCTCACCGATCTTGGAGATACCCTCGCCATACATGATGTCGAACTCGACCTGCTTGAACGGCGGCGCGACCTTGTTCTTCACCACCTTCACGCGGGTGGCGTTGCCGGTCACTTCCTCACGATCCTTGATCGCGCCGGTGCGACGGATGTCGAGCCGGACCGAGGCGTAGAATTTCAGCGCGTTGCCGCCCGTCGTCGTCTCCGGGTTGCCGTACATCACGCCGATCTTCATGCGCAGCTGGTTGATGAAGATCACCATGCAGCGCGAACGGCTGATCGAACCGGTCAGCTTGCGCAGGCTTTGCGACATCAGGCGCGCCTGGAGGCCGACATGGCTGTCGCCCATCTCACCCTCGATCTCGGCGCGCGGCACGAGCGCGGCGACCGAGTCGACCACCAGCACGTCGATCGCGTTGGAGCGAACCAGCGTGTCGGTGATCTCCAGCGCCTGCTCGCCGGTATCCGGCTGCGACACGATCAGTTCGTCGATGTTGACGCCCAGCTTCTTGGCATAGACGGGGTCGAGCGCGTGCTCGGCATCGACGAAGGCGGCGGTGCCGCCCATCTTCTGCGCTTCGGCGATGACATGCAGCGCCAGCGTCGTCTTGCCCGAGGATTCAGGGCCATAGACCTCGATCACGCGGCCGCGCGGCAAGCCGCCGACGCCGAGCGCGATGTCGAGTCCCAGCGAACCGGTCGAGATCGCCTCGACCTGCATCGCTTCCTTTTGCCCCAGCTTCATCGCCGAGCCCTTGCCGAATGCCCGGTCGATCTGAGCGAGCGCGGCGTCGAGCGCCTTTTGCCGGTCTGCGTTTGCGGTTGCCATGCCTGTTTCGATCACTTTCAGATTGGCGGCCATCAGATGCTTCCCTCGCTAGACCATGCGCGTGGTCCATTCAACGCATCTGCTATGTATGTGTTTTGTTCCGTGAGAACAAGAAGGGAACGAAGGTCAGCGTAAAAAAGTCGGCAACACCCACCAGCCCCGTTCGCTCGCCATCCTCGCCGCGGCGTCGCGCGCGTCGCCATGGTCGAACACCGCGAAGCAGGTCGCACCCGACCCGGACATCCGGGAAAGCGCGACGTCCGGCGCCGCGGCGAGCAGCGCCAGGACCGCGTCGATCTGCGGCGCCAGGCTTCGCGCCGCCGGCTCGAGGTCGTTGCGCCCCGCCGCCGCGACCATGAGCGCCTCGCCCTTGCCAAGTGGTCCGCGATCGACGCCGTCCCAGCGCCCGAACACCGCCGCCGTCGATACGCCGATATGCGGGTTGACCAACAACACCGGACGATCGCCGAGCGGCGGCAGCGGCTCGAGCGCATCGCCCTTGCCCTCTCCGCGCGCCGTCCGCCCGAGCAGGCAAGCCGGGACGTCCGACCCCAGCGTGGCGGCGAGCGCGAACAGCTCCGGATGATCGAGCGCCACATCATGCATCCGTGCCAGCGCACGCAGCGTCGCCGCCGCATCCGCCGAGCCCCCGCCGATCCCCGACGCGACGGGCAGATGCTTGTCGAGGGTGATGGCGTGGCCGCCCGTCACGCCGAAACGCTCGCCGAAGCGCCGTGCCGCGCGGGTCACCAGATTGTCCTCCTGCGCCTCGTTCGCCAGCACCGATGCGAACGGGCCGGTCAGGGTCAGGGTCGTCGTCTCCGCCCGCTCGACCGTCACCGTGTCGCCGTCGCGGCAAAAGGCGAACAGCGTCTCCAGCTCATGATAGCCATCCACGCGGCGGCGGCGGACATGAAGGGCCAGGTTGATCTTGGCGTGCGCGGTCTCGACGATGCGTGTCATGTGTCGTCCATGCGTCGCCCGGCCCCGCGCGGCAAGGCGGTTCAGCGCGCCAGCTTGACCGCCAGCGCAGCCTGTTCCGCCTCGTCGGCGGTCAGCGCCGCCGCGCGCCACGCATAGCGCGCCTCGAAACGCCGACCGAGCGTCCAATAGATATCGCCGAGATGGTCGGCGATCTCGCTGTTCGCGGGCTCGGCGATCGCCGCCTGTTCGACCAGCGGCAAAGCCCTTTTGATCTGGCCCGCCTTGAAATATCCCCAGCCGAGCGAATCCGTGATCGAGGCATCGTCGGGCGCCAGCTTGCTCGCGCGTTCGAGCAGCGCCAGCGAGCCGGGGACATCCTGCCCCCGCTCGATCCGCGAATAGCCGAGATAGTTGAGCGCGAGCGGCTCGTCCGGCCCGAGCGCGACCGCGCGGGCGAGCGCCGCGTCCGCCTCGTCCCGGCGCCCCGCCTGATCCAGCGCGCCGCCATATTGCAGCCAGGCGGCCCAGGGCAGCGGCGGATCGGCGCGCGTCACCCGCTCGTACCAGGGCGCCGCATCGGCGGGGCGCTTGGCGGCGATCAGCTGATCGGCATAGACCTGCCAGTCTTCGAGGCCCGCCGTCTTCGCGGTCGCCAAACCGTTCGCCAGCATCAGCGCCTCGCCCGATCGCCCCGCCTCTGCGAGCAGGCCGATGCGGACGACCGCAGCGCGATGGGCGAAGGCACGCTGCGGGTCCACCCCGGCCAGCGCGGCGATGGCGGCGTCCCAGGCCTCGTCCTTGACCAGCGCCTCGGCCATCAGCAACCGCGCGCGATCGTTGCCGGGATCGGCGATCAGCGCGGTACGGGCGAGCGCGATCACCAGCGGGCGCGGACCTTCCCCGACCAGTTCGGCGCCGACGCGGGCCAGCAATCGCGACACGCCGAAGCCCAGATCGGGCTTGCGGCCGAGCCGCTTGCGATCAGAGGCGACGAGCGGGTCGCTCAACAGTCCGCGCGCATTGGCCTCGTCACCCTGCCCGGCCATCAGCTCGGCCGCCGCGATCCGCGTATCGGCGGGCGCGCGCATCGTCTCCAGCAACACACGTGCCGATTGATCGGCCATCTTGCGCGAGGCGATGGCCAGCAGAATGCCATTCTCGTCCGCCAGGCGGCGCGCGACCGGTTCCTTGCCCGCGCTGTCCAGGCCCGGCTCGACCGGCTGCCTGCGATCCCATGCACCCCAGGCGCGAAGCACCGGCGACAGGATGCGCAGCGCGTCGCCGTCGATCCGCAGCAGCGCCGCGTCATAGGCCGCACGGTCGTTCTTGCGCGCCGCCATCGCCAGGTCGAGCAGTGCGACGTCGATCGGCGCGACCTTTTCGGCCTCCATCACGCGGGCGGCGCGGAGGGCCAGCGCGGTGTCGCCGCTGATCATCGCCTCGCGATAGGCGCGTACCGCGACCGCGGGGTCGTCTGGCCAGCCGGTCAAGGCCACCGCATAGTCCCCCGCCGCCGTCGCCGAGCGTCCCTCCGCCGCCGCGACCCGCGCGGAAAGATAGGCGGCGAGCGGCTGAGGACCGGGCCTTTCCGCCGCGACCGCCGGGGCTCCGGTCAGGCCAAAGATCGGGGCGGCGATCAGGGCGAGAGCCGAGCCCCCGATCCACGACGGACGCTTACATATTGGGATAATTGGGTCCTCCGCCACCTTCCGGCACGACCCAGTTGATGTTCTGGGTCGGGTCCTTGATGTCGCACGTCTTGCAGTGGACGCAATTTTGGGCGTTGATCACGAACCTGGGATCGCCCTCTTCCACGCCCACCACCTCATAAACGCCCGCCGGGCAGTAGCGTTGCGCGGGTTCGTCGAACAAGGGCAGGTTGTGCGCAATCGGCACCGACGCGTCCTTGAGCGTCAGGTGGACCGGCTGATCCTCCTCATGGTTGGTGTTCGACAGGAAGACCGAGGACAGGCGGTCGAAGGTCAGCACGCCGTCGGGCTTGGGATAATCGGGCTTCTTCACCTGATCCTTGCGCCACAGGCTTTCGTGATCGGGCTTGTGCTTCATGGTGAAGGGCATCTTCAGCCCGAAATGCTCGGCCCACATGGTCACCCCCGCCAGGCCCGATCCCAGCGTATCACCATATTTCTTGACCAAAGGCACGACGTTGCGGACCGTCGACAGCTCCTTGTGCAGCCAGGAGGCGCGGAACGCCTCCGGATAGTCGGTCAGCTCGTCGCCCTCGCGCCCCGCCTGGACCGCCGCATAGGCCGCCTCCGCCGCCAGCATCGCCGACTTCATTGCGCCGTGCGTGCCCTTGATGCGCGGCACATTCAGGAACCCCGCCGAACAGCCGACCAGCACGCCGCCGGGGAAGGTCAGCTTGGGGATCGCCTGTAGCCCGCCGTCATTGATCGCCCGCGCGCCGTAGGAAACACGCTTGCCGCCCTTGAGCAGCTCCGCGATGACCGGGTGGGTCTTCCACTTCTGCATCTCCTGGAAGGGGGAGATGTACGGGTTGGTGTAGTTCAGCCACGTCACGAAGCCGAGCGCGACCTGTCCGCCCGCCTGATGGTAGATGAACCCGCCGCCATTGGCGTCATGGCCGAGCGGCCAGCCCTGGGTATGGATCACCCGGCCCGGCACATGCTTGGCGGGGTCGATGTCCCACAATTCCTTGACGCCCAGACCATAGACCTGCGGATCGCTGTCGCGCGCGAGATCGAACTGGCGGATGATCTCCTTCGACAGGTGGCCGCGCACCCCCTCGGCGAAGAAGGTGTATTTGGCGTGGAGCTCCAGGCCCGGCTGATAATCGGGCTTGTGCGTGCCATCGCGCGCGACGCCCATGTCGCCGGTCGCGACGCCCTTCACCCGGCCATCCTCGTGGAACAGTATCTCGGCCGCCGCGAAACCGGGGAAGATCTCGACGCCAAGCTCCTCCGCCTTGCCCGCCAGCCAGCGGCACAGATTGCCCAGGCTGCCGGTATAGGTGCCCTTGTTGTGCATGAAGGGCGGGGTCAGCGCGTGGGGCAGGTTACGATGCTTGCCCGCGCTCAGGATCCAGTGGAGATTCTCGGTCACCGGCACCTCGGCCAGCGGACAGCCATCCTCGCGCCAGTCGGGTAGCAACTCGTCGAGCGCGATCGGATCGATCACCGCGCCCGACAGGATATGCGCGCCGACCTCCGACCCCTTTTCCAGCACGCAGACCGCCAGCTCGCCGCCATGTTCGGCCGCAAGCTGTTTCAGGCGGATCGCCGCCGACAGGCCCGCCGGACCCGCGCCGACGATCACCACGTCATAAGGCATCGATTCGCGTTCGCTCATGGCATCCTCGCTTTGTGACCGCGCCGCTGCCGTAGCGTCCCGTTTCGCGGGCTCGTCCGGGCGCGGACGGGAAACATCTTGTCCTGACAGCCGATCCGACAGATTGACGCGCACGTCAACCTTGCAGCATGGACCAACGCCATATGGGGGCGTTTCCGACAACCGATACCGCAGGGTTCGACACCGCACTGGCGGCCAGCGTGCTGGACTGGTGGCACGATGCGGGCGTCGACCTGCTGGTCGAGGAGGAACCGCGCGACTGGACCGCCGCCGAGCCGGTGCGCCCGCTATCCTATGCCCCGCCACCCGCCCCGAACGCGGCGCCCGGCATTGTCGCCGAACCGCCCGTCCAGCCGACACTGCTGCCCGACACGCTCGAGGCGTTTCTCGCGTGGCGCCTGTCCGACGCGGCGCCCGAAGCCGATTGGGACGGCGTATCGCTGGCCGCGACCGGACCGAACGATGCCGCGCTGATGATCCTGGTCGATTGCCCCGATCGCGACGATGGCGATGCGGGGCGGATCCTGTCCGGCGCGTCCGGTCGACTGTTCGACCGGATGCTCGCCGCGATCGGCCAGTCGCGCGAGACGGTCCACATCGCCTCGGTCTGCGCGCGGCGGCCGCTGGCGGGGCGCGCGCCCGCCGGTCTGGAGACCCGATTGGCCGAAATCGCACGTCACCATGTCGGGCTGATCGCGCCGCGCGGGCTGCTCCTGCTCGGCAATGCGGCGAGCCGTGCCGTCCTCGGGACCGAACTCACCAGCGCACGCGGACATTCGCACGATGTTGACCATAAGGACGGCAAAAGCCGGGCGGTCGCCAGCTTTCATCCGCGCTTCCTGATCGAGAAGCCGATGGCGAAGGCGGAAAGCTGGAAGGACCTGCAGATGCTGATGGGGGATATGCGAGCATGAAACTGGGGCAGCTTGTCACGTCCGCGCTGACCATCGGGCTCCTGATGGCCGCCGCATCGGGCGCCGCCGCCGCCCCGGTCGACCCCGCGCCCGCCGCCATCGGCGATGCGCGCGTCACGCTGCCCGCCAAGGCGCCGCCCAGCATCCCCGCGCTGCTCGATGCCGATCAGAAGGCGGGCTATACGCGCATCTTCGCCGCGATCCGCGAAGGCCGCTGGACCGACGCGCAGCTCGAACTCGACTCACTCAAGCCCGGCCCCCTCCATGCGATCGCGCGCGCCGAACTCTACACCGCCAAGGGCTCGCCCAAGGTCGATGTCGAGCGGCTGGTCGCACTCATCAACGAAGCGCCCGAACTTCCCCAGGCGGAGCAGCTGGCCCGGCTGGCCCGTTCGCGCGGCGCTCACGACCTGCCGCCCCTCCCGGAATCCCACAGCCTGATCTGGCAGGACGGCGCGCCGCGCCGGGTCCGCGCCCGTAGCGTCAACAGCGACATGATCGCCGCCGACCTGGCGGTGAAGATGCAGCCCTTCGTGAAGGCCGATGACGGCCCGTCGGCGCAGGCCCTGCTCGACGCGACCCAGGGCCTTTCGCCCGAGGCGCTGACCGAATGGCAGCAGAAGGTCGCCTGGATCTATTTCCTGATGGGCGACGACGCCAATGCCCGTCAACTCGCGGCCAAGGCGGCCGAGGGCTATGGAGAATGGGCGGTGCAGGGCCGCTGGACGGTCGCGCTGTCGGCGTGGCGGCAGAATGACTGCCAGACCGCCGAGACCGCCTTCGAGGGCACGGCGGCGCGCGCCACCGACGTCGATCTCCGTGCCGCCGCGCTCTACTGGGCGGCGCGGGCGGACATGGTCTGCGGCCGCCCCGACAAGATCGAGGGGCGCCTGCGTTCCGCCTCGCAGTTCCGCGAGAGCTTCTACGGCCAGCTCGCCCGCCAGGCGCTGGGGATGCACGGCGACCGCGAGCCCAAGGGGCAGCTCGTCGCGACCGACTGGGCCGCGCTCGATCGGCGTCCCAACATCCTCGTCGCCGCCGCGCTGGTCGAGATCGGCGAGAGCGACCTGGCGGATCAGGTCATCCGTCAGCAGGCACGGATCGGCCAGCCGACCGAATTCCGCAGCCTGGTCCGTCTTGCCGAATCGCTCGACCTGCCCGCCACGACCGTCTGGCTCGCGCATAATTGCCCGGCGGGCGTCACCGCCACCGCCGAAGCCCGCTATCCGACGCCGAGTTGGACCCCCGACAGCGGCTGGCGGGTCGAGAAGGCGCTCGTCTACGCGCATACGCTTCAGGAGAGCGGCTTCCGCAACAAGGTGGTCAGCCCGGCTGGCGCCTATGGCCTGATGCAGATCATGCCCGCCGCCGCGACCGATTTCGCCCGCGAGCGCGGCGTCTCGATCGATCGCAGCGCCCTGACCAAGCCCTCGACCAACATGGACATCGGCCAGCGCCATCTGGAGCGGCTGCGCGATATGACGGGCGTGACCGGCGGTCTGCTGCCCAAGGTGATCGCCGCCTATAATGCCGGGCCCAAGCCGGTCGGTGAGTGGAACAGCATCGTCCGCGACAATGGCGACCCGCTGCTCTACATCGAGAGCATCCCCTATTGGGAGACGCGCGGATATGTGACGATGGTCCTGCGCAACTACTGGATGTACGAAGGCCAGACCGGCAAGGCGAAATCGCCAAGCCGTGCGGCGCTCGCCCAGGGGCTGTGGCCGCGCTTCCCCGGACTGCCGGGCGCGAGCGCCATCCGCCTGCAACGCCCCAACGTCGCGCAGGCCAGCCTCGCCCCCAGGACCACCATCGCGCTCAACGCCACGGTCAGCCCGCAATCGAACACGACGGTGCCGCAGGCGAACTGACCTGCGTGACGGTCTCGCATGGCCTTCGACGTCGGTCAGGCTGAACCGAAGTTCGGGAATCGCGCATCGGGGGCTGTCGGGACGCCCCCATTCCCACCCCCAGCAAGCCGCACCCAAAACCGACCAAAGACGTTAGGCCCCCATGCCGATAGACACGACCCGCCCCTTCATCCCGGTCCGCATCGCGGTACTGACCGTCTCCGACACACGCTCGCTCGCCGAGGACCGTTCGGGCGATACGTTGATCGGCTTGCTGGCCGAGGCGGGGCATGAACTCGCCGAGCGGACGATCCTGCGGGACGATGCCGACCATATCGTCGCGCAGCTCCACCGCTGGATCGACGACGACAGCATCGACTGCGTGCTGACCACCGGCGGCACCGGCGTCACGGGTCGCGACGTCACGCCCGAAGCGGTCGAGCGTGTCGCGACCAAGATGATCCCCGGCTTTGGCGAGCTCTTCCGCTGGCTCAGCTTTCAGACGATCGGCACCTCGACCATCCAGTCGCGCGCCTGTGCCTGTGTCGCGCGGGGCACCTATATCTTCGCGCTGCCGGGCTCGACGGGCGCGGTCAAGGATGCCTGGCACGGCATCTTGCGCGACCAGCTCGACAGCCGCCATCGCCCGTGCAACTTCGTCGAACTGATGCCCCGCCTGCTCGAGCACTGATCAGCCGGGCTGCATCGCGGCCAGTTCGTGGCCGTCGACATCGCGAAAGTGAAAGCGCCGTCCACCGGGAAAGGCGAAGATCGGCACCACGATCGTTCCGCCCGCCGCCTCGACCGCCGCCAGCGTCGCCTCCAGATCCTCGACCCGGATGACCGGCAAGGGCGCCTTCACCTTGTCCGGCGAGGCGTCGAGCCCGAGATCGGTATCCCCGCTGAGCGTCGCCGCATAGTCGGGACCGAAATCGGTGAAGGTCCAGCCGAAAGCCTGCGCGTAGAAGCGTTTGGCCTCGCCCCTATCGCTGACCGGCAGCTCCATATATTCGAATCGCGCCATAGTCGCCCCTCTCGTTCTTGCTATGTTCTGATAGCTGGCATAGTTTGCGGCCATGAGCAAGCGCGACCGTTTCACATCGATCTCGTCATGGTGAAGGCGACCGGCCGGGGCGCGACCGGCAACAGGACGAGCACACGCTTCCATCTGCCCGAGCGCGAGACGGACGGGGACTGGCTCGACGCGCAAGCCCTGGTCGATGGCGCGCCGCCGTCCCTCAAAACCAGCGTGACCGTCATCACGCCGCGGACGATCATCACCCGCAATACCTCGCCCGATGTGCCGTTCAGCCAGTCGATCAACGCCTATGCGGGTTGCGAGCAGCCCCACACGGTTACGTGCGAGTTTGAGGCCGCTCTATCGCTTTCGAACACTGACGAGTTTTTCGATCAGAACCGTGCGGGTGCCATCGCCAAGGTATCGCTTTGCGCGCTGTTGAGCACTTACGCGACCATAGAGCCGGACGCTAAATTCACCCCACACTGGTTCAGCCTTTTTCCAGTTGGCCACTCGCCTAGCTTGCGCGTCAAGCTGCTTGCAGCTCTGCCCAAGGCATTCGATCGAGGCTCCATCCTCAATGGCAACGAGCTTACCATCTTTCGCGCGGCAACGATCGAACCGACTGTTCTCGAAATTCGAGAACCAATCGCAAATCAAGAGCTGCCTCTGACCGTAAGCCACACTCTTATGAGTGATACCGGCTTCGGTCCGAGGAACGGCAGTTGCCACAACGAGCGCGAAGATCGACCACATGCTGACAGCTTATCGGTGCCGTCAACCAGTGCAATGGTATTTGCATGGTGAAGGCCGTTGGTCGAGGCGCCACGCAGAACGCAACGAGCAAGCGGTTCAACCTGCCCGAGCGAGAGATCGACGGTGACTGGCTGGACGCGCAGTCGATGGTGGATGGCGAGCCACTCAAGCTGCGGACCACGGTCAGTACGCTGAAGCCGAAGACGATCATTACGCGCAACACGTCACCGGACGTGCCGTTTACCCAATCCATTAATGGATATGGAGGCTGCGAGCATGGCTGCATCTATTGCTTTGCGCGACCGAGCCATGCCTATCATGACCTGTCGCCGGGGCTGGACTTCGAAAGCCGGTTGTTCGCCAAGCCCGACGCCGCCCGCTTGCTTCGCGCCGAACTGGCGAAGCCGGGCTACCGCGTCGCGCCGATCGCGCTGGGGACCAACACCGATCCCTATCAGCCGATCGAGGCCGAATGGCGGATCACCCGCGCGATCCTCGAGCTGCTCGCGGAAACCGATCATCCCGTCGCGATCACCACCAAGTCGGACCGGGTGGTGCGCGATCTCGACATTCTCGGCCCGATGGCGGCGAAGGGGCTGGCGACGGTCTGCCTTTCGGTCACCTCGCTCGATGCCCGGATCGCGCGGACGATCGAGCCCCGCGCACCGACGCCCGGGCGGCGGCTGGCGGCGGTGACCAGGCTGTCCGAGGCGGGTATTCCCACCTATGTCTCGATCGCCCCGGTCATCCCCGCGATCACCGATCACGAGATCGAGCATCTGGTCGAGCGCGCCGCGCGGGCGGGTGCCCGCCATGCCTTCTTCATTCCCGTCCGCCTGCCGCACGAGGTCGCACCGCTATTCCGCGCCTGGCTGGACGAGCATTTCCCCGACCGGGCGGGCAAGGTGATGGCGATCATCCGGAGCATGCGTGGTGGACGCGACAATGATCCCAATTTCTTCGATCGGATGAAGGGCCAGGGGCCGTGGGCGGACCTGCTGCGCGTCCGCTTTCATCGTGCCTGTCGCCTGCACGGACTCAATCGCGACCGGCCCCCGCTCGATACCAGCCTTTTCCGCCCGCCCAAAGGCCCGCAGGGCGAGCTGTTCTGAGGATCGTCGCGGCTCGCCAATGCGTTGAGCGGCGTGAAGGAGAGAGACGATGACCAGCAATCCCGAGCCTACCCAGCCCGACCAGATCCCCGACGAGGACGAAGCCGACAGCTCGGGCGCAGGCTATGGCAATCACGGCGACGCTGGCGCGGACGCTGAAGGGGAAGAGCAGGATCGTCGCGAAGTCGGCGGCTGACCGGCTTCGGTATGGACCGCCCCGGCGTTAGCCGGGGCAGTTTGGCGCGGGGATCAGCCGACCAACGCCAGCCGCGCCTCCGACGACTTCATCTCCACGGCTCTCACGCCGGGCAAGTCCTCGATATGGCTGGCCAATTCGGCGTCGAGCAGGAAGTTGCGCCCGAGCGTCAGCAGCGTGTCGCCGTCCGGTCCCTCGATCCGCGCCCGCACCTCGCCGCGTCCGTTGCGCAGCGGATCGAGCATCGCGTGTAGCGCCTTGAACGCGATGCTGTCGGTCACCGTCACCTCGACCACGAACTTGGCGGTGCTGGCCAGGCCATCGAACGGTTGCACGCGCTTGATGCTGACCCGCGGCGCTTCCTCTCCGGGGCGGCGATCCAGCTCGACGGTGATCAGCGCGCAGTCGCCTTCTTTCGCCGCCTTTTCCAGGTCGGCGGCGACCGAATCGTCGAAACAGGTCGCGAGGAACTGCCCCGTCGCGTCCGACAGTTGCGCCATCATATAGCGTTTGCCCCGCGCGGACGTCCGCCAGCGCGCATCCTCGACCAGCGCCGCCATGGTCGCGCCGATCCGCGCGCCATCGTCGGGAATGACCAGGTCGGTCAGCGAGGTATAGGTCCGCGCGCCGTGCATCCTGGCGATATGGGCATGGCGGTCGACCGGATGCGCCGAGAAATAGAAGCCGAACGCCTCCTTCTCCTGCTCCATCCGCTGCGACAGGGTCCAGCGGGCACCGGACGGCAGCTTGATGGCGTCGCCCGCCACCTCGGTCTCGCCGAACAGACCGCCCTGCCCGCTGGTCCGCCCCTCATGGGTTCGCGCGGCGATGGCGAGGATGGTTTCGGCCACCGCATGGACGCCCGCCCGGTTCGGCTCGATGCCGTCGAACGCCCCCGCCGACGCGAGGGTCTCCAGCTGCCGCTTGTTCATGAGACGGGGATCGACCCGCTTGGCCAGCGCATCGAGCGAGCCGAACGGGCCACCTGCCTCGCGCTCGGCGACCAGCTTCTCCATCGCCCCTTCGCCCACCGACTTGAGCGCGCCCAGCGCATAGCGCACCGCCAGCCCATCCTCATGCGGATCGACATCGAACTCGGCCTGGCTGGCGTTGATGCAGGGCGGCAGCATCGTCACGCCCATGCGCCGCGCATCGTCGACGAAGATCGCCAGCTTGTCGGTCAGCGCCATGTCGTAGCACATCGACGCGGCGTAGAATTCGTGCGGATGATGCGCCTTCAGCCACGCCGTCTGATAGGCGAGCAGCGCATAGGCGGCGGCGTGGCTCTTGTTGAAGCCATAGCCGGCGAACTTGTCGATCAAGTCGAACAGCTCGTTCGCCTTTTGCGCGGGGATGCCGTTCACCTCCTGGCAGCCCTTGACGAAAATGGCGCGCTGCGCGTCCATTTCCGCCTTCACCTTCTTGCCCATCGCGCGACGGAGGAGATCGGCGCCGCCCAGCGAATAGCCCGCCAGGATCTGGGCGGCCTGCATCACCTGTTCCTGATAGACGAAGATGCCATAGGTCTCGGACAATATCTGTTCGAGCAGGGGATGCGGGTAGACGATCTCCTCCGTGCCCTGCTTGCGGCGGCCGAAGCTGGGGATGTTATCCATCGGGCCCGGCCGATAGAGCGACACGAGTGCAATGATGTCGCCGAAGTTCGACGGACGAACGGCGGACAGGGTGCGCCGCATCCCCTCCGATTCCAGCTGGAACACGCCGACCGTATCGCCCTTCTGGAGCAGGGCGTAGGTCGCCTCGTCATCCCAGGCGAGCGCCCCGAGATCGACCACGACACCCCGCTTGGCGAGCAATTGCACCGCCTTTTGCAGCACCGACAGGGTTTTCAGACCGAGGAAGTCGAACTTCACCAGCCCCGCGCCCTCGACGAACTTCATGTCGAACTGCGTGACCGGCATGTCCGAGCGCGGATCGCGGTAGAGCGGCACCAGTTGCGCCAGCGGCCGGTCGCCGATCACCACACCGGCGGCGTGGGTCGACGAATGGCGCGGCAACCCCTCCAGCTTGGTTGCGAGGTCGAGCAGGCGGCGGACCTGATTGTCGTTGGCATATTCCTTCGCCAACTCCGGAACGCCGTTGAGCGCGCGCTTCAGGTCCCACGGGTCAGTCGGGTGGTTGGGCACCAGCTTCGCCAGCCGGTCGACCTGCCCATAGCTCATCTGGAGGACGCGGCCGGTATCCTTCAATACCGCGCGGGCCTTGAGCTTACCGAAGGTGATGATCTGCGCGACCTGATCGCGGCCGTACTTCTCCTGGACGTAGCGGATGACCTCGCCACGCCGCGTTTCGCAAAAGTCGATGTCGAAGTCGGGCATCGACACGCGCTCGGGGTTCAGGAAGCGCTCGAACAGCAGACCCAGCTTCAAGGGATCGAGGTCGGTGATCGTCAACGCCCAGGCGACGACCGAGCCCGCGCCCGAACCACGGCCCGGGCCGACGGGGATGTCGTGATCCTTGGCCCATTTGATGAAGTCGGCGACGATCAGGAAATATCCGGGAAAGCCCATCTGGATGATGATGTCGACCTCGAACGTCAGCCGTTCGTGATAGGCTTCGCGCCAGCCGGATTCGCCCTCCCCCTCCAGCTCGGCGATGCGGTCGAGCCGCGCGTTCAGTCCGGCGGTTGCGTCGCGGCGAAGCATCGCCGCCTCGCCCTCGCGGTCGCCCGCCAGGCTGGGCAGGATCGGCTTGCGCCACGGCGCCATCACCGCGCAGCGCTGCGCCACGACCAGCGTGTTCTCGATCGCCTCGGGCAAATCGGCGAAGAGCTGCTTCATCATCTCCGCGGGCTTGAGCCACGCCTCGGGGCAGCTTTTCGGGCGGTCGTCCATTTCGACATAGGTCGAATTGGCGATGCACAGCATGGCGTCGTGCGCGTCGCGGAAACCGCTATCGGCGAAACAGCAGGGATTGGTCGCGACCAGGGGCAGGTCGCGATCATAGGCCAGGTCGATCAGGTCCTGCTCGGCCGCCATCTCGATCGCGTCGTCGCGGCGCGCCAGCTCGACATAGAGCCGGTCGCCGAAGATCGCCTGGAGCCGGTCGGCATAGGCGTTGGCGCGGTCGGGCTGTCCTTCCGCGAAGAGCCGTGCGATGCCGCCCTCGCCGCCAGCGGTCAGCGCGATCAGACCCGTGCTGAACGTCTCCAGCACGTCGAAGCCGACATGCGCGGCAAGCTCGATCGGCCGTTCCAGATGCGCCGCCGAGACGAGCGCACACAGATTGTCATAGCCGGTCATGTCCTGCGCATAGAGCGCGATCCAGTCGACGACGGCCCCGACGTTTTCGGGCATGTCGGGCCGCGCGACGCCCAGCATCGTGCCGATGATCGGTTGCACCCCCGCCTTCTTCGCGGCGTCCGAGAACGCCATCGCGGCGTAAAGGCCGTTGCGGTCGGTCAGCCCGGCGGCGGGAAAGCCGTTCGCCTTGGCCTGCGCCGCGATCGCCTTGGGATCGATCGCGCCGTCGAGCATCGTGAAGGAGGAAAAGATGCGGAGCGGCACATATCCGGAATGCATCCCGACTCCCTAGCCCAACCCGTCTGATTCGACCAGCACGGAACCCCGCGTCGGACGATCCGTTACGGCATCAGAAGGATCCGTCCAATCCGGGATATGATGATGACCGACACCGACCGTTCCTATGCGACCGCCGCCCGCCCCGGTGCGGGTTGGGGTTGGATCCTGGCTTACGGCGTGTTCTCGGCGCTGCTCGGCCTCGCCGCATTTGTGTTCCCCGTGCCCGCCACCTTCGCCGCGACGCTGGTCATCGGTGCGTTCTTCATCGCGACCGGGATCGTGTCGATCGGCGCGGGGCTTTTCGGCAAGGGGCATGAGGGGCGGGGCTACGCCATCGGCTTCGGCATCGTCTCGCTCGTCATCGGGCTGGTCATGGCGTTCGAGCCCGCCACCGGAGCGATCTCGATCACGCTGCTCGTCGCCGCCTGGCTGATCCTGCGCGGCGTGCTGGAGATCGGGCTCGGCACCCGGATGCGGCGGCGGCGCGGCTGGATGATCGGGTTGGGGGTGCTCAACATCCTGCTCGCCGTGTTCGTGCTGGCGACACTGCCGTGGAGCGCGATGACCTTGCCGGGCTATATCCTGGGGCTCAGCTTCCTGTTCGGCGGGGTGATTTCGATCGCCTCCGCGCTGGACCACAAAAAGGGTGCGAGCGCGTTTTCGATGTGAGTGGTCGTTCCTGGGCTTCGCCCCCCGCGAGGTGAAGCTTACAACAGCCCCTCGATATCGTTCGCCAAATCCTCGGGCTTGGTCGTCGGAGCGTAGCGGCCCACGACCTGCCCGGCCCGGTCGACCAGGAACTTGGTGAAGTTCCACTTGATCGCCCTGGTCCCCAATAGCCCCGGCGCCTCCGCCTTCAGCCATCGGAACAGCGGATCGGCATCGTCACCGTTCACATCGACCTTCGCCATGACCGGGAAGGTCACGTCATAGGTCAGCGTACAGAAATTGGCGATCTCGTCCGCGTCCCCCGGCTCCTGTCCGCCGAACTGGTTGCAGGGAAAGCCGATGACCGTCAGCCCCCGGCCCTCATAGCGACGATGCAGCGCCTCCAGCCCCTCATATTGCGGGGTGAAGCCGCATTTGGAGGCGGTGTTGACGATCAGCAGCACGCGTCCGGCAAAGGTCGACATATCGACCACCCGCCCGTCCGCCGCCCTGACGGTGAAATCCGCGATACCGCTCATCGGCGCTTCTCCAGAAGATAGTCGAGATTGGCACGAACGCCCGGCCATTCGCGGTCGACGATCGAATAGACCACGCTGTCGCGGATCCGGCCGTCGGCCATCACCTGATGCCCGCGCAGCACACCGTCCTTCCTGGCCCCGAGCCGCTCGATCGCCGCCTGGCTTCGCTTGTTGAGCGAGTCGGTGCGGATCTGGATGGCCTGGCAACCCATGACCTCAAAGGCATAAGCGAGCAGCATCCGCTTCGCCTCGGTATTCACGCCCGTCCGCTGGACGCGGGTCGCGTAGAAGGTGCCGCCGATCTCCAGCCGACGATGCGACGGCGCCATCCGCATATAGCGGGTCGTGCCCACCACGCCACCGTCGGGCGTCTCGACCGTGAACAGCAGCGCACGCCCGACGTCGCGTTCCTTCAACGCCGCCGCCAGCCAGCGTTCGGGCGTCTTCATCATCGACACATTGGCGTAGAAGATATCCCACAGATCGCCCTCGCGTGCCGCCTCGACCAGCGCGGGGAGGTCGTCCTCGGCAAAGGGGCGAAGCGTGACATGGCGACCGGTCAGCGTGGGCGTCTCGGTCCAGGCGGTCATTGCAGGCGTCCCTCGTGCAGCCGGACGACGCGGTCCATCTTCTGCGCCAGCCGCTCGTTATGGGTGGCGACCAACGCCGCCGAGCCTTCGCCCCGCACCAGCCGCAGGAATTCGGCCAGCACGACCTCCGAGGTGTGCTCATCGAGATTGCCGGTGGGCTCGTCGGCAAGGACGAGTGGCGGCTGGTTGGCCAGCGCGCGCGCCACCGCGACGCGCTGCTGCTCGCCGCCGGACAACTGGCTGGGGCGATGCGTCAGGCGATGCCCCAGGCCGAGCGCGGTCAGCAATCCCCTGGCGCGCTCATCGGCGGCGGCGGGCAGCTTGCCCTGCACCAGTTGCGGCAAGACGACATTCTCGATCGCGTTGAAGTCAGGCAGCAGGTGATGGAACTGGTAGACGAAGCCCAGATAGTCGCGCCGCGCGATCGTGCGGCCATGCGAGTCGAGCTTCGACACCTCTTCGCCCGCGATCCGGATCGATCCGGAGAAACCGCCCTCCAGCAGGCCGACCGCCTGCAACAGCGTCGACTTGCCCGACCCGGACGGGCCGAGCAGCGCGACGATCTCTCCGGGCGCGACCGCCAGGTCGACGCCGCGCAGCACCTCGATCGTCTGGCCGCCCCGGGTGAAGCTGCGCGACAGGTCGCGCGTCTCCAGTACCGGCTGGGCGGTACGGGGCTGGCCGGTAACAGGCTGGCCAGTAAGAGGCTGAACCGCCGTGCCCATGCGGATGATCGGATCATTCATAGCGCAGCACCTGAACCGGGTCCGTGCTCGCCGCCTTCCAGGCGGGGTAGAGCGTGGCGAGGAAGGAGAAGACGAGCGCCATCGACGCGATCACGATGACTTCGACGGGATCGGTCTTGGACGGCAATTCGGTGAGATAACGGATCGAGGGATCCCACAAATTCTGTCCCGTCACGAACTGGACGAAGTTCACCACGCCCTGGCGATAGAAGAGGAACACCGCGCCCAACGCCAGTCCCGCGACCGTGCCGAGCGCGCCGATCGTCGTGCCGACGGTCATGAAGATGCGCATCAGGCCGCCGCGCGTCGCGCCCATCGTCCTGAGGATGGCGATATCGCGCGTCTTGGCGCGGACCAGCATGATCAGCGAGGAGAGGATGTTGAACACCGCGACCAGGATGATGATCGACAGCACGGTGAACATCGCCACGCGCTCGACCGCCAGCGCCTCGAACAATTGCGCGTTCATCGTCCGCCAGTCGGCGATCACCGCGCGTCCGCCCAGCTTGTCGGCCAGGGGCGCGAGTATCTGTCCGACCCGGTCGGCATCGACCGTCTGAACCTCGATCATCCCGACCGCGTCGCCCATCAGGAGCAGCGTCTGCGCATCCTCGATCGGCATGATGATATAGGCCTTGTCATAGTCGTACACGCCGATCTCGAAGATCGCGCCGACCCGGTAGCTGACGATACGCGGAACCGTGCCGAAGGGCGTCGTCTGTCCCTGCGGGCTGATCAGCGAAATCTCGGAGCCGACGGTCGCGCCCAGCGCCTCGGCCAGGCGGCTGCCGATCGCGATCCGGCCGCTGCCCGGTGTGATGCTGTTCAGGTCGCCCATCACGATCTTGGAGCGGATCGCGGAGTTGCCGCGGATATCCGCGACGCGCATCCCGCGGACCAGCACCGCCTCGACCCGGCCGTTGTAGCTGGACATCAGCGGCTGCTCGATCATCGGCACCGCGCTGGTCACGCCCGGCGTCGCGCGGGCGTCGCGGACGATGTCGCGCCAGTCGGGCAGACGGCCACCGACCCCCTGCACCACCGCATGGCCGTTCAGCCCGACGATCTTGTCGAACAGTTCGGCCCTGAAACCGTTCATCACGCTCATGACGATGACCAGCGCGGCGACGCCGAGCATCACCGCGACCAGGCTGATCGAGGCGACGAGGAAGATGAACGCCTCCCCCTTGCCCGGCAGCAGATAGCGCCGCGCGATCAACCGTTCGTAACGAGACAGGATCATTGAGGTCCGATCGATCCATGAAGAAAGCGAAATGCCGTCAGGCTGTAGGAGCGCGGCCGGGTGCTGGCAATGCCGCGCCCCGCCGGCTCGGTAAAACCGGCGACTCCGGACATTGTTGCGCGGGCGCCACACAACCGCGCCAATCGTAGCGCGGATGCCGCAAGAGGGATGACAAGCCCGCCCCCCCTGCCGTAACACACTCTTACTGAGACACAGGCAGCAACGGCCGTGGTTCGGGGATTGCTCCAACGCTCACCCAACGAGGTTGATGCGGGAGCGGGAAAAGGGGGCTGACGAGCGATCGTCACGCAGGCGCCCGGATCGGAAACGGTCCGGGCGTTTGTCATTCCGGCACCAACGACGATCGCTCCACGCTTGGGAAAAGCCGCCGGAACCGGCGTGGGAAACGGGGAGCTTCCAGACTCCGTCCCCAGATGCCGGCCCGGCGCCCGTTCACGGGACCTCTGTCTTAGCAGACCAAGATGAACCGAATGTGGACGAATCCTGCGATTCGTCGGAGGGCGGCATACCCCTCCACCACTCGCTTACGCGAGCGCCCCCCTCCCCAAGCAAGCTTGGGGAGGGGGACCGCCGGGCGTCGGCCCGGTGGTGGAGGGGCAGGCCCCGGCGTCAGAACGACTTGGAGATGGTGAACCCATAGGTTCGCGGATCGCCCGGCTGGCCGACGATCAGCCCGGTCGACCCCGACTGCGTCGCGAGCAGCTCGTAATAGTCGTGGTCGAACAGGTTGCGGACCCAGACGAACGCGTTCCAGCTCCCCGGTGCCTTGAACCCAGCACGGACATTGGACAGGCTGTATCCGTTGATGTCGGTATAGGCCGAACGCGACGGGTTGGACGAGAATTTGGACCGATAGCTGCCGTCATAGCCGAGGTAGAATTGCCCCTCCGTCCCCGCCACGGTCGCGGGCAGGTCATATTCCGCGCCGTAGGAGAAGGCCCAGCGCGACACGCCCGGCAGCCACTGGCCCGAGATATCGCAATAGGGCAGCGAGTTGCCCGGCGTTCCCGCCGGTGCCGGGGTGCCCACGATCTGGCCGTTCACCACGGGCAGCGCGGTGCCGCCCGCCAATTCGGGCGGGCACGGCGCATTGGTGAAACGGGTGTAGCGCGCGTCGGTGAATGCGGCGTTGGCATAGACGTTGAACCGCTGTGTCGGGCGGAAGGCCGAATCGATCTCGATCCCGCGCGTCCTGACCCGCCCGGCATTGGCGAGATAACCGCGCAGGACGTTGACCTGGAGATTGTTCACTGTGGCCTGATAGTCGCCGATCTCGGTCCAGAAGCCCGCGATATTCACCGTCGCGCGGCGGTCGGCGAACTGGGTCTTGAGCCCCAGCTCGAAGTGATTGACCTTTTCCGGCTTCACCGTCTGCGTCGCGAGGATCGGATTGTTCTGCGCATCGAGCGGCAGGCCCGACAGGTTGATGCCGCCGGACTTATAGCTGCGCGCATAGGTCGCATAATAATGGACGTTCGGATTGAACGCATAGGCGATGGTCAGGTCGCCCGACAGGTTCCAGTTGGTGAAGGACGGCGAGTAGTTCTGCGGTGCCAGCACCCCGCGCTGGTCGCTGGTCAGGTTGGTCGACCCCGCGCCGTTGGTCACGATCGAGAGATAGGATCCGTCCTTGCGATCATAGTTGAGCCGCAGTCCCGGCGACACCGACAGGCGATCGTCGACATGCCAGGTCAGCTTGCCGAACAGCGCCGCCGACGTGTTGGTGAAGCCGATCGTGTTGCGCGCGGTCAGCCCGTTGAGCGTCGCGGGATTGCGCCCCGCCGCACTGGTGGGATTGAGCAGGAACGCGCTCGCCGCCGGACCCTGGACCTGCAGGCCCTGGGTGTCGATCGACTGCCAGAAGTAGAACGCGCCCAGCACGTAGTCGAGGGTCCGCTTGCCGTTGGACGCGATGCGCAGTTCCTGGGTCACCTGGGTCTGCTGCGACGGGTTCGCCGAGACGGTGGTGATCGGCAGGCCGATAAAGTCGCGGTCGTTGGACGGATCCCAGTGCCAGAAGCGCCAGGCCGAGACGCTGGTCAGGGTCGCGTCGCCGACATCCCAATTGGCGACCAGCGACAGGCCGCCCAATTCCTGCTTGGCCCGCAGATCGGTATCGACATCGGTCACCCGGTCGAAGGCATCGGTCGAGGGCACGCTATAGCCCTGCGCCGCCGCCAGCGCCGCATATTGCCGGTTGAGCGGCCGCTGCGTCGCGCCGACCCGCGCATAATATTGGACGCAGCAATTGGGGTTCTGGCGCGCATAATCGCCCGACAGGGTCAGGTCGAGGGTGGGGGTGGCGTGCCACAGGAACTGGCTGCGCAGCGACAGATTGTCCTGGCCGTTCTGCCACTCGTCCTGCCGCGTGTTCCAGATGGTGCCACGCCGCGACGTGATCGAGGTCGACAGCCGTACCGCGACCTTGTCGTCGACCAGCGGTCCCGAAACCGAGGCCTTTGCCTGGAAGAAGTCGTAATTGCCCGCGCTCAGCTCGACCCGCGCTTCCGGCGTGAAGCTGGGCGGGCGGGTGATGATGTTGATCGCCCCCGCCGTGGTGTTCTTGCCATAGAGCGTGCCCTGCGGACCGCGCAGCACCTCGATCCGCTCGGTATCGGTGAAGTCGAACGTCGCCGAGGCGATGCGGCTGTAATAGACCTGATCGACATAGATGCCGACGCCCTGCTCGATCCCGTCATTGGTCAGCCCGAACGGCGCGCCGAGCCCGCGGATATTCGCCGCCGAATTACGCGGGTTGGTCGAATAGAATTGCAGCGTCGGCTGGATCTGGGTCAGCCGGTTGACATTGTACGTCCCCGTCTCGGCCAGCGCGGTGCCGCCGATCACCGACATCGCGATGGGGACGCTCTGGATCGTCTCGGCGCGGCGGCGCGCGGTGACGACGACATCGCCGCCGCCCTGCTGCGCGGTGCCCAACCGGCCCTCGTCTCGCCGCCCCTCGGTCGTGGGCGCGGTGACGACCGACGTGTCCTGTGGATCGCCGGGCGGAGCCGCCTGGGGCGCGCTGCTCTGGGCGGCCAGGATCAGGGCCAGGGTGAAGGACATGGAAGCTCCCCTTTTGATTTCATCTCCCATTCACACATCGTTTTAGTAGGGTTTCAAGTCAGCCATGGCTTGGGGCGCGGCAAGATTTGCTTTTCGATCCGCAAAGGCCCTTGAACGCCAATTCCGTCGAACCATATGGGTTCGCGTGCGGTGCCGGTTCCGGGCCGCACGGATGGTCGGGCCGCCCCGCGCCGGGGCGACGCGGCCGATCCCGTTTCAATTCGCTTCGACTGGAGGTTTTGACATGCGTATCGATCTGACCCCGTACCGCCGTTCGACCATCGGCTTCGACCGGCTGTTCGATCTGCTGGAGGCCAATTCGCGGGCTGCTTCGGCGGAGAATTATCCCCCCTTCAATCTCGAGCGTCTGGCCGATGACCGGTATCGCATCACCCTGGCGGTGGCCGGTTTCGCGCGTGACGAGATCGAGATCACCGCGCAGCAGAACATGCTGCTCGTCACCGGCAAGAAGGATGACAAGGCGGGCTCGCCCAACTTCCTGCATGTCGGCATCGCCAATCGCTCGTTCGAGCGGCGCTTCGAACTGGCGGACTTCGTGTTCGTCGAGGATGCGCGGCTGAACGACGGCCTGCTCGTCATCGACCTCGTCCGCGAGGTGCCCGAGGCGATGAAGCCCAAGACGATCGCGATCAAGACGGGCCAGCCGCTCGCCGCGGTGGAGCATCACGCCGACGCGGCCGACGAGGCCAAGGCGGCGTAACAGGCTCGACGTCTTACCCTCCCTGAAGACGTCGCGGGGCGTCCGGACCGACGGGTCCGGGCGCCCTTTGTTTTGAACGCCCAGGTCCGTTCAGGCCGAGCGAACCGAGGAGGAGCCATTCCTCCCCAGTCTCGCCTGGGCAGGGGGACCGCGCCCGCAGGGCGTGGTGGAGGGGCTTGGCCGGTACGTCCTTGCCCCTCCACCATCGCGGGCGCGATGGTCCCCCTCCCCGAGCAAAGCTCAGGGAGGACCGGGATCACCATGCCCCGTTCCGGCTGAGCGCCGTCGAAGCCGACGTCTCGCCATCCCTCGCCCAGCCTCCGACTTCGCTGAGGCCGAACGGCAAAAGCAAAACCCCGCCCCCATCAACCGGGAGCGGGGTTCCGAGATCAGACCAACCGGCTCTGCTTCACCGCCGCTTCGACGAAGCTGGCGAAGAGCGGATGCGGGTCGAAGGGCTTGGACTTCAGTTCCGGGTGGAACTGCACGCCGACGAACCAGGGATGATCCGGCCGCTCGACGATCTCCGGCAGCGTGCCGTCGGGCGACATGCCGCTGAACACCAGGCCGCCCTGTTCGAGCGCGTCCTTATAGGCGGTGTTGACCTCGTAGCGGTGGCGGTGGCGCTCCGAAATGTCTTCCGAGCCATAGATCGAGCCGACGACGCTGTTGCCCGCCAGCTTCGCCGGATAGGCGCCAAGCCGCATCGTGCCGCCCAGGTCGCCGCTCGCCTCGCGCTTTTCCAGGCCGTCGCGGCCCATCCACTCGGTGATCAGGCCGACGACCGGCTCCGAGGTCGGACCGAATTCGGTCGAGGACGCGTCCGCGATCCCCGCCAGGTGCCGCGCACCCTCGACGCAGGCCATCTGCATCCCGAAGCAGATGCCGAAATAGGGAACGCGCCGTTCGCGCGCGAAGCGGACCGCCTCGATCTTGCCCTGCGCGCCGCGCTCGCCGAACGCGCCGGGGACGAGGATGGCGTGGCAGGGTTCGAGCTGCTGCGCGATCTCGCTCTCGTCGCCCTCGAACAGCTCGGCGTCGATCCAGCGGATATGGACCTTCACCTTGTTGGCGATACCGCCATGCACCAGCGCCTCGTTGAGCGACTTGTACGCGTCCTGGAGGCCGACATATTTGCCGACCACGCCGATCGTGACCTCGCCCTCCGGATTGACGAGCCGGTCGACGATTTCGGTCCAGCGCGACAGATCGGGTGCGCCCTCGGGCTCGATCCCGAACGCGCGCAGCACTTCCGAATCGAGGCCCTCGGCATGATATTGCAGCGGCACCGCGTAGATGCTCTTGGCATCGAGCGCCGGGATGACCGCCGAGGGGGGGACGTTGCAGAACAGGCCGATCTTGGCCCGGTCCGACGCGGGCAGCGGATGCTCGCAGCGGCAGACCAGCACATCGGGCGCGACGCCGAGCGCGGCGATCTCGCGCACCGAATGCTGGGTCGGCTTGGTCTTCAGCTCGCCCGCCGCCGCGATATAGGGCACCAGGGTGACGTGGATGCTGATCGATTTGCCGCGCCCCAGCTCGTTCTTGAGCTGACGGATCGCCTCGATGAAGGGCAGCGACTCGATGTCGCCGACGGTGCCGCCGATCTCGCACAGGACGAAATCGAGATCCTCGCCATTCTCGTCCACCGTGTCGGCCCGCGCGAACGCCTTGATCGCGTCGGTCACGTGCGGGATCACCTGGACGGTCGCGCCCAGGTAATCGCCGCGCCGCTCACGCTCGATGATGGTCTTGTAGATACGGCCCGAGGTGACGTTGTCCGACTGGCGCGAGGCCACGCCGGTGAAGCGTTCGTAATGCCCGAGGTCCAGATCGGTCTCGGCCCCGTCATCGGTGACGTAGACCTCGCCATGCTGATACGGGCTCATCGTGCCCGGATCGACGTTGAGATAGGGATCGAACTTGCGGATGCGCACGCGGTAGCCGCGTGCCTGCAAAAGAGCCGCAAGAGAGGCCGCCATGAGGCCTTTGCCGAGCGACGAAACCACGCCGCCGGTGATGAAGATATACCGCGCCATGGGAAGAATCGCCTAGCTTGGATGGGGTGGATACGACAACAGCAAAGATGCGCGCCGCCGACGATTTGCGGCGGCGCGTTTGCCTAAGCTGCGATGAAATCAGGATTTAGCGCGCGAGCGGGACCGCCGAATTGTCGGCAGGCTGGGTGTTCGCGGGCGCCGCCGCGCTACCGGTCGGGACCGGCGCGGGTGCGGGCTGGGTGATCGGCGCCTGAGTCGCGGGCGTGCGGGCCAGCGAGGTGTCGATCGCGGGCGCGCTGCGCGTTGCGGCCATCACCGCCAGAAGGATCGAGAAGCCGACGAACGCCGTCGCCAGCACCGCGGTCGCCCGGCTGAGGAAATCCGCCGCGCCGCGCGCCGACATCAGCCCCGACGGGCTGCCGCCCATGCCCAGACCGCCGCCTTCCGACTTCTGCATGAGGATCACCGTGACCAGGGTCGCGGCGATGAGAGCGTGGATGACGAGCAGAAATGCGAACATGAGGCGCGTGTGATCCCGATGGAGGGTGTGCGAAACCGCGCACATAGGCGACACGGGTGGCAGGATCAACCATGCGGGGGATATCCCCTGTTCCTCCCTGAGCTTTGCTCGGGGAGGGGGACCGCTCGCGTGGGCGAGTGGTGGAGGGCCAGCACCCCTGCCCCTCGACCACGCCGTGACGGGTGCAGTCCCCGCCCGATCTGGCGACAGGAAGGAATAGAGGCGGAAAAGCCTTGATCCATCTTGTTCGCTTCGGTGGAACATGAGTGGAAACCCTCACCGATAAAGGGCGTTATGACTACGAAACAACGCCCGGCAAAGCCCGGCTCAGCCATTGGAATCGCCACCCGTGTCGCACCCACACGAAGCACAGTCGCTGTTGGCCTGGATGAGCGCCCTGGTCGATTATGTCCGTTCGGGCGAGCCCGATCTGACCAACAGGCAGATGGCGCTGCTGCTCGTCGTCTACCTGCGGCCGGGGCCGCATACGGTGCGCGGTTTGGCGCGCGCTTTGAACGTCTCGAAACCCGTCGTCACCCGCGCCTTGAATAGACTAGGAACGCTGGGCTATCTGCGCCGCCAACGCGATGATAGCGACAAGCGTAACATCTTTGTCGCCAGGACACCTGAAGGGGCGGACTTTCTTGAAGAATTCGGACATTTCATCGGCGCCGGCGACGCCCCCGGCCTCCAACGGGCCAGCGCGTAAGAGCTTCGCGCTCCAGGGGCGGACGGTGAGTCTCGACCCTCGGACCCATGCGGTCCGGCCCGATCTGGCCGATGTCCGGCTCGCCGAATACGTATTCGCACCGCATTATGCCGCTGCCCTGCCCTATAGGACCAATGCGCCGGTGACGCTGCGCGAGCAGCGGGCGACCGACAGCGTCGTCCTTGCCGAACTGGCGCCGGGCGAGACGTTCGAGGTGTTGGAGGTCGCTGGCGGCCACGCCTGGGGCATCGCGCCCGATATGGGGCTGGTCGGCTATTGCGACGCGAGCGTGCTGGAGTTGCTGCAGTGACGAAGACGGTGTTCATCGATGGCGGTGCCGGGACCACCGGCCTGGAGATCGCCGACCGGCTGGCGGGACGCGCCGACCTGTCGATCCTGACCCTGCCCGATGATCGCCGCAAGGATGCGCGCGCACGGGCCGAGGCGATCAACGACGCCGATTTCGTGACCCTCTGCCTGCCCGACGATGCCGCGCGCGAGGCGGTGTCGCTGATCGCGAACGACCGGACGCGCGTGGTCGACGCCTCGACCGCGCACCGCACCGCCGATGGCTGGACCTATGGTTTCGCCGAGCTCGATCCGGAGCAGCAGGACCGGATCGCCGTCGCCCGCTTCGTCTCCAATCCCGGCTGCTACCCGACCGGCTTTCTGGCCCTTGTCCGGCCGCTGGTGCGTGCGGGCATGATTCCGGCGGACTGGCCGGTGTCGGTCAACGCCGCCTCAGGCTATTCGGGGGGCGGCAAGGCGATGATCGCCGAGTATGAGAGTGCGACCGAGCGCGCCTTCCGTCCCTATGGCCTCTCGCTGGCGCACAAGCATTCACCCGAGATGCAGCGCCATTCGGGCCTGAGCCACGCGCCGATCTTCGCGCCCGCCGTGGTGGACACCTATCGCGGCATGGTCGTCGAAGTGCCCCTGCCCCTCTACGCCCTGCCCGGTCGGCCGTCGGTCGACGCGGTCGCCGATATCCTGGCCCAGGCCTATGCCGACAGCCGCGTCGTAACGGTCGCGCCCGGCGAGATCGCGGCGGTGAATATCGAGGAAAATGCCGGATCCGACCGGATGACCTTGCGCGTCTGCGGCAATGCGGCCACGGGTCAGGCTCGACTGATCGCGACGCTGGACAATCTGGGCAAGGGAGCCGGCGGTGCGGCGGTGCAGAATCTGAACATCATGGCCGGGCTCGATCCGACCGCTGGCCTCGTGCTCTAAGGAGACGTCATGACGCGCAATCCCGTTGGCAAGCTGCTGCTGTTCGGCGCGACCGGCGACCTGTCGCAGCGGATGCTGCTGCCGTCGCTGTTCAATCTTCACTCCGATGGCCTGTTGCCGGAGGGGTTGACGATCACCGGCACCGCCCGGTCGGATCACGACGATGCCAGCTTCCGCGAATTCGCGGCGCACGCGCTCGACACCTTCCTGCCCGATGACCGGAAAGACCGCGACACGATCGCCAGCTTCCTAAATCGATTGCAGTACCAATCGCTCGATGCGTCGTCGATCGAAGGCTTCCCGGCGCTGGCCGAAAAGGTCGGCGACGTGTCGAACGGCCTCGCCATCTATCTGTCGACGGCGCCCAGCCTGTTCGAGTCGACGATCAAGGGCCTCGAATCGGTCGGGCTGGCGGGCGACACGGTGCGGATCGGCCTGGAGAAGCCGCTCGGCTATGACCTCGCCTCGTCCAAGGAGATCAACGACGCGGTCGCCTATGGCTTCCCCGAGGAGCGGACGTTCCGCATCGACCATTATCTGGGCAAGGAAACCGTCCAGAACATTCTGGCGCTGCGCTTCGGCAATTTCTTCTTCGAGCCGATCTGGAACGCGCACGGCATCGACAATGTCCAGATCACCATCGCCGAGACGGTCGGGCTGGAGGATCGCGCGGGCTATTACGAGGGTGCGGGCGCGCTGCGCGACATGGTGCAGAACCATATCCTGCAGCTTCTCGCGCTCGTCGCGATGGAGCCGCCCGCCCGCTATGACGGCACCGCGATCCGCGACGAGAAGGCCAAGGTCTTCCGCTCGCTCCGCCTGATGACGCCCGAGGAAGTGCCCAACAACACCGTCACCGGCCAATATGCCGACGGCGCGGTCGGCGGGAAGATCGTCGGCTCTTATGCCAACGAGCTGGGCAAGCCGTCCAAGACCGAGACCTTCGTCGCGATCAAGGCGCATGTCGACAACTGGCGCTGGCAGGGCGTGCCCTTCTACCTGCGGACCGGCAAGCGCATGGCCGCGCGGCGTTCCGAGATCGCGATCCAGTTCAAGCCCGTGCCCCATTCGATGTTCGCGGGGCGCGGCGGGCTGCTTCAACCCAACACGCTGGTCATCCGCCTGCAGCCCGAGGAGTATATCCAGCTTCTCGTGATGGCGAAGGAGCCTGGTCTGGACCGTGAGGGCATCCGCCTGCGCGAGGTGCCGCTGAACCTGTCGCTGGACGCCGAGTTCGCCGGGACGCGTCGTCGCATCGCCTATGAGCGGTTGCTGCTCGACCTGATCGAGGGTGACCAGACGCTGTTCGTCCGTCGTGACGAGGTGGAGGCGCAGTGGACCTGGGTCGACGCGATCCGCGCCGGATGGGACGCCAACGACGTCAAGCCCAAGACCTATCCCAGCGGTAGCTGGGGCCCGTCCGCCGCGATCGCGCTGACCGAGCGTGACGGAGTCCACTGGCAGGACGACTGACCGCCGCGTGCCGGATGGCGCGCGATGACCGGCAGGCTATGATCCGCCGCCCGCGACGCGGCGGATCGGCCTTGCCCAGATACATTAGGACGTGAGTGAGATGACCGACGAAATCGAATGGTGGGACTATGAAGACACCACCGAAATGGCGGACGCGCTGGCGGGCGACATCCAGTTCATCATCGAGAGCGCGATCGAGGCGCGCGGCGCGGCGGTGATCGCGCTGTCGGGCGGCAAGACGCCGATCCCGGTCTATGAAAAGCTGGCCAAGGCCAAGCTCGACTGGAAGCGCGTGACCATCGTCCCCGCCGACGAGCGCGTCGTGCCGCTGGGCGATCCGCTGTCCAACATCACGATGATCGGCAAGATCTTCCTGCCCAAGGGTGCGCGGGTCATGCCGATCGTGCCGCAGGCGACCGGGGACTATAAGGCCGCCGGCCGATCGGCCGATGCGCTGATGCAGGATCTTCACTGGCCGCTCGACCTCGTCCTGCTTGGCATGGGCGGCGATGGGCATACCGCGTCGATCTTCCCCGGCCCCGATTATGACGAGGCTCTCAACGGTCCCAAGGAACGCCGCGCGCTGGGCGTGATGCCCGATCCCCTCCCCCCCGAAGCGCCGGTCGCGCGCGTCACGCTGAGCCGCGCCGGGATCGTCTCGGCCCGGTCGATCATGATCGCCATCTCGGGCCCCGCGAAGAAGAAGGTGCTGGAGGACGCGATCAGGGAGGGGGCGTCGTCGCCCTATCCGATCGGTCGCGTGCTGGCCGACGTCGAACTGCCGATCGACATCCACTGGAGCGAGCAATGAGCCTCAACGCCGCCGTCTCTGCCGTCACCGACCGGATCATCGAACGATCGCGGCCGGGTCGTCGGGCCTATCTCGACCTGATCGAACGCGAAGCCGAGACGGCGGTGCGCCGCCCCAATCTGGGCTGCGCGAATCTCGCCCATGCCTATGCCGGGACCGAGGAGGATCGCGACGCCATGAAGGCGGACCGCGGCATGAATATCGGCATCGTGTCCGCCTATAACGACATGCTGTCGGCGCATGCCGTCTATTACCGCTATCCCGAACTGATGAAGGTCTGGGCACGCGAGGTCGGCGCGACGGCGCAGGTAGCGGGCGGCGTGCCCGCCATGTGCGACGGCGTGACGCAGGGCTATGCGGGCATGGAGCTGTCGCTGTTCAGCCGCGACACCATCGCGCTGTCCACCGCCGTGGCGCTCTCCCACGGCACGTTCGAGGGTGCGGCGCTGCTCGGCATCTGCGACAAGATCGTGCCGGGCCTGCTGATGGGCGCGTTGCGCTTCGGTCACCTGCCGATGATCCTGGTCCCCGGCGGCCCGATGCCGACCGGCCTGCCCAACAAGCAGAAGGCCGCCGTGCGCGAGGCCTTTGCCGAGGGCAAGGCGGGGCGCGAGGAACTGCTCGACGCCGAGATCGCCGCCTATCACAGCAAGGGCACCTGCACCTTCTACGGCACCGCCAACACCAACCAGATGATGATGGAGGTGATGGGCCTGCACATGCCGGGCGCCGCCTTCGTCAATCCGGGCACGAAGCTGCGCCAGGAACTCAGCCGCGCCGCCGTCCACCGGCTCGCCGCGATCGGCCAGCGGGGCGAGGACTATCGCCCGTTGGGGCGCTGCGTCGATGAAAAGGCGATCGTCAACGCGGCGGTCGGCCTGCTCGCGACCGGCGGCTCGACCAATCACCTGATCCACCTGCCCGCCATCGCGCGGGCGGCGGGGATCATCATCGACTGGGAGGATATGGACCGCCTGTCGGCCGCCGTGCCGCTGATCGCGCGGGTCTATCCCAACGGCTCGGCGGACGTGAACGGGTTCGAGGCGGCGGGCGGTATGCCCTATGTCATCCGCGAACTGCTGTCGGCGGGTCTGCTCCACCGCGACATCCTGACGGTGGCGGGCAAGGATCTGTCGGATTACGGCCAGACGGCGGTGATCGCCGACGACAAGCTCGCCTGGAAGCCGGTCGGCGACAGCGGTGACGAGACCATCCTTCGCCCGGCGGCCGCGCCCTTTTCGGCGGATGGCGGGATGCGCATCCTGTCGGGCAATCTGGGCCGCGCCTGCATCAAGGTGTCGGCGGTCGAGCGCGAACGCTGGGTCATCGAAGCACCCGCGCGCGTCTTCTCCGATCAGTCGGAGGTCCAGGCCGCCTTCAAGGCCGGCGAGCTGGAGCGCGACGTGGTCGTCGTGGTCCGCTTCCAGGGGCCCAAGGCCAACGGCATGCCCGAGCTGCACAAGCTGACCCCGCCGCTGGGCGTGCTCCAGAACCGGGGTTTCAAGGTGGCGCTGGTGACCGATGGCCGCATGTCGGGGGCGAGCGGCAAGGTGCCCTGCGCCATCCACCTCAGCCCCGAAGCGATCGGCGGTGGCGCGATCGGCCTGATCCGCGATGGCGACATCGTCCGGCTCGATGCGGTGGCGGGCACGCTCGACGCGCTGGTCGATCCGGCGGAGTGGGCCTCGCGCGAACGCGCCGCGACGCCCGCGCCGGTTCAGGGCATGGGACGCGAGCTGTTCGCGCTGTTCCGTCAGGCCGCCGACGAGGCCGAGCAGGGCGCTTCGCCCATTCTCGCCGGTGCGGACCTGTAAGTTTCAAGGGGGAGGATAACATGGAAATCGTTGCCGTCGACATCGGGGGCACCCATGCGCGCTTCGCGATCGCCGAGGTCGAGAATGGCCGCGTGGTGAAGCTGGGCGAGCCGTGTACGCAGAAGACCGCCGAACACGCCTCGCTCCAGACCGCGTGGCAGGCGTTCGGGGCGCATCTGGGCCGTCCGCTGCCCAAGGCGGCATCGCTCGCCATCGCCTCGCCGATCACCGGCGACGTGATCCGCATGACCAACAATCCCTGGGTCATCCGCCCCTCGCTGATCCCCGAGCGGCTGGGTGCCGATGTCTACACCGTCATCAACGACTTCGGCGCGGTCGGTCATGCCGTCGCGCAGGTGCCCGAGGCCGATTTCCTCCACATCTGCGGTCCGGAAGAGCCGATGCCTTCGCACGGCGTCGTCACCGTCTGCGGTCCGGGCACGGGTCTTGGCGTCGCACAGGTGCTGCTGACCCCCGATCGCTATCATGTGATCGAGACCGAGGGCGGGCATATGGACTATGCCCCGCTCGACGGGATCGAGGATGCGATCCTCAAGCGCCTGCGCCGGACCTACACCCGCGTGTCGTGCGAGCGGATCTGTTCGGGCCCCGGCATCGTCGCCATCTACGAGACGCTCGCCTCGCTCGAAGGCCGCGCGGTGCCCAGCCGCGACGATCGCGAAATCTGGACCGAGGCACTGGAGGGGACCGATTCGATCGCGCTCGCCGCGCTCGATCGGTTCTGCCTGGCGCTGGGCGCGGTCGCGGGCGACTTCGCGCTGGCGCAGGGGGCAAAGACCGTCGTGATCGCCGGTGGCCTGGGCTACCGGATCAAGGACAAGCTGCTGCGTTCGGGCTTCGATCAGCGCTTCGTCGCCAAGGGGCGTTTCCAGTCGCTGATGGCGCGCATCCCCGTCAAGCTCATCACCCATCCCCAGCCCGGCCTGTTCGGAGCGGCCGCGGCCTTCGCTCAGGAGCATTCATGACCGACATCGCCACCATCATGCGCACCAGCGCGGTCATCCCCGTGCTGGTCATCGACGACGCCGCCACCGCCAGGCCGCTGGCCGAAGCGCTGGTCGCGGGCGGCCTGAAGGTGCTGGAGGTGACGCTGCGCACCCCCGCCGCGCTGGAGGCGATGGCCGAGATGAAGAAGGTCCCCGGTGCGATCGTCGGGGCGGGGACCGTGGTCAACGAGAAGCAGCTGCGCGACGTGGCGGACGCCGGGGCCGAGTTCATCGTCTCGCCGGGCCTGACCGATCGCCTCGGCACGGCGGTGATCGACAGCGGCATCCCCTATCTGCCGGGCATCGCCAATGCGGGCGACATCATGCGCGGACTGGACCTGGGCCTGACCCACTTCAAGTTCTTCCCCGCCGAGACGAGCGGCGGGCTGAAGGCGCTGAAGGCGCTGGCCGCCCCGTTCTTTCAGGCCCGCTTCTGCCCGACGGGCGGGATCACCGAGGCGAGCGCGCCCGACTGGCTCGCCTTCGACCGCGTGCTCTGCGTCGGCGGAAGCTGGGTGACGGGCGGCTCGATGGCGGACGTCGAGGCCAAGGCGCGCGCGGCATCGGCGCTGCGGGGCTGATAGGTCCGGGGCTGCCCCTCCACCATCGCTAACGCGATGGTCCCCCTCCCCAAGCTAGGCCTGGAGAGGGGGACCGCCGCGAAGCGGTGGTGGAGGGGCGGAGTCGCCCACCGCCCCGACCAACCACTGCCGAAACGCCTTCATCGCCAACCCTTCTTTCCGGGACAGCAGCCGCGTCAGCCAGTAGCGCCCCGCATCGACCTCGACGTCGAATGGCTGGACCAGCCGCTCGGTCGTCAGTTCATGGCCGAACATCGCCTTGGGCGCGAGCGCGACGCCCAGCCCAGCCATCGCCGCAGCCGCCATCAGCGCGGAACTGTCGAACATCGGTCCCCGCGGCGTCGGCGCGTCGCCGCCAGCCGCCGCGAACCAGCTTTCCCATTCGCTGACCCGATAGGACCGCAACAAGCGCTCCCGTGCCAGATCGCCCGGCTCCCGCAATCGCGCGGCCACCAACGGTGCGCAAAGCGGCGTCAGCGGCGCCGTCATCAACGGCTCGGCATGCGTGCCATGCCACGCGCCGTCACCGAAGCGGATCGCATAGTCCAGTCCCTCCCCCGCCAGATCGACCCGGTTGTTGTTGATCGCCACGCGCAGGTCGATATGCGGATGGGCGGCACCGAAGGCGTCCAGCCGCGCGAGCAGCCACCCGGTGGCGAAGGTGCCGACCACGCCGACGTTCAGGACATATTGGAAGCCGCCATCGCCGAAACGGTCGAGCGTCGCACCGATCCGATCGAAGGTTTCCGCCAACACCGGCACCAGCGCCTGCCCGTCATCGGTCAGCGCCAGTCCGCGCGGCAGGCGATGGAACAGCCTGGCCCCCAGCCGCTTCTCGAGCGCGGACACCTGATGGCTCACCGCCCCCTGGCTGACGCACAGTTCGATCGCGGCGCGCGTGAAGTTCAGATGGCGCGCTGCCGCCTCGAAAGCGCGCAGGGCGTTGAGCGGGAGTTGGGCACGATCCATGGCCCATCATGAGTTCCGCTCATGGCTCTGTCGAGGGAAGATGCTTTGTGCCGCGTCGCGCAAGTCCGCATCGTCATCACCAAGGAGAACGGACCATGTTTGCCAGATTCGTCATCGCGACGCTTGCCGCCCTGACCGCCCCCCTCGCCACGGCCGCGCAGGACGATCCGCTGACGCGGCCGATCGTGACCGATCGCACCGCGCAATGGCTGTCGCCCCGTCCGCCGGTGCGGGTGTTCGGCAATAGCTATCTGGTGGGATTCGGCGGCCTCAACGTCGCGCTCACCGATACGGGCAAGGGATTGATCCTGATCGACGGAGCATTGCCGCAGGCCGCACCGCAAATCCTGGCCAATGTCGCAAGGCTCGGCTTCCGGCCCCGCGACATCAGATATATTCTCAGCACCGAACCCCATTTCGATCACGCGGGCGGGATCGCCGCGCTCGCACGCGATACCGGGGCGACCGTCATCGCCAGCGCGCGCGGGGCGGAGGGGTTGCGGAGCGGGCGCCTGGCCACCGACGATCCGCAGCACGGCTATGACAGCCGCTTTCCCGCTATCGCCTCGGTCCGGGTGATCCGCGACGGTGAGCGGCTGACGCTCGGTGACACCGTGGTCACCGCCCGCGCCACGCCCGGCCATACGATGGGGAGCACCAGCTGGAGCTGGCGCGCCTGTCGGGGTTCACGATGCAAGGCGATCGTCTTCGCCGCCAGTCTGAACCCCGTCTCGACCGACGACTATCGGTTCTCGGCGCCAGCGAGCCGCCCCGTGGTCGCTGCCTTCGCGCGGGGGCAGGCCGCGATGCGCGCGCTACCCTGCGACATCCTGATCACCGCCCATGCCGACCAGGACGGCGCGACCGACCGGTTCCGCGACTCGCCCGGTGCCTGTCGCGCCTATGCCCTTTCCTCGCAACGCGCGCTGGCGAAACGGCTGGCGAGCGAAAGCCGCTGATCCTACATCTCGCCGCGCTGGCGACGGATCGCATACCATTTCTGCACATTGGCATTATGCTCGGCCAGCGTGTCGGCAAAGACATGGCCGCCCGATCCGTCCGCGACGAAATACAGGGCCTTGCTGTCGGCCGGGTCGAGCACCGCGTCGATCGATGCGCGGCCCGGATTGGCGATCGGCCCGACCGGCAGGCCGGGGCTGGCATAGGTGTTGTACCCGTTCTTCGCGTGCAGTTCCGAGCGCAGGATGCGGCGGCCGAGCGGACGCCCCCTGGTGATCGGATAGATGACGGTCGGGTCGGCCTGTAGCGGCATCCCGATGCGCAGGCGATTGCCATAGACCGCCGCCACCGTCCGCCGTTCGGAAGGCTTGCCCGTCTCCTTCTCGACGATCGAGGCGAGGATGATCGCCTGTTCGGGCGAGGCGACCGCGATGCCCGGCTTGCGGCGGGCCCAGGCCTTGGCGAGATAGTCCTTCATCGCCTTCTGCATCCGCGCCACGACCGAGGCGCGGCTATCGCCCTTCTGATAGGCATAGCTGTCCGGCAGGATCGATCCTTCGGCGGGGACAGGCACGGTCCCGGTCAGGCCATCCGCCTTCATCAGCGCGTCATGGACGAGAACGGACGGATAGCCCTCCGGCACCGGCACCAGCCGCTGGCGGACCTTGCCCTCCTGCAACAGGGTCAGGACCTCATGCGCGCTGGCATGGTCGGGAATGGCATATTCGCCCGCCTTGATCGCGCCGCCCTCTCCGAAAAGCCGGGCATAGAGGCGGAAGCGGCTGGCCGAGCGGATAGCACCCGCCTTTTCCAGCGCATTGGCCGCCCGGGCGAGGCTGGCGCCTTCGGGTACGACGACCGCCAGCGGCCTTTGCGCAGGCCCGGCCCCTGCCCAGTCATGCGCGACCCAGGCGAACACGGCGATGCCGACCAGCCCCAGCAGCAATCCGATACAGCCGACCTTGCGCATATCTCACCCGGTTTTGACGAAGGGCGCTGGGCCCCGAACATGGAACGACCCCGATGATGATCGGGGTCCGATTGCCTTTCCGCCCGATGACGCGAGCGTAGAGATTTTGCAACCGGACCCGATCCTCATCGGGGTCGAATTTGTCACCCAACCCCCGCTCCGTTGGCGTCGAGCGGAGGCGAAGTCTCGCACCGAGTCCCGTGGCCTTCGACTTCGCCCGGGCTGAACTGCGGCGGGAGCGCCGGGCGGATCAGATCGCCTTCATCACCAGCGAGGCATTCGTTCCGCCAAAGCCGAACGAATTGTTCAGCACCGCCTTCACTTCGCGCTTCTTGGCCTTGTGCGGCACCAGGTCGACGCCCTCGGTCCCCTCGTCCGGATCGTCGAGGTTCAGGGTCGGCGGCACGATCTGGTCGCGCAGGGCGAGGATGCAGAAGATGCTCTCCACCGCACCGGCGCCGCCCAGAAGATGGCCGATCGCCGACTTGGTGCTCGACATCGACGCACCCGACAGATCGTCGCCGAACACGCGCTTGGCCGCAGCCAGTTCGATCGTGTCGGCCATGGTCGAGGTGCCATGGGCGTTGATATAGTCGATGTCCGACGGCTCCATGCCAGCCTTGCGCAACGCCATGCGCATCGCGTTCTCGGCCCCCTTGCCCTCGGGATGCGGCGCAGTGACGTGGTAGGCGTCGCCCGACAGGCCGTAACCCACGACCTCGGCGTAGATCTTCGCGCCGCGCGCCTTGGCGTGCTCATATTCTTCGAGGACGACGACGCCAGCGCCTTCGCCCATCACGAAGCCGTCGCGGCCCTTGTCATAGGGGCGGCTCGCCTCGGTCGGGCGGTCGTTCATGCTCATGTTGAGCGCGCGCGCCTGGGCGAACCCCGCCACGCCGAGCGGGTTGATCGTGCTTTCCGCGCCACCCGCCAGCATGATGTCGGCATCGTCGTCGCGGATCATCCGCGCCGCGTCGCCGATCGAATGCGCGCCGGTCGAACAGGCGGTGACGACCGCATGGTTCGGGCCCATCAGGCCGTATTTGATGCTGACCTGGCCCGAGATCAGGTTGATCAGGCGGCCGTGGACGAAGTGCGGGCTGACCCGGCCGGGACCGCGTTCGTGCAGGTTGACCGATTCGATCTCGATGCCCGGCAGGCCGCCGATGCCCGAGCCGATCGACACGCCCGCCCGCAGCTTCGTCGCCTCGTCCATCTCGGTCAGGCCGGCGTCTTCCAGCGCCTGGCCCGCGGCGTCGATGCCGTAGACGATGAAGGGATCGACCTGACGCTGGACCTTGTGGTCGACGCGCTTGTCGGGGTCGAAGCCATATTCATGGTCCTTGGGCTTCACCTCGCACGCGATGGTGCATTTCTGCCCCGTGGTGTCGAAGCGGGTGATCGTTCCCGCGCCGGACTTGCCAGCGATCAGATTGGCCCAGGCGGTTTCCACGTCCGCGCCAAGCGGCGTGACAAGACCCAATCCGGTGACGACGACGCGCCGCATATTCCACTCCATTCCAAAACGAAAACGGCTCCCCGCCCGCTAAATAGGGGTCAGGGAGCCGTTTGAAACCTGGCCTTGGCGGCCCGTTCGGCCCGCATCATCTGCGGGCCGAGGCCCCGGAATCAGGCCTTGTTCTCGTCGATATAGGTGATCGCGTCCTTGACGGTCGTGATCTTCTCGGCGGCATCGTCCGGGATCTCGACACCGAACTCTTCCTCGAACGCCATGACGAGCTCGACGATGTCGAGGCTGTCGGCACCGAGATCGTCGATGAAGCTCGCGTCCTCGGTCACCTTGTCGGCTTCGACGCCGAGATGCTCGACGACGATCTTCTTCACGCGGTCGGCGGTCTCGCTCATGGTAATCCCTTCTCGTAATTCATCGGGGGTTGATACTTGCTGAACGCACGTAGAACGCGCGCCCATGTCTGGCAAGCCCGTCCAGCGACGGACTTGGGCCAGGATAGGATGATTGGTGCCCTTTTTGGGGGCTTACAGCATCGCCATGCCGCCATTGACGTGCAGCGTCTGGCCGGTGACATAACCCGCTTCCTTCGACGCCAGATAGACGACGGCAGCGCCGATATCCTCGCCCTTGCCCAGGTCGCCCGCCGGAATCTTGCCCAGCAGCGCGGCCTTCTGCGCCTCGGGCAGCACGTCGGTCATCGCCGAGCGCATGAATCCGGGTGCGACGCAGTTGACGGTGACGTTGCGGCTGGCGAGTTCCTGCGCCACCGCCTTCGACATGCCGACGATGCCCGCCTTGGACGCGGCATAGTTCGCCTGGCCGGGATTGCCGGTCGCGCCGACGATCGACGTGATCGAGATGATCCGGCCGAACCGCGCCTTCATCATCGGCTTGGCGGCAGCGCGGATCAGGCGGAAGGTCGCCTCCAGGTTGACGCTGATGACCTGGTCCCACTCCTCGTCCTTCATCCGCATGGTCAGGTTGTCGCGGGTGACGCCCGCATTGTTGACCAGGATGTCGAGCTTGCCACCGAGCGCCTCGACGGCCTGCGGGATCAGCGCGTCGACCGCGGCGGGATCGGACAGGTTGCACGGCACCGCGACATGCTCGCCGCCCAGCTCGGCACGAAACGCCTCCAGCTTGTCGATATTGGAGCCGGACAGCGCCAGCCTCGCTCCCTGCGCGGCAAGTGCCTTCGCCACCGCCGAACCCAGGCCACCCGATGCGCCGGTCACGAGGGCGGTCATTCCTGTCAGGTCGAACATTTGGAAACTCCCTAGAATTTTTGTTCGCGCAGAGGCGCGGAGGACGCAGAGGGGTTATGGTTGTTGACGAGGCGACGTATGCCCTCGCGCAGCGTCTCCCCTCCGAAGTTGATCAGCAGCCCCACGGGCTGCCCGGTGAGACGGAGATAGGTGAGAAGTTGCTTGGCATGAACAGGAGCCAGTCGCTCCACCGATTTGACTTCCACGACCAAGCGCTCATCGACCAGAAGGTCGATCTTGAAGGCCCCTTCAATACGCACGCCCTCAAACTCGATGTCGATACTGCGCTGACGCGCGACGGTATAGCCCATGGCTGCCAATCTGGCAGCCAGCACAAGCTCATAGACGCTTTCAAGAAGACCAGGACCAAGCTCGCGATGCAACCGCAACGCGACATCGACCACATCCCCACTAACGAGATCTATGTCCCGCATGGCCCCAATCCCTCTCTGCGTCCTCCGCGCCTCTGCGCGCAAAAAAATCAGAGCTTGGCCAGAAGCCCCTCAATATCGTCCATCGTCACGACGCTGATCGCGTCGCTGTCGGGGGCGATGCGCTTGACCATCGGGCCGAGCACCTTGCCGCCGAATTCGACGAAGTTCGAAACACCCGCCGCCTCCATCGCCAGCACCGATTCGCGCCAGCGAACCATGCCCGTCACCTGCGCCACCAAAAGCGCGCGAATGGTGCCCGGATCGGCGACTGGCGCCGCCTCGACATTGGCATAGACCGGCACCAGCGGCGCGCGGATCGTCGCTTCGGCGAGCGCCGCCTCCATCGCGTCGGCGGCGGGCTGCATCAGCGGGCAGTGGAAGGGTGCCGACACCGGCAGCAGGACGGCGCGCTTGGCGCCCAGTTCCTTGGCCAGCGCCACCGCCTTCTCAATCGCCGCGCGGTGGCCCGAGATCACGACCTGCGAAGGGTCATTGTCGTTCGCGACGGTGCAGACCAGCTCCTCGCCACCCTCGGCCAGGATCGAATCGACCGCCGCCCCCGCGATCGTCCTGGCCTTTTCCAGGTCCGCGCCGAGCAGGGCCGCCATCGCGCCCTCGCCCACCGGCACCGCCGCCTGCATCGCGCGGCCACGCAGCTTGAGCAGCCGCGCCGTCGTCGGCAAGTCGATCGCATCCGCCGCGCACAGCGCCGTATACTCACCCAGCGAATGGCCCGCGACGAAGTCGGCCTTCTCCGACAGCCGGACACCGCCTTCCTTCTCCAACACGCGCAGGGTCGCGATGGCGTTCGCCATGATCGCGGGTTGCGCATTCTCGGTCAGGGTGAGTTCGTCGGCGGGGCCCTCGGTCATCAGGCGATAGAGATGCTGGCCCAGCGCCTCGTCGACCTCCTGGAACACCTCGCGGGCGACGGGGCTGGCCTCGGCCAGCGCCTTGCCCATGCCGACGGCCTGGCTGCCCTGGCCCGGAAAGATGAATGCGCGCATGTCGGTTCTGCCATCAAACGGTAATAGGATGGCCCGCGCGGTAGAAAGGTCGCCCGCCGCTGGCAAGTCCGCGCGCCCTTCCCGCTTGCCTTTCGGCCGCAATTCGCTATGAGCCAGCGCACCATTGGGCGGGAAGCACCTGCTTCACCCGCCCTCATGCCATTTTGGCGTGACGGTATTGAAGTACGGAAGACAGCCGGAGGGGCGTCCCACATGGGGTGGGCGTCAGCGATCGGCCAACATAAGGTAAGCTGCATGGCTCTTTACGAGCACGTGTTCCTTGCGCGCCAGGATCTGGCACAGGCGCAGGTGGACGCGCTGGCGGAAGCCGCCACGAAGATCGTCGAGGACAATCAGGGCAAGGTCGTGAAGACCGAGACCTGGGGCCTGCGTTCGCTGGCGTACAAGATCGCCAAGAACCGCAAGGCGCATTACGTCATGCTCGAAATCGACGCCCCCGCCGGTGTCGTCGCCGAGCTGGAGCGCCAGACCCAGATCAACGAAGACGTGATCCGCTACATGACCGTCAAGGTTGACGGCCATGAAGAAGGTCCGTCGGTGATGATGCGCAAGCAGGAGCGCGACCGCGAGCGTCGTGCCGATCGTGGCGAACGCCCCGACCGCGCTGACCGCCCCCGTCGTGATCGTGAAGAGGAAGCCGCATAATGGCCCGCCCGTTTTTCCGTCGCCGCAAGAGCTGCCCCTTCTCCGCGAAGGACGCGCCCCGGATCGACTATAAGGACGTCCGTCTGCTGCAGGGCTTCGTGTCCGAGCGCGGCAAGATCGTGCCTTCGCGCATCACCAGCGTGTCGGCCAAGAAGCAGCGCGAACTGGCCCAGGCCATCAAGCGCGCCCGTCACCTGGGCCTCCTGCCCTACGTCGTGAAGTAAGGAGTCCTAGAGATGGACGTTATTCTGCTTGAGCGCGTCGAGAAGCTCGGCGCCATCGGCGACGTGGTCACGGTGAAGGACGGCTTCGCCCGTAACTTCCTGCTGCCGCGCAAGAAGGCGCTGCGCGCCAACGAAGCCAACAAGAAGGTGTTCGAGGCCAACCGCGCCCGTATCGAAGCCGAGAACGCGAATCGTCGCGGCGAGGCCGAGGTCGAGGCGAAGACCTTCGAGAACGCCACCGTCACCCTGATCCGTCAGGCGTCGAACGTCGGCCAGCTCTATGGCTCGGTCGCGGTGCGTGACCTGGTCGAGGCGCTGGTCGCCGATGGTCACAAGGTCAACAAGAGCCAGATCGTGCTCGACCGTCCGATCAAGGCGATCGGCCTGTACGACGTGCGCGTCGCGCTTCACCCGGAAGTGGCCGTGACCGTCAAGGTCAACGTCGCCCGCTCGCCGGAAGAAGCCGAGATGCAGGCGCAGGGCGTCGACGTCATGGCCTCGATGTTCGAGCGTGACGAAGCCGGCTTCACCGAGGATTACGATCCCAACGCAGAGCCCGGCGCCACCGCCGAAGCTCAGCCGGAGCAGGAAGAGGAAGCGCAGGGCTAATCCCCCGCGCTTCGGCCTCCCGCCGATAAAAGAAGGGCCGTCCGGTATGACCGGGCGGCCCTTTTTGCGTCTTGGGAGACTGCAACATTTGCGCGCGCCATGCGGCAGCGCGGCCGAGGCTTCAGGGACAGGCGACGCACGCGCCGACCACGGCGGCCAGCGGGATGAGTGCGAAAATCAGTGGCATAATGTGCTTCATGTCAAAAACCGCCCAAGCCCTTCTTGCAGCCATAAATACACGGCGCGGTACAAAAGTTTCGCTTGGATGAACGTCGAAGCGGAAAAATCTGCAACTGATCGCTCTATGGGGTCGTTTCGTCGCTAAAACAAGGGTGACCTATCGTGGATCAGGCCGATTTCGATACGCCGGGATCGTCCCACGCCCCTCGAAAAGGGGACAGGGAAGAAGGGGCTACAGTTACTTCCGCCCGAACAGCTTCTCGATATCACCGTGTTGCAACTTCACCCAGGTCGGGCGGCCATGGTTGCACTGGCCCGAATGCGGCGTGACCTCCATCTCGCGGAGCAGCGCGTTCATCTCGGCGACCGAGAGGATGCGGCCTGCGCGGACCGAGCCGTGGCACGCCATCGTCGCCGCCACATGGTCCAGCCGCTCGCGCAATGACAGCGCCTGGTCGAACGCTGCCAGTTCGTCGGCGAGATCGCTGACCAGACCCCTCTGATCGCTTTGCCCCAGGAGTGCGGGCGTCGCGCGCACCAGCATCGCGGTCGGTCCGAAACGCTCGAGATCCAGACCGAATTCCGCCAGTTCCTCGACGCGGGCCTCGAGCCGGTCGCAGGCGGGTTCGTCGAGTTCGACCACTTCGGGGATCAGCATCGCCTGCGACGCCACGCGTCCGCCGGTCAGCGCGGCACGCATCCGCTCCAGCACCAGCCGCTCATGCGCGGCATGCTGGTCGACCAGGACGAGCCCGTCCTCAGCCTCGGCAACGATATAGGTCCTGGCCACCTGCCCGCGCGCGACACCCATCGGGAATTGGCGGACCTCGGGCGGCGCCGCGCTCGCCGGTTCGGCGCGCGCGAGTGGCGGGGGCGCGGAAAAGCCGGGGCGCGGCGCGAACAGCGACTGGCGATCCATCACTCGCGTTTCAGGCGCGGCCATCCCCCAGTCGTCGGCGGGCGGCATCGCCGACTGCGGCGCGGCCACGCTTTCGCTCTGCCACATGGCGAGCGCCGATTCGGCCGGGCGCTGCACGCTGCGATGCCCCGCCTCGTCGAGTGCGCGCCGAAGTCCCGAGACGATCATGCCCCGGATCAGCGCCGGGTCGCGGAACCGGACCTCGGTCTTGGCGGGATGGACGTTCACATCGACCTCGGTCGGCGGCAGGTCGAGGAACAGCGCGACCACCGCGTGGCGATCGCGTGGCAACATCTCCGCATAAGCCCCTCGAATCGCGCCCATCAGCAGCCGGTCGCGGACCGGGCGACCGTTGACGAAGAGATATTGGTGATCGGCGATGCCCCGGTTGAAGGTCGGCAGGCTGGCGACCCCGCCCAGGGTCGCCGCCTCGCGGACCCAGTCGATCGGCACCGAATTCTCGGCCAGCGCGCGATCGGTCAGCCCCGCGACTCGGCCCGGCCGCTCCTCGCCACCCGGCACGGTCAGGACACGGCGGCCGTCATGCTCCAGCGTGAAGGCGATGTCCGGGCGGGCCATCGCCAACCGGCGCACCATGTCCAGGCAGGCGGCATATTCGGAGCGCGCCGAACGCAGGAACTTGCGCCGGGCGGGTACGCGCGCGAACAGCTCCTCGACGACGATCCGCGTGCCCGGCGGTACGGCGGCCGGGCCATCGCGCAGCACCTCGCCATTGTCGACCACCCGGCTCCAGCCGTCGCGGCCCGCCGGTCGGCTTTCGATCGTGACCCGCGCCACGCTGGCGATCGATGGCAAGGCTTCACCGCGAAATCCGAGCGTTACGACCGATTCGATGGCCTCGTCCGGCAGCTTGGAGGTGCAGTGCCGTTCGAGCGCGAGCGCCATGTCCTCGGCCGACATGCCGCATCCGTCATCGGCCACCTCGATCCGCCGCAAACCGCCCTCGCCCAGGGTCACGGCGATCCGCGTCGCCCCCGCGTCGATGGAATTCTCGACCAGTTCCTTCAACGCACTGGCGGGCCTTTCGACCACTTCACCGGCGGCGATACGATTGACGAGATGTGGAGGCAGACGCCGTATTGACATGCGGCAAACCCTAGCCCAAGCGACGGCATCCCGCGACCCCGCAAAAGTGACGGAACAGGTGCCTGTAACGGCTCTTGGCGGCGGTCCGGGACATGAGCCACGCCCACCCGGTCCACAGACGGAACGAAAGCTTCGATGCCCCTTCCCCGCTTCTTGAAATTCATGTCGCAAGACATGGCGATCGACCTCGGCACCGCGAACACCGTGGTCTATGTCCGCGGACGCGGCATCGTGCTCAACGAGCCGTCCGTGGTGGCGGTCGAGACGATCAACGGCATCAAGAAGGTGAAGGCGGTCGGCGACGACGCCAAGCTGATGATGGGCAAGACGCCCGGCAATATCGAGGCGATCCGCCCGCTTCGCGACGGCGTGATCGCCGACATCGACGTCGCCGAACAGATGATCAAGCACTTCATCCTGAAGGTGCACGGCCCGCGCAAGTTCGCGCGCTGGCCCGAGATCGTGATCTGCGTGCCCTCGGGTTCGACCAAGGTCGAGCGCCGCGCGATCCGCGACGCCGCCTCCAACGCGGGCGCGAGCCAGGTCTTCCTGATCGAGGAGCCGATGGCCGCCGCGATCGGCGCCGACATGCCCGTGACCGAGCCGATCGGTTCGATGGTCGTCGATATCGGCGGCGGCACGACCGAAGTCGCGGTGCTGAGCTTGCGTGGCCTGGCCTACACCACGAGCGTGCGTGTCGGCGGCGACAAGATGGACGAGTCGATCGTCTCTTATGTCCGCCGCAACCACAACCTGCTGATCGGCGAAGCCACGGCGGAGCGCATCAAGCAGGAGGTCGGCATCGCACGTCCCCCCGCGGACGGCATCGGCGTGACGATCCAGATCAAGGGCCGCGACCTCGTCAACGGCGTGCCCAAGGAAATCTCGATCAACCAGGGCCAGATCGCGGAAGCACTGTCCGAACCGGTCGCGACCATCGTCGAGGGCGTTCGCGTCGCGCTCGAGAACACCGCACCCGAGCTGGCCGCCGACATCGTCGACCAGGGCATCGTCCTGACCGGCGGCGGCGCGCTGCTGGAGGGGCTGGACGAGGTACTGCGCGACGAGACCGGCCTGCCCGTGACCGTGGCGGAGGATCCGTTGACCTGCGTGGCGCTGGGCACCGGCCGTGCGCTGGAAGATCCGATGTATCGCGGCGTCCTGCTCAACGGCTAACCTTCCAGCATAAGGGGAGCGGCGCATGGCGCCTGCCCGCGACCGTCGCACCGGATTTTCGCGACGGCGGCAATATGGAGCTTTCCTGGCCTATGTGCTCGCGGTGGCGGGTGCGGTGGTGGGCGCGGTGCTGCTTGTCGCATCGACCTTCAACCCGCCCGCCTTCGGCACCCTGCGCATGACGCTGGGCAGCGTCACGGCGCCGATCTCGGGCAGCATCGCCGCGCTCGGCGACCTGGCCAGCGGCGTGCCCGACACGATCGGGAACTACTTCTTCGTCCATTCGGAGAATAAGCGGCTGCGCGCCGAGCTGGACCGGTCGCGCAAGCTGCTGCTCACCGCGCGCACCATCGCCTATGACAATCGCCGCCTGCGTCGCCTGCTCGCGGTGCGCGACCGGACGCCCGACACCGTCGTGGCCGCGCGGCTCGTCAGTTCGACCGGATCGAGCGGTCGCCGCTTCGCGCTGCTCAACGCCGGGCGCTGGCAGGGTGTGATCCCCGGCATGGCGGTGCGCGGGCCCGAGGGGCTGATCGGCCGCGTGACCGAGGCGGGGCCCGCCGCCGCGCGCGTCCTGTTACTGACCGACCCCGAAAGCATCGTTCCCGTTCGCCGGACCCGTGACGGCCTGCCCGCCATCGCGGTCGGGCGCGGCGACGGCACGCTCGAGGTGCGCTCGGTCAGCACCAATGTCCGCCTGGCCAAGGGCGAGTTGTTCGTGACCTCCGGCACGGGCGGGCTCTATGCGCCCGACATTCCGGTCGCCCGTATCCGGTCGGACGGCGGCGACGTGTCGGTGGCGCTTCCCTTCATCCACCCGGACACGCTGGACTTCGCGATCGTTCAGCGCGCCTTCATGCCGATGCCGTCACCAGCGCCGACACCCCGGCCGTGACCCTCGACACCAGCAACCCCTTCGACCCCGGACTGCCCCCGGCCCGCGCACGCGCGCTGCCCTGGCTGACCGTGATGGCCGGATCGCTCGTCGCCATCGTACCGGTGGTCGCGATCGTGCCGTTGCAGCCGCCGATGGGGCTGTTGATGCTGCTCGCCTGGCGGCTGGTCGCACGCTTCGCGCTTCGGCTCTGGGCGGCGGCGCCCCTGGGGCTGTTTGACGACCTGTTGTCGGGCCAGCCGCTGGGCTCCGCGATCCTGCTCTGGTCGCTGACCTCGCTGGTCATCGACCTGTTCGAGCAGCGGCTCGTCTTTCGCGATTTCTGGCAGGACTGGCTGATCGCCAGCGGCGCGATCGCCTTCTGCCTGATTGCCGGGCGCTTCCTGGCGGTGCCGGTCGGCGCCACGGTCGACGCGCCCCTGCTCATCCAGATCGGCATCACCATCCTGCTCTTCCCCGTCGCCACCCGCCTCGTCGCGTGGATCGATCGCAAACGCGGCCGGAATGAGGTAGGGGTCTGACATGGATCGCCCGGGGCGGATCATGACCGAAGCCGCGCAGGCCTACAGCTTTTCGCGGCGCGCCTTCGTGCTCGGCGCGGCGCAGGGTGCGGTCGGGCTGATGCTGGCCGGGCGGATGGCATGGCTGTCGATCGCGCAGAACGAGAAATACAATCTTCTGTCCGAGAGCAACCGCGTCAACACGACGATGATCCCGCCGCGTCGCGGCTGGCTCATCGACCGGCACGGCCTGCCCATCGCCAACAACCGTACCGACTTTCGCGTCGACATCATCCCCGACCGGCTGGAGGACAAGGATCGGGTGCTGGCCCTGCTCCGCCGGATCCTGAAGCTCGACGACGAGGCGATGGAGCGGATCCGCCTCGACCTGGAACACGCCGCTGGGTTCCAGCCGGTCCAGGTCGCCGAACGGCTCGACTGGGAGCGGTTCGCGGCGGTCAGCGTGCGCCTGCCCGAATTGCCGGGCGTGCAGCCGACGCGTGGCTTTGCCCGCTTCTATCCCGCCGGGGCCGCCGTCGCGCATCTGACCGGCTATGTCGGCACGCCCACCGCCGAACAGTTCAAGGCGACCCACGACCAGTTGCTCGTCACCCCCGGCTTCAAGCTGGGCAAGGACGGGCTGGAAAAGATGCTGGAGCCCTATCTGCGCGGCAAGCCCGGCGCCAAGCGCGTCGAGGTGACCGCGCGCGGCAAGGTCGTCGCCGAGCTCGCCACCCGCCCCGACACCCCCGGTCACAACATCCGCCTGACGATCGATGCGGGGTTGCAGGAATATGCCGCGCGACGCCTGGGCACCAATTCGGGTTCGGCGGTCGTGCTCGACTGCCGCACCGGCGAGACGCTGGCGATGGTGTCGATGCCCGCCTACGACCCCAACAGCTTTTCGGACGGGATCAGCCATCTCGAATGGGCGATGCTGTCGGAAAACGACCATGTGCCCCTGATGAACAAGGTCACGCAGGGGCTCTATCCGCCGGGATCGACGGTCAAGCCGATGAACGGGCTGGCTTTGCTGGAGGCCGGGGTCGGCGCGAACGACCGCGTCCTGTGCACCGGCGCGATGCGGGTCGGCACCGGCGTGTTCCACTGCCACAAGCGTGGCGGCCACGGCGCGCTGAACCTGAAGGGCGCGATCGAGCAGAGCTGCGACATCTATTTCTACGAGATGATCCGGCGCATGGGCTATGACCGGATCGCGCCGGTCGCGCGGATGGTCGGGCTGGGCCAGAAATTCGACATGCCGCTCAATACGCAACGTTACGGCACCGTCCCCGATCCCGCCTGGAAGCTCAAGAAATACAAGAGTAAATGGACCGTCGCCGATGGCCTGAACGCCTCGATCGGCCAGGGCTATGTGCTCGCCAATCCGCTGCAACTGGCGGTGATGGCGGCGCGCCTCGCCTCCGGGCGGGCGTTGCAGCCGAGCCTGTTGTCGCACCACGTCCATCTCGACGCCCCCGCCCTGCCCGTCGCATCGGAGCATCTGGCGGTGGTGCGCGACGCGATGTTCGGCGTGGTGAACCAGGGTGGCACCGGCGGCGCGGCGCGGATGCTGGTCCCCGGCGTCAGCCTGGCGGCGAAGACCGGCACCGCCCAGGTGCGCCGCATCACCATGGCCGAGCGGCGGATGGGCGTTCTCAAGAACGGGCAACTGCCCTTCAAGCTGCGCGATCACGCGCTGCTCGTCTGCTTCGCACCCGCCGACAATCCGCGCTATGCCGCCGCCGTGGTGCTCGAACATAACGGCCATACGGTGCGCAATCTCGATGCGCCGCTGATCGGGCGCGACATCATGACCTATCTGTTCGACCGCGACCGCGCGCTCGCCTCGCTGGCGGAGGCCGAGCCGACCTGGGGCGGCGACATCGCCACCCGGATGCGGACCGAGGAAGCCGCCTATCGCACCGCGCACTCGCCCAAGCCAGCGTCCGCAGCGACCAAGACCGATGCGGGCGCGGCGACCGACGCCCCCGCGGTCGAAGCCGCGACCAACACGCTCGACGCCCAGGCCGAGGCGATGGCGACACGCGAGACCGATCCCAGCGACGACGTGGCGGACCCCAATCCATGAGCGGCCCCCGCATCATCCCCGAACCGATCGCGCAGTTTCCCTGGCGCGTGATCCTGCTCGTCACGGCGATCGGCTGTTTCGGCCTTGTCGTCCTTTATTCCGCCGCCGGAGGATCGCTGACCCCCTGGGCAAAGCCGCAGGGCGTGCGATTCTTCGTGTTGCTGGCCGGGTCGCTGGTGCTGTCGCGGCTGCCGCTCAACCTGTGGCGACGGATCGCGATGCCGGGTTATCTCATCCTGGTGGTCGCGCTGGTGCTGGTCGAACTGCTCGGCGCGGTGCGCGGAGGAAGCCAGCGATGGCTCGACGTCGGCTTCATCCGCCTGCAGCCATCCGAGCTGATGAAGCTGTTCATCGTGCTCGGCGCGGCGCGCTTCTACGAACTCATGCCGCCCGCCGAGACTCGGCGCTTCTCGGGCATCTGGCCGGTGGCGGCGATGATCGGCGTGCCCGCCGCGCTGGTCATGAAGCAGCCCGATCTGGGCACCGCGCTGATGATCTGTGCGGGCGGCGCGACCGTCATGTTCCTCGCGGGCGTGCCGCTTCGCCTCTTCATCGGCGGCGCGATGGCGCTGGCCGTCGCCGCACCGCTCGCGGTCAATTTCGTGCTCCACGATTATCAGCGCAACCGGGTGCTGATCTTCCTCGATCCCGAAAGCGATCCGCTCGGCACCGGCTATCATATCAGCCAGTCGAAGATCGCGATCGGATCGGGTGGGATATGGGGCAAGGGGTTCCTCAACGGGACGCAGAGCCATCTCGACTATCTTCCTGAGGGCCATACCGATTTCGTCTTCGCGACGATGGCGGAGGAATGGGGCCTGATCGGCGGGTGCTTCCTGATCCTGGCGTTTCTGCTGGTCATACGCTGGGGCCTCAACGTGGCGCAGGCCGCACCGACGCGCTTCGCGCGGCTGACCGCCGCCGGGTTGTCGACGACGATCTTCATCTACGTCATGGTCAACCTGATGATGGTGATGGGCCTGGCCCCCGTGGTCGGCATCCCCCTGCCCCTGGTCAGCTATGGCGGATCGTCGCAGATGACGGTCCTGCTCTGCCTCGGCATCCTGATGGCGATCGACCGCGAGAACCGGCGGGCGACTCGCTGGTAACGGCAAAAAAGTCGCGGCGGTCGGTCGAAAAGCATTTGCAAAGCGCCGACGCGGTGCTAAAGGCGCGCCTCCCGATGACGAGGCGGGCCGCCGGACGGTCTGACCCATCGGGACAAACGGACGCATAGCTCAGTTGGTAGAGCAGCTGACTCTTAATCAGCGGGTCCTTGGTTCGAGCCCAAGTGCGTCCACCAGTTTCTCCAACGGCTCTGCAGCGATGCGGGGCCGTTGTGCATTGGGTCACCGCTGGTCGGCCCGTCCCTCGGCCGGTCGAACGGCCCGCGGCAAAGGATATGCGATCTATGGCAGGATATAAGGTTCCCGGTTTCGCCGATCGCGCGACGGCTTCGCGCGACGCAAAGGCAGCAGCGCTCGAGAAGTTGCGCAACAAGGCCGCGCCGGACCCGGCGGTGGTCGCCGCCCGCGCCGCCGCGCGCGAAGCCAAGGAGGCCGCCGAGGCCGAGCGCCGCGCCGCGCACAAGGCCGCGATCGAAGCGGAAAAGGCCGCCCGCGAGGAAGCGCGCGCCCAGGCCAAGGCCGAAGCCGACGCCGCTGCCGAGGCGGCCGCCGCCGCCGCGCGCCCGCCGGTCGTGCCGACCGCCGCCGAGCTGAAGGCCGCGCGCGACGCCCGCTACGCCGCCCGCAAGGCACGCCAGGGCAAGTGACCCCGCGCGAGCTGCTGGGCGTCGCCGAGGTGCCCGGCGGCGAGCCGCTCCGCCTGTTCCGGCGCGGCAAGGACTTCATGATCGTCCTCGACCGCAACGAGCTGATGAGCACGCGGATGAGCGGTTCGGAGGTCGCGCTCGGGACGATGACCTGCGATCGGCTTGGCGGACGATCCGCGCCGCATCTGCTGATCGGCGGCTATGGCATGGGTTTCACCTTGCGCGCCGTGCTGGCGCGGCTGGGCAAGGATGCGCGGATCACGGTCGCCGAGCTGGTGCCCGGCATCATCGAATGGGCGCGCGGGCCGATGGTCGAGCTGACCGCCGGATGCCTGGACGACCCCCGCGTGACACTCGCCATGGGCGATGTCGGCAACGCCATCTATGCCGGGCGGGGGAGCTATGACGCGATCCTGCTCGACGTCGACAACGGCCCCGACGGGCTAACCCGGCCCGCCAATGACGGGCTCTATTCGAACCGCGGCCTGGACGAGGCGCGCGCCGCGCTCCGGGTGGGTGGCGTGCTGGCCATATGGTCGGCGGCACCCGATCCGGTCTTCAGCCGCCGCCTGTCGCGTGCCGGGTTCGCCGTCGACGAAGTGAAGGTCCGCGCGCGCGAGAATGGCAAGGGCGCGACCCACACCATCTGGTTCGCGACGCCGCACTAGCGCAGGATGACATCAGGTTGATCCCCCTCCCCTTCAGGGGAGGGGCTCGCCTTGGATCGCCCGTGTGTCATTCCGATCCAAGAAGCGAGGGGTCCTCTCCCGACGGGAGAGGGAGGGAGGCGCGGAGCGCCGGAAGGGTGGGAGTGTCCCGACCCTTACGACTCACCGTCCCGCTTCGCCCCATCGAGTTCACGCCGCAGCCGTTCCTGCTCGGCCGCATCGCGCTGTTTCCCGGCCTTGGTCCGCCCGAAGCGCGCCCGGTTCTCCGAGGCCTGCTGCTCAGCCGCCTTACGCACCGCACCTTTACGCGCCAGGCGAAAGTTGATGACCTCCGCCATCAATGACGCCGCAACCGCCGGAACAGGCCCTTGCGCGCCGTCAGCGACTCGAACATCTCGTCGGGGCCCTCGGGGTCCAGCACCTCGTTATCGGCCAGCCATTCCTCGACGCTGGACAGGTCGGGCACCTCATAGGGGCGCAACGTCCGCCCCTCGGTTCCACGCAGACGCTCGACCGCCTGGATGAGCGAGCCATGCTCCGCCACCGCCGTGGTGACCTCGGCGGGCGACACGCCCAGATGCTCGGCCAACAGATCGTCACGGATCGCGGCGATGCGCTGCCCGGTCGCGCTGCCCGGCTCGACCTCGAGCGCCACGTCGCATTCGGTATCGAGCCGCATCGAACGATTGTTGAGGTTGGACGAGCCCAGCCGGAACACCCGGTCGTCGGCTATCAGGATCTTGGCATGGCAATAGATCGCCTCGCCCCCCGCCGTGAACGGGTGGTACATGCGCAACCGCCCGTGCCGGTCCCGCCGCCGAAGCGCCTCGATCAGCCGCGCTCGCGCCGTGTCCATCGCGATCGGCTCAAGCCAGCCTTGCGCGGTCAGCGGGTTGATGATGACGAATTCAGGCCCATCCGGCTCCTCCAGCCGCTTCGCCATCGCCTCCGCGACCCGGCGAGACGCGAAATATTGGCTCTCGATATAAACATAGCGATCGGCGCACGCGATCTGGGCGAGGAACAGCGCCTCGTTCTCATGCACCGCCGGCTGGTCGTCCATCTCCGGCATGGTCCGTGCGATCGCGACGGGTTGGTCGACGAAATCGGGCTCCAGCCCCTCGGGCCAGCAGGAGGCACCCGGTATCGCCGGGCCCATGTGCTTGCCGCCCGCGAGGTGCCAGCGCTCGCGGAACAGTTCGCCCAGCGCATGGGTGACAGGCCCTTCGAGGGCGCTGATCGCGTCGTGCCAGGGTTTATAGGGTTGCCCGCCGGGACGCGTGCGCCCCGGATCATTGTCGCGATGCTCGCGCGTATCCCAGCGCTCGCTGGTCATGTCGATGCCGCCGCAAAAGGCGAACTGGTCGTCGATGATGACGATCTTCTGGTGATGCGAGGCGGCGATCGGATGATGGCCATCGAGCTTGGTGTGGATGCGCTTGTGCGTCATCCACTTCAGCACGGTGAATAGCGTTCGTCCGCGAAACAGCGACTTGATCGCGCCGGTGTCCCAGCGGAGAAGATAGATCTCCAGTTCCGGCTGACGCTCCACCAGCGAGTAGATGAAGTCGCCCACCGTCTCGCCCGGCGCCTCGTCATGGTCGAGGACGATGCGCGCGTCGAAGTCCCAGCCGATCAGCAGGATCTGCCGCCGCGCATTGAGCATCGCGCGCCTGGCCATGCGGAAATATTTCTCCGCGTCGATAATCACCGCCATCCGGTCGGCCTGTTCGATCCGCCAGCATTCCCGTCCGACCTTCACGCCGATCTCCCGATTACCGCCGCGTCATGCCCCGGCGTCCTGCCGCTGGCAAACGGCGAAACGCGCAAAGCGATGTTTTGTCAGGACGTGCTAGACACAAAAGCCGGTCAGAAAATCCGGTAGCGAACCGGGCGGACAGACAGTCCCTGCCCCGGCACGACCTGGATCGCGACGGGAAAATCGAAGGTCAGCGGGTCCGCGAGCCCGTCGATCTGCGCGGTGATGCGGCACGATCGCCCGATCGGGCGCGCGGTAAGGACGGTGATCGCCAGCGCGCTCGGATCGCCCGGCTCGGCGAGTTCGACGTCATGCGGGCGAACATGCACTTCGCCCGCCCCCTGCCCCCGCGCATCGTCGGAAAGCACCGCGAGCCGCTCGCCGACAACCGCCTCGCCACCGTTGCGCGTGACGGGCAGGCGGTTCGTCTCGCCGATGAAGGACGAGACGAAGGCGGTGGCGGGCGCACTCTGGACCTCGTGTGGCGTGCCGACCTGCTCGATCACCCCGCCGCGCATGACCACGACCCGGTCCGCGATTTCGAGCGCCTCTTCCTGATCGTGCGTCACGAAGATGGACGTCAGCCCGGTCTCGTCGTGGATCCGCCGGAGCCAGCCACGCAAATCCTTGCGCACCTGTGCATCCAGCGCGCCGAAGGGCTCATCGAGCAGCAGCAGCCGGGGCTGGATCGCCAGCGCCCGCGCCAGCGCGACGCGCTGACGCTGCCCACCCGACAGTTGCGCGGGGTAACGTTCGCCAAGCTCGGGAAGCTGGATCAGCGCGAGCAGTTCCGCGACCTTGGCCGCGATCGCAGCCTTGGCGGGCCGGTCGCGGCGCTTGCGGACGCTGAGGCCGAAGGCGATATTCTGCGCGACGGTCATATGGCGGAACAGCGCGTAATTCTGGAACACGAAGCCGATCCGGCGTTCGGCGGCAGGCGTGCCGGTCATATCCTGCCCGTCGAACAGGACATGCCCCTCATCCGCGAAGTCGAGCCCCGCGATCGTGCGCAACAGCGTCGTCTTGCCCGATCCCGATGGCCCCAGCAGCGCGAGGAATTCGCCCGGCCGGGTTTCCAGCGAGACGCGGTCCAGCGCGGTGAAGCCACCGAAGCGGCGGGAGATATTTTCGACGACGATGCTCAATGCGCGGCTCCCGCCCGGTGGATGCCGAAACGCCATTCCAGCACGGTCTTCACTCCCAAGGTCACGAGCGCGAGCGAGGCGAGCAGCGACGCCACCGCGAATGCGCCGACAAAGTCATATTCATTATAGAGGATCTCGACATGAAGCGGCATCGTGTTGGTCAGTCCCCGAATATGCCCCGAGACGACCGACACCGCACCGAATTCGCCCATCGCGCGGGCATTGCACAGCAGCACGCCGTAGAGCAGGCCCCAGCGGATATTGGGGAGCGTGACATGCCAGAAGGTCTGCCACCCGCTCGCCCCCAGCGACCGCGCGGCTTCCTCGTCGTCGCGGCCCTGTTCGGCCATCAGCGGGATCAATTCGCGCGCGACGAAGGGAAAGGTCACGAACACCGTCGCCAGCACGATGCCGGGCACCGCGAAGATGATCCGAACGCCATGCTCGGTCAGCCACGGTCCCAGCCACCCCTGCGCCCCGAACAGCAGCACGAAGATCAGGCCTGAGACGACGGGCGAAACCGAAAAAGGCAGATCGATCAGGGAGATGAGGAAGCTCTTTCCGCGGAAGTCGAACTTCGCGATCGCCCAGGAGGCGGCGACGCCGAACACCGCGTTGACCGGCACCGCGATCGCCGCGACCAGCAGGGTCAGCCGGATCGCCGCCAGCGCATCGGGATCGACCAGTGCCTCGACAAAGGCCTGCCATCCCTTGGCGATCCCGCCCGCGAAGACCATGACGAGCGGCAGGAACAGGAACAGCGCGAGGAACAGGATACCGACACCGATCAGCGCCCGGCGTGCCCAGGGGCTTTCGATCGTGGTGGGCTGCGACGGCGTCATCGCGCGCCCCGCTTGGCGCGCCACGCCTGGAGCAGATTGACGAACAACAGCATCGCGAAGGACAGAACCAGCATCACGCAGGCGATGGCGGTCGCTCCGTCATAGTCGAACTGCTCGAGCTGGGTGATGATGAGCAGGGGCGCGATCTCCGACTTGAAGGGCATATTGCCCGCGATGAAGATGATCGAGCCATATTCCCCGACCCCGCGCGCAAAGGCCAGCGCGAAGCCGGTCAGCAGTGCGGGCGAGATGGCGGGCAGGATGACCCGGCCGAAGGTCTGCGCACGGGTCGCGCCGAGCGTGGCCGCCGCCTCCTCGACGTCCCTGCCCAGGTCGGCGAGCACCGGTTGCACCGAGCGGACGATGAACGGCAACCCGATGAAGACGAGCGCGATCGTCACGCCCAGCGGCGTATAGGCGACCTTGATGCCGAGGGGCGCCAGAAGCGACCCGACCCAGCCATTGTCCGAATAGAGCGAGACGAGCGCGATCCCCGCCACCGCCGTCGGCAGCGCGAAGGGAAGGTCGACCGCCGCGTCGATCAGCTTCTTGCCCGGAAATTCGTAGCGGACCAGGATCCATGCGATCAGCAGCCCGAACACCGCATTGATCGCCGCCGCCGCCAGCGCCGCGCCGAAGCTGAGGCGATAGGCGGCGAGCGCGCGCGGCGACAGCCCGACCTCGGCAAAGCCCGTCCACCCCATCCCCGCCGCGCGGATGACGAGCGCGGAGAGCGGCACCAGCACGACCAGCCCCAGCCAGAACAGCGTCATGCCCATGGTCAGGCCGAAGCCCGGCAGCGCCGAGCGGCGCTTCTGTCGAAACACCGCGATCAGCGCCGCTTGCCACCGGCGTAGATGGCGTCGAACACCCCGCCGTCCGCGAAGAACCGCTTCTGCGCCGCCGCCCAGCCACCGAAATCCTGGATCGTCACCATCTCCAGCTTGGGGAAGGTCGCGGCGTGGCGCGCCAGCACCGCCTGGTCGCGCGGACGATAGAAGTTGCGCGCGGCGATCTCCTGCCCCTCGGGTGTGTAGAGGAATTTGAGATATTCGGTCGCCACCTGCTCGGTGCCATGCGCCCTGGCATTGGCATCGACCACCGCGACCGGCGGCTCGGCCAGGATCGAGATGGAAGGGGCGACGATGTCGAACTTGCCCGCGCCCAACTCCTTCTCGGACAACAAGGCCTCGTTCTCCCAGGCGATCAGCACGTCACCCAGCCCACGCTCGACGAAGGTCGTGGTCGCGCCGCGCGCGCCGGAGTCGAGCACCGGCACATGGGCGTAGAGGTTGGCGACATAGTTCTGCGCCGCCGCGTCCGATCCGCCCGCCTTCTTGCCGTAGGCCCAGGCGGCCAGGAAATTCCACCGCGCGCCGCCGCTGGTCTTCGGGCTCGGCGTGATCACCTGCACGCCCGGTTTCACGAGGTCGGCCCAGTCGCGAATGCCCTTCGGGTTCCCCTTCCGGACCAGGAAGACGATGGTCGAGGTATAGGGCGCGCTGTTGTCGGGCAATCGGCCCTGCCAGTTGGCGGGCAGCAGCTTGGCCCGCTCGGCGATCGCATCTATGTCATAGGCGAGCGCGAGCGTCACCACATCCGCCGACAGCCCGTCGATCACCGACCGCGACTGCTTGCCCGACCCGCCATGGCTCATGCGGAAGGAGACGGTCTGGCCGGTCTTCGCCTTATACTGCTTGGCGAAGGCGGCATTGACGTCCTTGTACAGCTCGCGCGTCGGATCGTAGCTGACGTTCAACAGCTCCACCGAGCCCTTGCCGCTGCCGCTCCCGCCCGAACAGCCGGACAGGCCGATCGCCCCAATCATCAATGCGGCCATGGTGGCCGGAAATTGTGCTCGCATGTGGACCCGTCCCTTTCGTTTCGGCGCACAACCTATCTCGATCCCCCCGATAGGAAATGCCGGAAAGCTTGGGACGCGCAAAGCCCTGCTTTTGCTCCCTCGATCCCGACACAAGCCCGGCTCGACGCCGTGGCGGCCGCTCGCGCCCTTGCATCGGTGGCGGACAGATCCGATCTCCCGCACCGAAACATTGGTTCCAGTTCCCGAAAGGATGCGCATGACCGCCCCGCAATTCGACGTGAAGTCCGGCCTCTATATCGCTGGCGAATGGCTGGGGCCCGAGGGGCGCGACACCCAGGCCGTCCTGAATCCAGCCACCGGCCAGCCGCTCGGCGACCTGCCGCTCGCTACCCGGGCCGACATGGACCGTGCGCTGGACGCCGCCGCGCGCGGGTTCGAGCAATGGCGCAAGACCGCGCCGCAGGAGCGTGCCGCCGTCCTCCATCGTACCGCCGCGCTGGTCCGCGAACGCGCCGAGGATCTCGCCCGCCTCGCCACGCTGGAAGAGGGCAAGCCGATCGTCGAGGCGCGTGGCGAGGTCGCCGCGACCGCCGCGCTGCTCGATTTCCATGCGGGTGAGGCGGTCCGCATCTATGGCCGCGTGCTGCCGCGCCCGACCGGCACCCGCTCGCTGGTGCTTCAGCAGCCGGTGGGCCCGGTGGCCGCCTTCTGCGCGTGGAACTTCCCCGTCATGAACCCGGTGCGCAAGATCTCGCCCGCCATCGCGGCCGGTTGCTCGGTCATCCTCAAGCCCAGCGAGGAAACCCCCGCCAGCGCGATCGCGATCATGCGCTGCTTCCAGGATGCGGGCCTGCCCGGCGACGTCGCGCAGCTGGTCTTCGGCGTGCCCGATGCGGTGTCGCGCCACCTGCTCGCGTCGCCCGTCACGCGCAAGCTCAGCTTCACCGGCTCGGTGCCGGTCGGCAAGCACCTGCTCAAGCTTGCCGCCGATACGGTGATGAAGTCGACCATGGAGCTTGGCGGCCACGGGCCGGTTCTTGTGTTCGACGATTGCGATCTCGACAAGACGCTGGATACGCTCGTCACCCACAAGTTCCGCAATGCCGGCCAGGTCTGCGTCGCGCCCACCCGCTTCCATGTGCAGGAGGGGATTTACGAGCGCTTCGCCAGGGGCTTCGCCGAGCGTGCCGCCGCACTGAAGATTGGCGACGGGCTGTCCTCGGACACGCAGATGGGCCCGATGGCCAATCCCCGCCGCCCGGAAGCGATCGGCGCGATGATCGAGGACGCGGTGCGCAACGGCGCACGCAAGCTGACCGGTGGCGAGGCCAAGGGCGGCGGCCATGACGGTAAAGGGGGCTTCTTCTTCTCGCCGACCGTGCTGGCCGACGTATCGCTCGACGCCAAGGCGATGAATGAGGAGCCGTTCGGTCCGATCGCGCTGATCCGTCCCTTCGCCACGACCGAGGACGCCATTGCCGAGGCGAACCGCCTGCCCTTCGGCCTGGGCGCCTATTGCTTCACCGAAAATGGCCGCCGCCAGAACCAGTTGGGCGACGAGATCGAGGCCGGAATGATCGCGATCAACACCGTCCGGCTAAGCTGGGGCGATGCGCCGTTCGGCGGGGTCAAGGAGAGCGGCTATGGCTCGGAGGACGGCCCCGAGGGCATCGCCAACCACATGATCACCAAGGCGGTTCATATCGCCTGACGGCGGCCGGCGGAATTGCCGCACCGCCACCGGGCTGACGCCCAGCGGTCCCCCTCCCCGAACTGGCTTGGTGAGGATTTGGACGGACCGTTCCTCCCCAAGCTTGCTTGGGGAGGGGGACCGCGACCGAAGGTCGTGGTGGAGGGGCTAGGCCAGTCGGCAGACCATGAGGATCGCGATGATCGACGCGGTTCCGTCTGGGCACCGACCAATTGCTGTCGAATGGACTATGCGATAGCCCTCGCCGACGAAGCCGAACAGCCGCGCCACGTTCGTCAGCGTTTCACCGTCGGCTATTGAGGCGCAATCCAGGTAACGGCAAAAATTCCAAATACCCCCTTGGCAGGTCGGATTCGCTCCGCTAACAGCGCCCGACCAGCCGGGGACACCCTCCCCGCCTCAGCCGCAAATCGGCGATGGACGCATAGCTCAGTTGGTAGAGCAGCTGACTCTTAATCAGCGGGTCCTTGGTTCGAGCCCAAGTGCGTCCACCACTTCTCCTCACGATCGACAGCAAATCGGCGCAGCGCCGTCACGCGCCGCACCGACCTGGCGTCTCCTCAATTCCCCGGACGGCCCGCCGACTTGCCCGATGGCGGCACTGGCGGGGTCGGCGACTTCGCGTCACTGACCGCCTCGTCATACCAGCGCGAAAGATCGACCTTCATGCTGTGCAGCGCATCGGGGTTGAGATAGGTCATGTGCCCGGCGGGATAATAGGCGAATTGCAGGTTCGCCTGTTGCGCGGGCTCCAGCATCATATGGCCCAGATCGTTCTCAGTCCCGAAGAACGGCGTGGCCATGTCGTAATAGCCGTTCATCGACAACACCTTGAGATACGGGTTCGCGCGCATCGCGGCGGCCAGATCGATCGCGGTGTTAGGATTGTTCTGCGACCCGTCGGGCGAATTGTGCTTCCAGTTCCAGGTCCAGCCCGCGGCGTCGCGTGCCGACAGCCGATAGGGCAGCTCGGTCTTGTAGCCGAGCGTCGACCGGAGATAATCCTGGAAGGACGCGATATAGGCCCCCGAAATCGCATCTGACGAGGCATCCGTCTCCGGCTGCTCTCCGGCTGCGTCGGTATCGATGCCGAGATAGCGCGAATCAAAGCGGCCCACGGTTCGCGCCGACCCGCGCAGCAATTCCTTCTGGAAGCGCGGCAGGTCGATGCGCAGGTTCGCGCGCTTGATGAACTCGGGCGAAAGGCCGATCAGGCGGCTCATCTGCTCGGCGATCTGGTCGCGCTCCTGCGGCGAGATGCTCTGCCCCTTGGCCAGCGCCGACATATAGGGGCCGACCGCGAAGGCCCGTGCCTGCGCCACCACCGTCGCGACATCGGCGGGGCGGTCGGGCAGGCGATTGTGATACCAGGCGGTCGCCGCATAGCTGGGCAGATAGTTGAGATAGACCTGATCGAGCCCCGGCTGGCGATAGCCGTAATTCATGATCGAGCTGAGCAGCACCACGCCGTTCAGCGCCATCCCCTTCTCCTGCAACTGATAGGCCAGCGCGCCCGAGCGCAGCGTGCCATAGCTTTCGCCGAGCAGGAATTTGGGGCTCATCCAGCGGCCATATTTGGTGACGTAGCGCTGGATCGCGCCCGCGAAGACGTCGACATCCTCGTCGACGCCATAGAATTGCGCGGGCTTCATGTCGCCCAGCGGCCGCGAATAGCCGCTGCCGATCGCATCGAGGAAGACGAGGTCGGTCTTGTCGAGCAGCGAATCGGGGTTGGGGCCGACGTCATAGGGAGCGGGCCGGACGAATTCGGGGCTGGTGGTGCGGATCCGGATCGGCGCGAACGACCCCATGCGCAGCCAGAAGGACGGTGATCCGGGCCCGCCATTATAGAGGAAGGTCACCGGCCGCTTCGTCCCGGGCTTCACCCCCTCCAGCGTATAGGCCGTATAGAACATCGAGGCGGTCGGCTTGCCCTCGATATCCCGGACGGTCAGCGTGCCCGCCGAGGCGACATAGGGATAACGGCGCCCGGCGATCGTGACGCTGTCGCGGTGCCGCACCTCCGTCTCGTCGAGCGGCGCCCGCGCCCAGGCGGCCTCCGCCTCGGCCTTGGCGGCTTCGTGATGAGCGGCCTTTTTCTCCCCCTCCTCCTGCGCGGCAAGCGGCGCGGTCAGGGCGGTGGCGGCGAGGAGAAGGATCAGGCTGTTGCGGATCACGTAAAGCTCACGACTGGATAACGGAGCGGTCATCGTTTCGTGTTTTGCCGATGATGGCAAGCGGTTCGCGTGGGTGGCGGATGCAGGACAGGCGCCGCGTCCAGCCCCCCGGCCCCTCCACCACCCGGCTGGCACCGGGCGGTCCCCCTCCCCATCGGAGATGGGGAGGAATGGGGCTTCCAGGTCCTCCCCAAGCTCTGCTTGGGGAGGGGGACCGCCGCGTAGCGGTGGTGGTGGGGCATGGCCCCGCACGCCGACGCAGGACTGGCGGCGCGTTCAGCCCCCCGCCCCTCCACCACCCGGCTGACGCCGGGCGGTTCCCCTCCCCATCGGAGATGGGGAGGAATGGGGCCTTACCGGGCCAGCCAGCTTTGCACGGCGGGCTTGAGCCGATCCGCGACGGCCTTGCGCACCGCGATCTGCGCGACCGAGCGCTTGGCACCGCCGCGTGACCCTTCGGGCAGGTTGGCGGCGGCCCAGCTCTCGATCTTGCCCGGCATGGCGGGATCGTTCGACCCGGCGCCGAGCCCGACGATGAAGGTCGCACGGTTGCTTTCCTCGAGGAAGCTGTCGACCAGCGGCTTGTTCGCCACCGCCCAGTCGAACGCCATGTCCGGATGCGCGCCCGCGACCGAACGCAGCAACGCGGCGCGCTGCGGCGGGGTGAAGGTGTCGGTCTTGAGCAGTTCCAGCGCCCGCTTCGCCGAGCCCTCATCCTCGGCGAAGCCCAGCAGCGAGACATAGCGATTCTTGACCACCGGATTGCGCTCCGCCTTGGCCAGTTCGAGCAGCCTGTCCCATTCGGCGGGCGTCGCGCGGGTCGCATAGGTCGCCAGGATCGGCTGGCGGATCGCGGCCGGGATCGCGTTGGGATCCTTGGCGAGCGCGCTGACATAATCGCGTGCACGGGCGGCGACCATGTCGTCGCCGCTCGTACCCAGCCGCGAGATCAGCGTCTCGCGCAGGTTGGTGACGAGCGCGCCCTCGTCCGGCTTCGCCTCGAACCCGACACGTGCCAGCACCGGCGACAGGATCGTGGCGATCCGGGCGCGCAGCGGCTTTTCAAGCGGCGTTCCCTCATACAGGCCATCGAGGCGCGACAACTGATTGGTCACCGCCTCCCATTCGAGCGGATCGGCGTCGGGGCGGACTTGCGCCATCAGGTCGAACCACCGGTTCAATCCCTGATAGCCACCCGCCGCCAGCGCGTAATCGTCGCCCAGCGTGCCCAGCCGGTCCTCCAGCGACAGCCTCTGATAGTCGCGCACGATCGCGGCATGCCCCGCATCGTCATACATGACACGCGTATAGGAGCCCTTGCCCCGGTTGAGCACCAGCGTGCCGCAGCCGCCGACGCTGACCGGCGCGGGGGCCGTGCCGGTGACGACGCTGCTGGTCTCGCCACCACCGATCGTCGCGACGCGGATCGGCACATGCCACGTCTGCGGCGCCTTCGACGCCTCGTCGAGGCCGAAGCGCCCCTGCGATAGCATGGCGACCGTCTTGCCGCCCTCGCACCGCGATCCCGACAGGGTGATCAGCGGGACACCGCCCTGAAGCGTGAAATCATGCGCGATGGTGGCGATGTTGGTGCCCGATGCCTTGGACAATTCCTCCCAGAGCTGGTCGGTCACGGTGTTCTGGTATTTGTACTTCGCCATATAGGCGCGGATGCCCTTGCGGAACGGATCGGCGCCCAGGGTCGATTCGATCATCCCGATCACCGCCTGCCCCTTCAGGTAGGTGATGCCGTCGAACGCCTCGCCGATCTGGTCGACGGTCTCGATCTTGCGGATGATCGGATGGGTCGCGGCGGTCGCGTCGATACCCATCGCGGATTCGCGCTCGCCGACGATGTTGGCGGCGGCGGCCTTCCAGGACGGGTTGAGGTCGTTGGTCGCCTTCCCCTCCATCCAGGACGCGAAGCCCTCGTTCAGCCACAGATCGTCCCACCAGCGCATCGTGACGAGATCGCCGAACCACTGGTGCGCCATTTCATGCGCGACGACCGTATGGATACGCTGGCGATTGCTCTCGGTCATCACCTGCGGATTGAAGAGCAACTCGTTCTCGAAATAGAAGATCGCCCCCCAATTCTCCATCGCGCCGAAGAACTGGCTGGAGCCCGGGCCGCCGATCATATCCATCTTGGGCAACGGATAGGGCGTCCCGAAATAGTCGTTGTAATAGGACAACAGCTTCGAGGCCGAGGCCAGCGCGTAATCGCCCTGGTCGACCACGCCCTTGCGGCTGACCACCCCGATCTGCACGCCGTTCGCCTCGACCGTCTTGCGATCGAGATCACCCGAGCCGAAGAACAGCAGATAGCTCGACATCACCGGCGTCTCGCCGAAGCGATAGAGCTGGGTGCCGTCGGACTGGGCGGTGATCAAGGCTGCGGGCATGTTGCTGATCGCGCGCTGGCCCTTGGGCGCGGTCGCGGTCAGGCGGAACTTGGCCTTGAACGCGGGTTCGTCCCACATCGGCGCGAAGCGGCGCGCGTCCGGCGCCTCGAACTGGGTCGCCAGCATCCGCGCCGCGCTGCCGTCCGAATTGGTGTAGTCGATCGCGAACAACCCGTTGGCGGAGCGGTTGATCGTGCCCGTCCAGGCGAAACCGACCTTGTGCCGCCCGACCGAAGCCGCCTGCGGCAGCGTCAGGGTCAGCGTCTGCTTATCCTTGTCGAGGGCATAGGGCACCGGCTTGCCGTCGAAGGTGGCGCGGGTGATGGTCAGCTCGGCGGCGTTCAGGACGATGGTCGCGGTCGCCTGGCGCACATCGACGTCGACGGTCTCCTCACCCGAAAAGCGCATGGCTTTCGCATCGGGGCGGACGGTGATGTCGTAGAGCACGGGTGCGACCGTCTGGGGCAGTTGCCCCGCCGCCAGAGCGGGGGCGGATACGGTAAGAGCAAGCAGAACCGAAAGGGCGGACTTCATCGCGTTCAGGGCCTTTCCACTGAGAATGACAAAGCTCTACGCCCTCGGTCGCGCAAAGCAAATGTCGCGCCCGTCATGATGCAACATTGCAATCCGGGAAGTGGCTAGACACGCTTTCCCTTTACGTTATCGTCAAGCCATGAGCCTGCCCCCCGTGCTGAATCGCCTGGCGCTGCCCGTGATCGGATCGCCCCTGTTCATCATCTCCAATCCGGCGCTGGTGATCGCCCAGTGCAAGGCGGGGATCGTGGGGTCGTTTCCCGCCCTGAACGCGCGACCCGCCTCCCTGCTCGACGAATGGCTGCACCAGATCACGCAGGAACTGGCCGCGCACGACCGGGCCAATCCGGACCGGCCCGCCGCGCCCTTCGCGGTGAACCAGATCGTCCACCGCTCCAACGACCGGCTCGAGGCCGATCTGGCGACCTGTTCGAAATGGAAGGTGCCGATCGTCATCACCTCGCTGGGCGCGCGCGAGGATGTGAATGCGGGCGTCCACGGCTGGGGCGGGATCACGCTTCACGACGTGATCGACGATCGCTTCGCGCGCAAGGCGGTCGAGAAGGGCGCCGACGGACTGATCGCGGTGGCGACCGGCGCGGGCGGCCATGCCGGACGGCTGTCGCCCTTCGCGCTGGTACAGGAGATACGCGATTGGTTCGACGGACCGCTGGCGCTGGCGGGTGCGATCGCGACGGGCGACGCGATCCTGGCGGCGCAGGCGATGGGCGCGGATCTGGCCTATATCGGCTCGCCCTTCATCGCGACGGTCGAGGCCAATGCGGCGGCAGCCTATAAGCAGGCGGTGGTCGACGGTCGTGCGGGCGATATCGTCTATTCCAATCTCTTCACCGGGGTGCATGGAAATTATCTGCGCGCCTCCATCGCCGCCGCCGGGCTCGACCCCGATCATTTGCCCGAGGGCGATGTCGCGACGATGAACTTCGGCGGCGGCCAGGCGGCCAAGGCGTGGCGTGACATCTGGGGCGCCGGCCAGGGAATCGGCGCGATCGACCGGATCGAACCCGCCGCAGACCGGATCGCCACCCTGGCGCGCGAATATGCGGCGGCCCGGGCGCGCCTCACCGGCGTTTGAGTTCCAAGCCCTTCCTCCCTCTCCCCTCAGAGAGGGGCGAGGGAAAAGAGCGATACTATTTTAAAAGGCATGGCTCAGTCGGTCCTGGAGCTGCCGTACCGGACTGATCGGCACGCGGTCGTCCTCGGCGATATGATCCAGTCGCTCGACCCGGCGGTAAAGGTTCAGGCTCGCCAACGTCAGGCGACGGGCGCGCGATGGCAGATGGCCGATCTGATGCGGATCCGACTCCGGCGAACGGCCGAGGCGCCGCTCGGCGTGGGTCGCTTCGGTCCAGTCGAGTTCACCCGCGTCCACCGCGCGCTGGGTCAGCACCCAGGCCAGGACATGCATCAGCCGGGTCGTCACCTTGAGCGACTCGCAGGAAAAACAGACGCGCTGCACAGGGTTCAGGCCCTCGCGCTCGTCGCGCCCGACACCGTCGAAATAGCTGCGCGCCGCTTCGGCGAGGATCATCGCCTCGGCATAGAGGCCGTCGATCAATCTGGTCTGGAAATGGCTATCGAAGCGGATGGACGACATGTCTCTTTCGCTCGCATGGCGCCCGCTCCTCGGACAAGGGGCGGGTTGGCACCGCCTGTCCCGATACGGCGCGCAGGCCCGATACTCAGGCGATGATATCGGGAATGAGCCGGTCCTCCAGCTCCGCCAGTTCGTCGCGCAGTCGCAGCTTGCGCTTCTTCAGCCGGGCGATCTGCAACTGATCGGGGGTCGATGCCATCAACAGCGCCGAGATGGCATCGTCGAGATCGCGGTGTTCGACGCGCAACATGTCGATCCGCGCGCGCGCCAGCGTGACGTCCATCCTGATCCCCCTCGATGGGCCGACGCCGCGGAAGCCCGGCGCCCGATCACCCTCTAGCAAGCCTGTCGCCGCGCCGCGAGAGGCACGAACGCGTCATCCGGCCAAATGGCTCGGTCGGTCGATTCTAACGAAAATCAGGGGGGACAGCGCACCGTTTTGGTGTTTTACTCCATACCCCAACAGCAAACGACAGGAGGTTGAAGCCCAATGCATACGGCGCATCAAACGGCCCTGGAGACCAAGCATGCCACGCTCGATCGGCGAATCAGCGCCGAGTCGCAGCGTCCCGTGCCGGATACTCAGATTCTGGCGGAACTCAAGAAGCAGAAGCTGAGGCTGAAGGAAGAACTGCAAGGCCTATAGCCTTGGCTGGCCGCGCGGGTCATCGGACCCGCCGCGGCCTTTGCCCCATCGGGCTCGAAGCGAGACGGGATGGGCGATGACCGACGAACGCCTTGGCATTCGCCGATAATTTCAGGATCAATAGCTGAAGGGTTTCGTCTTCAGACCGGTCGGAGCCTTGGCGTAATCGGGCGTCGTCGTGCCACCGCCGACCGGTTTGCGGACGAGCCGCGGATCGATCGGACGGTCGAACGCCACACCGACACGACCCTGGGTACACCAGGCGACCCGACCCGACACCGGCCCGATCCCGCGCAGGTCGAAGCTGATCGGCGTTCCGATTTCCACCACGATCGGCAGTTCGGCCATCAGACCGCCCTCGGAGATGTTACGCACCCGCACTTCACGCGAGTCGGCGCTGTCGCCGAGCGTCATTTGCGCCATCAGCAGCAGGCTGTCGCGCTGGCCCGCACGGTCGCTGCGTTCCACGTCGTCTCCCGCCAATTGTGACCCGTTGCCAAGTTCGCGGTTCATCGCGTCCATATCGAAATCCGTCGGTGCCCGTTCATGCTCGCGCGACCATGCGTTACCCGGCATGGCCTTGCCAATTCCTTAATGTAGGATGAGCTGAACAGAATGTCGCCGAATGGGGCAAGCCGGATGCGCCGGGACGACGGCTTCCGCCGGTCAACCCCCGACGAAGCGGACGCGACCGGCGGAGGCGTGACGTCAGTCGTCGCGCGACACCTTCTCGTTACGCTCGTGTCGCTCCTGCGCCTCGACCGTCATCGTCGCGATCGGCCGGGCTTCGAGGCGACCCAGGCTGATCGGCTCGCCGGTCACCTCGCAATAGCCATATTCGCCCTCGTCGATCCGGCGCAGCGCGGCGTCGATCTTGGAGATCAGCTTGCGCTGGCGATCCCGCGTGCGCAGCTCGATCGACCAGTCGGTCTCGCTCGACGCGCGATCGGTCAGATCGGGCTCACGCAGCGAGTCGACCTGAAGCTGCGACAGGGTTCCCTGCGCCTCCCGCTGGATCGATTCCTTCCAGTCCAGCAATTTACGCCGGAAATAAGCCTGCTGCTTCAGGCTCATGAAAGGCTCGTCCGCGCTGGGACGATAATTTTCATCGATATCGTTGGCCACATCCGGCCCCGTGGAGTCCGTCACGCGATTAAACACCGTCGCCATACCACTCTCCCAAAGGGCCCGTCGGTGCGACGTTCGGCACCGTGTCCTCGGGGCCGCCCCCTGATGGTCGAGAGCGCCTATAGTCGGTGCCACCGTCTGCCGCAAGCGACCGGCATTTCATCGTAATCACTCTTTCTATAATAAAGTTGCGAGGTGAACGTAAAATGGACGGAAGCCCCCGATTATAATCGATTTCCACACCCGATCCTCGAATCTCTCCATCGCGGGCGATCGACGACGTTCGAAGCGCCGCCCGTCCACTGCCCCCGAATCCCAAAGCTGAACGCGATTTCGAACAATGGGGTTGGAGCTTAAGGATTTCTTGGTCACTATCGTGACACAGGCGATCAGAATGACGGCCGTGCGGGCGGCCGGAGGGCGACCCCGTCCCCTTGCCCGGCCCGTCCCTTGCCCGGTTTGAGGATGTGACGATGTCAGTGCGAATGGCCTTGGCGAAGCTGACGGCGTGTGCCGCGGGCGGCGCCGTGATCGGCGGTGGCGCCGTGCATATGGTGGACCATCCCCAAAGGCCGCCGCTCGTGAAGCAGACCAAGGTCAAGAAGCGGATCGTGCATCGTCCGCCGCCGCCGCGACCGGTCCGCCGCATCGTAACGCGCCGGACCACGACCACCACCACGCCCCCGCCGACCGTCATCACCGTCACGACCCAGACGCCCCCCGTTCCGGTGCCGCTTCCCCCCACCCCGCCCTCGGTCGCGACCGGCGGCGGCTATGTCCCCGCGGTCATCGGTGGCTGGGGCGGGTTCGGCGGCGGCTGGGGCGGTGGTTTCGGCGGCGGCTTCGGCTTCGGCGGCGGTGGCGGGTCGAGCGGGAGCATCGTGATCTCCTCGACCAGCAGCGGCGGATCGACATCCACCTCGTCGGCATCGGGCGGCTCGGGCGGTTCGGGCGGTTCGTCCACCTCGACCGGCGGGGTCAGCAGCACCTCGTCCTCGGGCAACGTCTCCAGCACGTCGTCCAGCGGCAATGTGTCGTCCACGTCCTCGACGGGTGGATCCTCGACCTCGTCGGGCAACGTCTCGTCCACGTCGTCGACCGGCGGGTCGTCGACCTCGTCGGGCAACGTCTCCTCGACCAGTTCGTCGTCGGGCAATGTCAGTTCTTCGAGCGCGTCGAGCACGTCGTCGGCGTCATCGGCGTCGTCCGCATCCTCGGCTTCCTCGAGCGGTTATGGCTCGAGCAGCGACGGCTGGTCGTCCAACGGCTCGTCGGCGAGTTCGGCTTCCAGCGCGTCGTCGGCGTCGAGCGCCTCGTCGGCCAGCAGCGCGTCGTCTTCCGGCAATGGCGACACGCCGCCGCCGACCCCGGTTCCCGCGCCGCCCATGGTCTTGCTGTTCGGTGGCGCGGCGGCGGCGCTGGTGATCCGGCGGCGGCTGGTGAAGGCCAGGCCCGCCTGACCCACCCGGCCGCCGCACGCGGCCGCCGTTACGCCTTTTGCAGCGCGGCCTCGATCTCGGGCACCGGGTGCCCGGTCAGATCCTTGGCCAGTTCGCCCACCAGGCGGTCCTCGACCGTCTTGTGATAATGCTTGCGCAACTCGCCCAGCGTCTTGGGCGGCGCGACGACGATCAGCGCCTCAAAGTCATTGGCCAGCGCGCGGCGCTTGAGCATGTCGGCGGTTTCCGCCGCGAAACGATCCTCCTCCTGCTGGTGGAAATCCACTTCGCCCATCGTGCCGCCGGTCGTCGAGGAGGCCTGGCCCGCGCGATCGGTCTTCTGGTCGTGATCGGCCGGGTTGGGATGCTCCTTCGCCGTCTCGACGATCAGGTTGGGATAATCGGCATCGCCGTCGTTGCGAAAAAACAGGCTCTTGCGGCCATCTACGACCAGCACGACGCTGTTATGCGGCACTCGCATTGCGTTTCTCCTTGGCTATGCGGGGGGATAACGCCGTCGCTTCGCCACGGGTTGCGTGACGGCGGAGCGGAGGCCATAGCCTCGCCCCCATGCACGACATTCGCCTGATCCGGGACGACCCCGCCGCCTTCGACGCACGCCTTGCCAAGCGGGGCGCCGATCCCCAGGCCGAAAGCCTGATCGCGATCGACGAGCGCCGCCGCGCGATCGTCGCCGAGGCGCAGGACGCACAGACGCGCCGCAACGACCTGTCGAAGCAGATCGGCCAGGCCAAGGCGGCGCGCGATGACGACCGCGCCCAAGCGCTGATGAACGAGGTCGCCGCGCTCAAGACCAGGCTGCCCGAGTTGGAAGAACAGGAACGCCGGGTCGAGGCGGAGCTGAACACCGCGCTCGCCGCCATCCCCAACCTGCCCGCGACCGACGTGCCCGAGGGCGCGGACGAGAACGACAATGTGCTGGTCCACCAGAAGGGCGAGCCGACGGCCCTGGCTTTCGCGGCGCGGGAGCATGACGCGATCGCCCCCGCGCTGGGCATGGATTTCGAGACCGGCGTCGCGCTGTCCGGCGCGCGCTTCACGCTGCTGCGCGGCCCCATGGCACGGCTGTCGCGCGCGCTCGGCCAGTTCATGCTCGACCGGATGACCGAACAGCATGGGTTCGAGCTGGTCCAGCCGCCATTGCTGGTCCGCGACGAGGTGGCGTTCGGCACCGGCCAGTTGCCCAAGTTCGCCGAGGACCTGTTCCGCACCACCGATGGCCGCTGGCTGATCCCCACCGCCGAGGTCTCGCTGACCAACATCGTGCGCGAGGCGATCCTGAGCGAGGCGGAGCTGCCGCTGCGCTTCACCGCGCTGACCCCCTGTTTCCGTTCCGAAGCGGGCGCGGCGGGGCGCGACACGCGCGGCCTGATCCGCCAGCACCAGTTCGACAAGGTCGAGATGGTGTCGATCACCACCCCCGACCAGTCGGATGCCGAGCATGAGCGGATGACCGCCGCCGCTGAAGGCGTGCTGGAGGCGCTGGGCCTGCCCTATCGCCGCATGTTGCTATGCACCGGCGACATGGGCTTCTCGGCCGCACGCACCTATGACCTGGAGGTCTGGCTGCCCGGACAGGCGCGCTATCGCGAGATTTCGTCCTGCTCGACCTGCACCGATTTCCAGGCGCGGCGGATGATGGCGCGCTATCGTCCGAGCGAAGCCAAGGGCACGCGCTTCGTCCACACCCTGAACGGCTCGGGGCTGGCGGTCGGCCGCACGCTGGTCGCGGTGATCGAGAATTATCAGCAGGCCGATGGCTCGGTCGTCGTACCGGAAGCGGTGCGCCCCTATCTCGGCGGACAAGCGGTGCTGGAGCCGCGCTGATGCGCATTCTCCTCACCAATGACGATGGCTATCACGCGCCGGGGCTTGCCGCGCTCGAGCGGATCGCGGCGCGACTGTCGGACGATGTCTGGATCGTCGCGCCCGCCGAGGACCAGTCGGGGACCAGCCGGTCGCTGACCCTGACCCGCCCGATGCGGCTCCGCCAGTTCGGCGACCGCCGCTTCGCGGTCACCGGCACGCCGACCGATTCGGTGCTGATGGCGCTGGGCGAAGTCATGGCCGACCGGAAGCCCGACCTGATCCTGTCGGGGGTCAATCGCGGCGCCAATCTGGGCGAGGACGTGTTCTATTCCGGGACGGTGTCGGCCGCGATGGAGGGCGCGCTGGCGGGCATCCGCTCGATCGCGCTCAGCCAGCGCTACGCGGTGCAGGGGATGGGCGACGATGTCTCCTTCGCCACCGCCGAAGCCTGGGCGGAGCGCGTGCTCCGTCCGCTACTGGCGATGGACTTCGCGCCCCGGACGCTGGTCAACGTCAACTTTCCGCCGGTCGCGCCCGAGGCGGTGAAGGGCATCCGCGCCACGCGCCAGGGCCTGCGCGATTATGGTCGCGCCCGGCTCGACCGACGCAGCGATCCGCGCGGCTACGACTATTACTGGCTCGCGCTCGGTCGCCTGCCGCACCAGCCGGGCGACGACACCGACCTGGACGCCATCGCCGATGATCGCATCTCGGTCACGCCCTTGCATCTCGACCTGACGCATGATGCGGCGCTAGCTATGCTCGATGCGGCGTATCGCTGATATCGGTCTGGGGGGACTTGGGGTGAATCGTACTTTTCGACCCGTGACGGCCAGCATCGGGGTGTCACTGTTCCTGTCGGCGTGCATCCCCGGCATCGAGCCGCCCGCGCGCGCGCCGGAGCCCGCCGCCCCGGTCCCGATGGTGCAGCCGCTGCCCGCTTCGCCGACGGTCGATAGTCCGCCGCCTCAAACCGGCACAGCGCCCGCGCCGCGCCGCGTCGCACCGCGAACGCCGATCCGTCGCGCGGTCCCCCGGACCTCGCCGACGGTCGCGCTGCCCCGCGACCCGGTGGCCACCCTCCCCGCCCCGCGCCCCTCCTGGGAGGTTCGCCCGGTCACGCCGGACGCCAGGGAGATCGCCGCGACGACCTATATCGTGCGGCCGGGCGATACGCTTCGCAGCGTCGCGGACCGGACCGGCGCGGGGTCGGAAGCGATCGCGCGGGCCAACGGGCTCGATGCGCCCTTCGTCATTCGCGCGGGCCAGCGCCTGACCATTCCCGGCGGCCGCTATCATCTGGTTCGCTCGGGTGAGACCGGCATCGCGATCGCGCGGGCTTACGGCGTCGCCTGGTCCCGGATCATCGAGACGAACGCGCTGGCCGAACCCTTCGTGCTGCGCGCCGGACAGCGTATCCTGATCCCCGGCACCACCACCGGTACGCCGGGCGCCACCGGCAGCGCCGCGGCAGAGCGCGCCGCCGCCTTCACGCTCGACGTCGACGACATCCTGACCGGCGGCGAGCCTGCGCTCGCGACCAACCAGGCGCCAGCCAAGCCCAGCACCACGCCCGCCCGCGTCCTGCCGCCGACCGCCGTGGTCGCCGCGCCGACCCGGCTCAGCTCGGGCTTCGCCTGGCCGGTCGAGGGCAAGCTGGTCAAACGCTTCGGTGCTGGCTCGAGCGGCGAGCGCAATGACGGCATCAAGATCGCCGTGCCGATCGGCACCCCGATCAAGGCGACGGCGGATGGCGTGGTCGCCTATGTCGGCGACGGCATCGCCGCGCTTGGCGGTCTGGTCATCGTCAAGCACGGCGATGGCTGGACCAGCGTCTATGGCCATGCGTCGAAGCTGATGGTTCAGCGCGGGCAGAGCGTGAAGCGGGGTCAGACGCTGGCGCTGTCGGGCCAGACGGGCTTCGCCGACCGCCCGGAGCTTCACTTCGAACTGCGCCGGGGACGCTCGCCGGTCGATCCGCTGAGCCAGTTGCCGAAGCGCTGAAACCACTCGCTTTCCTGAACGCCGCCTAACACGCCGTTCAGGAACGGGAACGCCACATCCTGTCATAAGTTGGGGATGAAGACGGGGCCGGTGCCCCTCGGGAGTTGGCGTATGAAGAAGATGTTTCAGACCCTGGCCGCGATCGGCCTGTCGGTGGCGGGCATCGCCACCACGACCGCGATCCCCGTTTCGAGCGCGCAGGCGCAATCCTGGCGTGACGGTGGTCCGCGCTATGATCGCGACCGCCGGGACGACCGGCGCGACTATCGCCGTGACGACCGCCGCGACTGGCGGGGTGAGCGGCGTGGCTGGCGGGACGATCGCGGCAACGGCTGGCGTGGCCAGCGCGCGGAACGCACCCAATGGGCCATGGAGCGCGCACGCCGTACCCCCGGCTATGTCGATCCGCGCTCGCAGGGCGACTATAACAACTATAACGGCCGTGGGTCGGGCTATCGCCCCTGCACCTATGTCCGGAGCGGCGGGCGGACCGTCTGCCGCTGATCCACACCTCCGCAGAGGGTGACGAACGCGGATCGGCGGTGTAACGAGCCAGCCCTATGGCTTACACGTCCGATCTGCTTCGCACCCTCGATGACCGGGGTTACGTCCACCAGATGACCGACGCCGCCGCGCTGGACCGGCTGGCGGCGTCGCAGGTGGTGCCGGGCTATATCGGCTTCGACCCGACCGCACCCTCGCTGCATGTCGGCAGCCTGGTGCAGATCATGCTCCTGCGCCGGATGCAGCAGACCGGGCACAAGCCGATCGTCCTGATGGGCGGCGGCACCGGCAAGATCGGCGACCCCAGCTTCAAGGACGAGGCGCGCAAGCTGCTCGCCGAGGACGGGATCGCGGCGAATGTCGCCTCGATCAAGCGGATCTTCGAGCGTTTCCTGACCTTCGGTGACGGCCCGACCGACGCGGTGATGGTCGACAATGCCGACTGGCTCGACAAGCTGGAATATATCCCGTTCCTGCGCGAAGTCGGCCAGCATTTCTCGGTCAACCGGATGCTGTCGTTCGACTCGGTGAAGCTGCGCCTCGACCGCGAACAGTCGCTCAGCTTCCTCGAATTCAACTATATGATCCTTCAGGCCTATGACTTCCGCGAGCTGGCGCAGCGCCAGGGTTGCCGGTTGCAGATGGGCGGGTCGGACCAGTGGGGGAATATCGTCAACGGCATCGAACTCGCGCGCCGGATGGACGGTACGGACGTGTTCGGCGTGACCACCCCGCTGATCACCACCGCGGATGGCGGCAAGATGGGCAAGACCATGGCCGGTGCGGTCTGGCTTCACGAGGACCAGCTGCCGCACTTCGATTACTGGCAGTTCTGGCGCAACACCGACGACCGCGACGTGGGCCGCTTCCTGCGCCTGTTTACCGACCTGCCACTCGATGAGATCGCCCGGCTGGAGAAGCTGGAAGGCGCGGAGATCAACGAGGCCAAGAAGATCCTCGCCAACGAGGCCACCGCCATGTGCAGGGGCCGTGCGGCAGCGGACCAGGCGGCGGAAACCGCGCGGCGCACGTTCGAGGAAGGGTCGGCGGGCGCGGCCTTGCCGAGCTTTGCGGTCGAGGGTGGTTCGGTGTCCATCGTCGATGCGCTGATCGGGCTGGGCTTCGCCAAGTCCAAGGGCGAGGCACGCCGCCTGATCGCGGGCGGCGGAGCGCGCGTCGATGGCGAGAAGGTGTCGGACGAGACTATGATGATCGCCATCGGTGGTGAGCCGGTAAAGCTCTCGTCGGGCAAGAAGAACCACGGGTTGCTGACGGCGGGGTGATCGACTTCGGCGCTGTGCGTCGAAGTTTATCCTGAGCGGTTGGCTTGCCAGCCAGCCGAAGGGCCTAGGCGGAACTGAGGTTGAGCCACTTCCTTTTCATAGGATCTGTTCCCCGGCGAAGGCCGGGGAACAGATCAACGATAGGCCACGCCTCGGCCTATCCCCGCTTCACCACCACCGCCCCCGCGATCACCAACGCCACCCCGACAACCTTCCCGATCGTCACCGGCTCCACGCGAACCCCGAACAGTCCGAAATGGTCGACGATCAGCGCGGCCACCAGCTGGCTGGCGATGGCCGCGGTCAATGCGACCGAAATGCCCAGACGTGGCGCGACATAGGCCAGCACCGCCACGAAACCGGCCCCGTAAAACCCGCCGAGCCACGCCCAGGCGGGAGCGCCCTTCAACGCCGCCGGACTGGTTCGGTCGATCGCCGCCCAGACCACCGCCAGCGTCGCGGTGCCGATCATGAACGACGTCAGCGCCGCCAGCACCACCGACCCCGAGGCCTTGGCAAGCGCGGCGTTGGTCGGTGGCTGGATCGCGAGGCCGATACCGGCGAAAAGGACGAGGATGAGCGGGAAGAGAGCGGCCATAACCGCGCCTAACGCCAGGACCGCCGCTTCGTTCAGCCGGAACGCAACAGCGCGACCCCCGCATCCCGCTCGAACAGGTAAAGCGCCGTCCGCGCCGCCTGTCCCCGGGGCGCTTCCAGCCCGCCGTCGCGGTCGATCAGCAATCGCGCATCGTCCTGCGCGCATTGCATCAGGTCGCCCATGTTTTCCGGCGTCGCGAGCCGGAACGCCATCTCACCCGACTGCCGCGTGCCGAGCAACTCGCCCGCCCCGCGCAGCCGCAGATCCTCCTCGGCGATGCGGAAGCCGTCATTGGTCTCGCGCATCAGCGCCAGCCGCGCGCGCGACGTTTCCGACAAATGGCTTCCGCGCAACAGCAGGCAACGCGACAGCCCCCCGCCCCGCCCGACGCGCCCGCGCAACTGGTGCAACTGCGCCAGGCCGAAACGGTCGGCATGTTCGATCACGATCAGCGTGGCGTTGGGCACGTCCACCCCCACCTCGATCACCGTCGTCGCGACCAGCACGCCCAGCCGCCCGCCCGCGAACGCCTCCATCACGGCGTCCTTTTCGGCGGGCTTCATCTTGCCATGGACCAGCCCGACCCGCTCACCGAACCGGGCGCGCAGGGACTCGGCACGCATTTCGGCGGCGGCGAGGTCCGATTTCTCGCTCTCCTCGACCAGCGGACAGACCCAGTAAGCCTGCCCGCCGTCCGACAAGTGACGACCGAGCGCATTGACCACCTCGTCCAGCCGGTCGTCGGACACCACCCGAGTCTCGATCGGCTGGCGGCCGGGGGGCATTTCGTCCAACCGGCTGACATCCATCTCGCCGTAATTGGCGAGCGTCAGGGTGCGCGGGATCGGCGTCGCGGTCATCGCCAGCAGGTGCGGCGGCGCCTTGCCCTTGGCCGACAGCATCATCCGCTGCGCCACGCCGAAACGGTGCTGCTCGTCCACCACGACCAGAGCGAGGTCGCGGTACGTCACGGTTTCCTGAAAGATCGCATGGGTGCCGACGAGAATGTCGATCTCCCCCGCCGCCAGCGCCATCAGCGTGGCTTCCCGCGCCTTGCCCTTGTCGCGGCCGATCAGCACCGCGATTTCGACCGGCAGCCCGGCCAGGACCTTACGCAACGTCTCATAATGCTGGCGCGCGAGGATTTCGGTCGGGGCGAGCATCGCCGCTTGTGCCCCCGCCTCGACCGCGATCAGCATAGCCATCGCCGCGACCAGCGTCTTGCCAGCGCCGACATCGCCTTGCAGCAGCCGCAGCATCGGCGCGTCCTGCGCCAGATCGCCCTCGATCTCGCGCACCGTCCGGCTCTGCGCACCGGTCAGCGTATAGGGCAGCTTGAGCATGTCCCGCAGCCGCCCGTCGCCGTGGAGCGCTCGCCCGCGCCGCTTGCGGGTGTCGGCGCGAACCAGCGTCATCGCCAACTGGTTGGCGAACACCTCGTCATAGCCCAGCCGCTCGCGCGCCTTGGCGTCCGCCGGATCGGCATGGATGCGGGCCAGCGCCTCCTTCCAGTCGGGCCAGCCGCGCTGCGCCTTCAATCCCGGCTCGATCCATTCGGGCAGTTCGGGCGAACGCTCCACCGCCTGCGCCGCGAGCGCGCCCAGCCGTCGCGAGGTGATCCCCTCCGACAGCGGATAAATGGCCTCGCGCTCGCGAAAGTCCTCGGTGCTGTCGCCCAGATCGGGATGCACGATCTGCAAATCCTGGCCGTACAGGTCGAGGCGGCCCGACACGATCCTGGTCTCGCCGATCGGCAGCAGCTTCCTCACCCAGCCCGAATTGCCGCCGAAATAGACCAGCGCCACGCTGTTCCCCGCCGCATCCTCGGCCCGGACCCGCGTGGGCCCGCGTGGGGAGGATGAGACGCGGTGCTCCTTCACGGTCAGCGAAATCGCGATCACCCGCCCCGCGTCCGCCACCAACAATTCGTCGCGGGGGAAACGGTCGATATGCCCGGTCGGCAGATGAAAGGCGACGTCGACCACCCGCGCGATGCGCAGGCGTTCGAGCGGCTTGGCGAGGCCGGGGCCGACGCCTTTCAGCGACGTGACCTCGGCGAACAGCGGATTGAGGATATCGGGACGCATGACTAAATGGGTCTGTATAGCCTTCCCCTCGCGCACCGCCAGAGCATGTGGGGCCTTAATCTCGTTGGATCGGAACCCCATGGATCACGAAACCCGTATCAAGCGCCTCCGCTTCCGCGCATGGCATCGCGGCACCAAGGAAGCCGATCTGATGATCGGCGGCTTTTTCGACGCGCACCACGAGACCCTGTCGGCGGAGGAACTCGACTGGTTCGAGGCGCTGCTGGAGGAACAGGATGTCGATATCATGGCCTGGGCGATCGGTACGCAGGCATGTCCTCCGCAATGGGACGGCCCGGTGATGCAGCGGATGCGCGCGCTGAATTTCGTGCCGATCGCCCGGTAACTTATTCCCGTTCGGCCGTTCACCTGCCCGACGACCCCAGCTTCGGAACCTCATGCCCGATATCAAGACGATCCTGTCCGCCCAGAGCCCGCTGACCCTGTCGGGCGTTCCGGCGGGGTTCCTGCCCGTGCTGCTCGCCGATCTGGCGCGGGCGGCGAGCCTTCGCGCGGTCTTCATCTGCGCCGACGAAGCGCAGATGCGCGAACTCGCCTCGACCGCGACCTATTTCGCGCCCGAGCTGGAGGTGGTGCAGATCCCCGCCTGGGATTGCCTGCCCTATGACCGCGCCTCGCCGACCCTGCGCGTCATGGCGGAGCGCATCGCGGGGCTCCACCGGCTTCAGGCCAAGCCGAAGACGCCCCAACTGGTCCTGACCACCGCCAATGCCGCGACCCAGCGGGTGCTGACCCCGTTCCGCATCCGGCAACTCGTCGCCCGCCTCGCGCCCGGTGAGCGGATCGGGCTGGAGAAGCTGTCGGCGCTGCTCCAGGCGAACGGCTATGTCCGCACCGAGACGGTGCACGATCAGGGCGAGTTCGCGGTGCGCGGCGGCCTGGTCGACCTGTTCCCCAGCGGCGAGGAACAGGCGCTGCGCCTCGACTTCTTCGGCGACGAGATCGAGAGCGTCCGCACCTTCGACCCCGCCGACCAGCGGACGACCGGGCGGATCGAAGGCTTCACGCTGCTCCCCGCCTCCGAGGCCCTGCTCGACGAGGAGTCGATCAAGCGCTTCCGCACCCGCTACCGCGAGACCTTCGGCGCGACCGCGACCGGTGACCCGCTGTATCAGGCGGTGTCGGAGGGGCGGCGCATGGCGGGGATGGAGCATTGGCTGCCCCTGTTCGAGGACAAGCTGTCGACGCTGTTCGACCATCTCGGCGATGCGGTGGTGGTGCGCGACAATGGCGTGACGGCGGCGGTGACTTCGCGGTTCGAGGCGGTCGCCGACTATTATGAAAACCGCAAGCGCGCCGAGGCGGCCCAGCCGGGCAGCTTCCGCCCACTGCCCGCCAAATCGCTGTATCTCGCGCCGAAAGAATGGGACGAAGCGCTGGACGCCGCGACCGCGCATCTCGTCACGCCCTTCCACGAGCCGGAAAGCCAGACGGTCCTCGATTTCGAGGTGGACGGCGCGCGCGACTTCGCCCCCGAGCGCGCGGCCCACGCCAATATCTACGAGGCGGTGGTCGACCATATCGAGGCCCTGCGCAAGGAAGGCCGCAAGCCCGTCCTCGCCAGCTATTCGGTCGGCGCGCGCGAGCGTCTCGGCAGTCTGCTCAAGGATCACGGGCTGAAGGGCGCCAAGGCAGCCGAGACCTGGCAGGAAGCCCTGGGCATCGCCGACACGTCGAAGAGCTTCGGTGTCGCGCTGGTCGTGCTCCCGCTCGATCACGGCTTCGCCGCGCCGGGCATCGCGGTACTGACCGAGCAGGACATGCTCGGCGACCGGCTGGTCCGGCGACAGAAAAGGCGCAAGTCGGCCGATGCCTTCCTGGCCGAGCTGGCGACGCTCTCGCCCGGCGATCTCGTCGTCCACTCCGACCATGGCATCGGCCGCTACGAGGGGCTGACCTCGATCCCCGTCGGCAAGAGCCCGCACGACTGCGTCGCGCTCTCCTATGCGGGCGGCGACAAGCTCTATGTGCCGGTCGAAAATCTCGAAGTCCTGACCCGCTACGGCTCGGGCGAGGACGGCGCGACGCTCGACCGTCTGGGCGGCGAGGCGTGGCAACGGCGCAACTCGAAGATGAAGGAGCGCATCCGCGAGATCGCGGGTGAGCTGATCGCCACCGCCGCCGAACGCGCGCTGCGCCAGGGCGAGGTGGCCGAGCCGGACAACGCGGGCTATCCGGCATTCGTCGACCGCTTTCCTTACGAGGAAACCGACGATCAGGATCGCGCGATCGACGATGTGCTGGGCGACCTGACGGCGGGCAAGCCGATGGACCGGCTGATCGTCGGCGACGTCGGCTTCGGCAAGACCGAGGTGGCTTTGCGGGCCGCGTTCGTCGCGGCGATGGCGGGGATGCAGGTGGCGGTCGTCTGCCCGACCACGCTGCTCGCGCGCCAGCACTTCAACAACTTCGTGGCCCGGTTCGAAGGCTTCCCGATCAAGATCGGCCGCCTCTCCCGCCTGGTCACCGCGACCGAGGCCAAGCGGACCAAGGACGGCGTGGCGTCGGGCGATCTCGACATCGTCGTCGGCACCCATGCGCTGCTCGCCAAGGGCGTGGAGTTCAAGCGGCTGGGGCTCGTCATCGTCGATGAGGAACAGCGGTTCGGCGTGACCCACAAGGAGCGGCTGAAGGCGCTGAAGGCCGACGTCCATATGCTGACGCTGACCGCGACGCCGATCCCGCGCACGCTGCAAATGGCGATGTCGGGCCTGCGCGAGCTGTCGGTGATCCAGACGCCGCCGGTCGATCGCCTCGCGGTGCGCACCTATGTCATGCCCTGGGACCCGGTCGTCCTGCGCGAGGCGCTGCTGCGCGAACATTATCGCGGCGGGCAAAGCTTCCTCGTCACCGCGCGCGTCGCCGACCTGCCCGACATCGAGGAATATCTGCGCAAGGAAGTGCCCGAGGTCCGCTATGTCGTCGCGCACGGCCAGATGTCGCCGACCGAGGTCGAGGAGCGCATGTCCGCCTTCTACGACCGCAAGTTCGAGGTGCTGGTGTCGACCACCATCATCGAGAGCGGCATCGATATTCCGTCGGCCAACACGATGATCGTCAACCGCGCCGACCGTTTCGGCCTGGCCCAGCTCTATCAGTTGCGCGGGCGGGTCGGCCGGTCGAAGACGCGTGCCTATGCCTATATGGTCACCCCCCCCGAGCGGATGATGACCGAGGCGGCGGAGAAGCGGCTGAAGGTGCTGTCCGACCTAGACTCGCTCGGCGCGGGCTTCCAACTGGCCAGCCATGACCTCGACATTCGCGGCGCGGGCAATCTGCTCGGCGACGAACAGTCGGGGCATATCAAGGAGGTCGGCTACGAACTCTACCAGTCGATGCTGGAAGAGGCGATCCTGGAGGCCAAGGCGGGCGGCGCCTTCGAGAAGAAGCGCGACTTCTCACCCCAGATCACCGTCGACGCGCCCATCCTGATCCCGGACGATTACGTCCCCGATCTCGATCTGCGCATGGGCCTGTATCGCCGCCTCAACGATCTGGAAAAGCATCAGGACATCGAGGCGTTCGCCGCCGAGATGATCGACCGCTTCGGGCCGCTGCCAGAGGCGACCGACAACCTGATCCAGGTCATCAAGATCAAGCTCAACGCCAAGACCGCTTGCATCGCCAAGATGGATGTCGGCCCGCGCGGCGTGCTCGTCGCCTTCCACGACAACCGCCCGCCCAATGTCGACGGCCTGTTCGCCTATGTCGAACGGCTCGGCGATCTCGCCAAGTTGCGCCCCGACGGCAAGCTGGTCCTCAACCGCGCCTGGCCCGACGCCAAGGCGAGGCTGCACGGCGCGCTGCAACTGTCCAAGGGACTGGCCAAGGCGGCGGGATAACGCGCAATTCCTCCCCATCCCCGATGGGGAGGAGGACCGCCGGATGCAGTCCGGTGGTGGAGGGGCGAGGTCCGGGACTATCGATCGGGTCCAAGGGCTTGCGGCAACGACACGCCCCCGCCCCTCCACCATCCTTCGGATGGTCCCCCTCCCCAAGCACAGCTTGGGGAGGATTGGGTGGTCATCGCCGCCTCGACGCCCCGCCCATTCCTCCCCATCCCCGATGGGGAGGGGGACCGCCGGACGCAGTCCGGTGGTGGAGGGGCAAGGCCCGGGACTATCGATCAGGGCCAGCGGCTTGCGGCAACGACGCGCGCTTCCACCATCGCTGCGCGACGGTCCCCCTCCCCAAGTTGAGCTTGGGGAGGAACAAGCAGCTTAGCTGCTGTGGTCGGTGACGATTTTCCAACCGTCGGTGCGACGTTCGAAGACCAGCGTCGTCATGCCGCTCTCCTCGTCCGCGCCGCCCGACAAAATCCAGCGGGCGAACAGGATCCGACGGTCGCCGATCGGCTTGATCTCGAGGAAATCGAACCGCAGCGTGCCCCGGCTATTCCCCGATCCGGTGAAGCTGCGCCGATAATTCTCGGCGATGGCGAGTTTGCCCCGGATCAACCCGCGCTTGCCGACGAAGACCGCATCCGGCGCATAGATCGCCATGAAACGGTTCAGATCGCCCGCATTCCATCCCGACGCGCTCGCCAGCATCGCGGCACGGATGCCCGCCGCCGCCGGATCCGCGGCAGGCGCCGAAGCCTGTGCCACGGCCAAAGCCATCGTCAACGGGATACCGAACATGCCACCTCCTCCTCGACCATCGCGCGCAACGCCGCCTCGTCGAGCGGTGCCGCGCGCAGAAAGCCTTGATAGGTCTGACAGCCCAGACGGCCAAGCAATTGCGCCTGGTCATGCGTCTCGACGCCCTCGGCGATGATCGCCATGCCAAGCCGCGACGCGATCCGGATGACGCCGCGCACGACCACCCGGCCGCGCGTCGTGCCGTCGACCTCGGCGACCAGCGAACGGTCGAGCTTGATCGCATCGATCGGCAGGCTGGTGAGATAGGCGAGGCTGGAATAGCCCGTCCCGAAATCGTCGATCGCGATCCGCACCCCGGCCTCGCGCAGTGCCTCCAGCACGGCGGCGGCACGGTCGAGTTCGGCGATGAGCCCCGTCTCGGTGATCTCGACGGTCAGCCGCTCGACCGGAAAGCCGCTTTCCGCCACGCGGTCGAGGAACAGCCGCGAAAATCCCGACCGGCCGACATCGGCGGCCGTGATGTTGATCGACAGGCGGAGATGCGACAGCACCTCCGGCCAGTTCGCCGCCTTGTGCAGCGCCATCTGCTGGATATGGTCCGACAGTGCCAGGCCGAGGTCCGCGCGCTCCGCCGCCGCGAACAGCGGATCGGCCCCCAGCGGTCCCAGCGTCGGATGCCGCCAGCGCGCCAGCGCCTCGACGCCCGAGATCAGGCCGGTGGCGATCGTCACCTGGGGCTGGAACACGATGTCGATCTCGCCCCGCTCGATGGCGTGGTGGAGATCGGCGGCCAGCACGTCGAGCGGCGCGACATCGCCCGGATGGGCGAAGCGCAGCATCGAACCGTCGCTCGCCCGCGCCTTGGCCAGCGCCTCGCCCGCGCGTGCAAGCAAGCTGCCGGGATCCTCGCCCGGACGATAGGTCGCCATGCCCAGCCGGACGCCCAGCCGGATCGGCACCGCGCCAGCCTGAAACGGCGTGGCGAGCAGGATTTCGAGCATTTCGGCCACCGCACGCGCGCGCTCGGGCTCGATCACGCCCGCCAGGACGAACTCGGCGCCGCCCGACCGCGCGACGATCGCGCTTTCGCCAAAGGCCTCCTCGGCGGCGGCGAGCATACGCGCCTCGACCCCGCGCAGCAGCATGTTGCCCGCCGGGCGGCCATGCGCGGCGTTGATCAGGTCGAGCCGGGAGAGCGAGATGATGATCGCGACGCACGGATCGCCCCGCTCGATCGCCTCGGCGACCCAGCGATGCACCTCCCCCACCTCGCCATCGGCATGGCTGCGTCGTCGTCGGACATCGAGCGTTCGCCGGGCATGGCGTTCGGCCAGTTTCAGCGCGGCATGGACCATCGCATCCCCGGCATCGGGTGCGAGCACGTGAGTCGCCCCCGCGGACAGAAAGGCATCCAGCGTCTCGCCGCTCGTATCGGGGATCACGACCAGCATCGCCGCCCCCGTCGCGGCGATCACCGCGCCGAGCGCCTGTGCGGCGCGCAGCCCCGCGTCGCCCTTGCCACGCCCGTCGATCAGCGCGACCCGCGCCTCGCTCGCCAGGAAGGACCCGACCAACGTGTCGCCGGCCGGCGGATCCCCGGCGCCGGGCGCCATCGACCAGATCGCCCAGCCCGCACGGATGATCGCTTCGTCCAGCATCGCAGGATGTTGGAACGAAAGCGCAAACACCGCCGTTCCTCTGCGGTGCGCGTTAAAACCGAATTCATCCTGCGTCATGGGCGCACCCTATCCACCGGCTTGGACAAGACCAATGGCAATCCGCCTTGTTTGCGTCCCGCCATGGGGCTAACTTCATGACGATGGGTCATGGCAATGTCTCGACGGTCGGGTCGCCGGTCGATCCGCGTCCGATTGGACGATCTCTGGTCGACCAGCACGGCCGGACGATCCGCTATCTGCGGATCTCGGTGACCGATCGCTGCGACCTGCGCTGCCGCTATTGCATGTCGGAGCAGATGACCTTCCTGCCCCGCGCCAAGCTGCTCAGCCTGGACGAGATCGCGATCATCGCCGAACGCTTCATCGCGCGCGGCGTGACGCGTATCCGCCTGTCGGGCGGCGAGCCGCTGGTGCGTCGCGACGTCGCCGACCTGGTCCGCCGACTGGGCAGCCATGTCGGCCAAGGGCTCGACGAACTGACCATGACCACCAACGCGACCAGGTTGGCCGAGCATGCCCCGGCGCTGGTCGATGCGGGAATCCGGCGGATCAATGTCAGCCTGGACAGCCGCGATCCGGAACGCTTCCGCTATATAACGCGGCATGGCGACGTCGCGCAGGTGATCGACGGCATTCTGACCGCGCGTGATGCGGGACTGGCGATCAAGATCAACATGGTCGCGCTCAAGGACCTGAACGAGGACGAGATCGGATCGATGCTCGCCTGGTGCGTCGCCGAGGGTCTGGACCTGTCGTTGATCGAAACGATGCCGCTGGGCGCGATCGACGAGGATCGTGTCGACCGCTTCCTGCCCCTGACCAGGGTCTTCGACCGGTTGGTCGACGATTTCCCGCTCGTTCGCGCGGGCCATCGCACCGGCGGCCCGGCGCGCTACTGGCAGGTGGAGGGCACGGACACGCGGCTTGGCCTCATCTCCCCGCTCACCGCCAATTTCTGCGACGGGTGCAACCGCGTGAGGCTGACGACCGAGGGCAAGCTGTATATGTGTCTCGGCCATGAGGATCAGGTGGATTTGAAGGCGGCGCTTCGCGACGGCGGCGTCGCCGGGTTGGACGCGGCGATCGATGCGGGGCTGGCGGCCAAGCCCGCACGGCACGACTTCCGTATCGAGGCGGGGTCGGCGCCGGCGGTGTCGCGCCATATGAGCGTGACCGGCGGATGACCGTTCCCGTCCGGCGGGCACTGGTCGCCTCGCCCACCGCCCCGGCCCAGGCCGCGGTCGCCGACCTGTACAACAGCGCCGACTGGGTCGATTTCGACGACGCCGACTATGTCATCGCGCTGGGCGGCGATGGCTTCATGCTACAGACGCTGCACCGCATGCTCGAGCGGCGGCGCGGGCCGGTGCCGGTGTTCGGCATGAACCTCGGCACGGTCGGCTTTCTGATGAACGAATGGCGCAGTTACGGACTGGAGGATCGGCTCGCCCGCGCCAAGCCGTTCCGCGTGACGCCGCTTCAGATGACCGCGACCGGGATCGATGGCCGCGTCCACCAACTGCCTGCGATCAACGAGATTTCGCTGCTTCGCGAAACCCGCCAGACCGCCAAGCTGGAGGTGATGGTCAATGAGCGGATCGTGCTCCCCGAACTGGCCTGTGACGGGATATTGGCGGCGACCCCGGCGGGATCGACCGCCTATAATTTCTCGGCACAGGGGCCGATCCTGCCGCTCGGCTCGGCGCTGATCGCGCTCACCCCGATCAGCCCTTTCCGCCCTCGGCGCTGGCGCGGCGCGATCCTTCCCGACAAGGCGCGGATCGGAATCCGCGTGCTCGATCCGGGCAAGCGCCCCGTCTCGGCGGTCGCCGATCAGCGCGAGGTGCGCGACGTCGCGCAGGTCGATATCTGCATGGACCGGTCACGCGAACTGACGCTGATGTTCGACCCCGAACATGCGCTCGACGACCGGATCACCATGGAGCAGTTCGTCGCATAGCCGATGAATTTATCCACAGCTTTGGCGGCGGCGCTTACGCAAAACCGTCAAAAAAGGGGTTGCGGCATTTTTCCGGGTCTTTATAGGACCGCTCCACAGCGCCGGTACATTCCCTGATAGCTCAGCGGTAGAGCTCTCGACTGTTAATCGAGCGGCCGTAGGTTCGAATCCTACTCAGGGAGCCACCGGCGCCGTCTTCTCCCAGACAGCGCCAGCATAACCGATCACCCGTCGATCACATGCGGCACGAACCGCGCGGTGTTCGAGGTGATCAGCCCGTCCTCGCGGATGCCCATCCCCGCAGGCGCGCCGTCGACCACCCAGCTTCCGAGGACCGGGAAACAGCCCGGCGCCGCTTCCGGCAGGCGGTAGAGCGACTGGAAGATATAGCCTTCATCGCCATACACCCCCGCCGTCTCGGCCACGATGCTGCCCGCCCGGCGGATCGACACGTTCGCCCCTTCGCGCGACAGGAGCGGCTTGGCCACCGCGTCACCCTGCGGCACCGCGAAACTGGCTGGCAACAGGTTGGGATGGCCCGGAAACAGATCCCACAACACGGGCAGGATCGCCTTGTTCGACCAGATCATCTTCCACACCGGCTCGATCCAGATCAGGTCGCCGCGCTCCAGATTGTCGAGCAGGTGCGGCGCGAAATCCTCGCGCACCAGCCATTCCCACGGATAGAGCTTGAACAGGGCCTCGATCCGCACGTCCGCCTCGTCGACGAAGCAATGCGCGTCATGGTCCCAGCCGATCCGTTCCATCAGGATCGGCACCGTGCCGATCCCCGCCGCCTCCGCCGTATCGCGCAGATAGGCCGCCGTCACCGCATCCTCGCCCGCCAGGTCGGCGACATGCGCGACATGAACCGTCGCGGGCAGGTCCGGCGCGATTTCCCGCCAGCGCGCGACCAGCGCCTCATGCAGGCTGTTGAACTGGTCCAGCGCGGGGAAACATTCCTCCTTCCACGCCCATTGCACCACCGCCGCCTCCAGAAGCGAGGTCGGCGTGTCACAATTGAACTCGAATAACCTGGGCGCGTCGCCACCGTCGAACCCCAGGTCGAACCGCCCGAAATTCAACGAAGGCGGCTCCGCCTCCCAGGCCTCGCGGATCGGATCGTGAAAAGCGGCGGGAATGGCGAAACGGTTCAACAGCGCGGGATCGCTGACCACCGCTTCCCCCGCCGCCAGAAACAGACGGTAGAGTTCCCCCGTCGCCGCCTCGATCCGGTCGACCTCGCCGCGCGTGAAGCGATAGCAGGCGCTTTCGTCCCAATAGGGGCGCTGCTCGCCCTCGTGCCAGATCAGGCCCAGCGCTTCGACCCTGGCGCGCCAGTCGGATCGCGGCGACAGCGTTTCGCGGATCATGCGTGGATGCTGCCGAACCGGGCGGCCGAGGCGCCGAAGCCGCCGCGGCTGACCGCCGCCGCCCGCGTCATCGCGCTGCCGGCTGGCGCCGTCATGTAGCGGCCGCCCGATGCAGGACGGAAACTGCCGCCCGTGGCACGCTCGCCGTAGAAGGGGATGGTTCGACCGCGCCCGAGGAAATACCAGAAAGCCCCGCCCCCGCCGCCGACACGCGTCTGGCGACAGCGATCGTCGGGCAGTCGTTTGCCCTGCGCATCGGTGCAGATCGCGGTATCCTGATCGGCGGTCCAGCCGTCATCGGCATTGGCCCGGTTGCAACCACTGGCCAGCAGCGCCGCCGCCATCGCCGTCGTCCATTTCAAATCGAAAGCCATTCACGTCCCTCCCGTCGCCATCATGGTCCAGCCGGGGGGCGTTTGCCTAGTGGGCGAGAATGGTCGACGGGCAGCAAAAAGGGGATGCCTCCGGTTCGATCCGGAAACATCCCCTTTTGTCTTCAGCTGTTTAGGCTCAGCGGCAGCGAACCTTGCCGCGATCGATCGAACGACCGAGCAGCGCACCGCCGCCCGCGCCGAGCAGCGTGCCGAGCGTCCCGCCGCCGATCACGTTGCCGAGCACGCCGCCGCCGACCGCACCGACGACCAGACCCGTCGTGCCGTCGTTGCGCTTGCAATAGGTGCGGCCGTCACGGCCACGGAACACCTGGTCGTCGCGGTTCAGGCGACGCTCGCGATAATTTCCCTGCCGATAATCGCGCGAGGCATCCCAGTCGTCGCGGTCGCCGTGCCAGCGATAGTCACGATCCTGGGCGACCGCGGGCGTAGCGGCGATCGGGGCGGCGACGGTAACAACGGCCAACGCGGCGAGCAGAGCTTTCATGGCAGGTCTCCTTATCCTCAAGCGGGCACAACGCACGTCCTCCCGACCCGTTCAATTCGACTGTCATGACATTCCGGTCATCTGGTCCCGTCGCGACGCACTGGCACCGATCCCCGCGCTCGGGCATTGATCCCCCATGCGCCAAGCCACCACGCTCCTGTCGTTCGACACTCATGGTCAGGGCCTCACCGAGATCACCCGCCCCGTCTGCGCCTGGGTCCGCGAACAGGGCATGGACGAGGGGCTGCTGACCCTGTTCTGCCGCCACACCTCGGCCTCGCTCATCATCCAGGAAAATGCCGCGCCGGAGGTGAGGACCGACATCATCGACTATTTCGCGCGGATCGCGCCGGAGGACGCCCGCGCCTATGCCCATGACGACGAAGGGCCCGACGACATGCCCGCGCACCTGCGCGCGATCCTGACCGGCATTCACCTGTCCATCCCGCTGACTGGCGGGCGACTGATGCTCGGAACATGGCAGGGCATCTATCTGTTCGAGCATCGTCGCGCACCACATCGGCGACAACTCGCCCTGCACATTGCGGGGGCGTGAAACACTATTCATCGCTGGAGCAAAACCGTTCATCGACCGTTTTGGTGCGATAGGCTAAAGGACCGGTGCCGATCGGTACGGCCGAGCGGCAGGAAAGGAAGAAAAGTCCATGCAATTCGGTCGGAAGGTCGCGCTCGCCATGCTCGGCGCCAGCACCTTGATGGTCGCGGGATGCGCGACCGAAACCACCTATCGCCCTGCCACGGGTTCGGGCTTCTATCGTACCGGCTATTCCGAGCAGCAGGTCGAGCCCGGCCGCTTCATCGTCAGCTTCGCCGGAAACACCGTGACGTCGCGCGACACGGTCGAACGCTATCTGCTGTTCCGTGCTGCCGAACTGACGCTCGCCAATGGCTATGATTATTTCGTGATGGCCGACCGCGACACGCAGCTTCGGTCGCGCACCTATTCGACGCCCAGCGCCTTCGGTCCCGGCTTCGGCGGCTGGGGTGGCGGCTGGTGGGGCCCGTCGTGGCGCTATTACGGCCGCGGCTTTGGCTGGCGTAGCTGGGATCCCTTCTGGGGCGATCCGTTCTTCGGCAACAACATGGATATCAATACCATCGACCGCTACGAAGCGACCGCCGAGGTCGTGATGCGCAAGGGGCCGATCCCGCGCGACAATCTCCGCGCCTTCGACGCGCGCGCGATCGTCAGCACGATCGGGCCGACGGTCGTCCTGCCGAAGTAATCGCCCAGGCGCTTTTCGTCCTGCGAAGGGCGGTCACCGACGGGTGGCCGCCCTTTTTCGTTCGGGGGCTTGGCGCCCCTTACCCGCAGGACGCCGCCCCTTCTGACCCTCTCCCCTGGACAGGGGAGAGGGTCAGTGAAGCTCGCCATGATGAGAAATGCAAAAAGGCGGCGGACCGAAGTCCACCGCCTTTCCGTGCAACACCGAAGGTGACGATCAGGCGGTCACCGCCCCATGGCAATGCTTGTACTTCAGCCCGGAGCCGCACGGGCACGGCGCGTTGCGGTTGACGCGGCCTTCCCATTGCGCCGGATCGCTGCCCAGGTCCGCGCCCTCGGGCATCGGGATCTGCATCGGCGGCATCTGCGGCTGGAGCAGCCCGCGCGCGGCGGCGTCCCAGTCGTTGGTGTTGTCCTCGCCGGTGAACGGATCGAAATGCGAGGTGATGAAGTCGGGCAGCTCGGGCAGTTCCGGCGGCGCCTGGATCTGGAACTGCGCGAAGGCGATGGTGCGCGTCACATCCTCGCGGATATTGTCGAGCATCCGCTGGAACAGCGAAAACGCCTCGTGCTTATATTCGTTGATCGGCGTCTTCTGCGCATAGGCGCGCAGGTGGACGACCTGGCGCAGCGCGTCGAGTGTCGCCAGATGCTCCTTCCAGTGATGGTCGAGGTTCTGGAGCAGGATCGACTTCTCGACGCTCATCCAGGTCTCGGGCTCGAGTTCCTTGGACTTGGCCTCCACCGCCGCATCGGCCTCGGCGGTGACCCGCTCCAGCACGACCTCGGGATCGATCGCCTCTTCGGTCAGCCAGTCGTCGATCGGCGGCTCCATGTTCAGCAGGTCCTTGAGCTGCTGCTTCATCCCCGCCACGTCCCACTGCTCGGGATAGCTGTTGGGCGGGCAGGCCGCACCGACGATGGCATTGACCGTCTCGGCACGCATGTCGGCGACGACGTCGCCCACCGTCTCGGCATCCATGATGTCGGCGCGCTGTTCGTAGATGACCTTGCGCTGGTCGTTCATCACGTCGTCATATTCGACGACCTGCTTGCGGATGTCGTAGTTGCGCGCCTCGACCTTCTTCTGCGCGGTCTCGATCGCCTTGGACAGCCACTTGCTGCCGATCGCCTCGCCATCCTCGATGTTGCTGCGCATCATCTTGGCGAACAGCGTGTCGGGGCCGAAGATGCGGAGCAGATCGTCGTCGAGGCTGAGGTAGAAGCGCGACAGGCCCGGATCGCCCTGACGCCCCGAACGCCCGCGCAGCTGGTTGTCGATGCGGCGGCTTTCGTGACGCTCGGTGCCCAGCACAAACAGGCCACCGGCCTCCAGCACCTTCTGCTTCTCTTCCAGAATCTCGGCACGGATGCGCGTCGCCGCGGCATCATATTCGGGCGTGCCCTCGACCAGATCGGGATGTTCGTCGAGCATCCGGAATTCGAGATTGCCGCCAAGCTGAATGTCGGTGCCGCGACCCGCCATGTTGGTGGCGATGGTCACCGCGCCCAGACGACCCGCCTGTGCCACGATATGCGCTTCCATCTCGTGGTAGCGCGCGTTCAGCACCTTGTGCGGCACGCCCTCCTGCGTGAGGAACTCGCTCAGCAGCTCCGACTTCTCGATCGAGACGGTGCCGACCAGCACCGGCTGCCCCTTGGCGGCGTGGTCGCGGATCTTCTTGGCGATCGCCAGGAACTTGTCCTGCGTGTTCTTGTAGAATTCGTCCTCCTCGTCGACGCGCGCGATCGGCACGTTGGTCGGGATGGTGACGACGTTGATCTTGTAGATGTCGTAGAATTCGCCCGCCTCGGTGGCGGCGGTGCCGGTCATGCCCGAGATCTTCGGGTACATGCGGAAATAGTTCTGGAAGGTGATCGAGGCCATGGTCTGGTTCTCGGGCTCGATATTGACGCCCTCCTTCGCCTCGACCGCCTGGTGAAGCCCCTCCGACCAGCGACGCCCGTCCATCATGCGACCGGTGAACTCGTCGATGATGATGACCTTGTCGTCCTTGACGATATAGTCGGTATCGCGCTTGAACATCATGTTCGCGCGCAGCGCCTGGTTCAGGTGGTGAACGACCTGGGTGTTCTCGAAGTCGTACAGGTTCTCACCCTGCAGCAGCCCGGCCGCCTCCAGCAGGCGCTCGGCGCGCTCGGTGCCGTCCTCGGTCAGGATGATCGACTTCTGCTTCTCGTCCTTCTCGTAATCGTCGGACGTGAGCTGCTTCACGATCGCGTCGACGCCGATATAGAGTTCCGACTTGTCGTCGGTCGGGCCCGAAATGATGAGCGGCGTGCGGGCCTCGTCGATCAGGATCGAGTCGACCTCGTCGACGATCGCGTAGTTGAAGGGGCGCTGCACCATCGCCGAGCGCTCATACTTCATATTGTCGCGCAGATAGTCGAAGCCGAACTCGTTGTTGGTGCCGTAGGTGATGTCGGCATCATAGGCCGCGCGGCGCTGCGCATCGTCCAGATTGGGGATGATGACGCCCGTGGTCAGGCCCAGGAAGTTGTAGATGCGCCCCATGGTCGCCGCGTCGCGGCTGGCCAGATAGTCGTTGACCGTGACGACGTGCACGCCCTTGCCGGGCAGCGCGTTGAGATAGGTCGCCAGCGTCGCGACCAGCGTCTTGCCCTCACCGGTGCGCATCTCCGCGATCTCGCCGCGATGGAGGACGATGCCGCCGATCATCTGCACGTCATAATGACGCTGGCCCAGCACGCGCCTGGCGGCTTCGCGGACCGTCGCGAAGGCCTCGGGCAGCAGGCTGTCGAGCGCGGCACCGTGATCGAGCTGCTCGCGGAACTTGACCGTCTGCGCGGCCAGCTGATCGTCGCTCATCGCTTCCATATCGGGCTCGAACGCGGCGATCTTGGCGATCATCGGCTTGAGCGACTTGACGTAGCGGTCGTTGGACGAACCGAACAGGGACTTGGCGAGGCCGCCGAACATAAGCGATTTCCTGACTGATAACGTGATGGGGGCGCAGCCATGTCATGACGACGGCGCGCACGGGGCATTGGGGTGGGAAACGGGGTCGACGCCGTGGCCGACGCCAGCGCCTATTCGCGCCGACGGCCCATATAGATCGCGGCGATCGCGCGCGGTTCGGCCGCGCGAAACAGCGACAGCGGCACGGCCATCGCCAACAGCGAGGCGAGCGGCTGGACCGGCCGGGTGGCGGCGCGCGCGACGGCGGCCTGCTTGGCGGCGGCGGCGATGCTGCATTCGGCGACGACGCCCCGCGACTCCTGCGCACGCGTGCCGCCGACCGCGCCGGTCAGCGCGGACAAGAGAGCGGAAAGGAGCAGAAGCAGGTTCATGCGAGACGTGTCTTAGGCAGATACGCGCGGCACGTCCATCCGTTGCATGGTCTGGCGTCGCGAACGGGCCATCGTCCTGCGGCAAAACGGCTTTTGGTCGTTCCTCGGTCCCGCGGGGAGGGGCCCGGTCGCGCGATCGGCATTCACGGTCCGCCCGAGGCCCGTTCGCCCGGGATGAACGGAAGTCCGTTCCTTATCGGCATGGGGAGGCAGGACGCGTCGAACCGCCCCGCCACCGGCGATCGAGCGGGCGGAAGCGCTTGCTCCCTATCCATGCTCGGCTATGTAGCTTGCCCCTATGAGCACCGCCACCTCACCCCTCGCCCAGCCCTTCCCCGCGCTCCCCGCGATCGACGGCGTGACGCTTCGCGTCGCCCGCGCGCGGTACAAGAACTGGGACCGCTGCGACCTGACCTTCGTGACGCTGCCCGAGGGGACCAGCGTGGCGGGCGTGCTGACCACCAGCAAATGCCCCTCTCCCGAGGTCGAATGGTGCCGCAAGGCATTGGTCCTGGGTCAGGCGCGCGCGCTGGTCGTCAATGCGGGCAACTCCAACGCGTTCACCGGGCATCGCGGTCGCGCCGCGGTGGAGGCGATCGCCGCCCGCGCCGCGCTGGCGATCGGGTGCCAGCCGTCGGACGTGTTCGTCGCCTCGACCGGGGTGATCGGCGTACCCCTGCCGATCGACAAGGCAGAGGCCGGGCTGGACGCGGCGTTCGCGGCCCCGGCCTGTGGCTGGGAGGATGCCGCCGCGACGATCATGACCACCGACACCTTCGCCAAGGGCGCGACGACCACCGCCGTGGTCGATGGCCGGACGGTGACGCTGGCGGGGATCATCAAGGGGTCCGGGATGATCGCGCCCGATATGGCGACAATGCTGGGCTTCATCTTCACCGATGCCGCCGTAGCCCCCGAATTCCTGCAACGCGCCCTGAGCGGCGCCAATGGCCGCAGCTTCTCGTGCATCACGGTCGATGGCGACACATCGACCAGCGATACGGTCCTCGCCTTCGCGACGGGCCGCGCGGGCAATGCGCCGCTGGTCGACGATGAGAGCGACGGTGCCGACGCCTTCCGCGCGGCGCTGGCCGATCTGTGCCACCAGCTCGCCCTGCTCGTGGTGCGCGACGGCGAAGGCGCGACCAAATTGATCGAGATCCGCGTCGAGGGCGCGGAAAGCGACCGCTCCGCCCATCGCATCGCCATGTCGATCGCCAATTCGCCATTGGTGAAGACCGCGATCGCGGGCGAGGACGCCAATTGGGGCCGCGTCGTCATGGCGGTGGGCAAGGCCGGCGAACCCGCCGAACGCGACAAGCTGTCGATCCGCTTCGGCGAGACGCTGGTCGCGCGCGAGGGGCTGGCGGTCGAGGGCTATGACGAGACGCCGGTCGCCAGGCATCTGAAGGGGCGGGAGATCGCGGTCGGCGTCGACCTGGGCCTGGGGGACGGCGTGGCGACGGTTTGGACCTGCGATCTGACCCATGGCTATATCGCGATCAACGCCGATTACCGGAGCTGACGCGCATGTTGACCATCTGGGGCCGGATCAACTCGCACAACGTCAAGAAGGTCGTCTGGCTGGCAGAGGAAATGGGCCTTGCCTATGATCGCCACGATGTCGGCGGCGCGTTCGGGATGGACGAGGCCTATCGCGCGCTGAACCCCAATGCGTTGATCCCGACGATCGAGGACGACGGCTTCCTGTTGTGGGAGTCCAACGCCATCCTCCGCTATCTCGCGGCGACCCATGGCGGCGAGGCCTTCTATCCCGCCGATCCGCGCGCGCGTGCCTCGGCCGATCGGTGGATGGACTGGAATTTCACCTGGGCGGATGTGATCCGGCCGATCTTCTTCCAGTTGATCCGCACCGCGCCGGACAAGCGGGATGCCGACCTGCTGGCGCGCAGCGTGGCGCGGGCGGCCGACCTGTCGGCGATCCTGGACGATGTGCTGGGGCGGCAGCGCTGGTTGTCGGGCGAGGCTTTCGGCATCGGCGACATTCCGGTCGCGGCCTATGCCAATACATGGTTCCAGCTGCCGGTCGAGCGGCCCTCGCGGCCCCATCTCGAACGCTGGTATGCCGGGTTGCAGGCGCGGGCGCCGTTTCGTGACGTGGTGATGATTCCGTTGAGTTGACCCCACATTGAAGCCCCTCCCGCAAGCGGGAGGGGTTTGGGGAGGGGCGTGCCGCGAATGCTCGTCTCTGCGAGACCCCCTGCCCTCCCCCATCCCCTCCCGCTTGCGGGAGGGGCGTGACGTTTCGCTGGCGATGGGACTTGGCAATCCGTCCGCCCTCCCTGATACGGTGGGTCTTGCTGGCAAACAGTTCCACCGCTCTGACCTTGGCACGCCCCTCCCGCAAGCGGGAGGGGATGGGGGAGGGAACGGGGCCTCGCAGAGCCCCCCCGAAAGCCGCTTAGAGCGCGCCTTCCAGCCAAGCCTTGATCCGGCCCTTGGGCTCCGCGCCGACCTTGGTCGCGGCGGCGGCGCCGCCCTTGAACAGGATCATCGTCGGGATGCCGCGCACCCCGTAGCGACCCGGCGCATCGGGATTTTCGTCGATGTTCAGCTTGGCGATCGTCACCTGCTCGCCCAGTTCCTCCGACAGCTCTTCCAGCGACGGGCCGATCATCTTGCACGGTCCGCACCATTCGGCCCAGAAATCGACCAGCACCGGCTTGTCGGAGTTCAGGACGTCCGCTTCAAAGCTGGCGTCGGTGATCTGCTTGGTTGCCATGTATCTTCACTCCTTGGATTGGCTTCCATCTAGGACGCGCGCGTCGTCGGCTCAACCACCGAGCGCCAAGCTTTGCTCCCCGTCGCGATAGCGCGGCTTGTGCTCGGCGAGCAGTGCATCGGGAACCGTGACCAGGCGCGGCCCGGCGGTGTAGAGCAGCGCGACCGACACCGGCCGGCCCGGAAAGATCACCTCCAGCGCGGCGGCGTAACCCGCCATCTGCGCCAGATGGAATACCGGCACGTCATCGATCCCGCCCGGCGCGCGCCGCCCGGTCTTATAGTCGATCAACCGGATCGCATCGTCGCCGATCAGCAGGCGGTCGACGCGCCCCGACACGACCACGCCGTTGGCCAAGGTCGCCGCGATCGGCGCCTCCGCCAGCGATCCCGGTCCGAACAGCGGCGCGAAGGCCGGATCGTCCAGGATAGCGAACACCGCCGCCATCACATCGGTGCGCAAGCCTGCATCCACCACTCCCGCCGCTTGGACCAGCCAGCGCTCCGCCGCGCCACGCCGCTGCTCCGACGCGACGGGCGGCAGGCGTTCGAGCAGACAGTGGATCAGCCGACCCCGCTCCGCCGCCGCGCGCATCGCGGGCGTGGGTGGCGGATCGGCCACCATGTCGTCGCCCAGCGACGAAGGCGCGAGTGGGCGCGGCGGACGTGATTCCTGCGGTGCGGGCTGGCGCACCCAGTCGGGCAGGACGATCGCGGCACGCGGCGTCGGCGCGGCGGCACCGGGGCGCGGGGCGACGGCGTCGTGCGGGCTGGTCCCGCTGAACACCCGCGCCTGCCCGTCACCCGGCTCGACCTCGGCCACCCCGAGCGCGGTCATCGCGCGCGCGCAGGTCGCGTACCAGCTATGCAGCGGCGGCACCCCCGCCGCCCGCTTGCCGAGCGCGCCCGTGACGACCAGTTGCTCCTCGGCCCGCGTCGCCGCGACGTAGAAGAGCCGCCAATGCTCGGCCAGCTCGCGCGCGGCGATCTCGGCCGCCACCGCGTCGAGCGGCCCGCCCCGCTCGTCGGCACGCGGCGGGAAGACCGGGATCGGCTGAGCCCCCGGCTCCGGCGTCCAGCGCAGGATCGAGCGGGGCGCGGCGGTCGGGTCGGCGGTCGCGTCGGCCAGGATGACGAGCGGCGCCTGCAGCCCCTTCGAACCATGCGCGGTCATCACCCGCACGGCATCGAGCGGTGCGGACGGATCGCGCACGATCTCCACATCGCCGCGATCGAACCAGTCGAGGAATCGTTGCAACGATGGCGTCGTCGTACTCTCGAAGGTCAGCGCCGCGCCCAGGAGCTCCTCGATCGGATCGCGCGCCTCGCTGCCCAGCCGCCGGATCAACTTGCGGCGTCCGTCGAGCGGCCCCGACAGCAATTCCTCGAGGAACTGATAGGGCGTCGACACGTCGGCCCGCGCCAGCATCCGGCGAAGCGGCGCGAGATCGTCGGCCGACAGGGTTCGCGTCAAATGCGCCCAGAGCGACCCACGCTCGCGGTGACCCGCCGTCATCAGCCGCTCCTGAGACCAGCCGATCAGCGGCGAGACGAGCAGCGAGGCGAGCGACAGGTCATCGTCGGGCTGAAGCGCGAAGCGCACCGTCGCGAGCAGATCCTGCACCGCGAGCGGCGCGTTGAGCCGAAGCCGGTCGACGCCCGCCACCGGCACCCCCTCGGCATAGAGCCGCGCCACGATCAGCGAAGCGAGGTCGCCGCGCCGCTTGACCAGGATCATGATGTCCTGCGGCTCCAGTCGTCGGCCCTTGCTCTCCAGCATCATGCCGTCGTCGAGCCAGCGACGGACCACGCGGGCGATATCGGTCGCGACCTTGCGGACCGCGTCGTCGATCCAGCCCTCTTCATCCTCGTCGCTGCCGCCCGCCACGACCGGCGGCCAAAGGATGACGCGGCCCGGCCCCTTCACCTCGCTGGCATGGCGTTCGACCGCGCTGCCCATCCCCATGCCGGGCTCGCCCAGCGCATCGATCGCGGCGTCGACGAATTCCAGGATCGGCGTGGTCGAGCGGAAACTGTGGGTCAGCGACAGTTGATTGAACGGAAGCCCGCGTTCCTCGGGCGGCCACTCGTCATCACCGGCCACCTCGCCAGCGCGTCGCGAGAAATGCAGTTCGGCCGCCTGGAAGTTGATCGGATCGGTGCCCTGGAAACCGAAGATCGCCTGTTTGTGATCGCCGACCGTGAACAGCGTCCGGGTCGACGGCGCATAGAGACCGCGGCCGACGAAGAACTCGTCCGCCAGCGCACGCACGATCCGCCACTGATGCGCGTTCGTGTCCTGCGCCTCGTCGATCAGGACATGCTCGGTCACCTGGTCGAGCTTGTAGCGGACCCATTCGCCGATGCCGGGCCGCTCGAGCAGTTCGACCGTGGTGCGGATCAGGTCATCGAAATCGACCGCGCCGATCGCCCGCTTGGACAGGGTGTAAGCACGCGCATAGTCGCGCCCGACCGTCAGCGCGTCGGCCAGCAGATCGGCATGTCGCGCCCGCGCCGCGAGGCCGAGCAGATGGCGGCACGCCTCACCCAGTTCGCGTGCCATATCCTCATAATCGGGATCGGCGTCGGTCAGCTTCTTCGACGCCTTGCGCGGCTCGCCCTTGGCGGTGAAGACGGTGCCCATCAATTCCTCGAGCATCGCGACACGGGCGCTCCGATCGCCACCCACCCAGCGTTCCAGTATTGCCGCCGCCTTGTCGCCGGTCGCGGTCCCCCAGGCGCGATTGGCCCCGGCGAGCCGGACGACCGCGTCCTCGTCCATGTCGTCGACGCCCTCGGCGATCGCCTCATCGATATCGCCCGACGGCAGGTCGAGCGCGCGGCGGAGCCAGGGCTGGATACCCGTCGGCAGCGCCTCCAGCGCGCCAGGTGCGCGGGCGCAGGCGGCGAGGAACGCCTCCGCTCCGCCCTCGCCCAACCGCAACGACAGCGCGCCGACCGTTTCGACCGCACCGACCCGACCTTCGCGTTCGGCCGTCTCGAGCATCCGCGCCAGCGCCTCGCGCGCCAGCACCGCCTCCTCACGCGCCTCCAGCGGACGGAAGCCCGGCGCGAGCCCCGCCTCCACCGGGAAGGCGGCGAGCAAACCCTGGCAAAAACCGTGAATGGTCTGGATACGAAGGCCGCCGCCCGGCGCGTCGAGCACGCGCGCGAACAGCGTCCGTGCCCGCTCGCGCCGTTCGGGCGACGCGGCTTCGCCCAGTGCCTTCAGGTCGGCATAGAGCGCGGTCTCGGGCATTCGAACCCAGGCCGCTAGGCGGCCGTTGATCCGCTGCGCCATCTCCGCCGCGCCCGCCTTGGTGAAGGTCAGGCACAGGATCGCCTCCGGCGCGACCCCCGCCAGCAACAGGCGGAACACGCGCGCGGCCAGGACCTGGGTCTTGCCCGTCCCCGCCGATGCGGACAGCCAGACATGCGCGGCAGGGTCGCTCGCATCGGCCTGCGCGCCTTTCAGCGGGGGCAGGTTGGACATGGGCCGGGCGCTCATGCCGCCCCACCCCGTTCATCCTGAGCGAAGTCGAAGGCCACGTCGCGGCGCCCGCTCCGCGCGAACCGAGCGACACGATCACCGTTCACGGCCATACCATTCATCCCGCCGCATAAGCTGGTCATATTCCGCATAGGGCGCATATTCCAGCACCAGCTTGGCGGTGAAGGGCGCGTCCCCGGTCAGCCACTGCCCCGCCGCCTCCGCGAAATTGGCCGCGGCGATCGCGACGAACTCGTCCGTTCGGATCCGTTCGCGCTTGCCGTCCGGATCGACCGGCGTCGCGATATAGCCCAAGCCCTCGCGCCCCCGCCCCAGCGACCAATATTCGAAGCCGCCGGACCTGCCCGACACGCCTTCGAACCCGCCGCGTTCGGCGATCAGGCCAAGCAGCCCGAGTTGCAGGCTGAACCCCTCGCGCACCGCCGTGGTCGAGGGCGGCTTGCCGGTCTTGTAGTCGATCACCACCAGCGATCCGTCCGCCGCCTTGTCGATCCGGTCGAACCGCCCGGTCAGCGTCACCCCCGCCAGCTTGGCTTCGCCCTTGCCTTCCGCACGCAGCACGTGCCGACCTTCGGCGGCCTTGGCGGCGACCTCGGCGGCGATCCAGTCGATCGCCTCGATCAGCCGGGGCTGCCATAATGCGCGCAGCATCGGATGGGTGCGCTGGTCGCGCAGCATCGCCAGCGCGCGGGGACGCAGCGCCTCTACGGCGCAGGCGTCCTCCTTCCACCACATCTCCAATATGTCATGGACGGCGGTGCCCCGCCACGCCGCGCTCGGATCGGCGTCGACCGGGTCGAGCGGTGACAGCCGGAGCACCCGACGCGCATAGAAGGCGTAGGGGTCGGCCTTCAACCGGTCGACCTCGGTCACCGAGATCACCGTCGGTCGCAGCGCGGCGGGCGGCCTGGGCGCCGGCCGGTCGGCGGGGGCGTGATCGGTCGGCCGATCGAGTTCGACCGCCCAGCCCGCCAGCGCCGGATGCGCCTCGAACCGATCGCCCGCCATCGCCTGGAGCCGCAGCCAGAAGCGCGACGCCAGCGTCGGCCCGCTCGCGTCCCGGCGCGCGCGGGTGAGGATCGCACGCGGCGCCCCCATCGCCTGCGCCAGGTCATGCGCGGCGATACCGATCCGCTGTTCCAGCCCGACAAGGCCGAGCAGCGAGCGGATACGCGGCGCCAGCCACGGGTCGGGCGCCGGGCGGCCCGGCCAGACGCCTTCGTTCAGCCCGCCCGCGATCATCAGGTCGGCGGTCTGAAGCCGCGCCTCGATCGGGCCATAGATGGCGAGACGCGGATGCTGGCCCTCGCGCGGGATGGCGCGCACCGCGATCTCATCGAACAGGCTGCGGAGCAGGCCTGGCACTTCGGCGGGGTCGACCCGCGCGGGTCCGTGATCGGCCTCTTCCTCGTACCCCGCCAGGAACTCCGCCGCCGCGCGCCCCGCCGGACCGGTCCACAACGCATCGCCGCACAGGGTCTGCCCGCATTCGCGAAGACAGGCGAACAGGCTGCGCAGCCCCTGCGGTCCGTCGCCGAAGGTTTGCCCCACCGCCTCCAGCATCGGCGCCGCGCTGGCCCAGAAGGCGGATGCGGTCGGCTTGTCCGCGACATGCGCGGCGATGCCGTCGAGACCCGGCGCCGGACGCGGGCCACGCAGCGCGCGGTCGAGCGCCCGCACCCCGTCGAGCCACGCGACCCGGTCCATACCACCCTGGATCAGCGGATGCTTGAGCAGCGCAAGCAGCGGCAACGGCGCGAAGGCCTGCGCCGCCGCCTCGGCGAGTTGCAGCAGGAAGGTGCCCGGCAACAGGATCGACAGCGGCCGTCCCGCGGTATCGTCGATCAGGATGTTCCAGCGCCGACAATGCGCCGCCACCCGCCGCGCCAGCGCGCGGTCCGGCGTGACCAGCGCGGCGGTCCGGCCGGGCTCCTCGATCGCCTCGCGAAGCGCCAGCGCGATCGCCTGCGCCTCCTCGGCCGGGGTGGCGGGTTCGATGGTCGATACGCCGGTCAGGCGACGCTCGTCGGCGGGCAGGTCGGTCCATTTGCCGGTGAAGTCGGCAGGCGCCATGGCATTGTCGATCGCCCGCCCACGTGCCGGGCCCGCGTCGTAATCGCCGCCGCCGCGCCACATCGTCACCTCGCCGCGCGCGACCCCCATCCGGTCGAGCAGCAGTTTCAGCGCATATTGGGGATGCGTCTCGATCGACCGGCGGGTCCGCCCCGTCTCCGGATCGGGCCTGTGCGGCCCCAGCGCATCCCATTCCTCGTCGGGCATGGTCAGGTCGAGCCCGGCGAACACCACCGAGCCGCCCGGCATCTCCGACACGCAGCGCAGCAGCCGCGCGACGGCGGGCGCGGTATCGGTGACGCCCGCCGCACAGACGAACCCGGCGGGCTGCGCCTCGCGCCACCGCGCGGTGATCCGGTCGAGCAGCAGCGTCCGCCGACGCGCCGCGTCGATCCGGCCCATCTTCGCCAGCACGGCGGGCCACCGGTCGAGCACGACGGAGAAGGTCGCGAGCGCCGATTGCCAATGCTCGGTCAGTTCGGGCCCCAGGTCGAGTGCGGCGAGCGCGGAAGGCTCGACCTCCTCGACCAGCATCTGGTCGAGCGTGCGCGCCAGGTCGCCCGCCAGCCGCACCGCCTCCGCCGCCGTCACGGGCCGCCCCGCGCGCTGGCGTTCCTGTTCGACCAGCCGCGCCAGGATCATCCGGCGCGCCGATGGCGAGATGGCGGGCGGTGGCGGCGCCTCCGCATCGGCGGGGTCGAGCGCGGAGCCCGCCGCCTCGCCCAGTTCGGGATCGCCCAGTGCCACCATGCGCGGCAGGATCAGCCCGCCGCCGCTCGCACGAACGAACGCTTCGGTCAGCGCGCGGACGCCGCGATTGGTCGGCAGCAGGATCATCCCCTGCGCCAGGGTCAGCGGATCGCCGCCCGTGCGGCGCATCAGCCCCGCGACCAGCGCGTCGGCAAAGCCGCGATAGGCCGGGATGGTGTGCAGCCTCGGGCGGCGCGCGTCAGCCATCCGCGAGGATCAGCTCCGTCTGCGGGATCGCGCGCGGTGTGCCGACGTCGAACCACAGCCCCTGATGAACCTGGCCGAAGGCACGCCCCGCCTCGATCGCGCGATTCCAGAACAGGTTGGTCGAGAAGGGCCCGTCGGGCGCATCGGCGATGATGCGCGGGTGCAGGATCTGCAGTCCGGTATAGGAAAAGGGCGCGACCCGATTGGGCGCGCGGCGCGCGGTGATGCGGCCATCGGCGCCGAGATAGAAGTCGCCCTGCCCATGATGGTTGTGCGCCCGTGCGAGCGGCACCATCAGCAGCAGCGCGTCCATCCGCGCATCGTCCCAGCGTGAGGCGAGCAGGCGGATCGCATCGACCGGCCCGTCGACCCACAGATTGTCGCTGTTGACCACGAGGATCGGCTCGTCGCCCAGCAACGGCCGCGCCTTGACCAAGCCGCCGCCGGTCTCCAGCAACTGATCGCGCTCGTCGGAGATGAGGATCTCGATCGACGGAAAGCGATCCTTGAGATGCGCTTCGAGCTGGTCGGCGAGATAATGGACGTTGACCACCGCGCGCGCGACACCCGCCGCGACCAGCCGGTCGAAGACATGGTCGATCAGCGGCTTGCCCGCGACCGACACCAGGGGCTTGGGGCGCGTCGCGGTCAGCGGCCGCATCCGCTTGCCCAGGCCCGCCGCCATCACCATCGCGGTGCGCGGCACCTGTCCCGCCGGCGTCGGGCGGAGCGAAAGCTGGCGGGTCATGCCCCGGTCCCCGCATCCGACAGCCGCTGGGGATCGCCGCGCAATTCGGGCGGGACATTGGCGTCGAACCACTCGGCGACGGGCGCCAGCACCGGCTGCGACAGGTCCCGCTCCAGATAGGCCCAGACGCGCGGACACAGGGCGGCATAGCGCGGCTTGCCGTCGCGCTTCCACAAGCGGGTGAAGATGCCCAGGATCTTGGCGTTCCGCTGCGCACCCAGCACATGATAGGCGTTCAGGAACGCATCGCCCTCGCCCGTGGTGCGGAGATAGCGGTCGAGCATCGCCTCCTCGATCGAGGGTTCGACATCGCGGCGCGCGTCCTGGAGCAGCGAAACGAGGTCATAGGCGGGATGCCCCGCCAGCGCGTCCTGGAAGTCGAGCAGGCCCAGCGTGCGCTTCGGCCCGACGAGCATCAGATTCTCGACATGATAGTCGCGCAGCACCGTGACCGGTGTGTCCGTCAGCGTATGCGCGAACACCCGCTCCCAGGCGGCACGATACCCCTGGACGTCGACATCGAGGCCGAGCGCCGGGCAATACCATTCGGGGAACAGTCCCGCCTCCCGGTGAAGCACGGCTTCGTCATAGGGGGCGAGATTCTCGGGCGCGTGGCGGCGCAGTTCGGCCAGCAGGTCGACGGCATCGCTATAGAGCCTGACCGTCGCATCGGGATCGGCCTCGATCGCCTCGCGCATCCGGTCGTCGCCGAAATCCTCGATCAGGACCAGGCCGCGCACCTCGTCCGCGCCCAGGATCGCTGGCGCGGCGAACCCGCGCCCGACCAGCCAGCGCGCGATCGCGATGAACGGCCGCGGATCCTCGTGCGGCGGCGGCGCGTCCATCAGCACCGCGCGGCGCATACCCAGCGTCACCCGGAAATAGCGGCGGAACGAGGCATCACCGGCGAGCGGCGCGATCACCGCCCCGTCCCATCCCAGCGTCGTCAGAAAGGCGGGCGCATCCGCCGGAGGGGTCATATCGGCCATCGGTTTTCCCAGCCCGAGGGCATCTTCGCTGTCAAGACGCGTCCGCCCGCCGGGTCTATTTCCAGCGTCAGCGCAAGCGCCTGTGGCCAGGCATCCGGCCCCGCCCGGTCGGGCCATTCGACGATCAGCGCCGAGTCCCACAGCGCCTCTTCGAGCCCCAGTTCCTCCATCTGCTCCGGCCCGTCGAGGCGGTAGAGGTCGACATGGAGAACCGGGATCGCCGTCTCCGGCGGCGCATAGGGCTGGACGATCGCGAAGCTGGGGCTCGGCGCCTCGCCGGGCAGGCCGAGCGCGGCGAGCAATCCGCGCGCCAGGCTGGTCTTGCCCGCGCCCAGCGTGCCGGTCAGCGTCACCACGTCGCCGGGGCGCAGAAGCGCCGCCAGCCGCCGTCCGAAATCCTCGGTCGCGGCGGCATCGGCCAGCCGGATCGTCATGACTTTTCCTTTTCGGTGACCCGGCGGGGCAGCTCGACCGTCACCAGCGTCCCCTCACCCGGCTCGGACATGAGCGTGACGGTGCCGCCATGCGCCTCGACGAACTGGCGCGCCAGCGGCAGGCCCAGGCCCAGCGCGCGCTCGCCCGTCGCCTTGATACCCGGCTCCGCGAACCGGTCGAAGGCCCGCGCGACGGCCTGTGCATCCATGCCCTGGCCGTCGTCGGACACCACGATCCGCGCGCGCGCCGAATCGCCGTCGGCATGAAGCAGGATGCGCCCGCCCTCGCCCGTATGCTCGACGGCGTGGCGGAGCAGATGCTCGATCGTTTCCTGCAGGCGTCGCCGGTCGCCGGTGATCCGCCCGAGCGAGCGGTGGATCTCGACCGCGAAGTCCAGCTTGCGCCGCCCCGCGATCGGCCGGATCGTATCCGCCGCGGCGCGCGCGACACGGGCCAGCTCGACATCCTCGCGCGCGATTTCGGCATCCGCCTGGTGCCGGGTGAGGTCCAGGACGTCATCGACCAGCAGCCCCAGCCGCTCGGTCGATTCGAGGATCGCCTCGACATAGCTCGTCGCCGTCTCCGGCAGCGGCCCCGCGAAACCGCCGTGCAGCATCTCGGCGAAGCCGCTGATCGAGGTCAGCGGCGTGCGCAGTTCGTAGCTCATATTGGCGACGAACGCGGTCTTGACCTTGTTCGCCGTCTCCAGCGCGTCGGCGCGATCGCGCAACGCCTGCTCCGCCCGTCGGCTGTCGGTGATGTCGAGCAGGGTGAAGAGCGCATTGCCATCGGGCAGCGGCACCCCCGCGAACTCGAAATGACGGCCATCGGCGAATGCCACGCGCCCACCGCGCTGCTGCCGCTCCATGGTCGCCGAACGGACCAGGTCGACGATCAGCCCCGAGCGACCCGGCGTCGCCAGCCGCTCGGCGACCCGGTCGGCAAAGGCATCGACGCGCGGATGGCTGGTGAGGAAATCCTCCTCCAGCCCCCAAAGCGCGCGGAAGCGGTTGTTCCACAACTGCAACCGGCCATCGGCGGCGAAGACGCCCAGCGCCTCGAACAGATTGTCGAAGGTCGCGGTCCGCACCCGCAGCAGCGTGTCGCGCGCGGAGGCGAGCTGCACCTCCTCGGTCCGGTCCTCGAAGATCAGGAGGAGCCCGCCGTCGGGCAGGGGTTGCGCCACGACGCGCAGATGGATGCCGCCGGGCAAGTGCCACTGCTCCTCGATCCCGCCACTCGCCTGGCGGAACCAGCCGACCCGTTCCGCCTTCCAGCCGGGGAAGTCGCGCACCTCGGGGCTGCGATTGGCCTCGCGCATCCGTTCCAGGACACGATCGAATTCGGGCTGGTCGGCGAGCCACTCGGCCTTCATCGCGAACATGCGGCGGAAGGGCTGGTTGCAGAAGACGAGCCCCCGGTCGGGCCCGAAATGCGCGACCGCCGCAGACAGCCGGTCGAGCATCGCGCGCTGCGCCTCGGCGAAGCGCTTGGCCCCGGCGCGCGACTGTTCCAGATCCTCGATATCGACCGCGAAGCCCGCAATCCCGCCGGTCGGCAGCGGCACGTCGAAGATGCGCAGCGCGCGGCGCGCGCCGTTGATCGTGGCGGGGAGAACCTGTTCATGCGGGCGCTTCTGGTCACGCGCCGCCGCCGCGCCCGCCAGCGGACCGCCCCGCCCCGACCCCTCGACCAGTTCCAGGCCACGCCCCACCACATCGGCGGCGTCGCGCCCCTCGACCGCGTCGACATAGGCGGTGTTGACCATGGCGAGCCGCAAATCGCTGCCGCGATACCACATGGGCAGCGGCGCCGCCTCGATCAGGCCGGTCAGCGCCTGGAAGGCGTCGCCCAGCCGCCGTGCTTCGGCGTCGAGATGCGCGATCTCGTCCTGCGCCTCGGTCATGTCGAAGACCCAGATGACGACCGCGCCCGCCGCGCCGTGATCGGCGGGTGCGCGCGCGCCGTCGAACAGCAAAGTGCGCTGCGATTCCTGCGGCCGGACGATGCGGCGGAACCGGCGGCCGGTCTTCTGCGCGGCGTTCAGGTCGTCGGCCAGCAGGCGGACATCCTCGGCGGTAAGCCCGGTGTCGTCCGCGGACATTTCCCCGACGAAGCGCGCGACCTCGACCAGTCCCAGCCAGTCCGCCAGCCGACGCGGCATGTCGATCCGACCGTCGCTACGGACCAGCATCGCCTGGGCGGGCCCGGCGCGCAGCAGTGCGTCGAGCCGGTCGCGCTCCACCCGCACCGCCACGGCGTCGGCCCGCGCGCGGATGCCCAGGAACATCAGGACCATCCCGATCAGGATCAGCGCGAACGCCCCCGCGCCGAGCAGCGCAGCCTCGACGCTACCGAGCGTGATCATCCGTGACGGGCAAGGCAAGGAGGCTGCATCGCCCTATCCCTAGCGCGATCCGGGTCCCCTGCGCCATATCGAACAGCGGCATTATGCCGAGCGCCCACGAAAAAGGGGGGCGCCCCTTCGGACACCCCCCTTCCCAATCCGGCCGGGTCGAAACCCGGTCGTCGCATCAGTAGCGATAATGATCCGGCTTGAACGGACCTTCGACCGGCACGCCGATATAGGCGGCCTGCTTCTCCGACAGCTTCGAGAGCTGGACACCCAGCTTTTCGAGGTGGAGCGCGGCGACCTTCTCGTCCAGATGCTTCGGCAGAACGTAGACTTCGTTCTTGTAGTTCTCGCCCTTGGTCCACAGCTCGATCTGGGCGAGCGTCTGGTTGGTGAACGAGGCCGACATGACGAACGACGGGTGGCCGGTGGCGCAGCCCAGGTTCACCAGGCGGCCCTTGGCCAGCACGATGATCTGCTTGCCGTCCGGGAACTCGACCAGGTCGGTGCCCGGCTTCACTTCGGTCCACTTGTAGTTCGACAGCGCCGCGATCTGGATCTCGCTATCGAAGTGGCCGATGTTGCAGACGATCGACATCGGCTTCATCGCCTTCATGTGATCGGCGGTGATGACGTCGGCATTGCCGGTGGCGGTCACGAAGATGTCGGCGCGCTTCACGGCCTCATCCATCGTCACGACCTCGAAGCCCTCCATCGCCGCCTGCAGCGCGCAGATCGGGTCGATCTCGGTCACGAGCACGCGGGCGCCGCCGTTGCGGAGCGATTGGGCCGAGCCCTTGCCCACGTCGCCGAAACCGGCGACCGCGGCGACCTTGCCGGCCAGCATGACGTCGGTGGCGCGACGGATCGCGTCGACCAGCGACTCCTTGCAGCCGTACAGATTGTCGAATTTCGACTTGGTCACCGAGTCGTTGACGTTGATCGCCGGGAAGGGCAGCTCGCCCTTCTTGGCGATCTCGTACAGGCGGTGAACGCCCGTGGTCGTCTCTTCCGACACGCCCTTCAGGTTCTTGACGGTCTCGGTCAGATAGCCCGGGAACTTGGCGATGAACGCCTTGACCGAACGCTGGAACTCGACTTCCTCTTCATTCTCGGGCTCGGCGAAGGTCGCACCGGCTTCGAGCTTGGCGCCCCACAGCGCGAACATGGTCGCGTCGCCGCCATCGTCGAGGATGATGTTGGCGGTCTGGCCGGTCGTGCCCGCACCCCAGTTGAAGATGTCGCCGACATAGTCCCAATATTCGGCCAGCGTCTCGCCCTTCACGGCGAAGACCGGGATACCGGCGGCGGCGATCGCGGCGGCGGCATGGTCCTGGGTCGAATAGATGTTGCACGTCGCCCAGCGGACGTCGGCGCCGAGCGCGGTCAGCGTCTCGATCAGCACGGCGGTCTGGATCGTCATGTGCAGCGAACCGGTGATGCGCGCGCCCTTGAGCGGCTGCGATGCGCCGAATTCTTCGCGCAGGGCCATCAGGCCGGGCATCTCGGTCTCGGCGATCTTGATCTCGGCGCGGCCGAAATCAGCGAGGCCGATATCCTTGATGACATAATCGTTCTTGGTGGCGGCAGTCGTGGACACGACGAAACTCCGTGCAAAATGGGGCCGACCAAGACGTGAGGCACGCCGATCGGCACGGCAGCCGCCTTAGCGACGATCGAAGCCGGGATCAAATATAAAGATATCTTTATATGCTTGAATGGGTCGTCAGCCGCGCTAGGCCTTCGGGATCGAGGCTCAGGCGGTCCCGCCGCCCGTGACCAGCTGGCGCGGATCCACCCCGGCAATGCCGAACGCCGCCTGCCAGCGGTCGTGCGCGTCGGTATCGTACAGGATGGCGTCGTTCACCGGCACGTTGAACCAGCAACCCGGCTCGCGCAGCTCCTCCTCGAGCTGGCCCGCATCCCATCCGGCATAGCCCAGCGCGACGACCCAGCGTCCGGGGCCGCGCCCTTCGGCGATGGCGCGAAGCACGTCGATCGTGCTCGACAACACCCATTTGCCGCCGACCGCGACGCTGTCCTGCCCTTCCCAATCCCTGGAATGCAGCACGAAGCCACGCCGGGGCTCGACCGGTCCACCGAAATGAACGGGCGCATCGGGCGCGTCGCCGTGCGGGATGTCGAACTGGTCGAGCAACGCATGGAAGCCGAGCCCCTCGATCGTCGCGCCCAGCCCGATACCCAGCGCGCCCCCTTCGTCATGGGCGCAGATCGCGATCACGGCATGATCGAATCGGCGATCGGCCATGCCCGGCATGGCGAGCAGTAATTGGCCGGAGAGATAGGTCAGTTGATGCACCACCCGACTATAGGGATCGCCGCTGCACCTCGCCATAGCTTGAAATGCATCCCGCTTCCGCCGCATGAACGCGCAGGACAGGCCCGGCGCGGTGCCGGGCGGAATGCCCCAGGATCAACAGCATGACGATCAAGGTCGGAGACCGCCTTCCCACCACCACCCTGGTCAAGGTGACGCCCGACGGCCCCGAGCAGGTGACGACGACCGATTTCTTCGCGGGCAAGCGCGTCGCGCTGTTCGCGGTGCCCGGCGCGTTCACGCCGACCTGCTCGGCCCAGCATCTGCCGGGCTTCATCGCGCAGGCCGACGCGCTGAAGGCCAAGGGCGTGGACGAGATCGCCTGTACGGCGGTCAACGACGTGTTCGTCATGAAGGCCTGGGGACAGGTCAACTCGGCGACCGCGATCACCATGCTCGCGGACGGCAATGCCGACTTCACCAAGGCGGTCGGGCTGACCCTCGACGGATCGAAGTTCGGCATGGGAACGCGCAGCCAGCGCTACACGATGCTGGTCGATGACGGCGTCGTCGAGCAGTTGCTCGTCGAGGCACCCGGCGAATTCAAGCTCAGCTCGGCCGAACATCTCCTCTCGCTCCTCTGATCCGACGAGCCGCGCCGAGGACCGGATCGCGGGCGGAACAGCGACGCTTTCCCATGCGTTTTTCGGATCATTCCCAAGGACGCATGAAGAGAGGAATCCCTGTCATGACCACCTATGTTCCCCCCGAGAAGCAGGCTCCCGCGAAGAGCTTCGCCGAAAAGGCGCAAGGCGCGGCCAAGGCCGCTGGCGATACGGTGAAGGAGCATCCCTATGCCGCCGCCGGGATCGCGGCCGGCGTCGCCGCGGCGGTGGCGGGCGCGGCGTTCGGTGCGACCAAGCTGCGTGGCGGGTCGGACGACGAGAATTCGGCTCAGGGCGCCTGATCGCGACGACCGGGCCTGCCCCTCCCCAGGCACGGCCTGGGGAGGAATGCGCGGGCGGCAGGGTCGATGGTCCAGCCCCTCACCCTCCGTTCAGCCTGAGGGACGTCGAAGGCCATGTCCCCCGTCTTGCCAGAACCACCGGCACGGCTTAGCTCTGGCCGATGACTCAAGCCGCCCAGATCGTCGAGGAACTCGACCGACTTTACACCGCCTCCGTCCAACGTTTGAAGGACGCCCTGACCGCCTATCTCCGCGACGGCACCGTCCCGACGCTCGAGGCGCGCGCCCAGGGGTGTTTCGCTTATCCCGAGATACGCCTCGTCTATCGCGGCGAAGTGGGTCGCCCCACGCCGATGCGGTCGTTCGGACGGCTGGTGTCGCCCGGCGACTATCGGATCAGCGTCACCAAGCCAGCGCTGTTCAAGGACTATCTGGTCGAACAGCTCACCCTGCTGATCGAGGATTATGAGGTCTCGGTCGAGGCGATTCCGGGTCGCCAGGAGATCCCCTTTCCCTATGTCCTCGACCCCGGCCATGCGCTGAGCCTCGACACGGTGTCGGCGGCCGAGCTGGCGCGCTTCTTCCCCGCGACCGAGCTTGCCCATATCGGTGACGAGATCGCCGACGGGCTGTGGATGACCGCCGATGGCAACCGGCCGCTGGCGCTGTTCGACGGGTTGCGGACCGACTTCTCGCTCGCGCGGTTGCGCCACTATACCGGCACCCCGCCCGAGCATTGCCAGCGCTATGTGCTGTTCACCAACTATCACCGCTATGTCGACGAATTCGTCCGCTGGGGCGCGTCGCAGCTCGGCGAGGGATCGCGCTTCACCGCGCTGTCGGGCGCGGGCGGCGTCGTGATCGAGCGGCCCGAGGATGTCGACAAGATCGTCACCGACAGCGCGTGGCGGCGGCATCAGATGCCCGCCTATCATCTGGTCGCCAAGGACGGCACCGGCATCACGCTCGTCAACATCGGCGTCGGCCCGTCCAATGCCAAGACGATCTGCGATCATCTGGCGGTGATGCGGCCCGAGGCATGGCTGATGATCGGGCATTGCGGCGGGCTTCGTCCCAGCCAGCGGATCGGCGACTATGTGCTGGCACATGCCTATCTGCGCGACGATCATGTGCTGGACGACGTACTCCCCCCCGAAATCCCGGTGCCGGCCATCGCCGAGGTTCAGGTCGCGCTCGCCAAGGCGGCGGAGATCGTCTCCGGCCAATCGGGCGACGAGCTGAAGCGACGGCTCCGCACGGGTACGATCGTGACGACCGACGACCGCAACTGGGAGCTGCGCTATTCCAAGTCGGCGCTGCGCTTCTCGCTGAGCCGCGCGGTCGGCATCGACATGGAGTCGGCGACGATCGCGGCGCAGGGCTATCGCTTCCGCGTGCCCTATGGGACTTTGCTCTGCGTCTCGGACAAGCCGCTTCACGGCGAGCTGAAGCTGCCCGGCCAGGCCAATCGCTTCTACGAGCGCGCGATCAGCGAGCATATGCGGATCGGCATCGAAACCTGCGAACAACTGCGCCGCGAGGGCAACAAGCTGCACAGCCGCAAGCTGCGCGCGTTCAACGAGCCGCCGTTCCGCTGATCGGCGAAGAAACCTCGCCAAAGAAACCGGTGGCGGGTGCAGGCGTTACGGTCACGAACCGAACAGGGATTTTTCGAGATGGTCGACACGAACGACCCGAACAAGCCACGCCCGCCCCGCCGCCGCACCGCGCCCAAGGGCACACCCGCGCCGCGCAAGCGCCCTGCCCCCAAGCCGGATGCGGTGACGGACGAGCCCGTCGCCGAGACCTCCGAGGTCGAAACGCCGAAGCCGCCAAAGCCCAAGGCGCCGCCAAAGCCCCGCTCCACCAAGCGCACCACGCCGCGTAAGGCCACCACCCGCAAACCCGCCGCGATCAAGCCTGCGCCTGCACCCACGTTGGGCAAGCACGGGCTCGACCGGGTTGGGGGGAAATGGGGTGTGGCCTCGATCCTAGGCAGCCTGGCGGCAGCGGCCGGACTGACCGCGGCGTTGTTGTCGTTGAAGGGCAGTACGCCGAAGGACGCCGACAATGAGGGCACGGACGGGAAGAAGGACTGACGCCTCTTATCCAATTCCGCCTGGACCTGAAGCCCCTCCACCACCGCTTCGCGGCGGTCCCCCTCCCCAAGCACAGCTTGGGGAGGAATTGAGACGGCATTACCCTAAATCCTCCCCATCTTCGATGGGGAGGGGGACCGCTCGCGACAGCGAGTGGTGGAGGGGCAGGCCACGCCAGTGGCGGAACCTACGCCCCCATACCCCCCGGCCTTACCAACCCTGTGGCTTGCCCTTGTTCTGCTGGTCCAGCCACGTCTTGAGCGGCGCGAAATATTCGACCAGCGCCTTGCCCGACATCTCGCGGCTGCCGGTGAAGACCTGCAGCGCGTCCGGCCAGGGCTTGGACTGGCCCATCGACAGCATCGCGTTCAGCTTTTCGCCGACCGCCTTGTTGCCATAGAAGGAGCAGCGGTGAAGCGGCCCCTTCCACCCGGCCTGCTGGCACGCCGCCTTGTAGAACTGGAACTGCAAAACCCGCGCGAGGAAATAGCGCGCATAGGGCACGCCCGCCGGGATATGATATTTGGCGCCCGGATCGAACTTCGTCTCGTCACGTGCGACCGGCGGCACGACGCCCTGGTATTTGAGGCGCAGCGCGTCCCAGCCCGCCTGATACTGTCCGGTCGGGATCTGGCCCGAGAACACGCCCCAGCGCCATTTGTCGATCAGCAGGCCGAAGGGCAGGAACGCCACCTTGTCCATTGCCTGGCGAAGCAACAGCCCGACATCCTTGTCCGCGCTCGGCACCTTGGACGGATCGAGCAGTCCGATCTTCACGAGATAATCGGGCGTGATCGACAATGCGACGGTATCGCCGATCGCCTCGTGAAAGCCGTCATTGGCGCCGTTCTTGTAGAGGAATGGCTGGTTCTTGTATGCCCGCTGGTAGTAGTTGTGGCCCAGTTCGTGATGGATCGTCACGAAGTCGTCGGCATTGACCTTGGTGCACATCTTGATCCGGATATCGTCCAGATTGTCGATATCCCAGGCCGAGGCGTGGCAGATCACCTCGCGGTCGGCGGGCTTCACGATCTGCGAGCGCTGCCAGAAGGTTTGGGGCAAGGGCGCGAAACCCAGCGACGAGTAGAAGCCCTCGCCCGTCTTCACCATCCGGATCGGGTCGTAGCCCTTGGCCTTCAGCAGTTCGCCGGTGTCGTAGCCGACGTCGCCCGCCCCCTTGGGCGCGACCAGGTCATAGATATTGCCCCATTCCTGCGCCCACATATTGCCGAGCAGGTCGGCGCGGATCGGCCCCGTCTTCGACTGGACGGCGTCGCCATATTTCTCGTTGAGCTTCCAGCGGACATAGGTGTGGAGGGCCTTGTAGAGCGGCTCCACCTCGCCCCAGATCTTGTCGGTGAGCTGCGCGAACTGCTCCGGCGACATGTCATAGCCCGACCGCCACAGCGATCCGGCATCGGCGTAGCCCAGTTCCTTCGCGCCCTGGTTGGCGAGCGCGGTCATCTGCGCATAGTCCGCTCGCATCGGAGCGCCGACATTGTCGTGCCAGCTGACCCACATCTCCTCGAGCTTGGCGGGATCGCGCTCGCTGCCCATCGCGGCCTCGATGTCGGAGCCGTTGATCGGCTGGCCGTTCCGCACCCCCTTGCCCTTGCCGTAGGAGGAGGACATGCGCGTGGTCAGCGTCGACAGCTGCGCCGCCGCCCCCGGCGTGGTCGGCGCGGGAAGCGTGATGCCACCGCGCAGCAGGTCGAGCTTGCGCTTGGTGTCGTAGGACAGGCCGGGCAGCGCCTGATAGCGCGCGGCGGCCAGGCCGTAGCGTACCGCCAGATCGGTCATCTCGGCACCCGAGGCGGCGGCCAGCGCGTCGGTATCGTCGGTGATATAGGTCGCGTTGACCCAGGCGATCTGCTGCGCACCGACGGACTTTTCGGCGAGCGTCTTCTCGGCCTCCGCGACGAACGCATCGGCGGCGGCGGGCGTCGCGGGCGCCGATGCGCCCTGCGGCGTCGCTGCCGTGTTGGTCTGCGCATGGGCGGCCCCGGCCAGCAGGAACGCCAGCACGGTGCCGGAAACGGCGGAACGGATCATGCAATCCCCCTCATATCTTGGGTCGCCCTCGACATGGGGCGGATGCCGCGCAGTTGCGCGGCTTTGACCGCCGCCGTCAAGCGCTCAGAAACTGCGCGATCGCCGTACCCAGTTCGGGTTTCGTCACCGAACTCATATGGTTGCCCGGAATTTCGGCATAGCGGCCACGCGGCAGGGCCTCTGCGAGGTCGACCGCCGCGCCATTGTCGAAATCCTCGACGCCCGCGACAACCAGCGCGGGCAGATCGAACGCCTCGATCGCCGAGAGCGGCGTGTCGGCAAAGGTCTGGAGGATATGAAGCAGCGCCACCGGATCGCCGCCGGTGGTCTTGAGGAACGCCTCCGCCATCCATTCGGGGCTGCCGCGCCGGTGCTCGCCCAGCCGGGTCAGGATGTTGGTGAAATGCTCGACGCGGCGGTCGGTGTGGAGCAATCCCTCCAGCCCCATGCCCGCGAAGATCGCCTTGCCCGGTTCGGCCCCCGTCGCCAGCATCCGGCTGACCGTCCGCGCGCCCAGCGAATAGCCGCCCAGGTCGTAATCGGTCAGTCCCAGATGCTCGACCAGCGCATGGCCATCGCGGGTCAGCGCATCCCTGGGATAGGCGGCGGGGTCATGCGGCTTGCCGCTTTCGCCATGCGCGCGAAGGTCGGGCATGATGACCCGGTAGCCCTTGGCCGCGATCGCGGCGGCATGGCCGTAACGGATCCAGTTGGTCCGGGCATCGGAGAAATAGCCATGGATCAGCACCACGGGCCGCCCCTCCCCCATCTCCCGCCAGGCGATCGGGGTGCCGTCGAAGCTGTCGAAATAGCGGGTTTCGGGGGTGGTGTCGGCCAAGGGTCTAGTCTCCGGGGTCAAGCTCTACCGCCCCCCCTAATACGGATCGGGGCAGAAGTGGACCTGCCTTGCGGCCGCCATGTCCTCACCCTTCCCACCCGCTATCGCGGGCGGGCCCCTTCCCTCTCCCGCTGGGAGAGGGAGGGAGGCGCAAAGCGCCGGAAGGGTGAGGGCGGTCGGCCTCAGCCGACGTAAATCCCCGCGACCCGCCACTCGCCATTCTCCCGCTCGAGCGTGACGGTTTCAACGATATCCGCCGAGCTTTCGAACCGGCTATTGAACCGTACCATCCGATACCCGGCGGGCGGCGCGGGAATGTCGTCCTGGCTCAGCACGCTGCGCGAGACGAGTTTCCCCAACGGTGTCCGCACTTTTTCCGAGGTGGCGGCCCAGACCTGCTCGGAGTTCAGCTTGCGAAAGCTGGTCGTGGTCAGCCGATAGCTGTCGGCCCAGCGACCCTGGTCGATCAACTGCACGAAGCGCTGCGCCGCCTCCACCGCCGCCGGATCGTTCACGGCGGTGGTGGGCGAGGCCTGTGGCGGTGCCGAGGCCATATGGGTCAGGCCGCCAAGGGCCAGCAGTGCGAGGAAGACGGTCATGAGCGTCGCTCCAATGATGATCCAAGGGCGGCGAGTGCCCGCCCCCGCGCCGACGACCGGCGCGGCTCGGTCATCCGCCAGGCTTTCGGAGCGATCCTCCCCGATCCTCCTGTCCCCAAGATTATCGGGGGTCGCGCCCTCCACCTCGAGCAGCATCCGCGCCGCCTCGCGACTGCTCGACACCGCCAGCTTGCGGCGCGCGTCGCGCAGGCGTTCGTTGATGGTGTGGACCGAAAGGTCGAGGGCGCGCGCGATCGACTTGGCGTCATGCCCGCGTACGATCAGGCGCAGCGTCTGTTTTTCCCGGTCGGTCAGCGCCTCGACGCCCGCTTTGGCCTGGATGGTCATGCCACGAACTATGCCGGAGCGGACCGGCGCGACCACCCTGAAAAAATTGTACCCGCGCGCGCCGGGCTCCGCATCGCCCGCCAAGTGAGTCCCCATCTCATCATCGCAGGACAAATCGACGGGATTCCGCGATTTTTTTGCCAAAGCACCGAGTCCCGATCATGGACAAAAGGGGTACATGGCGTTAGCCGCCGCCCATGGCAGCATCCCTGTTCCTTCTCCTTGCGGTGATCCTGGCGTTTGCCGGGGGCGGCGGGCCTTGGATGCTGATCGCGACGGTGGCGGCCGCGACGGCGGCGGGGACGCGGCTGCCCGATCTCGACACCCCGCTCCAGCTTCAGCATCGCAGCGCGCTGGTGCACAGCGTCCTGCCCTTCTACGTCGCGACGCTTGACCCGCGCACCTGGCCGGTCGCGGCGGGGTTGGGCTTCGGCATCGGCTTTCATCTGGCCGCCGACATGTTTCCGGGCACGATGCGGGGCTTCGCGACGATCAAGCTGCCGATCTGGGGATCGATCGGCGTCCTGCCCTCCTATCTGTGGATCGCGATCAACGCCGCCGCCAATCTGGCGGGCGCGTTCATCCTGTTGGAATGGATCGCTGCCGACCGCGTCGCGGCCTGTGCGCTCGCCGCGATCGGGGTTCTCGGCGCCAGCTATCTGCTCCGGGCGCAAGGCGGGCTCTACGCGCTGGCCGTCATCGCCGGGATCGGCTGGTTCCTCGTCCGCTAGACCTGATTGGCGTTGCGCGTGCTTCTGCGATAAGGACAGGGTCCCTGCCGCCAGAAGCAGGTCGATGGGGAGCGGATGCCGGACCCAGAACCGGACCCTCGATGACCGCAACCACCGCCTCCCACACCGAAACCCTGCCCCCCAGCCCGATCGGCCGCCCGCACAGCCTGCTGGAGGACGCCTATGCGATCTTCATCGGCTGCACCCTGCTGATCGTGGGGCTGGTGTTTCTGAAGGCGGCGGGACTGGTGACCGGCGGAATCGCGGGCGTCGCGCTGCTGCTGTCCTATCTGATCCCGCTACCCGCGGGGGTGTTGTTCACGCTGGTCAACATCCCCTTCTTCCTGTTCGCGCACAAGGTGATGGGCGCGCGGTTCGCGGTGAAGACGGTGCTGGTCAATATCGGCATCGGCGCGGCGTCGGCGATCACGCGCGTGTCGGTGCATGTCGACAGCGTCCATCCCGCCTTCGCCGCGCTGGTCGGCGGAACGGTGATCGGCATGGGCATACTGGCGCTCGCCCGGCATCAGGCGGGGGTCGGCGGCACCGGGGTCATCACCATCTGGCTGTACCGCAAGCGCGGCTGGAACATGGGGATGACCCAGGTCGCGCTCGACATATTCATCCTGGCGATGGCGATCCCGGTCGTCTCCGGCGCGCAGATGATCTGGTCCGCGATCAGCGCGGCGGCGATCAGCCTGATCCTCTTCGCCTGGCACCGGCCGGGCCTGTATATGGGTCGGTAGAGAAAGGTGGCGGCCCGAAGGGCTGATGGAGGGGTGTCCCGACCAGCGGTGACACCCCTTCCACAATCGCCTGGCAGCGGTCCCCTCCCCGTCCCGGGGAGGAGGCCGGGTCAGCCCTTCTTCAGGTGACGGCGACCGAGCAGTTCGGCGATCTGGACCGCGTTGAGCGCGGCCCCTTTTCGCAGATTGTCCGACACGCACCACAGCGACAGGCCGTTATCGACCGTCGAATCCTCGCGCACGCGGCTGACGAAGGTGGCGAAGTCGCCGACGCATTCGATCGGCGTGACGTATCCGCCGTCCTCGCGCTTGTCGACCAGCATGACGCCCGGCGCCTCGCGCAGGATGTCCTGGGCCTCCTCGGCGGAGATTTCCTCCTCGAACTCGATGTTCAGCGCTTCCGAATGGCCGACGAAGACCGGCACGCGGACGCAGGTCGCGGTGACCTTCACCTTGGGGTCGAGGATCTTCTTGGTCTCGGCGACCATCTTCCACTCTTCCTTGGTCGAGCCGTCGTCCAGGAAGCTGTCGATATGGGGGATCACGTTGAAGGCGATCTGCTTGGTGAACTTCTTCGGCTCGGCGGGATCGCCGACGAAGATGTTGCGGCTCTGTTCGAACAGCTCGTCCATGCCCGCCTTGCCCGCGCCCGATACCGACTGATAGGTCGCGACGACGACACGCTTGATCCGCGCCTTGTCGTGGAGCGGCTTGAGCGCCACGACCATCTGCGCGGTCGAGCAATTGGGATTGGCGATGATGTTCCGGGCCTTGTAGCCGTCGATGGCGTCCGGGTTCACTTCCGGCACAATCAGCGGCACGTCGGGGTCCATGCGGTAGAGCGACGAATTGTCGATCACGATGCAGCCCGCGGCGGCGAATTTGGGGGCGTAGACCTTGGTCGCTTCCGAGCCGATCGCGAACAGCGCCATGTCCCACCCGGTGGGATCGAAATGCTCGATATTCTTGATGGTGAGCATCTTGCCCGTCTCACCATATTCGATCTGGTCGCCCTGGCTGCGCGACGAGGCGACGACCGCCAGCTCGTCGATCGGGAATTCCCGCTCCGCCAGGATGTTGATCATTTCCCGGCCGACATTGCCCGACGCCCCGGCGACCACCACGCGATAACCCATTCAACCCTCCACTCGGAAGCGTGAGCCGGTAGCGTCATTGCGCCGACGCGTCCACCAACTTTGCGAATAGTGCGCGTTTGCGGCGGTCAAGTGGGGGTTGGTTGGATGCTTCCCCGCCCGAAAACCAGAGTGATGCGGGGTCGGCCAGACGCTCCCCCTCCCGCAGGCGGGAGGGGGTCGGGGGGGGGGGGGCAAGGGATCTCATCGAGCCTGTCGCTAGAGGCACGCCCCTCCCCCAACCCCTCCTGCCTGCGGGAGGGGGACTTTCAGCGGCTCAGTCGTGCGTGCTCGCGGCCCAGGTCGCGTGGGTGATGCCGTGGACCGCTTGGAAATGGTCGGTGATCCGGTCGAGCTCGCCCGCCTCGACGATGGTGCTGGTCAGGGTCGCGGTCACGGTGACCTGATCCTCGCCCCGGTCCTCGGTGTCCAGTTCGCCGACCGGAAGACCCGCCCGTTCGAGATGCTCGACCAACAGGTCGCCGACCGGCCCGGCCTGTGCCGTGGTCGTCGTCAGGCTGACCGAATAGGTCGCCTCCACATGGCGTCCCTCGACCGGGAAGCGGTTGATCGCGTCGACCAGCGGACGCAGCGCGGTGTTGGCGACCAGCACCATGACGGTCAGCAGCACCGCCTCCGCCACCATGTCGCTGCCCGCGATCGCCCCGACCGCCGCCGAGCACCAGAGGGTCGCCGCGGTGTTGAGCCCGCGGACGTTCATCCCCTCCTTCATGATCACGCCCGCACCCAGGAAGCCGATCCCCGAGACGACATAGGCGATGATCCGGATCGACTCGATATCGCCGCCAAGCCGCTGGCCCAGATCGACGAACGCCGCCGCGCCGATCGCGACCAGCGCATTGGTGCGCAGCCCCGCCGTGCGCTGACGATATTGCCGCTCGGCCCCGATCAAGGTGCCCAGCACGAAGGCGGTCAGATAGCTGACCATCGTGTCGAGGAACGGCCAGAGGTGGAAGGTCTTCAGGAACGCCATGGCTGCCCACCCAAATCCTCCCCTGCAAAGGGGAGGAATGACGACTTCATTTCGTGACCGGCTTGTCCTTCACGGTCCGGTCGAGGAAGTTCAGGATCGTGTGCCACAGATGCTCCGAGATACCCGGCCCGCCGACGCGGTGGGTCTGGCCGGGGTAGAGCATCATCTCGAACGGCGTATCGGTCTTCTGCATCTCCGACGCGAAGGCGGTCGAGTTGTCGAGGAAGACATTGTCGTCCGCCATGCCATGGATCAGCAGCAGCGGATCGCGGATCTTCGCCGCGTCGGTGATACCCTGCGACGTGGCATAGCTTTGCGGATCGGTGCGCGGATCGCCCAGATAGCGTTCGGTATAATGGGTGTCGTAGAGCTGCCAGTCGGTCACCGGCGCACCCGACACGGCGGCGGCATAGACCCCCGGCGTCTTCTGCAGCATCTTGATCGACATATAGCCGCCATAGGACCAGCCATAGGTCGCGATCCTGGCCGGATCGACGAAGGGCAGGCTCTTCAGGTAGTTCGCCCCGGCGAGCTGGTCGGCGACCTCCACCGTGCCCATGGCGTGGTAGATGTGATCCTCGAACGCCTTGCCGCGATTGTACGAGCCGCGATTGTCGATCTGGAAGAAGATCCAGCCCTGATCGACCAGATATTGCGGCAGCGCGCCCTGCCAGCCGCGCGTGACCTGCTGGCCGGTGCCGGGGCCGCCATAATGCTGGAAGAAGACGGGGTAGCGTTTGCCCGGCACCATCTTCGGGGTGATCATCTCCCAATAGAGCGTCGTGCCGTCATCGGCCTTGATCGTGCCGAACTTGGTCTCGCGGTGACTGGCGAGATAGGGCGCATAGGGGTGCCCCGCCTTGATCGCGTTCTCGTTGATCCAGTCCAGCCGCTTGCCGGTGGTGTCGGCCAGATAGACCTGGGTCGGCTGGCTGGGATTGGACCGCGACACGATGAAACGGCTGGCCGACGAATCCATCGACGCGCTGTTGGTATAACCGCGCTCGGTCAGGCGGGTGACGACGTTGGGCTGCGCGATGTCGACGGCATAGAGATGCTGCTCGAGCACATCGTCCTTCAGGCCGGTGAAGTAGAGACGCCCCTTCGCCTCGTCGACGCCGACCAGGTTGGTGACGACCCACGGCCCCTTGGTCAGTTGCGTCCACTGGCCGTCGGCGAAGCGGTAGAGATGGCCATAGCCGTCGCGCTCCGACCGCCAGATCAGGCTGCCGTCCTTCATCGGGCGATAGGCGTCAGACAGGTTGAGCCAGCTACGGTCGCCCGACCGTTCGGTGAAGAGCACCGTCGACTTGCCGGTCCTGGGATCGACGCGCAGCATGTCGAGCGTCTTCTGGTCGCGGCTCTCACGCTGGACCAGCATCGCGGAACCGTCGGGCGTCCAGTCGACCCGCGCCAGATAGATGTCGGGATCGCTGCCCAGGTCGACCTTCACCCGGCCCGACCCGTCCGCCTTCATGACATAGAGGTCGACCAGCGCATTGGGGGTGCCCGCCGCCGGATAGCGCTGCTCATAGACCTTGGTCCCCGACGCACCGATCGCGGCGCGGACCGCGACCTTGACCGGAGCCTCGTCGAACCGCTCGACCGCGATATAGCGCTCGTCCGGACTCCACCAATAACCGGTGAAGCGGTGCATTTCCTCCTGCGCGACGAACTCCGCCTCGCCGAAATGGACGGTCCCGCCGCCCTCCTTGGTCAGCGCGCGCGCCTCGCCGCCGCCAAGCGGCATCGACCAGAGATTCTGATCGCGCACGAAGCTGACATAGCCGCCCTTGGGGCTGACGATCGGGTTCAGCTCGCCGCCGGGCGTGTTGGTCAGCCGACGGACCTGTCCGTCCAGCCCGGCCAAGTACAGATCGCCGTCGAGCGGCACCAGGATCGACTTGCCATCGGGTGCCCAGTCATAGGCGACGATGCCCTTCGACCCGCCGATACGCGCGCGCTCGCGCTGCATCTTCTCGGCCTCGGACAATTCGGCGCCGCTGCCGACCTTCTTGGAGTCGACCAGCATCCGCTCCTCGCCGGTGCGCGTGTCGCGTGCCCAGAGGTCCAGCCGCTCGCGCTCGTCGGCGCGCGGACGCAGCGAGGTCAGCAGCGTCCCGTCGGGCGACAGCCGAAGTCCGCGCGGCTGCGAACCCGACAGGTCGGGGCTGCCGAAGACGCGGGCCAGCGTCAGGTCGCCCTGCTTTTCCTGTTCAGCGGCCATGGCCGGTGTCCCCATCCCGCATGTGATCGACGCCCCGACCGACGCCAGCGCCAGACCCAGCACCCATTTGCGCATTCATACCACTCCAAACCTGTCTTCACCGGATCGCTACCGGCGCGTTGCCCGGCGTTATCGCGACGGCGCCGCGATCGGGCAAGCACGATCCGCGTCAGGGTGCATCGCTCGCCATCTTCCCACGCCCCTCGGAGAGGGTAGCGGGGAAAGGCGCACCATTCTTCGTAAACTCGACGTTAACGAACTTATCTTAAGCCCGTCGAGCGGGCGCGACCGATCGGCACTTCCTGTCGACGTGCTTCGCCGGTTTTGGAACGGACATGGCGACGAGCATCGCATTCGACATTCGAGACGATCGCCGGGGTGATATCGGCGCGATCCTGGCCCGGTCGGGCAGTGCCACGCATCCGCATGTCCAGTCGCTCCTGCTGCCCAACGCGTTGCTGCACGACCTGACCGACGCGGTCCACGCCGTCTGCACGGTGCACGGCAACCACCCGTGCATGATCGATTACGCGATGGCGCGCGGCATCCAGATCGAAACCCTGCCCTGGCTGATCCGATCGTCCAGCGCGTTCGCGCATGAGCGTGCCTATCTCGCCGGGTTGACGGCCGCCGCCGGTCCATTGCCACCCACGCCCGGACAGGCGCAGGCCGATACCGCGCTCACGCATCTGCGCCAAACGCTCGAGATGCTGGCCAATTCGGACCGGCGCGGTTGCGCGACGGGCGCCGTTTCGGCACTGATCCTCGACTGGCGGACGATCCGTCAGTTCCTCGACCAGGCGGCCGCCCGCTTCGGGCTGACCCCGCCGATCAACGACATGCCCGAGCCGCTGCTCGATCCGCCCGACGAAGAGAATGCGCTGGGCCTGGCGCGCGCGCGGGGATTCGGCGCAACCCAGATGCTGATCCAGCATCGCGGGCTCTGGGATCTGCTCGAGGCGCGGGCCAGCGCCCGACGAGGCTGACCATGGGTGACGCGCGTGCCCTCTTCCGGTCGCGCGAAATACCCGGCCGGTCGCCCTACCGCGCCGTTAACCATTTTGGACAGTTCACGATTAATGCACCGGGCCTAGCACGGTCACGATGAAAGCCCTGGTGTCCAAAGCAGTCTTACCGCTCTGCGCACTTCTGGCCGCCCTCCCGGCCGATGCGCGATCGCTTCTCGACTATGTCGGGCAATGCGTTCCCTTCGCGCGTCAGGCATCGGGCATTGCCATCTATGGCGATGCCTGGACCTGGTGGAGCCAGGCCGAGGGTAAATATCCGCGCGGCCACAGCCCGAGGGTCGGCGCGGTCGTCGTCTTCGAAAAGACCGGCCGCCTGCCGCTCGGCCATGTCGCGGTGGTCAGCCGGGTGGTCGAGGATCGCGTCCTGATGCTTACCCACGCCAACTGGTCGATCCAGAACGGGGAGCGGGGCCATGCCGAGCAGGACGTGACGCTGTTCGACGTATCTCCCGAAAATGACTGGACGAAGGTAAAGGTCTGGTTCCGCGATTCCGATGGCCTGGGCAGTTCCACCTATCCGATCTATGGCTTCATCTATGGCAAGGGCCATACCGCGCGAGAATTGACCAGCGACAAGCCGGACTATGTCGGCGCGCTGATCGACGCCTATGTCGCGCGCTGATTGATCGCCAGCCCGGCTTGATTTAGACTGCGCCCTCCATCAGGGAGGACGCATTATGATGCTGCTCGTCACGCTCGCCTTGATCGCGGATGGCGCACAGCCGCGACCGACGATGCCGACCATCGGCCAGCCGCCACGACCCTGTATCCGGACCGAACAGCGCGTCGCGCAGACCAGGCCCGGCGTCGGCCTTCGCAGGCTCAACGAATTGCCCGATGCCGAACCTCAGTTCGCGGTCCTGCGAAGCATCGACGGCTGCCACATTCCCGCCAGGGTCAGTCGGCAGACGACGAAGCGCTGATCCCGAGAGCGCAGCCCGCCACTACCGGACCGCGCCCGACGGTCACCTTCCCCACTTGGTCAGTCGGCAACCGGCCGATGGATCACCCCACCCGTCATCGCCTCCGGCACGCCAGTCGTACCGGGAAAGCTGATCGGCAGCGATTTCAACCGCCGCACCGCCATATAGGCGAAGCCCTCCGCCTCCATCGCATCGCCGTTCCATCCCAGCAGATCGGTCGGCTCGGGCATCAGGCCGGTTTCGTCGGCGATCATCCTGAGCATCGTCGCATTGTGTCGGCCGCCGCCCGCGACCAGCAGCCGCTTGGGTCGCTCGGGCAGATGATCCAGCGCACGGGCCACCGTCATCGCCGTGAAGGCGGTCAGGGTCGCAGCCCCGTCCGCCGCCGACAGGCCGCGCGCCGCCTGGATCGTGAAGTCGTTGCGGTCGAGCGACTTGGGCGGCGCCAGATCGAACCAGCCATTGTCCATCAACGTGTCGAGCACGGTCGGCTCCGCCCGCCCGGTCGCCGCCAGCATCCCGCCCGCATCGAAGCGCTGCCCGGCCTCCGCCTCCATCCAATGGTCGATGAGACCATTGGCGGGCCCGGTATCGAACGCGATCAGCGCGCCGTCCCGACCGATCCAGGTGATATTGGCGACACCGCCAAGGTTGAGGATCGCGACGGGTCGTTCGAGCCCGGCGGCCAGTGCGGCGTGATAGACCGGGATCAGCGGTGCCCCCTGCCCGCCCGCCGCGACATCGGCCGAACGGAAGTCGGACACGGTGACGATGCCGGTCGCATCGGCCAGCGCCTGTCCGTCGCCGATCTGCCAGGTCCAGCCGCGATCGGGACGATGCGCGACCGTCTGTCCGTGAAAGCCGATGACGTCGACCGTCGCCGCATCGACCCCGGCGTCGCGCAAAAGCTTCTGGATCGCCATTGCATGGGTGCGGACGATCAACTCCCCCGCCGAGACGATCGACGGGCTCGCGCGCGGCCTGTCGAAGGTCAGCGCCAGCGTCGTCGCCTCGGCCAGCTCGGCCCGCGCACCGTCCGAATATTGCTCGGACCGAAAGGCGATCGGACGCACCAGCCCCTCGCCGTCCGTCTCGACCAGCGCGGCATCCACGCCGTCGAGCGAGGTTCCCGACATCAATCCGATCGCCAGCATCACCACGTGACCCTTAACCCGTTGCCGACGCTTCATGCCGGGATCGCACCGCGCTGTCGACCGTCCGGCACCGCCGCATCTGGAAAAGCGATCCAATCTGGACTATGTGTGCGCGTATCCCATGGCAACCAAACTCCCCACTCCGCCGCGCGTCGGCATGGTCTCGCTCGGCTGTCCCAAGAATCTGGTCGACAGCGAACGCATCCTGACCCAGCTCCGCGCCGATGGCTATCAGATGTCACCCGACTATGCCGGGGCGGACGTCGTGCTCGTCAACACCTGCGGCTTCCTCGACTCCGCCAAGGAGGAAAGCCTGGAGGCGATCGGCGAGGCGATCAAGGAAAACGGCCGCGTCATCGTGACGGGGTGCATGGGCAAGGAAGCGGAGGCCATCCGCACCCGCTTCCCCGACGTGCTGGCGATCACCGGCGCGCACGAATATGAGCAGGTGGTGGAGGCGGTCCACGCCGCCGCGCCCGCCAATCTGTCGCCCTATATCGACCTGATCCCCGATGCCGGGCTGAAGCTGACGCCGCGTCACTACAGCTATCTGAAGATTTCGGAGGGCTGCAACCACCGGTGCAGCTTCTGCATCATCCCCAGCTTGCGCGGCGACCTGGTCAGCCGACGCCCCGATGCCATCCTGCGCGAGGCGGAGAAGCTGGTCGCGGCGGGCACGCGCGAGCTGCTGGTCATCAGCCAGGACACCTCGGCCTACGGCATCGACATCCGCAAGGAGCCACGGATGTGGAAGGGTCAGGAGGTCGTGCCGCACATGACCGACCTGGCCCGCGAGCTTGGCAGGATCGCGCCGTGGGTACGCCTCCATTACGTCTATCCCTATCCGCATGTGGATCAGGTGATTCCGCTGATGGCGGAAGGTCTGGTGCTGCCCTATCTGGACATCCCGTTCCAGCATGCCGCGCCCTCGGTCCTTCGTCGCATGAAGCGGCCCGGCAACGACGCCAAGGTGCTGCAGCGTATTCATCAATGGCGCGACATCTGCCCGGATATCGCGATCCGTTCGACCTTCGTCGTCGGCTTCCCCGGTGAGACGGAAGAGGATTTCGAATATCTGCTCGAATGGCTGGACGAGGCGCAACTCGACCGGGTCGGGGCCTTCCGCTTCGAGCCCGTCGAGGGCGCCGCCGCCAACGCCCTGCCCGATCACGTCCCCGAGGACGTGAAGGAAGAGCGTTACGCGCGGATCATGGAAAGGACCGCCGCGATCTCCGCCGCCAAGCTCGCCGCGAAGATCGGTCGGACCCTGCCCGTCATCATCGACGCGGTGGACGAGGAAGGCGGCGCCACCGGCCGTAGCCAGGCGGATGCGCCCGAGATCGATGGCGAAGTCTTCCTGCGCGATGCCGGGCATCTGACCGTCGGCGATATCGTGCCGGTCGCGATCGAGGATGCCGACGATCACGATCTGTACGGCGTTCCGGTCATCGGGAACCACTGAGCGTCGGCGATAGGTCTGGCGGGTTCCGGCCCCGCCGCCACCGCGTCGCGGCGGCATATCACCGCCAGTCGTCCCAATTCCTCCCCCAGGCTACGCTTGGGGAGGGAGACCGCTCGCGCCAGCGAGTGGTGAAGGGGCATATCACCCCCCACCAGAGCCGTTGCACCGTCCCCGCAAACCTGCTTCCTTGGCGGGCATGAGATACCCCCATTTGCTGGCGGCGATCGCGCTCATCGCCCCCGCCCCGCTGCTCGCGCAAAGCCTCACCCCGGCCGAAACCCAGAAGATCGACGCGCTGGTCACGAAGACGCTCGCCGACACCGGCGTTCCGTCCGCCTCGATCGCGGTGGTGCGCGGCGGGAAGATCGTCCTCACCAAGGCCTATGGCAAGCAGTTCGAGGGGCAGAAGGGCCCAGCCGACCCCAACCTCCCCTATCAGATCGCATCGGTGTCGAAGCAGTTCACCGCCGCCGCGATCCTGCTGCTCGCGGATGAGGGCAAGCTGTCGCTCGACGACACGGTCTCCAGATACGTCCCCGGCATCACCGGCGGTGACAGGATCACGATCCGCCAGTTGCTCAGCCACACCTCGGGCCTGCGCGACTATTGGCCGCAGGATTACAGCGTCAAGGCGATGGCGACCCCGACCAGCCCACAGGGAATCGTCGACCGCTGGGCCAAGGCTCCGTTGGACTTCGCCCCCGGCACGCAATGGCAATATTCCAACACCGGCTATGTCGTCGCGGGCATGATCGTCGAGAAGGTCTCCGGTCAGCCGCTGCTCCAGTTCCTCCAGACGCGTGTCTTCAAGCCGCTGAACATCCGCGCGATCGACCAGGACAAGGCGGTCGGCCCCGGCTTCCCGCAAGGCTATCTGCGTCACGCGCTGGGCCCCGTCCGGGTCGAGACGCCCGCTGCGCCCGGCTGGCTCTATGCCGCGGGCGAGTTGGCGATGTCGGCGGGCGACCTCGCCAAATGGGATGTGGCGCGGATGAACCGCACGCTGCTGCCCGCGAAGGACTGGGCGACGCAGGAAGAGCCGGTCAAGCTGACCGACGGGTCCAATACCAATTACGGTCTCGGCGTCGGGGTCGGCACCGCCAACGGCCGTCATTTCGTCGAACATAGCGGCGAGGCGGTCGGCTTCCTGACCGAGAACATCGTCTATCCGGACGACAAGGCGGCGGTGGTCGTCGCGGCCAACGCCTGGTTCGCCGACGCACAGGACCGGATCGCCAAGGGCATTTCGGACATCGTCCTGCCCGCGCCCGTGGCCAGCGCCGAGGACGCCGCCGCGCTCGACCGGACGAAGCGCGTCTATGCGCAGCTCGTCGCGGGCGATCTCGACCGCTCGCTGCTGACCGAGGATGCGGCCTATTATTTCACGCCCGCGACCATCGCAGATTATAAGGCCAGCCTGTCGCCGCTCGGTCAGCCGACCAAGATCGAGCAGCGGGGCAGCGCGCGACTGCGCGGTGGCTTCGTCAACCGCAACTACCGCGTCACCTATCCCGACCATATCCTCCGCATCAGCACCTATGCCGAACCAGGCGCGGGCGGAAAGATCGAGCAGTTTCTGGTAAGCCCCGCAGAATGATGGACTTTGCCCCCCTGCTCCAGGCCGATCGCGGCCAGACCGCACGCGCGGTCACGCTGCTGACCCCCGATGGTTTCGAAGGCTGGCTGACCCGCCAGTCGGTGGCGATCCGCGCGCTGGCGACGGCACAGCGCTTCGCGGCCAAGCCCAACACGCATCTGCTCATCCCCAGGGACGACGACGTCGCGGTCGTGGCGGGTGTGACCGATCCCGCCTCGCCCTGGGCGCTCGCCAGGCTGGCCGAGGCGCTGCCCGAAGGAACCTACCGCCTCGACGGCGCGGACGTCGGCGCGAACGCGCTGGGCTGGCTGCTCGGCCAGTATCGCTTCACCCGTTACCGCAAGGCGGACGATACCGCCCCGCGCGTGCTCCTGACTCGCGATGTCGGCCACCGCGATGAGGCGATCCGCCTTGCCGCCGCGACCGCGCAGGTCCGCGATCTGGTCAACACCGGCGCGGGCGATCTCGGCCCCGCCGAACTGGAAGCGGAGGCCGGGGCACTCGCCCGCGCGCACCATGCCACCGTCACGGTAACGAGCGGCGACACGCTGGCGCGCGACTATCCGATGATCCACGCGGTCGGCCAGGCCGCCACCCGCGACCGCGCGCCACGCCTGATCGAGCTTCACTGGGGCGACGCCGCGCATCCGCGCATCGCGATCGTCGGCAAGGGCGTGTGCTTCGACACCGGCGGGCTCGATATCAAGCCGTCGGCGGGTATGCGGTTGATGAAGAAGGACATGGGCGGTGCGGCGCATGCGCTGGCGCTGGCCGGACTGGTGATGGCGGCGAAGCTGCCGGTCCGGCTCCACCTGCTGATTCCGGCGGTCGAGAATGCCGTGTCGGGCGCGTCCTTCCGCCCCGGCGACGTCTTGAAGACCCGCAAGGGCCTGACGGTCGAGAACACCAATACCGATGCCGAAGGACGGCTGATCCTGGGCGATGCGCTGACCCGCGCGGGCGAGGAAGCGCCCGAGCTGATCCTCGATTTCGCCACGTTGACCGGTGCGGCGCGGGTCGCGCTCGGACCGGACCTGCCACCGCTGTTCACCGACGACGAAACGCTGGCGGCGGACCTGCTTGCGGCAGGTGTCGCGGAGGAGGACCCGGTGTGGCGCCTGCCGCTCTGGGACGGGTATGACGAGATGCTGAAGTCCGACATCGCCGACATGGTCAACGCCCCCGATGGCGGGTTTGCCGGGGCGATCACGGCGGCGCTGTTCCTGCGGCGGTTCGTGCCGAAGGATACGGCCTGGGCGCATCTCGACGTGTTCGCCTGGCGGCCCTCGGCCAAGCCGGGGCGCCCCAAGGGGGGCGACGCCTATGCGTTGCGGGCGGCCTATCGGATGCTCAAGGACCGGTATTCGCAAGGCTAAGGATAGGTCGCGGCGTGCGCTTCGACTTTGACGGGCGCGGGCGGAGGTGGGGCTGACAACCCCCACCCCGTGCGGCCTGAGCGCCGTCGAAGGCCACGTTCCGCCCTCGCCGATTACAACCCCGCCGCCGCCTCGATGATCGGCACGAATTTCGCCGCCGTCAGGCTGGCACCGCCCACCAGCGCGCCATCGACATTCTCGACCGCCAGCAGGGTCGCGGCGTTTTCGCCGGTCACCGATCCGCCGTACAGGATCCGCACGCCGTCCGCCGCGTCGCCGATCAACATGCGCAGCTTGGCGCGGGCGATCGAGTGGATGGTCGCGATCTCGTCGACCGTCGGCGTGCGCCCCGTGCCGATCGCCCAGCGCGGTTCATAGGCGAGCGTGAACCAGCTACCGTCCGCATTGTCCGGCACCGATTTTTCGATCTGCGCCTGGACCACCCGTTCGGCGCGGCCCGCATTGCGCTCCGCCTCGGTCTCGCCGCAGCAGAGGATGACCTTCAGCCCCCGCCGGTGCGCCGCCGCCGCCTTGGCCCAGGCGTCCTGGCTGGTCTCGCCCTGGTCGGCACGGCGTTCCGAATGGCCGACGATGGTGAAGCTGGCGCCCGCTTCCTGCACCATCGCCGCCGAGACGCAGCCGGTGTGCGCGCCCGATTCGGCCTCGTGCACGTCCTCCGCGCCGATCGCCAGGCCGGGGACGCGCTCGGCGGCGGGGGCGATCAGCGTGAAGGGCACCGCCATCGCCACGTCGACGTTCGGGGCCGCCGCCGCCGCGCGCGCCATGGCGTCCAGCTCGGCCAGGGCGGCGCGCGAGCCGTTCATCTTCCAGTTGCCCGCCACCAATTTGCGCCGTGCCATAGTCAGGCTCCCAATGAGTCGTCTGTTATACGTGTTCAACACCGATAGCGTATCGTGGCGTCCGCACAAGCTTGATGCGGGCGCGACTGCACCCTAAAGCGGGCACGTTTTTTATTCCTTGCCGATCGGTCGTCCATGCTCAGCTTCTTCCGCCGGATCATCAATTCCAAGGCCGGCGTCATCGTGACCTTCATCGTGCTCGGCATCATCGCCATCGCCTTCGCGGCGGGCGACGTGTCGAACATCGCCGGAATGGCCGGGGGTCTGGGCGGTGGCGACGTCGCCAAGGTCGGTAGCGCGAAGGTCACCGCCAACGACCTGCGAACCGACACGCAGAACGAGGTCGCCGCCTATCGTCAGGAGCAGCCGACGCTCGACATGGCGCAATTCATCGCGGCGGGCGGGTTTGAAGGCGTGCTCCAGCGCGAGATCACCGGCCTGTCGCTCGAACAGTTCGGCAAGGATCAGGGCATGGTCGTCTCGCGGCGCCTGGTCGACGGCCAGATCGCCTCGATCCCCGCGTTTCGCGGTCCCAATGGCCAGTTCGATCCGGCGCTCTATCAGCAGCTTCTCGCACAGCGGAAGATGACCGATGCGCAGGTGCGGACCGACATCCAGCGCAGCAGCTTCGCGCAGCAGCTGACCGTGCCGACGATCGGCGCGGCGCAGTTCGCGATGCAGATGGCGTTGCCCTATGCCTCGCTGCTGCTCGAAAAGCGCGCGGGCGAGGTCGGCTATATCCCGACCCGCCTGGTGCCGACCGGTGCGGCCCCGACCGATGCCGAGTTGCAGACCTTCTACCAGCGCAACGTTCAGCGCTACACCCTGCCCGAGCGCCGGACCGTCCGCTATGCGGTGGTGACCCCCGCCTCCGTCGCGGCGAGCGCGACGCCGAGCGAAGCGGAGATCGCCCGCTATTATCAAAGCAATCAGTCGCGCTATGCCGCGACGCAGAAGCGTGACGTGACCCAGGTGATCGTCGCCGATCAGGCGGGCGCGAACGCTCTGGCGGCCAAGGCCAAGGGTGGCGCCTCGCTGGCGGATGCCGCGCGCGCCGCCGGGTTGGAAGCCTCGACCCAGAAGGCCGTCGACAAGACCGCCTATGCCGCGCTGGCCTCCGCCCCCGTGGCCGACGCCGTGTTCGGCGCCGCGCAGGGTGCCGTCGTCGGCCCGGTTCGCGGCGCGCTCGGTTTCGTCGTCGCCAAGGTCGATGCGATCACCCAGGTGCCGGGCAAGTCGCTGGCCCAGGCGCGGTCGGAGATCGTCAGCGAACTGACCAAGCAGAAGCAGGCCGCCGCACTGGGTGAGATGCGCAACGCGATCGAGGATTCGCTGTCGGGCAATGCGACGTTCGACGAGGTGGTCGCCGACCGCAAGCTGCAGGCACAGACGACGCCGGCGGTGACCGCGCAGGGCGCCTCGCCCGACGCGCCGACCTTCCAGCCGACGCCGGAACAGCGCGCGATGATCACCGCCGCCTTCACCGCCGAAGATGGCGACGCGCCGCAGATCGTGCCGATCGGCAAGGACGGCGGCTTCGCGATCGTCGGGGTCGGCCAGGTGCAGCGCTCGGCACCGCGTCCTCTGGCACAGGTTCGCACCCAGGTGCTGGCCGACCTGACCGCCGACCGCGCCCGTACCGCCGCGCGCAAGCTCGCCAATGCCGTGCTGGCCAAGGTGAACAAGGGTATGCCGATGGCGCAGGCGCTGAAGGAAACCGGTCTGGCGACCCCGCCGGTCCGCCCGATCAACGCGTCGCGCCAGGATCTCGCCGCCGCGCAGAACAGCCCCGCCGCCGCGCCGCTAGCGCTGCTTTTCTCGATGCCGCAGAATAAGGCGCGCACGCTGGAAGCGCCGCAGAACGAGGGTTGGTACATCCTGCGCGTCACCAGGATCGACGCGGGCAACGCGACGGGCAACGAAGCCGCGATCCGCGCCGCGCGCGCCGATATCGGTCGCCTGATCGGTCGCGAATATGTCTCGCAATTCGCGCGCGCCGTGCGTGACACGGTGGGCGTGAAGACCGACCCCAAGGCGGTGGCGAAGGTCCGTTCGGAGCTGCTGAACAATGGGAGCAACTGAGCCCGTCGCCGACGACGGCGCCGCCGAACGGTTGCGGGCCGGTCATCCGGTCCTGCTCTGGCGGCGGCAGATCGCCGATACCGAGACACCGGTGGCGGCGGCGCTCAAGCTGATCGAGCCGGGGCGCGGCGACTTCCTGCTCGAATCGGTCGAGGGTGGTGCGACGCGCGGGCGCTACAGCCTGATCGGCCTCGCCCCCGATCTGGTGTTCCGCGCGCATGGCCATGCGGCGGCGATCAACCGCCACTGGGCGACCGATCGCGAGGCGTTCGCGCCCTGTGCCCAGCCGACGCTGGCGGCGCTCCGCCATCTGGTCGGCGAATGCCGCGCAGAGGTGCCTGCGGGCCTGCCCTCGGCCCTCGCCTGTCTGGTCGGATATTTCGGCTATGAGACGGTCGGGCTGGTCGAGGATCTGCCGCAGCCGACCGCCGATCCGCTCGGCCTGCCCGACATGATCTTCGTTCGGCCGACCGTCATCCTGGTCTTCGATCGATTGGCCGATGCGCTCTATCTGGTCGCGCCGGTCTGGCCCGATGCCACGCGCGACGCGGGGCGGATGATCGAGGAGGCCGAGGACCGGCTGGACGCGACCGCCGCCCGGCTGGCGACGACCGCGCTTCCCCCACCGCTTCGCGCCGACCTGCCCGAGCCCGCTTACAGCCCCGCCCTGCCCGAGGGCCGCTATGCCGAGATGGTGGCCCAGGCGAAGGACTATATCGTCGCGGGCGACATATTTCAGGTGGTGCTGGCCCAGCGTTTCTCCGCGCCCTTCGTGCTGCCCCCGTTCGAGCTGTATCGCAGCCTGCGACGGATCAACCCCTCCCCCTTCCTCTATCATCTCGACCTGCCCGGCTTTTCGCTGATCGGGTCGAGCCCCGAGATATTGGTCCGCGTCCGCGATGGCGAGGTGACGATCCGGCCGATCGCGGGGACCCGTCCGCGTGGACGGACCGGCGCCGAGGATGCCGCCAATCGCGACGGACTACTCGCCGATCCCAAGGAGCGAGCCGAGCATCTGATGCTGCTCGACCTCGGTCGCAACGATGTCGGCCGCGCCGCGTCGGCGGGGAGCGTCAGGGTCACCGACAGCTACACGGTCGAATTCTACAGCCATGTCATGCACATCGTCTCCAACGTCGTGGGGCGGCTGGATGACGAAAAGGACGCGCTCGACGCGCTGTTCGCCGGGTTTCCGGCGGGCACGGTCAGCGGCGCGCCCAAGGTCCGCGCCTGCCAGATCATCGCCGAGCTCGAGCCCGAGCGGCGCGGTGCCTATGCGGGCGGTGTCGGCTATTTCTCACCCGACGGGTCGATGGACTCTTGCATCGTGCTGCGGACGGCGGTGGTCAAGGACGGCACCATCCACGTCCAGGCGGGCGCCGGCATCGTCGCCGACAGCGACCCCGCCTATGAACAGCGGGAGTGCGAGGCGAAAGCCGGGGCGATGCTCGCGGCGGCACGAGAGGCGGTCGCGCGGGCTGGCGACGGCGGATTCGGGCAATAGGGTAAGACCTTGCCCTTCCTGCCCGCTCGCAGCGCGAGAGGGGGCAATATCAAATTCACCCGTCGCCCATCGACGGCGGCCACCTTTGGCGATCACCATCCGGTAGCCGAAGGGGTGCCCCAGCCAGCGCCGGGGCAACGGTCATCGGGTCAGCGCCTCATTCGCCCCCATCGGCGGGCGGCGGGGTCTGCTCCGCGCGGCGGGCGCGGCGATCGGCGGCGTATTGCTGGTTCCACTGGATACTGCATCCGCTCTGGCCACCGGTGCCGACCGGCGAGCAGGTATCGGGAATGCCACCGGCCACGCGGCCGACCTGATCCATCGTCGCGGCGCGGTTGACCCAGCTCTGATTCTGCGCCGCGATCGGCTTGTCGTCGCGCAGGGGCTTGGGAATGCGGTAGGGTTCGTCGTCGCGGCCGCAGACGACCACTTCCTCCGCCGTGCTCTCCGGGCACTTCTGATCGCCGATCAACGTCACCTGGCGAACCCGCTTGGGCGGCTGGCCGGTCGCGGCCTGCTGGTCCTGCGCGCCCTGCTGGGCAAAGGCGGCGCCCGGGGTCAGCAAGAGGGCGGCGATCAGGGCGGCTCGAACCATGGCTACGGGACTCCTTTGGGTTATGAACGTCGGACGCGGCGCATGGCTCCACGCTGAACGGATCAGCCTGACGGCGCCATTCGGGCCAAATTGCGGCGATCCGTCGCGCCGACACGTGATCCGGGCATACCTATGCGTCAAGCAGGCGTTGCACCGCTCGCACGATCGGCTATGGCAGCGCCATGATCCTGGTCGTCGACAATTACGACAGCTTCACCTGGAACCTCGTCCATTATCTTCAGGAATTGGGCAGCGAGGTGGAGGTGGTCCGCAACGACGCGATCTCGGCGGGCCAAGCGCTCTCGTCGGGGGCGCAAGCCTTTCTCATCTCCCCCGGCCCCTGCACGCCGACCGAAGCGGGCGTCAGCCTGGAACTGGTCGCCGCCGCCGCCGACGCCGGTCGTCCGCTGCTGGGCGTATGCCTGGGGCATCAGGCGATCGGCCAGCATTTCGGCGGACTGGTCGAACGCGGCGGGCTGATGCACGGCAAGACCTCGCCCGTCCATCATGACGGCACCGGGCTGTTCCGGGGGCTCCCCTCGCCCTTCACCGCGACGCGCTATCACTCGCTGATCGTCAACGACGTGCCCGAGGCGCTGTTGGTCAATGCCCGCGCCGAGGATGGCACCGTGATGGGCTTCCGCCACGCCACGCTGCCGATCCACGGCGTCCAGTTCCATCCCGAAAGCATCGCCACCGAATACGGCCATGCGATGCTCGCCAATTTCCTGCGCGAGGCGGGGATCGCCCATGACCTGCCCGAGCGGCTGCGGCCGCCCGTCGAGAGCGCGGCGTGACGACGATCGCGCTGCTGCCCGATCCGGTCAGCCCCCTGTCGCGCGAGACGGCGCATGCCGCCTTTGCCGACATTCTCGACGGTCGCGCGGATGACGAGGCGATCGCCGATTTCCTGACCCGGTTGGCCGAGCGCGGCGAGACATCGATCGAGATCGCCGAGGCCGCCCGCGCGATGCGCGAACGGCTGATCCCGATCGAGGCACCTGTCGGTACGATCGACGTGTGCGGCACCGGCGGCGACGGGCACCACACGCTCAACGTCTCGACCGCCGTGTCGCTGGTCGTCGCCGCGCTGGGCGTACCGGTGGCCAAGCATGGCAACCGCGCCGCGTCGTCCAAGGCGGGCGCGGCGGATACGCTGGAGGTGCTGGGCCTCGACATGGAGCGCGCCGGACAGGTGGCGCAGGCGAGCCTGACCGATATCGGCATCGCCTTCCTCTTCGCCGCCAACCACCACCCGGCGATGGCGCGGATCACCCCGATCCGGCGGCGCATCGGGCGACGGACGATCTTCAACCTGATGGGGCCGCTCGCCAATCCCGCGCATGTCGGGCGGCAACTGATCGGCATCGCCCGCCCGGACTACGCGACCGTCTATGCCGAGGCGCTCGCGCAACTGGGGGCGGAGGCCGCGCTGGTCGTGTCGGGCGAAGAAGGCCTCGACGAACTGTCGGGGGCCGGACCCAGCATTGCCGTCCCGGTGGGCCGTATCGACGCGCCCGGCACGATCTCACCCGAGGATGCGGGGCTTGCCCGCCACCCGATCACCGCCATTCGCGGCGGCGACGCGCGGCACAATGCCGAGGCGCTTCGCCGCCTTCTCGCCGGGGAACCGGGCGCCTATCGCGACGCCGTTCTCCTCAACGCCGCCGCGGCCCTGCTGGTCGCCGGGCACAGCGCCGACCTGTCCCAAGGGGCCCTGGCCGCCGCCCGTGCGATCGATACGGGCGATGCCGCGGCGCTTCTCGATCGATGGATAGCCTACCGATGACGATGCTCGACCGCATCCTGGAAACCAAGCGCGCCGATGTCGCCGCGCGAAAGGCGACCATGTCGCTCGCCGACCTCGACGCCAAGATCGATACCGTGTCCGCACCGCGCGGCTTTCGCGCCGCGCTGGACGCCAGGACCGGCCCCGCGCTGATCGCCGAGGTCAAGAAGGCCAGCCCGTCCAAGGGCCTGATCCGCGCCGATTTCGATCCCCCCGCCCATGCCCGTGCCTATGAGGCCGGGGGTGCCGCGTGCCTGTCGGTGCTGACCGACGAGCGCTGGTTCCAGGGCGCGGATGTCTTTCTGGAGCAGGCACGCGCGGCGGTGTCGATCCCGGTGCTGCGCAAGGACTTCATGGTCGATCCGTGGCAGGTCCACGAGTCGCGTGCGCTGGGGGCCGATGCGATCCTCATCATCGTCGCCGCGCTCGACGACGGCGAGATGCAGGAGATAGAGGCCGCCGCGATCGAATGCGGCATGGACGCGCTGGTCGAGGTCCACGACGCCGCCGAGATGGAGCGCGCCGCCCGGCTCAAGTCCCGGCTGATCGGGGTCAACAACCGCGACCTGCGCGACTTCACGGTCGATTTCCAGCGGACCTACGAACTGGTCGGTCGTGCGCCCGAGGGCTGCACCTTCGTCGCGGAGAGTGGCCTGACAAGCCGGGCCGACCTAGACGCGATGGCCGAGCATGGCATCCATTGCTTCCTGATCGGCGAAGCCCTGATGCGCGAACATGATGTCGAGGCGGCGACCCGCGCGCTGATCGGATGAGCGGGCTCACCCATCTCGACGAAACGGGCTCGGCGCGCATGGTCGATGTCGGCGCCAAGTCGGTGACCGCGCGCCAGGCGGTGGCACGGGGACGCATCGCCATGTCGAGCGAGGCCGCCGCCGCGATCCGCGCGGGCAGCGTACGGAAGGGCGATGTGCTGGCGGTCGCGCGGGTGGCGGGGATCATGGCCGCCAAGAAGACGAGCGACCTCATCCCGCTCTGCCATCCGCTGCCGCTGAGCAAGGTCGAGATCGATCTGGTACTGGATGACGAAGGCGTTACCGCCACCGTCACCGCCGCGACGGCGGGGCAGACCGGCGTCGAGATGGAGGCGCTGACCGCCGTATCGGTGACGTTGCTGACCGTCTACGACATGGCGAAGGCGCTCGATACGTGCATGACGATCGGTGACATTCACCTGCTGTCCAAGACCGGCGGCAAATCCGGCGACTGGCACGCCTGACGCACGCCGGGAACGCCGATCGCCCCGAAAGCGTCCATGGGCCAACAGGAGTGACCGCCATTCTCTTACCCGTCGCCGAAGCCCAGCAGCGCCTGCTCGCCCTTGCTACCCGGGCGGACGTCGTCGAACTTCCGTTGCGCGATGCGGCGGGCCGTTGGTCGGCACGCGACGTCGCGGCGCTTCGGACCCAGCCCGCGAGCGACCTGTCGGCGATGGACGGCTATGCGATCCGCTTCGCCGATATGCCGGGGCCGTGGCGGGTGATCGGAGAAAGCGCGGCGGGACGCCCCTTCCCCGAAGCGGTCGACGCCAGGCAGGCGACGCGGATTTTCACCGGCGCGAGCCTGCCCTCCGGCACCGACACCGTCCTGATCCAGGAGGAGGCGGGCCGTGACGGCGCCGTGCTGACACTGGCCGGAGAGGGTCCGGCGCATCGGGGACGCAATGTGCGGCGGCGGGGACTGGATTTTTCCGCTGGCGACCGATTGATCTCGGCGGGCCAGCGGCTTACCCCCGCGCGGATCGCGGTGGCGGCGACCGGCGGCCACGGCACATTGCCGGTCCGGTCGACGATCCGCGTGGCGATCGCGGCGACGGGCGACGAACTCGTGCCACCGGGCTCTGGCGATTTCGCCGCGTTGCCCGAATCGAATGGCGTCATGCTGGCCGCGATGCTGGCGGGCCTGCCGATCGAGGTCATCGACCTCGGGATATTGCCGGACGATCTGGAGCGGTTGCGCGACGTGTTTGCCGGGGTCGAGGCCGACCTGCTCGTTACCACCGGCGGTGCGTCGGTGGGCGACCATGACCTGGTCCAGCCCGCGCTCAACGCCGCCGGGGGGAGCATCGACTTCTGGCGAATCGCGCTGCGTCCGGGCAAGCCGATGATGGCCGGACGGCTGGGCCGGACCGTCGTGCTCAGCCTGCCGGGCAATCCGGTGTCGGCATTCGTGACGGCCACGCTGTTCGTCCGCCCGCTGATCGCGCATATGGCGGGCGCGGCCGACCCGTTTCCCGCGCCGATCCCCGCGATATTGGGCGAGGATCTTCCTCCCAACGGCCCCCGCATCGACTATCTGCGCGCCGCGCTGATCGACGGACGCGTCCATGCCGCCGCCATCCAGGACAGCTCGATGCTGTTGACGCTCGCGCGTTCGACATGCCTCGTCATCCGGCCGCCACATGCTCCGGCAGCCCAGGCAGGCGACTCGGCGGAAATCCTGATCCTCGCTTGACGCAAGCCCAAACGTTCCATATAAGTTCCACGTCTGTTCTGGACGGAGGATCGCGATGCTCACCGCAAAGCAGCATGAGCTTGTCTGCTTCATCAATGACCGTTTGAAGGAGACCGGCGTCTCGCCGTCCTTCGAGGAGATGAAGGAGGCGCTGGACCTCAAGTCCAAGTCGGGTGTCCACCGCCTGATATCCGCGCTGGAGGAACGGCACTTCATCCGCCGCCTGCCCAACCGCGCACGGGCACTGGAAGTGCTGCGAATGCCCGATCGCCCCGAAAAGCCGGTTGGTGCCGCTACGCCGTCATCGGACAATGTCCGGGTGCCCTCGCCCCGCCCGCTGGCCGAACCGGCCAATGACGTGGTCGAGATTCCGCTGCACGGTCGGATCGCGGCCGGCCTCCCCATCGAGGCGTTCGAGGGCAGCTCGATGCTGGCCGTGCCCGCCGCGCTGCTCGGTTCGGGCGAGCATTATGCCCTGGAAGTGTCGGGCGATTCTATGGTCGAGGCGGGTATCCTTGACGGCGACTATGCGCTGATCCGGCGGACCGACGTGGCACGCGACGGGCAGATCGTCGTCGCGCTGATCGACGATGCGGAGGCGACGCTCAAATATTTTCGGCGCGAGGGGTCGATGGTCCGCCTCGACCCCGCCAACCGCGCCTATGATCCGCAGCGCTATGCCCCGGCTCAGGTGCGGGTGCAGGGCAAGCTGTCGGGTATCCTCCGGCGCTACGACTGACGACGCTCGGACCGGTCCGCGACCGGCTCGACCCAGGGGTGGCGGTCGTCCGGCTCGCGCACCATGTCGACGCGCGCGGGGTCCAGGCGGATGGTGACGCCGCCCGTCCTCCGCAACGCTTGGGCGTCGAGCTTCAGCCAGCGTGGACGGCAATCCTCCGGCAGGCGGCGGTCGGCAACGACGATGTCCATCCGGTGGCACAGCGCCACCAGCTCGCGCCAAGGCACCGGATAGCCGCTACGGGTCGCCGCGATCCGCCAGCGTCGACCGCCCTTTGCGATCATGGTCACGCACAGGTCCTGGCCGCATCGCGCCTCGGTCTGGTCGGCCAGCGCGACCGGTTCCGCATCGGTGCCGCCCATCTCCGACAAGGCGGAGCGCATATAATCGCCAGCCCGATCGCGAAGCAGCGCCAGGGACTTGCCGGTGGTCACCGCGACATGCCGACCGTCCCCGGTGACGATCAGGTCGGGGGCGGGCGCGGTCAGCATCGTCATCAGCCCAAGGCTCAACGGCGGCACGCCGCACCAGCGCCAGCGAGTCCGCCATAGGGCGATCCACAATCCCCCCACGACCGCTGCGGCGAAGCTCCACGTCGGCGCGACGGGCAGCGCGACGACCGCCCCCGGCATCGCCGCGACGTGATGGGCGAGACCGAGCAGCAGCGCCAGCGACTGACCCAGCAGCCACCAGAGTGGACCACTCACCCCCAAGGGATCGAGCAGCAGCGCGATCATCTCCAGCGGCATGGCGACGAAGGTCGTCCAGGGGATGGCCACGATGTTCGCCACGGCGCCATAGAGCCCCGCCTTGTGGAAATGGAAGATCGCGATCGGCAGCAACGCCGCTTCGACGACCAGCCCGGTCAGGAGCAGTGCCGCGAGATGGCGAAGCGCCGACCAGCGCCAATCGGGATGCGGCCCGAACCAGCGGCGCATCGCGGGATGTTCGTGTAGCGCGACGATCGCGGTGATCGCGGCGAAGGAAAGCTGAAAGCTCGCGCCCATCAGCGCCTCGGGACGGAACAGCAGGACGATCAACGCGCCCGCCGCGACCAGTCGCAGCGTCATCGCCTCACGCCCCAGGGCCAGCGCGGCGAGGACGAGCATCGCGGCGACGCAGGACCGGATCGTCGGCACCTCCGCCCCGGTCAGCCAGGTATAGCCGATCGCCGCCACCGCGCCGGCGGCCGCGCCGACCAGCGGCAGCCGTAGCCGAAGCGCGAGCCATGGCCAGAGCGCGAGCAGCCGGATCGTCGCGACCATGACGATGCCGACGACGGCGGTGATGTGCAGGCCACTCACGGACAGCAGATGCGCCAGTCCCGCGCGCCGCATCGCCTCGGCATCCGCCTCACCGATCGCGCCGACATCGCCGGTGGCGAGCGCGGCGGCGATACCGCCCTCGCTGCCCGCCACCCGCCCGGTGATCCGCGCCGAGAGACGCTGGCGGAGGCCCATGGCGTCGGGCGCGGCGCGCAGCAGGGTCACGGGTGCGAAGCCACGCCCCGTCGCGCCGATGCCCTGAAACCAGGCCGCCCGGGCGAAGTCGTGCCCGCCCGGCGCGACCGGCCCGGCGGGCGGCATCAATCGCGCGCGAAGCCGGACGCGGGCACCCCGCCCCAGCCCGGCGACGGCATCCTGCTCGTCGAGCGCCACCCGGATGCGGGGCGGCAATGTCATCGCCCGATCGCGTCCGTCACGGGCCGCGACCGGGCGCAGCATCAGCCGCACGACCTGTCTCGCCGCCAGTCGGTCCACCCCCTCGACCTCCGCCACGATGGTCGCGATGACGGGGCGGCGCAGAACGGGGGCATCGACCGATTCGGCGCGAGCCCAGGCAAGCAGCATTCCGGCACAGGCCAGCGACGCCGCCACCGCGACCGACCGCGCCATCCGCCCGCCTTGCACCAGCGTCGCGGCGCCCAGCCCTATCCCGGCAAGGATCAGCATCGCCGCGCGCCATGACGATGGATCGGGCAATACGAACCATGCCGCGATGCCCACGCCCAACATGACCGGCACCCATAACGGCAATTGGTTCCGCTCCGCCTCCGCCCAGCGTTCCAGCCCGCCAAGGCGCGGCATTTGGCGGCGCGGGCGCTTGATGCTAGGGGCTGCGGCGGCTGAATAGGCCATCGGATTTCAAGATTGGGAGTATGCGCGGTTGAGCGCAACACATGATATCGCCACTGGGTCGAACGCCACGCCAGTGGTGACCCGCTTCGCGCCCTCGCCGACCGGCTTCCTGCATATCGGCGGCGCGCGCACCGCGCTGTTCAACTGGTTGTTCGCGCGGGCGAATGGCGGCAAATTCCTGCTGCGGATCGAGGATACGGACCGGGCGCGCTCGACCCAGCCCGCGATCGACGCGATTTTGGACGGCATGCGCTGGCTGGGCCTCGATTGGGACGGCGAGGCGGTGTTCCAGTTCGCCCGCGCCGACCGTCACGCGGCGGTCGCGCAGGAGATGATGGCGCGGGGCCATGCCTATCGCTGCTACATGACGCAGGAAGAGATCGCCGCGCAGCGCGAGGCGGCGCAGGCCGCGAAGCAGCCGCTGCGCATTCGTTCGCCCTGGCGCGACGCCGATCCCGCCACCGCGCCCGAGGGCCAGCCCTTCGTCGTCCGCCTGCGCGCGCCACGCGAGGGCTCGGTGACGATCGAGGACCGGGTGCAGGGCAGCGTCACCGTCCAGAATGCGGAGCTGGACGATCTGGTCCTGCTCCGCTCCGACGGCACGCCGACCTATATGCTGGCGGTGGTGGTCGACGACCACGACATGGGCGTCACCCATGTCATTCGCGGCGACGACCATCTGAACAACGCGTTTCGCCAGTTGCCGATCTACAAGGCGATGGGCTGGCCCGAGCCGATCTACGCGCACATTCCGCTGATCCACGGATCGGACGGCGCGAAGCTGTCCAAGCGCCACGGCGCGGTCGGGATCGAGGCGTATCGCGACGAGATGGGAATCCTGCCCGAAGCGCTCGACAATTACCTGCTCCGGCTCGGCTGGGGGCACGGCGATGCCGAGATCATCGCGCGTGAGGATGCGGTGAAGTGGTTCGATCTGGCCGCCGTCGGCAAGGCACCGTCGCGTTTCGATCTGAAGAAGCTGGAGAACCTCAACGGCCATTACATCCGCGAGGCCGACGATGCGCGGCTCGCCGAGCTGACCGCGCGCCGGATGGGGGTCGAGGATATCGCCACGCTGACCGCCGCGATGCCCTCGCTCAAGCCGCGCGCCGCGAATTTGAACGAGCTGGCCGATGGCGCGCGTTTCCTTTTCGCCACCCGTCCGTTGACGATGGACGAGGCGGCGCAGGGCCTTCTCGATGAAAAGGCACGCAACATTCTCTTTTCGGTACACACCGCGCTTGACGCGGTGCACAACTGGGATACGGAGCTTTTGGAAGACGCGGTACGCACGGTGGCAGAGGCAGAGGGCGTCAAGCTCGGCCAGGTCGCCCAGCCGCTCCGCGCTGCCTTGACCGGACGCAAGACGTCTCCGGGGATCTTCGACGTGCTCAGCCTGTTGGGTCGCGAGGAAAGCCTGGGTCGGATCGCGGACCAGATGACCGCAGATAGGAAGGATCACTGAGTATGAGCGACACCGCGAAATTCAACGTCGGCGGCAAAGAGTTCGACTATCCGGTCATGTCGGGTTCGATCGGCCCGGACGTGGTCGACATCCGCAAGCTCTATGCGCAGACCGGCGACTTCACCTATGATCCCGGCTTCACCTCGACCGCGTCGTGCCAGTCGAAGCTGACCTATATCGACGGCGACGAAGGCGTATTGCTGCATCGCGGCTATCCGATCGGCGAACTGGCCGAGCAGTCGAGCTTCATGGAAGTCGCCTATCTCCTCCTCAACGGCGAGCTGCCGAACAAGGACGAGCTGGAAAGCTTCAACACCACGATCACGCGCCATACGATGGTGCACGAGCAGTTGGCGGCCTTCTTCCGTGGCTTCCGCCGCGACGCGCACCCGATGGCGATCATGTGCGGCGTGGTCGGCGCGCTGTCGGCCTTCTATCACGACTCGACCGACATTCATGACCCGGTGCAGCGGACCATCGCCTCGCACCGCCTGATCGCCAAGATCCCGACGATCGCGGCGATGGCGTACAAGTACAGCGTGGGTCAGCCCTTCCTGTATCCGGACAACTCGCTGTCCTACACCGGCAATTTCCTACGCATGACCTTCGGCGTTCCGGCCGAGCCCTATGAGGTGAACCCGGCCGTCGAGAAGGCGATGGACCGCATCTTCATCCTGCACGCCGATCACGAGCAGAACGCCTCGACCTCGACCGTCCGCCTGGCGGGTTCGTCGGGTGCGAACCCGTTCGCGTGCATCGCGGCGGGCATCGCGTGTCTGTGGGGTCCGGCGCATGGCGGCGCGAACGAGGCCGCGCTCAACATGCTGCGCGAGATCGGCACGCCCGAGCGCATCCCCGAGTTCATCGCGCGGGCCAAGGACAAGAACGATCCGTTCCGCCTGATGGGCTTCGGTCACCGCGTCTACAAGAACTACGATCCGCGTGCGACCGTGATGCAGAAGACCGTGCGCGAAGTGTTCGACGCGCTGAAGGTCAACGATCCGCTGTTCGAGACCGCGCTCCGCCTCGAAGAGATCGCGCTCAACGACGACTATTTCGTCGAGAAGAAGCTGTTCCCGAACGTCGACTTCTACTCGGGCGTCATCCTGTCGGCGATCGGCTTCCCGACCGAGATGTTCACTGTGCTCTTCGCGCTTGCCCGCACCGTCGGCTGGGTCGCGCAGTGGAACGAAATGATCACCGATCCCGACCAGAAGATCGGCCGCCCGCGTCAGCTCTATACCGGCCCGACGCAGCGTTCGTATGTTCCGGTCGAGCAGCGCTAAGCCATGAACCGGGCCCGGCCGATCCTGATCGCCGTCGGTGTGCTTCTGGCACTGACCGGCGGACTGTGGATCGGTCAGGGCCTGGGCTATGTCCGCTGGCCGCAGGAAAGCTTCATGCTGGGCCAGGGCGAATGGGCCGATCGCGGCGCCCTCGTCGCGATCGCCGGACTGGCGCTGATCCTGGTCGCACGGCGATTGCCCAAGCGACGCTGAACGATCGGGATGGTCGGAAAGAGGGCTCCTTCGGGAGCCCTTTTTTTATCGCGCGCGAAGGGCGAAGGTGAAGGTGGCGCCCTGCCCCGGCTCGCTTTCGACAGACAGGTCGCCGCCCATGGCGCGCGCCAGCCGCCGCGCGATGTACAGCCCCAGGCCGTTGCCGCCGGGCTCGGACGGATCGACACGCTCGAACTTCTCGAAGATGCGCGGCTGATCTTCGGGCGCGATGCCCTTGCCGCGATCGGTGACGCGGACCAGCGCCCATTCGTCCTGGCGTTCGACGCCGACCACAACGTCGCTGCCATGCGGGGAATAGCGCAGCGCGTTGCCGATCAGGTTGATCAGTATCTGGAGCGACCGTCCGAAATCGCCGATCGCGGCCATGCCTTCCGACAGGGCCGGGCGGCGGATGGTCACCCCGGCCGAGTCGGCGCGAACCCCCAGCAGACCGGCGGCGCGACGCGCGACGTCGGCGAGATCGATCGGGGTGGCCGCCAGCCGGAAATCGGGCTGCTCGATCGCCTGCAGCTCGACCAGATTGTCGACCAGCCCGATCAGATGCCGTCCGGCATGGGCGATGTCCCCGGCATATTCGGCATAGTCCGCCGCGATCGGCCCGTCGGCGCGCGCCGCGATGCTGTCCGCATTCGCGACGATGCGCGCGAGCGGGGTGCGCAGCGCGCGGTCGAGCCCGGCGGTGAAACTCTCGGTCAGCGGTGGCTGGCTGCCCGGTATCTCGTCCACCGCCTCGCCCGGCGGATCGATCAGGAAGGTCGCACCGATCAGCCCGGCGATCCCGCCCATGCCGTCATGCCGGATCGCCGCCGACAGCCGGACCGGCGCATCGGTCGGGCGCAACCGGGCACAGCGGCCATCGAGCGGTGCCGCACCACGAAGCAGGCCACCCGCATCGCCCGCCGCTGGATCGAAAGCGAACAGGTCGCCGAGCGGCCGCCCCAGCAGCCTGTCGGTATCGAAGCCGTGGCGTGCGCCCGCATCGTGCGACAGAAAGGTCAGGCGAAGCGCGGCGTCCGTCTCCCACCGGAAATCGGCACCGGGCGCAGCATAATCGGGCGGGGCCGCGGTCGGCTTCCAGACCGATCGATCGCGCCAGCCGCTGACGCTCAGGCGGATCTGCCCGGTCTCGGGCCGCGCCTGAACCCAAAGGTCGAGATCGCCCTCGTCATCCGCCACACGGACCTGGCGCGAGACGGGGATGCCCAACCGCCGCGCAAGCCGTGCGACGCGGACGATCGGGGGGACGGCAATCGGATCCTCGCTCCCGCCCCCGGCACGGAGGTGAAGCAATTCGATCGGCGGATCGGCGGACAGCATATGGTCGCCGGCGTCCAGAATGGCGCGCGCCACCATCGATTCGCCGGGGCTGTCGATCGAAGTCATCGCGACGCCCCCTCCAGCCGGGCGATCGCGTCGCGAAAATCCTGGGGAAGCCGCAACGAGGCGATGGCGCCCTGTGCCGCCGCGACCGGGATCGCCATGATCGCATCGATGGCGTCGGCGAAGCGCTCCACATCGCGCCGTCTGTCGGCGTCCGACAGTGCCAGTCCGATGCGGGCGATCGGCGCGCGCCCCAGATCGAGCGCGCGCAGCACCAGCCACAGCCGCTCGCCCTCCGGCTCGATCACGAGTTCGCGCACATCGTCATGATCGATGCCGGACGCATGCGACAGCAGCGCGATGAACAGGCCAAGCTGCCGATCGGACAGGCTTTCCAGAAGCAGATCGGGCAGTTCGGCGGGTCGCGCGTCGATCGCCGCAGCCAGTCGAAGCATCGCCGCGCCCGGCCTGTCCGTCTCTCCCAGCGCCGCCAGCACGCGCTCCGCCGCCTGACCAAGCGCCTGATCGAAATCGCGATCCTCGGCTTGGCGCAGGCTTGCCGCCACCGACCAGACCAGCGATCGCCGCAAGGCGATCGGCAGTCCGATCGCCGCCCCGTCCGGCTCGACCGTGCGCGACCGTCCTTCGGCCGCCAGCACCGCGCGCGCGGCCCCGGCGACGATCCGGTCGGGCGCCTCGGTGAGTCGCACCAGCAGGCTGGGCGCGTCGCCCGCCATCGTCTCGATCGGAAGCGCGTCGGCCAGCATCTGCTGCCGTACCTGGGCGATCAGTTCGCCGACCAGATCCGGGTCGTAAAGGACTCCCGCCTGACGAAGGCGGCGGATGACATCGGCGAGCGGGGTCCTCCGGGCTTCGTCCTGGCCGCCGAGCCGTTCGGCCTGGACCAGCAGGTCGGTCGCGATGGTCGTGACCAGTGCCTCGATCCGCGATCGGACCTCGAAGCGAAGCTGGTCGGTCAGGCGCGCATCGTCATCCAGCCGCAGGTCCGCGACCGCCCCATGCCGCCGGGCCGACGCCCGCGCACGGGCCGTTGCGACCCGCTCGGATAGTCGAGCGGGTTGCCAGTCAAGGGCATCAAAAGGGTCCGGTGCGACCGCCATGCGGCATCGCTAATCCCTTTGATGTTAAAGCGACACTAAACTTGCGCGCGCAATGTCTCGATTGCGGACGCCAAAGTGACGATTGCGTAGATGCCCGCGAGCACCAGTCCACCCAGCGTCACGCCGAGTATCGTCGCGGGCAGCACGACGAGCAGATAGGCCGGCGGACTGGCCCACCAGCGCCGTCGAAACCGGTACAGCGCCGCACGCTCGGTAAGAATGGCGAGAATGATCAAGGTGATGGCGAACACCGGACCGAGATCGTCGGACCAGAGCCGATAATGCTGCCAGCCGAGCACCGCGATGGCGAGCGCCGCCAGCCCGGCGATCGCGGCCGAATGCGCCCGGACCGCGCCCTGCTCGTCGCGCAAACCCGCCAGCGTCTCGCCCAGCCCGAGGCCCAACGTCCCGGCGATCGTCACCAGCAGGCCCATAGCGGGCAAGCCGAGCCCGATCAGGAGCAACCCCAGCGCGCCCAGCCCCGCACCGACCCCGCCCGCGACATGCGCGGGAACCGCACGCTCGACCAGACGCGGCAGGCTGAGCCGGGCGATCGGCGCGAGGATATAGCGATCGAACCAGCTCCGCCGCCCCGACACCAGTCGCGCGACCACCGCGCGCCCCTGCGCATCGAGCGTCTCGGCGCGGTGGACGATGCCGTGGCCCGCCTTCAGCGCGTCGCCGGGCAGCATGATGTGCGTGGCATGTGCCTGCGCCGCCAGCCGCAGCAGCGTCGATTGCAGGTCATAGTCGCGCGGCAGCGCCGCGACCTCGGCGACCCGGCGCGGATCGACGCGCGCGACCCCCGCCCAGGCCATCTGGCCGCCAACCCGTTCCAGCCCCGCCTCGGCGCCCATCTCGGGCACGACGACGAGTGAATCGTGACCGGTGTCGCGCAGGACCAGCGCGATCACGTCTTCCGTCGTGATCAGGCCGTCGGCCAGCACGATCAGACGGGATAGCGGATGAAGCTTCTCCGCCGCCTCGACCGCGCTGCGTACCGTGTCGACGACCACGCCGCGCTGGGCGATGCGGGCGATCGCGCCGAGCAGCTCGGGCGTCAGGCGCGCGACGACGATGATGATCTGCGCCGCCCCCGCGGCAAGAAGCAGCCGCGCCTGATATTCGATCAGCGTGACGCCAGCGAAGGGCAAGGTTGCCGTCAACCGCCCCGGGCGGTCGTCGGCGTCGTCAATCGCGAAAAGAAGACCGGACAGCATCGCCCGCTGTTAGGCGGTTGATGCCGTCCTTGCCAGCCCCGACCGGCGCGCGATCGGCGCCAAGTCCTTCAAAGTCGGGCGACGAGCTTACCGATCTGGTCGAGCAGCGCCGCGTCGCGATGCTCGCGCTCGGAGGCCTGCGCGGCCAGGGTCATCAGCGGCAGCGCGTTGACGCTCGCCGCCAGCCCCTTCAGCCGTAGCGCCGCTTCGCGCCATTCCTGACCGTCGGCCGCCTGGCGCATGACCTCCAACGCGCGGGTCACGCCCTCGACAAAGGCGCGACGCAAATCCTGGATGATGGCGGCATCATCCCCGGCAACTGCCGCCAAAGCGGAGTCGATCGTTCCGTGTTCGTAGGTCATTGTCCCCTCATAAACCGCAAGCTCTCGGGCACGGAATAGCGCAAATCGCTTCCCGCGTCCGGCAAACGTGATAAACCGACCCATTGTGACACGGGGGGCTTGATGATCGTGGATTTGCGCGCAGAGCGTCAGGACAGGTCGGACATGCCGGAGGAGGCGCTCGACATCGCCGCCTCATACTCTGCTCATGCCGAGCCCCCGACCGACAGCCCATGGCTGGACGACGGCCCCATTGCCGAGCCCGTGCCCGCCGACGAGGCCCCGCGCTGGCCACTACTCCTTGCGATGACGGGCATAATCCTGTGGATCGGCGCCATCGCGGCCTGGGCCGCGATGCACGCCAGCGAGCTGACGATCGTAACGCTGCCCCCTATCCTCATCCTCGCGCTGATCGGCCCGATCGGGATCGCGATATTGTGGATGATCGGTCAGCGGAGCAGCCGGGCCGAGCAGCGCCGCTTTGCCGCTACCGCGCGTGACATGCGTGACGAGGCGACCGCACTCGAACTGGCGGTACGCGCGATCGGCCAGGCGCTGGATGCGAATCGCGCCGTTCTGGCGACGCAAGCCGAAACCCTGTCCGATATGATGCAATCGGCCGAAAACCACTTCACGACGATGGCCCACGACCTTGCCGCCGACATCCAACTCGTCGAGGCGCATGGCCGGACCCTGGCCGATATCGCCGCGACCAGCCAGGCCGGACTGGTGCCGCTGCTGCGCGCGTTGCCGCTGGCCGCCGAGGATGTCACCGACGCGAGCGACCGGCTCGCGGAGGTCGCACATGCCGCCCAGGGGCATGTCGCCGCACTCGACACGCAACTGGTCGCGCTGGGGCGGCGGGGACAGGATGCGGACACGATCGCCAGCGGTGCGGCCATGCGACTGGCGCATCATATCGAACAGATGGAGACGACCAGCCGCACCGCCAGCCAACATCTGGAAAGCGTGACGGGGCAGGTCGCCATGACGATCGACGCATTGCTCGACCGGACATCCGAGGCGCTGGACCAGTCGCGTCAGGGACTTGCCGCGCAGGGCGAAGCGATGCTCGCCATGGTCGGGGCGAACCAGGCTGCGCTGGACATCGCGGCGCGCGACAGCGCCGATGCGCTGGCCGAGCGGATCGTCACGGTGGACGCGGCGGTCGCCCGCCTGACGGAGGAACTCGACCTGCAACGCGCGGCGGGCGAGGCGATGATCCGCTCGCTCGACGGCGAGCTGGAACGGGTCGAGACGCGGATCAGCCTGCTCCACTCGCAGGGCACCGAAAAATCGCAGATGCTGGCCGCCTCGATCAGCGCGCTGGGCGGCTCGGCCGATGCGATGACCGGCGCGCTCGAGGCTGGCGAGCAGATGGCCAATCGGGTCATCGGCACGACCGAGACCTTGCTGATCGCGCTCGACGCGGCGGCGCGCGAAATGGACGAGACGCTGCCCGAGGCGCTGACCCGGCTCGACGAACGAATCCTGGGCAGCCACGAGATCGTGGTGCAGACCAAACCCGAACTGCTCGCGCTGGTCGCGGCGGCGGAAAGCACGCATGAGGCGATCGAGGCGATCGCCGATGTCATCGCCGAGCAGCGCCGCACGCTGGAGAGCTTGTCGGGGTCGCTGATCGAGACGCTGTCGACCGGGCGTGCCAAGGCCGATGCGCTGGGCATGATGGTGGAGGAGACGATCGATCGATCGCATCGCTTTGCCGACGACGCCGCGCCCAAGCTGGTCGATGCGCTGCTTCGTGTCCGCGAGACCGCAGCGACGGCGGCGGAAAAGGCGCGCGAGACGCTGGCCGAGGTGATCCCCCAGGCGGCGGAGTCGCTCGCGCAGGCCAGCGCCGACGCGATGCGCCGCGCGACCGGCGATACCGTCGAGCGACAGATCCACGCGATCGTCGATGCGACGCAGAGCGCGGTGGACGCCGCGACGCGTGCCACCGAGCGGCTGGCGGAGCAGGCCGCGCTGATCGACCAGAAGACCGCCTCGGTGGAAACCCGGCTGGACGAGGCGCGTACCGAACGCGAGGACGCCGAACGCGACAATTTCGCGCGGCGCGCGTCGTTGCTGGTCGAGTCGCTCAATTCGGCATCGATCGATATCGCCAAGATCTATGCGCCCGACGTGGCGGACAGCGCCTGGGCCGCGTATCTGAAGGGAGATCGCGGTGTCTTCACGCGCCGCGCGGTGCGGATCCTCGACGCGCAGCAGGCGCGCGACATTGCCGACCTGTATGACGACAACGCCAAGTTCCGCGATCACGTCAACCGCTACATCCACGATTTCGAAGCGATGCTGCGCGGCGTGCTCGCCCAGCGCGACGGATCGCCGCTGGGCGTGACGTTGCTGTCGTCGGACATGGGCAAGCTGTATGTGGCGCTGGCGCAGGCGATCGAGCGGTTGCGGTAAAGGGGGGAGTCCCGTGCACCTCGACTTCGCCCAGTGCGAACGCGAAGGCCAACGGAACCCCTCACCCGTTCAAGGCATAGACCCGCAACCGATGCCCATCGGGATCGAGCGCGACGAAGCTCCGCCCGAACGGCCGATCCGTCGGCGGCATCAGAATGGCAACACCCTGCGCCAGCCATTCCGCGTGACAGGCATCCACCGCGTCATGGCCACGCCGGAAACCCAATTCGATAGACCCGGTCGTGCCATGCGCGGGCGGATCGATCACATCGCGACGCCACAGGCCCAGGGTCGTGCCGGAGTCCATCACGAACAGGGTGAAGGCGTCGCCCACATCGACCGGCTCGCGCTGCAATATCCCGCGATAGAATTCGATGCTGGCGTCCATATCGGCGACGTGCAGCAAAATGGTGGTGGTGGGACCGGACATGAAAGGCTCCTTCGTTCGAGAGGAGCACCGCCTATCCGACCGCCGCGTCAGTTTCCGTCAGCAGGAAACGCTCCTGCGGGATGCCCTCAGCCTCGCACCATTCGCGGAGCAGGACCGCGCGACGACGGGGGTAGCGCTCGGGCAAGGTCCGGGCGGTGACGATCCTGTCGATGCGGAACGTGCGATAGGCGCCGCGCAGCTCACACCAGCCCAGCAGGACGTCGGCGCGGTCGAACAGCGCGATCGCGATCGGCCAGATGATCCGTTCGGACGCCTGCCCTTCGCCATCGCGATAGAGCAGCGACAATCGGCGCTCCGCCCGGATCGCGGCGCGCAAGGAGGCCGGGGCGACCGCCGCTTCATAAGGTTCGGCGCGCGAAGCAATGAACAGGGCCGTGTCGCGCATTGCATCGGCCTGCTCCGCCGTCATCGCGCGCATGATCCGGGTCGCCGCACTCCGCGCCGCCTGCCCCATGGCCGGATCCGCCCGCTCCGCGACCCAGCGGGCGCCGAGGACCAGCGCCTCGACCTCCTCGATCGGGAAACGCAGCGGCGGCAGCACGAAACCCGGTCTCAGCCGATAACCGACCCCCGCCGCGCCCTGGACATCGGCACCCATCGCCTGAAGCGTCGCGATATCGCGGTACAGGGTACGCAGCGAAATGCCGAGTTGCTCGGCCAGATGCCGCCCGGACACGACGCCACTCTGGCGGTGGAGCAGATGGAGAAGATCGAACAGCCGGGGCGCGCGCGCCATGTCAGACGCGTCCGCTCACCCCACTCCAGTCGAGCATGTCGGCGGTGATCCAGCCATAGACATAGTTCAGGTAGAACAGGACGAACATCACCGTCGCGACGATCGTCGTGCGCAGAAAGAAGCGCCCGATCAGAAAGACATGCGGCGCACTTTCGGCGGTGCCGACGATATGGACCCCGCCCGCCTCGTGCGTGGTCCTGACCCCGAAGGGCAGGACCAGGAACACGGCGAGGAACCAGAACAGGACGTAGATCGCGAGGGCCGACGTCCAGTGCATGGCTCAGCCCTCGATCAGCAGGACGTCGACGATCGGCTTCTTACCGGTCCAGCGCGTCGCCACCTTGCGCACCGACAGACGGATATCCTCGCGCAGCTTGTCGGTGGCGCGACGTGGGCCGTCCACCGCCTTGGCGGCGGCGGCGATCGCCTCGGCGATGAAGGCATCGCGTTCGTCTTCGACCGGCACACCCTGCACGCGGATCTGCGGATGGCCGACCAGCCGCCCCTTGGCGACCGCGACACCGACCGAGATCTGGCCATTGATCGCCAGCTTCCGCCGCTCGTTCATGGTCGAGCCGTCCGACGGGAGGATCACGTCGCCGTCGAGCACCAGGCGCCCGACCGGCACATTGCCGATCTTGGTCGCATTGCCCGGAAGCAGGCGGACCATGTCGCCATCCGACTGGACGATGGTCTGCGGCACGCCCTGGGTCGTGGCGAAGCGGGCATGTTCCATCATGTGCCGCATCTCGCCGTGCACCGGCATCAGCGTGCGCGGGCGCAGCCACTTGTACATCTGCGCCAGTTCGGGCTGGCCGGGATGGCCCGAGACATGGACATGCGCCTGACGCTCGGTGACCATGCGGACGCCCTTGCCCGCCAGGATGTTCTGGATCCGACCGACCGCCGTTTCGTTGCCCGGAATCTGGCGGGCCGAGAAGATAACCGTGTCACCGGTGTCGAGCCGGATCGTGTGACTGCCCTCCGCGATACGCGACAGCGCCGCGCGCGGCTCGCCCTGGCCACCGGTGGCGACGATCAACACGCGGTCCTTGGGCAGGCGCATCGCGGTCTCCGGGTCGACCGTCTCGGGGAAGCCCTTGAAGTACCCACAGGCCTTGCCGACCTTCAGGATCCGGTCGAGCGAGCGGCCGGTGACGCACAGCTTGCGCCCGGTCTCCTTGGCGACCTCGCCCAGCGTCACGAGACGCGCGGCGTTGGAGGCGAAGGTGGTGACGACCACCCGACCCTTGGCCTTGGCGACCGTTTCGGCAATGCCGGGGCGGACGCTGGCTTCCGAGCCCGATGCCTCGGTATTGAAGGCGTTGGTGGAGTCGCAGACCAGTATGTCGACGCCACGGTCGCCGATCGACGAAAGCTGCGCCGGGCTGGCGGGCTTGCCGATGACGGGGGTCTGGTCGAGCTTCCAGTCGCCGGTATGGAAGACGCGGCCGACGGCCGTCTCGATCAACAGCGCATTGGCTTCTGGGATGGAGTGCGACAGCGGCACGAAGGTGAAGTCGAACGGGCCGACCTCGAACGCCTTCCCCGCCTCCATCACGCGCAGCTTCACGCGGTTGGCGCTGCCCTCCTCCTCCAGCTTGCCGCGGACGAGCCCGGCGGTGAAGGCGGTAGCGTAAATCGGCACGCCCAGATCTTCGGCGAGATAGGGGAGCGCGCCGATATGGTCCTCATGGCCATGGGTCAGCACGATGCCGACCAGATCGTCCAGCCGGTCCTCGATAAAGCTGAGGTCGGGCAGGATCACGTCGATGCCGGGATAGGCCGGATCGGCGAAGGTGATGCCGCAATCGACCATCACCCATTTGCCTTCGGTGCCGTACAGGTTCACGTTCATGCCGATTTCGCCCGATCCACCGAGCGCGCAGAACAGCAATTCTTTCTTGGGAGTCATTCACTTCCTGACAATGGAAACCCCTCCCCGCTGAAAGCGGAGCCATGGGGCATTAGGGATGCGCCGGTCAGGGCGCGGTCATTCTTTCGCGGATCCGGACGCCCGGCGGTCTGTTCGCGGGCTGTCCGTTCCGAAACTCGTCTACCGAATATGGGCCCGTTCCCACAGGATCGCCAGCCCCTGAATGGTCAGATCGGGCTCGATATGGTCGAAAACATCGGTATGCGGGCTCAACAGCGCGGCCAGCCCGCCAGTGGCGAGCACCTTGACCGGGCGGCCGACCTGCGCCTTCAGCCGCGCGACCAGCCCCTCGATCATCGCGACATAGCCCCAAAAGATGCCGATATGCATCTGGTCGACCGTGTTGCGGCCGATGACGCTGCGGCTGGCGGGCGCCTCGATCGCGATGCGCGGCAGCTTGGCGGCGGCGGTGACCAGCGCGTCGAGCGACAGGTTGATGCCTGGCGCGATGATCCCGCCCTTATACGCCCCCTGATAGTCGCTGATGTCGAAGGTCGTCGCGGTGCCGAAATCGATGGTGATGAGATCGCCGGGATGGAGTTCATGCGCCGCGATCGTATTGACCGCGCGGTCGGCACCCAACGAGGCGGGCTCGTCGACGTCGATCGCAATCCCCCAGTCGACGGGCGCTCGACCGGCGATCAACGGATCGACCTTGAAATATTTCTGGGCCAGCACCTGCAGATTGTGGAGCGCGCGCGGCACGACCGTGGCGATGATGACCCCGGTGACGTCCTCGCGCGCATAGCCTTCCAGCGCCAGCAACTGGCTCAGCCAGACCGCATATTCGTCGCCGGTGCGGCGCGGATCGGTGGCGATGCGCCAGCGCCCCTTGATCGTCCGCCCGTCGAGCAGCGCGAAGACCACATTGGTATTCCCGGCATCGATCGCAAGCAGCATGGTTCGTCCTTCAGACCAGGAAGATGTCACCGGCGTGGATGACATGGCTTGCGCCGTCCGCCAAGCCGAGCCGCAACGCCCCATCGCTCGCCAAACCGTCGAAGGTGCCGGTCAGCACCTGTCCGTCGGGAAGCCGCGCGGTGAGAACAGCACCACGCGGATGCGCCCGCGCCTCCCAGCGCGCGATGATCGCGGCCAGGCCGTCCTCACGCCAGGTCGCGACCCAGCGGCTCATCGCGTCGGCGAGGCGCGCCTGCATCGTCGCGGGCGCGACAGCGACGCCATGATCGCACAGCGCGGTCGTGGCGCGGTCGGGAAGCTGCGGGGCCGACGCCAGGTTGATCCCCATGCCGATGACGATCGCATCACCCGTCCGCTCCAGAAGAATACCCGACAGCTTCGCTCCATCGATCAGCAGGTCGTTGGGCCATTTGAGACTGAGCCGCGCGCCGATCTCCGGGAGCGAGGCGCGAACCGCCTCCTCCATCGCGACAGCCGCGACCAGCGCCAGCGTCGCGGGCATCGGATCGCCGGGGCGCAACCGCACGAGGGTCGATCCATGGAAATTGCCCGAGGGCGAGGACCAGTCCCGCCCCTGGCGTCCGCGCCCCGCCGTCTGGCGGTCGGCGCGGAGCCACAGACCGTCTTCGCCGCCAGCGTCCGCAAGCTGGCGAAGATCGGCATTGGTCGATCCCGTTTCCGGGACGTGCAGCAATCGGCTCAGAACAGCGCCCGAGCGGCTGCCAGCGACCAGGCGCCCAGCAGCGGGATCGCCAGATAGCCGACCGGCGAGACGAACAGCGCCGACAGGGCGATCAGGCCGCTTTCGACCGGCTGGGCATCGCTATTGTCCCAGGCGCCAGCGGGTTCATCGAAGAACATCGTCTTGATGATGCGCAGGTAATAATAGGCACCGATCACCGAGGCGACGACGCCGATCACCGCCAGCGGGAACAGGCCCGCCGCGACCGCCGCGTTGAACACCGCGAACTTGGCATAGAAGCCGAGCAGCGGCGGAATGCCCGCGACCGAGAACATGAAGAACGCCATGGCCCAGGCCATTGCCGGACGCGTGCGCGACAGACCCGACAGGCTGGCGATCGACTCGAGCGGATTGCCATTCTCGTCGCGCATCCGGATGACGATCAGGAACGCACCCAGCGTCATGACGACATAGATGGTCAGGTAGGTCAGCACCGCCGCGACACCCTGCGCCGTACCGGCCGCCAGACCGATGAGCGCGAAGCCGACATTGTTGATCGACGAGTAGGCGAGCAGCCGCTTGATGTTGGTTTGCCCGATCGCCGCGACCGCACCCAGGATGATCGACGCGAGCGCGGCGAAGGTCACGATCTGCTGCCACTGCTGCGCGGCGGAGCCCATCGCCTCGACGGCGACGCGCACCGCCAGGGCCATTGCGGCGACCTTGGGGGCCGAGGCGAAGAAGGCCGTCACCGGGGTCGGTGCACCCTCATAGACGTCCGGGGTCCACATGTGGAACGGCACCGCCGACATCTTGAACGCCAGGCCGGCGAACACGAACACCAGACCGAACATCAGGCCCAGCGAACGCGTGCCCATCGCCGCGTCGCGGCCATAGGCACCCGCGATCTGCGCGAAATCGGTCGAGCCCGAGAAGCCGTAGACCAGCGAAATGCCGTAGAGCAGGATGCCCGACGCGAGCGCGCCAAGCACGAAATACTTGAGGCCCGCTTCCGCCGAACGTCCATCGCGCCGCATGAAGCTCGCCAGCACATAGGCCGACAGGCTCTGCAGTTCGAGACCGACATACAGGGTCAGCAGGTCGCCCGCCGACACCATCATGCCCATGCCGACCGACGAGAGCAGCATCAGGATGGGATATTCGGGACGCAGATCCTCACCCGGCGAGCGGGCGAAGAAACGCGGCGCCATGATGATCGCCACGGCGGTCGCCAGATAGATCAGCACCTTGGCGAAACCGGCAAAGGCGTCGGCGCGGTAGAGCCCGCCAAAGGCGAGCCCGCCGGTGGTGGCAGGTCCGGCCAGCGCGACCATCGCCCCCGCCAGCACGAACACCGCCGCGATCGAGATACCCCGCGTCGAGGCGGTGCCCCCCCAGGCGGCGACGAGCATCAGCGCGATCGCGCCGAGGCTCAGCACCAGCTCGGGCAGGACCATCAAAAGGTTCAACGAATAGCTCATCAGTGCGCCTCCCCGTGCGCAGCTTGGTGCGCGACTTGGCGCTCCGGGGCATGGGTGGTCGCGAGCGCGGGGTTACCGGCGGTCGGGCGGCTGTCCGAACCGGGGTTGGCGCGATCGACACGCTGCAACAGGATCGCCACGTCCTTGCGCATCGGCGCGAGGAAGCTTTCCGGATACACGCCCATCCACAGCGTCACCGCCGCGATCGGCGCCAGCAGCCACAGCTCACGGCTCGACAGGTCGGGCATCGCCGCGACCTCATCCGACTTGATCTCGCCATAAGCGACACGCCGGTAGAGGTAGAGCATATAGGCCGCACCCAGGATGATGCCCGTGGTGCAGAGCAACGCCGTCCAGGTCGACACCTGATAGGTGCCCATCAGCGACAGGAACTCGGCGACGAAGCCGCTGGTGCCCGGCAGACCGATCGACGCCATGGTGAAGAACAGGAACAGCACGGCATATTTGGGCATGTTGATCGACAGCCCGCCGTAGCGCGCGATCTCTCGGGTGTGCAGCCGGTCATAGATGACGCCGACGCACAGGAACAGCGCGCCCGACACCAGACCATGGCTGAGCATCATGATCATCGCGCCTTCGATGCCCTGCTGGTTGAAGGCATAGAGGCCGATGGTCACGATCGCCATGTGCGCGACCGACGAATAGGCGATCAGCTTCTTCATGTCGGACTGCACCAGCGCGACCAGCGAGGCATAGATCACCGCCACCGCCGACAGCGCGAAGATCAGCCAGGTCAGCTGTCCGCTCGCCTCCGGGAACATCGGAAGCAGGAAGCGCAGGAAGCCGTAACCGCCGAGCTTCAGCAGCACGCCCGCCAGGATGACCGAACCCGCCGTCGGCGCCTGGACGTGCGCATCGGGAAGCCAGGTGTGGACCGGCCACATCGGCATCTTGACCGCGAACGAGGCGAAGAAGGCGATCCACAGCCAGGTCTGCACCGAAGCCGGGAAGTCATAGGCCAGCAGCGCCGGGATCGACGTCGTGCCCGCCGTGCGCGCCATGTAGAGCATCGCGACGAACATCAGGAGCGAGCCGAGCAGGGTGTACAGGAAGAACTTGTACGACGCGTAGATGCGGTTCGCCCCGCCCCAGATGCCGATGATGAGATACATCGGGATCAGGCCGGCTTCGAAGAAGACGTAGAAGAGGAACAGGTCCTGCGCCGCGAAGGTGCCGATCATCAGCACCTCGGTAAACAGGAACAGGCCCATATATTCCGGGACCCGCTTGTCGATCGCACGCCAGCTGGCGCCGATGCAGATCGGCATCAGGAACACGCTGAGCATGATCAGCAGCAGCGCGAAGCCGTCGATGCCGAGCGACCAGCCGAACGGGCCGAAGATGCCGGGGGCATGTTCGACGAACTGCCACTGGGCGCCGCCCACATCGAACTGCGTCCAGAGCAGGATGCCCAGGGCGAAGTCGATCAGCGTGGCGGCGAGCGCCAGCAGGCGTGCCCCCTGCGCGGTGAGGAAGAGGCAGGCGATCGCGGCAACAGCCGGGACCGCCAGCATGACGGAGAGGATCGGGAAGCCCTGCATCACGCGATCAACCCAAAATGGCCCAGGTGACGGCCGCGGTCAGGCCGATCAACATGACGAAGGCATAGCTGTAAAGGTATCCCGTCTGGAAGCGCGCCGCACCCTTGCTGCCCTGCTGGATAAGCCAGGCGACACCATTGGGGCCGAAACGGTCGATCGTCTTCTCGTCGCCACGGTGCCACAGGAACCGGCCGATCGCGAAGGCGGGACGCACGAAGAGGAAATGGTAGATCTCGTCGAAATACCATTTGTTGAGGAGGAAGCGGTACAGGATGCGGAACTGGTCCGCGAACTTGGCCGGGAACTCCGGTGCGCGGATATAGGTCAGATACGCGGTCAGCAGGCCGAGCAGCATCACCACCGTCGCCGACAGCTTCACCCACACCGGCACGCCGTGCATCGAATGCATCAGATGCTCGTTGAACGCGATCGCGCCCTTCCAATAGCTCTCGCCCGACTCCGGCTCGATGAACCAGCCGTGGAAGACGAAGCCCGCCGCGATCGCACCGATCGACAGGACGATCAGCGGGATCAGCATGACGAGCGGGCTTTCATGCGGATGATAGCCGCCGGTGCCTTCCGGAAGGTCGGTCTGCGACTTGCCATGGACGTGCGGCTCGTCACCGGCGTCCTCGGCATGGGCGACATTGTGGTGCGCCTCGTCATGATGATGTGCATCATGGGCGTGCGCATGATCGTCATGGCCGTGACCATGCGCATCGTGCAGCGCGTGCTGGATATGCTCCGACGCGATCCAGCGCGGCTTGCCCCAGAAGGTCAGGAACATCAGGCGCCACGAATAGAAGCTGGTCAGCAGCGCCGCGATCACGCCCGCCCAGAAGGCGAAGCCCGAACCGCCCGCATAGGCCACTTCGATGATCGCATCCTTCGAGTGGAAGCCCGCGAAACCGAACGCCATCGGGTTGCCGAACAGGGCCGGGATACCGACGCCGGTGATCGCCAGCGTGCCCATCATCATCGCCCAGAAGGTGACGGGGATGTGGCGACGCAGACCGCCATAATAGCGCATGTCCTGTTCGTGATGCATCGCATGGATGACCGAGCCCGCACCCAGGAACAACAGCGCCTTGAAGAAGGCGTGGGTGAACAGGTGGAACATCGCCGCGCCATAGGCGCCGACACCCGCCGCGAAGAACATGTAGCCGAGCTGCGAACAGGTCGAATAGGCGATGACGCGCTTGATATCGGTCTGCACCGTACCGACGGTCGCCGCGAAGAAGCAGGTGCAGGCGCCGATCACGGTGATGACGCCCATCGCGGTCGGCGATGTCTCGAACATCGGCGACAGGCGGCACACCATGAACACGCCCGCCGTCACCATGGTCGCCGCGTGGATCAGCGCCGACACCGGGGTCGGGCCCTCCATCGCGTCCGGCAGCCAGGTGTGGAGGCCAAGCTGCGCCGACTTGCCCATCGCGCCGACGAACAGCAGCAGGCAGAGCACGGTCATCGTGTCGAACCGATGCCCCAGGAAGCCGATGGTCGAACCCGCCATGGTCGGCGCGGCCGACAGGATCTCGGGGATCGAGACGGTCTTGAACACCAGATAGGTGCCGAAGATGCCGAGCATGAAGCCGAGATCGCCGACGCGGTTGACGACGAACGCCTTGATCGCGGCCGCATTGGCCGAGGGCTTGCGGAACCAGAAGCCGATCAGGAGGTAGGACGCGAGACCCACGCCTTCCCAGCCGAAGAACATCTGGACCAGATTGTCCGCCGTCACGAGCATCAGCATCGCGAAGGTGAAGAGGCAGAGATAGGCGAAGAAGCGCGGCTGATCCGGCTCCTCGCTCATATAGCCCCAGCTATAGAGGTGGACGAGCGCCGAGACGCTGGTGATGACCACCAGCATGATCGCGGTCAGCGAGTCGACGCGAAGCGCCCAGTCGACCGACATGTCGCCGCTGGTGATCCAGTGGAGCACCGGCGTGACGGTCGCGACGTTGGCGCCCGACAGATAGCCGATGAAGATCGGCCAGGAGAGAGCGCAGGAGATGAACAGCGCGCCGGTCGTGACGACCTTGGCGGGCACGTTCCCGATGGCCTTGTTGCCGAACCCCGCAATGGCGGCGGCCAGCAACGGCAGGAAGACGATAGCGAGGATCAACCCGATTACCCCTTCATCCGGTTGACGTCGTCGACCGCGATGGTGCCGCGGCCACGGAAATAGATGACCAGGATCGCCAGGCCGATCGCCGATTCACCGGCGGCCACGGTCAGCACGAACATGGCGAAGACCTGACCCACCAGATCCTGAAGCGCGGCCGAGAAGGCGACGAGGTTCAGGTTCACGGCGAGCAGGATGAGTTCGATCGCCATGAGGATGACGATCAGGTTCTTCCGGTTGAGGAAGATACCCAGCACCCCCATGGTGAACAGGATCGCCGCGACGACCAGATAATGGACGAGACCGATCGTCACAGTTCCACCCCCTGCCCGATGGGCTGATTGATGTTGCGGATCGCCTCATGCGGCTGACGCGCATTCTGCTTGGCGATGTTCTGCGGCCGGACGCCACCGCGCTTGCGATGCGTCAGCACGATCGCGCCGATCATCGCGACGAGGAGGACAAGGCCCGCGCCCTCGAAGATGAACAGATAGCGGGTGTAGAGCAGGTTGCCGATCGCCTGGATGTTGGACACCTCGGGCGCGATCGGGGCCGCGCGGGCCGCCAGCTGCACGCCACCGACGCTCCACGCCTGAAACGCGATGATGACCTCGGCCAGCAGCGCGACGGCGAGCGCCAGGCCCAGCGGCAGGTAGCGCGCGAAGCCCGCCCGCATCGCCGCGACCTCGATATCGAGCATCATGACGACGAAGAGGAACAGCACCGCGACCGCGCCCACATACACGATGACGAGCAGCATCGCGATGAACTCGGCCCCGCACAGCACCATGAGGCCCGCGGCGTTGAAGAACGCCAGGATCAGCCACATGACCGAGTGCACCGGATTGCGCGACGCGATCGTGAGCCCTGCGGACACGATCACCACGGTCGCGAAAATATAGAAGGCGATAGCCTGTATCACTGCCTGTCAGGCCCCTTTTCTGTCCGCCCCGAACCGTTGGTCGCGGGCTTTAACGGTACGGCGCATCGGCGGCAAGGTTCGCCGCGATCGCGCTTTCCCAGCGGTCACCGTTATCGAGCAACTTCGACTTGTCGTAGATCAGCTCTTCGCGGGTCTCGGTCGAAAATTCGAAGTTCGGACCCTCGACGATGGCATCCACGGGGCAGGCCTCCTGGCACAGCCCGCAATAGATGCACTTGGTCATGTCGATGTCGTAGCGCGTCGTGCGGCGGCTGCCGTCGTCGCGGGGCTCCGCCTCGATCGTGATCGCCTGGGCGGGGCAGATCGCCTCGCACAGCTTGCACGCGATGCACCGCTCCTCACCATTGGGATAGCGACGCAGTGCGTGCTCGCCCCGGAAACGCGGAGAAATGGGGTTCTTCTCGAACGGATAGTTGATCGTCGCCTTCGGCTTGAAGAAGTAGCGAAGGGTCAGCGCGTGCCCCTTCACGAACTCCCACAGCGTAAAAGCCTTGACGTACTGAGCGACGCTCATGCCGGAACTCCCACGCGCGCATACATCAGCACGCCAGACACCAAGAATACCCAGAACAGCGACACCGGCAGGAACACCTTCCAGCCCAGCCGCATGAGCTGGTCGTAGCGGTAGCGCGGCACGGTCGCCTTCACCCAGGAAAAGACGAAGAAGAAGAAGCACATCTTCAACAGCAGCCAGACGATGCCCGGCACGACGTACAGCGGCGCCCAGTTGATCGGAGGCAGATAGCCGCCCCAGAACAGGATCGCGTTCAGCGCGCACATCAGGATGACGTTGGCATACTCGCCCAGCCAGAACAGCGCGAACGACATCGAGCTGTATTCGGTCTGGTAGCCCGCGACGAGCTCCGATTCCGCCTCGGTCAGGTCGAACGGCGCGCGCTGCGTCTCGGCCAGTGCCGAGATGAAGAACATGATCGCCATCGGGAACAGCAGCGGATTCAGGAAGAAGCCGTTCACGCCCGTGTTCAGCACGCTCTTCTGCGCCTCGACGATGTTCGTCAGGTTGAAGCTGCCCGACCACATCACGACCGAGATCAGGATGAAACCGATCGCGACTTCATAGGACACCATCTGCGCGGCGGCACGAAGCGCCGAGTAGAAGGGGTATTTCGAGTTCGACGCCCAGCCCGACAGGATCACGCCGTAGACGCCCAGCGACGATGCCGCGAGGACATAGAGCAGGCCGACATTGATATCCGCGACGACCACGCCCGACTGGAACGGCACCACCGCCCAGACGATCAGCGCGACCGTGAAGGTGATGATCGGCGCCAGCAGGAACAGCCCGCGATTGGCGGCGGCCGGAACGATGGTTTCCTGAAGAAAGACCTTCAGACCGTCGGCGAAGGACTGGAGCAAACCGAAGGGACCGACCACGTTCGGGCCACGGCGCAGCGCCATCGCCGCCCAGATCTTGCGGTCGACATAGATGACCATCGCGACCGCCAGCATCAGCGGCAGCGCGATCGCCAGGATCCCGACCAGCGTCGCGATCGTCCAGGCCCAGCCATAAGGAAGGCCGAGCGTCGTGTTGAAAAACGCGGTCACTCCGCTGCCTCCGCATAGCTCTCACCATGGACCAGTTCGGCCGAGCAGCGCTGCATCGTCGGGCTGGCGCGGCAGATCGCGTTGGTGAGGTAGAAGTCCTTGATCGGATACCCTTCCATCGTGCCCGACGCGGTCGCGTTCAGCGACGGCGCGGCCCAGTCGAAGGTCACCAGGCCGACCTGGCCCAGCGCAGGGACCTCGGCCGCCATCGCGGCGCGCAGGTCTTCCAGCGTATCGAACGGCAGCGTCTGGCCCAACACCTCGGACAAGGCGCGGAAGATCGTCCAGTCGTCGCGCGCGTCGCCCGGTGCGAACACCGCACGGTCGCCGCGCTGCACCCGGCCTTCGAGGTTGACCCAGGTGCCCGACTTCTCGGCATAGGTCGCGCCCGGCAGGATGACATCGGCGTGATGCGCACCCTTGTCGCCATGATGGCCGACGAACACCTTGAAGCTGCTACCGAACTTGGCGAAGTCCACCTCGTCGGCGCCCAGGAAGAAGGCCAGCTTCGGCGCGGTCGCAACCACGTCCGCGATGCCGCCCCTCTGCGCATAACCGAGCATCAGGCCGCCCATGCGCGACGCCGCCATGTGCACGACGTTATAGCCGTTCCAGGCCGAGCCGTCTTCGAGCGTCCGCACCAGATTGAACTGGTCGACCAGCTTGAGGCTCGCGCCGTGTGCACCCTTCAACGCACCGCCACCGACGATCACCATCGGACGCGCGGCCTTGCCGAACAGCTCGGTCACCGCCTCGGGCAGGCTGCCCAGCACCGACAGGTCGGCGCCCAGCCACTCGACCTTGTAGGTCAGGTCGGTTTCGGGGCCGATCGCGAAGACCTTGGCGCCCTTCTTGATCGCCTTGCGGATACGGGTGTTCACCAGCGGCGCTTCCCAGCGCAGGTTGGTGCCGATCAGCAGGATCGCATCGGCCTTCTCCACGCCCGCGATGGTCGTATTGAAGTTGACCGCCGCCAGGCTCGACGTGTCGTAATCCATGCCGGTCTGACGACCTTCGAGCAGGGTCGAGCCCATCCTGGCGAGCAGCGCCTTGGCGGCGAACATGGTCTCGCAATCGACCAGGTCGCCTGCGATCGCGGCGACGCTCGAACCGGCGTTCACGTCACGGATCGCGGCGAACGCCTCGTCCCAGGTGGCGGGCACCAGCTTGCCGTCGCGGCGGATGAACGGACGGTCGAGACGACGACGGACCAGGCCGTCGATCGCATGACGCGTCTTGTCGCTCGCCCACTCCTCGTTCACCTCGTCGTTGATGCGCGGCACGCAGCGCAGCACCTGACGACCACGGCTGTCGAGGCGGATATTGGTGCCGACCGCGTCCATCACGTCGATGGCGAGCGTCTTCTTCAGCTCCCAGGGACGCGCCTCGAACGCATAGGGCTTGGACGTCAGCGCGCCCACCGGGCACAGGTCGACGACATTGCCCGACAGCTCGCTCGACACGGCCTGTTCGAGGTAGGACGTGATCTGCATGTTCTCGCCGCGATAGATCGCGCCGATCTCCTCCACGCCCGCGACCTCTTCGGCGAAGCGGACGCAGCGGGTGCACTGGATGCAGCGGGTCATGACCGTCTTGACGATCGGACCCATATATTTCTCGGTGACGGCCCGCTTGTTCTCGTCATAGCGGCTATGGCCCTTGCCATAGGCCATGGACTGGTCCTGCAAGTCGCACTCGCCGCCCTGATCGCAGATCGGGCAGTCCAGCGGGTGGTTGATGAGCAGGAATTCCATCACGCCTTCGCGCGCGGCCTTCACCATCGGGGTGGTGGTGAAGATTTCCTGATTGTCCGCCGCCGGAAGCGCGCAGGACGCCTGCGGCTTGGGGGGCCCAGGCTTCACCTCGACCAGGCACATGCGGCAATTGCCCGCGATGGACAGCCGCTCATGATAGCAGAAGCGCGGGATTTCCTTGCCCGCCAGCTCACAGGCCTGGAGCACGGTGGCGCCCTGCGGCACCTCGATCTCGACGCCGTCGACTTTGACCTTAGGCATTATTCGGCAGCTTCCATCATCGGGGCGTTGCCGCCCGTCTCGCCTTTGCGTTCGCGGATCCGGCGTTCCATCTCCGGGCGGAAGTGGCGGATCAGGCCCTGGATCGGCCAGGCCGCCGCGTCGCCGAGCGCGCAGATGGTGTGGCCTTCGACCTGCTTCGTCACCTGGAACAGCGTGTCGATCTCGGACACGTCGGCATCGCCGGTGCGCATCCGCTCCATGACGCGCCACATCCAGCCGGTGCCCTCACGGCACGGCGTGCACTGGCCGCAGCTCTCATGCTTGTAGAAGTACGACAGGCGGCTGATCGCGCGGACGATGTCGGTCGACTTGTCCATGACGATCACGGCCGCCGTGCCGAGGCCCGATCCGACCGCCTTCAAGCCGTCGAAGTCCATCGGCGCGTCCATGATCTCGGCGGCGGGCACCAGCGGCACCGACGACCCGCCCGGGATCACCGCGAGCAGATTGTCCCAGCCGCCACGGATACCGCCGCAATGCTTCTCGATCAGCTCGCGGAAGCTGATCGACATGCTTTCCTCGACCACGCAGGGGCGATCGACATGGCCGGAAATCTGGAAGAGCTTGGTGCCCTTGTTGTTCTCACGCCCGAAGGAGGAGAACCACTCGGCCCCGCGACGCAGGATCGTCGGCGCGACCGCGATCGACTCGACATTGTTGACCGTGGTCGGGCAGCCATAAAGGCCCGCACCCGCCGGGAAAGGCGGCTTGAGGCGCGGCTGGCCCTTCTTGCCCTCCAGGCTTTCGATCATCGCGGTTTCTTCGCCGCAGATATAGGCGCCGGCACCGCGATGGACGAACACGTCGAAATCGTAACCCGAGCCGCAGGCATTCTTGCCCAGGAAGCCCCGGTCATAGGCCTCGGCGACCGCCGCGAACAGCGTCTCGGCCTCGCGGATATATTCGCCGCGAATATAGATGTACGCCGCGCGCGCGCGCATCGCGAAGCCCGCGACCAGCGCGCCCTCGATCAGCTTGTGCGGATCGTGGCGGATGATCTCGCGGTCCTTGCAACTGCCCGGCTCGGACTCGTCGGCGTTGATGACCAGGAAGCTCGGCCGGTCGGGGCGCGGTTCCTTGGGCATGAAGCTCCACTTCATGCCGGTCGGGAAGCCAGCCCCGCCGCGCCCGCGCAGACCCGACGCCTTGATGACGTCGATGATCTTGTCCTGGCCCAGCTCCAGCAGCGCCTTGGTATTGTCCCAATCGCCGCGCTTCATCGCCGCGTCGACGTTCCACGGCTGATAGCCGTAGAGATTGGTGAAAATGCGGTCCTTGTCAGCGAGCATTATGCGCCCCACTCCCCGCGATAGTCGTGATTATCGCCGACCATGGCGGTCAGCGTGGTCGGACCGCCGATCGGCTCGACCGTGTGGCGACCCGGCTCCTGCGTGCCGGTCTTGGGATGCTCGCCCTTGGCAAGCGCCTCCAGGATGACGACCGTGCGGTCGTAGTCCAGATCCTCGTAATTGTCGTCGTTGATCTGGACCATCGGTGCCGAGGCGCAATTGCCCATGCACTCGACCTCGGTCAGCGTGAACATGCCGTCGGGCGTCGTCTTGCCCTTGATCAGGCCCTTGTTCTTGCACGCCGCCAGCACGTCGTCCGACCCGCGCAACATGCACGGCGTCGTGCCGCACACCTGCACATGATAGCGGCCGACCGGCGCCAGGTTGAACATCGTGTAGAAGGTCGCGACCTCGTAGATGCGCATATACGCCACGCCGAGCTGGCGCGCGACGAACTCGATCACCGGGACCGGCAGCCAGCCTTGCGTCTGCGTCTCAGCACCGACCTGACGCTGGGCCAGGTCGAGGAACGGGATCGAGCAGGACTGTTCGCGCCCCTTGGGATAGCGCGCGAGGATCTCGTTCGCCTTCTTCTGGTTCTCGTCGGTCCAGGAAAAATTGCCCCAGCGGGCGCGGACTTCGGCCTCGTCGGGGATGTTGGGTGCGTCAGCCATTAGCGGTCACATTCACCAAAAACGATATCCATCGCGCCCAGGATCGCGGTCGTGTCGGCCAGCATATGCCCCTTGGACATGAATTCCATGGCCTGGAGATGGCTGAACGCGGTCGGGCGGATCTTGCAGCGATAGGGTTTGTTCGATCCGTCGGAGACGAGGAACACGCCGAACTCGCCCTTGGGGCTTTCGGTCGCGACATACACCTCACCGGCGGGGACGTGATACCCTTCGGTATAGAGCTTGAAGTGGTGGATCAGCGCTTCCATCGAGCGCTTCATCTCGGCGCGCTTGGGCGGCGTGACCTTGCGGTCGGTGGCCATCACCGGACCTTCGGGCATCTGCGCCAGGCACTGCTTCATGATCCGGGCCGACTGGCGCACTTCCTCGACGCGCACCATGAACCGGTCATAGCAGTCGCCGCTGGTGCCCACCGGCACGTCGAAGTCCACCTTGTCATAGGCGTCATAGGGCTGCGACTTGCGCAGATCCCATGGAATGCCCGAGCCGCGGATCATCGGGCCGGAGAAGCCCCACTTGATCGCGTCCTCGCGGTTCACCACCGCGATATCGACATTGCGCTGCTTGAAGATGCGGTTGTTGGCCACCAGGCCGATCGCATCCTCGAACAGCTGCGGCAGACGCGTATCGAGCCAGTCGGCGATATCGGTCAGCAGCTTGAGCGGCACGTCCTGATGGACGCCGCCGACGCGGAAATAATTCGCGTGCATGCGCGCGCCCGAGGCCCGCTCATAGAAGTTCATGCAGTCTTCGCGGATCTCGAACATCCACAGGTTCGGCGTCATCGCGCCGACGTCCATGACGTGGCTGCCCAGATTGAGCATGTGGTTCGAGATGCGCGTCAGCTCGGCGAAGAACATCCGCAGATATTGCGCGCGAAGCGGCACTTCGAGGTCGAGCAACTTCTCGACCGCCAGCACATAGCTATGCTCCATGCACATCGGCGAGCAGTAATCGAGGCGATCGAAATACGGCAGCGCCTGCGAATAGGTCTTGTACTCGATCAGCTTCTCGGTGCCGCGATGGAGCAGGCCGACATGCGGATCGACCCGCTCGACGATCTCGCCGTCCAGCTCCATGACGAGGCGAAGCACCCCGTGCGCCGCCGGATGCTGCGGGCCGAAGTTGATCGTATAGTTCTGGATCGACACGTCGCCCGTGGTCGGGTCGGCCGCGTCCGTCTTGTGGAGCAGTTCGTCGACATAGTCGCTCACTGGTTCTGTCCTCCGCCCTTGCCCGGCACGACGTCCGGATTCTTGGGCTTGTCCTCGGCCTTGTTGCCCGGATGCGGCTCGCCCGCGCCCGTCTGCTTGGGGCTCTCGGTGGTCTTGCTCTCGGGCGCGTCGGCGGCGACGGTCTTGTCGGGGGCAGCGCCCGCCTTCTTCACCGCATCCGCGCTGGCCGGGCTCTGCGCGCCCTTGCCTTCGCCCTGCGTGCCCTTCTCGTCGCCCGGAAGCACATACTCGGCGCCTTCCCACGGGCTCTGGAAGTCGAAATTGCGGAAGTCCTGCGCCAGCTTCACCGGCTCATAGACGACGCGCTTCTCTTCTTCCGAATAGCGCAGCTCGGTATAGCCGGTCAGCGGGAAGTCCTTGCGCAGCGGATGCCCACGGAAACCGTAATCGGTCAGGATGCGACGCAGGTCGCTATTGCCCGAGAACAGCACGCCGTACAGGTCATAGACCTCACGCTCGAGCCAGCCGGCGACCGGCCACAGCCCGGTCACCGACGGCACCGGCTTGTCCTCATCGGTGCAGACATGGACATGCAGGCGGTGATTGCGGGTCAGCGAGAGGAGGCAATAGACCACCTCGAAACGCTCGTCGCGCTCGGGATAGTCGACGCCCGCAATCTCCATGAGCTGCTGATATTCCAGCCCCTTGGTATCGCGCAGCGCGATCATCGCGGGCACGAGGTTCGCGCGATCGACGATCAGCGCGATCTCACCCACATGCTCGCGCGCATCGACCAGCCAGGGGCCGAGCGCGGCGCGGGCCGCATCGATCACGCCATCGTTGGCGGCGAAACGGGGAGCAGGCGCCCTCACCGTTCGATGCTCCCGGCGCGGCGGATCTTCCGCTGCAACTGCATCACGCCGTACAGCAGCGCCTCGGCGGTCGGAGGACAGCCGGGGACATAGATGTCCACGGGCACGATCCGGTCACAGCCGCGCACCACCGAATAGCTGTAATGATAATAGCCGCCGCCATTGGCGCAGCTACCCATCGAAATGACGTATTTCGGGTTCGACATCTGGTCGTATACACGACGCAGCGCCGGGGCCATCTTGTTGCACAGCGTGCCCGCGACGATCATCACGTCCGACTGGCGCGGCGACGCGCGCGGCGCGGCGCCGAAGCGTTCCATGTCGTAACGCGGCATGTTGACGTGGATCATCTCCACCGCACAGCACGCCAGACCGAAGGTCATCCACCAGAGCGAGCCGGTGCGCGCCCACTGGAACAGCTCCTCGGTCGAGGTGACGAGGAAGCCCTTGTCGGTCAGTTCGCCATTGAGGCCGTCGAAAAAGCCCTGATCGGGCTGGACGAGGGCCTGGCCGTCATGGACGGGTCCGCCATGCGCCTGCGGCTTGAACTCGACCGGACCGGAGTGAAGATTTACTCCCAATCCAATGCTCCCTTCTTCCACGCATAGACGAGCCCGAGCGCGAGCTCGCCGATGAAGATCATCATCGAAAACCAGGCGGTCCAGCCGAGGCTGAAGACACTGACCGCCCAGGGGTACAGAAACGCCGCTTCCAGATCGAAGATGATGAACAGGATCGCGACGAGGTAGAAACGCACGTCGAACTGGCTGCGCGGGTCTTCGAACGCGGGGAAGCCGCATTCATATTCGGACAGCTTCTGCTCGTTGGGCTGATGCGCACCGGTGAGGCGCGCGACGAGCATCGGCAGAAACACAAAGGCCGTCGACAGTGCCAGGGCAACGCCCAGGAACAGGAGGATCGGCAGATATTGCGACAGATCGACCAAGTTTTTCTCTCGCAGCTGCGGGACTGGATGCGGATGGCTTTAGGCCGATGGGTCGGCCGGAGCAAGCCAGCGGAGGCATGAGAATGAATCGCAACTTAACGGTGTCATTCGCACCGGTCCGCACAAAATTATATGGGAATTCCATGGGTTGCGCGCAAGGAGCGAGGCTCCCTGCGCGGAAATTCCCGAAATTGCCCTATCGCAGGGCGTTCGCCAGCAGCTTGTGAAGCTTGGAATGGAGCCCCTCGTTGGCGGCGAGATATTCGCCGCGTTCGAGCGACTTGTCCGAGCCCCGGAAATCGCTCACGAAACCGCCCGCTTCTCGCACCAGCAGCATACCCGCCGCGGCGTCCCAGGGCTTGAGCCCCGACTCCCAGAAACCGTCGTAGCGACCGGCGGCGACCCAGGCGAGGTCGAGCGCGGCGGAGCCGAAGCGCCGGATACCGGCGACCTGCGGCGCGATCGCACCAAAAATACGGCTCCACTGAACGAAATCGCCATGCCCCAGGAACGGGATGCCGGTCGAGATCAACGCTTCGGACAGATCGCGGCGCGACGAGACGCGCAGGCGACCGTCCTGCAACCATGCGCCACGGCCCTTCTCGGCCCAGAAGCTCTCATCGGTCAGCGGCTGGTAGATCAGGCCGGTGGTCACCTCGCGCTTGCCGCTGGGCAATTGCTCCTCGACCGCGATCGAGATGGCGAAGTGCGGGATGCCATGCAGGAAGTTCGAGGTGCCGTCGAGCGGATCGATGATGAAGCGCGGCTTGGACGGATCGCCTTTGACCTCCCCGCCCTCCTCCATCAGGAAGTTCCAGTCGGGGCGGGCCTTCTTCAATTCCTCGAAGACGGTCTCCTCGGCCCGCTTGTCCGCCATCGACACGAAGTCGGCGGGGCCCTTGCGGCTGACCTGGAGGTGCTGAACCTCGTTGAAGTCGCGGCGGAGACGCGGGGCGGCCTTGCGCGCGGCGCGTTCCATGATGGTGAGAAGCCCGGAGTGCGAGGCCATGATCGTCCTTTCGATCGCGCCGCTGCCATTCCAGGGCGCTGTAATTGAAAAGGCCCGCCGCGAACGACGGGCCGGAACGGCGGATGACGATGTCGCGCTGGTCCGCGCCGGTCATCCGCCGATACCGATTAGTCCGCGCGGCGGACGTAGGTCTGTTCGTACACGTCGACGACGATGCGCACGCCGCTTGCGATGTGCGGCGGCACCATCACGCGGACGCCATTGTCGAGGATCGCGGGCTTGTACGAGGACGAGGCGGTCTGCCCCTTCACCACGGCGTCGGCCTCGACGATGGTGGCCTCGATCGTGTCGGGAAGCTGGACCGAGATCGGACGCTCCTCGTGCAGTTCCATCACCACGTCCATGCCGTCCTGCAGGAAGGCCGCGGCATCGCCGAGCAGGTCGCGCGGCAGCGTGATCTGCTCATAGGTTTCCTTGTCCATGAAGGTCAGGTCGTCACCCTCGGCGAACAGGAACTGGAAGTCCTTGGTATCCAGGCGGACGCGCTCGACCGTCTCGGCGGAGCGGAAGCGGACGTTGGTCTTGCGGCCGTCGATGAGGTTCTTCATCTCGACCTGCATGTACGCACCGCCCTTGCCGGGCTGGGTGTGCTGAATCTTCACGGCGCGCCAGATGCCGCCTTCATACTCGATGATGTTGCCGGGACGAATGTCCACGCCGCTGATCTTCATGGGTCTTCAACCTGCTGGAAAGAGCGAAGGATGCCGGGGCGTAGACGCGGCCCGACGGTCCGTGGCGCACGCTTTAGCTCGAAGCGGTCTTTCCGGCAAGCAGCGGATAGGGATCGACCGGCTCACCCTGCCACCAGCCGTCCCCGGCGCGCATCCAGCTGACCGCGAAGTGGAGATGGGTGTTCCCCGCGCCCGCATTGCCGGTATCGCCGACATAGCCGACGACCTGCCCCTGCGCGACGCGCTGCCCCTCGGTCAGGCCAGGCGCATAGCCCTTGAGATGCGCATAATAGAGACTCCAGCGACGATCGAGCGAGCGGATATAGAGGGTGTGACCGCCGCGCGCGCTTTCGAACAGCTTCTCGACGGTGCCGGGCAGCGCGGCGACGACGGGCGTGCCACCGGCCGCCATCAGGTCGATTCCCTGATGCGTGCGCTGGCCGCCGTCACGCGGATCGCCCCAGTCGCGGTGGAGCGACGACGCCGGATAGCCCGCGATCGGCAGGACCAGCGCGGTCGCGCCGCCCGTCACCTTGCGCGTTGCCGGCGCCGATGTTTCGGGCACCACGACCTCGCCACCGCCGAACGACAACATCGACAGGAAACCACCGACCCCGATCACGATCAGCGCCAGCATCACCCAGCCGAAACGCGACAACGGCCCCCTGCCCCCGCCTCGACTCATTCGGGTGAGACTTTACGATCGGACGGATGCGCGGCCGTCACCGCCCGCGGGTCGTGGGCGATGGTTCCGGATTCCGGCTCCTGCGCCGGGGCTGGCGACGGGTGGGTCGTCACCGCCACCAAAGCCATGGCCACCCCCGTTCCCAGGGCGATCGCCAATCTCTTCACGCGTCGCTCCCTCGATGCCCTTCTCAATCTGGTTGATTAACGCGGGCAGGCGCGCTTGTTTCCGGAGCGGAACGGATTGGCGTTCGTGGGTGCCATCGTCTTCCCCCTCTCCGGGACACGCGAGCGGGGGCAACAACCTTACTTCAACACCTCGGCAAAGGCCTTGATCGCGGCGGCTTCGTCGCCGTTCCACACCGTACCCGACACCGCCAGGAAGTCCGCCCCAGCCTTGACCAGCGGCGTGGCGTTCGCCGGCGTGATCCCCCCGATCGCGACGCACGGCAGCTCGAACAGCGTCGACCACCAGGACAGGATCACCGGTTCGGGGCGATGCTCGGTGACCTTGGTCGTCGTCGGATAGAATGCGCCGAACGCGACATAATCGGCACCGGCCTCACCCGCTTCCATCGCCAGATGGCGGCTGTCGTGACAGCTCACGCCGATCTGCACCGTCGGGCCGAGCGCATCGCGCGCCTCTCGCGCATCGCCATCGTCCTGGCCCAGATGCACGCCGTCGGCGCCCAGTCGCTTGGCCAGACTGATGCTGTCGTTGACGATGAACGCCACCTCGCGGTCGGCACAGATGCGCTGGAGCGGCTCGGCCAGCCTGGCGGCCGAATGCTGGTCGATGTCCTTGACGCGAAACTGAAAGGCCGCGACCGGCCCTGCGTCGAGCGCGCGTGCCAGGCGATCGGCGAAGCCGCCGGTCACGTCGAGCGGCGAGATCAGATAGAGCTGGCAGGGCGGGCGCCGCATGTCGCGGACAAAGGCCCGCGCGAAATCGGGATCGAGGGGGCCCAGGGGATCGTCATCAAGCGTCATTCGCCTTCCCTAGCGCCTGACGCGCGCGCCGTCACCTGTGGCGGCGGCGGAGAAAATGGGCGCCCCGGTTCCCCAACCGGAACGCCCATACCCACAAGAACTTATTCCTCGTTCTTGTAGATCGCGATCAGCTTGTCGAGCATCGCCAGCGCCTCATCGCGCGGGCGCTGGAAGGTGTTGCGGCCGATGATCGAACCATTGCCGCCACCGTCACGGATATCGCGTGCGTCCTGATAGACGGCATCGGCACCCTTGGCCGCGCCACCCGAGAAGACGACGATGCGGCGGCCCGCGAAGCTCGACTGGACGACGTGGCGAACGCGGTCCGACTGCTTCGACCAGTCCTTGCCCTCATAGGCCGACTTGGCTTCCGCCTGTTCGATATGGGCGGTCGGCAGCTTCACCTTGATGATGTGCGCGCCGAGCAGCGCCGCCATGTGCGCGGCATAGGCACCGACGTCGAGCGCCAGTTCGCCGTCCTTGGTCAGCTTGCCGCCGCGCGGATAGCTCCAGATGACGGTGGCGAGGCCCGCCTCGCGCGCTTCGGCCGACAGGATCGCGATCTGGTCCATGGCGTCGAAGATGCCGTCCGAGCCGGGATAGATGGTAAAGCCGATCGCCGCGCAACCCAGCCGAACCGCGTCCTGCACGCTGCCGGTCACCGCCTGGTTGATCGACGTGCCCCAGCTGTTCGAGCTGTTGATCTTCAGGATCGTCGGGATCTGCCCCGCGAAGGTGTCGGCCCCCGCCTCCAGCATTCCCAGCGGCGCGGCATAGGCCGACAGTCCCGCATCGATCGCGAGCTGGAAATGATAATGGGGGTCATAGGCGGGCGGGTTGATCGCGAAGCTGCGCGCCGGGCCATGCTCGAAACCCTGGTCGACCGGCAGGATGATGACCTTGCCGGTGCCACCCAGCCTGCCCTGCATCAGGATGCGGGCGAGGTTCGCCTTCACCGCCGCCGGTGTGGCTTCATATTTGTCGAGAATGGCTTTTACGGTCGGGGTCATCGGGTCTCTCCAATCGGGTATGGGGCAAAAGGGGTTCAGAGCATCAGCCAGCGGCGCATGGCCTGGTCGACCTGCTCCATCCGGGTGGGCGAGGCATGGCCCAGCACCTTGACGATATGATTGCGCGGGATGGACAAAATCTTGTCCACCTGCACCTCGCACTCGACCGTCAGGCCGGTATGCTCGCGCGGCGAGAAGGCGACGCGGAACAGCGCCTCGCCGCCGACGACACTGGTCATCGGGCAGACGGTGATGGTATTGTGAGTCTCGTTGTAAAGGTCGGACTGGACGACGAGGAACGGACGATGATCGCCCCCCTCGCCATTGGTCGCGAGGACGATGGCGGCGTGCGAAATGATCACGCGGCATCGTCCTTCGCCAGCGCGTTCCAGAAGGCGAAATCCTCCGCCGTGTCGCGCTTGGACGCACGGGTCGACTGGCGGCGCGCCTCGCGACGATAGGCCTCGTCGTGCAGGTCGACATAGCGACGCACGGCCTCGCGCGCGATATCGCTCTTGCTGCGCCCCTGGGTGCGCGCGACGGCGGCGAGCCGTTCCTCCAATTCGGTGTCGAGACGGACGCCGAGCATCATCACTCCTTCGTTTAACGCGTTAAACCTAGCAAGTCCGACAAGTTGATACAAGCGTCCTTGACGGTCGCCCCGGCAATCCCGCATCCTCATTTGGGGCAAATGGGGGAACGTTCCGATGAGATGGATGCCATGGCTGCTGGCGGCGATCCTGGCGGCGATGCCCGTCGACGCGTCGATGGCGGCGAGGCCCGTGCCGACGGTCGGCGAGCTGGCGCCGGACTTCGAGTTGACGCTGATCGACGGGTCGCGCGTCCGGCTGGCCGATCTGCGGGGACAGGTCGTGGTGTTGAATTTCTGGGCGACGTGGTGCGGACCCTGCCGCGCGGAGCTGCCGCTGCTCGACCAATATTACCGCGTTCAGCAGCGACATGGCCTGAAGGTCTTCGCGGTGGCGACCGAGGATTCGCTGCCGCTCTATCGCCTGAAGCCGTTGTTCGCGGCGCTGGCGATCCCTTCGGCGCGGCGGATCAAGGGGCCCTATGACGTGCTGGGCGCAGTGCCCACCAACTATATCATCGATCGCGCCGGGCGGGTGCGTTACGCGCAGGCGGCGGCGTTCGAACTGGCGGACCTCAACCGGTTGCTGGTGCCGCTGCTAAAGGAAACCCCGCCGCCAGGGGCGACGGGGTCGTAACTCTTTCCGTCAGCCCATCAGCGCGGCGACGCCGGGAAGGTCCTGGCCTTCCATCCATTCCAGGAACGCACCGCCCGCCGTCGAGACGAAGCTGAACTGCGTCCCCACGCCCGCCTGGTTGAGCGCCGCGACGGTATCGCCGCCACCCGCGACCGAGACGAGGCTGCCGTCCTGGGTCAGCGCCGCCGCCGTCTTGGCGAGTGCGACGGTCGCCATGTCGAAGGGCGGCGTCTCGAACGCCCCGAGCGGGCCGTTCCACACCAGGGTGCGGCAATTCTTGAGCACGTCGCCCAGCGCCTCGACCGCATTGGGGCCGAGGTCGAGGATCATCTCGTCGGCGGCGACTTCGTGGACGTTGACGGTACGGGTCGCGGGGTTCGGCTTGAACTCCCGGGCGACGACCACGTCATAAGGCAGGTGCACGGTGCAGCCCGCCTTGTCGGCGGCATCCATGATCTCCTCGGCAGTGCCGGTCAGGTCGTGCTCGCACAGCGACTTGCCCACATCGACGCCGCGCGCCGCGAGGAAGGTGTTGGCCATGCCGCCGCCGATGATGAGGTGATCGACCTTGCCGACCAGATGCTTGAGCACGGCGAGCTTGGTCGAGACCTTGGCACCGCCGACGACCGCCGCGACCGGATGCTCGGGATTGCCGAGCGCCTTTTCCAGCGCGTCGAGTTCGGCCTCCATCGCCCGGCCCGCGAACGCCGGAAGCTGGCGCGCCAGCCCCTCGGTCGAGACATGCGCGCGATGCGCGGCCGAGAAGGCGTCGTTGACGTAGAAATCGCCCAGCCGGGCGATCTGCGCCGCCAGTTCGGGATCATTCTTTTCCTCACCGGCATGGAAGCGGGTGTTTTCGAGGATCGCGATATCGCCGGGATTCAGCGTCGCGACCGCCGCTTCCGCCGCCTCGCCAGCGACATCGTCAATGAAGCGGACCGGCCGACCCAGCACGTCGCCATAAGGCTGGGTCAGCATCGCCAGCGAGAATTCGGGGTTCCGCTGCCCCTTGGGGCGGCCGAAATGGGCGAGGATCAGGACCATCGCGCCCCTGTCGGCAAGTTCGGTCACCGTCGCGATCGTCGCGCGCAGGCGGGTGTCGTCGGTGACGCGGCCGTCGGCCATCGGCACGTTCAGATCCTCGCGGACCAGTACGCGCTTACCGGACACGTCACCCATATCGTCGAGCGTCTTGAAGGGCTTGGTCATGATTCTTCGATCCTGATGATATCGCCGATGCGGATCGTGCCGCCCTCGACGACGCGAGTGCACACGCCGCCGCGCCAGTCGGGCTTGAGAGCCGCCTGCAACCCGTCGGCGATCGCGTCCATGCGGTGGCACGGATCGCATTCAATGGTGATTTCCAGAAGGACGGGACCGATCCGCAATCGGCTGCCCGGAATTCGGGGAAGGTCGAGATCCTCGACCAGCAGGTTCGCCCGGCGCTCCTGCCAGGGGATGTCGCGATCGATCTCGGCCAGCGCCGCGTCCCAGTCGGCGCGCGCGATCAGCGTCACCTGTCGACGCCCACGCCCGCCGGGCTTGACCCGCCCGCGATGGTCGCCCTCCACCCCGCCGTCCAGGGTGACCGAGGCGGTGTCGATCACCTCCATCGGCCCCTTGGGTACGGCATGGCGGGCGATGCCGGCCAGACGCCCGGTCATCCCCCGCCCCTCGCGCATCAGAGGAACTTCGCCATCGCGGTCGCGGTGTCGACCATGCGGTTCGAGAAGCCCCATTCATTGTCGTACCACGACACGACGCGCACCAGCTTGCCGTCGATCACCGCCGTCTCCAGGCTGTCGACGGTCGAGGACTGCGGCGAGTGCATCAGATCGATCGAGACCAAAGGCTCGTCCGAGAAGACCAGCACGCCCTTGAGCGGGCCGCTCTCGGCCGCCGCCTTCAGGATCGCGTTGACCTCGTCCTTCGTGGTGTCGCGCTTCGGCGTGAAGGTCAGGTCGACCAGGCTGACGTCGGGCACCGGCACGCGGATCGCCGAACCGTCCAGCTTGCCCTTCAGCTCGGGCAGCACCTCGCCCACCGCGCGGGCAGCGCCGGTGGTGGTCGGGATCATCGACATGGCGGCGGCGCGGGCGCGACGCAGGTCGGGGTGGATCTGGTCGAGGATCTTCTGGTCGTTGGTATAGGCGTGGACCGTGGTCATCAGGCCGCGCTCGATCCCGATCGCGTCGTTCAGCACCTTGGCGACCGGCGCCAGGCAGTTGGTGGTGCACGAGGCGTTGGAGACGATCGTGTGCTCGGCGCTCAGCTTGTCATGGTTGACGCCGTAGACGACGGTCAGGTCGACATTCTTGCCCGGCGCCGAGATCAGCACCTTCTTGGCGCCCGCCGCGATATGCTTCTCGCACGATGCCTTGTCGGTGAAGAAGCCGGTGCACTCCAGGACCAGGTCGACGCCCAGTTCCTTGTGCGGCAGGTTGGCCGGATCGCGCTCCGCGGTGACGCGGATGTGCTTGCCGTCGATCACCATGTCGTTGCCTTCGGCCGACACTTCGCCCGGATAGCGGCCATGCACGCTGTCGCGGCTGAACAGCCAGGCATTGGACTTGGCGTCGGCGAGATCGTTGATCGCGACCAGCTCCAGGGCGTCGCCGCCACGCTCCAGGATGGCACGCGCGACCAGTCGACCGATGCGGCCGAAACCATTGATTGCAACCTTGACCGTCATGCCAGCAAGCTCCTGTCTCATACGGGCGTGGCCTGGACGGCACCGCCCCTGGTGGGATGGCCGACGCGCCGGCGCGGTGTCCGGCGCGATTCCATCGTTCGCCCGACGCCTTTCGGAGCCGACGGGTTCGCTGTCAACCGCCCCTGGAGCCCCGTCCGTCCAATTGCGGGTTGCTGCGTCAAGCCATCCTGCTAAGCCGATCCACATGCCCGAACCCATTGCCGACGATGTCCTCTCCTCCGTCGAGCGGATCGACCGCGCGATCGCCCGCATCGAACAGGCGATCCGTGCCCGCGCGGCCAAGGAAGATGCGCTCGCGCGCCGTCACGCCGCGCTCAAGGCCCGCATGGCCGACGCCGTGTCGGCGCTCGACGAGGTGATCAGCCGGGGGAGCGCCGCCTGATGGCCGAAGTCACGATCACGATCGGCGATCGCCCCCATACCGTCTATTGCCAGGAGGGCGGCGAAGCGCGCGTCCGCCTGCTCGGCCAGATGCTCGACCAGCGCTGGCCCGCCGCGATGCGTGCGTCGGGCGGCCACAATGGCGAGCGCGCCTTGCTGTTCGTCGCGCTGATGCTGGCCGATGCGCTGGAAGAGGCGGAGCGTCGCCCGCCCGCCGGTGCCGCGGTCAGCGAAGCCGCGCTCGCCCGCATCGCCGAGCGGCTGGAGGGGCTGGCCGATGCGCTCAATGAAGGACCTGCGGCCGAAGGAACCGGGGATGCCCTTGAGTAACGGCTCGTCCTCACCTACATGGGTTGGCGGCGGGCTCTGCCCGGTACGAGCCACGATAATCCCTGAGGCTATTCTTCATCCAAGGGGGCTGTCCCTGCCCGGACCCTGGTCCGACGTACATGGTCCCCACCTGACGTATTGGGCGTCGGTGGATATTACGGCAAACGGCCATGGCGGTCCCGCCACCCGCCCCCTTCCCGCATGATCGACAAGCGCGCCCTGCGGGCCCGGATGCGGGCCATACGCGACGCGCACGGCCCCGGCCTGATCCCGGTGGCGCGCCCCTTTCTCGACCGCCTGCTGCCCGGCCAGATCGTCGCCGCCTATCGCCCGATCGGGGCGGAGGCGGATCCCGCCTTGTGGGTCGAGGCGGCACTGCACGCGGGCGCCACGATCGCGCTGCCCCATGTCGTCGACCGGGCGAGCCCGATCCGCTTCCTGACATGGGCTAGGGGGCAGGATCTGCACGTCGGGGCGTTCGGACTGCACCAGCCCGACCCCGAGGGCCCCGAATGCACGCCCGACATCATCCTGACGCCGCTGGTCGGCTTCGACCGGCGCGGCAATCGCCTTGGCCAGGGTGCGGGCCATTATGACCGCGCCTTCGCCGCCAATCCCGACGCATGGCGCGTCGGCATCGCCTGGGCCATACAGGAGGTCGAGGCGATGAGCCCCGATGCGTGGGACATACCGCTCCACGCCATCGCCACCGAAGCGGAATGGATCGTCGCATGACCCCCAGTTGGCGCAAACCCGCCGGAATGCTGCTGATCGTCGCGATCATCACCATCTGGGCGATGCTGGTCGCCAGCCTGTCTGGCGTGGTCGGGCAGTGGCATTGGGTGTTGCAACTGGCATTCTACGTCATCGCGGGGATCGTGTGGATCACGCCGATGAAGCCGTTGCTGCGCTGGATGGAGGGGGGACGGGGTTAGCGACGTCCCGTGGCCTTCGACTTGGCTCAGGCGGAACGGAGGCGGGAGAATGCGGGTATGCGAGACAGGCGTTCGCGCCGAGCGCGGTCGAGGCGCATGTCCTACCGCTGGTCAAACATGTCGGGATACGAAAACGCCATCCCGAAGGATGGCGCGAGTGACGGGGCTCGAACCCGCGACCTCCGGCGTGACAGGCCGGCGCTCTAACCAACTGAGCTACACCCGCTTGAAAGCCATGTGACACCGCATATATCCGGCATCGGCCCCTTTGGGGATTTCGATATTTTCACCATTTCCCAAGCGGAAATGGCGCGAGTGACGGGGCTCGAACCCGCGACCTCCGGCGTGACAGGCCGGCGCTCTAACCAACTGAGCTACACCCGCTGAAAGCGTCGAGGCGCGCCAACTAGGCGAGGCTCCCGACACTGTCAACGCTTCATTTCGAACTTTCTTCGGGAACGTCGACCGGGTCGCTGTCGCGGTCGAGATAGGTCAGCGTGCCATGCTCGAACAGGAAGCCCGCAATGTCGGGTTTGCCCGCCGCCTTGAGGACGGTCTGGAGGATGATCAGCAGCGGCACCGCAAGCAGCGCGCCCACCGTTCCCCACACCCATCCCCAAAAGCTGAGCGAGACGAGGATCAGCACCGGGCTGATGGTCAGGCGGTGCCCGACGATAAGCGGGGTGATCAGATTCGCCTCCACCAGATGCATGCCGTACATGATCGCGGGCGGTGCCAGCGCGATCCAGATATCGCTGAACGTCATCAGCCCGCCGATCGCCAGCAGCAGCGCGCCGATCACCGGCCCGAAATAGGGAATATAGTTGAGCAGCGCGACGATACCGCCCCACATCAGCGGATAGGGCATGCCGAACAACGACAGCGCGCCCGCCACCGCACCGCCGAGCGCGAGGTTGATGATGGTGATGGTGCCCAGATAGGCCGAGACGTCGTCCACGACCTCCTGGATCACCCGCGCGGTCGCCATCGCGCCGTCGAAGCTGGTGCGCCCCCGGATCGTCTCGCGCCGCATCCGCGTCCAGCCCGACAGGACGAAGAAGACGACGAGGACGCCGAACAGGAACTGGACGATCAGCGTCGGCGCGGAGGTCGCCGCGAGTTCGAGGATGGAGCTGGGCGGCGAGACGGCGGCCGTCTGCGGCTGGCGGATCGGGGTCGAGGCGACCTGACGCAGCGCCTTGTTCACATAGCGTTCGAGGTTCGAATAGAGATCGAGCAGCGGCGCCAGATTGTCCTGGATGCGCCCGATCCGGCTGGGCAGCAGGCGGAAGAAGTCGGTCGCGGGCACGATGATCGCCGCCAGCGCGATATTGGCGACGATCAGGAACAGCAGCACGCACATCAGCGCGGCAAGCGGCGACGGCACCCGGCGCCGTTCCAGCCATTCGAGGATCGGCACCAGCGCGATCGCGATGACCAGCGCGGTGGTGAGCGGCAGAAAGAATTCCGCCCCCTCCTTGAGCGCGAAGGGCAGCGCGAGCGTGAACCCGGCCCCCGCCGTCAGCGTCAGCCCCGCGAGCAAGCGGTCGCGGCGCATCGCGATCCGCATCGCCTCCCGCGAGCCCATGCCCGCCGGCGTTCCCAGGATCGAATCGCCGGCCATCGGGCCTCTGGCGGTCGCGTCGTCGTGCACGTCACTCATGCGGTCACGTTAGCGGCTTTCCCCGGTCAGGAAAGCCGCTAACGTCTCACGCCGATGACGTTTATGTCATGAAACGCGCCAACCACGGCGCGGGGCGCCTCACCAGGCGCGCGGGATGCCGCCGGTCCGCTCGGCGACCGCATTCTCGATGGCCTGTAGCTGCTGGCGGGACAGGACGCCCGCGTCCATCAGGTGACGCATCAATTCCTCGGTCAGCGCCGCCAGAAAGTGCAGTTCCGCACGTTCCGACGCGCCGTCTTCGCTCACCGCGTCCATCGCCATCTCCCGGTTCCGATCGTCGCCGCTGGTGTAGCGGGGCGCACCTGTCGGCGAAAGTATCTTTTCTGCACAAGACTCTCGGCAGTTGACGTTTACGTCAATGGCAATCATCACCGTCCGATGGACGACCGAACGCCCCCCTCCCCCGAAAGGCTGACCCAGGGCCTCGTCGCGCTGCTCGACATCGAGGAGATCGACACCAACCTCTATCGCGGCGCCCGTCGTCCGGGCGGCGAGGGACGCGTCTTCGGCGGCCAGGTCATCGCACAGGCGCTTCAGGCGGCGCAGCGCTCGACCGAGGCGCCGCGCATCGCCCATTCGCTCCACGCCTATTTCATGCGTCCCGGCGACGAACGCTATCCGATCGTCTACCGCGTCGAACGCGATTTCGAGGGGCGCAGCTTCGCCACGCGACGCGTGATCGCGATGCAGAAGGGCAAGCCGATCCTCAACCTCGCCTGCTCGTTCCAGACGCCCGAGGACGGGCTGCACCATCAGGACGCGATGCCCGACGTCCCCGCGCCGGAGATGCTGCCGCCCGAGCGCGAATTGCTGGCGCGCCTGGGCGACGGCATTCCCGCCCCCGTCCGTGCCTTTCTGTCGCGCCCGCGTCCCATCGAACTCCGCCCCGTCGATCCGCGCCAACTGCTCAAGCCCGAGCCGCGTGCCCCGACCCAGTCGATCTGGTTCCGCCTCGTCGCCCCGATCGGCGACGATGCCGCGTTGCACCGTGCGGTACTGGCCTATGCCAGCGACTTCGCGCTGCTCGGCACCTCGACCATGCCGCATGCCGTCCATTGGCTGATCGACGACATGCAGACGGCCAGTCTCGACCATGCGCTGTGGCTGCACGAGCCGTTTCGCGCCGACGAATGGTTGCTCTACACGACCGACAGCCCATGGGCGGGGCATGCGCGTGGGTTCAATCGCGGGCGGATCTTCGCGGCCGATGGACGGCTGGTCGCCAGCGTCGCGCAGGAAGGGCTGATCCGCCTGCGCTCGCCCCGACCCGCCTAGGGCCGATCGACATTCAGCTTATTCACCCCTCTCCCCTCTACGAGGGGCGAGGGAAGGACAGGCATGGTTGAATGTCGATCGGCCCTAGCGTCGCAGCATCTCGCGAACCGACTGGGTGGCGCTGCGGGTATCCTCGGCCAGCTTCTTGACCTCGGCGGCGACGATGCCGAAGCCACGACCCGCCGCCCCCGCGCGCGCCGCCTCTATGCTCGCGTTGAGCGCGAGCATGTTGGTCTGCCCCGCGATCCCGGCGATGCTGTCGACGATGCCCTCCATGTCGCGCAGCATCGTTTCCAGCGCGGTCTTGCGATCCTCCGCCATCAGGCGGAAGCGTTCGGCCTGGGCCAGCCGCTCGTTCGCCTGCGCCTCCAGCCGGACCTGATCGGTCATGTCGGTGGCGAATTTCACGACCTTGTAGGGCACGCCCTCGGCATCGAGGATCGGGGTATAGGTCGCCTGGAGCCAGATCGGCGTGCCGTCGGCGCGACGCCGGTCGAAGCGCCCCGAAATGAACTGGCCCGCGGCCAGATCGGACCAGAAGCGGACATAGGCCAGCGACCGGACATGGTCGGGCGCGCAGAAGTTGCGATGGTGCGCCCCGATCGCCGCCTCTCGCTTCCATCCGACGAGCGACAGGAATATGTCGTTCACCGCCAACACATGCCCCTTCAGATCGAATTGCACCACGGCCTGCGAGCGATCGATCGCGGCCAGCTTGCTGTGCGCTTCGCCATCGGTGATGCAGCGGGCGGTGATGTCGGTCGCGATCGTCAGGATATGGGCGATGTCGCCCGCCGCGTCGCGGATCGGCAGATAACGGGCCTCCAGCCAGATCGATCGTCCATGGCGGTCCGCCCGGCGATAAATGCCGCTTTGCGCCTCCCCGTTGCGCAGGCCGGACCAGAATTGCCGATAGGCCTCGGAATTCTCGACCCCGGCGGGACATAACAGGGCATGGTGCTTGCCGATCAGGTCGGCCCGTTCGTAATCGAAAGCCTGACGAAATCCGTCATTGCTCCATAGTATCCGTCCTTCGATGTCGAAGGCCGCCAGGAGATGCGTCTGCTCGATCGACCGGAAAAGGGGATCATCGCGGTGCCAAAACTGGTCGACGCCTGGCAGGATTGGTGCGCAACTCATGATGTTATACTGCCCAAAATGGACTAAACCTTCGTTAATCGATCGTTTCGGCCATGGCACCCATGGATCAACGGGCCACACCGCTTCGGCCATACCGTGATTTGGAATGGTCAGGTGATCATGTCCGGATTCAGGCTCGAATTTGCGATGACCGGCGGGTGTTTTCCGATTATGGCGGATGCCCCGGAGCCACCGATGCAGGGCGACGGATGGGTATCGAGAGGGTGACGAAAATGGCGGCGATGTCCGTCGATGAGGGACACAATACCGAGCGCTATCGCCAGAAGCGGGATGCCATCCTGGCGGCGGCCGCGCAGGCGATCAACGAACAGTCGGCGAAGGGCATGACGTTCGCCGACGTGGCCCAGCGCGTCGGGCTGAACACGACCAGCGTCACCTATTACTTCCGCCGGAAGGACGAGCTGGCGGCGGCGGCGTTCGAACATACGCTCGCCCGGCTGCTCGAGATGCTGGCGGAGGCCGCCGAGGCTCCGACACCGCAGGCACGGGTCGCGCGCTATCTGTCGATCAACATGGCGCGGCTCGCCCGGATCGAGCGGGGCGAGGAGGCTCCCTTCGCGGTGCTGTCCGACCTTCGCGCGATGGAGGAGCCGATCCGGGGCCGCCTGATGGCGGGTTGGCAGAAGGTCTTCCGCGCGACGCGCAGCCTTTGGGGCCCGGCGCCCAGCCGCGCGCATACCGACCTGTATGGCGCGCGCGCGCATGTCCTGCTGGAAAACACCTTCTGGCTGCCGATCTGGCTGGTCCGCTACGAACTCGACCAGTTTCCCCGCGTCGAGGAGCGGCTGCTCGACGTGCTGACCCATGGCATCGCCACCAACGGGGCGGGCTGGTCCCCCGCGATGCTCGATCTCCACGAGCAGATGGCGCAGCGGACCGAGCCGGGGCGCGAGGCGTTCCTGCTGGCCGCCACCCGGCTGATCAACCAGCTCGGCTATCGCGGCGCCAGCGTACAGCGGATCGCGAGCGAGCTGAACGTCACCAAGGGCAGTTTCTACCATCATCTCGACGCCAAGGACGATCTGGTCGCGGCCTGTTACCGGCGCAGCTTCGACACGATCACCGCCGCGCAACAGCTCGCCGACGCCGCCGGCGGGAGCCATTGGCACCGCTTGTCCAGCGCGATCGCCACGCTGCTCGACGTGCAGTTCGCCGAACGCGGGCCGCTGCTCCGCACCACCGCGCTCGCCAGCCTGCCGGGCGATGTGCGCGCGCAGATGGTCGAGCGCTCCAACCGGATCGCACGCCGTTACGCGGGCACGATCATGGACGGCGTGGCGGAGGGATCGATGCGCGCGGTCGATGCGCTGATCGCGGCGCAGGCGCTGATGGCGATCCAGAATGCCGCCTTCGACATGCGCAAATGGGCGGGTACGATGGAGCGTCCACATGCCATCGCGCTCTATGCCTCGACCATCCTCTACGGCATGTTCGACGACCGGTTCCTGCGCTGACAGGGGGGTGGCGCCGCTCGCACAATTTGCGACAATTCGCCGCCCCGTCCGACATGATCGGGCGACAGCCGGACGGCAAAAGGGGCGTCGACCGGAGGGGTTGGTCCCCTCCCCCGCAAAGGACCAGACACCCATGCGAAAGACCCTGATCGGCCTTTCCCTCGCCACGATGCTGACCGCCACGGCGGCCCCGGCGCAGACGGCACCGACGGCCCCGCCACCCCCGCCGCCCGGCCGCATGGGCGGTGGCATGATGGGGTTGCAGCCCGACGCCTCTGGCAACATCACCCGCGCCGCCGCGATCGCCGCCGCCGACCAGCGCTTCGCGGCGATGGACGCCAACCACGACGGCACCGTGACCCCGGACGAGATGCGCGCCTATCGCGAGCAGCGTCGCGCCGCCTGGCCGCAGCG
>NZ_CAKASM010000006.1 GCF_916858675.1 Sphingomonas sp. Leaf21
ACGCCCCGACCGCCCATGACGAAAGGATGTCTATGGCAAGATAAAACCGCGGGGCTTGACCACCGCAACGAGAGAATACGCGCCAGCGACCCGGTCGATGCTCTGTTCGGCATGGGCTGCGACTACTTTACCCATTTCCCCGATGTCGACCAAGGGGGCGATGCACCGTCGGCATCGACAAGATAGTGTTTCGCTCCCCGGCAGCACCGGATGGAGCCATCCGAGAACGGCCGCCGGGTTTCCAGGGACCGATGCGACCACCATCGGCGATGGCCTCGTGCCGGTGCTTCGATGCCTGCATCGCTTGTAGCAGGCCCGTTGCCACATGCTTCGACTTTGCCTGCGCGACCACGCTGGTTCACGCGCTGGACACGGTGGACGCCGCGTCAATGTCCCCCGACACGTTCGTGCCGGCCCCAGCGAGGGTCTGATCGTGCGGCGGCGATGATGCGATCGTGGAGGCGGCCCGGAGGACAGGATGTCCGGTCCCGGGCTGGAGACGCTCGTGACACCGACCAAGTTGCTTATCGGACAGATCCTCGTGGTGCTCGCGATCATCGTCGCGAGTATCTGGATCGCGACGCAATGGGCCGCTGCTCGGCTCGCCTACCAGCCGCAGCTCGGCCCGCCCTGGTTCATCGCATTCGATCGTCCGATCTACCATCCGTGGTCGATCTTTCCATGGTGGTTCTCGTTCGACGCCTATGCGCCGGTCATCTTCGACGAGGCAGGCGCGATCGCTGCGGCCGGCGGCTTCCTGGGGTGCGGCGCCGCGGTCTTTGGATCGATCTGGCGGGCGCGGCAGTCCAGCAACCTCACCACCTATGGCTCGGCTCGCTGGGCGACCCGCAAGGACGTCGCGGCGGCCCGACTGCTCGGTGATCGCGGCGTCGTCCTCGGCCGGTTCGACGGTGACGATCTTCGCCACGACGGCCCCGAGCATGTCATGGCGTTCGCACCGACCCGTTCTGGCAAGGGGGTGGGCCTGGTCGTGCCGACGCTGCTCAGCTGGACCGGCTCGACGATCGTCCACGACATCAAGGGCGAGAACTGGCAACTGACCGCCGGCTGGCGCGCACGCTTCTCGCACTGCCTGCTGTTCAATCCGACCGATGCCCGCTCGGCGCGCTACAATCCGCTGCTCGAGGTGCGGCGCGGCGTGAACGAGGTCCGCGATGTCCAGAATATCGCCGATATCCTCGTCGACCCGGAAGGTGCGCTGGAGCGGCGCAACCATTGGGAAAAGACCAGCCATGCGCTGCTGGTCGGCGCGATCTTGCACGTCCTCTATGCCGAGGGAGAGAAGACGCTCGCCCGCGTCGCGACCGTCCTGTCCGATCCGCAGCGCAGCTTCGCTGAGACCCTGCGCCATATGATGGAGACCAACCATCTCGGCACCGATGATGCGCCCAGCGTCCATCCCGTCGTCGCCTCTGCTGCCCGCGAACTGCTCAACAAGAGCGATAACGAACGCTCGGGCGTGCTGTCGACGGCGATGTCCTTTATCAGCCTCTATCGCGATCCAACCGTCGCGGCCGTCACAGCCGCGTCGGACTGGCGGATCGTCGACCTCGTGGAGGCGGCGCATCCCGTTTCCCTCTACCTCGTCGTACCGCCGTCCGACATCAGCCGCACCAAGCCGCTCGTGCGGCTGATCCTCAACCAGATCGGCCGCCGACTGACCGAGGAACTCCATGGCCTTGGCAAAGACGGCGAAACCGGTGCCGCCGGTTCCGGAAGCCGCCCCGAAAGCAGACGGCCTCTCTTGATGATGCTCGATGAATTCCCGGCGCTCGGGCGACTCGATTTCTTCGAGACGAGCCTCGCCTTCCTGGCAGGCTATGGCGTGCGCGCCTTCCTGATCGCACAGAGCCTCAACCAGATCGAGAAGGCTTACGGCGAGCACAACGCCATCCTCGACAATTGCCATGTCCGCATCGCCTTCGCGACGAATGACGAACGGACGGCGAAGCGGATATCGGATGCGCTCGGCACCGCGACCGAACAACGCGCGATGCGCAACTATGCGGGTCACCGGCTCGCGCCTTGGCTGGCCCATGTCATGGTCAGCCGGCAGGAGACCGCACGTGCCCTGCTGACACCCGGCGAGGTGATGCAGCTCGCGCCGACCGACGAGCTCTTGCTGATCTCGGGTCATCCGCCGATCCGGGCCAGGAAGCTGCGCTACTATGAGGACCGGCGCTACACTGCGCGCGTCCTTCCGCCGCCGACGCTCGATGCAGGCGGATATCGCGACGTGCCCGCCACCCGCCCCGACGACTGGGCCGGCCGGGTATGCGGAGCCGACCTGCGGCTTGCGGTTAGCACCGACGCTAGCAAAGACACGGAGGAAGCCGGTCTTGAACAGGCCCGGCTTCCTGCCCACGAGGTCGAGCCGGCCATGATGGTCGAGCCGGAGATCGCCGACCCACTTGGCCTCGGCGATGACGATGGCGATCAGGCGGCCGAGCGACGCGCGATGGACCGTGCCCAGCAGGTCGGCACCGCTCGCACGGTCTATGGCCTCGACGCCGCCTCGGGCCGCCCCGACGACCTGCAGCTGGGGATTTGAGCGATGGACAAGACGAGCGACAAGGTGCGCCATCAACTCTTTCTCCCGAGACCGCTGTCCGACCGGCTGGAGGCACTCGCGGCCAGGCCCGGCGCGACCAAGTCGGCGATCCTCGTCGATGCGGTGACCGCCTGGCTCAACCGGCGCGGCGCCTCCGAGCTGGAGGACCGGTTCGCGATCCGGCTCGACCGGCTGACCCATGCGATTGGGCGGGTCGACCGGGACACCTATGTCATCCTCGAGACGCTGGCGCTGTTCATCCGGTTCGAGCTCTCGATCCAGACACCGCTCGCCGAGAACGATGCCGCCGGTCGCGCGCTCGGCGCCAAGCGCTTCGAGGCTTTCGTGACGCAGGTCGGGCGACAGGTCTCGACCGGACGCCGCTCGCTCGGCGGATCGCCGCAGGAAGCCGATACGATTCCTTCTAAGCGGGGAGGTGACCGATGAGCGCCCTGCTGTCCGCGGAGCGTCGCCGCCGGATGCTGATCACGGCGCTGGGGACCGACATCGCCGTGGCGATGCGGGATCCGCTGGTGGTCGAGATCATGGTCAATCCCGATGGTGCGCTGCGGCTCGACCGTCTCGGCGAGGGCCGGAGCGACACCGGGGTGCGGATGGCACCCGACCAAGTCGAGCGCATCGTCCGGCTGGTCGCCTCGCACGCCCGCGCCGAGGTCCATGCGGAGCACCCGATCATCTCGGCCGAGCTGCCGCCGCATGTCGAAGGCCATGCTGGCGAGCGGTTCGAGGGCGTGCTGCCGCCGGTGGCGCCGGCGCCCTGCTTCGCGATCCGCAAGGCCGCCACCAAGCTCCACACGCTCGACGACTATGTCGCCGATGGGCTGATGTCCGCGATTCAGGCCGAGGCGCTGCGTGGCGCGGTTACCCGGCGCGACAATATCCTTGTCGCCGGCGGCACCAGCTCGGGCAAGACGACGCTCGCCAACGCGCTCCTGGCCGAGATGGCCGAGGAACGCTCGGGGCAGGACGCGCGTGTCATCCTGATCGAAGATACGCGCGAGCTACAATGCCCGCTACCCGATACGGTGGCGCTGCGCACGCGCCCGCCGCAGGTGTCGATGACCCAGCTGGTGCGCTCGACGATGCGGCTGCGCCCCGACCGGATCATCGTCGGCGAAGTCCGCGGCCCCGAGGCGCTCGACATGCTCAAGGCCTGGAACACCGGGCACCCAGGCGGGGTCGCGACGGTCCACGCCAACAGCGGACAAGCCGCGCTCTATCGGATCGAGCAGCTCTGCCAGGAAGCGGTCGTCAACGTGCCGCGCCAGCTCATCGCCGAGGCGATCGACCTCGTCGTCTTCATCGCCGGGCGCGGTGTCGACCGTCGCGTCTCGACCATCGCGCGTGTCGCCGGGCTCGACCCCGATACCGGCGCCTACACGCTCGCCGACCTGTCCCCGTTCAACCCGAAGGAGACCCGACCATGACCCGTCTTTCCATCACGCGCCCGACCGCTCGGCGGAATCTCATCGCCGGTGCAGCGATCGGCCTCGCCCTGACCTTCGCGACCCAGGTCCAGGCGGCCGGCTCGGGCATGCCGTGGGAGGAACCGCTGCAACAGGTGCTCGAGTCCGTGCAGGGGCCGGTCGCCAAGATCGTCGCGGTGATCATCATCATAACGACGGGGCTGACGCTGGCGTTCGGCGAAACCGCAGGTGGGTTCCGGCGCCTCATCCAGATCGTCTTCGGCCTGTCGATCGCGTTCGCCGCGTCGAGCTTCTTCCTGTCCTTCTTCAGCTTCGGCGGCGGGGCGCTGGTCGCATGACCGCCCCGGCGACCGATACCGGTCGGCACCTCGATGGCTTCGAGGTGCCGATCCATCATTCGCTCGGCGCGCCGCTGCTACTCGGCGGCGCGCCCCGCGGGCTCGCGATTATCAACGGGACACTGGCCGCCGCGGTCGGCCTCGGCCTCCAGCAATGGGCGGCCGGGGTGCTGCTCTGGGCCGTCGGCCACAGCGCCGCGGTGATGGCGGCGCGCCGCGATCCCGACTTCGCGCCGGTCCTGCTCCGTCACATCCGCCAGAAGGGATATCTCGCATGCTGAGCCAGATGGCATGATGTACCTCGGCGAATATCGCGACCGTGCCGAGCGGCTCGCCGATCACCTGCCTTGGGCGGCGCTGGTCGCCCCGGGCGTGGTGCTGAACAAGGACGGCAGCTTCCTGCGGGTGCTCGCCTTCCGCGGCCCCGATCTCGAATCCGCCACCGAGGCCGAGCTGGTCGGCGCCTGCGCACGGGCGAACAACGCGCTCAAGCGTCTGGGCAGCGGCTGGGCTTTGTTCTTCGACGCCGAGCGGCGCGAGGCCCTGGCCTATCCCGACAGCGACTTTCCCGACCCGGCGAGCTGGCTCGTCGATCGCGAGCGCCGGGCGGCGTTCGAGGCCGCGGGCACGCATTTCGAGAGCCGCTATCACCTGACACTGACCTGGCTGCCACCGGCGGACACGGCGGACCGTGCCGGGCGGAGCCTAGTCGAGCGCCCCGACAGCGACCGGGAGCGCGACTGGCGGGGTACGCTCGCTTCGTTCGTCGCGGAGACCGATCGCGTGCTCGACCTGCTGTCGGGCGTCATGGCGTCGGTGCGTCCGCTCGACGACCGCGAGACGCTGACCTTCCTACATGGCACCGTCTCCGACCGGCGCCATCCTGTCGCGGTCCCTGAGACGCCGATGTATCTCGACGGCCTCCTCGCCGACACGCCGGTCATCGGCGGGCTGGAGCCCAGGCTCGGGCAAATGCATGTGCGCACGCTGACGGTGCTCGGCTTTCCGAATCTCAGCCGCCCTGGCATCCTCGACGCGCTCAACCACCAGGATTTCGGCTATCGCTGGGTCACGCGCTTCATCGCGCTCGACAAGACTCAGGCGACTAGGACGCTCACTTCGCTTCGGCGCCAATGGTTCAACAAGCGCAAGTCGATCACTGCGCTGCTGCGCGAGGTGATGTACAACACCCCGGCGCAGCTGCTCGACAGCGATGCCGACAACAAGGTCGCCGATGCCGACCAGGCGCTTCAGGTGCTCGGCGGCGACCATGTCGCCTTCGGCTATTTGACGACGACGATCACGGTCAGTGACCGCGATCAGGCAGCAGTCGAGGACAAGGTTCGCGCGGTCGAGCGGATCGTCAACGGACTCGGCTTCACCGCCAAGCGCGAGACGGTGAATGCGGTCGAGGCCTGGCTGTCGTCCTTGCCGGGCCACGCCTATGCCAATGTCCGGCAGCCGCTGGTGCACACGCTCAACCTCGCGCATTTGATGCCGCTTTCCTCCGTCTGGGCCGGCCCGGCCGGCAACGACCATCTCGCCGCGGTCACGGGCCAGGAAGCGCCGCCGCTGCTCGTCGCCAAGACCGCCGGATCGACGCCGTTTCGGTTGTCGACCCATGTCGGCGATGTCGGGCACATGATGGTGGTCGGGCCGACGGGCGCCGGCAAGTCGGTGCTTCTGAACCTGATCGCGCTCCAGTTCCGCCGCTATCGCCAAGCCCAGGTCTATATCTTCGACAAGGGCAACAGCGCGCGTGCGTCGGTGCTGGCGATGGGCGGGGCGCACCATGCGCTGGGCGCGGCGGAGGCGGACGGCACGACGCTCGCTTTCCAACCGCTCGCCGATATCGACGATGCCGCTGAACGAGGCTGGGCCGCCGAATGGATCGCGGCGCTGCTGGCGCACGAGGGCGTGCCGGTTACCCCTGACGTAAAGGACGCAATCTGGACTGCGCTCGGCAGCCTTGCCTCCGCCCCGCGTGACGAGCGGACCATGACCGGCATCGCACTGCTACTCCAGTCCAACGCGCTGCGCCTTGCGCTCCAGCCCTACACGCTCGAGGGACCGTACGGCCGATTGCTCGACGCGGCCGAGCAGCAACTCGACCTTGCCGATGTCCAATGCTTCGAGACCGAGGCGCTGATGGGCCAGGCCAGCGCGGTCGCGCCGGTGCTGACCTATCTCTTCCACCGGCTGGAGGCGCGGTTCGACGGGCGCCCGACGCTGCTGGTCCTCGACGAGGCGTGGATCTTCCTCGACCACCCGCTGTTCGCCGCGCGTATCCGCGAATGGCTGAAGGTGCTGCGCAAGAAGAATGTCGCGGTCGTCTTCGCAACGCAGAGCCTCGCCGATATCGCGGGCTCGGCTATCGCGCCCGCGATCATCGAAAGCTGCCCGCAGCGGATCCTGCTGCCCAACGACCGGGCGGTCGAACCGCAGGGCCATGACATCTACGCGCGCTTCGGCCTCAACGACCGACAGGTCGAGCTGATCGCCCGGGCGATCCCCAAGCGCCATTATTACCTGCAGTCTGCGCGCGGGAACCGGCTGTTCGAACTGGGGCTTGGTCCCATCGCACTCGCGCTTTGCGGCGCGTCGAACCCGGCGACGCAGAAGCGGATCAATGCTGTGCTCGCCGAACATGGCCGCGATGGCTTCGCCAGTGCCTTCCTTCGCGACGCTGGCCTTGATTGGGCGGCCGACCTCATGGCCGATGCCCCGCAGCCGGAACCTAGCGGAGCATCACTCTAGCGATGCAGAACCACGCGACGCCTGCTGCGGTCACAGCTAGGCTGCCTCGGTCTGAGATCATCGTGCATTCGAGATGCACGATAATGGCAAAAATCGATCGCCTTGGGCCTTTCTACCGCGAACAACGAGCCGTTGGCGATGGGACATGATCGATGGATGCATCCATCATTAACAGCATTACTGATGGATGCATGCAGCATAACGATTGACAATGGACGTTTGAGAGTGCATTTGCCGGATACATCACGCGTTAACCCGCCTGATGCCGGATGGGTGCCACAGATGCCTGCTTCAAAGAAGCGCAGTTACGCACGCTATACGATTGCCGCGGTAGAGCTTCTCGGCCTGCTGGTGCAGGTCGAGCGCAAGTCGCGCAGGATGACCGCGCAAGACATGGCGGACCGCCTCGGCGTCGACCGCAGCACCTTGCATCGGCTCGAACAGGGGGACCCGAAGGTCGAACTGGGACTTGCCTTCGAGGCGTGTGCCATCCTCGGCATTCCGCTGTTCGAAGAGGATGCACGAGGGGTGTCGATGCGGCTCGACGAAGCGGGCAAGCGCCTCGCACTGCTGCCTCGCCGCGTGCGGCCGAAGCCGTTGAGCATCAGCGATGACTTCTAAGCTGCCCCATCCGCGCGAGGCCTTTGTCTGGACCTGGCTTCCCGGAGCCACGAAGCCGGTCGTTGCTGGCTGGCTGGTATCCGACGGCGAGCGTATCCAGTTCATGTATGGCCGTTCGTATCGCGAGCGGACCGACGCCATCCCGCTTTATATGCCGGAACTCCCGCTCGTGGGCGAACCCATCGCACCCCTCGGCACACTTGCGATGGCGAGCGCGATCCGCGACGGCGCCCCTGACGCCTGGGGACGGCGTGTCATCCTCAACAGGACCTTCGGGGTCAAGGGCGACGACCTTGACGGGATCGAGCTGGACGAGCTGGTCTTCCTGCTCGAATCCGGCTCGGACCGGATCGGCGCCCTGGATTTCCAGACGTCTGCAACAGCATATGCTCCACGCGGCGGCAGGTACGCGACCGTCGAGGAACTGCTCGCGTCTGCGGAGAAGGTCGAGAAGAATCTGCCGCTCACGCTGGAGCTCGACCAGGCCCTCCATCATGGCAGTTCGATCGGCGGTGCCCGTCCCAAGGCGCTGCTCACGGATGGGGGGCAGAAATATGTCGCCAAATTCTCCAGCAGCGGCGACACCTATTCGGTCGTGAAGGGTGAATATATCGCGTGCGCCTGGCCGCGCTCGCTGGGCTGTCGGTCGCGCCGGTCCGGCTGATCCATGCTGCGGGCAAGGATGTGCTTCTGGTCGAGCGGTTCGATCGCGTGCCGACTGGGAATGACTGGCACCGCCGGGCGATGGTATCGGCGCTCACCATCCTTGAGCTCGACGAGATGCAGGCGCGCTATGCGAGCTATCAGGATCTTGCCGAGAAGATACGCTTCCGCTTCATCGATCCGACCGCGACCCTGCACGAGCTGTTCGCGCGGCTGACGTTCAACATCCTCGTCGGCAATGTCGACGATCATGCGCGCAACCACGCCGCGTTCTGGGATGGGGCGCAGCTCGCCCTGACGCCCGCCTACGACATTTGCCCACAGGCGCGAGCCGGCGAGGAAGCCAGCCAAGCGATGCTGATTGTGGGCCAGCACCGCTCGAGCCAGATCGCCACCTGCCTGGCCGCCGCCGGCGACTTCCATATGACGTCCGACCAGGCCATCGCGATCGTGTCCAGGCAGATCGAGACCATTGGCGCGCAATGGCTCGCGCTGTGCGACGAGTCGAGCCTGGGACCGGTGGACAGGGCGCTGTTCTGGGGACGGCAATTCCTCAATCCCTTTGCCTTCTACGAGCTTGAAGGGCCGGCGGCCGTACTCGCGGAGCGCGCCGCCACGATCCGCGGCCAAGTCTGAACCGATCGCGATTGGTCGCCTGCTACCGCTCGGCTAAACTGCAACGAAGACGAGAAGGACGTGAGCACGGAGCCGTCGTCCGCAGGACCGCGGCGGCGGCAAGGGCAGTCAGCATGACCTTGGTCCTGTCAGTTCATCTGGCCACGCAGGAAGGCGATCAGCTTCGGGTCGCTGCCGGTGCGTTCGAGGATGAGCAGGATGACCCGCCATCCGTTGTCGCTGTTGGTCAGGATCACGATGCCGTCGCCGCTCGCACGATCGATCGCGGCGAAGGTGAAGGCCCCGGCATCCTTGCCGGTGTGGAGCATCGTTGTGCCTCCGGGAAATCCGAGAAGCTGCCAGCCGAGGCCAAAGCCGGTCCAGGGTGGACAGCTGGCTGCTTTCGATCCGGCACATATTCCGGGCGTCAGATCGGCCTGCGATTTGCTGCGCTCCGCCGCGACGGACGCGACCAGGCCCCTGTCGTTGCGCGCATTGATGAGGAAGCGCGCGTAATCACGCGCTGTCGCGTGCGCGAGATCGGCAGCGTTGTAGCGCGTCACACGCTCTACAGGGAGCGGCTTGCCGGCGTCGTCGTAGGGCACGGCGATCGGCGCCGCCTCGCCTTGCGCCGACACATACCCGGAAGCGCGCATGTGGGCAGGTGCGAACAGCCAGCGGCCAGCCAGCGTCTCGAACGACTGCCCGGTGCGACGCTCGGCGTAGCGCGCGGCATATTGATACCCCTCGCCCGAATAGCCGGTCGTCGTGCCAGGATCATGATCGAACGCCAGCCCCTTGGCATCGCGCCAGTTTGGCAACCCGGTGCGATGGCTCAGCGCCATGCGGACGGTGAGCTTCATCCGCCGGGGATCACGCGACAGGTCGGGATCGCTCCAGTAGCGATCCATCGGCTCGTCGAGCGACAGCCTGTCGGCTGACACCAGGCGCAGGATGACTTCCGCCGTCAGCGGCTTCGTCAGCGAGGCGAGATTATAGGGCGTGGCGACGGTCGCCGCCCGGTTCGGCCCTGCCATGCCCCAGGCGCCCGTCGAGACGATCCGTCCGTTGCGGATCACGGCGACCGAAGCACTCTCCACGTGCAGTTCTCGGAGAGCCGTGGTCATATCCGGCAGAGAGGCGTTGGCTCTGGCGTCCGCCATCGAGGCGCAAGCTAGCAGCGCAATCAAGCCTGCGTGAACTGTCCGCTTCAGAAGATTGGCTGTATTGCTCATGTGCCACACATAGCGGCGTCGAAGTCTGGCCACAACAACTGCCGGGACTTTGGAGAAGGTTTCGTGATTGTCCCCACAAGGTCCCGTGCAGACCCCAGCCGGTATCTGACGCCGCGGCGCTGAGAGGCCGACACTCCATGCCGAGCCCGACCGCGATCGACGCGGGTGCGGGTGCCAAAGCACTGGAGATCGTCATGCCGTTCCTCGACCGCCGCCGCGTCATCGCCGCCATGCTCGCCGCCGCTGCCAGGGGCAGTTTCATCATGGGGGTCATGTCGGCGGCGACGCCGGCCCATGCGCAGTTCGGCGGGATCGTGTTCGATCCGCGAAACTATGCGCAGAACATCCTGACCGCCGCGCGCACGCTGCAGAGCGTCAACCAGCAGATCCAGCAGCTCCAGAATGAGGCGCAGATGCTGGTTGCCATGGGCAAGAACCTAAGCCGCATCGATTTCCCGCAGCTGGATGCACTCAAACAGAAGCTTGCCGAGATCGACCGGCTGATGGGCCGGGCGCAGGCGATCGACTTCCGGGTCGGCCAGCTCGACGACCAGTTCAAATCGCTGTTTCCTGCCGACTTCTCCTCGGCGCTCCGCACCGACACCCGCGTGCGGGATGCCCGCGCGCGGCTCGATGCCAGCATGGGTGCCTTCCGCCAGACGATGACGGTGCAGGCGCAGGTCGTCGAGAACGTCCGGGCCGACACACAGGCGCTCGCCGACATCGTCGCGCGCAGCCAAGGCGCGGAAGGCTCGCTCCAGGCACAGCAAGCCACCAACCAGCTCCTTGCCTTGACCGCCAAGCAGCAGTTGCAGCTCCAGCAGATGATGGCCGCGCAATTCCGTAGCGAGGCGATCGAGCAGGCACGGCGCGCGACGCAGGCACAGGAGGCACGCGCGGCGACCAGGAAGTTCCTCGGCTCCGGATCAGCCTACACGTCCCAATAGCCCCACGGCGTAGACAGGCTCGATCCGGCAAGTGGCCGGTGATGCCCCGATCATTCGTCGTCGTCGCAGGGCGCGGTCCCGCTCCCCACCGCGCCCCGCGACATTCTCGCCACGTTGCCAGGAAGAGGATCCCATGAACGACCTCAGTGTCATCGACCGCTTCCTGCAGGCGTTCATCACTTACATCGACAGCGGCTTCGGGCTGCTCGGTCCTGACGTCGGCTTCCTGACCGCAACGCTGATCGGCATCGACATCACGCTTGCCGGCCTGTTCTGGGCGATGGGCGGCGAGGACAATGTCATCGGCCGCTTCCTCAGGAAAATCCTTTATGTCGGCGCCTTCGCCTTCATCCTGAACAGCTTCTCTCGTCTCGCGGACATCATCTTCCGCTCGTTCGCGCAAGCCGGGCTGACCGCCGGCGGTGGCACGCTTTCCGCGGACGACCTGCTGAAGCCCGGGCGGCTCGCCGGCACCGGCTTCTCGGCGGCGTGGCCGCTGCTCGATCAAGCGAGCGAGATGGTCGGGTTCACGACCTTCTTCGACAATTTCCTGACGATCATGATCCTGCTGTTCGCCTGGGCGCTGGTGATCGTCGCCTTCTTCATCCTCGCGGTGCAGATGTTCGTCTGCATCCTCGAGTTCAAGCTGACTAGCCTGGCGGGCTTCATCCTCGTGCCGTTCGCGCTGTGGAACCGCACCAGCTTCCTCGCCGAGCGCGTGCTGGGCAATGTCGTCTCGTCCGGCGTGAAGGTGATGGTGGTCGCCGTCATCGTCGGGATCGGCTCCAACTTCTTCGCCGAGTTCACTGACGCCTTGCAGGGCCAGGAGCCCGACATCGGCCAAGCGATGAGCCTTGTGCTCGCCAGCCTGTCGCTGTTCGGCCTCGGCATCGTCGGGCCCTCGATCGCCTCGGGGCTGGTATCCGGCGCCCCGCAGCTCGGCGCCGGCGCGGCGCTCGGCACCGCGGTCGGCGCCGGCGGCATCGCGATGCTGGCGGGTGGGGCGGCCGTCGGTGGCGCCCGCGCCTTGGCCGGCGCTGCGCTGGGGGCGGTGCGTGCCGGCACCGCGATGGGATCGGCGGCGTCGGCCGCCGCGCAGCTCGGTCGCGAAACAGGAGGCTCTGTGGTCGGCGGCATGGCCGCCGCTGCCAAGGGCGCGGCAGCCCAGAAGGTCGAAAGCACCTTCGGGCTCGGCGCTGCCGCGGAGCGGGGGCGCAACGCTGCCTGGGCGGCGCTCAATCGAACCCCCGATGCGTCACCGGGCGCGAGTGACGCCGACGGCGGCACCCCCGCATGGGCGCGGGCGATGCGCGACCAGCAGACGAGCCGCCATCGCCGCCAGATCGCGATCCATACGCTCAGCCAAGGCGATCGTGGCGGCGGCTCCGCGATTCCCGACATCAAGGAAAGGAACGACTGAACCATGGTCTTCAAGCGAAGCGTGCAGCGCTACGGGCGAACGCCGCCGCCCGAGACGCCCTACCAGCGTGCCGGGCAACTCTGGGACGAGCGGATCGGCTCGGCGCGCGTGCAGGCGCGCAACTGGCGGCTGATGGCGTTCGGCTGCCTGTTCCTGACCGCAGGCACGTCGGCAGCCCTTGCTTGGCAATCGATGCAGAGCCGCGTCACGCCCTATGTCGTCGAGGTCGACAAGCTCGGCGAAGCGCGCTCCGTCCAGCCGGCCGACGTCGCATACCGGCCGACCGACCCGCAGGTGGCGTGGCACCTGTCGCGATTCATCACCAACATCCGATCGGTGTCGCTCGACCCGGTGCTGCTGCGCCGCGACTGGCTCGAGGCATATGACTTCGCGACCCAACGCGGGGCTCAGTTCCTGGGGGAATATGCCCGGTCGGCAGCGCCCTTTGCCCAGGTCGGCGACCGGACAGTGTCGGTGCAGGTCACCAGCGTCGTTCGCGCGTCCGACAAGTCGTTCCAGGTCAAATGGACCGAGACCATGTTCGAGCGCGGCAGCCAGGCCGGCGTCCAGCGCTGGACGGCGATCCTCACCATCGTCACGCGCGCGCCGACATCGGCCGATGTGCTGCGCAAGAACCCGCTCGGCATCTATGTCGACGCGATCGACTGGAGCCGCGAACTGGACACCGCGCCATCGTCGCCATCCCCACGCCCCGCCATTCGGTCGCCGGCGAACCTTCCATCGAGCCTTCCATTCGGATCACCGCTCGATCCTTCACTCGGCGCCCGATCCGGCGCGGTGAGCCTGTCCAACTCACAGGAGAAGAACCCATGAAATCCGTCATCTTGCCGGCCATCGCCACCATGGTCCTGGCCGGTCCCGCGTGGGCGCAGGATCGGGCCGCGGCACCGCTCAAGGCGGTGCGGTCCGCGACACGCAGCGCCACGATCGAGCCGGCAGCGAACGGGTTCGTCAGCGGCGCGCAGGTCTATCCGTTCACCGACGGCACGATCTATCAAGTCTATACCGCGCCGGGGCTGGTAACGGACATTGCGCTCCAGCCCGGCGAGACCCTCGTGGCGGTCGCGAGCGGCGATACCGCCCGCTGGGTGATCGGCGATACGACGAGCGGTTCGGGCGACGGCAAGCAGACGCACGTGCTGGTCAAGCCGGTCTCCGCAGGCCTGCTGACCAACCTGGTCATCACGACCGACCGGCGCGCCTATCATCTCAGGCTCGCCAGCACCCCGGCAACGGCGCTGTCCTCGCTGCGCTGGACCTATCCGCAGGACGAGCTGCTGGCCGTGCGACGCAAGGCGGAAGCCGCGCAGGCTGCGCCACCGGGGGCGACGGGGCTGGCGGTCGAGCAGCTGCATTTCAACTACGCGATCAGCGGCGACCGCCCGCCATGGCGGCCGCTGCGCGTGTTCGACGACGGGACAAGGACCTATGTCGAGTTTGCGGCTTCGCTGGCCAATGGCGATGCACCGCCCCTGTTCGTCGTCGACCCAGATGGGAAGGTGGAACTGGTCAATTACCGGCTGCGTGATCGCTTCTACGTCGTCGACGGGATCTTCGACGCGGCCGAACTCCGGCTCGGCTTGAAGAAGCAGCAGGTCGTCCGCATCAACAGGATCGGGCCATCCGCCCCGCGGAGGGGCGCATGAGCGAAATTGCCGAACCTTCGTCAGACGCACCTTCGCCCGCCGAAGCCATGCTCGACGCGCCCGCACCCGAAGCTCCCGCCCAGCCGCCGAAGGTCGACCCGGAGACATTGGCCATCCGTTCCCGTCCGGCACGCGCGATCCGCTTCCGCAAGGGTGCGATCATCGGCCTCGCCGCACTGGGCTCGGCCAGCCTGATGGGTATCGCGTGGATGGCGTTGAAGCCGCAGGTCTTCCGGCACGTCGCGCAGGACAGCGAATTGTCTCAGCCGATGGCAAAGCCCGCCGCCGACGCACTCTCTGGCCTCCCGGCCAGCTATGGCGATGCGCCCAGGCTCGGCCGACCGCTTCCCGGCGACCTTGGCCGGCCAATCCTGCGCGCACAGGAACGGGCCGAAGCGACCGTTGCCCCTCCGTCCGTCGATACGGTCGCGGCAGCACGGCAGCAGCGGATGGCCGACCTCAAGGCGGCGCGAGAATCGGGCCTGATGGCGCAGGTCACGACCGGCCATAGCGTGGTCACCCCTGCTTCCTCCGTCGGCCCCGAAGTCCCTGATGCCATCCCTGCGACGGCGACGGGGACGCGCAAGGAGCAGTTCGCCGCGGCCAGAGACACGGGCGGCGATCTCAACGTCGGCGCCCTCGTCACTCCTGCTTCGCCCAACAGCCTGCTGGCTGGCAGCGTGATCGCGGCAAGCCTCATCACCGGCTTGAGTTCCGACTTGCCCGGCATGGTCACCGCGCAGGTCACCCAGAACGTGTTCGATACCGTCACGGGGACGATCCTGCTCGTACCACAGGGTGCCCGGCTGATCGGCAAGTATGACAGCGTCGTCGCGTTCGGGCAGCGCCGTGCGCTGGTGATCTGGCAAAGGCTGATCCTGCCCGACGGCAGCTCGGTGCGGCTCGACAACATGCCTGCCACCGACCCGGAAGGCTATGCCGGGCTTGCCGACCGGGTCGATTTCCACACATGGACGCTGCTCAAGGGTGTCGCGATCGCGACCATGCTCGGCGTCGGTTCCGAGCTGTCGATCTCCGGCGGAAGCGACCTCGTGCAGGCGATCCGCCAGTCCGCCCAGATGAACGTCGCGCGGGCCGGCGACCAGATCACCCAGCGAAACCTCGACGTCCAGCCGACGGTCACGATCCGTCCCGGCGCGCCGGTCCGCTTGCTGGTGACCCACGATCTCATCCTCGCCCCTTATCCAAGAAGGACAAGCTGACATGGCCGATCTCAAGCTCGGCAAGCTGCCCGACCGCACGCCGGTCAAGCTGGCCATCACCATCACGCCGGACCTCCAGTCGTCGTTGCAGGCCTATGCTGCGGCCTATGCCTCGACCTACGGCATTGAGGAGCCGGTCACCGAATTGATCCCCGCGATGTTGTCGGCCTTTCTGGAGAGCGATCGGGCGTTCGTGCGCGAGCGCGACGCGCGAGTACGGGGGCAGAAATGATCGAGCGGGCATGGGAAAGGAAGATCAAGCCGCTGACGGTCCGCGTGGCAACGGCGGTTCGTATCACCGGCCTCAGCCGCTCGCGGATCTACGAGCTCATCCAGTCGGGCGACCTCGAGACGACGAAGGTCGGCCGTGCGACGCTGGTCCAGTATCGCAGCCTCAAGCGGTTGACCGACAATGAGGGTGGCGGAGAGGGGCATGCCGGACATGTTTTGCAACGCGACTAGCTTAGCTCCGTAAACGCCGTGTCGAGACGTGCCAGACGATCGGCGATCGCGCGGCTTACGCTGGCATGGACGTCGTCGGCGAAGTCGTCCGGCATTGCTTCCCGCGCGACGTCCGCGGCCGTGACGGCTTTTTTGCGAATGTCGGTGATGACCTTGTCGATAATGGTCGGGCCGATACCCGCGGCTCTCGCGGTCTGGACGAAGTGCCGGCCCAGGACTTCCTCGATCCGGTAATGGCGGCTGGTGCCCGCCGACATTGCCAACCGGAAACTCTTCTGTGCCAACTGTCCGCGATCGACAGCATCCTGGACGCTCAGGACATCGTAGAAGGGCGTCAGCTTGAAGCCGCCGCCCGGACGCAGGAAGAGGCTGAAGTTTTTCGCATGTCCGTCGGTCGCGCCGATGAGCCAGAAGATGATCTGGCTCGACAGGAATGTCGCCTGATCCTCGGTCGGATCGTCGCTGCCGCCGAGCAGTCTTATGATGTCCGCCGCGGCGGGACCACCTTCGCTTTGGTATTTCTGGGAGGATGGCACGCCGAGTGCCTGGCAGCAGTCTTCCTGCGGAACGCGCAGCAGTCGGCCATCGGCGAGCCATCGGCGATCGAACCGCTCTACGACCAGCGCGCGCCGCGCTCCGAAGGTGACGATCTCGGTTTTCGCGACCGGCAAGCCGAAGGCGCCCAGCAGCGCCAGGCAGTAATGCTCGTTGTCGACACTGGCGGTCATGTCGACCGTGCCGGTTGAGGTCGGAATCTCGCCGAGCTGAGGCTTTAGGATATGCGTTGTCGGAGTCGTTCCGATTGGACGCAGCCACTGGCCGTCGTGGCGCAGCAGTGCGGTCTTCTCCTGCGCACCCGCGATCGAGATTCGGAATTCCTGGCCAGGATCGATCCCGAGCGGCGCACCTTTGAGATTGTCGAGGAGGTGTTCGATATCCTCGTCGCTCAAAGCTTCGCCCCGTATATCGCCTATGGCGTCGATGGCCTCACCGTCGGGCAGGAACTGCATCGCACCGACACAATCCCGGCCGATGCGGGCCAAGAGACTGTACGGATCGGCACCTTCGGCACCCGTGCGCTCCGCCACGCGGCGTCGGATATCTACGCTGTCGGGAAGCAGGTTGTCGAAAACGGCGAGTACCGGCGCGCCGCGATAGGTGGTTGCACGAAGCGGCAGTGACAGCGAGGCCGCAAATGCGTGCTCCCACTCGAGCCAGCTCTGATCATAGCGGAACGATACGGCGCCACTCGTTTCCTTCTCGAGGCGGCCGACGAGGCGATTATTGATCAGCACGTTCAGGGGAACGTGGGTCTTGCGGCGCGCCATTGTCAGAAGATTTCGCTCAGGTCGGCGCTGCCCTTGCTGCGCGGTGCGATCTGCATGTCGAGGTCGAGCGCTGCCAGGATACCGAACAGGGTGTCGAGCTTCGTACCCGTCTGCCCACTTTCGATGCGGGAGATCGTCTTCTGCCCGGTGCCAACCAAGGCCGCCAGAGCCTGCTGGGTGAGGTTGCGCTTGGTTCGCGCGTTATGGATGAGCGCACCGAGCTGTTTGGGAGAGCGAGCAATGTGGGCCACGGGAGACGCCTTTCAGTGACGGCATACCCTATAAGGGATAAACTAGTGATATACCTTGAAGGGCATATTGTGTATTTATACCCTGCAGGGAGTAAATGCAAGTTATACCCTGTAGGGCATTATCAATGTTAAGGACTCTGGGCTATATCGCGCGTCCGCGAGGGTAGCGGCCAGAGGAGGAGCTATTCTCGTCAGCATGGCTGGACGACGACATGTAACGCGCGCGATTCTAACGTTTGCCAGCCTTGCCTTCACGCCCTTGCGCAGGTTTGGGCGGGGCGCCGTCGATATCCACCAAGCATTGCGACACTCGCGCTCTTTGCCTCAGGTCACAAAACAGAATGGATCCAGACGGAGCAGCTTGGCACCACGCCAGCGGCGTCGATGCCGTTCCTGCAGCATCGCGAGAGACGGTAGCGAATGTCCCTCGCGAGCACCCCGGAGGACCCAGAGAGGCTCTACTCCACTTAGCGGGGAAACAGGACCTTAGCGGTTCCCAACCGCAAAAACCGAAAGGTGGTACCCATGTCCGCTAATCCTGACCGCTTTCTCCGTCTGAACGCCGTCCTCGCTCAGACGGGACTTCGCCGTTCCACCCTCTACCGCAAGATGGCGAACGGCACCTTTCCAAGGAGCACTCAGCTCAGCACCCGCTGCATAGGTTGGCGTGCATCGGCCATCGACGAGTGGATGCGCAATCCCGCTTCCTACGATCCTGCGAAATGACGCCATCATCGCATGGCAGGCGTAGCAAGTCCTACGCTCGCTTGCGAAACTTGCCCTTGATGACGGCACCGCCGATCCGAAGTTGGTCGAGATAATCCGACCACCACTGCGCCATGCGCACCCGTTCCGCCCAGTGCGCGCCGCGATGATAGGCGGCGCGCACCTTGTCTTTCTCGCCATGGGCCAGCGCGCGCTCGATGGCATCGGGATGCCACAGCCCTGACTCGTTGAGGAGCGTGCTGGCCATGGCGCGGAAGCCGTGGCTGGTCATCTCATCGTTCTCGAACCCCAGGCGGCGCAGCGCGACGTTCAGCGTATTGTCCGAGATGCAGCGCTTAGTGGTATGAAGCGCCGGGAAGAGGAATTCGCTGTCCCGCGCCAGCGACCGCAGATCCTGCAAAAGGAACAGCACCTGCCGCGACAAGGGTACGGCATGCGGCTGCTTCATCTTCATGCGCTCGGCCGGCACGCGCCAGACTTTTTCGGCGAAGTCGATCTCGCTCCATTTCGCCTGCCGCAGCTCACCCGGGCGCAGGAAGACATGCGGCGCGATCCTGAGTGCATGCAGGGTCTCGGGCCGGCCCGTGTACCCGTCTATTGCGCGCAGCAGGTCGCCGACTTTCTTGGGCTCGACGATCGCCGCATGATGCTTGACCCTGGGAACAGTAAGGGCGCCGCGCAGGATGTCGGCTGGATTACGCTCGGTGCGCAGGGTCGCGAAACCATAGCGGAAGACACGGCCGGCGAAGGAGCGGAGCCGAAGCGCCGTCTCATGATGCCCGCGACGCTCGACCCGCTTCAGCACGTCGAGAAGCTCATGCGGGGTGATCGCCGCGATCGGACGCTTGGCGATGCCATCAAGTAGTTCGAGGAACCAGCGCGCTTTCTTGATGGTAGCGGGGGAACGGCCCTCGCGCTCCATCTTCTCGATATATTCCCCGGCGACGAGCGCGAACGTCGTCTGCGCCGCCAGTTCGGCCTTCAGCCGCCGCTGGCGCTTTTCCTCGACGGGATCAATCCCGTCATCGAGTTCGGCCTTGGCCTCGTCGCGCTTCCTGCGCGCCTGCACCAAGGTGACATCGGGGAAACTGCCCAGCGAAAGTTTCCGCTCGATGCCGCAGCACCGGTAGCGAAAGCGCCAGAGCAGGGCGCCGGATGGCTGCACCAGTAGATACAGGCCGTCCGAATCGGCCACCTTGTAGGGACGCTCTGCCGGTTTCAGCGCCCGGATCTGCACAACCGTAAGCATGGGGCCACGCCTCCTGCAACGTTCGTGGCCCCATGATTCGTGGCCCCTTTTGAGTGGGCCACGGCGGAACATAATGAGATTTCACGGGACCGCCGAGAGGCAGTTTACCGCAGATTTCTGCGGTTTTCCAGGTTTGTTCCGAGGACGTGATGGTGCCGCTTACAGGACTCGAACCTGTGACCCCCGCATTACGAATGCGATGCTCTACCAGCTGAGCTAAAGCGGCCCGTCATCGGTCGAACCGGCTGGTGTCCGGTCGAGGTGGGCGCGCCTAACAGATCGATTGGGGGCTGGCAAGCAGCTTTGCGATCTTTACGCAGGATTAACTATAGGTCGGCATGACCGGGCCATGGCCAGAAAGACACTCATCGGCAGTCCGTCCCGCCCCGAACGTCCTTCGGGAGGCGATGCGCCCGCCGACCGCAGCGATGACGTGATGCTCGACCTGGGCAGTGTCGAGCGGCGGCTTCATGCGCGCGCCTATCATCACTGGGCGTCGCTGGTCGGAGAGGCGCGGTTTCCGATGATCGCCGCGCTCGAGGCCGAGGCGATCGGGGACTTTTCGGCCAATTCGGTCCTGCTCGACTTCCGCGAGGATCGCGCCGACCCCGCCATCGCCTATATCGGCCAGGCGCTGCGCGACGAGTGCGGCATGGTCGACGCGGTCGCGCGGGTCGCCGACCTGCCGGAGCGGTCGCTGCTCGCGCGGCTGACCGGGCATTGCGAGCAGATCCTGCACGATCAGGCTCCCGCCGGGTTCGAGGCGGAGTTCGTCAACGAACTGGGCCGCACCATCCTGTACCGGGCGATCCTGCTGCCCTATTCCTCCGACGGTTTGATGATCGACTTCGTCCACGGTGTGGTGAGCTGGAAGGAGCGGGCGGACCCGTTGCTCCAGGCGACGCTCGACTCGGCGCTGCTGCAGGCGGTGGACGGCCAGCACGCGCCGCCGCCGCATGACGCGGGCCGAAGCCTGTGGAAGTTGGCCGAAAAGCCAGAGGGCGGCGAGGAAGCGGTGATCGCGACGATCGACCTTCCCATCGACGCCGCGCCGGGCACGCCGGTGGTGATCGTGGGCCATGTCGACGCGCTGGGCGCGCTCGCGATTACCGGAATGGTCAGCGACGATCCCCGGCTCGCTGAAAGGGTATTGCGCGCGACGCGTCGATAATTGCGCTGCGGCGCAACATCTTTTCTCGGGTGTCAAAGGCTTGAGCGGCGCGAAAGCCGGGCCTAGGACTTACGGCCATGGCACCGAATATGTCGCATCCGATGGCCGACGCGATTGCCGCGCGGCTCACCCAGGGCGCCCTTCCGGCGGAGTTGCAGGGGTTCGGCCCCGCGGAGGTGGCTGCTGCGGCGGCCTTCGTCGCGGGCGTGGCCCAGCGGCGGGTGCCGGGCGAGCCCTCCATCGCGCTGGAGCCGATGTCGGGCGACGATACGCATCGCCGGATGCGCCTTGCCATCGTCAATGACGACATGCCCTTTTTGGTCGATTCGATCGCGGCGATGGTCGGCGCGGACGGAATCGCGATCGACCGCGTCATCCACCCGGTCCTGCCCGTCCTCCGCGACGGCGAGGGCGAACTTCAGGCGATCGGCGCACCCGGCGGCCGGTCCGAATCCTTCATCTATCTGGAAATGGAACGCGCCGATGCGCGCGACCGGCGCGGACTGGTCGATGATCTGCGGGCGGTGCTGGCCGATGTGCGCGCCGCCGTCACCGACTGGTCGGGACTGCAGGATGCGCTGGCCAGCGATGCGACCACGCTGGGCGAGCGCAATGGCGAAGGGGCGGCGCTGCTGCTGTGGTTCCTCGGCGGCAAGCTGACGCTGCTCGGCCATGAGAAATGGTTCGAGGATGGCCGCGACGCCCCGGCGTTGGGCATCGCGCGCACCCCGCGCAAGCTGCCGCTGCTGGCCGATATCTCGCGCCAGCGTGCGCTCGACTATTTCGCCGAGGGCGGCGCGGCGCCGTTGCTGCTCAAGTCGAACGCGATCTCGACCGTGCATCGCTCGGTGCCGCTCGACCTGGTGCTGGTGCCGATCATGGAGGGCGGCCGCGCGGTCGGCCTTTCCATCCATGCGGGACTGTGGACCAGCGCCGCGCTCGCCAGCCCGCCGCACGAGGTGCCGGTGCTGCGCACCCGGCTGGCCGCGCTCCAGGCCAAGTTCGGCTTCGACCCGCGCGGGCATACCGGCAAGGCGCTGACCCATGCGCTGACCGCGCTGCCGCATGATCTGGTCACGGCCTTTCCGGGCGAAGCGCTGGAGCAACTGGCGCTGACCGCCATGTCGCTGGCCGACCGTCCGCGCCCCGAGCTGGTGCTGATCCGGTCGGTGTTGCAGCGGCATCTGTTCGCCTTCGTCTGGCTGCCGCGCGACGAGCTGACCACCGCGCGGCGCGTGGCGATCGGCGATATGCTGGGCGAGGCGGCGAACGGCTCGCTGCTCAACTGGTCGATCGCGCTGGAGGACGGCGTGGTCGCGCTGATCCGCTATACGATCGATCTTCGGCAGGATGGCCGTCTGCCCGACACGAACATGCTGGCCGAGCGGCTGCGCAAGATGGTGCGCGGCTGGATGCCCGATGTCGAGGCGGCACTCGCGGAACAGGTGGCGGCGCCGCGTGCCGCGCGCCTCGCCCTGCGCTGGGCCAACGCCTTCCCGACCAACTATCGCAACGTCAGCGAGGCGTCGGAAGCCGCCGCCGACATCCTGCGCCTGTCGTCGCTGGACGATGAGGGCAGTCGCTCGGTCCGCCTGTTCCCAGTACTGGCGGGCGCGGACCGCCAGTTGAAGATCTACAAGCTGAACGGCGCGCTGCCTTTGTCGGACGCGGTGCCGGTGCTTGAGAATTTCGGGTTCCGCGTGATCGGCGAGCTGCCGACGCGGCTGCGCGACGATGCCGATCCCTTCGTCCACGACTTCATCGTCGAGACCGAGGCGACCACCGAGCCCAAGGGCGCGGCGGTGCTGGAGGGGGCGATTGCCGCCGTGCTGGAGGGCGCGGCGGAGAATGACGCGTTCAACCGCCTGATCGTCGATGTGGGTTTGAGCCCGCAGGCGGTGGTGCTGTTCCGCGCCTGGTTCCGCTATCTGCGCCAGGCGGGGTTGCCTTATGGCCTGACCACCGTGGTCGATGCGCTGCGCCGGGCGCCCAGGCTGGCCACCGCACTGATCGAGCGCTTCACCGCCGCGCATGACCCGAAGGCGGGCGGTGATATCGCCGCCGCCGATGCCGCGATCGCGGCGGGGCTGGATGCGGTGTCGGCGATCGACGACGACCGCATCCTGCGCAGCTTCCGCGACATGATCGCCGCGACCTTGCGCACCAACGCCTTTGCCGAGGCGGGCCGGGAAGCGCTGGCGTTCAAGCTGGACAGCCACAGGATTCCGGGGCTGCCCGCGCCGTTGCCCTGGCGCGAGATCTGGGTCTATTCGCCGCGCGTCGAGGGCATCCATCTGCGCGCCGGACCCGTCGCGCGTGGTGGCCTGCGCTGGTCGGATCGCCGCGACGACTTCCGCACCGAGATCCTGGGCCTGATGAAGGCGCAGCGGGTGAAGAACGCGGTCATCGTCCCGACGGGTGCCAAGGGCGGCTTCTACCCCAAGCAGCTGCCGTCGCCCGTCACCGATCGTGACGGCTGGGCCGCCGAGGGCAAGGAAAGCTACCGCGTGTTCATCCGCGCGCTGCTGTCGATCACCGACAATATCGTCGAGGGCGCGGTGGTGCATCCCGAGGGCGTCCGCGTACTGGATGGCGAGGATCCCTATTTCGTGGTCGCCGCCGACAAGGGCACCGCGACCTTCTCCGACGTCGCCAATGCGCTGGCGCTGGAGCGTGGCTTCTGGCTGGGCGATGCCTTCGCCTCCGGGGGCAGCCAGGGTTACGACCACAAGGCGATGGGTATCACCGCCAAGGGCGCGTGGGTTTCGGTGCAGCGTCACTTCGCCGAGCGGGGCGTCGACGTGCAGTCGCAACCCATCCGCGTCGTCGGCTGCGGCGACATGTCGGGCGACGTGTTCGGCAACGGGATGCTCCTGTCCAGGGCGATCAAGCTGGTCGCGGCGTTCGATCATCGCCACATCTTCCTCGATCCCAACCCCGATCCCGCCGCGAGCTGGGACGAGCGCGCGCGCATGTTCGCGCTGCCCCGGTCGAGCTGGGCGGATTACGACACCAGCCTGATCTCGCCCGGCGGCGGCGTCTTCCCGCGTTCGGCCAAGACGATCGCGCTGTCGGACGAAATCCGCGAGGCGCTGGGCATCACCGCCACCTCGCTGGAGCCCGCCGCGCTGATTTCGGCGATCCTGAAGGCACCGGCCGATCTGCTCTGGTTCGGCGGCATCGGAACGTACATCAAGGCGGCGGCGGAGAATAACGTCCAGGTCGGCGATCCGGCGAACGACCGCCTGCGCGTCGATGCGGAGGATCTGAGGGTCATCGCGATCGGCGAGGGCGCGAACCTGGGCGTGACCCAGGCCGCGCGAATCGCCTTTGCCGAGCGTGGCGGGCGGATCAACACCGACTTCATCGACAATTCGGCGGGCGTCGACTGCTCGGATAACGAGGTCAACATCAAGATCGCGCTCAACCGCGAGATGATCGAGGGCCGTCTGGCGGAGGGTGATCGCAACACGCTGCTCGCGTCGATGACCGATGACGTGGCGCATATCGTGCTGGAGGATAACCGGCTCCAGACGCTGGGCCTGTCGATCGCCGAGGCGGACGGGGCGGGCGCGATGCCGAGCTATGTCCGCGTGATCGAGATCTTCGAGAGCGCCGGGCGGCTCGACCGCTCGGTCGAGGGGCTGGGCAGCAACGACGTGCTGTTGCGGCGAGGACAGGACGGGCAGGCGCTGACCCGGCCGGAACTCGCCGTGCTCCTGGCGACGGCCAAGCTGACGTTGCAGGATGCGATCGAGAACAGTCCGTTGGCGCTCGACGACGAACTGCGGCCCGATCTGCACGCGGCCTTCCCGACCGCGATGCGCGAAGCCTATGGCGAGGCGATCGACCAGCATCGCCTGCGCGGAGAGATCGTCGCGACCAAGCTGGCCAACCGGATCGTCAACCGGCTGGGCATCCTCCACCCGTTCGAACTGGCGGAGGAGGAAGGCGCGGCGATGGCCGATATCGCGGCGATGTTCGTCGTGGTCGAGCGGCTGTTCGACCTGGGCGGGCTGTGGACCGCGATCGAGACGGCGGCGATGCCCGAGGCGGCGCGGATCGCGCTGTTCGACGAGGTGGCGCGGGCCGCCCGTTCTCAGATCGCCGACCTGCTTCGCGCCATGCCGGCGGGCACGGCGCCGGGGGCCGCGCTGGAGCGGTTGCAGCCGGGTATCGCACGGTTGGCGGCCGAAACGCCCGCACTATTGCGCGACGAGGCCAAGGCGCAGAGCGCGCGCGTCGTCGCCGCGCTGGAAGAGGCGGGGGCGCCTGCCGATCTTGCGGCGCGGGTGGTTCGCGTGTCCGAGCTCGACGGTGCGGTCGGGCTGGCCGATCTGGGTCAGCGCCTGTCGCTCGACGAGACGCGGCTGACCCATGCCTTTACCCGCCTGGGTCAGGCGCTTGGCCTCGACTGGGCGCAGGGGCAGGCGGCGCGGATCAACCCCAGCGATCCGTGGGAGCGGCTGCTGATCGCTGGCCTCGCGCGCGATTTCCAGCAGCAGCGGCTCGATTTCCTGGGCCGTGCGGGCGCGACCGATCCCGAAGCGGCGGTCGAGGCCTGGCTGGAGCGCAACGCCGCCCGAGTGGGCCAGTTCAAGGCGGTGATCGACCGCGCGCGCCTCGCGGCCCAACCCAACGCCGCGATGCTGGCCCAGATCGCGGGCCAGGCGCGCGTGCTGCTCGGGCGATAACCCGTTCCCCGGCGAAGGCCGGGGTCCGGTTTCTCTGCCGTGCAAGGCGCGCAAAACGCCGCGTGGGAGGCCTCTCCCGCGCGGCGTTTTTGTTCGCGCGGAGGCGCGGAGGACGCAGAGATGAATTGCCGCGCGCAGCGCCTTCTATTCGTCAGCGATCGAGATAGGAGGGCCGCTGGCGCGGCGGGCGAGACACCTCTGCGCCCTCTGCGCCTCTGCGCGAACCAAGCTTCTGTCTCTTCGCGTCCTCGCGTCTACGCGCGAAAATCAGATCGCCGCGCACTTCTCCAGCAACCAGTCGCGATCCGCCCCCTCCAGCTCCGGTGCGAGCATCTCCGCCACCCGCGCATGGTACGAGTCCAGCCAGTCCCGTTCTGCCGCCGTCAGCAACTCGGGAACGATCAACGTCCGCTCGATCGGGCACAGCGTCAGCGTCTCGAAGCCCAGCATGTCGCGGTCCGCCCCCGCGATCCCGCGCGGTTCGACGAGCACCAGATTCTCGATGCGGATGCCATACTCGCCCGCCTTGTAATAACCCGGCTCGTTGGACAGCATCATGCCGGCGCGCAACGGCTCCATCGCCGCGCCGCCGGGATAATTGGGCGCGGCGATACGCTGCGGCCCTTCATGCACCGACAGGTATGCGCCGATCCCGTGCCCCGTGCCGTGCGCATAGTCGAGCCCGACCTCCCACAGGGGGCGCCGCGCCAGCGAATCCAGATGCCCGCCCAAGGTCCCGTCCGGAAATACCGCCGTCGCCAGCCCGATATGCCCCTTCAGCACGCGGGTGAACCGGTCGCGCATCTCGGGCGTGGGCTCGCCGATCGGCATGACGCGGGTGATGTCGGTGGTGCCGTCCTGATATTGCCCGCCCGAGTCGATCAGGAAGAGTTGCCCCGCCTCGATCGCGGCGTTCGACTCCTCGGTGACATGATAATGCGGGCTCGCGCCATGCGCGCCGGTCGCCGAGATGGTCGAGAAGCTCGTGTCCTTGAGCAACCCCGTCGCCTCGCGAAACGCCAGCAATTGCGCCGCCGCTGACAACTCGGTCTGGCCGCCCTTCGGGCATTCCGCCTCCACCCAGCGAAGGAATTTCACCATCGCCGCGCCGTCGCGAACCGAGGCGGCGCGGTGTCCGGCGACTTCGGCGGGGTTCTTGATCGCCTTGGTCAGCACGACGGGATCGCGAAGCGCCAGCACCTTGGCCCCGCCCGCCTCCAGTGCCTGCCCTATCGCCGCCACCGCGCGCTCGGGGTCGGCGACGACGCGCTTGCCCGCAAAGCCGCCCAGGTAATCCTCGAACGCCGCGCGGTCATGCAGCCGAACCGCATTGCCCAGATGCGAGCGCACCTCGGGCGTGATTTTCTCGGGCGCGACGAACAGGTCGGTCTCCCCGTCCGCATGGACGATCGCATAGGACAGGGCGACCGGCGTGTGCGCGACATCGGTGCCGCGCACGTTCAGCGCCCAGGCGATCGAATCGAGCGCCGACAGCACCACCGCGTCGGCGCGCACCTCGGCCAGCCATTCGCCGATCCGCGCACGCTTGGCGGCTGAGCCTTCGCCTGCCACGTCGTCCTTCTGTACCGTCAGCACGGCGGGCGAGGGGGCGGGGCGGTCGGTCCAGATCGCGTCGATGGGGTTGGCGGTCACCGCGACCAGTTCCGCCTCGCGATCGGCCAGCGCCGCCGTCATGTCGGCGACCTGCTGGCGGGTATGCAGCCACGGTTCATAGCCGATCCGCTGCCCCGCCGCCGTCTCGCGACCCAGCCAGCCCGCCACGCTGTCCTGCGGCACCGGGATATAGGCATAGTCCTCGCCCGACACCTGCTCGCGCACCTGCAACGTGTAGCGCCCGTCGGTGAAGATCGCCGCCTTGTCCGCCAGCACCACCGCCGTGCCCGCTGAGCCGCCGAACCCGGTCAGCCAGCCGAGGCGCTGCGCATAGTCGCCAACATATTCGCTCATATGCTCGTCGGTCAGCGGCACGACGAAACCGTCGAGGCCCTGTGCGGCCAACTCGTTGCGAAGGGCGGAAAGGCGGGCGGAATGGGACATGGAACGGCCTGACAGCAATGGAAAACGCGGCCGGTCTAGCCCTCCGCCCGCACAGCGTCGAGCCTGCCGGGGCTTGATTGGTTTGTGAGACGATATACGATCCCGTCCGAATGACGTGGAAGGGGTTTGCGTGACGATCGACCGGCGGAGCATCCTGGCTGGGGCGGGCGCGGCGGCGCTGGTCGGCGGCATGGCGCGCGCGGCGGAAGCGGACGCGATCCGCCCCGGCGAGGTCTGGAACGACACCCATGGCGTCGCGATCAACGCGCATGGCGGCGGGCTGCTGCGCCATGGCGGGCGCTGGTGGTGGCATGGCGAGCACAAGACGGCGGGCGAGGCGGGCAATACCGCGCTGGTCGGCGTCCATGCCTATAGCTCGGCGGATCTCGTGATCTGGCGCGACGAGGGCATTGCGCTGTCCGTGTCGGACGATCCGGCCAGCCCGATCACGCGCGGCTGCATCCTGGAGCGGCCCAAGGTCGTCTATAACCGCCGCACCCGCACGTTCGTGATGTGGTTCCATCTGGAGCTGAAGGGGCGCGGTTACGGCGCGGCGCAGGCGGGTGTCGCGGTCGCCGACCGGCCGCAGGGGCCGTTCCGCTTCCTGCGCGCGGGGCGGGTCAATCCGGGCATCTGGCCCGCCAACGCGACCGAAGAGGACAAGGCGCCCGGCACCACGCTGGCGCGCGACTTTGCGGGTGGCCAGATGGCGCGCGACATGACGGTCTTCGTCGATGGCGACACGGCCTGGCATGTCTATGCCTCGGAGGAGAATGCCACGCTCCAGATCGCGCGGCTGGCGCCCGACTGGACGCGGCATGACGGCTATTATGTCCGCGCGCTGCCGGGTGGCGGGAACGAGGCGCCCGCGCTCTTCAAGGCCAAGGGGCGCTATTATATGTTCGCCTCCGGCCTGACCGGCTGGCGGCCCAATCCGGGGCGGGTCTATGTCGCGGACCAGGTGACGGGGCCGTGGCGCTCGCTGGGCAATCCGGTACGCGGGAGCGAGGAGGATCGGAAGACGACCTTCCACTCGCAATCGACCTTCGTCCTGCCGCTGCCGCCCGAGCGTCCGGGGGGCGAGCCGCGCTTCATCTTCATGGCCGATCGCTGGCGGCCGGAAAATGCGATCGACGGGCGGTACGTCTGGCTGCCGGTGGAATGGGAGGGCGAGACGCCGGTCCTGCGCTGGCGGGATCGCTGGACGCTGGCCGATGGGTGGAAATAGCGTGATCTCCACCCCTTCCGGCGGGGCATAACCCTAGCTACATCCGGGCGATGACCGAACCCGCGCCGACGCCGCCCATTGCCGAAACCCGTCCCCACAGCTTCACCGCGCACGGGGTCACGATCACCGACCCCTATGCCTGGCTGAAGGACCCCGCCTATCCCGAGGTCGAGGACAAGGACGTTCTCGCCTATGTCGAGGCGGAGAACGCCTATTTCGAGGCGGTCATGGCCCCGCGCCAGCCGCTGATCGACCGGCTGTATGAAGAGATGAAGGGGCGGATCAAGGAGGACGAGTCCTCCGTGCCCCAAAAGGACGGCGACTGGATCTACTGGACCGGGTTCGAAACCGGCGGGCAATATCGCAAATGGTGGCGCAAGCCGGTCGCTGGCGGCCCCGACGAGCTGCTGCTCGACGAACCCGCGCTGGCCGAGGGCAAGGACTATTTCCGGCTGGGCGCCTTCTCGATCAGCAACAATGGCCGCTACCTCGCCTATGCGATCGACGACAATGGCTCCGAACGGTTCGAGGTGCGGATCAAGGACCTGACGACGGGCGAGCACCTGCCCGAGGTGATTCCGGGCATGTTGTCGGAGATCGTCTGGGTCGCCGATGACAGCGGCTTCCTCTACGGCGTGGCGAACGCGCAGTGGCGGACCGACAATGCGCGCTTCCACAAGCTGGGCACCGATGTCGCGCAGGATGTCGAGCTGTTCCACGAGGATGACGAAGGCTACCGCGTCGCCGTCGCCGAAACCTCCGCGCGCAACTGGATCGTGATCGCGACCGGCGATCATGTGACCAGCGAGGTGCGGCTGCTTCCGTCCGATAACGTCTTCGCCGAACCGATCCTGGTCGCACCCCGCAAGGAGGGCCGTGAGTATGATGTGGACGAGCATGACGGCACGCTGTTCATCCACACCAACGATGTGGACCCGCAATTCCGCCTCTGCACCGCGTCGATCGACAATCCCGGCGACTGGCATGAGTTGATCGGGCCGAACCCGCATTTCTACATGACCGGGGTCGAGTGCTATAAGGACTTCTTCGTCGTCGAGGGGCGCGAGGACGGTTTGGACCGCATCGCCATCCACCGCTACGACACGCCGACCGTGCCCCGGCGGATCGAGTTCCCCGAGGCGAGCTATACGGCGGGCCTGGGCGACAATCCCGAATATGACGTGTCGGTCTTGCGGCTGGGCTATGAGTCCATGGTCACGCCGGGCACCGTCTATGATTATGACGTCGCGACCGGCGGGCTGACCGTGTTGAAGGTCCAGGAAATCCCGTCGGGCTATGACGGCGACAAGTACCGGACCGAACGCCTCAAGATTCCTGCGCGCGACGGAACGATGGTGCCGGTGTCGATCGTCTACCCCAGGGACTTTCCGCGCGACGGGTCGGGCAAGCTGTTCCTCTATGCGTACGGCGCCTATGGCTATGCGATCCCGCCGGGCTTCTCGACGGGGCGGATGAGCCTGCTCGATCGCGGTTTCGCCTATGCCATCGCGCATATCCGCGGTGGCGACGATCTGGGCCAGCAATGGTATCTGGACGGCAAGCTGGAAAAGCGGACCAACACCTTCCACGACTTCGTCGACGTCGCGAGGGGGCTGATCGAGGGCGGCTGGACCAAGGCGGGGCAGATCGCGATCGCGGGCCGCTCGGCGGGGGGCGAGCTGATGGGCGCGGTGGTCAATTCCGATCCCGATCTCTGGGGCGCGGTGATCGCCGACGTGCCGTTCGTCGACGTGCTCAACACGATGATGGATGCCGAGCTGCCGCTGACGCCGGGCGAGTGGCCCGAATGGGGCAACCCGATCGAGGACGAGGCGGCGTTCGAGCTGATCCGCAGCTACAGCCCCTATGACAATGTCCGGGCGCAGGCCTATCCGCCGATGTTCATCTCGGGCGGGCTCAACGATCCGCGCGTGACCTATTGGGAGCCCGCCAAATGGGCCGCCCGGCTGCGCGCGACCAAGACCGACGACAATCTGCTGCTGCTCAAGACCAATATGGGCGCGGGGCATGGCGGCAAGTCCGGCCGTTTCGAATCCCTGCGCGAGGGTGCGGAGGAGCACGCCTTCATCCTGTGGCAGATGGGAGTCGAGTCCTGAGCATCGAGGCGATCGTCGCGCGCTACGGCGTCGCGGCCATTGCGCTGGGCGCCGGGCTGGAAGGTGAGACGGCGGTCGTCACCGGCGGGATCCTGGCGCATCAGGGGTTGATCTCCTGGCCCGCCACGCTGCTGGCGGCGGCGATCGGCTCGTTCCTGGCCGACCAGATCTTCTTCACCATCGGGCGGCGTGCGCGCGATGGACGCTGGGTCGCCAAGCTGCGCAAGCGCAAGGTCTATGCCCGCGTCACGAAGATGATGGAACGCTATCCGGTCGGCTTCATCTTCGCATTCCGGTTCCTCTACGGCCTGCGCACGATCAGCCCGGTCGCGCTGGGCACCAGCGAAGTGTCGACCCGGCTGTTCGTCGCGGTCAATGCGGCATCGGCCGCATGTTGGGCGTCGATCTTCGTCGGTATCGGTTATCTGTTCGGCGAGGCGTTCCACGAACTCGCCGCGCGCTATCGCCCCAGCCTGATTCACATATTGATGGCGGCGGGCCTGGTCATGGTCGCCGCCGCACTCGGCTGGGGCGTTCGTGCGCTGTGGTTGCGCTACAGGGAAACGAACGAACAGGCATGAGCCGCTTCACGCTGACGATCACCGCCGGTCCCGAGCATATCGACGAGCTGGGGCATGTGAACAACGCCGTCTGGGTACAATGGATTCAGGCGATCGCGACCGCGCATTGGGAGGCGGTGGCACCGCCCGAGCATGTCGCCGCGCATGTCTGGGTCGTGACGCGACACGAGATCGACTATCGCGGCAATGTCGTCGCGGGGGAAACGGTGACCGCCGAGACCTGGGTTCCCGACCCGCCCAAGGGCGCGCGCTTCGACCGGCATGTCCGCTTTCTGGGCGCGGACGGGCAGGTGAAGGTGGAAGCGGTGACGACCTGGGCGCTGATCGATCGCGAGACCGGTCGTCTGCTGCGCGTCACGCCCGAGATCGCGGCGCCCTTCCTGCTTTGAGCGCAAGAAGCGGGACGCATCGGCGCGCGTCTTGCGATAGGATCGGGCCATGTTGAGCGAATGCACCATGGCCTCGCCGGTGGGCGAGCTGACCCTAGTCGCGAGCGCGCAGGGCTTGCGCGCCGTCCTTTGGGCCGAGGAGCGGGCGGGGCGCGTGCCCTTGTCCGACCGACGGAACGATCCCGCCAACGCGATCCTGACCGAGGCGGTCCGGCAACTGACCGACTATTTCGAGGGGAAGCGGCGCGACTTCGACCTGCCGCTCGACCCCGTCGGCACCGATTTCCAGAAGAGCGTATGGACCGGCCTGAACGCCATTCCTTATGGCGAGACGCGCAGCTACGCCGCGCTCGCCGAGGCGATCGGTCGGCCGGGCGCGTCGCGTGCGGTCGGCGCGGCGAATGGCCGCAATCCGCTGTCGATCGTCACGCCGTGCCACCGGGTGATCGGCGCGAACGGCACGCTGACCGGCTTTGCGGGCGGCCTGGCGGTGAAACAGTGGCTGCTCGCGCACGAACGGGGTGAGCCGGCCCTGGCGCTGGCATGAGCTATCTCCCGCGCGCATTCGTCGAGACGCGGCAGGATCGGACGAAGACGTGCGGCAGGTGACGGGGATGTCACTGGCGAGGTGGGATTTGCGGCCGTATCGGTCCTGACCCTGTTGCCTGCCGGAGGTGGCCGATGCGTCCTTTGTTGCCGCTGATCCTGGGTCTTGCGAGCCTGTCGTCCCCCGTTGTGGCGCAGACGAGCGCGCCCCCCTCCAAACCCTGTTGCCGCGATCTGGGCGAAGTCCGTGCCCGGATCGACGGGATCGACGATCAGATCCTGCACTTGATGGCCGAGCGGTCACGCTATGTGCGGCAGGCGGGGCGCTTCAAGACATCCGCCGCGACGGTGCGCGATGAGGCGCGGATTCGCCGGATCCTGGCCCGGATCCGCGAGAAGGCCGCGCGAGAGGGGCTGAGCCCCGATGTGGCGGAGGCGACGTTCCGCGCGATGGTCGAAGGGTTCACAGCGGAAGAAGCGCGGCAGTGGCAACGGTGATTCCTCCCCGTGCCCGGGAGGATTTTCGGGTCAGTCTTCCCAGATAATCGTGATCGGCGCGTCGATGCCCAGCACCGCGTGCACGGGACAGGCTTTCGCCGCGGCTTCCAGCCTCCGTCGCTGGGTGCCGTCAAACGCGCCCGGTACGCGCACCGTTACCGACATCCCCGCGATCCGGCGCGGCGCATGTCCCATCTCCTTGGTCACGGTCGCCGTCGCACCCGCCAGCTCCAGCCCGGCGACCCGTCCCGCCATCGCCATGATGCTCAGCACGCACCCGCCCAGCGATACCGACAACAGGTCGCTGGGCGAGAAGTGCTCGCCCCGACCGCCCAATTCCCTGGACGCATCCATGACCAGCACCGCACCATTATCGGGATGCGCGACGCGGCAGCGCAGACCGCCTTTGTAACGAACGACGAAATCCGCCATGGCCGTCAGCCGCTGTTGCGCAACGCGGTCGCGATCCCGTTGATCGACAACAGGATGCCCTCGCCGATGCGCGGATCGTCCTCGCCCGCGCGGTGGCGCTTCATCAACTCGATCTGGAGCAGGTTGAGCGGTTCGATATAGGGCAGGCGCAGGCGGATCGACGCCTCCAGCGCCGGGTTGGCGGACAGCAGTCGCGTTTGCTCCGTCACGGTCAGCAGCCCGTCGCGCGCCCGGTGCCAGCCGTCATGGATACGTCCGAAGATCGATTCGCGAAGTCCTTCATCCTCGACCAGCCCGGCGTAACGCCGCGCGATGCCGATATCCGACTTGGCGAGCACCATCTCCATATTGGCGAGGGTGGCGGCGAAGAAGGGCCAGTTCTTCGCCATCTCTGCGAGCAGCGCCTTGTCCTCAAAGCGCGCGATCGCGGTGCCGACACCGAACCAGCCGGGCAGCATCACGCGGGCCTGCGCCCAGCTGAACACCCAGGGGATGGCGCGCAGGTCTTCGATCGCGTCGGACTTCTTGCGGCTGGCCGGGCGGCTACCGATCTTCAACCCCGCGATCTCGGCGATCGGGGTCATCTGACGGAAGAAGGTGCGAAAGCCCTCGGTGCCATAGACGAGGTCGCGATAGGTGGTGAAGGCGGTCGCGGACAGTCCCTCCATCGCGGCGGTGAAGCGCGCATTGTCCGCCTCCGACAAACGGTCCGGCTCCAGGCTGGCGAGCAGCGTGGCCGAGGCCATGGCCTCCAGATTGCCGAGCGCCGAGTCGCGCGTACCATATTTGCCCGCGATCACCTCGCCCTGTTCGGTGATGCGGATGCGGCCCTGTACCGTGTCGTGCGGCTGGGCGCGGATCGCGGCGAAGGCGCTGCCCCCGCCACGTCCCACCGCGCCGCCGCGCCCGTGGAAGAGCTGCATCCGGACGCCCGCTTCCTCGAACACCGGGCGGAAGGCGCTCGACGCCTTGGACAGCGACCAGGTAGAGGTCAGGTAACCGCCATCCTTGTTCGAGTCCGAATAGCCGATCATCACCTCCTGATGCCCGCGCGCGCGGACGATCGCGGCGATTTCGGGCAAGCCGAAATAGGCGCGCATGATCTCCGGGCCCGCCTCCAGATCCTCGATCGTCTCGAACAGCGGCACCGCCATGATCGCGGCAGTGGCGGGTTCGCCGGGGCGGTAGAGGCCGAATTCCTTCAGCATCAGGTTGATTTCGAGCAGGTCGGACACCGACTTGCCCATCGAGACGATGTAATTGGTGATGCACTTCGGCCCGTATCTGGCGTGCGCATCGGCGGCGGCCTGGACGATCGCCAGTTCTGAGCGGGTCTCGTCCGAATAGTCCGCATAATGGCTGAACAGCGGCCGGGCATTGGCGAGTTCGCGACGGAGCAGCGCCACGCGGGCCTCCTCGTCCAGCGCGAGATAGTCCACCTCGACGCCCGCCACCTTGAGCAGTTCGGCGACGACCCGCTCATGCACCGCCGAATTCTGCCGCAGGTCGAGCGTGGCGAGGTGGAAGCCGAAGGTCTCGACCGCGCGGATCAGCCGTCCGAGCGCGCCGCCGCTCGCCAGTGCGCCGTCGCCGCGCGCCGCCAGCCCGCGCGCGATCGCGACGAGGTCGGTACGCAACGCCTTGGGATCGGGATAGGGCTCGCCGGTCAGGCGGCCGGGTCGCGGCGATGTCTTGCCGGTCAGCGTCTGATGCGTCGCGGCCAGGCGCGCGTAAATGCCCGACAGGGCACGCCGATAGGGCTCGTCGGCGCGGCTGAGTGCCGCGTCGCCGCTCGCGTCGGCCAGTGCCAATACCGCCGCGTCGACCTCGGCATGTTCGGTCGAGATGGACAGCTCGGCGCCGAGCGCGTGGACCGCCTCGCAATAATGGCTCAGCACCGCATCGGCCGCCTGGGCGAGCGCGGTGGTCAGCGACTCGGCGGTGACGAAGGGATTGCCGTCGCGGTCGCCGCCGATCCACGAACCGGCGCGCAGGAACGCGGGCACGCGCGCACCGAACGCCTTGTCCCAGCGCTGGTACAGGGTCGGCAGCACCGGCAGGAACACGTCGCGCAGGTAGGAAAGCGCCGTCTCCACCTCGTCGGTGACGTAGAGCCGCTCGCGTCGCAACACGCGGGTCTGCCAGAGCAGCGCGATCTGGCGACCGATCGCCGCCTCGACATCGTCGCCATCGGGCGTGACCGCGCGGCCCGCATCGCGCATCGCCAGCAGCTCGGCGATGCGGTTGCGGTGGTCGATCATGCTCTTGCGCCGCACCTCGGTCGGGTGCGCGGTCAGCACGGGGACGACCAGCGCCTGCGCCAGCAATTCCATCGCCGCCTGCCGGTCGATGCCTTCGCCGGCCAGCGTTTCCAGCACGTCGGCGATATCGGCGGCGGGCTCGCGCGCGATGCCCTGACGATCCTCGGCCAGGTTGGCGAGCATCGAGAACAGCATGAACCCGCGAACGAAATCCAACGTCTCGTCGAGCGCGAGCTTTTCGAGCTGCAGGTCGACCGAGCCGTCCTCGCCCAATCCGCGATAGCGGTCGACCGATGCCCGGCGGATCGCCTCGGTCGCTTCGAACAGCGCGTCGCCGCCATAGCGGCGGATCACGTCGCCCAGCTGTGTGCCCAGAAAACGGATGTCGGCATTGTTGGCGATGGGTGGCAGGGTCGTCATGGCCGCCATTGCTGCAACGCAATACCGGGCGCGTCAACCGATTGTGGCGGGTAATTTCGGTATAATATCGCTGGGGCAGGCGTATCGGTAATTGCGCTGAGGATTATGCCGTTGGGCAATGTCAGTTGCGGGGCACCCTCTTCTTCCCTCGGCCCTCACAGAGGGGAGAGGGTTGCCCAGACTTGGTCTTTGCCAAAGCAAAGACTTAGGGCCGATCGACATTCAACTATGCCTGTCCATCCCTCGCCCCTCGTAGAGGGGAGAGGGTTGCGCAGACTTGGTCTTTGCGTAGCAAAGGCCTAGTCAGAGCTGGGTGAGGGGTGGAGCGCTCGAAGAGCGCGCGAGCCTTGAGGCTCGCTCAACCCCTCACCCAAGCTGCGCTAGCCAGCACGCTGGCAAGCTTCGCTAACCCTCTCCCCTGGCCAGGGGAGAGGGGAGAATGAGCTGAATGTCGATCCGGCCTAGGCGCGGGCTTGCCCCTCCACCATCCTTCGGATGGTCCCCCTCTCTGTCAGAGATGGGGAGGACTCAGGGGATGGCCAGTTCCAGCAGGACGGCCCATTCCGAATCGCCCACGGGCGATACGGACAGACGCGACTGGCGGAGCATCGCCATGTCGGCGAGCCGGGCGTCGGCCTTCATCGCCGCCAGCGTGACAGGCTTGGCGAGGGGGCGGTCGGGCGAGACCTGCACCGATACCCAGCGGCCATCGTCGCCATCGGCCTTTGCGGTGCGGGCGATCGTCGCAATGCCGACCGCCGCCTTGTCCTTGCCGCTATGATAGAACAGCGCGGTGTCGCCGACGGCCATGGCGCGCAGATACCTGGCGGCGGCGGCGTTGCGGACGCCGTCCCATTCGGTGGCGCCGTCGCGGACCAGGTCGCCCCAGCCATAGCTGTCGGGTTCCGACTTCAGCAGCCAATGGGCCATCGCGCACGAGTCTCCTGAACCGGGGTTAAACACCGCATTCCGTGTCCGTTCAGCCCGTTGGTGGCAAAGAAGGCAACACGGACGCCGCGTAAGCGTTTAGCCATCAGCGGACCGGGCGTATCAGTATCGGAGGTTCGGTATGAATGGAATGTTGAAGAAGCTGGGGCTGGGGATCGCGCTGGGCGCGACCGCCCTGACCGCTGCGGCTCCGGCCGAGGCGCAGCGTTGGGGCCGTGGCTGGGGTGGCTATTACCACCGGGATCGCGGCGGCGACGCGGTAGCGGGCGCGCTGCTCGGCGGGATCGTCGGGCTGGGTGTCGGCGCGGCGATCGCGAGCAGCAACCAGCCGCGCTATGTCGATCGCGGTTATTACTACAACCGCGGCTATGACCCCTATTATGCGCCGCCGCCCCCGCCGCCGGTGGCCTACCAGTATCAGTATCGCAGCTATGCGCCGCGCTGCTGGAACGACTGGCGCTGGGATCCCTATTGGGGCCGCAACGTGCCGGTCCAGGTCTGTAACTGAAACGATGAGCGGCGCCGGGTCATTCCGGCGCCGCTTTTTCTTGGCAGCACGCCCGAGTCGGCGTTAAGGCCCAGGGCATGACCGATACCGTTCCCGATCGCCTGTCCACCAACCCGGACAGCCCCTATTTCGACCAGGACCTGCTGCAGCGGGGCGTGGGCATCCGCTTCAAGGGCAATGAGCGCCGCGACGTCGAGGAATATTGCATCTCCGAAGGCTGGATTCGCGTCGCGCTGGGCAAGAAGGTCGACCGTCACGGCCGCCCGCTGACCCTGAAGCTCAACGGCGAGGTCGAGGCGTGGATCGAGAATCCCGCCGATGGTGAAGATGCCGCCGAAGGTTCGGAAGAAGCCGAAGCTTAAGTATCGTGCCACCCCGGCGAAGGCCGGGGTCCAGTTGCGGCTTACGATCGAGGGGGCGAGCCACCCAATTCGCAGAAACTGGACCCCGGCCTTCGCCGGGGAACAGCGCTGCATTATGGGCCACCTGCCCCCGACCCCGTTCAGGCTGAGTGAAGTCGAAGCCCACGGGATAACATCACCGCATTTCGACCTCGCTCAATGCGAACGGAGGATGGAGCGACCTTACGCCGCCTCCATCGCCTCGCCGGCTTCCATCCAGCGCATTTCCGCTTCCGCCAGCTTGTCGACCACCTCGGCGCGGCGCTTGTTCAGCTCGCCCATCGACAGTCGCGCATGGCGGGGTTCGGCCGCCGCCGGATCGGCCATCGCCTTGTCCAGCGCCTCGCGCTCGCGGGTCAGCTTGGCCATTTCGTCCTCGATGCCGCGCAGCGTCTTCTTCATCGCGTTGAAGCGCTCGCGCTGTTCGGCCGAGGCCTTCTTGCTCGCCGCCCGATCCGCCTTGGACGCGGCATCGCCCTGGCCCGCATCGCCCTTCAGGACGAAGGCGATGTAATCGTCCAGCGACCCGTCGAATTCCCGCGCGGTGCCATTGTCGACCAGCACCAGCCGGTCGGCGGTCATCTCCAGCATATGGCGGTCGTGGCTGACCAGCACCACCGTGCCCTTGTACATGTTGAGCGCCTGGACCAGCGCCTCGCGCGCATCGACGTCGAGGTGGTTGGTCGGCTCGTCGAGGATCAGCATGTGCGGCGCATCGCGCGTTATCAGCGCGAGGGCCAGCCGCGCGCGCTCGCCGCCCGACAGCTTGCCGACCTTGGTGGTCGCCTTGTCGCCCGAAAAGCCGAATCGCCCGAGCTGCGCGCGGACCGCCGCCGGGGTCGCACCGCGCATGATGCGGGTCATATGCTCCAGCGCGGTGTCGTCGGTGTCGAGTTCCTCGACCTGATATTGGGTGAAGTAGCCGACGCGCATCTTGCCGCTCGCGTTCATCTCGCCGTCCATCGGCGCGAGTTGGGCGGCGAGCAGGCGGGCCAGCGTCGTCTTGCCGTTGCCGTTGCGGCCCAGGAGCGCGATCCGGTCGTCCGGATCGATGCGCAGGTTCAGCCGCTTCAGGATCGGCGTTTCCGCATAACCCACGCTCGCCAGGTCCAGCGTGATGAGCGGCGGGCGCAGCTGGTCGGGATCGGGGAAGTCGAAGGACAGCGACGGATCGTTCGCCATCTCGGCGATCGGCTGCATCTTGGACAGCATCTTAGCGCGGCTCTGCGCCTGCTTGGCGGTCGAGGCGCGGGCCGAGTTGCGGGCGATATAGTCCTGCAGCTTGGCGCGCTGCGCCTCCTGATTCGCCTTGGCGGCGGCGAGCTGCGCCATCCGCTCGGCGCGCTGGCGCTCGAACGAATCGTAACCGCCGGGATAGAGCGTCACCTTGCCGCCCTGCAGGTGCAGGATATGATCGACGACATTGTTCAGGAAGTCGCGCTCATGGCTGACCAGCAGGATCGTGGCGCGATAGGATTTGAGGAAATCCTCCAGCCACATCACCGCTTCGAGATCGAGGTGGTTCGACGGCTCGTCGAGCAGCAGCACGTCGGGCGCGGAGAACAGAAGCGCGGCCAGCGCCACGCGCATCTTCCACCCGCCCGAATAGCTCGACAGCGGCCGGGCCTGCATCGCCTCGTCGAAACCCAGGCCCTGCAGGATGCTGGAGGCGCGCGCGGGGGCGGTATAGGCGTCGATCGCGATCAGCCGCTCATAGATGTCGCCCAGCTTTTCGGGATCGCTCTCGGTTTCGCTGCGCTCCATCAGTTCGGCGCGTTCGAGGTCGGCGGCGAGCACCGTCTCGAACGGGGTGGCGGTGCCGTCGGGGGCTTCCTGTGCGATATAGCCGAGGCGTGCGCCCTTGGGCATCTCGCAGGCGCCGTCATCGGCCTCGAGCTGGCCTGCGATCACCCGGACGAGCGTCGACTTGCCCGCGCCGTTGCGGCCGATCAGGCCGACACGGCTGCCGGGGGGGAGGGCCGCGGAAGCACCGTCGAGGATCGTGCGGCCGCCCAGGCGCACGGTGATGCCATTCAGATTGAGCATGGCGGCGCGCCTAGCAAATATCGACGCGAAAGGGGAGGCCCGGATTGATCCGTCCCGGCACGGGGAGGGGAACCATGCGCAGCATGGTGGAGGGGACGTGCCGCGAGGGGCATTCCCCAAGGAAGCGCCGCTCCACCACCGCTTCGTGGCGGTCCCCCTCCCCAAGCCGGGCTTGGGGAGGATTGGGTCTTACCGTGCCGCCAGGTTGGTGCCGCCGGCGGGCGGCCAGTTCTGGGCGCCGCACTTCTTGACCACCCATTCCGCCTTCTTGTTCCAGCACAGCGCGTCCAGGCGCGGCATGGTCGCGGCGACATATTCGCGGCCGATATAGCGCGGGAAGCGCTGCTCGCCATAGGGCGTCAGGCTGTTGCGCAACTCCTGCATCCGCTCGACCGCCAGTTCGCCCAGATGGCCGCGCGGCGTGAAGACCGCCGCATGGGCGATCGAGCCCGCCGTCTGGCAGAAGTTGAGCTGGGCGGCGACCGCGGCAAAGCTGGAATAGGTCCGCGTGCCATATTGATCGAGCGCCATCTGGCCCTCGCGAACCGTCTTCGCCTTGCGCTTGAAATAGGCGCCAAGCGTGTCGAACGCGCCCTTCAACTCGGCATCGTGATCCTTCAGGATCGCGTTATAATTGGCCACGGTCGAAAGCATCGGCTCGAACTGGCATTGCAGCGCCGCGACGTTCAGCGCGGCGCGCATGTTCCAGAGCAGTCCCGCGCGCATTTCCGCGGCGGACGCGCCGGGCAGCGGCTGGCCGATGCCGGGTTCGTCGCCCTGAACGGGCTTCCCCTGGAAATTATAGGGCTGCAGGAAGAATTGTGCCGATGCGGGCGCCGCGGCGCCCATCCCCCAAAAAGCCACGCTGGCAACCAGCGCGGTACGCACCACCTTCATTGTCTTCCGATCCTTCCCCCTGAGGGCCTTTCGAGCGTCCCGAAACATAACGCTTTTCGGGCTTTTCCCCAAATGGAAATCGAACCGCAAACGGCCGCCTGCGATGAGTGGTGTCGTTACGGAAAGGTAGCGAAAACGGAATTATGCCGATCCCTTGCGGAGTGCCCTCGGCCGCCTGACCAGCCAATGAAAAAGGGGCCGCCCGGTCGCCCGGACGGCCCCTCTTCACGTCGGGGATGACCCCGACGATGATTACATCGCGTTCGACGCGTTGGTCATCATCGTGTCGTTCGACATCATCATGTCGTTCGACATGGTGTCGTTGGCCATCATGCCGCCGTTCATGGCGCCGTCGACGGCGGTCATGTTGTCGGTGGCGGTGTCCATGCCTTCCGAAGCGTTCATTTCGGTGGTCATGTTGGCGTCGGTGGTGTTCTCGGTCTTCGAGCCGCAAGCCGAAACCGCGAGCGCCGCGCCGGCGATGATCGAGCCCGTCAGGACCTTGGAGATGATTGCACGCATTGGAAGCTCCCTTGATAATAAGGATTTGGAACGGCTTGCTGGCCCTATTACCCAAATCGGAGTGGACATTAATCGGATACCGCTTCGTCCTCAAGCCTCGTTTTGTCGGACCGACCCTAGCGACTTGAGGAAGGCCGGAAAGGTGAACGCAAGCGCCTCGTCAAAGGTTTCCAACGACTTGACGCCGTTTAATGCAAAAAGGCTGGTGACGGGGAACTCGGGCAGCCCGCACGGCACGATCCCGCCGAAATGCGAAAGATCGGGTGCGATGTTGATCGCGAAGCCGTGAAGCGTCACCCAGCGGCGAACCCGAACGCCGATCGCACCGATCTTCGCCTCGGACCCGCCGTCGCGCGTCCAGATGCCCACGCGCTCGTCGACGCTGAAGGCGTCGACGCCCAGCCGGGCGAGCGCGGCGATCAGCCAGTCCTCCAGGCCATGGACGAAGGCCCGCACGTCGCGTCCGCGCCGGTTGAGGTCCAGGATCAGATAGCCGGTGCGCTGGCCGGGGCCATGATAGGTATATTTGCCGCCCCGCCCGGTCTGGAAAACCGGAAAGCGCGGATCGACCAGCTCGACCGGATCGGCGCTCGTCCCCGCGGTATAGACGGGGGGATGTTCGAGCAGCCACACCAGTTCGCGCGCCTCGCCCTGCACGACGGCGGCGGCGCGCGCCTCCATCTCGGCGAGCGACTGGTCATAGGGGGTCAGACCGGGGCTGATCCGCCATTCGATATCGGGGATGTCGGGAATATGGGTCACGATCGCGGTTATCTGCGCCCGGCACCGGTGTGATGCAAGCGGTCGGGGCGATCGGGGGATTCCCGATCCCGCCGACGGCTCGGGCCCTGCTGATGGCGTTGCGCCCGCCGATGGGCTAGGCAGGGGATGATGGCCGGGCGATCAGGTGGGCGAGCGCGCCCGGCAAAGGGAGGAAAGATGACGGCCAGGATCGGATCGGTATGGGACAGCACGCAACAGGTATTGGCGGGCCGCGCGGGCATGCTGATACCCTTTGCCGCGATCGGTTTCGTGCTGCCCAGCCTGTTGCAGATCCTCGTCCTGCCACAGGGCGGCGCGGCGCCGGGCGGTAACGTCTCGGGACTGGGACTGGCCATCACCATCTTTTCGCTGGTCCTGGGGGTCTGGGCGCAACTCGCGATCATGGCGCTCGCCACCCATCCCGCGACCACGACGGCGGAGGCATCGCGGGCGGGGCTTCACCGGTTCCTTCCCGTTCTGGGTCTGGCGCTGGCGATCGGCTTCGCCGTCGCGATCGCGGCGCTGATCCTGATCGTCGGACTGGTGGCGTTCGGGTTCGATCTGACCGCGGCGATGGCGGTGAATGGCGATCCGACCCGGATGCCGCCGATGCCGGGTGGGGCGGCGATCTTCGTCACGCTCTACATGCTCGTCGCGCTGCCGCTGGCGGTGTGGTTGAGCGCGCGGCTGATGCTGACCTATGCGGTGGTGCTCAACGAACGGCTGGGGCTGGGCGCGTTTCGCCGCTCGATCGCGCTGACGCGGGGCATGACATGGCGGCTGATCGGCGTGACGATCCTGTTCGTGATCGTCATGCTGGTGTCGGTCCTGGCGGTGCAGGGCGTCGCCGGGGCGGTGTTCCGGCTGGCCTTCGGTCCCGACCGACTGGGACTGGTGCTTGCGCTGACTGGACTGCTCGGGTCGCTGGTCAGCGCGGCATTCATGACGCTCGCCTATGTCTTCATCGCGCGGCTCTATGTCGCGACGGCGGGGGAACAGGCGCTTCGGACCGAGGGTTCGCCGTCGCTGTGATGAAAATGGATGTCGTTGCCACCCTGCGGGACGCCTGGGGCCTGTTCCGCCGGGACCGCTCGCTGCTGATCCGGCTGGCGGCTCCGTTTCTGTTCTGGCCCGCCCTCGCGCTCGGGCTGCTGGTCCCGGCGCCGCCGCTGCCCGACGAGGGCGTGGGCGATACCACGGCGCGGGCCACCGCCTGGATCGATTCGGTCGGGCAATGGGCGGGCCATTATGGCGCCTGGTATTTCGCCAGCTATGTGGTCGGCCTGCTCGGGACGGCGGCGCTGCTGACGCTGGTGCTGGGCGAGGGGCGGTTGACGGTCGGCGAAGCGCTGGGACGGGCATTGGGCGTCGCGCCGCGCTTCCTGCTGGCGATGATGCTCGTCGCGCTGCCGGTGGGGGCGGGGATGCTGCTCTATATCCTGCCGGGGCTGTACGTCGCCGGTCGGCTGCTGCTGGTCGGGCCGGTGCTGCTGGCGGAGCGGCGGATGGCGGCGGTGGGGGCGCTGGCGCGGTCGTTCGCGCTGACCCGCGGTGCCGGGTTGCAGATGGCCGCGCTGGCCGCCTGCACCTATCTCGCCGGGATGATCGCGGCGCAGCCCTTCCTGATGCTGGTCGACCTGTCCAGGGGCGACGGTCCCGGCAATCCGGTCGCGATCGCGCTGCTCCAGGCGGGCGCGGCGGGCGTCTCGATGGCGGCGGGGCTGGCCCAGGCGCTGATCGCCGTCGCCGCCTATCGCCGCCTGGTCAGCCGACAGGCCTGATCAGCGGGATCTGCGGCGCGGCGCCTTCGGGCAACAGGCCGAGCAGGCGCGGGTCGGCGAAGGTCTCGACCGCGCGACCGATCGCGACGAACCCCTGCCGCCGATAGAAATTGAGCGCCGACGGGTGATCGAGCGTGCAGGTATGCACCCACACCCGCTCCACGCTGGCGGTCCAGGCGCGCATCAGTGCCTGCGCCATGAGCCAGCGGCCATGACCCCGTCCCGCCAGTTCGGGGATCAACCCGAAATAGGCGATCTCGCATTCGCCCGGCCGACGATGGTCGAGTTCCAGCAGCCCGACTTCGATCCCCGCCCGGTCGACCACCGCGAAGACCGAGACGGCGGGGTCATGGATGATCGCGGTCAGCATGTCGTCGCGCATCACCAGCCGTGAAAACCACAGCCACGGCGCGCCGACCCGCGCGAACAGGGCCCGGTATTTGGCGGGATCGGGATCGGCCCAGGCGACGAGGCCGAGCGGCGCGTTGGGCATCGGACGCGGGCGGGGACGAGTCCGCATCTCCAGCGTGGTGACGATGGTCGCGACCTCGGCCGGGTCGACGGGGGTCAACGCCACGTCCCTTATGCCCAGGTGGCGAGCGGCGGCAGGCTCATCAGGATCGCATCGATATTGCCGCCGGTCTTCAGACCGAACAGCGTGCCCCGGTCATAGACCAGGTTGAACTCGGCATAGCGTCCGCGCCACGCCAGCATCTGCGCCCGGTCGGCGTCGGTCGCGGGCAGGCCCATGCGCCGCCGGACGATGCGCGGGAATATGTCCAGAAAGGCCTCGCCCACGTCGCGCGTAAAGGCGAAATTCCCGGCGAAATCGCCCTCCAGATGGTCGTAGAAGATGCCGCCGACGCCGCGATGGACCTGGCGGTGGGGGATGTAGAAATAATCGTCGGCCCACGCCTTGAAACGCGGATAGTGCGCCGGATCATGTGCGTCGCAAGCGGCGCGGAGGCGGGCGTGGAAATCGGCGGTGTCTTCCTCGATCGGCAGCGGCGGATTCAGGTCCGCGCCGCCGCCGAACCAGCGCTTGGTGGTGGTCAGGAAGCGGGTGTTCATATGCACCGCGGGGACATGCGGGTTGGCCATGTGCGCGACCAGGCTGATCCCGGTCGCGACGAAGCGCGGATCGTCGCCCGCGCCGTGGATGGTCTTGGCAAAGGGCCCTTCGAAGGTGCCGCCAACCGTCGATACGTTGACGCCTACCTTCTCGAACACGCGGCCCTTCATCACGCCGCGAACCCCGCCGCCGCCCGGCTCGCCGCTGGGGTCGGTGCGATCCCAGGCGGTGTATTCGAAGGCGGCGTCCGACCCGGCCTCGCGCTCGATCGCCTCGAATGCGGCGCAGATGCGGTCGCGCAGGGATTCGAACCACAGGCGGGCGGCGTCCTGCTCGGCGTCGAGCGCGATATCGGGGATACGGCTGGTCATGGCGAGCGCGTTCTGGGCGGGGGCGGGGCCGGGGGTCAACCGGGCATTTGGTCCCAACCCGTCTGCCGCCGCGCCTCCGCCAGCAGGATGCCGCCGGTGATCGCGACGTTGAGCGAGCGGACCCCGACGCGCATCGGCACGCGGACCCGGACATCGGCGGCACGATGCACCGCCTCCGGCACGCCCGCTCCCTCCGAGCCGAGCAGGATCACGTCGTCGGGACGGAAACGCATCTCGGGCAGCGGCAACGCCCCCAGCGTGGTCGCCAATACGATGCGACCCGGCGTCGCCGCGCGGAATGCCGCCCAATCGGCGTGTCGCACGACCTCGGCCAGCGCGGCATAGTCCATCGCCGACCGCGCCAGCGCCCGGTCGGAATAGGGGAAGCCCATCGGCTCGATCAGGTCGACCGCGACGCCGAAACAGGTCGCGGTACGGATCAGCGTGCCGACATTGCCCGCGATGTCGGGCTCATGCAGCGCCAGCCGCATCAGTGGCCAGGGAAGGCGATCAGCGAATCGACGTCCAGCCCTTCGGCACGCAACGCATCCGCGCCGCCCAGGTCGGGCAGGTCGACCAGGAACTGCGCCTGCTCCACCACGCCGCCCGCCTTGCGGAGCAGCCGGACGGCGGCGCGCGCGGTGCCGCCGGTGGCGATCAGGTCGTCAACCAGCAGGACGCGGGCGCCGGGGACCAGCGCGTCCTCATGCATCACGATCCGGTCCTGGCCATATTCCAGCGCATAATCCTCGGCGATCGTCGCGCCGGGCAGCTTGCCGTCCTTGCGGATCAGCAGCACGCCCGCGTTCAGCGGCACGGCAAGCGCCGCGGCGAACAGAAAGCCCCGTGCCTCGATCCCCGCGATCAGGTCGACCGGCCCGCGCGTCGCGGCCGCCATGCGCGCGACCGTGGTGGCGAAGCCGCCGGGGTCGAGCAGCAGCGTGGTGATGTCGCGGAACTGGATGCCGGGCTTGGGGAAGTCCGGAATGGTGCGGATCAGGGCTTTGAGGTCATCATTGGGGCTCATGCCGGGTCTCATGGGCCTGGCGGCGGCGGGGGTAAAGGGGGGAGGCCAACCGGCCCACGCAGCGTTCAGCCTGAGCGGAGGTCGGGGAAGGGGCTGCCGCCCACCAATAAAACGGGCGGTTCCCTGTCGGAAACCGCCCCAGTTCTCTCACATCGGGCCAGCCCGATCTCAGTGTTTCACGTCACGCCAGACATTCTGATACGCGCCCCAGGCCAGGAAGCAGAAGATCAGGATGAAGATCACCGCGCCGATACCGGCCGCATGGCGCGACTCCAGCTTGGGCTCGGCGGTCCAGGTCAGGAAGGCGGCGACGTCCTTGGCCATCTGGTCGCGGGTCGCCAGCGTACCGTCGGTATACTGGACCTGACCGTCCTGGGTCAGCGGCGGCGGCATCGCGATGTTGAGGTTGGCGAAATAGGGATTGTAGTGCAGCCCGGTCGGCGTCTTGATGTCCGGGAACTTGCGCAGCAATTCGGCCGGCTGCGGGCGATAGGCGTCGGGGCCGACCAGCGAATAGATGTAGTTGGTGCCGTCATGCCGCGCCTTGGTCATCAGCGACAGGTCGGGCGGCAGCGCGTTGTTGTTCGCCGCGCGCGCCGCCACCTCGTTGGCGAAGGGCGAGGGGAAGTGATCGGCGGGCACGTTCTTGCGCGTCGTCGCCTCGCCCGTCTCCGGATTGATGCTCGGCTGCTCGATCACCCACTGGTTGGCGATCGCCTTCACCTCGGGATCGTTATAGCCGAGGTCCTTCAGGTCGCGGAAGGCGACGAGGCGGAGCGAGTGGCAGGCCGCGCAGACTTCCTTGAAGACCTGGAAACCACGCTGGAGCTGGCGGCGGTCGAAGCGGCCGAGCACGCCGTCCGAGGCCAGATGTGCCTGTTTGGGGTGAAGGTGGAACTCCTCCTCGGCGGTGGGAGCGGGCGGGTCGGAGACGAGCCCCGACACGCTGCCCCACAGCGCGATCGCGAGAACCAGGGTGAAGGCCGCGCCGACCAGGAATGCGATGCCACGAACCATGTCGTCAGAATCCTCTCTTATCGGTTCGCGTCAGGCCGAGGCCGATGGGGTTAGGGCCGACTTGGTCGGGGCCGTACCGCCCTGCTTGGCGAGCACCGCCTCGGTGATCGAATTGGGCAGGGGGGCCGGGCGCTCGGTCCGGGCGATCCAGGGCAGGATCACCAGGAAGTGGAGGAAATAATAGGCCGCGGTGATCTGGCTCAGGATGATGAAGAACGGCGTTGCGGCCGAACCTCCGCACCAGCCGAGCAGCAGCACGTCGACCACCAGCACCCAGAAGGCGATTCGCGCCTTGGGCCGGAAATTGTTCGACCGCACCGGCGAGCTGTCCAGCCAGGGGAGGAAGAACAGCAGCAGGATCGACCCGAACATCGCCAGCACGCCCCACAGCTTGGCGGGCAGGATGAAGTCGGCGGTGAAGGCGCGCAGGATCGCGTAGAAGGGCCAGAAATACCATTCGGGCACGATATGCGCGGGCGTCGAGAGCGGGTTGGCCGGAATGTAATTGTCCGGATGGCCCAGATAGTTGGGGAAGAAGAACAGCATTCCCGCGAACACCAGCAGGAACACGCCCAGCCCGACCGCATCCTTGGCGGTGTAATAAGGGTGGAAGGGCACCGTATCCTGCTCACCCTTCACATCGACGCCGGTCGGGTTGTTCGAACCCGGAATGTGCAGCGCCCAGATGTGCAGGATGATGACGCCCGCGATCACGAAGGGCAGCAGATAGTGGAGCGAGAAGAAGCGGTTGAGCGCGGCATTGTCCGGCGCGAAACCGCCCAGCAGCCAGATGCGGATGGTGTCGCCGACCAGCGGGATCGCCGAGAAGAAGCCGGTGATCACCTGCGCGCCCCAGAAGCTCATCTGCCCCCAGGGGAGCACATAGCCCATGAAGGCGGTCGCCATCATCAGCAGGAAGATGACGACGCCGAGCAGCCACACCATCTCGCGCGGGGCTTTGTACGATCCGTAATAGAGGCCGCGGAAGATATGGGTGTAGACGACGATGAAGAACATCGACGCGCCGTTGGCGTGGGCATAGCGCAGGAACCAGCCCGCGTTCACGTCGCGCATGATGCTTTCGACCGAATCGAAGGCGACGCCCGCATTGGCGGCGTAATGCATCGCCAGCACGACGCCGGTGATGATCTGGATGGCGAGCGCGGCGCCCGCCAGCACGCCGAAATTCCAGAAGTAATTGAGGTTGCGCGGGACCGGATAGCCAGCGCCCACCGCATTGTAGACGAGGCGCGGCACCGGCAGCTTCTCGTCCAGCCAGCGCATCAGCGGCTGCTTCGGTTGATAATGCTTGGCCCAGGGGAAGCTCATGTCTCGGGACTCCCTTAAGCCGCCGCGCCGACCGTGACGGTCGTGTCGGTGTCGAATTTGTAATCGGGGACGAACAGGTTCTTGGGCGCCGGCCCCTTTCGGATGCGCGCGGCGGTGTCATAGGCCGAACCGTGGCAGGGGCAGAAATAGCCGCCGTAAGGGCCCTTGTTCTCGCCCTCGCCAGCGCCCAGCGGCACGCAGCCCAGATGGGTGCAGACACCCAGCGTGATCAGCCAGTTCTTCTTGCCCGGCTTGGTCCGCTCGGCGAGCGTCTGGGGATCGCGCAGCTCGGACAACGGCACCGCATCGGCCTCCGCCATTTCCTTGGGCGTCAGGTTGCGGACGAACAGCGGCTGCTTGCGGAAGCTGGTCTTGATCGCCTGGCCGGGTTCGATCTTCGACAGGTCGACCTCGGTGGTCGATTGCGCGAGCACGTCGGCGGACGGGTTCATCTGGTTGATCAGCGGCAGGACGATCGCCAGGCCGCCGACGCCCGCGAAGGACGCGGCGGCGATGTTGATGAAGTCGCGGCGGCGGGGATCATGGACCTCTTCCTGGAATGGCTCCGGCGCCTCGCCGGGGGGTACGGTGTTCTCCGTCATCGCCATTCGTCCTGTCCCTCCACCTTTGCTCGCGTGCGCATCCGGTACGCCGTGACGGTCGTGCCGGATTGTTCCGGTCGTGCGCCGCCCTCTCAACTCGTCCGTCCATGATGAACGGTGTTTCAGGTTAGCCTTGCTTGAGCCGCTTTGCCAATCCCCCTTTGCAGTGTCCCGTTCATGGCCGGTGCATCGGAGAACGTATAGGAACCATGATCATGCGCCCGGGTTGACCGGAGATGGACGCGAGAATGGCGAGCCCCTGCCGCCGTCGCGCGGTAACAGGCCAGGGGTGTGGAGAGGCAAGATGGTCCTCGGTCGGAAAACTTTGGCGGCGGCGATGCTGGCCGGTCTGATGGCGCTGACCGGCTGCAACGACGGTTACGGGTATAGCGGCGTCTCAGTCGGCGCGGGTTATGGCGGCGGCTATGCCCCCGGCTATTACGGCGGTGGCTACGGCTATGGTTACGCGCCGTCCTATTTCGGCTGGTACGACAATTTCTATTATCCGGGCACCGGCATCTACGTCTACGACCGCTATCGCCGCCCCTATCGCTGGAACGACGGCCAGCGCGCCTATTGGGAAGGGCGGCGCGGCGCCTGGTCGGGCGGGCCGATCCGTGACCAGTGGCGCGGCTGGGGCCGTGGTGGCTGGCGTGGCGACGTGCCGGGCACCTGGCGCGGCAATGGCGCGGTCCGCCCGGCACCCGGCGTGCCGCGCGCCGAGGGCTGGCGCGGCAACCGGGGCAATCCCGGCGGCTGGCGTGGCGGCCGCTCGGGTGGTCGGGGCGGTCGCGGACCGCGCTGATCAGGCGGCCGTCGGCGTGTCGCCCCGCGCGCGGATCATCACCGTGGGGCGCATCCGCATGACCGGCTCGTCATCCTGATTGAACACCGTCCAGCGGCTGATCACGAACCCCATTTCGGGACGGCTGGCGGAGGCGCGGGTCTCCAGCACCTCGGTCTCGCAGTGAAGCGTATCGCCGGGAAAGACGGGCTTCATCCAGCGAAGCTCGTCGACTCCGGGCGATCCCAGGCTCTGGAACCCCGTCTCGCGGAAATGGGCGACGATCATCGCCATCGCCATCGACGCGGTGTGCCAGCCACTGGCCGACAGCCGCCCGAAATGGGTCGCGGCGGCGGCCTCGTCGGACAGATGAAAGGGTTGCGGGTCGTAGCGCCGGGCGAAGGCGACGACCTCGTCGCGCTCGACCCTGTAGTGCCCGAACCGCGCCACGTCGCCGACCGCGACATCCTCCAGCCAGATCATCATCGTCTCTCCCGCGATCCTAACGCCTGAACGCCCGCCGGAACGGCAGGTCGTTGCCGTCCAGACCCTGACCCTGTGGCAGGCCGATCAGGTCGCGCAGCAATGGCGCGACATCGACATTGTCGAACGGCGCGAGCCTCACGCCGGGGCGGAAGGCCGGGCCGTTGGCGATGAACAGCGCCGCCATGCTGGGGTCGGCATTGTCATAGCCGTGCGTGCCGCCCGCGAACGGCTTTTCGGGCGGCTTGGCCTTGATCGTCCAGCCTGCATCGGCGAGGCAGAAATAGGGCGGAATGCGCGGGTTGCGACCATAGTGGAAGCGTGCGGGCATCGCCTCCCTGCGCCAGCAGTCGATATGATCGTGATGCCCGAGCAGGTCATGCTCCAGTGCCGCCTCATGCCCCGGCTCGGCGCGCAGCGTGGCATAGGGACCGTCTTCGACCAGCACATAGTCGGCGGGGTTCGCGAAGCGATCGAGCGGGACGACCCGGTCGCTCGAGATCGCCGCCATGCCGTGATCGGCGACGACGACCAGATTGGCCGGCTGACCCAGTTCGGCAAGCCCCGCGAGCAGGCGGCCGATCGACTGGTCGACCGCGCCGATCGCGGCGTTTACCTCGGGCGAATCGGGCCCCGCCTCATGTCCGGCGGTGTCGACCTCGTCGAAATAGAGGGTGAGGAAGCGGGGGCGGGTGGTCGCGGGGCGGCGCAGCCAGTCGATGGTCGCATCGACCCGCTGGCGATCGGACACGCTCTGGTTGAACTGCTGCCAGTCGCGCGGGCGCGTGCCGCCCGTGACGGCGTGGTGCGCGCCGGTCTGTTCGGTGCCACCCCAGGCGACGTTGGAGCCCGGCCAGAACATCGTCGCGGTGGGAATGCCCGCCTTTTCGGCGGTGACCCAGATCGGCTCCACCGCATTCCACCAATAGGGATCGTCGGACGCCATGGTGAAGCGCTCGTCGGGACGCGCCGGATCGGTGAAGCCGTTGGCGACGATGCCGTGCCGGTCGGGGACGACGCCGGTCACCAGCGTCCAGTGATTGGGGAAGGTCTTGGACGGAAAGGACGGCCGCATCGCCGCGGAAGCGCCCTGGCTCGCGAGGCGTGACAGATTGGGGGACAGGCCGCGCGTCAGATAGTCGGCGCGAAAGCCGTCGATCGACACCAGGATCGTTACCGGCGCGCGCGCGTCGCTCGTGGCGGCCGCGGCGACCGGCACGCCACCGGGGGCGGGTGTCGCGGCGCCGACCGGCGGCAATGCAGGTGGCGTATAGGGATAGGCGCACCCGGCCAGCAGGCTGAGGGCGAACGCGGCGAGGGGGAATCGGATCACGGCGGGAATCGTCCTTTCGGACCAGCCCGATAACGCGACGATGTGACACTGGCGAGCGATGCTTTGCGACGACGGCGCGGCGGGTCGCGGAAGGGCCTTAATGGAGCGGGAAAAAGCGCCTGATCTCGGCGTCGCTGTTGCGCAACAGGTGGCGGAGGCGCGCCTTCGCATCGCTGGGGCCATCGCCGGGAAGCCCGGCCATCGCCCATTCGCCGAACGCGGTCGCATCGGTCATGCGGTCGTCGAGGACGGCGATATCGGTATGACGCGGGTCGCGCCGGATCCGTTCGAAAGCGTCGGTCACGCTGTCGGCCGGCCCCTCGAGCAACTGCAGATAGCGGCCCTGCTCGATCCAGAGAATGCCGGAAATACCGTCCATGCCGTTGTTTCGCCGCGAAACGCCCAGGATCGCAAGATGATCGGCGCGGCTGTCGTCGGTTACGGCCGTGCTGCTATAGATGATGCGGCGGATCGGACTAACCTGGATCATGGCGATCAGGTAGCGTGGACGGGTCGTCGTTTAAAGACCCATGCGCCGGCCCATCCACGACCGACCGGCGCATGATGGATCAGACGTTGAAGCGGAACAGCATCACGTCGCCGTCCTGCACGACATATTCCTTGCCTTCCGAGCGCAGCTTGCCCGCGTCGCGCGCACCGGCCTCACCCTTGTAGGCGACATAATCGTCATAGGCGATGGTTTCGGCGCGAATGAAGCCGCGCTCGAAGTCGCTATGGATCTCGCCAGCCGCGTTCGGCGCCTTGGCACCGCGATGCACGGTCCAGGCACGCGCCTCCTTCGGCCCGACGGTGAAGAAGGTCAGCAGGTCGAGCAGCGCATATCCGGCACGGATCACGCGCGCCAGGCCGGTTTCGGCCAGGCCCAGCTCGGACAGGAATTCGGCACGATCCTCGACCGGCATGGTCGCGATATCGGCTTCGATCGCCGCCGACACCACCACCGCCTGCGCTCCCTCGGCAGCGGCCTTGGCGAAGACCGCCTGCGAATGGGCGTTGCCGGCCGACGCGTTCGCTTCCTCGACGTTGCAGACATAGAGGACGGGCTTGGCGGTCAGCAGCTGCGCCTGCGCGAAGACCCGCGCTTCCTCGTCATCCTTCGGCTTGGTCAGGCGTGCGGGCTTGCCCTCGCGCAGCAATTCGAGCGTCTGGCCGAGCACCGAGGCCGCGATCTTGGCCTCCTTGTCGCCCTGCTGACCCTTTTTGACGAAGGCGGGAACGCGCTTTTCCAGGCTTTCCAGGTCGGACAGCATCAGCTCCGTCTCGACCGTCTCGGCGTCGGCGATGGGGTCGACCTTGCCCTCGACATGGGTCACGTCGCCATCCTCGAAGCAGCGAAGGACATGGACGATCGCGTCCACCTCGCGGATATTGCCGAGGAACTGGTTGCCCAGTCCTTCGCCCTTGGACGCGCCGCGTACCAGACCGGCGATGTCGACGAAGGCGAGCTGGGTCTCGATGATCTTGGCCGACCCGGCGACCTCGGCCAGCTTGTACAGGCGCGGATCGGGGACCGCGACGTTGCCGACATTGGGCTCGATCGTGCAGAACGGATAATTGGCGGCCTGCGCCGCCGCCGTTTCGGTCAGCGCGTTGAAGAGGGTGGACTTGCCGACATTCGGCAGGCCGACGATGCCGCAGCGGAAACCCATGCGTCGCGTATCCTGTGGATCAAGGGGAAAGCGTCCCTCTAGCGGCGATGGCGTGATTTCTCAACCGATGGTCCGGGGGGGCGTGCGCCACGGCTTCGCTCCGTTCGGCCTGAGCGAAGTCGACGGCCAAGGGAACAGGCTCGCCCGGGCTGAACGGGGAGGGGTCAGGCGATCCCGACCATCATCGCGGCGGCCCAGCCGAGCAGCAGCAGGCCGAGCGCGGTGGAAAAGCCCATCAGCACCAGACCCATGTACCGCAGCATCGGCGGATTGGCGCGCTGCGCCTTCTTGTTCCGGCCGAGTCCCGACAGCACGAAGCTCGCCAGCATGCCAAAGGTGAAGACGGTGATTTCGAGCATCGGTGTAAGCGTCCGGGATGGAGGTGCGTTCGGACGAGCCCTTACCCAAAGCCCGTTAACGGCACGATATCCCGTCGGCCAAACGCTCCATGCGTGCGACGAACCGAAGGAACTTTTCGCCTTGTCGCCGGTGCGGCGCAGGTCGTCGCAGCCGGATCGATGGGATCAGCGGTAATTGAAGCTGACGCTGATCCGCTCGCCCTTGGCACCGTTGGGAACCACCTCGTGCCGCAGCCAGCTTTCCCAGAGCAGCACGGTGCCCGGCTCGGGCGTCGCGGTGGCGAAGGTGGCGAGATCGTCGGGCGCGTCGGGGCGCCGGGGCGGCGCGGCCATCAGCATCGGCAGGCGAGGATCCTCCAGCTTCAGCGCGCCCGAACCCTGCGGCATGGCGACGTATAGCGTGCCCGAGACGACCGAATGCGGATGGATATGCGCCGAATGATGCCCGCCGGGCTTGAGGACGTTGACCCACAGGCTGTCGAGCTTGAGCTTGCGGCCGCCCAGGTCGAACGCGCACTCCTCGGCGAAGCGCGCGACGTGGCGGTCGAGCTTCTTGCGCAGGTCGGCAAAGACCGGATCGCGGACCGGCAGGTCGTCGAGCGAGGCGTAGCTGGTATAGCCGCGATAGCCATGCTCCTTCGACCAGCGCCGCCCGGCCCGGTCGTCCTCCGCCAGCGCCCAGCAGCTCTGTTCGATCTCCTCGAGCAGATCGGCATCGTCGAGCTTGCCTTCGTAGAGGAGCGAGGCGAACAGCCGCCGCACGCTCATGCCGGGTCCCCCAGCCGGAGCGCGACATCGTTGGCGAAGCGCACATCGTCGCCCTCCGCCAGCCAGTGCGCTTCGGCGGCCAGCGCGCCGAGCAGGTCCGACAGCGGCTCGATCTCCGCCTTGGCGTAATTGCCCAGCACATGGCCGGTCACCCGGTCCTTATGCCCCGGATGGCCGATGCCCAGCCGCACGCGGCGGAAGTCGGGGCCCAGATGCTGGTCGATCGAGCGCAGGCCGTTATGCCCCGCCGTGCCGCCGCCGGTCTTCACCTTGACGCGGAAGGGCGCGATGTCGAGCTCGTCGTGGAACACCGTCAGCGCCTCCACCCCCAGCTTGTAGAAGCGCAGCGCGTCGCCGACGCTCCGCCCGCTTTCGTTCATGAAGGTCGCGGGTTTCAGCAGCAGGATCTTCTGCCCGCCGATGCGCCCCTCCTGTGTCCAGCCCTGGAACTGCTTCTTGACGGGGCCGAAATCATGCACCTCGGCGATGGCGTCCATCGCCATGAAACCGACATTGTGGCGGTGCATCGCATATTGCGGCCCCGGATTGCCCAGCCCGGCCCAGACCTGCATGTCGTATTCCTCGTTCGCGTTTCCGGCGACGGCCCCTAGCACCGGCGACGCGCGAGGCACAGGCTTACGGGGTCAGTTGCTCGATCGCCCGCACGGTCATCCGGCGATAGGTGGCGTCCGAATAGCGGTGCGTGCCGACGAAATGGACCAGCCGCTCGTCGCCGGTCACGCGCTGCAGCCAATAGTTGCAATAGCGGTGATAGGGTAGCAGCCGTGCGCCGGGCTCATTGGCCAGGAGGACGTTGGAGGTGACCTGCTCGCTGCCCCAGCGCCACCATATCGTATCGCCGACCAACCGGGTCGCCGCCGTCGAGAAGCGTGTCGCCTCGGCGCGTCCGCTCGGCCCTCCGCGCGCGAAACCGGCGAAACCGGCACAGCCGCGGACGTAAAGACGCCGATCGGCATCCGGGAGGCCGACAAGGCGCGATTCGACGAGGATCTGCATATGCGCCGGCTCGTCCACCGGGCCGTTCGGATAGCGATGGGCGACATAGTCGGGAAGCGGCTCGATCCCCCGTTCCTCGGCATCCGGACCGCCCAGGAACAGGAAGCTGTCATTGGCGGCGATCGCGGCGCGCACCTCGGCCACGTCGCCCAGCGTCACCGTATCCGAATCGAGCTGGATGACATAATCCTCGGCGCGAAGGTCGAGGACGGTCAGCAGCCTTTCCCAGGTGCCGCCCTGCGGACAAAGGCCCGTGTCCACATCGGCGATCCGCAAGATGCGCGGCGATCCGCAATGATGCGCGAGCGTCCGCTCGTCGTCCTCGGTCAGGCTGCCATCGTCGAGGATGACGATCCGCCCCATGCCCAGATGATGGCGGAAGGACTTCACCGCGACCAGATAGGGCAGCAACGTCGCGGTGCCGATCATCGAAAAGATTATCACCCCGTCATGGCTGGGGAGGATCGGCGGCGTCGAGGCGATCGCGCGCGCCGCGCGCAGATGCCGTGCCATTCGCCGCTCGCGCGACAGCCGGTCGACCGCGCGAAGCGCGAGGCTCAGGCCGGGCAACTGGCGGATCGCATCGAACATGACCCCGGTGATGCGCGAGCCGCATGGTCCCGGCAAGTCGCGATCGCAGGCCGCGGCGTCCGATTTGGGACCGGTCCGACATGCGGCCCGGCGGGTCAGATCAACCCCTGCGCTCGCAGGCTGACGTGCCCCGACGTACCGACGATCAAATGGTCGTGCACCGTGATCCCCAGATTGCGTCCGGCCTCCGCGATGGCGCGGGTGACATCGATATCGGCGCGGCTGGGCGAGGGATCGCCGCTCGGATGATTATGGACGAGGATCAGGGCCGCCGACCCCAGATCCAGCGCGCGCCGAATCACCTCGCGGATATAGACCGGGGCCTGATCGATCGAGCCTTTGCCCATCAATTCGTCTTGAATGAGCATGTTGCGCGTGTTGAGGTGAAGGACGCGGAAGCGTTCGACGCCGTGATGCGCCATATCGGCATGAAGATAGTCGAGCAGCGCCTGCCAATTGGCCAGGACCGGCCGCCGCGCCGCCGCCGCCTGGGTCAACCGCAGCGCGCAGGCCTGCGCGATCTTCAGCGTCGCCGCCGCGGTTTCGCCCACCCCATCGACCCGTTGCAGCGCGATCGGGTCGGCAGTCAGGACTCCGCCGATATCGTGGAACTCGCGGAGCAGCGCCTTCGCGATCGGCTTGGTGTCGCGTCGCGGGATGGCGGTCATCAACAGATATTCGAGCAGTTCATGATCGAGCAATCCGCCGCCTGTCAGCAACCGGTCGCGCAATCGCGCGCGATGCCCGGCATGATCGTCGGTCCGGTCCGGCTCCCGCGCCCTGTCACCCATGTCGCTTCCCCCCGGTCGGGCAGCATAGGCCGGTCGACGGGAACTGTCGCCAGGCTTCGTGCGATTGCGTGCGGCGCGACCGCGCGGCTATGACGGTCGCCAGGTGGAAGGAGTGGCATCGGGGTGGAGGGCGCGAACGAGACCGTCGAAGCGCGCCTGAGCCCCAAGCGGCGCTTCCGTCGGCTCCAGACCATATTGATTGCGATCGCGCTGGTCCTGCTGGTGGCGCTCGTTGCTCTATGGATCGCGCGCAAGTCGCTTGCCGGCGATGCGATCGATCGTGCGCTGGCCCGGCGCGGCGTCCCCGCCCGCTACAAGATCGCCGATCTGGGGCTGGGGCGGCAGCGGCTGACCAATGTCGTGATCGGCGATCCGGCGCACCCCGATCTGGTCGCCGACTGGCTGGAGACGCGGACCCGCATCGGCCTGTCCGGTCCGGTCGTGACGGGCGTGCGGGCCGGGCGCGTGCGGCTTCGCGGACGGCTGGTCGACGGCCGGGTCACGCTCGGTTCGCTCGACCGTCTGATGGGGCCTCCTTCGGGCAAGCCCTTCGCACTGCCCGCGCTCGACGTGGTGGTGCAGGACGGCGGGATCCGGCTCGACACGCCGCAGGGCGTGGTCGGGTTGAGCCTGTCGGGGCAGGGGATATTGAGCGACGGCTTCACCGGACGGCTGGGCGCGGTCGCGCCGCGCCTGTCGCAAGGGTCGTGCGTCGCGACCGGGCTCCGCGCGCCGCTCCGCGTTCGGATCGTGCGTGAGCGGCCGACGCTGTCCGGGCCGGTCATGCTGGATGGACTGAACTGCGGTGAAGTGTCGGCGCGAAGCCTGTCGGCACGGGTCGATGTCACGCTGGCCGCCGCGCTCGACCGGTGGCAGGGGCGCGCCACGCTCAAGAGCGGTGCGGTGCGCCATCCCTCGGTCGCGGCAAGTGCGCTCGATGGAACGATCGACTTCTCCGGCGACGCGGCGGCGACCAGCGGTCGACTGGCGCTGACCGCGCGAGGGCTCGCCGCGAAGGCCGGGCAAGCCGAGCGCGGGGTGATCGACGGGCGATATCTGGTCGGGCGGGCGACGCGCTTCGACGGGCGGGTTCGACTCGGCGGCGCGCGATTGTCCCCGACGTTGCTCGCCCGGACTGAGGGCTGGCGTGCCGCGACCGCCGCCACACCGGTCGGGCCGGTGGTCGGCGCGATACTCGACGCGGCGACGCGGGGCAGTCGCCGCTTCGCCGCCGATATGCGAGTGGCGCTCGATCGGCAGAGCGGGCCGCACGCCACGGGCCTGTCGGTCCGCGTGCCGAGCCTGTCGCTCGCCTCGGACAGCGGCGGGCGGGTGGCGTTTCGCGGTGCGACGGGGCTGGTCTACGATGCCGGTGGCGTGCGGATCGACACCGATCTCGCGACCGGTGGCGGCGGGCTGCCCGCGATCCGCGCGACCCTGCGCCAGGCGGCACCCGGAGCCCCGATTCGCGGCACGGCGGAAATGGCCCGCTACCGGGCGGGCGACGCCGCGCTGGCACTCGACCGGGTGCGGTTCCAGGCGGCCGCCAATGGCGACACCGCGATCACCACGCGGCTGTCGCTGTCGGGACCGATCAGCGGGGGGCGGATCGACGGGCTGGTACTGCCGATCGCGGCGCGCTGGGACGGCGGCCGGGGCCTGCGGGTCAATCCCGATTGCCAACCTTTGGTGATGGACCGGCTGACGCTGTCGGCGCTGCGGCTGGCGCGGGTGGCGGCGCGATTGTGCCCGCTGGACGGCGCGCTGGTTCGGATCGACGGCAACCGGGTCGGCGGCGGCCTCCGTCTGGGGCCGACGCAGCTCACCGGACGAATCGGCAGCAGCCCGCTGACCGTATCGGCGGCGACCACCCGCTTCGCGCTGGCCGACCGCAGCTTCGCGCTGACCGGGGTGGAGAGCCGGATCGGCCGCCCCGAATCGCCGACCCGCATCGATGCGGCCAGTCTCACCGGGCGGATCACCGGCGACGGGATCGCCGGGCGGTTCGAGAATGGTTCGGGGCAGATCGGCCAGATCCCGCTGCTCCTCGGCGAGGCGGTGGGCGACTGGCGGCTGGCGGGCGGGACGCTGTCGCTCCAGGGCGGGTTGCAGGTGCGTGATGCGCGTGCCGACTCGCCGCGCTTCCTGCCGATGGCCGCGCGAGACGTCGCACTGACGCTGGCGGGCAACCGGATCGACGCCGCGGGACAGCTGTTCGAGCCTACCAAGTCGGTGAAGGTCGCCGATGTGACCCTTCGCCACGCGCTCGATCGTGCGGTGGGCAGCGTCGACCTGGCGGTGCCGGGAATCACCTTCACCAAGGACTTCCAGCCCGAATTGCTGACCCCGGTGACCAAGGGCGTGATCGAGGATGTCCGGGGCAGGATCAGCGGCAACGGCCGGATCGACTGGGATGGCGATGGCGTGCGTTCGAACGGCCAGTTCGGGACCGATGGCGTCGATCTCGCCGCCGCGCTCGGCCCGGTCAGCGGCATCGCGGGCACGATTCGCTTCACCGATCTGCTCGCGCTGGAGAGCGCGCCGGGGCAGGTCGCGACGATCCGCACGATCAATCCCGGCATCCAGGTGACGAACGGCGTCGTCCGCTACCAGACGCTGTCGGGCGCGCGGGTGAAGGTGGAGAGCGGGCGCTGGCCCTTTGCGGGCGGTACGCTGAGCCTCGATCCGACGCTGCTCGACTTTTCGCAGCCGGTGGAGCGGCGCATGACCTTCCATGTCGAGGGCGCCGCCGCCGACCAGTTCCTGCTCCAGTTCGACTTCCAGAATCTCAACGCCACCGGCGTCTTCGACGGGACGCTGCCGATGATCTTCGACGAGCGCGGCGGCCGGATCGAGGGCGGGCGGCTGATCGTGCGGCCGGGCGGCGGCAGCATCGCCTATCTGGGGGAGATCAGCCAGAAGGATCTGGGCCTGTGGGGCAATCTCGCCTTCGGGGCGCTGCGCTCGCTCAACTATCGCAGCTTGCGGATCGACATGAACGGCCCGCTGGCGGGCGAGATGGTGACGGATGTTCGCTTCGCCGGGATCAGCCAGGGCAAGGGCGCGAAGACCAATTTCCTGATCCGGCGGCTGCAGAAGCTGCCCTTCGTCTTCAACGTGCGGATCAAGGCGCCCTTCCGGGGATTGCTCGATTCGGCGCAGTCCTTCTACGACCCGCGCCGCCTGATCCAGCGCAACCTGCCCGCGCTGCTCGAGGAGCAGAACAAGCGCGCCGCGCCGCCCGCCAATCCGCCTATTCAGCCTTCCGCAAGCGAGACCGTGCCATGAGCGTAACAGGATTGAAAATGCTGGACAGGATGCCGATCTTGGGTGGAGCACGATGGATGCCGGTCGCGCTTTTGGCGATGAGCGGGGGATGCGTGAACATTTCCGCGCCCGACAAGCCGATCGAGATCAATCTGAACATCAATGTGACGCAGGAAGTGGTATATCGCCTGGATGGCGAGGCCAAATCGCTGATCCAGCAGAATCCGGGGATATTCTGACCATGAAGACGAAATCGGTGATCCTGGCGCTCGGCGCGGTCGCGCTGCTCGGCGTGTCGGGGATGGCGATGGCGCAGCGCGATCCGGCCTATGCCGCCGCGCGCGCCGCGGGCCAGGTCGGCGAGCAGCCCGACGGCTATCTGGGCATCGTCGGCGCCGCCACGCCCGAACTCCGCACGCTGGTCAACAGCATCAACATCCAGCGCAAGGCCGCCTATACGCAAAAGGCGCAGGCGAGCGGCGCGACGGTCGAGCAGATGGCCTTCACCAGCGGCTGCAACCTGATCGCGCAGACCGCGAGCGGTGAGAAGTACAAGACGCCCGAAGGGGTGTGGAAGACGCGCACCGGCGCCGCGCCCGAACGCGCCCCGGCCTGCGTGTAAGGCGTTCTTCTCCTAACTCCCCTCCCGCAGGCGGGAGGGGTTGGGGGAGGGGACCCGGGTCGTGACAGAGCGACCCGCCTGAGGATCGGACCGGGATCCTTCCAGCAACAGGCGGCATCGCTCGTGGACAGCGCCAGCCCTCCCCCAGCCCCTCCCGCCTGCGGGAGGGGAGAAGAAGAAGGAGCCCCTCCCGCCTGCGGGAGGGGAGAAGAAGAAGGAGCCCCACCCGCCTGCGGGAGGGGAGAAGAAGAGGGAGCCCTGCCGCCTGCGGGAGGGGAGAAGCCGGACAGGGGCGGAGACCACTCTGTCACCTTCCAGACACAAGCCTTAACACTTCTGTCACAACCCGGACCCCAAGCGGTTGACTTGGCGGGACACGCTTTCTAAACGGGCCTCGCCTTGGCGGGGTCGCTCGCCGTTCGCGCGCATTCTCCCCTTCGGTGACGAAAACAGGTGAGGGTGGCTGCGTGGCGGAGAGGGAACCCGGACAGGACTTTGGCGATGCGGACGATCCGCGTCTGGCCGCGCTGGATCAGCGACTGGCCAAGGCGAGAGCGGACGAAACATCGCGGCAGGGGGTGAAGGTGGATGCCGACAGGGGTTATTCCCAGGGCAGCCGCGTCATCTCCGCGCTGATCGGAAGTCTTGTCGGCAGTGCGTTGATCGGCTGGCTCTTCGACCGCTGGTTCGGCACCGCACCCTGGGCCCTGATCGTGATGCTGTTCCTGGGGATCGGCGTGGCGTTCAGGCAGATCATTCGGATTTCTGGTGAGCGCCCGGAGTAACCGGGCGTTCGTCATATGTGGGAACGAAGCAGCGTGGCGGCAGAATCGGGCGGCAAGATTGATCCGATGCACCAGTTCCTGATCGAGCCGGTGCTCGGTCGGCATTGGGTGGTCGGCGGCTACGACCTTTCCTTCACCAACTCCGCTCTGTGGATGGTGGCGACGCTGGTCGCGCTGTGGATCTTCATGATCGGCGGCATGAAGCGCGATCTGGTGCCCGGTCGCTGGCAGGCGGCGGTCGAGGGTTTCACCGGCTTCGTCAATTCGATGCTGACGTCGAATATCGGGCCCGAGGGCAAGCGCTTCCTGCCCTACGTCTTCTCGCTGTTCATGTTCATCCTGTTCGCCAACATCCTGGGCCTGCTGCCCTTCGGTGTGGTGCCGGGTGTCCATCCCTTCACCGTGACCAGCCACCTGACGGTCACCGGCGTGCTCGCCGTGATCTCGTTCGCGATCGTGCTGATCGTCGGCTTCGGTCGTCACGGCTTCCACTTCTTCGCGCTGTTCGTGCCGCACGGCACGCCCAAGCTGATGATCCCGCTGATCTTCGTGGTCGAGCTGATGAGCTTCCTGGTGCGCCCCTTCTCGCTGGGTCTGCGACTGTTCGTCGCGATGACCGCGGGGCACATCCTGCTGAAGGTTCTCGCCGCCTTCGTCATCAACGGCATCAACATGGGCCCCGGCTATGCCGCGCTCATCACGCTGCCGAGCTTCCTGCTGATGATCGGCATCACCCTTCTCGAACTGCTGGTTGCCGCGATCCAGGCCTATGTCTTCGCGCTGCTGACCTCGGTCTATCTGAACGACGCCGTCAACCTGCACTGATCCGGCACGGCCGGACCGGGCGGGCGGACGCGCCGCCGACTTGAATACCCGAACGACCCTTTTTTGAACTGGAGTGATTGAAATGGACGCAGAAGCCGCGAAGCTGATCGGTGCCGGTCTGGCCGCTATCGGCATGGGCATCGCCTCGCTCGGCGTGGGCAACGTGTTCGCCAAGTTCCTCGAAGGCGCGCTGCGCAATCCGGGTGCGGCGGACAGCCAGCAGGGCCGCCTCTTCATCGGTTTCGCCGGTGCCGAGCTTCTGGGCCTGCTCGCCTTCGTGACGATGATCATCCTGGTGTTCGTCGCCTGATAATTCTGATCGGCCGGGCGGCGCTTGTGTCGCCCGGTTGATATGGCAACGAGGACTCCATGCCCCAGATAGCACAGATCAGTGCGACCTATGCGTCGCAGATCTTCTGGCTCCTGATCACCTTCGGCCTGCTCTATTTCGTGGTCGGTCGTGGGATGGTGCCCAAGATTCAGGCGACCGTCGACGCTCGCGAAGCCCGTATCGCCGGCGATCTGGCGGCGGCGGAGGCCGCGCGTGCCGAGGCCGACCGGGTCGAGGCGGCATGGCGTGCCGAGATGGACGCGGCCCGGGCCGCCGCCATGGCGGAAACCGGCGCGGCCAAGTCGCGTGCGACCCAGGCGTTCGAGGCGCAGGTCAAGGCGGCCGATGCCGACCTGGCCGAGCGGCTGGGCCATCACGACCTCGCGATCGCCAATGCCAAGGCAGAGGCGATGGCCAATCTTCAGACCGTGGCGGCCGACGCCGCGCGCGATCTCGTCGCCAAGCTGTCCGGCGTCCATGTGGGCGAGGATGCGGCGGCGGACGCGGTGCGAAAGGTGAGCGCGCATGGCTAATCATTCCGCAGGCGGCGCGTTGACCAACGCCGATGCGCAGGTCGCACAGAACCTGGCCGACGCCGCTTCGGCCGAGGGCATGACGCAGAAGCCGATCCGCGAGGGCGATGGCCTGACCGGCAACACGGTGGCGCCGGCGGAAGCCGAACATGCCGCCAGCCCGACCGCGCTGGGTTTCGACTCGACCGGATGGGTGGCGCTTGCCGCGCTGGTCGTGCTGATCGGTATGCTGGTCAAGAAGGTGCCGACGATGATCGGCCGCTCGCTCGACCAGAAGATCGCGGCGATCCGCGCCCAGCTCGACGAAGCCACCAAGCTGCGTCAGGAAGCCGAGGCGCTGAAGGCCGAATATGAGGCCAAGGCGAAGGCCGCCCATGCCGATGCCGAGGCGATGCGCGTCCAGGCGCAGCACGAGGCGGGTCAGTTCCTCAGCAAGGCCAAGGCCGATGCCGAGGCGCTGATGGAGCGTCGCGCCAAGATGGCCGAGGACAAGATCGCCGCCGCCGAGCGCACCGCGCTGGCCGAGGTTCGCGCGCGCGCGGCCGAAGCCGCCGCCAAGGCGGCCGGCCTGCTGATCGCCGAGCATCATTCGGCCGACGCGGACCGCGCGATGATCGACCGCACGATCTCGGGGCTCGGTCGCCCGAACTGATCGGCTCCCATGCCGGGAACTGGACCGCGCTTCGGAAAGCCGAGGCGCGGTTCGGTCGTTTTGGGGCTTTTCCCGTTCTCCGTTCACGCTGAACGACGTCGAAGCCCAGGGGAATCCCTTCCCCCGCGCCTGAACGAAGGACGGGGTTCATCTATTCCTCCCCAAGCTCGCTTGGGGAGGGGGACCGCCGGGCAACGCCCGGTGGTGGAGGGGCAAGCCCCCACCTCATAGCCCGCCGCCAAGGCGGACCCGCATCGCCGTCTCTTCCGGGTTTCCGGCGCCGATGCCCATTTTCCGAGCCCGTTACCAAGGAGCCACTCCGATGGCATGGGTCATTCTGGGTATTGCCGTGATTACCGAAATCTGTTGGGCGCTGAGCCTGAAATGGGCGGCGACCGTCGCCACCTGGCAGGCGTCGAGCGTGCCGATCATCCTCAGCTTCGTGAACATGGGCCTGCTGGCGCTCGCGATGCGGGGGCTTCCCGCAGGCACGGCCTATGCCGTGTGGACGGGGCTGGGCGCGGTCGGTGTGGTGATCGGCGGCGCCATCGTATTCGGCGACAAGATCGCGCCGATCCAGGCAGGCTTCATGGTCCTGACCGTGATCGGCGTGATGGGCACGAAGCTCTTCGCGCAGGGGTAAGTCCATTCCTCCCGTGAAAGGGGAGGTGGCACAGCGTCAGCCCTGACGGAGGGGTGTCGCGGCGCGTACGGGAGCATGCCCCTCCACCATGCTGCGCATGGTCCCCCTCCCCATCGGAGATGGGGAGGAATTGGGGGGACGCACTGGCGATCCGCGCCCCGCGCCCCTAAATCGGGCACGATGTCAGAGCCTCCCGTCGACCGCTTCAACGAAGAAAAGTCCACCTTCACCCTGCGCGGTGCCGACGCGCCCGATCTCAAGGCCGGGGTGGCGGCGATCCGCAACGTGCTGGCGACGCTGCCGCTGCGGCCGGGCGTGTACCGGATGCAGGATGCGCGCGGCGACGTTCTCTACATCGGCAAGGCGCGCGCGCTGAAGAACCGCGTCGCCAACTATACCCAGGTCGAACGCCTTCCCAAGCGGCTCCAGCGCATGGTCGGCCAGACGCGGTCGATGACCATCGTCACGACGAACAACGAGGCCGAGGCGCTGCTGCTCGAGGCGCAGCTCATCAAGCGCTACCGCCCGGCGTTCAACGTGCTGCTGCGCGACGACAAGAGCTTTCCGTTCATCCTGCTGCGCGCCGATCACGAATTTCCGCGCGTGCAGAAGCATCGCGGCGCCAGGCGCGCGGTCGGCAATTACTACGGCCCCTTCGCCAGCGCGGGCAGCGTCAACAACACGCTGAACGCGCTGCAAAAGCTGTTCCTGCTCCGCTCCTGCACGGACAGCTTCTTCAAGGGGCGCGACCGGCCGTGCCTGCTCTACCAGATCAAGCGTTGCTCGGCGCCCTGTGTCGGACGGATCGACGCGGCGGGCTATGCGGAGCTGGTCGCCGACGCCAAGACCTTCCTCGGCGGCAAGTCGACCCAGGTCCAGGCCAAGCTCGGCGCGCAGATGCAGGCGGCGGCGGAGGCGATGGACTTCGAACTCGCCGCGATCCTGCGCGACCGACTCAAGGCGCTGACCTTCATCCAGGGGACGCAGGCGATCAACGCGGAAGGCGTGGGCGACGCCGACATCTTCGCGCTGGCCTGTCGCGAGGGAGTGATGGGCATCCAGGCCTTCTTCATCCGCGGTGGCCAGAATTGGGGGCATCGCAGCTTCTTCCCCGCGCATACCACCGACGTACCCGAGGATGAGGTGCTGACCAGCTTCCTCAGTCAATTCTACGAGGAGGTGCCGCCCGCCAAAACGATCCTGCTCGACCGCGAATTGCCCGAGGGCGCGTTGCTGACCGAAGCGCTGGGCGAACGCGCGGGCTATAAAGTGCAACTGACCGTTCCGCAGCGTGGCGACCGCCGCCGCCTGCTCGACCAGGCGAAGCGCAACGCGGTCGAGGCGCTCGACCGGCGGCTGGCCGAGTCGACGACCCAGGCCAAATTGCTGCGCGAAGTCGCCGACTTCTTCGACCTGTCCGACCCGCCGCAGCGGATCGAGGTGTACGACAACAGCCATATCCAGGGCACCAATGCGCTGGGCGCGATGGTCGTGGCGGGGCCGGAGGGTTTCCAGAAGGGCCAGTATCGCAAGTTCAACATCAAGGGGAACGAGGCGGCGACCAACGACGATTTCGGCATGATGCGCGAGGTCTTCCGCCGTCGCTTCGCCCGCCAGTTGGAGGAGAATCCTGACCGCGACGACGCGACCTGGCCTGACCTGGTGCTGATCGATGGCGGGCGCGGCCAGCTCAACGCGGCCAGGGCGGTGCTGGAGGATCTGGGCATCGAGGATGTCTGTCTCGTCGGCGTCGCAAAGGGCCCGCATCACGGCCGCGAGGGGCGCGAGGTCTTCCACATGATGGACGGCAGCGAACGGATGCTGCCGGTGGGCGCGCCGCTGCTATTCTACCTCCAGCGCCTACGCGACGAGGTCCACCGCTTCGTGATCGGCGCGCACCGCGACAAGCGCGCCAAGGCGATGGGTGCGAGCCCGCTGGACGAAGTGCCGGGCATCGGCCCGGCGCGGAAGAAGGCGTTGTTGATGCACTTCGGCACGGGACGCGCGGTGCGCAACGCCAGCCTGGAGGATCTGCGGAAGGCGCCGGGCGTCAGCCAGGCGGTGGCGCAGCAGGTTTACGACTTTTATCATAGCCGGTGAGGGGGAGAGCCTTTGGCGTCGGCCAGCCTTCCTTCACCCTTTTTGCCGTTTCCGGATCTCCGAGGCACTCGCTCGGGAACGACCAATCGAGAAGGGGTTCCGGTAGTTTCCGGCCTTCTGCGGCATAGCGCAGCTTACGTGGCAGATGGAGGCGTGAAGGCATTAGGGCAAAGCCGTCCAGCCACATCGCGGTCTCGAATATCATCGACTGACATCGCCACTGGCGACCTTTTGTCCTGATTCACTTTATTCAGGCACGGTGATGGTGGCGGGAACGGAGATGTGCTGCATCAACTATAATGGCAAATGACAGAGATAATTATTTCCGTCTGTTGGCAATATCGTTTGCCAGATTCGAAAGTGCATTGATGGACGATTGATCGTTTGTTCGAGCTCTGATTTCCATCAAATACCTGTCGGACTCAATCCACCGTATCATGGTGTATCCAACGCCGAATTCGTCCTGCATTCGTCCGAGAGTCGCTGGGTAATCTCCGGCTTTATGGTTTATCGAACTTTGAGGGATCGTCGCCACGCCTCCGCCTGCCCTAATGTCAGACTCCTCCAAGATTACTCTTCCTAAACCTGGGACGTTGTCAAATACGCGCGATATCCCTGTCCAACCATCGCTGGCATCTTCGGAGTCAATCAAGCTGTTCAATAAGGGATTGTTCGATTTCTCCGACGCATTCACGTAGGTGCCGCCCGGAATATATCCCGTAAACGTCGCTTTTTCTATTGAGGTGGCGTTTAAATTTGCGGGCTTGATCGAGAATGAACGATCCGAACCCAAAGCATTGCCACTTTTGAGGTCTATTCCTCCGGGCTTTCCGGCAAGGTCGAACGCCTTGGCTTCCTGCCGTGATATTGGCTGCACAGATCGAAGTGCGTTCCTTATATTTTCGGCACTTCTTTCATCTCGATCGGCAACTATGAAGGCGCCCAAGCCCCTGCCGCCGGATGCTTCATTCAGCATGGCTCTGTAACGTCGAATGGCATCGATCTGGAGCTGGTCGCCTATCGCCAATGATGTATTTGGATCATCATCGGTTTTATATTTGACCCTCTCATTTTTCATCGTGCCATGGTCGACTTTTACCACATTTATACCGCTCGACCTGACCGGATCTTTATCATGCGATAACGAGTACCAGCCCCAGAATAAGAGCGAAACTACACCGATGATTGCGGAAATCATTGTAAATCGACGTATATCTCTACCCATCTTACCGGCCGCCGAATGAGTTATCAGAGAAACTGGGCAAAAGTCCGCACCCAGTGCTGCTGCTCATTGCAATCATACCTAGGTCATATTCTGGAACTCCTTCGGACCAAACATAAATTCCGATAATAGCTCAATACCGTAGATCGGTATGCTATATGACGCTAAATCTGTAATCTTTAGACGTTCTATGTAGCCTCTTATAATATACATGATGATTCTATAAAATAGAAATAAATATGATAATTCATTTCTGGATCGAATATGTCGCGTATTCGTAAAATATGATGGATTTTCAATAAGTATGAATAATCGGCGTTTGCAATCTGTTAGTGGTATGGATTGGCAGATTTATCTCGCCTTGAGGATCAGCTTGGAAATTGGCGAGGGCTGGTCAACCTCGCATCGAGATCAAGTATCTTAAAATCGGCCATAATATTGGCGGGCACCTGCGCACCATGGCGTCCCGCCCCGTTCCCCCCTACATCCCCATCATGCACCGGGTCGCCCCCGCCATCATTCTGTCGGTCCGGCCGCATGGCGAGCATGGGGCGATCGTGCGGGGTTTGACCCGCGACGATGGGGTGCAGCCCGGTTATGTCCGGGGCGGGCGGTCGCGGGCTTTGCGGCCCGTCCTGCAACCCGGAAATGCGATCATCGGCGAGTGGCGGGCGCGAACCGTGGAGCAGCTTGCGGCGCTGACCATCGAGCCGGGGCATAGCCGTGCGGGTTTGCATGGCGAGCCACTGGCCGCCGCCGGTATCGAGTGGCTGTGCGCGCTGACCGCCGCCGCCCTGCCGGAGGAGCAGCCCTATCCCATTCTCTACGACGCGCTCGACGCGGTGCTGACGGCGATCGAGTCCGCGCCTTCCGCCCGGGGATGGGCGGGCGCGCTGGTTCGCTATGAGCTGCTGCTGCTGGGGCAGTTGGGGTTCGGGCTCGATCTCGAGCGGTGCACGGTGACCGGCGTGACCGACGATCTCGCCTTTGTTAGCCCGAAGAGCGGGGCGGCGGTGTCGGCGGGGGCGGCGTTCGGCTATGAGGCGCGGCTGTTCGCGCTCCCCGCCTTCCTGCGCCAGGGCGGCCTGGGCGACTGGCCCGACATATTCGCCGCCGGGCGGATCACCGCGCATTTCCTGGCGCGCGATATCCTGGTCGGGTTGCGGCACGATCCCATGCCCGCCCGCGCGCGGCTGTTCGACCGGTTCAAAAGGGCGGTTGCGTGATCTGACCCCTCAAGGCAAAGGGCGCTCCGAACATAGGCAAGAAGGGGCCAGCCATGGCATTGATCGCGATCCTCGCCGGTGACGGCATCGGCCCGGAAGTGACGGCGGAGGCGCGGCGCGTGCTGGAGGCGCTGGACCTCGGCCTGACCTTCGAGGAGGCCAGGGTCGGCGGCGCGGCCTATGAGGCGGCCGGGCATCCGCTGCCGCCCGAAACGCTGGACGTGGCGGAGCGTGCCGACGCGCTGCTGTTCGGCGCGGTCGGCGATCCGCGCTTCGACAATCTGGAACGCGCGCATCGGCCCGAACAGGCGATCCTGGGTCTACGCAAGGCGTTCGGCCTGTTTGCGAACCTGCGCCCCGCCCGGCTGTTCGAGGGGCTGGAGGATGCCAGCTCGCTGCGCCCCGACATCGCCCGCCGCATCGACATGGTGATCGTGCGCGAGCTGACCGGCGACGTCTATTTCGGCGCCAAGGGGCGCGGCACCACCGAAGCCGGTTTGCGCGAAGGCCATGACCTGATGGCTTACGACGAAGAGGAAGTGGCGCGCATCGCCCGCGTCGGGTTCGAGACCGCGATGCGCCGCCGCCGCCGATTGCTGTCGGTGGACAAGGCCAATGTGCTCGAAACCTCGCAGCTTTGGCGCGACGTGGTGATCGAGGTGGCGAAGGACTATCCGGACGTCGCGCTCGAGCATATGTATGTCGACAATTGCGCGATGCAGCTGGTGCGCGATCCGGGCCAGTTCGACGTGATCCTGACCGGCAATCTCTTCGGCGACATCCTGTCGGACCAGGCATCGATGTGCGCGGGCTCGATCGGGATGCTGCCCTCGGCGGCGCTGGGTGCGACGGGCAAGGGACTCTACGAGCCGATCCATGGTTCGGCCCCCGATATCGCGGGTCAAGGCAAGGCGAACCCCTGTGCCGCGATCCTGTCCTCCGCGATGATGCTGCGCCACTCGCTGGGCCAGCCGCAAGCGGCCGATCGGATCGACGCGGCGGTGGCGGGTGCGATCCGCGATGGCGCGCGGACCGGCGATCTGGGCGGCAGCCTGTCGACGCGCGCCATGGCCGACGCGATCCTAGAGCGCCTCTGACGCGCATGGGCGCGCTCCTCGAACTCGCGGTCGTCATCCCGACCTTCAACGAGCGCGCCAATGTGCCCGTGCTCATCGCCAAGCTCGACCAGGCGCTGGCCGGGCGGCGGTGGGAAGCGATCTTCGTCGACGACAACAGCCCCGACGGCACGGCGGACGCCGCACGCGAGCTGGGTCGCGCCGATCCGCGCGTGCGTGTCATCCAACGGATCGGGCGACGCGGCCTGTCCTCGGCCTGTATCGAGGGGATGTGCGCCACCGCTGCACCCATGGTCGCGGTGATCGACGGCGATTTGCAGCATGACGAGACGCTGCTCCCGAAGATGCTCGACCGGTTGCAGGCGGAGCCCGGGCTCGACCTCGTCGTCGGATCGCGGTTCGTCGAGGGCGGCGGGACCGGCGACTGGGACCGCGACCGCGTGGCGAAGTCGGCCTTCGCGACCCGGCTGTCGCAGCGGGTGCTGAACGTGAACCTGTCCGACCCGATGAGCGGTTTCTTCATGGTCCGCACGCAAGTGGCGCGCGATACGGTGCCGCATCTGTCGGGGATCGGGTTCAAGATCCTGCTCGACCTGATGAGCGCCTCGCCACGCCCGCTTCGCGCCGCCGAGATGCCCTATGTCTTCCGGCTGCGGACCGAGGGCGAGTCGAAGCTCGATCATGTCGTGGCGATGGAATATCTGATCGCCCTGTACGACCGGCGCTTCGGCAAGGTGGTGCCGGTGCGCTTCGCGATGTTCTCGGCGATCGGGGTGCTGGGCGTGGGCGTGCACATGGCGGTGCTCAGCCTGTTGTTCGTCCTGCTCGGGACGAGCTTCCTGGCCGGACAGATCGTCGCGGTCGCCGCCGCGATGACCGTCAACTTCTTCCTCAACAACGCGCTGACCTATCGCGACCGGCGACTGCGGGGGTTCCGGCCGCTGCTCGATGGATGGGTGTCGTTCTGCCTGGTCTGCTCGGTCGGGGCGATCGCCAATGTCGGGGTGGCCGCCTTCCTCCACGATGCGCGGGCCAATGAGTGGGCGGTCTCGGCGCTGATCGGGGTGCTGATCGGCGCGGTGTGGAATTATGCGCTGTCGTCGCGGTTCGTCTGGGGGCGGTATTGAGCGTGGTACGTGCCCTTCGCCTTCTCCCAGTGCGAACGGACGTCCGACCCGGAACCTGTTAAGCCTGGGCGACGTCCAAGGCCGCGCGACGCGTTACCGCCAGTCCGCGAACCAGGCCCAGCGCAGGAACGACCTGGGGCCCGCCAGCGCCCCCGCGGTCAGGATCGGATAGAAATAGGCGAACAGGCACAGCGCCGCGACCAGATAGGCCTCGTCCCAATCGCGCATCGCCGCCCGCCACCGGTCGATCGCCACCGCCAGCGCGACCGACAGCCAGATCGCGGGCAGAAAGTAATAATAATAGAAGCCCAATGACTTCGGAATGATCGCCCAGACCGCGAAGCCCCCGATCCACAAGGCCGCCGCGAACCCCAGCCTGATGTCTCTGGTCCGCAGCCAGGCAAGCGCGCACGCCGCCACCGCGACCAGTCCGCCCCACATCACCGCCGGATTGCCGAGCAGGAAGATGCCGCGCTGCGCTCCATCGGCGACCTCGTAGAAATACCAGATCGGCCGCCCGATCACCGGCCAGCTCCACCAGGTCGACTGATAGGTGTGCGGCGGCAGGATCTGCGTCTGGCGCGCATACATCTCCGCCTGGAAGGGCAGGAGGTTCGCCCACGTCATCGGCTCACGCGCATAGAAGAAGGCGGGGGCGAAGGTCGCCGCATAGGCAAGCCCGGCCGCCAGTCCGAGCAGCCCCCAGGCCGACCACCAGCTCAGGCCCGGCCAGCGGCTCGAGTCGGCGCGCTTCATCAGGACGAAACCGATCGCCGCATAGCCGAGATAGGGCACCGCCGCCCATTTGACGCCCGCCGCCAGGCCCAGCAGCACCGCACCCAGCGTCCAGCGCCACCGGCTCTGCACGACGCTGCCCCGCATCGCCCAGCCCATCGCGGCGACCGCCAGCACGACGAACGCCGCCATGAAGCCGTCGAGCATCGCGATCCGCGCCTGGATCAGCACCATGAAATTGACGAGGGTCAGGAGCCCGCCGATCCCCGCCGCGCGGGTGCGCCGCGTCATCAACCAGACGATCGCGAACACGCCCCCGACGATCGCCGTCCCCGCGACCGTCGACAATGCCCGCCAGCCGAGCGGATCGTCACCGAAGATCATCATGCCCAGCGCGATCAGGATCTTGCCGAGCAACGGGTGCTCGATATTCACCGGCCCATCCAGCGCCAGCAGCGTCCGGGCGGCGGGGACATAATGGATCTCGTCGAATACCAGCATGTGCGGCGTGGTCAGTCGCCAGCAGAACAGCGCCTGCGCCGCGATCAGCAGGGCAAGCAGCGTCGGGACCGGACGGCTGAACGGGGCAAGCAGGCGGCGCATGAATCAGTCATGGCGGCGGCGCGAGGGCGGAGCAATGGCTTTGGTGTGCCTTCATCGCGGCCCGGCAAGGGCACGATCGTTTATCACGCCGGCCCCATCCCCCTGGGACTGACCGTCGCGGCGCGTATCAAAATGTGAATGCAATGGTCAGACAATTTGACGAAGCCGCGCGCCCATGGCACCGATGGCGCATCGGGAGGGGCCGGACGTATTCGTCCGACACATGGCGCCCCACGAGCATTGCGGGAGAGTGACGTGACGCGACTGGTTCGATCAGCGATCATCGGCGGAGTTCTGGCGGCGACGGCGCTGTCGCCGCTCGGCGCGCAGACCCCGACCGCCAATGACGGCCCCGCGCGAAGCTTCTCGGTCGAGGGCAAGGGCTTCCTGCGCAACGGCCAGCCGCATCAGGTGATCTCCGGCGAGATGCATTATGTGCGCATTCCGAGGGCCTATTGGCGCGACCGGCTGCGCAAGGCCAAGGCGATGGGGCTCAACACCATCACCACCTACGCCTTCTGGAACGCGCATGAACCGCGCCCCGGCGTGTACGATTTCAGCGGGCAGAACGATATCGTGGCCTTCATCCGCGACGCGCAGGCCGAGGGGCTGGACGTGATCCTGCGGCCTGGTCCCTATGTCTGCGCCGAATGGGAATTGGGTGGCTATCCGGCATGGCTGCTCAAGGATCGCAAGCTGGTGCTGCGATCGACCGATCCCAAATATACCGCCGCCGTCGATCGCTGGCTGATGCGGCTCGGGCAGGAGGTGAAGCCGCTGCTCCTGAAGAATGGCGGCCCGATCGTCGCGGTGCAGCTCGAGAACGAATATGGCGCGTTCGGAGACGATCAGGCCTATCTGCGCGGGCTGGAGGCGAGCTACAAGCGTGCCGGGTTCGCCGACGGGATCCTGTTCACCTCGAACCAGGGCGGGGACCTCGCCAAGGGTTCGCTGCCCAATCTGCCCTCGGTCGTGAATTTCGGTTCGGGCGGCGCGCAAAGCTCGGTCGCCAAGCTGGAGGCCTATCGCCCCGATGGCCTGCGCATGGTCGGCGAATATTGGGCGGGCTGGTTCGACAAATGGGGCGAGGAGCACCACGAGACCGACGGCAGGAAAGAGGCCGAGGAAATGGCCTATATGCTCAAGCGCGGCTACTCGATCTCGCTCTACATGGTGCATGGCGGCACCACCTTCGGCTGGATGAACGGCGCGGATTCGCACACCGGCAAGGATTACCATCCCGACACGACCAGCTATGACTATGACGCGCCGATCGATGAGGCGGGCAATCCGAGGTACAAATACGGGCTGATCGCCGCCGCCATCGCCGAGGTGACCGGCAAGCCCGCCGCGCCGACACCTGCCGCCACCGTGGCGACGACCTTCCCGGTCTCGGCGGTGCGGCGCAGCGCGTCGCTATGGGACAATCTGCCGCCCCCCGTGCGCGCCGCACAGCCCAGGACGTTCGAGGAACTCGACCAGAATTACGGCTATGTCCTCTACCGCGTCACCGTGCCTGCGGGTGCGGCGGCGCCGCTGACGCTGAAGGGTATGCACAGCTATGCCCAGGTCTATATGGACAAGGCCCTGGTCGGTACGCTCGACCGGCGGCTGGATCAGGAGACGATCGAGCTGCCTGCGCGCGTCAAGCCGATGGTGGTCGACATCCTGGTCGAGAATACCGGTCGCGTGAACTACTCGCACGCCATTCGCACCGAGCAGACCGGCCTGACGGGTGCGGTGACGCTGGCGGGGCGGTCGCTGAGCGACTGGCAGATGTTCCGCCTGCCGATGGACGATCTGGCTAGGCTGAAGCTGTCGGCCAAGCCCTGCACCGGGCCCTGTTTCTACGAGGCGGAGATGACGGTCTCCAAGCCCGGCGACACCTATCTCGACATGCGCGGCGCGCATAAGGGACAGCTATGGCTGAACGACCATAATCTGGGTCGTTTCTGGGGGATCGGGCCGGTCCATACGCTCTATACCCCCGCGCCCTGGTTGAAGGCGGGGGCGAACCGCATCCTGTTCTTCGACCTGACCGGGGATGCCGGCGACAAGCTGACGACGGTGGCCAAGCCGATCTATGGCAAGGTCACCAATCATCGCGAGGCCCAGTAGATCGGGCGAGGGGGGCGCCCCTCCACCACCCGGCTTTGCCGGGCGGTCCCCCTCCCCATCGGAGATGGGGAGGATTTGGGTCACCCTGCTCCTCCCCAAGCCATGCTTGGGGAGGGGGACCGCCGCGAAGCGGTGGTGGAGGGGCATGGCCGCCCGCCAAGCTTACTCGGTCGCGCCGATCGGGCGTGGGGCCAGCCCCTCCACCACCCGGCTTCGCCGGGCGGTCCCCCTCCCCATCGGAGATGGGGAGGATTTGGGTTACCTTATTCCTCCCCAAGCCAAGCTTGGGGAGGGGGACCGCCGCGAAGCGGTGGTGGAGGGGCATGGCCGCCCGCCAAACTCACTCGGTCGCGCCGATCGGGCGTGGGGCCAACCCCTCCACCACCCGGCTTCGCCGGGCGGTCCCCCTCCCCATCGGAGATGGGGAGGATTTGGTCACCCTATTCCTCCCCAAGCCAAGCTTGGGGAGGGGGACCGCCGCGAAGCGGGGGTGGAGGGGCATGGCCGCGGACCGGTCCTACCGGACCGCCGCCGCCTGGTTCGCCACGATCGCTTCGCGCTGTTCCGGGCTCATCGCGCTGGCATTGACGTCGGCCGCCTTGATCGCGTCGGCGCGGTCCTCGGCATAGTCGCGGGTCTTCTCGGCCTGTTTGTCGAGCATCTTGGCCTGGTTGCGCAGCGCATCGGCCTGGGTTTCCATGCCGTCGGCGCGGTTGTCGGCGGCCTTCTCGACATTCTCGGCAAGCTTGTCGGTGCCCTTGCTGTTGCACGCCGACAGCGACACGAGGCCTGCGGCCAGCAATAGGATGATGCGGGTCTTCATTGTCTTCCTCCCTGTTGGAACAGGCCGACATAACCGGATCGGGCACATTTCCGTTCCGCTCGGGTAACGGTGACACAAGGGGCCGAGCGTCGGAATATCCTTGAACCCCGCTCCCCGGACCGGCAAATGGGCGGATATGAAGCGCAAGACTGGCCAGGACCGTTCGATCACCACCAAGTGGCGCCCCGCGACGCAGGCCGTGCGCGGCGGCACCGCGCGGTCGGAATATGGCGAGACGTCCGAGGCGCTCTTCCTGACTTCGGGCTATTGTTACGACCGCGCGGGCGATGCCGCGGCGCGGTTCGCGGGCGAGCAGGACGGGATGACCTATTCCCGCCTGCAGAACCCGACCGTCGAGATGCTGGAACAGCGTATCGCGCTCCTCGAAGGGGCCGAGGCGTGCCGGACCATGGCGTCGGGCATGGCGGCGATGACGGCGGTGCTGCTCTGCCAGTTGCAGGCGGGCGACCATCTGGTCGGCGGGCGTGCGGCCTTCGGATCGTGCCGGTGGCTGACCGACACGCTGCTGCCCAAGTTCGGCATCGCGACCACCGTGGTCGATGCGCGCGACCCGCAGGCGTTCCTCGACGCGGTCCGCCCAGAGACCAAGGTCTTCTTCTTCGAGACGCCCGCCAACCCGACGATGGACGTCGCCGATCTGGAGGCGATCTGCGCCATCGCACGCGAGCGCGGCATCACCACGGTCGTCGACAATGCCTTCGCGACGCCCGCGCTCCAGCGGCCGATGGACTTCGGCGCGGACGTGACCGCCTATTCCGCGACCAAGATGATGGACGGGCAGGGGCGCGTGCTGGCGGGTGCGGTGTGCGGGACCGAGGACTTCATCACCAACACCCTGCTGCCCTTCACCCGCAACACCGGGCCGACGCTGTCGGCGTTCAACGCCTGGGTGGTGCTGAAGGGGCTGGAGACGCTGGACCTGCGTATCCATCGCCAGTCGGAGTCGGCGATCAAGGTCGCAAGGTTTCTCGAAACCCGCGTGCCGCGCGTGCTGTGCCCCGGTCTGCCCAGCCATCCGCAGCATGAACTCGCCATGCGCCAGATGAAGGCGGCGGGCAGCATCTTCGCGCTCGAACTCGATGGCGGGCGGCAACAGGCGCATGGGCTGCTCGATGCGCTGGAGCTGATCGACATTTCGAACAATATCGGCGACTCGCGCTCGCTGATGACCCATCCCGCCTCGACCACCCATGCCGGTGTCGCCGAGGAAAAGCGGATCGAGATGGGGATCGGCGAGGGGATGCTTCGCCTCAATGTCGGGCTGGAGGATGCGGACGACCTGATCGACGATCTCGGCCAGGCGCTCAGCGCCGTGGGTCTGTGAAGGCGCTCTTCCCCCACGCGTTGACCAGCGGGCCGGTGACGGTCCGCGTGTCGGTCAGTTATCTGCCCGAGCAGTCCGAGCCGGAGCGGGGGCGCTGGTTCTGGGCCTATCATATCCGCATCGAGAATGAGGGCGACCAGGCGGTGCAACTGCTCACCCGCCGCTGGATCATCACCGACGGACGCGGCGCGCGCCATTCGGTCGAGGGCGAGGGCGTGGTCGGCGAACAGCCGGTGATCCAGCCGGGCGCCTCCTATGACTATGTCTCGGGCTGTCCGCTGGCGACGACCAGCGGCGCGATGCAGGGCAGCTATCGCATGGTGGGTGCGGACGGCGTGACCTTCGACGCGGCCATTCCCCATTTCGCGCTGATCGCCCCGGCGGTGGAATCGTGAAGCGGACGCATCTCCCGCTCAACGGCTTGCGCGTGCTCGACGCCGCGGCGCGCCACCTCAGCTTCACCCGCGCCGCCGACGAACTGGCGGTTACCCCGGCGGCGGTGGGGCAGCAGATCCGCGCGCTGGAGGATACGCTGGGCGTCGTCCTGTTCCGCCGCACGACACGCGGCCTGGAGCTGACGCCCGAGGCGGAAGCTGGCCTCGCGCCGCTGCGCGCCGGTTTCCTGCAGTTCGAGGATGCCGTGCGCGCGATGCAGGCGGGCCAGTCGTCCAAGTCGCTGACCATCGCCGCGCCGCGCGACGTGACCGAGAAATGGCTGATGCCGCGCCTCGCCGCGATCGCCGCGAGCGATCCCGATTTGCGCTTCTCGCTGATCGCATCGGATGAGGGGCTGGATTTCACCGAGGCCAATCTGGACCTCGCCATCCGCTGGGGCGACGGGCCCGGCGGGCTGGAGGGCGAGGCGATCGAGTCCGACGGGATGATCCCCATTGGCCCCGCCGATGCGCCGCTGATCGCCTGGCCCGGCGCGCCGGAGGAGGGCACGCCGCTGGTCCGGGTCACCGATGCGGGCCTTGCGATCGACGCGGTCGCGGCGGGGCTTGGCCGCGCGGTCGTGCCGCAACTGCTCGCCGAACGCGATCTTGCGGAGGGGCGGGTGACGGCCACCGGCGAGGCGGTCCCGTCCCGCATGGGATACTGGCTGGTCGCACCGCTGCCGCAATGGCGCCAGCAGAAGGTCAAGTCGCTGGTCGAGGCTTTGGGGGGCTAACCCCTCCGCCAACCCGAAGGCCACGCCTGGTTGCCACGTCGCCCATGGTGACGTGGCGTGAGGCGCTAACGAGAGAGCGCGGTAGGGCCTCTCACATCCCATCGACGCCGCAACCGGCGCCCGGGCCGCTGCGCCGTAAATCCTCCCCATCTCCAATGGGGAGGGGGACCGCCAGCCGCGGGCTGGTGGTGGAGGGGCGGGGTGCCTTCGCAAGGTGCGGGGTTTGTCGCAGGGGAATGCCCCTCCACCATGCTGCGCATGGTCCCCCTCCCCAAGCCGAGCTTGGGGAGGAATAAAAGGGGTCAGGCCGCCGCTTCGGCGTCGTAGCGAACCGGGAACTTCTTGGCGCAAAACGCGCAATCCACCTGAATCAGCCCGTCGGCGTCCGCCATGTCGCGGCGCTCCTCGACGGAGAACTTGGTGATGACGCTCGCGATATAGTCCGCCGAACAGCGGCAGCCGCGCACGATCGCCGGAGCCTGGGTGACGCGGACATCCTGTTCCTCGTTGAACAGGCGCCACACCAATGTCTCCAGCGGCAGCGCGGCGTCGGCGAGTTCCTCGACTTCCATCGTCTGGCCAAGCGCCTGGACATGCTCCCATTCGGGATGGTCGAGCTTGACGTGCAACCGCTCGCGGCCTTCCTCGCCCTCCGGCAGATGCTGGAGGAACAGGCCGCCCGCGACGGTACGCCCGTCGGGGCCCTTGCTGATCCCGACGCGCAACAGGCTCGGGATCTGCTCCGACTGGGTGAAATAGCTCTCCGCCGCCGCCGACAGCGTCTCGCCGTCGATCGGCACGATACCCTGATAGCGCTCGCCGGTCACCGCCAGGTCGAAGGTGATCGCCAGATAGCCCTGGCCGAACAGCGCGAACAGCGTCGGATCGGCGGGCAGTTCGGCGAGCTTGTCGGCGTCGAACTGGACATAGCCGCGCAGCTCGCCGCCGCGATAGTCGCAGACCAGCAACTGGATCACGCCCGTATCGCTGCGCGTCTGGATGGTCAGCTGGCCGTCCGCGTCCTTCAGCGTGGTGCCGATCAGCGCGGTCAGCGTCAGCGCCTCGGCCAGCAACCGTTCGATCGCGGGGGGATAGGCATGTGCCATCAGGATCTCGTCCAGCACGGGCCCGAGGCGCACCAGACGTCCGCGCGCATGCTGCTGCGGAATGGTGAAGCCGATCGCGCGGTCGAGTTCGGGCAGGGTGATGTCGGTCATGCTCGTGCCTTTACGCTCCGGATGGCGGCCGGGCGATATGGTGCCGGTCTGGCGGGGAAATGGAAAAGGCCGACGAACCCGCCGGCCTTTCCCTAGATAGGATGGCGCGGCCTGCGATCAACCGACCTGGCCGAAGCACCAGCGCAGCACCGATTTCTGCGCATGGAGCCGGTTCTCCGCCTCCGGCCAGATCAGCGACTGCGGCCCGTCGATCACGTCGCCCGTCACCTCTTCCTCGCGGTGCGCGGGCAGGCAGTGGAGGAACTTCGCGTCGGGCTTGGCCAACGCCATGAGGTCGGCATTGACCTGGAACGGCATCATCGCGGCCAGCTTTTCCTCGGCATGGGCCTGGCCCATCGAGATCCAGGTGTCGGTGACGACGATGTCCGCACCCTCGACCGCCGCACGCGGATCCGTGGTGCAGGTCGCGCGGCCATTGCCGAGTTCCAGCGTGCCCGGCTCGGGATGGTAGCCGTCCGGGCAGGCGGCGACCACGTCGAAGCCGAGCAGCCCGCCCGCCTCGACGATCGAGTGCAGCACGTTGTTGCCGTCGCCCAGCCAGGCGACCTTCAGGCCGGACAGGGTCTTGCCCGCCTCGATCACGGTCAGCAGGTCGGCCATGATCTGGCACGGGTGCGACAGGTCGGTCAGGCCGTTGATGACCGGCACGGTCGCGTAATGCGCCATTTGCTCGACCTTGGCATGGTCGTCGGTGCGGATCATGATCGCGTCGGTATAGCCCGACAGGATGCGCGCGGTGTCGGCGATGGTCTCGCCGCGCCCGAGCTGCATCGTACCCGCATCAAGCCCGATCGAGGTGCCGCCAAGCTGGCGGATCGCCATGTCGAAGCTGACGCGGGTGCGGGTCGAGTTCTTCTCGAACACCATGGCCAGCGTGTGCCCGGCGAGCGGCGCGTCCGCGTCGACGCGGCCGTTGGGGAAACCGGCGCGCGCGGCCTTGCGAGCCTGCGCGTCGTTCAGAATGGCGGTGACACCCTCGGGACCGGCGTCGGCGAGGTTCAGGAAGTGGCGGATCGTCATGGGTCGGTACTCCGTCCCCCGGCGGTCATGGGCCGCCGGGGTGGCAGGGATCATCAGTCGTCGGCGGCGGGGACGTAGACGCGCGCGGCGTCCGACAGCTTCGTCGCGAACTCGGTGATGTGGCTTTCGTCGATGGTCAGCGGCGGCAGGATACGGATGACGTTCTCGCCCGCCGCGACCAGCAGCAGCCCGTGATTGTCGCGGCAATGCGCGACGAAACGGCGGCTGTCGCTCTTCATCTTCAGGCCCTGCATCAGGCCGTGGCCACGCACTTCCTCGAACAGATGGTCGAAGTTCGGGATCATCTGCTCGAGCGTGGAGCGCAGACGCTTGCCCATCGCCTCGACATGCTCGAGGAAGCCAGGCTCCTGCATCACGTCGAGCACCGCTTCACCGGCGGCCATGGCGAGCGGGTTGCCGCCATAGGTCGAGCCGTGCGTGCCGATGACCATGCCCTTGGCCGCTTCCTCGGTCGCCAGGCACGCGCCCAGCGGGAAGCCGCCGCCGATACCCTTGGCGGAGGCCATGATGTCGGGCGTCACGCCGTACAGCTCATGCGCGAAGAACTTGCCGGTACGACCGTAACCGCACTGCACCTCGTCCAGCACCAGCAACAGACCATGCTCGTCGCACGCGCGGCGCAGCCCTTGCAGGAATTCCATGCTGGCAGGACGCAGGCCGCCTTCGCCCTGGATCGGCTCGACCAGGAAACCGGCGGTGTTCTCGTCGATCAGCGCCAGCGCCGCCGCCAGATCGTCGAACGGCGCGTAGGCGAAGCCGGGCAGCAGCGGTTCGAACCCGTCGCGCATCTTGGGCTGGTTGGTCGCCGAGATTGCGCCCAGCGTCCGGCCGTGAAAGGCGTTGTTGAACGTGATGAGCGTGTGGCGCTGCGGATTGCCGTTGGCGAAGTGATAGCGGCGCGCGGTCTTGATCGCGCATTCGACCGCCTCTGCGCCTGAATTGGTGAAGAACACCGTGTCGGCAAAGGTCGAATCGACCAGCCGCTGCGCGAAATGCTCACCCTGCGGGCTGCCATACAGGTTCGACACGTGCATCAGGGTGGCCGCCTGCCTGGCGATCGCCTCGACCAGCTTGGGGTGGCCATGGCCCAGCGCGTTCACCGCGATCCCGGCGGCGAAGTCCAGATACTGCTCGTCGTTCTCGCCATAGAGATAGACGCCCTCGCCTCGGACCGGACGCACCCCGCACCGTGGGTAGACGGGCATCAGGGCGGTGATGGTCACGGGGTGTCTCCTTCAAACAGCAAAGGGCGGCTCGAAGGGCCGCCCGATACCGATCATAGGGTCTATTGCGCGGTGGCGTCAACGCATCGCAGCGGCGGGGAGAGCGGCTATGACGGCGTGGCCGGGGCGGCCGCGGATGGCCGGGGCACCGGTGACAGGTCGGTCACCTCGATACGCAGCCCGGCGCTGTTGGTGCGTATGCGGGACCGGGTCTCCGTCTGGGTATCGGCGATGAAGGAATAACGCTCCAGCCGGGGCAGGTCGCGCGTGCGACGCTGCGGCGCGTAGCGTCGTTCCTGGACCTGCTTGGTGACGAGCGCGAGCCATTTCAGGCTCAGTCCGTCGGTCTGCTGGACGATTGAGACGTCGGAGACCTTTCCATCGGGCGCGATGAAGAAGCTGACATCCGCCCAGAGCGGATCGGCCGTGCGCTGGGCGGCGCCAAAGCCCATATTCTCGGTCTTGAGGGGCGGCGCAAACAGCAGCATCGGTTGCGGATTGTCGTCGGGTTCCATGCCCGCGAGCGCCGCCTCGATCGCCGCAGGGCGTCGCGACGCCGGTTCCAGCCGGGCCTGCAACATTCGGACGCCGTTGCGGAAGGGCAGGAAGGCTGGCGAAGTGTTGGCGAGGATCGCCTTGGCTTCCTCCTGTGCCGGACGGGTAAAGCGCGGCAATGCGTATGCCAACGCCCCGAGCAAGACGGCGGAGCGGAACATCGCCATGCCCTCAATCTCGGGCAGCCCGGCCTCTCGCCCCTGATGCGCGACCTTTTCATATTGCGACAGCGCCATGTCGATCTTGCCCTCGCGTCGCATGGCATCGCCGATCTCCAGCCGCTGCGTGTAGACGCGCGTGTCGGCATGCGGCAGGCCGCTCTTCAGGGCATCGATGGCATCGATCGCGCTGGTCTTGTTCTGATTGGGATGGCCGGTGAGATTGGCGAACAGCCCGGTCGCCCGGTGCAAGTCGGCGACGTCGATCGGCAGTTCGGCGGCATAGCGCGCATTGCGTTTGCGCGCGGCGAGCATCGTCTCGCGACCGCCATGATAGTCGCCCATGACCAGCTGCGTCTCGGCATAGGCGAGCGACAGGTTGATGTCGCGCTGGGGCGGGCAATGCTGTGCGATACAGGCGTCCAGATCCTGCTTCAGCCGTTTCGATCGCTGGCCCATCACCACGATGGAACTCTGCGCCTTGGCCGCTTCCAGATTGGGGTCGTCACCGCGAAAGATCGATTCGACCGGTACTGGCGGATTGCGGGGTTGGGTCAGCGCGGGCGCGACCGGCTCCGGTCGAACCTGGGCTTGCAGCAACAAGGCGAGGATAAGCATGGGCAGGCCTCCTTCTTGCCGCCCGACCGATCAGGGCCGAAACGGCTGAGTGACGCCGGATGGGAATGACATAAAGGCCATGAAGCGCGTGTCATGGCAAGTAAGCAATTGTAAAAGCAGACACCTGCGTCAGGCGTCGATCACCTCTTCATCCAGCCGCGCGGCATTTTCCTGAATGAAGGCGAAGCGGTGGGCCGGATTGTTGCCCATCAGCCGGTCGACCAGATCCTTCACGCCCGCGCGTTCCTCATATTCCTGGGGCAGGGTGATGCGGATCAGGCTGCGCGTCGCCGGGTCCATTGTCGTTTCGCGCAGCTGGCCGGGGTTCATCTCGCCCAAGCCCTTGAAGCGCGCGACGTCGACCTTCTTGCCCTTGAACGCGGTGCGTTCCAGCTCGGCGCGGTGGGCGTCGTCGCGCGCGTAGAGCGACTTGGCGCCGACCGTCAGGCGATAGAGCGGCGGCTGCGCGAGGTAGAGGTGTCCGCGCCGCACCAGATCGGGCATCTCCTGAAAGAAGAAGGTCATCAGCAGCGTGGCGATATGCGCGCCATCGACATCGGCGTCGGTCATGATGACGATCTTTTCGTAACGTAGCTGGGTCGGGTCGCAATCCTTGCGCGTGCCGCAGCCCATCGCCAGCGTCAGGTCGGCGATCTCCTGATTCTGCAGGATCTTGGTCGAGGTGGCGGAGGCGACGTTCAGGATCTTGCCGCGGATCGGCAGGATCGCCTGCGTCTTGCGGTCGCGCGCCTGCTTCGCCGAGCCGCCCGCCGAGTCGCCCTCGACGATGAACAGCTCGGTGCCCTCGGGGCTGTCCGCCGAACAGTCGGTCAGCTTGCCGGGCAGGCGCAGCTTGCGGGCCGAGGTCGCGGTCTTGCGCTTGACCTCGCGCTCGGCCTTGCGGCGAAGGCGCTCGTCCATCCGGTCGAGGACATAGCCGAGCAATGCCTTGCCGCGATCCATGTTGGCGGAGAGATAATGGTCGAAATGGTCGCGCACCGCCTTTTCGACCAGCCCGGCCGCCTCGGGGCTGGTGAGGCGGTCCTTGGTCTGGCTCTGGAATTGCGGCTCGCGGATGAAGACCGAGAGCATCAGTTCGGAGCCGACCATGACATCGTCGGCGGTAATGTCCTTGGCCTTTTTCTGGTTCACCAGTTCGCCAAAGGCTCGAAGCCCGCGCACCAGCGCCTGGCGCAGGCCCTGTTCGTGCGTGCCGCCATCCGGGGTCGGGATGGTGTTGCAATACCAGCTATAGCTGCCGTCGCTCCACAGCGGCCAGGCGACCGCCCATTCGACGCGCCCCTGTTCGGCGGGAAAGTCCTGATTGCCCGAGAAGAAATCGGCGGTGGCGCATTCGCGGCCGCCAATCTGTTCCTTCAGATGGTCGGCAAGGCCGCCGGGGAACTGGAACACCGCCTCCGCAGGCGTGTCGTCGGTGATGAGGTCGGGCGCGCAGTGCCAGCGAATCTCGACGCCCGCGAACAGATAGGCCTTGGAGCGGACCAGCTTGTGCAGCCGCGCGGGCTTGAAGTTCAGTTCGGGCCCGAAAATCTCGGTATCGGGGGTGAAGGCCACGCTCGTCCCGCGCCGGTTGGGGGCCGCGCCCACCGTCTCCAGCGGTCCCAGCGTCGCGCCGCGCGAGAAGCGCTGGCGGTACAGGATGCGTTCGCGCGCGACCTCGACCACCGTGTCCGACGATAGCGCGTTGACCACCGACACGCCGACGCCGTGCAGGCCGCCGCTGGTCGCATAGGCCTTGCCGGTGAACTTGCCGCCCGAGTGGAGCGTCGAGAGGATGACCTCCAGCGCCGACTTGTCGGGAAACTTGGGATGCGGGTCGACGGGAATGCCTCGGCCATTGTCGACGATGGTCAGGCGGTTGCCCGGCTCCAGCTTGACCTCGATCCGGGTGGCGTGGCCCGCGACGGCCTCGTCCATCGCATTGTCGAGCACTTCGGCGGCGAGGTGGTGAAGCGCGCGCTCGTCGGTGCCGCCGATATACATGCCCGGACGGCGACGCACGGGCTCCAGCCCCTCCAGCACCTCGATCGAGGAGGCGTCATAGGCGGGCTGGGGACGGGCACCGCCCGCGAACAGGTCATTGGACATAACGGGAACTATAGGGGCTGTGCGGGCGTCACGCCAGCGCTGGCGTGAGTCCTTGCGATTGCGACAAAAGTTTGCCGGACGGCTAACATGGGATATTCCGGCGGGGCCATCCGTTCCGCGTGCACCTTTATGCCAAGGGTACGCCAAAGGTACGGGAGTGATCATGATGAAATTCTGGATGGCGGGGGCGCTGGCCTCGGCGCTCATCGCCGCGCCTGCGATGGCGCAGGACGGCAGCTATGCGGGCGAGGACGCGGCGCCGTTCTCGGGCGTCTATGTCGGCGGCAGCTTCGGCTATGACGTGCAGGGCAACGATATTGGCTCGCGGATGCTGTTCGACCGCAATCTTGACGGCAATTTCGGCGACGTCGTGACGACCTCGACCGGCGCCAACGCCTTCTCGCCGGGCTTCTGCAACGGCCGCGCGCGTAGCGTGCTGTCGCCGCAGAATGCCGCGACCGGATGCGATAACGACAAGGACGGCATCGCCTATTATGGCCGGGTCGGCATCGATCATCAGGTCGGCAACATCGTCTATGGCGCGGTCGGCGAGTTCGGTAAGTCGGAAATCACCGACAGCGTCTCGGCCTTCTCGACCACCCCGGCCTGGTACACGTTCACGCGCAGCATCGACTGGGAAGCCTCGGTGCGCGGTCGTGCGGGTTATGCGGCGAACAACACGCTGTTCTACGGTACGTTCGGCGGCGGCTATGCCCGGATCAACCGCAGCTTCACCACCTCGAACGCGGCCAATGCCTTCGCGCTGAGCGGCAAGCGCAACCAGTTCGGCTTCCTCGGCGGCGGCGGTATCGAGCAGAAGATCGGGCGCAATTTCTCGATCGGCATGGAATATATGTATCACCAGTATCGCGACGACGACGCTCGCGTCCGCGTGACGCAGGGGTCCGCGCCAGCGACCAACCCGTTCGTGCTGGCACCCAACACGGCGGGGACGGATATCCGGCGGTCGGATGACAAGTTCCGGTGGCATTCGCTGCGCGCGACGGCGGCGTTCCGGTTCTGATGGAAGGGCGCGTCCCCTCGCTCGTGGCAGGCGGCGGGGCGTGCACTTCGACGTCGCTCAGTGCGAACGGAGGTTCTGACTTGGGGCCTAGGCCCGATCGACATTCAACCATGCCTGTCCTTCCCTTGCCCCTCGTAGAGCGGAGAGGGGAGAGGGGAGAATAAGCTGAATGTCGATCCCGCCTGAACCCGTTCAGGCCGGGCGAAGTCGAAGGCCAAGGTTCACCGCCAAGGAAAAAGCCCGCCGGTCCCAAAACCGGCGGGCGTTTCTTGACCCCGATCAGCGGACGCGTGGGCCGCCAAAGGGCAGGGGCGGCGGCGGGCGACGGTCGCGGCGGGGCAACTGCGCCTGATAGGCGTGGCCACAATGCGCGACGCAGTACGGGAAGCCCGGATTCACCTTGTCGCCGCAAAAGTGGAAGTCCGGCTCGCCCGGATGTCCCAGCGGCCATTTGCAGATTCGATCGTTGAGGTCGAGCAGCGAGGTCTTGCCCGCCATTTCGGCGCTCGGCTTGGCGGGGACCAGGCGACGCGGCGGCGCAGGCGAGGGCGGGGGCTGCTGCTCGCCCGGCGACTGGCGAACGAAGCCGCCGGGGCCGACCGAACGGAGGATCGGCTGCGGCTCGCGTACCGGGGGCGCCTCGGCTTCCGGCTCGTCCTCGGCCTTGGGTGCCGCGCGGACGGGCTCCGGTTCGGGTGCAGGCGGCGGCGGCGGCGCGGCGACCGGCGCCTCGACCACGGGGGCGGCAGCGGCGGGCTCGTTCGCCTTCACCGGCGACGGACGGGCCTGAAGCCCCAAACGGTGCGCCTTGCCGATCACGGCGTTGCGGCTGACCCCGCCCAGTGCCTCGGCGATCTGGCTGGCGGTCTGACCCGCTTCCCACATCGTCCTGAGCGTATCGATCCGCTCATCGGTCCACGACATTCGAAACCTTTCCTTACTTCGTCATCGCACCGGCCGGTCCTTGAACCGGGTTGCGGGCGGCCACGGCAACGGTTACGCGCTATGGCGATGAGCAGCCAGCCCCCAATCGGAGAAATTCCCTCGGCGGTACGCGCCGCCCCCGGTGTGCCCGTCATCCGGAACATCAACTGGGGCGGCCTCAGAACCCTCTATATCAAGGAGGTGCGCCGGTTCTTCAAGGTGCAGCTCCAGACGATATGGGCGCCGTCGGTCACGACGCTCCTCTATCTGATCATTTTCACCACCGCATTGGGCGGGCGCCATGCCGTGCCGGTCGCGGGGATGCAGGTGCCGTTCGCCGATTTCATCGCGCCGGGCCTGATCGTCATGGGGATGATGAACAACGCTTTCGCCAATGCCAGCTTCTCGCTGCTGGTGGGCAAGATCCAGGGGACGATCGTCGATTATCTGATGCCGCCGCTGTCCACCGCCGAGCTGCTCGCCGCGCTGGTCGGTGGCGCGGTGACGCGCGCGGTGCTGGTCGGCCTGACCGTCTGGATCGCGATGGCGATCTGGCCCGGCGTGCACGTCACGCCGCACGCCTTCTTCGCGGTGCTGTGGTTCGGTCTGCTGGGGTCGATCTTCCTCGCGCTGCTGGGCGTGCTGACCTCGATCTGGGCGGAGAAGTTCGATCATGCGGCGGCGGTCACCAACTTCGTGGTCGTGCCGCTGTCGCTGCTGTCGGGCACCTTCTATTCGGTCGATGGCCTCGCCCCCGCCTTCCGCGCGATCAGCCACGCCAACCCGTTCTTCTACGTCATCTCCGGCTTTCGCTATGGCTTTCTCGGCCTGGCCGATTCGCCGGTGACGCTGGGCGGCTTCGTCGTGCTGGCGATCGACGCGGCGATGGCGGTCCTGTGTTACGTCCTGCTGCGCAAGGGCTGGAAATTGAAAAATTAATTGCGCGTCACTTAACCCGTTTTTCACTAACCCGGGTTTATGTCGACGGCTCTGCAGTAGCGGAGACTCCCTCGTGCCGGGTGCCAGCATGCCCGGTTCAGGTCCTGTACGGGACCGCGACTCCGCGCCGTCCGGTGGGACTGGCCGGTCGCGGTCCCGGCCTTTTATGACCCCCCTATTCTGATTCTGGGGCCGCGCGACCGTCGGGTTGCAACGCTGCGAATATGGGCGTAGCGGTCGCTGCCATCATGACATCTTCTGCTCCCATGGCGGTCGTGCTCGTTTCGGGCGGGCTGGACTCGATGATTTCCGCTGCTTCGGCCAAGGCCGCAGGCTATCGCATCCTGGCGCTGTCGGTGGATTATAATCAACGGCACAAGGTCGAACTCGCCGCCGCCGCCCGCGTCGCCGAGGCATTGGGGGCGGAGCGGCATATCGTCCTGCCGCTCGACCTGTCCGCCTTTGGCGGGTCGGCGCTGACCGCCGATATCGACGTGCCCAAGGACGGTGTGCAGCCGGGCATCCCGGTGACCTATGTCCCCGCCCGCAACACGATTTTCCTCAGCCTGGCGCTGGGCTGGGCCGAGGCGGCGGGCGCGCGCGACCTGTTCATCGGGGTCAACGCGCTCGACTATTCGGGCTATCCCGACTGCCGCCCCGAATTCATCGCGGCCTTCGAGGGGCTGGCGGAGATCGCGACCAAGGCGGGGGTCGAGGGTCAGCCCTTCAAGATCCGCGCGCCGCTCCAGCACATGACCAAGGCCGATATCGTGCGCGAGGGTACGCGGCTGGGCGTCGATATGGGGCTGAGCTGGTCCTGCTACGACCCGACGCCGGAGGGGCTGCATTGCGGGCGCTGCGATAGCTGCCGCCTGCGCTCCAAGGGGTTCGAGGAAGCGGGTATCGCCGACCCCACCGCCTATGCGGTCAAGCCGCAGGACTGACCACATGAGCTACGCGGTCAAGGAGATGTTCCTGACGCTCCAGGGCGAGGGCGTGCAGGCGGGGCGGCGCGCGGTGTTCGTGCGCTTCGCCGGGTGCAACCTGTGGTCCGGGCGCGAGCAGGACCGTGCGAGCGCGATCTGCCGCTTTTGCGACACCGATTTCGTCGGGGTCGACGGGCTGGGCGGTGGACGCTTCGCCGATGCGGCTGCGTTGGTCGCGGCGGTCGAGGGCTTTTGGGGCGAGTCGCGCTGGGAGCGTTTCGTGGTGCTGACCGGGGGCGAGCCGATGCTCCAAGTCGACGACGCGCTGGTCGACGCGCTGCACGCGGCGGGCTTCTTCATCGCGATCGAGAGCAACGGGACGCTTGCCGCCCATCCGCGACTCGACTGGGTCTGCATCAGTCCCAAGGCCGGCTCCGAGATCGTCCAGCGTTCGGGGGACGAGCTCAAGCTGGTCTGGCCGCAGGCGGGGATCGATCCGGCGGAATTGGAGGGCTGGGACTTTGCGAATCACCTGCTCCAGCCGATGGACGATCCTCTGGCGGACGCGAATCGCGAGGCCTGCATCGCGCAGGTGATGGAGCGTCCGCGCTGGCGATTGACGCTCCAGACGCACAAGATGCTGGGGCTGCGCTAGGGGCCGTTTGGCTGAGGTCGGGACGTGCGCTTCGACTTCGCTCGGCCTGAGCGACGTCGAAGGCCACGCCCCTCACCCGACCGGGCGCGGGGCGTGACCTTCGAAAAATCAGTGGACGAACCGCGCCACCACGTCGCGGTAGCTCCGCGAAACCTTCACCTGCGCACCCGATTCAAGCAGCAGGAAACATTCGCCATTGGTGTGCGGCTTGACCTGTTTGACGAGGTCCAGGTTCACGATGGTCGAACGGTGCACCCGCTGGAACCGGCGGGGATCGAGCCGCTTCTCCAGATCCTTCATCGTCTCGCGCAGGACCAGCGAATTGTCGCCGGTGTTGATGACCATATAATCGCCCGCCGCCTCGATCATTTCGATCGTGTCGACGTCGACCCGGAAGATCTGGCCGCGATCCTTGATGTTGATGAGCTTTTCGAAGCGGCTGGAGGCGACTTCGCCGCCTTCGTTCAGATCGGCGACCGCTTCGGGCGCATGCTCGGCGAGCACTTCCTTCAGCTTCTCGATCTCGCCCGCGCCGCGCTTCTCGCTCAGGCGGAGCCGGACGCGGTCCAGCGTATCGGCAAGTCGCGCCTCCTCGACCGGTTTCATCAGATAATCGACCGCCTGCGCCTCGAACGCGCGCAGGGCGTGGTCGGAATAGGCGGTGACGAAGACGAATAGCGGCGGCTCGACCTCCATCAGCCCCTGGATCACCGAGAAACCGTCGAAGCCGGGCATCTGGATATCGAGGAAGACGAGGTCGGGCTTGTGCGTCTTGATCGCGCGGATCGCCTCGCGCCCGTTCGAGCAGCGCTCGATGATCTCGACGTCGTCGTGCGCCTGGAGCCGAAGCTCCATGCCCTGGATCGCCAGGGGCTCGTCGTCGACGAGGATGGTACGGATGGTCATGCGGCCTCTCTGTTCACATTCTCAAGCTGGAAGGGGATCTCGATCTCGACCGAGAATCCTCCAGCGGGCGCGGAGCGGGATTCGAAACGATGGTCCGGGCCATAAGCCTGGGCCAGCCTTTCGCGGATATTGGACAGTCCGACGCCTGTCGAAACGCTTGAGGAATGCCGTATGTCGTGCAAGCCGGGGCCGGTATCGGATACGGCGATCCGCACCCGTTGCCCGACCAGCCGCACGTCGACGCGGATTTCGGCGCCTTCCTCCTGCGGGGTGACGGCGTATTTGATAGCGTTCTCGACCAGCGGCTGGAGCAGCAGCGAAGGCAGGCGCGCGCGTTCGGCCCGCGGGTCGATCTCGAAACTCGGGCGCAGGCGATCCTCGAAGCGCATCTTCTCAATTTCGAGATAGAGTTTCAGTGTTTCAACCTCTTGCGCCACGGTCACATGCGCCGTGGGCTCATTCGCCAGCGTGTAGCGGAGAAAGGCTGACAGTCGGCTTAACATCGCATTGGCGCGTTCGGTCTGCTTGAGCAGCACCAACGTCGAGATGGAGTTGAGCGTGTTGAACAGGAAATGCGGGTTGAGCTGATAGCGCAACATCGCGAGCTGCGCGGTCGATGCCTGTAGCTCCAGCGCGCGCATCTCGTCGATCTGGCTCTCGACGATCAGATAATAGTTGATCGCGAAATAGAGCGCCGACCAGCCCGCCAGCACGTTGAAGGTGATGAAGAGGTTGCCGATCAGCAGGCTGACCGTCACGCCCGGCTGGGTGGTGGTGATGAACGAGAAGGAGAAGGCGTTGAGCGCGGCATAGAGAAAGGTCGCCGCCGCCAGCGTCGCCAGCGTCAGGAACACCCCCATGATGCGCGGCAGTCGCCGGTAATAGCCATAGAGAGTCGAGAGCAGCAGCGTGATGCAATAGCCCAGGATCGCTTCGATGATCACCGGGATGATCTTCTCCAGCGAGAAGCCGTTGGAGATGCCGACCACCGAGCGCTGGACCAGATAGCCGGACCAGCCGACCGCCTGCAGGATCCAGAAGGCACGCGCCTTGTTCTCGAAAAACGGTCGCACCGACAGATGATCGGTCGCGGAGGATGGCGCGACATAGGGCGCGACGGGCGAATGGGTGGCCATGGCCGGGCGACATCTACACCGGCTGCGGGCGAAGGGCAAAAAAGAAGGGCCGCCCTTCCCGAAGGAGGGGCGGCCCCGAATGTCCGGCGAGCGGACGCCTCGGCTTAGAAGCTGAAGCGCGCGCCGATGCGGATTTGGTAGAGCGACTGGTTGAAGCTCAGCGCCTGGGTGTTCGGATTGGTAAACGACGAGTAGCGATACTGGAGGCAAGGCTGTGCCGTCGTGGTCGCCACCGTCCCGGCGTTGTTCGCATTGCCCGCCGTGGTCAGGCACTGCACAGTGATCGGAGCCGCGCCATAGGGGAAGCCGAGCTGGCGCAGGCCACCCCAATCCTTGTTGATCAGGTTGGGCAGGTTGTTGATGTCGGCAAAGACCGAGATGCGCGAACGACCGATGAAGGTCGGGATTTCCTGCTCGAGATGCAGATCGATCCGGGTGAAGGCGCGGTTGCGACCGGTGTTCTTGGGCACGATCATGCCACGGTACTTCGCCAGGTCCGGGTTGGCGTTGATGTAGGAGTCGAGCGCCTGCGCCGTCTGCGCTGCGGTCAGGCCCGTCGTGCCGGTGCCGTCACCATAGCTTACGCGTGGGTCGTTCAGGCCGGTCGGGACGTACAGCAGGTTGGTGCTGTTGTTGCCCGTCAGGACCGTGCCGAACACGGGCGAACGCACGTTGTTCGAGTTGTCGAACATCGTGTAGCTATAGGCGCGGCCCGCACGCGTCTCGCCGAACAGCTGGATGCGCGTCTTGTAGTCGCCGAAGAAGGCGTGATCATAGCCGACGCTGTACTTGAACTGCCACTTGATCTGGTCGGCCGAGGTTCCATAGGCCGGGTTGTTCGAGTCCGGGCCGAAGAACTGGTTGCGGTAGTTCGAGTTGATCGTCGACGACGTGGCGTTGCCGACGTCCTTCACCCACTGACGCGTGAAGCTGGCGCCGAACTGCAGACCCCAGTCGAATTCCTTGTCGAACCGGGCGACGATGACATGGCTGTAGCCCAGCGAGCTGTTGGTGGCCAGGATATCGTAGTTCGGATCGGCGAAGACGGTCGCGCTGCCATAGCGGGCGCGGCCATCCGGCATGACGCCGTTCGGGATCGCGCGCAGATCGGTGAAGATCACGCCATCGACGTTCTTGGTGTACAGATAGTCCGCACCGAAGTTCACGCCGAAGAGCGAATAATCCGCCGACAGCGTCGCCTTCAGCGAGCGCGGCAGGTGGAAGTTGGGTGCCAGCGCGCCGGTGTTGGTGCGCGACAGGTTCGTCGGATTGGTCGTGTTGGCGGCATACTGCGCAACGGCGGCCGGGACGTTGCCGGTGACGTTGTTCAGCGCGGCCTGACAGATCGCGTCGGGGATACCGCCCGTGCAGCTGTTGAGGCCCTGGCCCGCGCGCGTGATCGTGATGGCGCTGGTCGTGATGGTGTTCGAGAAGCTGTTCGACATGAAGATGTCGGGCAGGCCGCCACCGAAGATGCCCGCGCCGCCGCGAACCTTAAGGCCGCCGCCGAGGATGTCGGCGGGCTTCCAGTCGAAGCTGATACGCGGCTCGAACTGATCGAGGCCGTTATAGGTGTTGGTGTTCGGGAAGCCGTAACGCTGGTTGAAGAACTGGTTGTAAACCGGCCGCTCGCCCATGGCGTACATGGTGTAGCGTGCGCCATAGGTCAGCGTCAGCGCGTCGGTGACCTGCCATTCGTCCTGCAGACCGAGCGAGATCGTGGTGTAGCGGAAGTCGGCAGCCGGGCTGACACCCGCAATCGGGGCCGCAAAGATCAGCTGGTTGGCGTTACCGGCGCTGAAGTCCGCCAGCGAGTCGAAATAATAGGAGCCGAGGCTGTTCTGCACGAAGTTGTTGAACGTGCGGTTCTGCGCGACGTCGATCAGCGCCTGCACCTGATGGCGGCCTGCCGTGTAGCGGCCGACCAACTGACCACCCCAGGTGTCGGTGAACAGCTGGTTCGTCTGACGGCTGTTGTCGGGGCCGAAGCTGATGCGCGGGACCGCGTTGCTGCAGCCCGTGAGGGTCGAAGCCGTGTTGCCCTGCGACGTTGCGTCATCGCACACCGAAATCTGACCGATGCTGCGGCCCTGAAGCGGCTCCTGACCGCGACGATACCATTTGTAAAGCGCGCGCGCCTCGGTCGAGAAGTTGTCGGTCCAGTCCGAATTCAACTGGACGATACCGGCCCGCAGCAATTCGGTGAGCGCATAGGCGTTGGAGCTCAGGCCATAGGTCGGAGCGTTCGCCGAAAGCGACGTGTTGTTCTGGCTGACCAGCGAGTCGTACGAGTTGATGTACGACAGCGACAGGCGCTGACCCGTCGTGACGTTCCAGTCGATCCGACCGGTGATTTTTTCGTCCTTGCGGGGATTGAGCCCCAGGATGCCGCCTGCCGCGTCGCCCAGGTTCTTGGCGTTGGCGATGTTCAGGACGTCGGTAACCGCCTGGGTGACGGCTGCCGGATTGCTGTAGGACTGAATGACGGTGCCGAACGGACGCGGATCGGTGTTCCGCTCGCCCGAGACCATGAAGAACAGCGTGTCGGGGATGATCGGGCCACGAAGCGTAGCGCCATAAGTCTCCGACTTGAACTTGGCGGTGTTCAGCGTTGTGCTGCCAATCCGATCGCCGGTCAGGCCATCGGTATTCTGCGAATAGAAGCCGGTGCCGTGGAACTGGTTGGTGCCCGACAGGAGGACGGTGTCGATCGCGCCGCCCTGGAAACCCGACTGGCGGAAGTCATAGGGCGCGATCGAGACCGAGACCTGCGAAATCGCGTCGAAGGGGACGGGGCCGCGATTGGTCGGGCTCGCATCCTGGTTCAGGCCGAAGCTGTCGCCGACGGTGACGCCGTTGATCGTGAAGCGGTTGAAGCGCGGATTGACGCCCGCGAAGCTGACCGCGCCGCCGCGATCGCCCTGGTTGCCGAGATCGATCGTGGCGAACGGATCGCGACGTTCGATGTCACGGATGTCGCGGTTGACCGACGCCACCTTCTGGATGTCGGCCTGGGTGAGGACGGTCTGCGGTCCGTCCGAGGTCACACCGGCGCCACGGATTGCCGAGGCGGTGACGACGATATCGCCAGTCGCGCCCGCGCCCGCATCGGCGCCAGCGGCCGGGCTCAGGTCGATCGGCAGGGTATAGGCCTGCTGCACGACAGTGTAGACGTCGGTGACCGTCTTGTTGCCCTGGGGGCTCGTAACCTCGACCGTGTACGGGCCACCGGCCTGCAGGCCGGTCTGCGTGAACGTGCCGTCGGCACCCGACTGGGTCACGGTGCGCGTGTTGGTCGGCACATTGATGATCGTCACCTGCGCGCCGGGCACAGCCGCGCCGCCCGCAGTGACCGAACCACGGATGGTCGCGGTCGTTTCCTGTGCGGCTACCGCCGCCGGAATGGCGAGCGCGACGACGGCCGCGCCCAGGAAAAGCGTATTACGCATAGATCAAAATTCCCCTTTTCGCGCGCGAAGCGGCGCGTCCGGCCGTGTTCTCCGGCTCGGTTATGCCTGCCCCTGCGCTCCGAACATTGCCATTATGTTACAAAGCTCGCGCTTGCGACAGGGGGGCGGTCACTCGGTTCGCGGGCGTTGCATCTTGGCAACGGTCGGGAGGATGGCAACGGACCTATCCTCCTAGAATTCATCCATAATCTGGAGAATCCGCGTGCGGCGGCCGACCGTCGACGGCCGGGGGGAGTCCGGGGCGTTTCCGGTGGCGGGTAACGGCGGCGTCATGCCGACGACACCCGCCGGCTTGGAGATCAGTGGCCCGCGACCAGGGCGTTCCACGCCGCCTCGTCGATGACCGGGATGTTCAGATCCTGCGCCTTTTTCAGCTTCGATCCCGCACCGGGCCCCGCAATGACCAGATCGGTCTTGGCGGACACCGAACCAGAGACGCGCGCGCCCAGCGCCTCCGCCTGCGCCTTGGCCTCGTCGCGCGACAGGGTTTCGAGCGTGCCGGTGAAGACCAGGGTCTTGCCGGTCACCTCCGATTCGCGGGTCTGGTGGATCACGTCCTGCGGCGTGACCTCGCGCAGGAGGTCATCGACGACGTCGCGATTATGGGCCTCGGCAAAGAAGTCGAGCAGGGCGTCGGCGACCTCGGGACCGATTTGCGCGGTGTCGATCGCCGCGACGACCGCGCGCTGACGGCGCAATTCGAACTTGCGGTCGGGCTCGCCGAGCACGGGCACGGTTTCGGCGCGGACTGCCAGCGCCTGGTCGATCATCGCGCGGAAACCCGACATCGATACGAAGCGGCGGGCGAGGTCGCGGGCGGTGATCTCCCCGACGTGGCGGATGCCGAGCGCGAAGAGGAAGCGGTCGAGCGCAATCTCCCGCCGGGCATCGATCGCGGCGAGCAGCTTGTCGACGACCAGCTCGGACATGCGCTCGCGCTGGATCAGCGCGTCGCGATGCTGGTGAAGGCGGAAGATGTCGGCGGGCGAGGCGATCAGGCCGTCGCGGAAGAATTCCTCGATCCGGACGAGGCCGAGCCCCGTAATGTCGAAAGCATGGCGCGACACGAAATGGATCAGCCGTTCGACCCGCTGCGCCGGGCAGATCAGGCCGCCGGTGCAGCGGATGACGACTTCGCCCTCCTCGCGGGTCGCGAGGCTGCCGCATTCGGGGCAATGGTCGGGAAAGGCGAACGGCGCGCGATCGACGTCGCGAGTCAGATTCTCGACGATCTGCGGAATGACGTCGCCCGCGCGTTGCAGGACGACCCTGTCACCCGGGCGGACGCCCAGCCGTTCGATCTCATCGGCGTTGTGCAGCGTCGCGTTCGTCACGACGACACCGCCCACCGTCACCGGCTCCAGCCGCGCCACGGGGGTGAGCGCGCCGGTGCGGCCGACCTGGATGTCGATCTTCTCCAATGTGGTCTGCGCCCGCTCGGCGGGGAATTTGTGCGCGATCGCCCAGCGCGGCGTCCGGCCGACGATGCCCAGCCGCGCCTGCCAGTCGAGCCGATCGACCTTGTAGACCACGCCGTCGATATCGAAGGGCAGGTCGGCGCGCTGCGCCTCGATCGTGCGATAGATGGACAGCGCGGCGGCCGCGTCGGGCACGCGGGCGAAGGCGTCGGCGATCGGAAAGCCCCAGCGTCGCCAGGTCTCGACCATGTCGAACTGGGTCTCGACCGGCACCGCACTCGCCTCCCCCCAGCCATGCGCGAGGAAGCGTAACGGGCGGCTGGCGGTGATTGCGGGATTCTTCTGGCGCAGCGAACCGGCGGCGGCGTTGCGCGGATTGGCGAACTGCCGCGCCTCCCTGTTGGTCTCCGCCGCCTCCTGTGCCAGTCGGGCGTTGAGCCGGGCGAAGTCGACCTTGCTCATATAGACTTCGCCACGCACCTCGAAGACGGCGGGCGCGGGGGCGGGAAGCGTCTTGGGCACGTCGCCGATCGTGCGGACATTCTCGGTCACGTCCTCGCCGATCGCGCCGTCGCCGCGCGTCAGTGCCTGGACCAGCACACCGTCGATATAGCGCAGCGAACAGGACAGGCCGTCGATCTTGGGCTCGGCGGTCAACGTCACGGGTTCGTCGTCGGGCAGCTTCAGATAGCGGCGGACACGGGCGACGAACTCCTCGACCTCCTCGTCGGAAAAGGCATTGTCGAGGCTCGTCATCGGTCGCGCATGGGGGACCTTGGCCAGATGCGCGGCGGGGGCGGCGCCGACCTTCGTGCTGGGCGAATCGGCGCGGACGAGATGGGGAAAGGCCGATTCGATCGCCCGATTGTGACGGACCAGCGCGTCATAATCGGCGTCCGAAATCTCGGGCGCGTCTTCGGTATGATAAAGGCGATTATGATGGGCGATCTCCCGCGCCAGGCGGTCCAGTTCGGCCGCGGCTTCGAGATCGGTTTCGGGCAGGGGGGGCTGGGCGGTCACGGCGTCCGTGCTAGTCCAGTGGCCGCACCAGGATCAAGATGCGCCACGCTCATCCTGATGCGGCGATCTACGCCACGATTCCAGATGTTTAGTTCAGCACGTCGGATGCGGCGGCGCCAAGCGACGTGAGTTCCGGCGACGCATCGGCCCCGTGATCGATAAGCCAGGTACGCGCCTGTTCAATATGGATGGCGACCATGGCAAGATCGAGTTCGTCCGCCAAAGCAAGACAGGCCACCAGCCGCGCCATCAATTCAGCCTTCGCCTCGGCGTCGTCTTGCGGCGCAGCATTGGTCAGTTTGGCGAGCATCCGGTACATCCGACAAATAGGCAGTGGGATACATGAGTCCGCAGAGCCTAACAGGTTCGTATCAGATATAAAATCGATTTCTGCGGGCGATCACCGGCTTTCCAGCAGCCGGTCGGCCTGCGCGCGCGCCTCGTCGGTGATCGACGCGCCCGACAGCATTCGGGCAATCTCTTCCCGACGCTCGCCCTCGCCCAGGCGCCGGACACCGGTTCGGGTCACGGTGCCGTCATGGCTCTTGGCGATCAGCAGGTGCGCCGCGCCGCGCGCCGCGACCTGCGGGCTGTGCGTGACGACGAGCAACTGCGTCCGTCCGGCGAGCCGATGGAGCCGATCGCCGATCGCCGAGGCGACCGCGCCACCGACGCCGCGATCGATCTCGTCGAAGATCATCGTCGTCGCCCCGCCTTCCTCCGCCAGCGCGACCTTGAGCGCGAGGATGAAGCGCGACAATTCGCCGCCGCTCGCGATCTTCATCAGCGGGGCGAAGGGCGCGCCGGGATTGGTCGAGATCTCGAACTCGACGCGGTCCTTGCCCGCGGCCGACCAGCCGGACTCGTCGACCGGGACGACGGTGGTACGGAAGCGCGCGGCGTCGAGCTTGAGCGGCGCAAGCTCGGTCTTCACCGATTGATCGAGCCGTTCGGCGGCGGCGAGCCGCGCCTTGGACACATGAGCGGCCGCCTTGTCATAGGCGGCGCGGGCGGTGGCGACCGCGGCCTCCAGCCGCCCGATGCCTTCCTCTCCCGCATCCAGGCGCTCGAGCCGTCCGCGCAACTGCTCGGTGAGGTCGGCGAGATCGTCGGGCTGGACGCGGTGCTTCCGCGCCATGCCACGAAGCTCGAACAGCCGCGCCTCGTCTTCCTCCAGCGCGCGGGGATCATAGGCGAGCTCTCGCTGCGCCTCGATCAGTCGATCCTCGGCCAGTGACGCCTCGATCACCGCGCGGTCGATCGCGGCCAGCGCTTCGGCGAGCGACGGATGATCCTCGCCGATCCGCTCGAGCACGCGGGCGGCCTGGCGCAGCCCCGCCAAGGCGCCGTCCGAACCCTGGAGATGCTCCTCGATCGCACCCAGTTCGCTGGCGATCTTCTCCGACCGCTGCATGGTCCGTCGCCGATCGGCGAGCGTTTCCTCCTCGCCGGGTTCGGGTGCCAGCTTGGTCAGCTCGGCGACCGCATGTTCCAGCCACTCGCGGTCACGCGCCGCCGCCTCGATCTCCTCGCGCGCGCTGGTCAGTGCGGCTTCCGCCTCGCGAAGCCGGACCCAGGCGGCGGCGACCGCCTGCGTCTCGATACGCCCGAAACTGTCGAGCAACATCCGGTGGCCGCGCGGATTGAGCAGGCCGCGATCGTCATGCTGGCCGTGAATCTCGACCAGGAAGGGCGCGATCTCGCGCAGCAATGCGGCCGAGGCGGGCTGGCTGTTGACGAAGCCGCGACTGCCGCCATCCGCCTTGACCTGGCGACGGACGATCAGCGGTTCGCCGGGCTCGATCTCGATCCCCGCATCGTCCAATAGGGCGGCGAGGCGGCTGTCGGGGGCGGGCGGCTCGAAAGAGGCAGTGACCACCGCCTGGCCCGCGCCATGCCGGACCAGCCCGCTGTCGCCGCGCCCGCCGAGGGCGAGCCCCAGCGCATCGAGCAGGATCGACTTGCCCGCGCCGGTCTCGCCGGTCAGTACGCCCAGGCCTTGGCCGAAATCGAGGTCGAGCGCCTCGATCAGCACGACATCACGGATGGACAGCGCGGTCAGCATGGCGGGCGATATAGAGCGAAACGCCGCGCGATGTTATCCCCCCATCGCGAAAATGATCCCGATTTGTTCGGGGCTGGCCCTTGCTTCCCTCTCCCCCGGATAGGGGAGAGGGTTAGCGGAGCTTGCCAGCCTGCTGGCCAGGGCAGCTTGGGTGAGGGGGCGAGGGAGAGGGGCTCAGCCCGTGGGCGAGCTGTTGTTGCCGGTGGGGGTGGGGCGGCCCGGTGCGGCGGCGCTGGGGGTGGCGGTGCTGCCGCCGCCGCCGGGAAGGCCGATATTCACCGAACCCGGCGTGCCGGTCGGCACGATGGGCTGGCCCGGCTGGATCGCGGGGATCTGCTCCACCGGATATTCGCGCATCAGCTTGAACGCCCGGTTATACCAGTCGCTGCCCGGAAAATTGGCGCCCAGCACGGCGGCGGCGCGTTCGGCCTCCGGCCGGACGCCGAGCGCGAGATAGGTCTCGGTCAGCCGCAACAGCGCCTCGGGCGTGTGGCTCGTCGTCTGATATTTGTCGACCACCGTGCGGAAGCGCATCGACGCGGCCAGCCACTGATGGCGATCCTCGTAGAAGCGGCCGATCTCCATCTCCTTGCCCGCCAGGTGATCGTTGACCAGATCGACCTTCAATCGCGCGTCGGCGGCATAGCGGGTGTTGGGATAGCGGCGCATCAGTTCGCCCAGCGCGTCGAGCGCCTGGCGGGTGATCTTCTGATCGCGGGTGACGTCCTGGATCTGCTCGTAATAGCCGAGCGCGATCAGATAATAGGCATAGGGCGCATCGCGATTGCCGGGATGGACCGAGATGAAACGCTGCGCCGACTGGATCGACTGGGTATAGTCGCGGCCCAGATAATAGCTGAACGCGCTCATCAGCTGCGCGCGGCGGGCCCAGATCGAATAGGGGTGCTGACGCTCCACCTCGTCGAACAGCAGCGCCGCCTCCTTGTAGCGGTGCTGGTCCAGCCGATTCTTGGCGGCCGTGTACAGCGTGCCGACGTCGCGCGCGACATAAGGCAGGTCGGTGCGGGTACGGTTGCGGGCGCAACCCGCGATCGGAAGGGCCATGGCGGCGATCAGCGCCAGCGACAGCGCACGGGAACGGGGGTTACGCATCGCAGTGGTCCTTAGCGCAGCATGAGGGCGGGGAACAGTCCCTCTGCGCAACGCCGGTCGCGACAGATGACTTGCCTTGGATATGGTCGTCGCGGCATGGGGACGGCAATGCCGCGGGCGGCGGAACGAACCGCCGTCTGCGCGATTGCACCGTCACCCGATCGGAAGGAATCCCGCACGCCATGCCCGCCACGATGCTTCATACCCACCGCGTCGAAAAGCCCTGGGGTCGTCACACGCTTTATCCCGGCTTCGAGGATGTCGCGCCGGGCGGCGCGCCCATCGGCGAGGTCTGGTTCCAGGAGCCCGGCGACACCTCGCCCGATCTGCTCATCAAATATCTCTTCACCAGCGAGAAGCTGTCGGTGCAGGTCCATCCCGATGATGAGCAGGCGCACGCCCGTGGCCTGCCGCGCGGGAAGGACGAATGCTGGACGATCCTGACCGCCGAGCCCGATTCGACGATCGCGCTGGGGCCGAAGGCTCCGATGACCAAGGACCAGTTGCGTGCCGATGCGCGCGACGGCTCGATCGAGAACGATCTCGACTGGGTGCCGATCAAGGTGGGCGATTTCTATTACGCTCCGTCGGGGACGATCCACGCGATCGGCGCCGGTCTGACCGTGATCGAGGTGCAGCAGAACAGCGAGACCACCTATCGACTCTATGATTATGGCAGCGATCGCGAACTCCATCTGGAGGACGGTGTCGATGTCGCGCACCTGACCCCGTATCAGCCGATCGCGTCGCCGGGACCGGCGGGCGAGGGGCGCGATATCCTGGTCGAGGGGCCGAAGTTCGTGCTCGAGCGCTGGGCGGCGGGCGAGCACAAGGTCGCGTTGCCCGAAGGCCGCACCGCATGGCTGGTGCCGATCACCGGTACGGGCTCTGTGTCGGGTGTCGATTTCAAGGCGGGCCAGTGCCTGACGGTGACGGGTTCGGAAACCGTCACCCTGTCGCCGGACGGCGACGCGCTGTTCGCCTATGCGGGTACGCAGCGGCTGTAACCGGACGTTCCTCCCCCTGGGCGGGGGGAGGAATTTCGAACGGCTTGGCGGGCCTCAGAACAGCCCCGGTACGTCGCGCTGTGCGGCGGACGGGGTGGCGGGCTGGACCAGTTTGCGTGGGCCGTCGCCGACCGACTGGGCCGAGGCGCCCGTGCCGATCGGGGTGCAGCTCTTGCCCTGGAGGAAGTCGAGCGCGGCGCGGGTCGAGGCTTCCTGCGGATCGCCCATCCTGCGGGTCAGGTCGTCGCCCGCGCGGCAGCTCGCGGGAACGACACCGGCCAGCCCGTTATAATAATCGCCCTGCCGATTGGCGTTCTGGAGCGAGATCGCGATCACGCGCAGGCGGTCGTTACACTGGGCATTGTCCAATGCGATCTGCCCCACCGGCTTGCCATAGGTATTGGTGCCGATCAGCCCGGAATTGGATCCGAAATAGGGCAGGGTCCGGTTGAGCACCAGTTCGCTCGCCGACGCCGTGCCGCCGGTGCCGATAAAGGCGATTCGCGTCGGCATGATCGATTCGGGCTGCGGCGCGAAATAGGTCGTCTCGTTGTTCGACGCCTTGCTGGGGCGGAAGCTGACATAGCCCATCACGTCCGACGACTGCCGCGCGCCGCCGAGCAGATTGTTGAACAGGTCGGCGATGGTGATCGCGCCGCCGCCATTATAGCGCAGATCGACCACGACCTGGGTGATCCCCTGCTGCTTGAAGGTCGAAAAGGCGGCCCTGAGCTGCGGATCGGCGGTGCTGATGAAGGTGCGCAGGTTGATATAGCCATAGCGCTGGCCGTTGTCGGTGATCACCTGCGCGCCGTAATTGGGCGATACCGGTTGCAGCGTATAGGCCGCCTTGGTCAGCGTGACGGTGCGTACCGCGCCCGAAGGATCGGCGACCGTGAAATAGCGGACGGTGCCCGCCGTGTCGGGCCCGAGCGCGTTGGACAGGCCGTTATTGGGATCGGCGGATACGATCGCCTGGATCGACTGGATATTGGTGGCGCTAGTCCCGATCCCCTGGATCTCGGTCCCGCGATCGATTCCGGCCGCCAGCGCGGCGCCGCTTTCGAACGATTCGGCGACGAGCAGCTTGGACTGCGACGCGTCGGTGGTCAGGCGGAAGCCGAAGCCCGCATCGGAGCCCGAATTATAATAGGCGTTCTCCTCCTTGATGGAGGTGAGATAGGTGAAATAGCGATCCTTGCGCTGTGCCCGCGCGGTCGCGGTCAGCGCGTCGATATAGTCGCTGACCGTCGTATAGGGCGACGGATCGAGCGAAGCGGGCAGCGTCTCCGGGAAGAGATACCATTCGTTCATCTGGCTGAAGACCCAGTTCTGCCGACTGCGCAGCGAACAGGCCGAGTCGACGCTGCCCCCGGAGGAACCGCCGGTGCCGCCGGTCGCGATCGTTCCGGCGGAACCGCCGCCATCGCCGCCGCCGCATCCCGCCAGCGTTGCCGTCAGCGCCAGCGCGGCGCCCCATCGACCGAATCGCCCCATCGAACCCTCACCCCGCTTGCCGCCCGCCGACGGGCCCTCCCGGCAAATCTGTCAGGCCCGATCTGTCGAGGACATGAATGAACATCGACTTTGCCGTCACAATCGCCGCGCCGATAGTGAAATATTCGGCAATCGCGTGGCAAGGTGAAGGCCTGGCCGTACATTGCTTCCGTAAACGGCGTCATTGAGTCGGGAATTTGCCGCCTCCGCAAGGTTAAGAGGTTTCATGCTGAACGTGCTGACCCTGTCGAGCCTGTTCCCCGACTCGACGCGGCCCAATTTCGGCATCTTCGTCGAGCGGCAGACGGCGGCACTGGCGATGCGGCCCGGCATAGCCGTGCGGGTGGTGGCGCCGATCGGTCTGCCCATATGGCCGTTACCCCGGGCGGAGCGGTTTCGTGCACAGGCGGCGCTGCCGTTGCGGGAAAGCTGGGGCGGGCTGGACGTCAGCCGTCCGCGCTTCGTCACCGTGCCGGGGACGGCTGGGCGCTTCCATGTCGCGGCGCTGACCCGCGCGCTCATCCCCGTGATCGATCGTCTGCGCGACGAGCGGGCGTTCGATGTGATCGATGCGTCCTTCTTCTTTCCCGACGGCCCGGCGGCGGTCGCGCTGGGGCGGCGATATGGTGTCCCGGTGTCGATCAAGGCGAGGGGGGCGGACATCCATTATTGGGGCCGTCTGGGCGCCACGCGCCGACAGGTGGCGCGGGCGGCGGCCGCCGCCGACGGGCTGCTCGCGGTCAGCGATGCGATGGCCTGCGACGTGGCCGCGCTGGGCGTCTCCCGCGCGCGCATCAGGGTGCATCACACCGGTGTCGATCAGGCGCGGTTCCAGCCGACCGATCGCGCGACGGCGAAGGCAGCGTTGGCGCTGGGGGGACCGGTCGTCCTGTCACTCGGTGCGCTGATCCCGCGCAAGGGGCATGGCGTGGTCATCGACGCGGTGGCGCGCCTGCCGGGCGTCACGCTGGTGATCGTGGGAGAGGGTGGTGATCGTGCCGCGCTTCAGGCCCGCGCCGCGCGGCTGGGAATCGCGGATCGGGTCCGGCTGGTGGGGGCGATTCGCCATGACGATCTTCCCGGCTGGCTGGGGGCGGCGGACGTGATGGCGCTGGCGTCGTCTTCCGAGGGGCTGGCCAATGCATGGGTCGAGGCGCTCGCCTGCGGTACGCCGATCGTCATCACGGCGGCGGGCGGGGCGGGGGACGTCGTGACCAGCCGGACCGCCGGGCGGATCACCCAGGCCGAACCGGAGGCCTTCGCGACGGCGATTCGCGACGTGCTGGCGCAAGCTGCCGATCCGTGGGCGGTGCGCGCGGCGGTGCGCGACTTCACCTGGGCGGCGAATGCGGCCGCGCTCCACTCGCACTTGTCGGAACTGGTCGCGCGCGCCGGGCGGTGAATCCCTTGCCCGCCCCCGATTACCAGGATCGGGAAATCAGGACCATTCGGTATGATCGATAAAGGCCCCACGCTGCGCTGGGGCGACGACGGTCACGCGTCGAGCGGGTAGAGCGCCGCGCAGATCTTGCGCCCCTCGCTGCGCAATACGCCCCAGGAACGGGCCGCGGCGCGGCTGTCCATCACCTCGACGCCCAGCCCGCGAGCCTCCAGCGCGGCGACGAAGCGGGCGGGTGCCCGGCGGAGCGTCGCGCCGGTGCCGAGCAGCAGGAATTCGGGCAGCTCGGCGATTAGCGGTTCGACGGCCTCGGCGGTCAGCGCCTCGAACGGCGGCGGGCTCCATGGCTCGTGCCAGTCGGGCGAAAGCAACAGCGCCGGATAGGCGATCTCGCCGACCCGATAGCCGGTGGCGGCGAAACCACGGACGATCGGGCCGGGCGCGGTGGGGTCGCGCGTGATGCGGATCGAGTCGCTCATCCCCGCTTACTTACGGCTCACGCGGCGTGATCCGCTCGGCATCGGCGACGCGACGCTTGTCGGTCGTGCCGGGCTTCTCGCGGTTGGGCTCGGCGCGCAGGCCCAGCGTGATGAGCAGCGAGGACGAGACGTAGATCGACGAATAGGTGCCGACCACGATGCCCAGGATCATCGCCGCCGTGAAGCCGCGCAGCACATGGCCGCCCAGCAGCAGCAGCGCGACCAGCGCCAGCAGGATGGTGACCGAGGTCATCACCGTGCGCGGCAGCGTCTCGTTGACCGACAGGTTGATGATCTCGCGCATGTCCATCTTGCGATAGCGGCGCATATTCTCGCGGATGCGGTCGTCGATGACGATCTTGTCGTTGATCGAATAGCCGATGATGGTCAGGAACGCCGCGATGATCGTCAGGTCGAGCTCGAACTGCGTGATCGCGAAGAAGCCCAGCGTCACCAGCAGGTCGTGGACGATCGCGACGATGGTCGACACGCCGAACTGCCATTCGAAGCGGAAGATCGCGAACAGGCCGATGCCCAGGATCGCGAGCACCACCGCCAGCACGCCGTGCTTGATCAGCTCGTTCGACACCTTGCCCGAAACCGTGTCGTAACGGCTGAAGGTGGCGCCGGGGAATTGCTGACCCAGCGCGGCTTCGACCTTGCGGACGACGCCGTTGGTCGCGCCTTCGTCCCTGGAGGCAGGGACGGGCAGCCGGATGCTGATCGTCCGGCCGTCGCCGACCGTCTGGATATTGGCGTCGCCGACGCCCAGCCCGTCGACCACCGAGCGGACCCGGTCGGCGGAGGGCGGCGTCGGGAATTTCTCTTCGATCATCAGGCCGCCGACGAAGTCGACGCCCAGATTGAGGCCCTTCACGAAGGTCACGCCGACCGCCAGCAGGGTGAGCGCGAGCGTCAGCCCGAACGCCCAGCCGCGCAGGCGGACGAAGTCGATGTTCGTGTTGTCGGGGACGAGTTTCAGGAGGCGCATTGTCTGTTCTCCTGCCTCAAATATTGATGGTCTTGGGCTTTTCGCGGCGCAACCACAGCGCCACGAGCATCCGCGTGAAGGTAACGGCGGTAAAGACGCTGGTCACGATGCCGATCAGCAGCACGACCGCGAAGCCCTTGACCGGGCCAGAGCCGAGCACGAGCATGATGACGCCCGAGATCGCATGGGTCACGTTCGCCTCGAAAATGGTGCGGCTGGCTTCCTTGTAACCCAGCTCGACCGCCTGGACGACGTTGCGTCCTCGCCGTCGTTCCTCGCGTATGCGCTCGTTGATCAGCACGTTGGCGTCGACCGCGGTGCCGATGGTCAGGATGAAGCCCGCGATCCCCGGCAGGGTCAGCGTCGCGTTGAGCATCGCCATGACGGCCAGGATGACCAGCACGTTGATGACGACCGCGATGTTCGCGTAGATGCCGAACCGGCCATAGGTGACGGTCATGAACACGATGACCGCGACCGCCGCGATCGCCGAGGCCAGGATGCCCGCGCGGATCGAGTCCGCACCCAGATCGGGGCCGACGGTGCGTTCCTCGACGACCTTCAGGTCGATCGGCAGCTTGCCCGAGCGAAGCGAGATCGCCAGCTGGTTGGCGGTGTCGACGGTGAAGTTGCCGCTGATCGAGGCGCGACCGCCCAGGATCGGTTCGTTGATGTTGGGGGCCGACAGCACCTGGCCGTCGAGGATGATCGCAAACGGCTTGCCGGTGTTTTCCTGCGTGATCCGCGCGAACTTGCGACCGCCCTGCGCGTCGAAGGTGATCGCCACCTGCGGCGCGTTGGTCTGCTGGTCGAAGGTCTGCTGGGCGTCGATCAACTGGTCGCCCGAGATGATGACGGGCCGCTTGACCGCGATGAACGGCACGCCCAGCGGGTTGCCGGGATAGGGCAGGACCTGGCTGCCGGCGGGGGCGTTGCCCTTGACCAGATCGGCCGGGTTCGCGGTCGTGTCGACCAGCTTGAACTCCAGCTTGGCGGTCTTGCCGATCAGGTCCTTCAGCGCCTGCGGATTCTGGAGGCCGGGCACCTGCACCACGATGCGGTTGCTGCCCTGCTGGAGGATCGTCGGTTCCTTGGTGCCGAGCGCGTCGATGCGGCGACGCACGACCTCGGTCGCGGTCTTCATCGCGGTGTCGACCGCCTGGGTCAGCCCCGCCTGGGTCGGCTTCAGCACGAAACGCGAGGTGTCGACGACCTGGATGTCCCATTCGCGCTGGCCGGTCATCCCCGCGCCGCCGCCGGTGATGGTCAGCAGCCGCTCGCGCGCCGCGTCCACCTGGGTCGGGTCGCGCAGCATGAAGCTGAGCTGGCCGTTCCGGACCGAGATGTCGCCGATATCGATGCGCGGATTGCCGCGCCGCATCTCGGCCGCGACCTGGTCGCGCATCGTCTCGAGCCGCGTATTGGCCAGGTCGGCGGTGTCCGCCTCGAGCAGCAGATAGCTGCCGCCCGCCAGGTCGAGGCCCTTGTTCACGCGGGGATGCGGGATCGCGCCCCAGCTATTGGTGACGCTTTCGGGCAGGAAGCTCGGGATCGCCAGCAGGCACAGGGCCGCCAGCAGCGCGACGATGGAAGCGACCTTCCAGCGGGGAAAATCCAGCATCGGGGGGTCAGTCGTTCGCGGGTTTGGCGGTCGGGTCGACCACGTCGGTCAGCGTCGCCTTGACCACGCGGACGCGGACATTGGGGGCGATCTCGACCTCGACCAGGGCGTCCTCGACGCGGGTCACCTTGCCGACGATGCCGCCCGCCGTGGTGACCTGATCGTTCTTCTTGACCCCCTCGATCGACGCTTGCAGCGTCTTCATCCGGCGCTGCTGCGGGCGGATCATCAGGAAATAGAAGACGACGAACACGAGGAGCAGCGGCGCCAGGCTGAGGAACGAGGCGGCTCCGCTGGACGTGGCGGCCCCGGAAGCTGCCTGGGCGGTGAAGGGAATGAACATTCGGACCCGTCTATGCTGAATGGGCACGGGCACCGGTCGATCGACGTCGATCGACAAGCCCCCATGTCGGATAGCCTGCCCGCTACCATCGCAGGCGGACAGGCGCAATGGAGAGGGGGATGTGGGGTGCCGACTATCTGCACATCAAGGCTTGCATCCCCCGGAAATCCCGCCTAGAGGCCGCCGCTCGGTCGGGGCGTAGCGCAGCCTGGTAGCGCATCACACTGGGGGTGTGGGGGTCGCAGGTTCGAATCCTGTCGCCCCGACCAATCTTCTACCAACATCGGCGGATGACGGCGGAGCGGGCGAGAGCCCGCTTTTTTCGTTTCGCGCATTCCTCCCTGCGCATAGCGCGGGGAGGGGGACCGCTCGCGTGAGCGAGTGGTGGTGGGGCATATGTCCCCGCCCCTCCACCACCGCTTCGCGGCGGTCCCCCTCCCCAAGCGAGCTTGGGGAGGAATGCGCTACCGCACCGTCATCCCGGCCGCCGCGACTTGCGACAGCAGGTTCGCCCGCACCGCGTCCGATACCGGCGGCAAAGGCCGCGCCGCCTTGCCGTGGCGCAGGCGTTCGCGGTCCTTCTCATCCGGCTCCACCCGGCGTACCCGCACGGCGGCCTTCCCTGCTGCGCGCAGGCCGAGCTGCTCGGCGGCGCCGCGCGACAGGTCGATGATTCGCGACGATCCCGCGAATGGCCCGCGATCGTTGACCCGGACGATGATCCGCCGCCCCGTGTCCAGCGCCGTCACCTCGACATAGCTGGGCAGCGGCAGGGTGGTGTGCGCCGCCGTCGCCCAGCCGGGACGGAAGCGTTCGCCATTGGCGGTGCGGTTCCCCGATTCGCCGCCATACCAGCTGGCATAGCCCAGCATGTCATAGGTCGCGTCCTCGGCGGGGACATAGGTGATGCCGCGCACCGTATAGGGGCGCCCGATCCGCACCGGCGTATCGCTCACCGGACGGTAGTTGCCGCCCGAACAGGCCGCGAGCATTGCCGCCGCCGCCGGGGTCCATCGGCGCATCGCTTTCCAAGTCATGCCCACCGATTAGGCCGCGCGTGGCCCGCGATAAAGCCGTTTGCGCGGCGATGGGCCGCATAGTATCCGGGAAGGCAGGGACGGCTTCCAGCCGGTCCCGCCAATCGCGCCGGTGCCCTTTCGGGGGCTTGAAACGGGAATGTGGTGCAAAACCACGGCTGTCCCTGCAACTGTAAGCGGTGAGCGAGCGATGCTGGTCCGTCAGGGCCGCCACTGGAGATGATCCGGGAAGGCCGCATCGCCTTTGCTTCGACCCGCAAGCCAGGAGACCTGCCGGTGCGAGTCGCTCTTGCCGCGATCCAGGGGATGGTCATCGGCGGGATATAATGTATCATTCGAGCGACGTCACCAGGCCGATCCGAATCGGAGCCCCGCCCGGCGCGCGCCCGCCTCTGGCCGGGGTCACGACCGCCAGCGGAGGATCGGCGCTTGTCGCAACGGCGCCGGGGAAGGGCCATTTGCCCATGTCCGAATTACCGTCAAGTGGAAGGCCGCTGAAACGCCGCGTCGTCGTGCTGATGGCCGCGCTGGTCGCGGTCAACGTCGCCATATGGGGCTGGGCACTCAGTGTCTTCGCGGGCAACAGCCTGATGCTCGGCACCGCGCTGCTCGCCTATAGCCTGGGGCTTCGCCATGCGGTCGATGCCGATCACATCGCCGCCATCGACAATGTCACCCGCAAGCTGATGCAGGACGGCCAGCGGCCCATCGCGGTCGGGCTGTGGTTCGCGATCGGCCATTCCGCCATCGTCCTGATCGCGGCGACCACGGTAGCGCTCGCCGCCAGCACGCTCGCCGATTTCGAGGCCTTCGGACAGAGCGGCGGGACCATCGCCACCATCGTCTCGGCGAGTTTCCTGTTCGCCATCGCGGTGATGAACCTGATCATCCTGCGCGACGTCTGGACCCGCTTTCGCCGCGTCGCGCGTGGCGAGCCGATGGTGGAGGCGGATGCCGACATGCTCTTTTCGGGACAGGGGCCGTTGTCGCGGCTGTTCCACCCGCTGTTCCGGCTGATCCGGCGGAGCTGGCACATGGCACCGCTCGGTTTCCTGTTCGGCCTCGGCTTCGACACCGCGACCGAGGTGGCGATCCTGGGTCTCTCGGGCTCCCATGCCGCCGATGGCGTGTCGCTGGCGACGATCCTCGTGTTCCCGGTGCTGTTCGCCGCCGGCATGGCGCTGATCGACACCGCCGACGGGCTGGTGATGCTCGGGGCCTATGAGTGGGCATTCGTCCATCCGCTGCGCAAGCTCTACTATAACATGACGATCACGCTGGTGTCGGCGCTGGTCGCGCTGGTGATCGGCGGCATCCAGGCGACCGCGCTGCTGGCCGAGCGGTTCGGCTGGACGGCGGGGCCGTTCCGTTATGCGGGTGCGCTGTCGGAGCATTTCAACATATTGGGCTTCGCGATCGTGGGGCTGTTCGTCCTCTGCTGGGGCGCGAGTTTCCTGCTCTATCGCTGGCGTGGGTTCGCAGCGATGGAGGCGCGAATTGCCAAGCCCGGTGCGGCGGGATAAATGCCGCGCATCGGGGCCGAAAGTCCCCGGAGATCGCGCCGGTGCCCCTTGGGGCTTTGAAACGGGAATGGGGTGCAAATCCCCGGCTGTCCCTGCAACTGTAAGCGGCGAGCGAGCGATGCTGGTGCTGTCGCAGGCACGGCCACTGGAGCAATCCGGGAAGGCGCATCGCATCCGCTTTGACCCGCGAGCCAGGAGACCTGCCGGCGTCATGGTCGCTCTTGCCTGGACCCAGGGGTTGGTCGGGGCACGGTTCTCCGTCGGAGAGCGACGAAGCCATGCGGCCGGGGCCGCATCGGTCGCCGGACAGCGGGGCGGACGCATGAGACAGCGCCCGTTCGTCACCGCCCCGGCGATTGGCCCCAAGCCGTTCTCGCTCGTCCGGCGCGTCGGAGAATTACTATGCGTGACCTCAGCAAGGTCCCCGTCACCATCGTCACCGGCTTTCTGGGCGCGGGCAAGACCACGCTCATCAGCCATCTGATCCGCAACGCGGGCGGCCGTCGCCTGGCAGTAGTCGTCAACGAGTTCGGCACGCTGGGCGTCGATGGCGACATCCTCCAGTCCTGCGCCATCCCCGACTGCCCGGCGGAGAATATCGTCGAGCTGGCCAATGGCTGCATCTGCTGCACCGTCGCCGACGACTTCATCCCGACGGTGGAGAAGCTGCTGGCGATGGAGCCGCGCCCCGATCATATCCTGATCGAAACCTCCGGGCTGGCGCTGCCCAAGCCGCTCTTGAAGGCGTTCGACTGGCCCGCCATCCGTTCTCGCATCACCGTGGACGGCGTGGTCGCGCTCGCCGATGCGGAGGCGGTCGCGGCTGGCCGCTTCGCCCCCGATCTCGACGCGGTCGAGGCGCAGCGCGCCGCCGACCCCAGCCTCGACCATGAAACCCCGCTGTCGGAGGTGTTCGAGGACCAGTTGGCCTGCGCCGATATCGTCCTGCTGACCAAGGCGGACCTTGCCGGGCCGGAGGGTGTCGCCAAGGCGCGCGCGATCATCGCCGCCGAGGCGCCGCGTCCGCTGCCGATGGTCGAGGCGGTGGACGGCATCGTCTCGGCCGAGATCGTGTTGGGGCTGGAGGCCGCCGCCGAGGACGACATCGCCGCGCGCCCCTCGCACCATGACGGCGCGGACGATCACGAGCATGACGATTTCGACAGCATCTCGGTGATGCTGGGCGAGGTGGAGAGCCCCGAGGCGATCGCCACTCGCATCGTGACGCTGGCCGAGCAGCAGGATATCCTGCGCGTGAAGGGCTATGCCGCCGTCGCGGGCAAGCCGATGCGCCTGCTGGTCCAGGCGGTGGGGCGCCGGGTGCGCACCAGCTATGACCGTCCCTGGGGTGCGGGCGAGCCGCGCGGCACGCAGCTGGTCGTCATCGCCGAGCATGACCGGATCGACCGCCCCGCCATCGAGGCCGTGCTGAAGGGCTGAGCCGGTGCATCTCGTCTTTCGCGAGAGCCATGGGCTGGAGGAACAGGCGGTTCCGCAGGATCTGGGGCAGCGCCCCGGTGACGTGGTCGTGCTGTCCTTCTCCGACAGCGACCTGAGCGCCTTTGCGGCGGGCTGGCGGGCGGGGGGATTCCCCTGGTCGCTGCGGCTCGCCAACCTGGCGGCGCTGGTCCATCCCCTGTCGGTCGACACCTATGTCGAGCAGACCCTGGTGCACGCGAAGGCGATCCTGATCCGGTTGATCGGCGGGGCGGCCTATTGGGAATACGGCCTGCGCGAAGTGGAGCGGCTGGCGCGGGAGCGGGGGATCGCGCTGGCGGTGCTGGCGGCGGACGGGCGCGAGGATCGGCGGTTGATGGCGGCGTCGACGGTGGGGGAGGCGGTGGTGCGGCGGTTGACCGCGCTGTGCGATGCGGGCGGGGCGGATGCGGCGGCTCTGGCTTTGCGCGAAATCGCGGCGTTGTCGTCTGTGGCTCTTGCCCCTCCCCAACCCCTCCCCCTGCCGGGAGAGGGGTTTTTGCGCGGAACGGTCGCCTCAAGCACGCCCCTCCCGCAGGCGAGTTGCAGGTCGGCCATGCCCCCGGCATGGCCTGAACGATGCGGGGCATCGTTCACCTGCAACTGGGATGGGGGAGGGCCGTCTCCCCAAGCTACTTCGCTTGCGGCCGTGCCCCTCCCCAACCCCTCCCCCTGCCGGGAGAGGGGCTTTAAGATAGCACCCGTTGGAGGCTGGTTCATGGGGGGTGTTGCCTGCCCTGCCACCGCCCTGCTTAACCCGACCCGTCCCCGCATCCTGCTAACCTTCTACCGCGCCTATCTCGCCGCCGCCGATCTGGAGCCGATCGCCGCCCTCCATGCCGCCCTGACCGAGCGCGGCTTCGACCCCGTCGCCCTTTTCGTCCCCTCGCTGAAAGCCGAAGGCGCAGGTCCGTGGATCGCGCGTTGGGTCAAGGCCCTGACCCCCGCCGCGATCGTCAACGCCACCGCCTTTTCCGCACGCGGCGAGGACGACGCCACCCCGCTCGACGGAGCGGGCGTGCCGGTGTTCCAGGTCGCGCTCGCCACCAGTGACCGCGAGGGCTGGGAGGGTTCGGCGCGCGGCCTGTCGCCCGCCGACCTCGCCATGCATGTCGTCCTGCCCGAGATCGACGGCCGCCTCTTCGCGGGCGTGGTCAGCTTCAAGGAGCCCGGTGAGCGCGACCCCGATTTCGACATCGCCCTGCGCCTCCACCGCGCCGAGCCCGCCCGCATCACGGCGGTGGCGGACCGAGTGGCGGGCTGGACGAAGCTTGCCGCCACCCCGGCGGCGGAGCGGCGGCTGGCGATCTTGTTGTCCACCTATCCGGGCAAGGACTGGCAGGCGGCCCATGCGGTCGGGCTGGACGGCTTTGCCTCGACGGACGCCATCTTGAGCGATCTGCGCGATGCCGGTTACGATGTGGAGACGGGGGCGGATCTGCCCGCCGCGCTGCTCGCCAACCGGATCGCCTGGCCGGTGGCGGCCTATCGCGACGCGCTGGCTTCGCTCCCTGAGACCCTGCGCACGGACCTGTGCGAAAGCTGGGGCGCGATTGAGGACGACCCGCTGGTCGAGGGTGACGCCTTCCACTTCCCCGCCCTCGCTTTGGGCAAGGCGATCGTCGCGCTCCAGCCCGAACGTGGCCGTCGCGAGGTACGCGCGGAGGATTATCACGACCTCTCCCGCTGCCCGCGCCATTCCTATGTCGCCTTCTATCTCTGGCTTCGGGCGCAAGGCATCGACGCGCTGGTCCATGTCGGTGCGCATGGGACGCTGGAGTGGCTGCCCGGCAAGGCGGTCGCGCTGTCCGACGCCTGCTGGCCCGAGGCGCTGACCAAAGACTGGCCGGTCCTCTATCCCTTCATCGTCAACGATCCGGGCGAGGCGGCGCAGGCCAAGCGGCGGCTGGGCGCGGTGACGATCGGCCATGTCCCCCCGGCGCTGGTGCAGGCCGAGACGGGTGTGGGGCTGGGGCGGCTGGAGGCGTTGCTCGACGAATATGCCAATGCCGATGGCCTCGATCCCGCGCGTCGCGACCGGCTGCGCGGGTTGATCGCGGAAGAGGCGGACAGCGTGGGGCTGGGCGAGACTTTGGGGCTGGCCGGGGCTGACGATCCGCTGGCCCGCATCGACGCGTTCGTGTGCGACGTGAAGGACAGCCAGTTCGGCGAAGGGCTGCACGTCTTCGGGCGCGGCGAGCAGGGCGCGGCGGAACGCGCCGGGCTGCTCGCCGGGCTGGACGGCAGGCGCGTAGCGGCGGGGCCTTCGGGATCGCCCTATCGCGGTCGTGCCGATGTGCTGCCGATGGGCCGCAACCTCTACGCCATCGACCCGCGCGCGGTGCCGAGCCGGGCGGCGCAGGCCCAGGGCGTGAAGCTGGCCGAGGAACTGATCCGCCGCCATATGCAGGAGGAGGGCGATCACCTGCGCACCCTGATCGTCGATCTCTGGGGTTCGGCGACGATGCGTACGGCGGGCGAGGAATTCGCCATGGCGCTGCACCTGATCGGGGTCGAGCCGGTCTGGGACCATCGCTCCGAGCGGGTGACGGGGTTCGAGGTGATGCCGCTGATGCGCTTCGACCGACCGCGTGTCGATGTGACGTTGCGGGTATCGGGGCTGTTCCGCGATGCTTTTCCGCATCTGGTCGCCCTGTTCGGGCAGGCGGTGCGCGTGCTGGGTGCCCGCGACGAAGAGCCGGAGTGGAATCCCTTCGTCGGTCAGGCGGCGCCGCGCGTCTATGGCCCGGCGCCCGGCCGCTACGGCATCGGGCTGGACCCGGAGGCGGGCTATGACGAGGCGGCGCGGATCGAGGCGGGGCGGAGCTGGCTGGCCGCGTCGTCGACCGCGCTCGACGATGGCGACCGGCGCGATGCCGAGGGGATCGCGGCGCGGGTGGCGGGGGCGCAGGCTTTCGTCCATGTCCACGACCTGCCCGAGAGCGACCTGCTACTCGCGGCGGACTATGCCGCGCATCAGGCTGGGTTCGCGGCGGCGCGGGGGGCGCTGGGCGAGGGGACGGCCTCGCTCTATCATCTCGACACGCGCGATCCCGCCAGCCCCAAGGCCCGGACGCTGGCGGAGGAGATCGCCCGCACCGTCCATGCCCGCGCCGCCCACCCGCGCTGGGTGGCGGGGATGATGGCGCATGGCTTCCGGGGCGCGGCGGAGATTGCGGCGACGCTCGACCATCTGGGCAGCTTTGCGCATCTCGCGGACGTGGTGCCCGCATCGCTGATCGACCTCTATTGGGATGCGACGCTGGCGCGCGATGAGGTGCGCGATTTCATGGCGCAGGCGAACCCGGCGGCGCTGGCGGCGATGGAGGCGCGGTTTGCGGCGCTTCATAAGGCAGGACTGTGGCGGACGCGGCGCAACTCGGTGCTGGCGATTCTGGACGGGGCGGCATGAGCGGCTTCGTCGTCAAGGGCTGGTGCCCTGATGCGTTCCGGCCGATGATGGCGGGGGACGGGCTGCTGGTCCGTGTTCGCCCGCCGCTGGGACGGTTGACGGCGGCACAGGTCGAGGGGCTGTGTGCCGCCGCCCTTCGATACGGCAATGGCCAGATCGACCTGACCGCCCGCGCGAACCTGCAACTGCGCGGCGTGAACGAAGCAGGCTGGCCCGCGCTGATTGGGGCATTGCAGGCGATGGGGCTGGTCGATCCCGATCCGGTGCGCGAGGGACGGGGGGCGATTCTTGCCAATCCCGACTGGCGTGAGGGCGACGACACCCATGCCATCGTCGTGGAACTGCGCGAGCGGCTGGCCGAATTGCCCGAGTTGCCGGGCAAGGTCGGCTTTGTCGTCGATGCAGGGGCGGCTCCGATGCTGACCGACGCGCCGGGCGATTTCCGGGTCGAGCGGGCGGCTACGGGGGAATTGCTGTTGCGCGCCGATGGCCGGGCGAGCGGCGTGACCGTCACCCGCTCCGACGCGGTCGATGGCCTGATCCGACTGGCGCACTGGTTCGCCGATAGCGACGGCCGCACCGCCGGGCGTATGGTACGTCACAACGCCACTTTGCCCGATTGGGCCGAAGGGGACGCCGTGCCCGCCTCCGGCGCACCGGTGCAGCCCGGCGCGCATCCGATGGGGGCGGTCTATGGTCTGCCCTTCGGTCGGATCGACGCTGCATCGCTGGCGGCGTTCGTCCGCGCGCATGACTGCGCCCTTCGCCTTACCCCTTGGCGGCTTCTGATCGCCGAGGGCATGGCACCGGCCCCCGCCGCCGGAATGCTGCTCGCCGACAGTCCGATCCTGCATGTCGACGCCTGTGTCGGCGCGCCCGCTTGCCCGCAGGCGAGCGTCGAAACCCGTGGATTGGCCACCCGCCTTGCCCCACTGATCGAGGGCCGCCTGCACGTCTCGGGTTGCGCGAAGGGTTGCGCACGGGCACGGGCGGCGGACTGGGTGCTGACCGGGCGGGAGGGGGCTTTCGATCTGGTCCGCAACGCCCGCGCCGGGGCCGCGCCCCTTCACACCGGATTGACGCCCGAGGGGGCGGTCGCGCTTCTCGGAGCCTGTTGATGCCGTATAGTTACGAAACCGATGGCGCGGCGATCTATCGCCAGTCCTTCGCCATCATCCGCGCCGAGGCGGAGCTGGCCCGCTTCGATGCCGAGGAAGAGCCGGTCGCGGTGCGCATGATCCATGCCGCCGGGCTGGTCGAACTGGCGCCGTCGATCCATTTTTCGCCGGGTTTTGCGCTGGCCGGGCGGCAAGCGCTGGCGAACGGCGCGGCGATCCTGTGCGATGCGCATATGGTCAGCGAAGGCGTGACGCGCGCGCGTCTGCCCGCCGACAATCCGGTGATCTGCACCCTGCGTGATCCCGCCGTGCCGGGGCTCGCCAGGGAGATGGGCACGACCCGCTCCGCCGCCGCGCTGGAGCTGTGGCGGCCGCATCTGGCGGGCGCGCTGGTCGCGATCGGCAATGCACCGACCGCGCTGTTCCACCTGCTGACCATGCTGGAAGACCCGGACTGCCCGCGCCCGGCGGCGATCATCGGCTGTCCGGTCGGTTTCGTCGGCGCGATGGAGTCGAAGGACGCGCTCTGGGAGGCGCAGCCGGTGCCGTGCGCCATCGTGAAGGGCCGTCCGGGCGGCAGTGCGATCACTGTCGCCGCGATCAACGCGCTGGCGAGCCGCGCCGAATGACGGGGACCGTTCACGGCGTCGGCCTCGGCCCGGGCGCGGCGGACCTGATGAGCGTCCGCGCCGACCGGCTGGTGCGCGGTGCGCGGCATGTCGCCTATTTCCGCAAGGCGGGGCGGCGCGGCCATGCCCGCACCATCGTCGACGGGATGCTGCGGGACGACGTGGTCGAATATCCGATGGACTATCCGGTCACGACCGAGATCCTGTTTACCGACCCGCGCTACAACGAGTGCCTGTCGGCCTTCTACGCGACATGCACCGCGCATATCCTGTCGCTGGTGCAGGGCGGCGAGGATGTGGTGGTGCTGTGCGAGGGGGATCCGTTCTTCTACGGATCGTTCATGCACCTGCACAGCCGGTTGCGGACCCACGCGCCGGTCGCGGTCGTGCCCGGCATCACCGGCATGTCGGGCGCCTGGACCGCCAGCGGCGCGCCGATCACCTGGGGCGACGATGTGCTGACCGTCGCGATGGCGACCCTGCCCGAGGCGGAACTGACGCGGCGGATCGCCGAGACCGATGCGCTGGTCGTCATGAAGATCGGCCGCCACCTGCCCAAGCTGCGCCGCGCCATCGCGGCGGCGGGGCGGGCGGATCAGGCATGGCTGGTCGAACATGCCGCGCAAGCCGGGGAGCGTGTGCGCCGACTGGCGGAGGTGGAAGACGCACCCGCCCCCTATTTCTCGATCGCGCTGATCCACGGGCAGGGGCGGCGGCCATGAGCGGCTGGCTGATCGTCGCGGGGCTGGGGCCGGGGGCGGAGGCGATGGTCACGCCCGAGGTGTCGGCGGCGCTGGCCGAGGCGACCGACGTGGTCGGCTATATTCCTTACGTCGCGCGCGTGCCCGAGCGGCCGGGCCTGACCCGCCATGCCAGCGACAACCGGGTCGAGCGCGACCGGGCGCTCCACGCGCTGGAGATGGCGGAGGCGGGGGGGCGTGTGGTCGTCGTGTCCTCGGGCGATCCGGGGGTGTTCGCGATGGCGGCGGCGATCTTCGAGCGGGTGGAGGAAGACCCCGAGCGCTGGCACGATCTAGACATCCGCGTGCTGCCCGGCATCACCGCGATGCTGGCGGCGAGCGCGCGGGCGGGGGCGCCGTTGGGGCATGATTTCTGCGCGATCAACCTGTCGGATAATCTCAAGCCGCAAGCGCTGATCGAGCGGCGGTTAGGGCTGGCGGCGGAGGCGGATTTCGCCATCGCGCTCTATAACCCCCGGTCCAAGGCGCGGCCCGATGCGCTGGACGCCGCCTTCGCGTTGTTGCGGGCGGTGTGCGGGGACGATCGCCCGGTGCTGTTCGCGCGCGCCGTCTCGACGCCCGAGGAGCGGTTGCGCATCGTGCCGCTTCCGGCGGCGCGCGGCGAGATGGCGGACATGCGTACCGTCGTCATCATCGGGTCCAGCCGCACACGGGCGGTGCCCCATGCTGGCCAGCCGATCCTCTATACTCCCCGGACGACGCCGTGATCCAGCCAGTCCAGCACCTGTGCGACGCCGTGCACCTGCGGCCGGTCGGGGATGAAGGGCCGGTCGATCATCACGACGGGCAGGCCGAGTTCGCGCGCCGCGTCCAGCTTCGCCCGCGCGCCGGCGCCGCCCGCATTCTTGGCGACGATCACCTGGATCCGATGTTCGCGCAGCAGCGCCAGTTCACCCGCCAGCGTGAAGGGGCCGCGATCCACCACCAGATGATGGTGTGGCAAGGTCGGCTCGGCGGCATCGACGAAGCGCAGCAGGTAGAAGTGGTGCGGAGCGCTGGCGAAATCGCCGATGGTCTGGCGCCCGAGCGCCAAAAAGGCGCGCGCCGGATCGCGCCCGAGCGCGGCCACCGCTTGCCCGGTATCGGCCACGCGGGTCCAGCGATCGCCGGGGCCCTCGACCCATTCGGGTCGGGTCAGCGCGAGAAGTTGCACCCCCGCCCGCTCCGCCGCCGCGATGGCATTGCTGCTGATCCGCGCGGCAAAGGGATGGGTCGCGTCGACCAGATGGGTGACGCCCTCACGCTGCATATGGTCCGCCAGCCCCTCCACGCCGCCGAACCCGCCCACGCGCGTCGGGATCGCCTGCGCACTCGGATGGTCGGTCCGGCCCGCATAGCTCAGCACCGCCCGCTCGCCGCGTGCGGCCAGCGCGGTGGCCAGGGCGGTCGCCTCGGTCGTGCCGCCGAGCAGAAGGATGTGGCGCATGGCTGACTCCGAACCCTGGCTGACGATCATCGGCATCGGCGAGGATGGCTGGGACGGCCTGACCGTCCCCGCCCGCGCCGCGATCAAGGCCGCCGATAGCGTGATGGGTGCGCCCCGTCACCTGTCGCTGCTGCTCGAGCAGGGCCGGGCGGAGCGGGTCGTGTGGCCGGTGCCCTTTGCGGACGGTGTGCCGAAGCTGCTCGAACGGCGGGGGCAGCGGGTGGTGATGCTGGCGTCGGGCGATCCCTTCTGGTTCGGCGCGGGGTCCGTCGTCACGCGCCATCTGGAACCGGGTGAGTGGGTGGCGTACCCGGCCCACTCCACCCTGTCGCTGGCGGCGGCCCGGCTGGGCTGGCCGGTGGAGACGATCCAGAGCGTCGGGCTTCACGCCCGCCCCCTGGAGACCGTGCGCCCGTATCTGGCACCGGGTCGGCGGGTGCTGGCGCTGATGCGCGACGGTTCGGCGGTGACGGGGTTGGCGGCGTGGCTGGCGGGGCAGGGCTTCGGCGACAGCGCGCTGACCGTCCTGGAGGCGCTGGGCGGCCCGCGCGAGCGGGTGCGGCGGGTGACGGCGAACATGCTCGACTGGACCGACATCGTGCATCCGGTCGCGGTCGCCATCGAGCCCGCCGGACAGGGCCGCGTTCTTCCCCGTGCGAGCGGGCTGGACGATGACTGGTTCGACCATGACGGACAGATCACCAAGCGCCCCGTCCGCGCGCTGGCGCTGTCGGCACTGGCTCCGCGTCCGGGCGAGTTGCTGTGGGACATCGGCACCGGATCGGGATCGGTCGCGATCGAATGGCTGCTCAGCGATCCCACCACGCGCGCGATCGGGTTCGAGCGTGACCCGGACCGCCTCTCCCGTGCCGCAGCCAACGCCGCGCGGCTGGGCGTCGAACGGCTGGAACTGGTCGAGGGCGATGCGATGGCGGGGCTTGCCGACCGGCCGCACCCGGACGCGGTGTTCGTGGGCGGCGGGCTGTCGCCACAACTGGTCGAGGTGCTGCGCGCCCTGCCGCATTGTCGGCTCGTCGCGCACGCCGTGACTTTGGAGACGGAGGCGCTGCTGGCCGATTGCCACGCGCGTCATGGCGGCGAGATGCTCCGCATCGAACTGGCGCGCGCCCGGTCGCTCGGCACCAGGCGTGGATGGAAGGCCAGCTATCCCATCGTGCAATGGCGGGTCGCATGGTGATCGCCGGTTTCGGATGCCGCGCGGAGGCGACGGCCGAGTCCTTCCGAGAGGCACTGGCGGCGACCGGCCTCAGTCCCGATCGCCTGGCCGTGCCCGAGGACCGAGCCGCGTTGATCGCCGGTTTCGCACAAGCCCAGGGGCTGTCCGTGATGCCCGTACCGCCCGAATGGCTGAGCGGTATCGACACCCCGACCCGCTCCGGTATCAGTCTTGCCCATCGCGGCGTCGGCAGCGTCGCCGAAGCCGTCGCGCTCGCCGCCGCCGGTCCGGGCGCGCGGATCATCGTACCCCGCCAGATTTCCTCCGACCGCATGGCGACCTGCGCCATCGCCCAGGGACTTGAATCATGACCGTCCATTTCATCGGCGCCGGACCCGGCGCGCCCGACCTGCTGACCCTGCGGGGGCGCGACCTGATCGCGGCGTGCCCGGTGTGCCTCTATGCCGGATCGTTGGTGCCGGAGGCGGTGCTGGCGCATTGCCCGCCGGGCGCGCGCATCGTGAACACCGCGCCGATGACCCTCGACGAGATCATGGCCGAGATCGCGGAGGCGCATGGCAGGGGGCAGGATGTCGCGCGGCTGCACTCGGGCGACCTGTCGGTGTGGTCGGCGATGGGCGAGCAGGTGCGGCGTTTGCGCGAACTGGGCATCCCCGTCTCGGTGACGCCGGGTGTCCCCTCCTTCGCGGCGGTGGCGGCGGCGCTGGAGAGCGAACTGACCCTGCCCGGTATCGCCCAGTCGGTGATCCTGACCCGCACCCCCGGCCGTGCCAGCGCCATGCCGGAGGGCGAGTCGCTGACCGCCTTCGCCGCGACCGGCGCGACGCTGGCCATCCATCTGTCGATCCACAATCTGGCCAAGGTCGTCGCCGACCTGACCCCGCACTACGGCGACGACTGCCCGGTCGCGATCGTCTGGCGCGCCAGTTGGCCCGAACAGCGGATCGTCCGTGCGACGCTGTCCACGATCGAAGAGGCCGCCGCCGATGGGCCGGAGCGTACCGCGCTGATCCTGGTCGGCCGCGTCCTGTCCCAGAGCGATTTCGCCGAGAGCCGTTTGTATGCGGAAGGATATGATCGTCGCTATCGCCCTGGAAACACCCTGAAATGACCGCCGGTTTGATGATCGCAGCGCCCGCCTCGGGCACCGGCAAGACGACCGTGATGCTGGGCCTGCTCCGCGCGTTTCGTGACGCCGGGCTGAGCGTGCAGCCATTCAAGAGCGGGCCCGATTACATCGACCCCGCCTTTCACCGCGCGGCGTGCGGGCGGGCGTCGTTCAACCTCGACGGCTGGGCGATGCCCGCCGCGCTGCTCGACACGCTGGGCCAGCGCGGGGCGGATGCCGACCTCGTGCTGGCGGAAGGTTCGATGGGCCTGTTCGACGGCGTCGCCAGACCCGGCGCGACCGGCATGGGCAGCAGCGCGGAGACGGCCAGGCGGATGGGCTGGCCGGTGATCCTGGTCATCGACGTGTCGGGCCAGGCCCAGTCGGCGGCGGCGACCGCGCTGGGTTTCGCGCGCTACGATCCCGATCTGCGCGTGGCGGGGGTGATCCTGAACCGCGTGGCGAGCCCGCGTCATGAGCGGCTGGCGAAGCTCGGCTTCGAGGCGATCGGCCTGCCGGTCTTCGGCGCGTTGCCCCGGCGCGGCGATCTGGTCCTGCCGGAGCGGCATCTGGGGCTGGTGCAGGCGGTCGAGCATCCCGAACTCGACCGGCTGATCGGCGACTATGCCGCGTTCCTGGCGGCGCATGTCGACCTGACGGCGGTGCGTGCGGCGGCCCATGCCGGGCCCGTGGCCGCTTCGCCGACTGCGCTCCCGCCACCGCCCGCCCAGCGGATCGCACTGGCGCAGGATGCGGCCTTTTCCTTCGTCTATCCGCATATGCTGGAGGGCTGGCGTGCCGGGGGGGCGGAGATATTGCCCTTCTCGCCGCTGGCCGATGAGGCACCGGATGCCTCGGCCGATCTGGTCTGGCTACCCGGCGGCTATCCCGAACTCCATGCCGGGCGGCTGGCGGCGGCGGAGCGGTTCCGCGCCGGGCTCATCGCCCATGCCGCGACGAAGCCGGTGCATGGGGAGTGCGGCGGCTATATGGCGCTGGGCGAGGCGCTGGTCGACGCGGAGGGTGTCAGCCACCGCATGGCGGGGCTGCTCGGCCTCGTGACCAGCTATGCCAGGCGCAAGATGCATCTCGGCTATCGCCGTGCGACCTTGCTGGGCGAGGTGGCGGGGATGCCCGAGGGTGCGGTGCTCGGGGGGCATGAGTTTCACTACTCGACCGTTCTCGAACAGCCGGATGCGGCGCTTGCCCATGTCGTCGATGCGCAAGGGGATGCCGTGCCCGAGACCGGGTCGCGGCGGGGGCATGTGACGGGGACTTTCTTCCATCTGGTGGCACGCTGGTGGTGACGGGATTCGTATCCCTTGTCGGCGCCGGGCCGGGCGATCCCGATCTGCTGACCCTGAAGGCGGTGCGCTGTCTGGCCGAGGCCGATGTCGTGTTGTTCGACGATCTCGCCGCCGGGCCGATGTTGCACCATTGCCGCACGGACGCGGAACTGATCGCGGTGGGCAAGCGCGCGGGCCGCGCTTCGCCCAAGCAAGGGGAAATCGACCGATTGCTGGTCGATCATGCGCTTGCCGGCAAACGGGTGGTGCGGCTGAAATCCGGCGATCCGGGTATCTTCGGGCGGCTGGAGGAAGAGATCGTCGCCTTGAAGGCGGCGGGCATTCCCCATGAGATCGTCCCCGGCGTCAGCGCGGCGAGCGCCGCGGCGGCGGCGGCGGGCCTGCCCTTGACGCGGCGGGCCGAGGCGCGGCGGGTGCAGTTCGTGACCGGCCATGACGTGACGGGTGCGCTGCCCGCCGACCGCAACATGGCCGCGCTGGCGGATGCGGGCGCGACGACCGTCGTGTTCATGCCCAAGCGAACCTTCCCGGCGCTGGCCGAGGCTTTGGTCGCGCATGGCCTGTCGCCCGACACGCCCGCGCTGATGGCCGAGCATGTCGGTTGTCCCGACCAGCGGCTGACCCGTTCGACCATCGGAGCGCTGGCCCTGCGCTTGGCGGAGGGTGTGTCGGACAAGGCGGCGCTGATCCTCTACGGTCCGCTGATGGAGGATCTGTGATCCATCTCGACCTGATTGGCATCGGCACGGGCAACCCCGATCACCTGACCCGCGCCGCCGAGGCCGCGATGCGCGCCGCCGACCTGATCCTCTTGCCGCGCAAGGCGGACAAGGCCGAGCTGATCGACCTGCGCCGCGATGTCTGCACGCAGGTGCTGGCGGGGGCGACGACGCGGGTCGCCGAGTTCGACCTGCCGGTGCGGGCGGCGGAGGGCGATTATCTCGGCAATGTCGAGCGCTGGCATGACTCGATCGCCGGGTGCTGGGCGGCGGAGATCGCGCGGGCGTTGCCCGGTGGCGGACGGGTGGCGTTGCTCGTCTGGGGCGATCCGTCGCTTTACGACAGCACGATCCGCATCGCCCGGCGGCTGGTCGCGGTGGACCGGGTGACGGTGGTGCCGGGGATCACCAGCCTCCAGGCCCTGTGCGCGGCCCATGCCATTCCATTCAACGCCGTGGGCGCGCCGGTGATGGTGACGACCGGGCGGCGGTTGCGCGAGGGCGGCTGGCCCGAGGGGGCGGACAGCGTGGCGGTGATGCTCGACGGGGGATGCGCGTTCACGACGCTGGACCAGCCGGATGCGGCGATCTGGTGGGGGGCGTATCTGGGCATGGTGCAGCAGGCGGTCGAGGCCGGACGGCTGGCGGACGTGGCGGAACGCATCGTCGCGCGCCGGGCCGAACTGCGGCGGGTCCATGGGTGGATCATGGACGTGTATCTGCTGCGGCGGGGTGCGGATCTGGCGGGGGAGGGGCTCGCCTCGTGTGGTGTCGCCCGTGGCCTGGCCCCCACCCCAAACCCCTCCCCCCTGCCGGGAGGAGGGGCTTGATGCCGATCACCTTGCCGCATGTCACGCCACTCCCGCAGGCGGGAGGGGATGGGGGAGGGCCTCGCCTCGAGTGGTGTCGCCCGTGGCCTGGCCTCCACCCCAAACCCCTCCCCCCTGCCGGGAGGAGGGGCTTGATGCAGATCACGCCGCCGCCGTCACGCCCCTCCCGCAGGCGGGAGGGGATGGGGGAGGGCCTCGCCTCGAGTGGTGTCGCCCGTGGCCTGGCCCCCGCCCCAAACCCCTCCCCCCTGCCGGGAGGAGGGGCTTGATGCCGATCACCTCGCCGCACGTCACGCCCCTCCCGCAGGCGGGAGGGGGTGGGGGAGGGGCTCGCCTCGTGTGGTGTCGCCCGTGGCCTGGCCCCCACCCCAAACCCCTCCCCCCTGCGGGGAGGTGGGGCCTAGAACTCGATGCCCTTCTGCGCCTTCACGCCCTGTTCGCGGAAGGGGTGCTTCACCTGCGTCATGTCGGTCACAAGGTCCGCCGCTTCGATCAGTGCTTCGGGCGCATTGCGGCCGGTGATGACGACATGCGTCATCGCGCCCTTCGTCGCCAGCACGTCCAGCACCTCGTCGACCGGCAGATAGTCGTAACGCAGCACGATGTTCAGCTCGTCCGCGACGATCAGGTCGTAGGAGGGGTCGGCGATCATCCGCTTGACCTCGTCCCACGCGCCCCGCGCGGTGGCGATGTCGCGGGCGCGGTCCTGCGTGTTCCAGGTGAAGCCCTCGCCCATCGCGTGGAAGTCGACCTCGGGAAAGCGGGCCAGCACCGCCGCCTCGCCGGTGGTCATCGCGCCCTTGACGAACTGGACCATGCCGACGCGCATCCCATGGCCGACCGCGCGGATCACCATGCCCAGCGCGGCGGTGGTCTTGCCCTTGCCCTTGCCGGTATGGACGATGGTCAGGCCCTTTTCGGCGTCGCGTGCGGCGACCTTGTTGTCCTGCGCGGCCTTTTTCTTCGCCATGCGCTCGGCATGTTCGGCGTCGGTTCGCATCATGTGTCTCCTGAAAGTCGCAACGACAGCCCCGCCACCACCAGGTCGGTCGCGTCGCAGACCCGCGCCAGCCGCTGGTTGAGCGTGCCTTGCGCATCTCGGAAGCGCCGGGCCAGCGCATTGTCGGGGACGATGCCGAAGCCGACCTCGTTGCTGACCAGCACCACCGGGCCTGCTGCGTCATCGAGGGCGGCGACCAGCGCCTCGGACGCGGCCGTCAGGTCCGCCTCGCCCAGCAGCAAATTGGTGAGCCACAAGGTCAGGCAGTCGACCAGGACCACCCGGTCGGCGCGGCCATGTTCGCGGATCGCTTCGGGCAGAGCGAGCGGGGCCTCCACCGTGGTCCAGCGCGCGTCGCGGTCGGCGACATGGCGTGCGATCCGATCGCGCATTTCCTCGTCCCAGGCCTGCGCCGTCGCGATGAAGCAGCCTTGCGGCGTCATCGCCTCGGCAAGCGCCTGTGCATGGCGGCTTTTGCCCGACCGGGCACCGCCGAGGACGAGAATGGTCCGGGGCTTGGTCATGCGCCATCGCATTGCGGGAGCGAGGCCGTGAGGCAAGCGGAAATGGACGTGCTGACCTATCATGGCGGGCGGATCGACGCGGCCAGGGCCCTGTTTCCGGCCGTGACCGCGCCGTGGCTGGACCTGTCGACGGGGATCAACCCGGTGCCCTGGACACCGCCCGAAGGGCTCGCGGTCGATGCCGCGCCCTTGCCCGACCGCAGCGCGCTCGCCCGGTTGGAGGCCTTGGCGGCGGCGCATTTCGGCGTCGCGCCGGAACGTGCGGCGGCGGTGCCGGGGAGCGAGATGGCGCTTCGCCTGTTGCCGATGCTGGGCGTGAGCCAGCCGATCGTCGCGGTGCGGCCCGGTTACGGCACGCACGGCGCGGTGGCGTCGGCGCGGGTCGATCATGCGGGATTGGAGCATTGGGCCGGGCGAACCGGAAGCCTGTTGCTGGCCAATCCCAACAACCCGGACGGCGTCCACCGCTCGGACGGGCAACTGGCGCGACTGGCGGATGCGCAGGCGCGGGCGGGCGGCTGGCTGATCCTGGACGAGGCCTTTGCCGATGCGATGCCGCAGCCCGGTTTCGCCGGGGGCGAGCGGGTGGTCGTGCTGCGGTCCTTTGGCAAGTTCTTCGGGCTGGCGGGGGTAAGGCTCGGCTTCGTCATCGCCGCGCCGGAGGTGGTGGGGCGGCTACGCGACCTGTTGGGCGACTGGCCGGTCTCGGCCCATGCCATCGCCTGGGGCGGGGCGGCCTATGCCGATCGCGCATGGATCGCGGCGACGCGGAGCGCTCTGGTCGAGCGTGCGGCGGCGCTGGACACGGTGCTCGTGCGCCACGGGCTGGTGCCGAAGGGGGAATGCCCGCTGTTCCGCATGGTCGAGACGCCCGGGGCCGCTGCCCTGTTCCTGAGGCTGGCGGCGGCGGGAATTCTGATCCGGCCCTTCGCCGACGCGCCCGAGCGTTTGCGCTTCGGCGTCCCCGTGGCGTCCGACCTCGCCCGACTGGACGAGGCGTTGCGCCATGGCTGATCCCATTGCGCTGGTGGCGCTGGCGCTCGATGCCGCGATCGGCTGGCCCGACCGGGTTTATGCCCGGATCGGGCATCCGGTCGGTGGCTTTGCCCGGTTCCTCAATCTGTGCGAGCGTCTGGGCAACCGGCCCGACCGGTCGGAGGGGATGCGGCGGGTGCTGGGCGTCGCGACGATCCTGACCCTGATCGTCCTGACCGGCGCGGCGGGATGGTGGATCAACCGGGAAGCGCACCTGTTGTTCGGCCGCTGGGGCTGGATGGTGAACGCCGTGCTGGCGTGGCCGGCCCTGGCGCAGCGCAGCCTCTATCTCCACGTCCGCCCCGTCGCCGGGGCGCTGTCGCGCGGCGACCTGTCTGCCGCCCGTGCGCTCGTCGCGCGGGTGGTGGGGCGCGATACCGGGCGGCTGGACGAGGCGGGCGTCTCGCGCGCCGCGATCGAGACGCTGGCGGAGAGCTTCTGCGACGGCATCGTCGCGCCCCTGTTCTGGCTGTTGCTGCTCGGCCTGCCGGGCGTGTGGACGTACAAGGCAATCAACACCGCCGACAGCCTGATCGGGCATAAGGAACCGCGCTGGCGGGCCTTTGGCTGGGCGGCGGCGCGGATCGACGATGGCGCGAACTGGATTCCGGCGCGCATCGCGGGGGCGCTGGTGTGCCTGGCGGGGGCGGGCGGATGGCGGGTGATGACGCGCGATGCGCGCGCCCACGCCTCGCCCAATGCGGGCTGGCCGGAGGCGGCGATGGCGGGGGCGCTGGGCGTCGCGCTGGCCGGGCCGGTCGCCTATGACGGAGTGACCCAGATCAAGCCATGGATCGGGCGCGGGGGGCGGAGCGCGAACCCCGCCGATATCGTCAGCGCCCTGCAAATCTATGCGCGTGCCTGCCTGCTCCTCTGGGTGATCGCGGGGGGTGTCGCATGGCTGGCGTGATGATCCAGGGCACGGGTTCGGACGTCGGCAAGTCGGTGCTGGTCGCCGGGCTGTGCCGCCTGTTCGCCAATCGCGGCCTTTCCGTCCGCCCCTTCAAGCCGCAGAATATGAGCAACAACGCCGCCGCCACCCCCGATGGCGGCGAGATCGGGCGCGCCCAGGCGACCCAGGCGCTGGCCGCGCGGGTGGTCCCGCATGTCGACATGAATCCGGTCCTGCTGAAGCCGCAGGGCGACCGCACCTCACAACTCATCGTGCGGGGGCAGGTGCGGGGGATGCTGCCCGCGTCCCGGTGGCGCGAGGGGCGGATCGGCCTGTTGCCCGACGTGGTCGAATGCTATCGCCGTCTGGAGGCGCAGTGCGACCTGGTCATCGTCGAGGGGGCGGGATCGCCCGCCGAGGTCAATCTGCGCAGCGGCGACATCGCCAATATGGGCTTCGCGCGCGCGGCGGGCGTGCCGGTGGTGCTGGCCGGGGACATCGATCGCGGCGGGGTGATCGCGTCGCTGGTCGGCACCAAGGCGGTGATCGACCCCGACGACGCCGCGATGATCCGGGGCTTTCTGGTCAACAAGTTTCGCGGCGACCCCGCGCTGTTCGCCGATGGCATGGGCGTGATCGCGGCGCATACCGGATGGCGCTCGCTGGGGTTGATCCCCTGGCTGGCCGACGCGGCGCGGCTGCCCAGCGAAGATGCGGTGGTGCTGGAGCGTGCGGGGGTGGGCACCGGCGGGCGGGTCGTGATCGCCTGTCCGGTCACGCCGCGCATCGCCAATTTCGACGATCTCGATCCGCTCCGCCTGGAGCCGCAGGTCGAGCTGGTCATGGTCCGCCCCGGCGAGCCGATTCCCGATGCCGCGATGATCGTGCTGGCGGGATCGAAGGCGACCATCGCCGACCTCGCCTTCCTCCGCGCGCAGGGATGGGACATCGATATCGCCGCGCATCACCGGCGCGGTCGGCCGGTGCTGGGGCTGTGCGGGGGGTATCAGATGCTGGGGCGGAACGTGGCCGACCCGGATGGGATCGAGGGCCCCGCCGGAAGCGTCGCGGGGCTGGGGCTGCTGAACGTCGAGACGGTGCTGACGGCCGAGAAGACGGTGCGGCCGGTGACGGGCGAGGCGCTGGGTGCCGACTTCTCGGGCTATGAGATCCATCTCGGACGGACGAGCGGCCCGGACACCGCGCGGCCCGTGGGTCATCTCGCCGATGGCCGGGCGGAGGGCGCGATGAGCGCCGACGGCCTGGTCGCGGGCAGCTACATCCATGGCCTGCTGGGCGAGGCGGGGCAGCGTGCCGCGTGGCTCGCCCGGATCGGCTTGGCCGGGCAGGGGCCGGACCACGCCGCCGATGTCGATGCCGCGCTCGACGCCATCGCCGCCGTGCTGGAGGCGCATGTGGATGGCGACGCGCTGCTTCGGATCGCTCAGACGGCGGCGTAGAATGCGGCGGCGAACAGCATCGCGGTTTCGGTCAACTCGATGCCTGCGCCGTGCACGTCGCCGCTCATCCCGCCCAGACGTCGGTGGAACCACCATGCCAGCACCCCGATGGCGAGTGGTGCGGCCAGCAGCGGCGGCGAGAACCAACTCGATGCGAGCAGAACGACCAGCCAGATCACCGGATCATAGGGCCTCGCCGCGCCCGCGACCAGCGCGCCGAGCCCGCCGGGCTTGAGCGGCGGCAGCCACCGTGCCCAGGCGAGCGGCCCGATCCGCGCCGCCGCCGGGATCAGCATGATCCCCAGCCAGCCCTGAGGCGGCACGAGGTGAAGCAGGACCAGCTTGGCAAGCAGTTGCATGACCAGCGCCACCGTGCCGAAGCTGCCGATATGCGGGTCGCTCATCACCGACAACAGCCGCGACCGATCGCCATGCGCCGCGCCGAGCCCGTCGCTGAGATCCGCCAGCCCGTCGAGATGCAGCGCACCCGTCGCCCACACCCAGGCGAGCAGCGCCAGCAGCGCGCCGGTCCACGGATCGACCCTGGTGCCCAGCCATCCCGCGCCCGCTACGATCGCGCCGATGACGAGGCCCGCCACGGGATAGAGCCGGATCGCGCGCGCGAAATCGTCCGCATCGGCCTCCACGCGCGGCATGGGCAACCGCGTGAGGAAGCCGAGTGCGACGATCAGCGTCCTCATGCCGTCACCAACCCCGTCAGTTGCGCGGTGCGGGGGGCGCCGTCCCACACCTCCAGCGTCACCAGGCTCGCATAGGGCAATGCGATGGACCAGACGGCGCGCCGATCGAAGCCGCAAAGCATATGCAGCGCCGCGCGGATCGCGCCGCCGTGGGTGACGATCAGGGTCGGTTCGGGCGGCAGTTCGCTGATCGCCGCCGATACCCGGCCGACCAGATCCGACCAGCGCTCGCCACCGGGGGGCGGGGCGGCATCCGGGTCCTGCCAGAAGCGGTCGAGCGCGGCGGCATCGATCGCGGCGGGGCTCAGCCCGTCCCACGCGCCGAAATCGAGTTCGCGCCAGCGGGGATCGACGATGCTGGGCCCTATCCCCTCGGAACAGGCGCGCGCGCGCGACAGGTCGGAGCTGATCCGCCGATCGACCTCCAGGCCCCGCGCGCGTCCGACGCAGGCGGCGATTCCCCGCGGCGTCGCAGGGCTGTCGGTCCGTCCCAGCATCCGCCCGGTCAGTTCGGGTTCGCCGTGGCGAAGCAGATGCAGGCGGAAGCCGGTCATGCGGAGGCGACTCCCGCCTCGGCAAAGGTCGCCATGCCGTCATGCGCGGCGAGCGCGGCGCGGATGACCTGTACCGCCACCGCCGCGCCGCTGCCCTCTCCGAGCCGCATACCCAGCGACAGGATCGGGTCGAGTCCCAGCCGCGCGAGCAGCCGGACATGCCCCGGCTCGGCGGAGCAATGCCCCGCCAGGCAATGGCCGGTGATCGCCGGTTCGACCATCGCCAGCGGTGCGATCGCGGCGGTGCCGATGAAGCCGTCGAGCACGACCGGGACCCGGCGCCTCCGCGCGGCCAGCACCGCGCCCGCCATCGCCGCGATCTCCCGCCCGCCGAGACGACGCAGGATCTCGAACGCGCCGGTCAGATGCTCGCCGTGGAGCGCCAGCCCGTCCGATACCGCCGCCGCCTTGCGCGACAATCCCTGCGCGTCGACGCCCGTGCCGGGACCGACCCAGTCGGATGCGGCCCCGCCGAAGCTGGCGGCGGCGAGCGCGGCGGCGGGGGTGGTGTTGCCGATCCCCATCTCCCCCAGCACCAGCAGGTCGGCATCGCCCACCGCCTCGGCCCCGGCATTCAGCGCGGCGAGGCATTCCGCCTCGCTCATCGCAGGGGCGGTCGTGAAGTCGGCGGTCGGGCGATCGAGATCGAGCGGTACGACCGACAGAGCGAGCCCCGCCGCCGCCGCCAGCGCGTTGATCGCGGCGCCTCCGTGGGCGAAGTTGGCGACCATCTGCGCGGTGACTTCCGCCGGGAAGGCGCTGACGCCGCGCGCGACGACGCCGTGATTGCCCGCGAAGATGACCGCCCGGCCGTGTGCGATCCGGGGGCGCTCGACGCCCTGCCACCCGGCGATGAAGACCGCGATCTCCTCGAGGCGGCCGAGCGAGCCGGGGGGCTTGGTCAATTGCGCCTGCCGCGCGGTGGCGGCGTCGCGTGCGGCTCGGTCGGGTCGGGGCAGCGAGGCGAGCGCGGCGTCGAAATCGGCGATGGTCGGAAAGGCGCTCATTCGACTACGAATCCCTCGGGCGGCGTGCGGGTGAGGAAATGGCCCTTCACCCCCTGCGGCCATTGCTTGTACGGCACCTGGCCCCAGTCGCTGTCGGCATAGGCGCGGGCATAGTCCAGGATGGCGCGCGCGGCATCGTCGTCGGGGGTGAACTTGCCCATCACATAGCCGACCTTGCCGGGGCAGCGCAGATGGATGGCGCAGAAGGACTGGCAGGCGAAGAGACAGGGCATCTCCTCGACCGCGACATCGGCATAGGCGGGATCGGACGCGTGGACGCGGCGCAACGCCTCGACCAGCAATGCGCCACCGCGCCTGCCGTCCGCATTCTCTCGCACGTCGTCCGACAGGCGACAGGTGTTGCAGGCGACCACGGCGGGGCCGTTGGCGGCGGGTTTCAGCATCGGTTCGGCTCGGTCATTCGGGGCATGTCTCCACAATGGCGCTGTCGTCGCGCGAGGGGGAAGCCCCGTCCGTCCGGCACACCCTGACCGGTCGAAAGACGACCGCGACGGGCAGGTCTCCTGGCTCGCGGGTCGGTGCCGGTCCGCCGCCTTCTCGGGGAGAGTCCCAATGGCGCGTTGGCGAACGGCTCGCCGCTTACAGTTGCAGGGGCAGCCGGGGCATCACACCCCATTCCCTTTTGATCCCCGAGGGGAACCTGTCGCGCTGCGAGCGATAGGCGTGTGGGGGATGGGTGGCAACACCGCTATTCCTCGCCGCGCAGCGCCTTCAGGAAGAAGGCATATTGCCGCCGCATCGCATAGGCCACCGGCCCGGTGCTGCGCCCGGCGGTATGCTCGCCGCCGGGGACGACCAGCAGGTCGAAATCCTTGTCGGCCTTGATAAGCGCATCGACGACCTGCATCGTGCTCGCGGGATCGACGTTCGAGTCCTGCTCGCCGACGACCAGCATCAGCTTTCCCCGCAACTGCCCGGCATGGACCACGCCCGAGGCGTCCAGATAGCTCCGGTCGATCGGATAGCCGAGCCATTGTTCGTTCCAGTCGATCTTGTCCATCCGGTTGTCGAAACACCCGGCATAGGCGACCCCGGCCTTGTAGAATTCGGGGTGGAACAGCAGCGCGTTCAGCGTGCTCTGCCCACCCGCCGAGCCGCCATAGATGCCGACACGCGTGGTGTCGGCGGCGGGGTCCTTCGCATTCAGCGCCTTCATCCAGGCGATGCGGTCGGGAAAGCCGCTGTCCGCCAGGTTCTTCCAGGCGATGTCGTGAAAGGCCTTGGAGCGGTTGGCGGTGCCCATGCCGTCGATCATCACGACGATGAAGCCCAGATCGGCGAGCTGCTGCATCCCCATGACCTTGTCGCCGCCGGAAAAGGCGCCGAACGGCCAGAAGGCCTTGGGCACGAAACTGTCGTGCGGACCGGCATAGATGTTCTCGATCACCGGGTAGCGCTTGGCGGGGTCATAATCGCGCGGGCGGACGACCAGGCCGTAAATGTCGGTCTTGCCGTCGCGACCCTTGGCGGTGAAGCGTTCCGGCGGGCGGAACCCGGCGGCGGTGAGTGTGGCGATGTCGCCCTGTTCCAGCGTCTGGATCAGGCGGCCGTCGCGCGCATCGTGGAGTTCCATCGTCTCCGGCAGGTCGGTGCGCGAATAGACGTCGACATAGGTCGCCATGTCGGGGGCGAAGCGGACCTCGTGGGTCGCATTCTCGCGCGTCAGCCGCGTCAGGTTGCGGCCGTCGAAATCGACCCGGAACCACTGCTTGTAATAGGGGTCTTCGCCGGGCACGAAGCCGCTGGCCGAGAACCAGATTTGCCGCTTCTCGTCATCGACGCGCGCGATATCGCGGACCAGCCAGTTGCCCCTGGTGATCTGGCGAACGATGCGACCCGTCGCGCCATCGATCAGGTAGAGGTGCCGCCAGCCGTCGCGCTCCGACGTCCAGAGGATCTCGCGGCCCAGCCCCTTCACGTCATGCGACCAGATTCGGTCGCGGAAGACGAAGGTCTTCGCCGTCTCGGTTACGGCGGCATGTGCGGCGCCGCTGTCGGCATCGACCGCGACGATCTTCGCCTCGCCGAAACCGCGCTTCAGGTCGTTGAAGGCGAAGCTCTTGCTGTCGGTGCGCCATTCGGGGGCGGACAGGGTATAGGCTCCTGCGAACAGGCTCGAGTCGATTTCGGTGCGCTGGCCGTCCGCGACCCGGAACAGGACCGGGCTTTCCTGGTCCACCGCATCGCCGGGCTTGGGATAGAGTTGCTGGACGACCTCGGGCTGGACCTTGCCGGGCGGCGAGGCGAGGACGCGGGTGACCATGCGGGCATAGCCGGGGCGGATTCGCTGGAGTGCGATATGCCGGCCGTCGGGGCTCCAGGCGATGGTTTCGGCGTCGTAGAAATTGGCAGGGCTGCCGTCCTGGCTCCGCCAGATTTCCTTGCCGCCATGGCCCTGGCGCACGACCAGATTGTCGTCGAGGACCAGCGCCTCCAGCTTGCCGTCGGGCGACAGGCGCGGATGGTTGTCGGCGGGGACGCGCAGGTCGCGCACCACGCCGAAACCGCGCGGGCGGCCCGGATTGTCTGGCGGTACGATGGCACAAAGCGGCCGGGCGAGGACGCAATCATAGGTGACGCCGTCCTCATAGCCGATGGTGAAGCGGATCGCCGTGCGATCGGGCGAGTAGGCGAAATGCTCGAAGGGCAGGCGCAAGGGGTCGATGGCCTTCCCCATCACTTGCGCCAATGCGGGCGCGAGCGCGGCGGCGTCGAAGGCGGGGGCCCTGGCGCGGGTGGCGGCATCGACGTCGACAAAGGCGAACCCGCCCGCCACCGTCTTGCGATAATGGAAGTGCCGCCCGTCCGCGTCCCACTCGGCGGGCGAGGCGATGTCGCGGGTCAGCCATTGCCACTGGTCGCGCAAGGCCAGCGATCTGGTGATCCGGTCGGGGACATTCTGCGCGGCCAACGGCGATGCCGTGAGCAGCAGGGCGAGAATGGCAAGCCGCTTCACCGCGGTGCGCCGATCGTGAAGCTGTAGGTCAGCGGTTTCAGCGCGATGCGGTACGGCATGTGCGCGCGTCCATCGAGGTTCCAGCCGGTATCGCCGCCGACCCCGACCTGTGCCGCATCGATCAGCAGCGTGCCGTCGCCATGCGGGTAGATGTCCGAGCTGTGCGCCTTGGCGGGCGGCTTCATGGCGAGGTCGTCATAGGGGAAGGGCAGCGCGTTGACCGACAGCGGCTGTGCCCCCGTCACGCGAAATCCGGTGCCGTTGCCGTCCAGCTGGATCCAGCGCACATCGGTCTTGTTGCCGCTCTCCTGCGGCCGGGCATAGTCGTGATACTGGTCGGCGAGCTTACCCTCCCAACGCGCGATCATCGCGCCGGTCTTCCGGTCGGCATAGCTTTCCCAGGGGCCGCGCCCGAACCAGCGCACCTGCCCCGATTGCCGACCCGGCATCGCAAAGGCGAGACCCACCCGAAGCGGATCGGGCAGGGTCGCGCGCAGCGGCGTGAAGCGCACCGTCGCCGTCGCGCTGCCGTCCGGGGCCATGGTCCAGCGGGTCTGCATCTTGACCGATCCGATCCCCATGTCGTGATCGACCACGATCGCGTTTCCGTAGCGGCGCACCGAATCGACGCGGCGGTTGTCGGAGAAGGTGCGCCACACCGCATGGCTTCTGGGCACGTCCGCGCCCACGTCATTGTCGGTCGGCGCGCGGGTGAAATCGGGCGTGCCGCCGGTCAGCAGCGTCTTGCCGTCGCGCGCATAGCGGCGGACGAGGCCGGTCGCGCGATCGATCTCCAGCACGGCATCGCCGGCTTTCAGCGTTATCGCATCGGCGCTCTCCTCCGGCGCGACCGATCCGGCGGGGACGGCGGCGAAGGTCGGAGCGGAAAGCGCGAACTGCTCCCAGCCGATGACCTGGCCCGCGGGGAGCGGCGGAATCGCGCCCGCCTTCGTCCGTGCGCGCAGGATCAGCGAGCGCTCGGCGGCGGGGTCCTTGGCGGCGGGCAGGGCGAAGGACAGCGGCGCGCTCTGCCCCGGTGCGACCGAGGGCGTGGCGATGCCGCCCCGCGCCGTCTCGACGCCGTTCTCCAGCACCGTCCAGTCCAGCGTGAAGCGCGACAGGTCGATATGGTCGTGGCGGTTGACCACCTGCCAGCCGCCGCCCTGCTGGGTGAAGCTGATCGGCGACTGGACATGCGCCATCTCGTAATATTCCGGGTCGGGGGTTCGGTCCGACTGGATCACGCCGTCGCCGACCGGGCTGTCGTCGCCGTGGAGCCCGGAATCCGCGGGATCGGGATCGTAGTCCAGCCCCTGGCCCCAATAGGGACGGCCGTTCTTGTCCTTGAGGATCATCGTCTGGTCGACCCAGTCCCAGACGAAGCCGCCCTGAAGCTTGGGATATTTGCGGAAAGTGTCCCAATAACCCTGGAAGTCGCCCAGGCTGTTGCCCATCGAATGGGCGTATTCGCACAGGATCAGCGGCTGGGTGAATTCGGGGCGCTGGGCATAATCGGCCAGTTTTTCGACATCGTCGTACATGGGCGCGAAGATGTCGACATAGTCGTTGGTCGGGTGACGCCAGCCGCTCATGCTATAGCCGAGAAAATTGATCAGCCGCGTCTTGTCATGCTGGCGGATCCATTTCGCCGCCGCCTCGAAATTCGGACCCACGCCGCTTTCATTGCCCAGCGACCAGAAGATGATCGAGGGGTGGTTGCGGTCGCGCTCGACCATGCGCTGCACCCGGTCGAGATGCGCGGCGGCCCATTCGGGCTTGTGGCCGAGGTTCAGCGTCGGGTCGTTCTTCACCTGCGTGAGGCTGAGATAGCCGTGGCTCTCGATATTGGCCTCGTCCATCACGTACAGGCCATATTCGTCGGCCAGGTCGTACCAGCGCGGATCGTTGGGATAATGCGAGGTGCGGACCGCGTTGAGGTTGGCGGCCTTCATCAACGCGATGTCCTTGCGCATCGTTTCTTCGGAGACGACGCGGAAGCTATGCGGGTCATGCTCGTGGCGATTGACGCCGCGGATCATGATCCGCTTGCCGTTGACCCGCACCTCGCCGCCCGCCACTTCGACGGTGCGGAAGCCGATGCGGCGGCTGGTCGCCTCGACCAGCTTGCCGTCCGCGTCGAGCAGTTCGACCAGCAGCGTGTAGAGGTTGGGATCTTCGGCGCTCCACGTCTTCACGCCCGGCACCTCGGCGGTGATCGTCGCGGTGGTGCCGGTCGGCGTCGCGGTGCGGGTCAGCACCGTCCGCTTGCCGTCGAACAGGGTCGCGCGAACGCTGGTCGCCGCCGTCGCGCCCTCCAGATCGATCGAGGCCGACAGCGTGCCGTCGCGATAGCCGTTGGTCAGTCCGGCATCGATCCCCAGGTCGCGGATATGCGTCTGCGGCGCGGCATAGAGGGTGATCGACCGCTCGATCCCGTTGACCCGCCAGAAGTCCTGGTCTTCCAGATAGCTGCCGTCGGAAAAGCGATAGAGTTCGATCGCGATGACGTTCCTGCCCGGCTTGGCCGCGCGGCTGATGTCGAATTCGGTGGGAAGCTTGGAATCCTCCGAATAGCCGATCTTCTGCCCGTTGACCCAGAGATAATAGGCCGCCCCCGCCGCCCCGATATTCAGCAGCAGGCGCCGCCCGGCGAATTGCGCGGGCAGGGTGAAGTCGCGGCGATAGGAAGCGACCTCGTTCAGTCGATGCTCGATGAAGGGCTGGTTGCGTGGAAAGGGATAGCCGCTGCCGACGAAGACCGGTCGGCTCAGCCCTTCCGCCTGCAGGATGCCGGGCACCTTCACCGTGCGCCAGCCCGACACGTCGCGCGCCGGATCCTGGAACCCGACCGGCCGCGCCTCGGGATTGGGCGACATCTGGACATGCCACAGGCCGTCCAGCGACAGGTAATAGCGCGACTTGCCCGTGTCCCCCGCCAGCGCGGCGGCGCGCGTCTCGAAACCGGCAAAGCTGCTGTGCATCGGCGTGTTGCCGATATGATCGATCGCGGGGTTTTCCCATTCGGGTCGCGGGTCGCTGGACTGGGCGGACGCGCCATGCGCGGCGAGCGCTGACAGGCTTGCCCAAAGGGCCCAACGCTTGATTACCATATGCCGTGACTCCTCCGCTGCCGGGACAAGGTAGAATATACGGAATACAATTTAAACCCGATGAATCCGGCCTTGGGGCTTGCGCTTGGTGATACAAGATATCATTTGCGTCCTGCCGGGGCGGCGGAAAGGCAAGATCATGATCGGACACGGGAATGGCGAGGGACAGGCGATCGCGCTGCCGCCACGGACGGCGCGGCGTGCGTTGGACCATATGGCGATCTCCGCGTCGACCCTGTGCCTGTTCCATTGCCTGGCCTTGCCGGTCCTGATCGGTTTCCTGCCGTCGATCGCCACATGGATCGACCTGGGTGAGGCGTTCCACATCGTCATGCTGGCGATCGCCGTGCCGTTGAGCGCCACCGCCCTGCTGCGCGGCTGGCGGCGGCATGGCAGTGCGGCGCCGGTCATCGGCGGTGCGGTCGGGCTCGGCCTGTTGACCCTGGGCGTGGTGTTCGAGGGTGGCGTGGCGGGAACGCCGCTGACCGTCATGGGCGGCCTGGCGTTGGCGGCGGCGCATGTCCTGAACCTGCGGAGCGACCGTCTCGCCGCGCTGTGCGCGCTTTGAATCGCGGCATGACTGTCCCGGCCTTTCTTCCACGCCGCTCTTGACCCGGACGCTCGGTTTCGCGCAGGCGCAGAGCGCAGAAACACGGGTATCTCGCGGGAGAATGGAATGACCGAGGCACAGGATCGGATCGTCGCTGGCGTCGAGTTGGGCGGTACGAAATCGATTGTGCTGATCGGACGCGGGCGGGACATATTGGTGTCCGAGCGCTTGCCGACCACCACCCCCGCGATCACGCTGGCCGCGCTCGCGCAGCGGCTGGCCGAATGGCGCGAGCAATATAAGCCAGAGGCGCTGGGGATCGGCAGCTTCGGCCCGATCGCGCTCGACAAGACCGGCATGGACTATGGCCATATGCTCGCGACGCCCAAGCCCGGCTGGGCGGGTGCCGACGTGGCGGGCGCGCTGTCCGAGGGCTTCGGCGATCGGGTCGCGATTCACACCGACGTGACCGGCGCGGCGCTGGCCGAGGGGCAATGGGGCGCCGCGCGCGGCCTGTCCGACCATGTCTATGTCACGATCGGCACCGGCGTCGGCATGGGCATCATCGTCAATGGCCAGCCGGTCTCAGGCCGGATGCACCCTGAGGCGGGGCATGTCCGCGTCCGTCGCGTCGCGGGCGACGACTTTGCCGGGGCCTGTCCCTTCCATGGCGATTGCCTCGAGGGACTGGTCGCGGGGCCGGGGATCGCGGCGCGTGTCGGCCGTCCCGCGCAGGAACTGGCGGCGGACGATCCCGCCTGGACCTTCGTCGCCGATGCGATCGCGGAGAGCTTTGCCGGGCTGTTCCTGACGCTCGCCTGCGGCCGGATCGTGATCGGCGGCGGCGTGGGCGTCGGCCAGCCGCATCTGCTCGACATGGTCCGCCACGCGACGGTCGAGAAGCTGTCGGGCTACCTGCCCTTCGTCGACGCGGCGCAGGTCGCCAACCGGATCGTCCATGCGCAGCTGGGTGACCAGGCCGGACCGCTCGGCACCCTGGCGCTCGCCCGGTCGGTTCTGGACTGAGCACAATCCTCCCCATGCCGGGGGGATCAGAAAGCGCTGTCCTACAGCGAACCGATATGGTTCGTATCCCCCGCAAACGGGGGAGAGCGACATGGACGGTGAGGACATCGACACACTGATCGCGCAGGTGATCGCGCGCGAGGGGGATTATAGCGACCATCCCGCCGATCGCGGCGGCGCGACGCGGTTCGGGATCAGCGAGGCGGTGGCGCGCGCGGATGGCTATGCCGGGCCGATGCGCCGCCTGCCGCTGGCCCGCGCGGAGGCGATTTATCGCCGCCTCTACTGGACCGCGCCGGGCCTCGACCGGGTGGCCAGCCGCGCACCGCGTCTGGCGGCTGAGCTGTTCGACACCGGCGTCAACATGGGAACGGCGGTGTCGGCCGGGTTCCTGCAACGCGCGCTCAACGCGCTCAATCGCGGCGAGCGCGACTATCCCGATCTCACCCCCGACGGACGGATCGGCCCCGCCACGCTGGCGGCGCTCGATGCCTTTCTCCGTCATCGCGGACCGGCGGGCGAGGTCGTGCTGCTCAAGGCGGTGGAGGCCTTGCAGGGCGAACGCTATCTGACCCTGGCCGAGCGGCGTCCGGCCAATGAGGCGTTCCTCTATGGCTGGCTCGCGGATCGCCTGTCGTGACCGGGGAAGACGGCGCCGATGTCTGGACCCGGCGAGCGCGGCCGAGCTTCCTCTATGTCATGTACGCGCTGCTCTTGTGGAGCATTCCCATGGGGTTGCTCGCGGGGGTCCGTCCGGCGATGGCGGCGGCGATGATCCGGGGCATGGCCGCCTATCTGGCCGCCATCCCGGAGCCGCTCTATACGCTCTTCGGCACGGGCTATCTCGGCTACACCGTGGCGCGCGAGTGGGGAAAGCGGCGTCAGTAGAAGTGGGCGCGGGTCAGAGTCCGGTCCTGCCCGTCGCAGGTCCGGAGCGCCACGGTCGTGCCGGGCTTGCCCACCGTCCAGCGGGCGAGCGCGCTGTCGACATAGTCGCGTGGGATCGGCTGTCCGTCGATCGCGCAGATCGTGTCGCCCTCGCGCCAGCCGGTCCTGGCGGCGGGCCCGCCGCGCATGACGTGCAGCACCCGCAACCGGTCGCTCGCGACGCCGAGCAGCAGCCCGACCGTCGACCGTGCCGCCGGTGCGTCGGCCTGCGGTCCGGGCGACAGGATCATCCGCCCGGCGCCGGGATCGAGCAGCACGCGATAGCGCTGGAGAAAGCCCGAGCCGATTCGCCCGGCCACGCCGACCGATTCGCTGAAGCCCTGGGGCGGCTCGATCCGCACCTCCACCTCATGCGCGCTCAGCGTCCCCAGCCGGACGGTCGGCGCGATGGCGAGGTCGTTGACGCTCGGCCCCGCCAGCCCGAAGCCGATCGCGGTGGTCGTCGGCAGCGAGGTCAGCCGCGCCGCGCGCCACGCCGCCTGCGTCACGGTCAGCGCCGAGCCGTCGCCGGTATCGAGGATGACGGGCGACAGCCGCGCCGCGCCCAGCCCGACGACGCTTTCATAGACCCGCCGCTCGGGCGACACGACGAGCGGCGCGGTCGCCCCGGTAAAGGGCATCCGCCCCGACGCGATCAGGCGGAAGCGCTTGCCCGGATAATCGATGTCGAGCGCATGCGCGGCGAGCAGGTCGCGCCCGACCAGCAGATCGACGGCGGTCGCATCGCCCGTCGCCAGCGCGGGCAACGGCGCGACGGCGACCCCGCCGCCCCTGCGGCTCAGCCCGCCGAGCGACAGGGTCCGCGTCGGCATCCACCCGATCGCGACCGCACCGCCGATCGCGCTGGCCTGTCCACCGGGCCGTACCTTGCCTTTCACCGCCAGCGGAGAGGTCTGCGACAACAGGGTGAAGCTGACCCCGGTGTCGAGGATCGCGGTCAGGCTGCGTCCGTCGATCGTCATGGTGAAGCGGATCTGGTTGCCGGGCGTCAACTGGAACGGGATCCAGCGCGCCTCGGCATCGGGGGCGAGCGTGGTCACGCCCGGATCGCGCGCCGCGGCGGCGACGACATCCTCGACGACGGGCGCGGCGGAATGCTTGCCCGGGCGCGACGCCAGCGGCGCCATCATCGCGGCGGCGAGCAGCAGGGGCAGGGGAGCGAGATAGATCGGACGAGGCATCACCGCCCAACGCCTAGCCGAGGCGGAAGCTGCGCGCGAGGTGGTCCGGGGATGGCTTCTTCATCTTTCCCCCTCCCCCTCGGAGAGGGGCGGGGGAAAGATGAAGGAGAAAGCCTACAGGCAGGCTTCCAGCAGCGCCTTGTCGAAGCCGAACTGCTTGGCCTTTTCCAGCGTATAGGGGCGCAGCCCCGCCGAGCGATACTCGCCGATGATCTTTCCGTCGGTGCCCTCGTCGAGATATTCGAAGCTGAACAGCTCCTGCGTGACGATCACCGGGCCTTCCATGCCGATGACCTCGGTGATGTTGGTCACGCGGCGGCTGCCGTCGCGCAGGCGCTTGACCTGGATCACCATGTCGACCGAGTCGGCGATCTGGCGGCTGATCGCCTCCTTGGGCACCTTGATGTCCGACATCATCACCATGTTCTCCATGCGGGCCAGCGCCTCGCGCGGGGAGTTGGAGTGGAGCGTGCACATCGAGCCGTCATGGCCGGTGTTCATCGCCGCCAGCATGTCGAAACATTCGGACCCACGGATTTCGCCCAGGATGATCCGGTCGGGCCGCATACGCAGCGCATTCTTGACGAGGTCGCGGATGCTGATCTCGCCCTGTCCCTCGAGATTGGCGGGACGGGTTTCGAGGGGGAGCCAGTGCGGCTGCTGCAGGCGGAGTTCGGCCGCGTCCTCGATGGTCAGCACGCGCTCGCCCGGGTCGATCATCTTGGAAAGCGCGTTGAGCATCGTCGTCTTGCCCGAGCCGGTGCCCCCCGAAATGACGACGTTGAACCGCGACGCGCCCGCGATCTTGAGCAGTGTCGCCATGTCCTGGCTCATCGACCCGCCTGCCGCCATCATGTCGAGCGTGATCGGCTTGGCGGAGAATTTGCGGATCGAGATGGCGGTGCCGCGAAGCGACAGCGGCGGCACGATGACGTTGACTCGGCTGCCGTCCTTCAGGCGCGCATCGGCCAGCGGCGTGGTCTGGTCGACGCGACGGCCGACCGAGTTGACGATCCGCTGCGCGACCTGGAACAGATGCTCCTCGTCGCGGAAGCGGATATTGGCGAGTTCCAGCCGACCCTTGCGCTCGACATAGGTCTGCTCGGGGCCGTTGACCATGATGTCGGTAATATCGGTATCGGCGAGCAGCTCCTCGAGCGGACCCAGGCCCAACAGCTCGTCGACCAGCACCTTTTCCAGCGCGAACTGTTCGCGCCGGTTGAGCGTCAGCTTCAGCTCGGCCAGCACCTCGCCGATGATCGGGCGGAATTCCTCGGCCAGCTCGTCCTTGCCGAGCGTCGCCGCCGCTTCCGGATCGACGCGTTCGAGCAGGCGGGGGAGGACCTGTTCCTTGATGCGGTGGATCGACGCCTCGAAGCCCTCGCCGCGGGCGGGAGACGCCTCGACGCTGGCGGCCTGACGATCGGCCAGCCGCTGCATCGCGTCGGCGGCGGTGGCGGGCGGCGCAACCTCGACGCCTTCCAGCGCGCTGAGCGGCGGGAATTGCTGGCCGCCGGGGGCGGGCGCCTCGGCATCGGGGCGGGGCGCGGGGCCGGGACCATGCATCGGACGCGCGACGCCGAAGGCCGGACGGCCTCCCGCCGCGCTACCCACACCCTGACGACGACCGAACGCATTCATCGCGCAATTTCCCAAGCCATGGGACCCGTCAGTAATTGCCAAGATTTACCATATGCCTAACCGATCGCGGTTGCGGGGGATGGAAAGGGCACGATATGGCGCTGTTTCGATGCTCAGCCGGTCCGTCCTCACCCCCCTGTTTTCCGCCCTGCTCCTGCTGGTCGGACTGCTCCCCGTCGCGGCGGGAGCGGACGATATCGCCGCCACCGCGCGCGGGGTTGTTCGCGTGGTCACGATCGCGATGGTCGATGACGAGGTGGCGGGATTCGGCCACGGATCGGGCTTCGCAGTCGCGCCCAACCGGATCGTCACCAACGCGCATGTCGTCGAACTGGCCGAGCGCTATCCCGACAATGTCGTGATCGGCGTCGTCCCCTCGGAGGGGAGCAAATCCTATCAGGGGCGCGTCATCGCCTATGACTCGCGCCGCGATCTCGCGCTGATCGAGGTGAGCGAGGCGAAGCTGCCGCCCGCCGCGCTCTTCACGGGTCCGGTGACCGAGGGCGATCAGGTCATCGCGCTTGGCTATCCGGGCAATGTCGACCTGGCGACGGCGCAGTCGGCGGCGGATTATATCCGCCCGCTGTCGCCAGTGCGGTCGCAGGGCGTGGCCTCAGGCCGGCGCGCGCTGACCGGGATAGAGGTGCTGCTCCACACCGCCAGCATCGCGCGGGGCAATTCGGGCGGACCGCTGCTCGATCCCTGCGGGCGGGTGATCGGGGTCAATTCGGCGCTGACGCGTGCCGATGACGGCGATTCGACCTTCGGCTTCGCGATCGCCGATACCGAACTCATGGCGTTCCTGCGCGCGGCCAAGCAGCCCTATACGGCGGTCGGCGTCCCCTGCACGTCGATCGAGGAGCGGCTGCGCGAGGATAGCGCGGCGGACGCCCGGATGATCGCCGATGCCGCCGCCGCCAAGCGCGAGGCCGCCAACAGCGCCGCCATCCGCCGCGAGGAAGCGCTGAACACCGCCCGCGCTGAAGCCGAGCGGTCGCGGGAGAACGTCATGGCCATCGCCGCGCTGCTGCTGGTCGGCGGTGCGCTCGCGCTCGGCGGCGCGGGGCTGCTCGAATCGCGCGGGCAGCGGCGTCCGGCGATCTGGACCGGCGCGGCGGGGGGCGTGGCGATCGTCGTGGCGGTCGTCGTCTTCCTGCTGCGGCCCTCGGGTGAGATCACCCTGCCGCGCGAGGCCGCCGTGCTGCCCAGCGTCACGGCACCCGGCAAGGCCATGGGCGCGATGATCTGCACGCTGCAACCCGATCGCAGCCGCATCACCATATCCTCGACCGCCGAAACCCGGCTCGACTGGGGTGCGAACGGCTGTGCCGACGGGCATGTCCAGTTCCTGGAGGGCGAGGGGGGCTGGCAGCGGATCATCGTACCGGACGAGGAGCCGACGGTGACGGTGGCGCGGTTCGACCCCCTGACCCGGACCTATGCCCAGACGCGGTATCTGCTGCCCGCCGCGACGATGGAGGCGATCCGCAAGCTGCACCAGCCGACCACGCCCAGGGCGTGCGTCAAGACCGACACCGCGCTCCAGAATCTTCAGGGCGAGCAGGCACAGATTCGCCAGCTCCTGCCGCCGCTGCCCAATGAGAAGCTGGTCTATAGCTGCCGTTCGGGGGGCTGATCGCGCGCGGCGAGCGCCTGGGTCACCGCTTCGACAAAGGCGATGCGGCGTGCGCCGATCGGCAGGGCGGGATCGGGACAGGCCAGTGTCGCGATGCGCTCCCGAATGGCCTCGGCGTCGCCGTCGCCGAGCGCGTCGATCCTCGCGGCGGGGAAATGCTCCGCCAGCCGCGCGGCGTCCTCGTCGAAGGCGAGCCGGGCCAGACCCCGCACGGTCATGGCGACCAGCAGCTGTCCCAGGGGCGTGGCGATCATGGTCCAGGTGATCGCCGCGCCGTCCCCGCCGCGTCGCCACCGGCCGGGCGTCATGCCCCGGCGCGTCTCGCTGTCCGCGTAGAAGCGGCTGGGCGCGGCATAGCCCGCCTCGTAGAGCGCCGCCGTCACGCTGCCCTGATGCCGCAGCGCGATATCCGCCCGCTGGTTGCGGAGGCCACGGGCATAGGCGGCGGGCGTCACGCCGGTCGCGCGCTTGAACAGACGATGGAAATGATGCGGGGCATAGCCGACGGCCTCGGCCAGGTCGGTCAGCGCGGGGACGGTGTCCGCTTCCTCCAGCAGGGCGAGCGCGCGTGCCACCGCCAGCCGGTCGCGCGCGACCTGATCGGGCAGGCAGCGCAGGCACGGCCGGAAACCCGCTGCCCGTGCCGCCTCGGGCGTCGCGTGGAAGCGGACATGCTCGCGCCGGGGGCGGCGTGCGGCGCAGCTCGGGCGGCAATAGATGCCAGTCGTCCGCACCGTGACGACGAACCGTCCGTCGGCCAGACGGTCGCGGCGAGAAAAGGCGTCCCAGGCGCTGTCCTCGTCGATCGGGGTCGGGGCCGGGGCCGGGGCCGGGGCCGGGGCCGGGGAGGGAGGCTCTGGGCTCATGGCGGCCATCTTATCAGGGTCGCTGTGGCATTCATCCCACGGCTTGCGGCCAAAGCGGTTAATCTTGCGTCACGATCCTGTCACAAGATGCGCCACGCAGCTTGCATCGATTGGTTCCCGATGCTAACCGCCCGCCAACCCATCGGAGGCGCGTTTTTCGCGCCCCGTTCCCCATGGGGCCAACCCGTTCGTTGTTCGAGGAATTCGCATCCGTGGAGATGTCCGGCGGTACTATAAGCGGCACAGGCGGCATCCAGGCGAGCCTGGGTGGTCGTTATGCGCTCGCGCTGTTCGAAACGGCCGCCGAGCGCCGTTCGATCGATACGATCGAGGCGAGCCTCGTAACCCTTCGCGACGCGCTGGCCGCCGATGAGGATCTGGCCGCGCTGACCAAGAGCCCCGTCGTGGCGCGTGGGGCCGCCGTGAAGGCGATCCTGGCCGTGGCCGATACGCTTGGCCTGGATGCGATCACCAAGAATTTCCTCGGCGTCCTCGCCGAGAATCGGCGCCTGTCGGCGCTGCCGCAGATCATCCGTGCCTTTCGCCAGCTGGCCAGCCGCCATCGCGGCGAGGTCGCGGCCGAGGTGACGAGCGCCCACCCGCTGACCGACGCGCAGGTCGCCGAGCTGAAGCAGCAGCTGCGCACCCGCGTCGGCCGCGAGGTTTCGGTCGACCTGTCGGTCGATCCCGACCTGCTCGGCGGGCTTGTCGTCCGCATCGGTTCCCAGATGATCGATAGCTCGATCCGCACCCGTTTGAATGCGCTCGCCAGCGCGATGAAAGGCTGACGTTCCCATGGATATCCGCGCCGCAGAAATCTCCAAGGTCATCAAGGACCAGATCGCCAATTTCGGCACCGAGGCCCAGGTCAGCGAGACCGGCCAGGTGCTGAGCGTCGGTGACGGCATCGCGCGCATCTACGGCCTCGACAATGTCCAGGCGGGCGAGATGGTCGAGTTCGCCAATGGCGTGCAGGGCATGGCCCTCAACCTCGAAGCCGACAATGTCGGCGTCGTGATCTTCGGCTCGGACGCCGAGATCAAGGAAGGCGACATCGTCAAGCGCACCGGCACCATCGTCGACGTGCCGGTCGGCCGTGGCCTGCTGGGTCGCGTCGTGGACGGCCTGGGCAACCCGATCGACGGCAAGGGCCCGATCGAGGCGACCGAGCGCCGCCGCGTCGAGGTGAAGGCGCCGGGCATCATCCCGCGCAAGGGCGTGCATGAGCCGGTCCAGACCGGCCTGAAGGCGATCGACGCGCTCGTTCCCGTCGGCCGTGGCCAGCGCGAACTGATCATCGGCGACCGCCAGACCGGCAAGTCGGCCGTCGCGATCGACGCCTTCATCAACCAGAAGACGGTCAACGCCGGCACCGACGAGTCGAAGAAGCTCTACTGCATCTACGTCGCCGTGGGTCAGAAGCGCTCGACCGTGGCGCAGCTCGTCAAGACGCTCGAAGAGAATGGCGCGATGGAATATTCCATCGTCGTCGCCGCGACCGCGTCGGAGCCCGCCCCGCTCCAGTTCCTCGCGCCCTACACCGGCACCGCGATGGGCGAGTATTTCCGCGACAACGCGATGCACGCGCTGATCGTGTTCGACGATCTGTCGAAGCAGGCCGTCGCCTATCGCCAGATGTCGCTGCTGCTTCGCCGTCCGCCGGGCCGTGAAGCATACCCCGGCGACGTGTTCTATCTGCACAGCCGTCTGCTCGAGCGTGCGGCCAAGATGAACGACGCCAACGGCGCCGGTTCGCTGACCGCGCTGCCGATCATCGAGACCCAGGCGGGCGACGTGTCGGCCTACATCCCGACCAACGTGATCTCGATCACCGACGGCCAGATCTTCCTCGAAACCGACCTGTTCTTCGCGGGCATCCGCCCCGCCATCAACGTGGGCCTGTCGGTCAGCCGCGTCGGCTCGGCCGCGCAGACCAAGGCGATGAAGAAGGTGTCGGGCTCGATCAAGCTGGAGCTGGCCCAGTATCGCGAAATGGCCGCCTTCGCGCAGTTCGGCTCGGACCTCGACGCCTCGACTCAGAAGCTGCTGAACCGCGGTGCGCGCCTGACCGAGCTGCTCAAGCAGCCGCAGTTCAACCCGCTGCCCTTCGAGGAGCAGACGGCGTCGATCTTCGCGGGCACCAACGGCTATATCGACAACGTGCCGGTGGCGCAGGTCGTCCGCTATGAGTCGGCGATGCTGGCGTACCTGCGCAACGATCACGCCGATGTGCTGACGATGATCCGCGACACCAAGGATCTGGGCGACGAGGCCAAGGGCAAGCTCAAGGCCGCGCTCGACCAGTTCGCGAAGATCTTCGCGTAATTGTCCGTCACCCCGGCGAAAGCCGGGGTCTCGTGCCGCAAGCGCGCGCTCGAGGTGAGAGATCCCGGCCTCAAGCGCCGGGATGACGAAGTGGGAAACTAGATGGCGAGCCTCAAGGCCCTCAAGATCCGGATCAACTCGGTCAAGTCGACCCAGAAGATCACCAAGGCGATGAAGATGGTCGCCGCCGCCAAGCTGCGCCGCGCGCAGGAGTCGGCGCAGAACGGCCGTCCCTATGCCGAGCGTCTCGAAGCGGTGATGGCCGGGATGGCCGCGCGCGTCGGTGGCGTAGGCGCGTCGCCGCTGCTGGCGGGCACCGGCAAGGACGAAGTCCAGCTGCTGGTCGTCGCCACCTCGGAGCGTGGCCTGGCGGGTGCGTTCAACACCAACATCGTCCGCGCCGCGCGCCGCAAGGCCGAAGAGCTGACCGCGCAGGGCAAGACGGTGAAGTTCTACATCGCGGGCAAGAAGGGGCGCGTGCTGAAGCGCTTCTTCCCCAACGCGATCCTCGCCGATCACGACATGAGCACGATCAAGGCGGCCAAGTTCGACGACGCCCGCGAGATCGCCGACGACCTGATCGCGCGGTTCGAGCGTGGCGAGTTCGACGTGGCGCACCTGTTCTATTCCAAGTTCGTCTCGGCGCTGGTGCAGGACCCGGTTTCGCAGCAGCTGATCCCCGTGCCGATGCCCGCGCCGACCAAGGCCGAAAGCTCGATCGAGGCGGTCGCCGAGTTCGAGCCGAGCGAGGAGGATATCCTCGACGCGCTGCTGCCGCGCAACGTCGCGGTGCAGATCTTCCGCGCGCTGCTGGAGAACCAGGCCGGTTTCTACGGTTCGCAGATGAACGCGATGGACAATGCCACGCGCAATGCGGGCGACATGATCCGTCGTCTGTCGATCCAGTATAACCGCACGCGCCAGGCCGCGATCACCACCGAGCTGGTCGAGATCATCTCGGGGGCCGAGGCGCTCTGATGCGTCTCGCGCTCCTTCTGGGCCTGACGGTCGCGCTGGCCGGATGCGGCCGGGCGTCCGACCAGCCGAAGGAGACGCCCAAGGCCTCGCCGACGCCGTTCGTGACGGGCGGCTGGGCGACCGTGTTCGGCAATGCGCCGGAGACGGTCAGCCTGCTCGACCGGATGGGCTTTCGCATGAGCGGTTACGCGCCCGTTCAGGGTCAATACCGCGCGATCGCGCAGGCCACGCCGATGGCCGATCCGTCGGTGACGCCGATCAACATGGGCAACCTGATCGTCGAGGGCGATGCGAAGCGGCTGAACGAGATCCGCTTCTCGCTCGACCTCGTCAATCTCGACACCAGCCCGTTCGCGAAGACCCAGTTCATCCGCTGGCTGACCAAGCCGATGGATCAATTGGGCCTGGACGGCAAGGATGCGGTTACCGCCGCGATCCAGACCGAAAGCGCCACCACCGGCCACCTGACCGGCGCCGATTACCGTGTTACCCGTGACAAGATCGACGGTGGCCGCCGTCTGGTCGTAACCTTTACCCGCCCCGAAGCCCGCCCCGAAGCTATGTCGGGCTCTACCGAACCAAGGAAGCAATGATGGCAACCGCCGCTGAGGACATCCGGCCGACCACGGCCACCAACAATGTCGGCACGATCGCCCAGGTCATCGGCGCGGTCGTCGACGTTCACTTCCCCGATCACCTGCCCGCGATCCTGTCGGCGCTGGAGACGGACAATAACGGCAACCGTCTGGTGCTCGAAGTCGCGCAGCATCTGGGCGAGAACACCGTCCGCACGATCGCGATGGACACGACCGAGGGTCTGACCCGCGGCCAGAGCGTGACCGACACCGGCAACCAGATCCAGGTTCCGGTCGGCCCCGCGACGCTGGGCCGCATCCTGAACGTCGTCGGCGAGCCGATCGACGAGCGTGGCCCGGTCGCCACCGACCTCCGCGCGCCGATCCACGCCAAGGCGCCCGAGTTCATCGAGCAGTCGACCGAGAGCGCGATCCTGGTCACCGGCATCAAGGTCATCGACCTGCTGGCTCCGTATGCGAAGGGCGGCAAGATCGGCCTGTTCGGTGGTGCGGGCGTCGGCAAGACCGTGCTGATCCAGGAACTGATCAACAACATCGCCAAGGGCCATGGCGGCACCTCGGTGTTCGCGGGCGTCGGGGAGCGGACCCGCGAGGGCAACGACCTGTATCACGAATTCCTCGACGCGGGCGTGATCGCCAAGGACGCCGAGGGCAACGCGATCAGCGAGGGCTCGAAGGTCGCGCTGGTCTATGGCCAGATGAACGAGCCGCCTGGCGCCCGTGCGCGCGTCGCGCTGTCGGGTCTGGCGATCGCGGAATATTTCCGCGATCAGGAAGGCCAGGACGTGCTGTTCTTCGTCGACAACATCTTCCGCTTCACCCAGGCGGGTGCGGAAGTGTCGGCGCTGCTGGGCCGCATTCCGTCGGCGGTGGGCTATCAGCCGACGCTGTCGACCGACATGGGCGCGCTGCAGGAGCGCATCACCTCGACCAACAAGGGTTCGATCACCTCGGTGCAGGCCGTGTACGTGCCCGCCGACGACTTGACCGACCCGGCGCCCGCCACCTCGTTCGCCCACCTGGACGCGACGACCGTGCTCAACCGCGCCATCTCGGAGCTGGGCATCTACCCGGCCGTCGACCCGCTCGACTCGACCAGCCGCGTGCTGGAGCCGCGCATCGTCGGCCAGGAGCATTACGAGACGGCGCGTGCGGTCCAGTCGCTGCTCCAGCGCTACAAGGCGCTGCAGGACATCATCGCGATCCTGGGCATGGACGAGCTGTCCGAAGAGGACAAGCTGACCGTCCAGCGCGCCCGCAAGATCCAGCGCTTCCTGTCGCAGCCCTTCCACGTCGCGGAGGTCTTCACCGGCATTTCGGGCAAGTTCGTCCAGATCGAAGACACGATCCGTTCGTTCAAGGCCGTGGTCGACGGCGAATACGACCATCTGCCGGAAGCGGCCTTCTACATGGTCGGCGGCATCGACGAAGCCGTCGCCAAGGCCGAGAAGCTGGCGCAGGACGCCTGATGATCTGGGGGGACGGTTCGCGCCGTCCCCTCTTTCCTCTCCCCGACCGGGAGAGCGATGCGAGATTTTAGACCATGCTGCACTTCGAACTCGTCACGCCCGAAAAGCTCCTCCGCTCGGAGGAGGTGCATATGGTGGTCGTCCCCGGCACCGAGGGCGATTTCGGCGTGCTGGAGGGCCATGCGCCCTTCATGTCGACCATCCGCGACGGCGCGATCCAGGTGTACCGCACCGAAAAGGGCGAACCGGAGTCGATCCAGATCCGTGGCGGCTTCGCCGAGGTGGGGCCCAAGGGCCTGACCGTGCTGGCGGAGCATGCTGGGTAATCCGGGTTTTCCGGTTCTTGGATTTGAAACGGTCGCGGCGAAAGTCGCGGCCGTTTTCGTTTGTGGGTTTGGAAGGCCAAGCGAAACCGGCAGAACCAGGCACGCCCCTCCCGCAAGCGTGAGGGGATGGGGGAGGGAAGGCCACAATGCGATGGTCTCGGTGAGACTCCTTGCCCTCCTCCGGCCCCTCCCGCCTGCGGGAGGGGGGTAAGAAGGGGGCGGTTCCTACAAAAAGCTGTACGGGTCCACGTCCACCGCGACCCGCACCTTGGGCGTCCATTCCAGGCCGCCGAGCCATTCCCGGATCACATCCTGCACCGCCAGCGCGCGCCGGGCGTGGACCAGCAACCGATAGCGATGCCGCCCGCGCAGCATCGCCAGCGGCGCGGGGGCGGGGCCGAAGACGTGCATCCCGTCGACCTTGGGCGCCGCGCGTGCGATCAGCCCGGCGGTGGATTGCGCCGCGCCCTGGTCTTCCGACGACACGATGATCGCGGCATAGCGTCCGAAGGGCGGCGCATCGGCATCCCGCCTCGCCTCCGTCTCCGCCGCATAGAAGGCGTCGGCGTCGCCGGTCACCAGCGCCTGCATGACCTGCGCCTTGGGACTGTGGGTCTGGATGAAGACATGGCCCGGCTTGGCGCCGCGTCCCGCTCGCCCCGATACCTGCCGGATCTGCTGAAAGGTCCGCTCCGCCGCGCGCAGGTCGCCGCCATCCAGCCCCAGGTCCGCGTCGATCACGCCGACCAGGGTCAGATTGGGGAAGTGATAGCCCTTGGTGATGAGCTGCGTGCCCACCACGATGTCGATATCGCCCGCTTCCATCCGCCCGACGAACTCGGCCGCCTTGGCGGGGGACCAGATGGTGTCGGAAGTGACGACCGCGATCTTCGCGTCGGGGAAGAGCGCGGTTGCCTCGTCCGCGATCCGCTCGACGCCGGGGCCACAGGCGACCAGCGTGTCCTCGCCATCGCATTCGGGGCAGGCGCGCGGGGTCGGCAGGACATGGCCGCAATGGTGGCAGGCCAGCCGACGTGTCAGCCGATGCTCGACCATCCAGGCGGTGCAATTGGGGCATTGGAACCGGTGCCCGCAGGTCCGGCACAGGGTCAGCGGGGCGTAACCGCGCCGGTTGAGATAGAGCAGCGACTGTTCGCGCTTCTTCAGCACCTCCTTCATCGCCGCGACCAGCTTGGGGGCGATCCAGCGGCCGCGTTCGGGCGGGTTCTGGATCAGGTCGATCGCCTCGATCGTCGGCATCTGCGCTGGGCCGAAGCGACCGGGCAGCTTGACCTCGGTATAGCGGCCCAGCGCCACCTGCTGCCGCGTCTCGATGGCGGGGGTGGCCGACGCCAGGATGACCGGGCAGGGTTCGAACTTGCCGCGCATCACCGCCACGTCGCGGGCATGGTAATGGACGCCGTCCTCCTGCTTGAAGCTGGTCTCATGCGCCTCGTCGACGACGATCAGGCCGAGATTGGCATAGGGCAGGAACAGCGCGGATCGCGCGCCGACCGTCACCAGGCCCTGGCCGCTGGCGATGGCGCGCCAGGCGCGTCGCCGCTGCGAGGCGCGCAGGCCCGAATGCCAGGCGACGGGCTCGCAGCCGAAACGTTCGTGGAAGCGCTTGAGGAACGGCTCGGTCAGTGCGATTTCGGGAAGCAGGACAAGGACCTGCCGCCCCTCGGCGATCGCCTCGGCCACCGCCTCGAAATAGACCTCGGTCTTGCCCGACCCGGTGACGCCGTCGAGCAGCACCGGCTGGAACTCATGCGCCGCGACGCCCGCGACCAGCGTGTCCGCCGCCGCACGCTGGTCTTCGGACAGGACCGGGCGGTGGTGATCGGGGGCGGGCACGGGGAAGGGACTGTCGATATCGACCTCCACCCCCTCGATCGCGCCGTTCTTGACCAGGCCCCGGATCACCGCGTCGGAGACATCGGCCATCGTTGCCAATTCGCGGATCAGCCCCTGGCGGTCGCCGATCCGCTCCAGCGCCTGGGCGCGCTGCGGCGTCAGCCGGTCGGGGACATGGCCGGTGACGCGATATTCGGTGACGGTCCGCGCGCCCTCCAGCGCGGAGGTGGAGGACAGGGCCATCCGCACCACCGCGGCGGGCGGCGCGAGATAATAGTCCGCCGTCCACTCGATCAGCCGACGCAGCGCATCGGGCAAGGGCGGCGCGTCCGAGACTCCGAGCAGCGGGCGCAGGCGATTGTCGCCGACCTCGGCATCGGACGGCATCCGCTCGGGCTCCCAGACGACGCCCAGTAGCTGGCGCGGCCCGAGCGGCGCGACGACGATCGAACCCGGCTCGACCGTCATGCCATGGGGCACCCGATAGTCGAGGGGGCCGAGCGCGGAGTTCAGGACGAGGACGCGGGCACGCGAGGACATGGACCCGCTATATGGGGCGCGGGGTCGCGGAGGAAAGGGTATGATGCGCCGCGTGTCCGCGCCCGAGCAGGGGAGGGACGGGTTTCAGCCTGCCCGGCGTCGATCGCCACGGCGCCGTTCGCCCACCCGGTCGCGCTTGGCGGCATAGAGGCGGGTGTCGGCATGATGCATGAAATCGCGGATCGTCCGGCAGTCGTCGGGCCGCAGCGTCACGCAGACCGAACCCGCGCAGGTCATCGTCAGTTCGCCGAGCGAGATCGAGATGGTCAGCAGGGTTTCGATCCGGGCGCGCAGCGTCTCGGGCTGTGCAAGCAGTGCGGGATCGTCGACGATCACGCCGAACTCGTCACCGCCCAGCCGGGCGACGAAACAATCCTTCAGCCAGTCGGTGCGCAGCCGCTGTCCCACCATGCGCAGCACCTCGTCCCCGGCGGGATGGCCCAGCGTGTCGTTGATCAGCTTGAACCCGTCCAGGTCGATCAGCACGAGTCCGAGCGCGCGGCCCTTCGCGCTGGCCGTGCCGATCGCGGTCTCCAGCTCGCGGTCGAAGGCGGCGCGATTGGACAACAGGGTCAGGGCATCGGTGTCGGCGTTGCGGCGAAGCTGGACCTCCAGCGCGTGACGCTCGGTCACGTCCTGGAACATGCCGACCAGGCTGTCGGGACGGCCCTTCGCCATCTCGCGCTCGCCCATCACCCGGACGCGGCGCTGGCGGCCCAATGCCGTCACGAAATCCAGTTCGATATCGAAGGAGTCTCCGGTCCGGGCGGCGGCCTCCATCGTGCGGCGCAGGATCTCCCGCGATTCCGGTGGGTAGTAGGACAGGCCCTCTTCGATCTCGACCGGCTTGCCCGGTGGCAATTCGTGGATGCGATAGACGCCCTCCGACCAGGCGGCATGGTTATCGGCCAGGCGAATACGCCAGGAACCGATCAGCGCCAGCCGTTCGACCTGACGCACCGTCCGTTCCTTCGCGCGCAGATCCTCCGCCTGGCGTTCGCTGAGCTCGGCCATCGCGGTCGCGCGCCGGGCGATCGCACGGGCGGCGATCAGCGCCTCGGCGAGCCGCGCAAGGTGGCGCAATGTCCGCTCCCCCGCCGGATTGAGCGAGCGCGGGGTCGCGTCCATCACGCAAAGCGACCCGATGGCCTGGGGCGCACCGTCGAGATCGGGCACATGGATCGGCATCCCGGCGTAGAAGCGCGTGCCCGCGTCGCCGGTGACGAAGGGATTATAGGCGAAGCGCGCATCTTCGGTCAGGTCGGGTACGATCAGCATGTCCGCCGAGCGGATCGTCTGGTCACAAAAGGCGACGCTGCGCGGCATCTGGCTGGGCAGTCCGCCGATCGCCGACTTGACCCAGAAGCGGTCGCGATCCGCGAGGGTCAGCGCCGCCACCGGGCAGTCGAGCATGTCGGCCGCCAGCGAGACGAGCGAGTCGAACTCCGCCTCCGGCTCGCTGTCCAGCAGGGCATGGGCCTGCAGCGTTGCCAGGCGTCGCTCCTCGGCGGTCGACGCATCGGGCGAAAGGGGAGCGATCAACATGATGGTGGGACCATAAAGCAAAGAATTATCAAAAGTTTAAACGGGTAAGGCGAATCGCGCTGCCGATCCGGTCCAAATACGGAGCTTTTTTCGATCACCGTGCCGCAGCTGCGTGCCCGGTGCGGGTAAATGCATGACGTATTTGTCACATTATGGTCACTCCGGGGTATCCCCGCGCGCTGTAGCCCGATGTCACGCAGTTCAAAGAGCTCGGTGCCCGACACTCCCGGGGGTGCCGTCGGGGCCGGCGGAGAGCGTGCTTTCCGCCGGCCTTTTCCCGGCCCGTCAGACGGTCCCTTCCTCTTCTTCAGGCGGGCGGATCGGCGGCGGCCAGCGGGCTCGAGAATGCCGAACGACGTCGTTGGAGCGAATATCGCCCTATGCCGGAGCAGACGAACCGATGAGCCGCAAGATCCTGATCGTCGAAGACGATGCCTCCACCGCCGCCTATGTCGCCAAGGGACTGGCCGAGGCGGGCTATGCCGTCGAACAATGCGGGGATGGCCGCGACGGCCTGTTCCTGGCGAGCGAAGGCATATTCGACCTCATCATCGCCGACCGGATGCTGCCGCGCCTCGACGGGCTGGCGATGGTCAGCGCGATCCGCGCGGCGGGCATCTCCACGCCGGTGCTGATCCTGTCCGCGCTGGCCACGGTCGACGACCGGGTCGACGGGCTGAAGGCGGGGGCGGACGATTATCTGTGCAAGCCCTTCTCCTTCGCCGAATTGTCGGCACGGATCGAGGCGCTGGTCCGCCGCTCCGACCGCGCGGCGTCCGAGCCGACGCGTACCAAGCTGTCGGTCGGCGATCTGGAGATCGACCTGCTCGCGCGTACCGTTACCCGCGCGGGCAAGATCATTCCGGTCGGCGCGCGCGAATTCAACCTGCTCGAATTCCTGGCGCGACATGCGGGCCAGGTCGTCACCCGCACGATGATGCTGGAGAAGATCTGGAACTATCATTTCGACCCAGGATCGAACGTGGTCGACGTCCATATCGGTCGTCTCCGGCGCAAGCTGGAGGAAGGTTTCGGCAGCCCGATCCTCCACACGGTTCGCGGTGCGGGCTACAGGCTGGCCGTCGAGGGGTGAAGCTACGGCTGACGATCTCGGCGCGGATCGCGCTGCTGTCGATCATCCTGGCGCTGGTGTCCAATCTCGCGCTGGTCGGTTTCATCTGGAAGCAGACCAGCGCCGATGCGGTCGCGGCGCTCCACCGTGAGATCGTCGAACAGGCGGACGCGTTGCGCGCCGTATGGCGGACCGGCGCGCTCCCCGCATTGGCGGATGCGATCACCGAGGCGCGCGAGCCCGGCGACGTGTCGCTCGTCCTTGCCATATTCGACGCGCGCGGGCACCGGATCGCGGGCTATGCGCCGCGTCATCTGGCGGTCGCGCTGACCGATACGCCGTTCCGGATCGCGGTGCTCGGGCGTGACGGCGTATGGGCGTCGCGCGAGGCGGGCTATACGCTCCACCCGATCGGCGACGACTGGCTGTTGGTCGGACGCCCGCTCGACCTGATCGAGGCGCAGCAGGTGGCGATCGAGCGTGCGCTCGCGCTGGCGGTGTTCCTGTCGCTGATGCTGGGGGCGGGGACCGGGCTGGTCCTGGCGCGCTATGTCTCGGGGCGGCTCAACACCATCGTCGCGGTGATGGACGCGGCGGGCGAGGGCGACCTGTCGCGGCGCGTCGCGCTGGTCGGTGGCAGCGACAGCGATGGCGACGCATTCGACCGGCTGGCGATGCGGCTGAACGCGATGCTCGGCAAGATCGAGCAGTTGATGGCCGAACTGCGCGTCGTGACCGACAGCCTGGCGCACGACCTGCGCTCGCCGCTCGCGCGGCTGCGCACCAAGACCGAACAGGCGGTCCTGATCGCCGACCCGGCCCAGCGCGAGGCCGCGCTCGGCGGGCTCCTGGTCGAAACCGACCTGATCATGCGGATGCTGACCATGGTCATCGAGATCAGCCGGTCCGAGTCGGTCACGCGCGACCGCTTCACCCTGGCCGCACCGGTCGAACTGGTCGAGGAGATCGGCGAGCTTTACGCCCCCGTCGCCGAGGATGCGGGTCTGCGCTTCCTGGTCGAGGTCGAGGCGCGACCCGCGCCGCTGCCGCTCCACCGCGAGTTGATGAGCCAGGCGTTGTCCAACCTGATCGACAATGCGCTGAAACACGGTGCGTCGGGCGGGCAGGTGACGCTGAGGCTCAGCGAGGGGGCGGAAGGCATCGTCTTCCAGGTCGAGGATCGCGGGCCCGGCATCGCCGAGGCGGACCGGGCGCAGGCGCTCAAGCGCTTCGGCCGACTCGACACCGCGCGAACGACGCCGGGTGCGGGGCTGGGCATGGCGCTGATCGAGGCGGTGGCGCGGCTGCACGGCGGGCGATTCGAACTGGGCGACAATGCGCCGGGCCTGATCGCACGGCTGATCATTCCGTAGCCCCCCTTCCCGTATCGGGGAGGAATGGGGTTTGCCCCTTCGGCCCAAGACCCTACACCGCGGGCATGGATTCGCTGTCGCTGTTCGGCCTTGCCGCCGTCTCCTTCACCCTGGTCTGCTATGCGATGGAGGCGGGGTCGCACTGGTGGACGCTGGGGTTCGTGCTGGGCTGCGTCGCCGGATCGGCCTATGGCTTTCTGCAGGGGGCCTGGCCGTTCGGGGTGGTGGAGATCGTCTGGGCAATCGTCTCCTTCCGCCGCTGGGTGACGCTTCGCCGGGTGCAATCGACGCCGCTGCGGGAACCGATCGCTTGACAGAGGGTTTCGCGGGCCCTAACTGACCGTCCTTCCACCACCCCTGGTTTCACGACGCGCGACTTGCGTGCGTCGCGCTTCCGCGTGGCGGAACCATCGCGTTGAGATGGAGCATGTGCGGCCATGCCATGCTTCGTGGAGCTAGGAGAACAAGTTTCATGGCACGTATCGCGGGTGTTAACCTCCCGACCAACAAGCGCGTTCTGATCGCGCTGACCTATATCCACGGCATCGGTCCGGCCAAGGCGAAGCAGATCGCCGCCAAGCTGAACATCGCCGCCGATCGTCGCGTCCAGGACCTTTCGGATCAGGAAGTCCTCCAGATCCGCGAAACCATCGACGCCGATCACACGGTGGAAGGCGATCTTCGTCGCGAGACCGCGATGAACATCAAGCGCCTGATGGACCTGGCCTGCTATCGCGGCCTGCGTCACCGCAAGGGCCTGCCGGTCCGCGGCCAGCGCACGCACACCAATGCGCGCACCCGCAAGGGCAAGGCAAAGCCGATCGCAGGCAAGAAGAAGTAATTCGTCCACGGGACGAATTACTCCGCCGGAAGCAGGCTTGTGGCTGACCGCCCGCCGCTCTCCGTATCAGGATACTAGGTCAGGACTTTCATCCAATGGCACGTGAACCGCAGCGCATTCGCCGTCGCGAGCGCAAGAACATCACCGCCGGCGTCGCGCATGTGAACGCCAGCTTCAACAACACCATGATCACCATCACCGACGCGCAGGGCAATGCCATTTCGTGGTCGTCGGCGGGCATGATGGGCTTCAAGGGCTCGCGCAAGTCGACGCCTTATGCCGCCCAGGTCGCCGCCGAGGACGCTGGCAAGAAGGCCGCCGAGCACGGCGTCCGCACCCTGGAAGTCGAAGTGAAGGGCCCGGGTTCGGGCCGCGAGTCGGCGCTTCGTGCGCTGCAGGCGGTCGGTTTCCAGATCACCTCGATCCGCGACGTCACCTCGATCCCGCACAACGGCGTGCGGCCTTCCAAGCGTCGCCGCGTCTGATGCTTCCCATGGCCGGCTGACGAGTCGGCCATGCCTCTCTCCACGGCTGGAACTGTCCCCGTTCCGGCCCATAACTCAGGGGAACCACGTGTCTGTCAACGCAAAGAACTGGCAGGAACTGAAGAAGCCCAACGCGCTCGAAAAGAAGGGCGGCGATGGCAAGCGGAAGGCGACATTCGTCGCCGAACCGCTGGAGCGTGGCTTCGGCCTGACGCTGGGCAACGCGCTTCGTCGCGTTCTCCTGTCGTCGCTCCAGGGCGCGGCGGTCACCTCGATCAAGATCGAGAACGTGCTGCACGAGTTCTCGTCGCTGGCCGGTGTGCGTGAAGACGTCACCGACATCGTCCTGAACGTCAAGCAGCTCGCGATCCGCATGCAGGGCGAAGGCCCCAAGCGGCTCCAGCTCTCGGCCACCGGCCCCGCCACGGTCAAGGCTGGCGACATCGCCGTATCGGGCGATATCGAGGTCATGAACAAGGACCTGGTGATCTGCCATCTCGACGAAGGCGCGACGCTCAACATGGAGCTGACCGCGGACATCGGGAAGGGCTATGTCCCCGCCGCCGCCAACCGTCCGGCCGATGCGCCGATCGGCCTGATCCCGGTCGACGCGCTCTACTCGCCGGTGCGCCAGGTGTCGTACAAGGTCGACCCGACCCGCGTCGGGCAGGACCTGGACTATGACAAGCTGACGCTCTCGGTCGAGACCGACGGCACCGTCACCCCGGAAGACGCCGTGGCCTATGCCGCGCGCATCCTCCAGGACCAGCTGGCGCTGTTCGTGCACTTCGACGATTCGGCGCTCACCCGCGCGGCCCCCGTCGGCCAGGCGGCGATCCCCGCGGCCGGTGGCGAAGCGCAGAGCGACGCGCAGCAGATCAACCGTTACCTTCTCAAGAAGGTCGATGAGCTGGAACTGTCGGTGCGTTCGGCCAACTGCCTCAAGAACGACAACATCATCTATATCGGCGATCTGGTCGGCAAGACCGAAGCCGAGATGCTGCGCACTCCCAATTTCGGCCGCAAGTCGCTGAACGAGATCAAGGAAGTGCTGTCGTCCATGGGTCTGCGCCTGGGCATGGAAATCCCCGGCTGGCCGCCCGAGAATATCGAGGAAATGGCCAAGAAGCTGGAACAGGAGATCATGGGCTGAGCCGCACGCGGATAGCGATGCTATCCGCGAGACGGCGCAAGCCCGGCCGGCGGGTCGCCCTCGGGCGACCCGTTCGACGCCAGGATCGCGGCTTTGCCGTAATCCGGTCCTTCGGTCCGGCCCCTCCACCAGCTTCGCTGGTCCCCCTCCCCAAGCCTGCTTGGGGATGATTCGAGTTAGGCGAAGGTGACGGCCTTAACGGTCACCGGCTCTGGGGTTCCGTGACACGGCCCCTTAACGAACGAAGGAAATACCCATGCGTCATCGCGTCGGCGGCCGTAAGCTGCAGCGTACCTCGGCTCATCGTACCGCGCTCTTCCGCAACATGGCGGCTGCGCTCATCAAGCACGAGCAGATCACCACCACCGTCGCCAAGGCGAAGGAACTGCGTCCTTACGTGGAAAAGCTGGTGACCCTGGCCAAGAAGGGCGGTCTCTCGAACCGTCGTCTGGCCCATGCCCGCCTGCTCGACGACGCGCAGCTGGTGAAGCTGTTCGACACGCTGGCCTCGCGCTACGCGGACCGCAACGGCGGCTATACCCGCATCATCAAGGCCGGCATCCGCGCGTCGGACGCCTCGCCGATGGCGATCATCGAGTTCGTCGACCGCGACGTCTCGGCGAAGGGCCAGGATTCGGGTCCGGTCATGAACGACGAGGATTTCGACGAAGCCGCGTAATCTTCGCGAGCCTCGAAGACCTTCGACAGGAGGGCCGTCCCGGAAACGGGGCGGCCCTTCTTCGTTTCTGCTCCCCCTCTACTTCTGCTCCCCCTCCCGCAGGCGGGAGGGGGCGGGGGGGAGGGCCGGGGGTCTCGCAGAGCCCATCGCCCGTGGCCTTCCCTCCCCCATCCCCTCCTGCTTGCGGGAGGGGCGTGCCAAGGCCCGACGGTTTGTCTCCCGCAAACGGAAACCGTCCCGCCCCGGTAGCATTTTCGAAAAGACATCGCTATCGGACCGCCATGGAGCACCCGGACAGCATCCTCATCGTCGATTTCGGCAGCCAGGTCACCCAGCTCATCGCGCGCCGCGTGCGCGAGGCGGGGGTCTATAGCGAGATCGTCCCCTTCCAATCGGCCGACGACGCGTTCGCGCGGATCAATCCCGCCGCCGTCATCCTCTCGGGCGGCCCCGCCTCGGTGGTGGACGAGCATAGCCCGCGCATTCCGCAGGCGATCCTCGACAGCGGCCTGCCGATGCTGGGCATCTGCTACGGCCAGCAGGCACTGACCCAGCAATTGGGCGGCAGGGTCGAGAAGGGCGATAGCGGCGAGTTCGGGGAAGCCTTCATCACCGTGGAGAATGGCTGCACGCTGTTCGACGGCCTGTGGCAGACCGGTGAGCGGCACCAGGTGTGGATGAGCCATGGCGACAAGGTGACCGCGCTGGCGCCGGGCTTTTCGGTCGTCGCGACCAGCCCCGGCGCGCCCTATGCGATCATCGCCAACGAGGAACGCCGCATCTACGCGATGCAGTTCCATCCGGAAGTGGTCCACACGCCCGATGGCGCCAGGCTGATCGCCAACTTCGTCCGCCATGTCGCGGGGCTCTCGGGCGACTGGACGATGGCCGAGTTCCGCGCCGCCAAGATCGCCGAGATCCGCGAACAGGTCGGCACGGGCAAGGTGATCTGTGGCCTGTCCGGCGGGGTCGACTCGTCGGTGGCGGCGCTGCTGATCCACGAGGCGATCGGCGACCAGTTGACCTGCGTTTTCGTCGATGGCGGCATCCTGCGCCAGGGCGAGGCCGAGCAGGTCGTCAGCCTGTTCCGCGGCCATTACAACATCCCGCTGGTGCATGTGGACGCGCAGGACCTGTTCATGGACGGGCTGGCGGGCGTCACCGACCCGGAGGCCAAGCGCAAGTTCATCGGCAAGACCTTCATCGACGTGTTCGAGGCCGAGGCGAAGAAGATCGGCGGGGCCGAGTTCCTGGCGCAGGGCACGCTCTATCCCGACGTGATCGAGAGCGTCAGCTTCACCGGCGGTCCGTCGGTGACGATCAAGAGCCATCACAATGTCGGCGGTCTCCCCGAACGCATGAACATGACGCTGGTCGAGCCGCTTCGCGAGCTGTTCAAGGACGAGGTCCGGGTGCTCGGTCGCGAACTGGGGCTGCCGGACGTGTTCGTCGGTCGTCACCCGTTCCCGGGTCCGGGCCTGGCCATCCGCATCCCCGGCGAGGTGACGCGCGAACGGTGCGACATATTGCGCAAGGCGGACGCCATCTATCTCGAGGAAATCCGCAAGGCGGGGCTGTACGACGCGATCTGGCAGGCCTTCGCGGTGCTGTTGCCGGTGCGCTCGGTCGGGGTGATGGGCGATGGCCGGACCTACGACTCGGTGCTGGCGCTGCGCGCGGTGACGTCGGTCGACGGGATGACGGCGCAGGCGTTCGACTTCCCCGGCGATTTCCTGCCGCGTGTGACGACCCGGATCATCAACGAGGTGAAGGGCATCAACCGCGTCGTCTACGACTATACGAGCAAGCCGCCCGGCACGATCGAGTGGGAATGATTCAGGCCTATCCGAAGGTATCCGAAACTACGCCACGATACGATCTAAGCCGTTGAAACAAAATAGTTATATATCGTCGCCTATCGGCATCTATCGCAGGGGAAGCGAATGGAATGACGGTACGGATGACGGTATAGCCGAATCTTGATCGACCGCTAAAACCATTATACCGTCAGGTTCAAGAGAGCCTTGACGGTATATTTTTTGGCCATACCGCATTGAAATTAAAGCGATAATTCCTCTTCAGAGAGGGTGATTTTGGCCTGACGGTATAATTCGAGACTCTCCCTTGGAAATCGCCCATTTTTGGAGGGAGTTATGCTGACGGATGCCGCTCTTAAAAGCCTGAAACCAAAGGATAAATTGTACAAGGTTGCCGACCGTGACGGTATGTACGCGCTCGTGCAGCCATCAGGCAAAATCGTGTTCCGCTACGACTATCGCCTGAACGGTCGGCGTGAGACCGTCACGCTCGGACGATACGGCCCAACCGACCTTTCTCTGGCACGGGCGCGCGAGAAGCTGATCGATGCCAAGCGAGGGATCGGCGAGGGGCGTTCGCCGGCCCATGAGAAGCAGCGCGAGAAGCGTCGCCTGAAGGAAGCCAAGAGCTTCGGCGAGTTTGGCGAGCGTTGGATGCAGGAGGCGAAGATGGCCGACAGCACCAGAGCCATGCGGCGCGCGATCTTCGAGCGTGACATCCTCCCGACGTTCCGGAACCGCCTGCTGACGGAGATTGATCCGAACGATCTGCGGGCGATGTGCGCGAAGGTCAAAGAGCGCGGGGCGCCGGCCACCGCGGTTCATGTCCGTGACATCGTCAAGCTGATCTATGCGTTTGCGATCCTGCACGGCGAGAAGGTCGCCAATCCGGCCGACGAGGTTGGGCCGGCCTCGATCGCAACCTTCGTCCCCAAGGATCGCTCTCTTTCACCTGCCGAAATCCGGGTGATGCTCGGGCAATTGGAACATGTGCCGACGCTGCCGACGATCCGGCTCGGTCTGCGCCTCATCCTGCTGACGATGGTCCGCAAGAGCGAACTCCAGGATGCGACATGGGACGAGGTGGATTTCGAGAACGCCGTCTGGTCGATCCCCAAGGAGCGGATGAAGCGCTCCAAAGCGCACAACGTCTATCTGCCCCAGCAGGCGATCGACATGCTCATCGCCCTAAAGACCTGCGCGGGTAACTCGAAATACCTGCTCCCCTCGCGCTATGACGCTGATGCCCCGATGTCGCGGGCCACGTTCAACCGGATCACGACCGCTGTCGTGGTGCGCGCGAAAAAGGAGGGCTTGCCGCTGGAGCCGTTCACGGTTCACGATCTTCGGCGAACCGGCTCGACGCTTCTCAATGAGCTGGGCTTCAACAGCGACTGGATCGAGAAGTGCCTGGCCCATGAGGATGGTCGTTCGTCGCGCGGTATCTACAACAAAGCCGAGTATGAGCATCAGCGCCGTCATATGATGCAGGAGTGGGCGAACCTCGTCGACGCCTGGGTCGTCGGTCAGAAATATGCCCCGACGCTTTATCCGCCGTCGATGGACTTGCTGGTGCCGGAACCTACCGTGTGACCGGTCGGGTCTTCCTCAGATGGACGTCGGGAGACGGTGCGCGTTTGACGGCTTTTGCATTCGAAGCCTGACGGCGCATCGCCAGCCAGGCTTCGACTTCCGCGAGATCCCATACGACGCAGCGGGACGTCAGATAGAACCTCTTTGGAAACTCACCCCGCTGCTCCATGTCGTAGATCGTGGTGTCGGCAAGCGGGACAATCTCGCGAAGTTGGCTTCGGCGGATCGTTCGCTTGCTCAAGGCTGGCGGTTGCCGAGTATCTTAACTTCCGCCACGCGGCGAATTCGCTAGGTGTCAGTCAGTCGTGTGTCAGCGCGCGGATCAAGGCGCTCGAAGAGACGCTGGGCATCCTTCTGTTCGAGCGCCGGCATCGCGGCGTGCGATTGACTGAGGCCGGACAGCGTTTCGTCGCCGAGGTGGCGACCGGTATCGGCCATATCGATCTGGCCGTGCAAACGGCCGGCGCGATCTCCAGCGGCACGGAAGGCCGACTGGCCATCGGCCTGCATTCCTCGATTGCGGGCGGCTTCCTCGCCGATCTCCGTCGGCGATATCGCTCGATCTATCCCGCCATCGAGCAGAGTGTCGTCGAGGGCCGGTCGTCGGAAACGATCGCGATGGTCCGCGACGGCAAACTCGACGTGGCCTTCGTGCTCGGCGCGGTCGATCCGCGTGATTGTCGTGCCCGGCGGCTATGGGAGGAGCCGTTCATGATCGCCTTGCCTATGGACCATCTGCTCGCGTCTGGCCAAGCGGTCAGATGGGTGGATATCGCGGCGGAAATCTTCCTCGTCCGTCATGATGGCGCGGGGCCGCAGCTTCAGGATCATATCGTTCGCCGCGTCTCCGGGTTGGGACGGGCGGCGCGCGTCCGCCGCTGCGATGTCGGGCGGGACACGTTGATGCACATGGTCGCCATCGGCGAAGGGGTGACGCTTACGACCGCTGCCGCCAGCCACTTGTCCTTTCCGGGAGTCGTCTTCCGGACGCTCGCCGACGAACCGGAACCGGCCCGGTTCAGCGCGGTGTGGTCGCCCCACAATCGCAGTCCCGCGCTCAAGAACTTGCTGGACCTCGCCGATGCGATGATCCGATCGGCGCAACCGTCTGAATCCGTATATCCTGACTGCCGTATTCCCTGACAGGCGGTGACGGCCATGACCATGACGAAGCCCCGCTCGGGTGAGCGGGGCTTGCGGAGCTGTCCGGCCTCAGTCGCCTTTGCGGCGCGACCAGATGAGGTTGTGGCCTTCGCCGTCCTCGCCCTCGATCAGGCTGGCGTAGATCGGTGCGGGGAAACTCGGATCGTCCAGCTTGACGGAGAGATAGTCGCGCTGCGTCTCGCGGGCGGTCTTCTTCCAGGCCGCACCGAACTCGGTGGCTCCGGCGAAGATGCGGAAGTCGGGGCCGCGCTCGCTGTCGCCCTCGGTGGGAACGAACTTGGCCTTGACGTTGAGGGTCAGGGTCTTGACCGCGCCGGTGAAGCCCGCGCCGTTTTCGTTCTTGGTGAAGGTGCCGATGGTCGCCATGGTCGTGTTCCTTTTTCTCATCTAGCCGCGCCTATCGCGGCCTCGATGATGGTCGTGCGACCGGGGACGATCGGCCCGGCACCCGAAGGGCGGGAACGCAGTGGACGGCGGACGGCGACAGCTTTTTTGCTTCGCGATGCAAAGCGCGCTTGCGCGCGGCGGAAAAAAGCTGGCGACGGACGTTGCGGGAAGACGAGCGAGGCGTAGCCGGTCTTCGGTCAGACCCAATTCATTCGAGGACGCCGTGGGTGCGGTTGGCAGGGAATCAGAAGGAACACGGCCCCCGCGGCGGTCGGCCTCCGAGCCAGACATCAAAACGGTGGTGAACCTCCGGCCGCGTCAACCTTACCCCTGACCTTCTACGGCAAGGCCCGTCCATCGTCACGGTCGGACGCGGCCGATCCCCGATCCTCTTTCTTCGCAGCGCCGGCGTTGTCAGGCCCGGAGATGACACCCGCCGCAGCAACGTGACCATGCTCGCCAGCGGACGATCCAAGATCCCCAGCGCACTACCCAGCCAGGGATGTCGGTGCGGAGACCGAGAGACCGCTTTCATGGTCGTGCCGCCGTCACCGTGAGCAGACATCTCCTGAAGCCCCGCTCACCCGAGCGGGGCTTCACCAGCGGGAAGGCCTGCACCCGCCGCTCTTCACGTTAGCGATTGAAGCCGAATGGCGGAAACGCGCCCTTGGCGTGGTTCCGGCGTAGCCGAAAGCGCGGCCCGCAGGGCAACGCCACGACCTCGACCATCGCCGGGCGCGCTTCCCAACCTCGCATCAATTCGAGTCACTCCGCGACGCGGATCACCAGCTTGCCGAAGTTGCGACCTTCCAAAAGGCCGATGAACGCCTCCGGTGCGGCCTCCAGTCCGTCCACGACATCCTCCCTGTATCGGATTTGGCCTGCTGCAATCCACGCTGCCATCTGGTTGTAAAAGGCGGGGCGCTGATCGACGAATTCGCGCTGGATGAAGCCGCGAATAAGCAGGCTCCGGCTCAGGACATCCCGCATGACGCCCGGCAGGCGGTCGGGTCCCGGTTGCACCGCCGCATCATTGTATTGGGCGATCAGTCCGCACACCGGCACACGGGCGAAATCGTTCAGCAGCGGGAAGACGGCGTCCCAGACATGGCCGCCGACATTCTCGAAATAGACGTCGATACCTTGCGGGCACGCGGCCTTGAGCCGGGCCTGAAAGTCGGGCGCACGGTGATCGACCACGGCATCGAAGCCGAGTTCATCGCGAACGAACGCGCACTTGTCCACGCCGCCTGCGATCCCGACCGCGCGAGCGCCCCTGATTTTCGCAATCTGTCCGACCGCCGAACCCACGGCCCCGCTCGCCGCAGCGACGACGACGGTCTCGCCGGGCTTGGGCTGACCGATCGTGAGTAGGCCGGCATAGTCGGTGAAGCCGGGCATGCCGAGGACGCCGAGCGCGGTGCTGATCGGGGCGGCTGACGGATCGAGCTTGCGCAGCGTCGAGCCTTCGACGACCGCGAAACTCTGCCATCCGGAGTGGGAGAGCACGATATCGCCTTCGGCGAAGTCCGGGTGGCGGGATTGCACGACCCGCCCGACCGTGCCGCCCTCCATGACCCCGCCGATCTCGACCGGCGCGGCATAGGATTTCCCGGCGCTCATTCTCCCCCGCATGTAGGGGTCCAGCGAGAGGTAGAGTATCTTCAGCAGAACCTCCCCTTCGTTCGGATCGGCAAGTGGCGCGCTGTCGATTCTGAAGTTCTCGGGTGTCGGCTTGCCGTCGGGACGGCTTGCAAGGAGTATGCGTCGGTTGTTCTCAGTCATGCCGTCGTCTCTCTTTAATATCCGAACCTACACCAACTCATGATCAGGATCGATTTAGAAACTAAAACTCATCGAACGCTATCGCTATTTATTCTTCGTCAGCCTCAAGAGTGATTATCGTACCCTGATCGTTCGGAAGCGCGGTTTCGCTCACGCCTTTGTCCCGTCGATGGGTGCGGCCAATCGCAGTAGTGCCGATACACCAACGACACTGCCGCCGATGATGCAGAAGATCTGACGTCACACCTCTGACGGCACGGCGTCCCCGGTGACGCCGTGGACAAGGGCGTAGCCGGCAACGGCGGCGGGGGCGGCGAAGACCAGCGCCACGATCAGGCGCAGCACCGGCGAGCGCAACGAGGCGAAGGCGAACACCAGCAGGCCATAGGCCGCCGCCCCGGCGACGAGGCCGACGAGGCCCGCGCCGATCAGGCCGGAGCCGGTGGCGTAGGCGAAGCGCGCCGCTTCGATGGCGAGCATGAAGGGCAGCGCATAGACGGCGAGCGTATAGGCCAGGACGCACAGTCCCGCGATCAGCGCCACGCTCATCAACATCACGGCGATCATGACGGTTCTCCATAGCGCCGATGACAGTCGAAGTCATCGGACAGTCGAGGTCAGCCGGTCCCGCGGTGAACACCGCGCGACCGGAATTTTGGGCTGTCGGACAGAAGGAAGGCCGGGACCGCTGATGCGATCCCGGCCCGGTCCTCACTCGGCGGCGATCTGGAAGGCGTCTCCGTCCTGCTGCTGCTGCTCGTCCAGCCACGCGGGCCGCGCCGTCCGCATGACGGCGGGAAGCCAGCCGGTTCCGGCCAGAAGCTGCTCGGCAGCCTCCGCCATGTCCGTCTTCTTCAAACCCGCGATCCGCTCCGCCGCCGCGTCGCTGACGGCTTCGCGCACGGCGGCGAGGATATGCGCCTTGGTGACGCGACCGAGATAGGTCCGCACCGTGGGCGTCCAGTGCGCCGTCATGTCGAGCGCCACCGCCGTCGCCAGCTTCTCCGCTGTCGCATGGGCGTGGGGCTTCTTCTCCCAAGGCTGCTTCACCGCATTGACGGTCAACGAGGCGCAATGGGCGAACAGCGCCATGACGCTGGCATGGTCCAGACTGGTGATGAAGCTCCACAGGTCGGCCACATCGCGCGGCATGTCCGCCGCCCATCCGGCATGACGATCAGCCAGCGCCTTGCCCGCCGCCGTGTCCTCGATGCCGTCCGCGTGGGAAGCGAGGGTGCTGCTGGTCGGGCGGATTTCGAGGCAGGCGGCATCCACCCCGCGATAGAAGGTCTGCGCCGCCAGCGCATGGGTGACGGCGATCAGCGCCATGTCCGGCTGCTCGCCCAGCGCAAGACGAAGGCCCAGCGTCCGGTGCGAGGTCAGATCGCGGACGAGAAGGTCCGACAGCGGCTTGCCCGCATCCCCGGCGTCCTCGTCCTCGGCCTCCGACACGGGAGCGGTGTTGCCGCCAGCGTCATGGTCGCCATCCTCGATGACCTCGCCATCGCCGTTGACGCGAACGCCGTCCACCACGCTGCCGCCGTCACCGTCCGCAACGCCTTCGGGTTCCGGATTCTCGTCCTCGGCCCGGACGAAACCGCGCTCGATGCGGGCTTCCCCGTCATGGGAGAGGATGACGAACACACCGCCGCGCGCGATCTCATCGGCGTCATAGGCATGACGCAGAGCGTCGAGGCGCTCGATCTCGGCCTCCAACTCTCCGAACCGCTGATCCACGTCATCGGGCAGTTCCTCGGCACTGTCATACTGCTCGGTCAGCGCGTCGTATTCGCCCTGCGCGGCGGCATAGGCGGCCTCGTCTTCTTCCGACAGCGTCACCGGATGCGGATAGGTGCGGCGCAGCCCGTTGCCATGCGGATAGTCGATATGGGCAGCGGCCCATTTCCAGCCTTCCTCAGCCTTCACGCTTTCCGCGATCCCCTCCAGCTTCTCGATGACCAGCCGGTCCAGCAGGGCGGCATCTTCATAGAAGCCGCCGCGATCCTCGGTGAACAGGTCTCGCAGGATCACGCCGCCCGCTTCGGTGTAGGCCTCCGCGCCGACGAACACCGCCCGGCGATCCGTCGCCGCGATGTGCATCCGGGTCAGGTCGCGGCGAATGGTCGAGGGGTCCTTGTTCCATGACAGGTTCTCGTAGACCTGCTCCTGCCGGGTCGGATCGTCCACGATGGCGAAGGCCATCAACTGCTCCAAGGTCAGTCCGCCATCGCGGTAGATCTGCATCAGCTTGGGGCTGACAGCACCCAGACGCATCCGCTGGCGCACGACATGGGCGGTCACGCCGAACCGGGCGGCGATTTCCTCCGCACCCCAGCCGCGCGTTTCGGCAAGCTCGCGGAAGCGCTCGAACTGGTCGGCGGGCGAAAGGTCTTCACGGGTGACGTTCTCGTCCAGACTGATTTCGCTGGCGTCGTTCACGGTGTCGATGACGCAGCGGATGGGTTCGGTCTTCTTGATCTGCTTGCGCTTCACGCGCAGCAACTGCGCCAGCCTACGGCCTTCACCGATGCTGACGAGATAGAAGCCGGTCGCGGCGCCCTCGGCGTCAACCTCCGGCTCCACCACAAGGTTTTGCAGGATGCCTTTGGCGTGGATGCTCGCTGCCTTCGCCTCGATCGACGCCTCGCTGTGCGGTGTCTTGCGGGCGTTGTTCGGATGCTTCTTGAGCTTGTTCAGCGGGATGAACATCTCCGCGCCGGTTACGGTAGCAGGGGTGGCGGTCGTTTCATTGGCAATGGTCGTCATGGTCTTTCTCCTATGGGCTTGGGTTTCGCGCAGCGAAGCGCCGCGCTGAAACCCTGCCCGTCGGCGAGACCGGGGGGTGCAAGGGCCAGGGCGGCCGGGGTGGAGGGGCATCACCCGGCCTGCACAAGCAGATGTCCGTCATGACGGATATGCTGAACATCACATCCGCGCGGAAGGTCGGGGAGACCGCCCCGGCCGGCGCCGGCTTGCTGGCGCTTCACCCTTGACCGTGAGTAGCCCCTAGTTTTTGAGTAGCCCCTAGTTTTCTAGACGCCTTGAGCCATCAAAGCCTGCTGCCGTTCGAACTCGACGGGCGACAGCATCC
>NZ_CAKASM010000007.1 GCF_916858675.1 Sphingomonas sp. Leaf21
CTGTTCGGCAGCCATGCTGGCCGCCTTCAGGCAGAAACTCCACTTAGCAGCCTGTCCAGATTTGCCGAGCCACCTCTGACATTCATGTCCTTCTCGTCACTCCGGACCTGTTCCGGGGGTCTACCCGGCCGCGAACGCTGTCGATAGAAACTCGAACTGCGCCGTTTGCACGACCCGTGCACCCCGGGAACAACACTGGATAGCTTAATGTCGATCCGGTCTAGGCATTGTCTGCATTCAAGCGATTCCGTTTGAATGGAAGATCTGATTCAAGGTTGGCGAAGGGAGCCATGCCTTGAGCAGACGGACATTGACGGACGAACAGTGGCAGCGGATCAGAGGGCATCTGCCTGGGAGGGCAGGGCTGCGTGGGCGCAGCGGGGTGGACAACCGGCTGTTCATGGATGCGATTCCGTGGATGGCGGGCAATGCCGCGCACTGGCGTGATCTACCTGAGGTGTTCGGCAAATGGACGGCGGTGCATGCCCGGTTTCGACGTTGGTGGCATGCTGGAGTCTGGGAGCGGCTGCGATGGCCAACACGCCGGACTTTGAATATGACCTGATCGATAGCACGACTTCGAAAGTCCAGGCCGATGCGACCGGCGCAAAAGGGGGCTGAAGCTGCCGCGAGTGGTCGATGTCGCGGTGGCCCGACGACCAAACTACATGCCGCGTCGATGCCATCGGCCTGCCGATCCGCATCCATCCGACGCCGAGCCAATGGGGCAATCGTCCGCAAGCCGAAGCCCTGCTGGCAGGTGACGTGCTCCCCATTTTCAGGCCGCTGATAAGTTAGCTTCCGTGTCCTCATGCCCGTGGCTGGGGCGGTTCGTAAACTCGGCGGGTGCCATGCCGCCAAGGCTGCTGTGCGGACGCACGGTGTTGTAGTCCGTCCGCCATGCCTCGATGATCCGTCTCGCCGCAGCCAGCGAGGGGAACAGGTGCTCGTTCAGACATTCGTCGCGCAAGCGACCATTGAACGATTCCACGAAGCCGTTCTGCTGCGGCTTGCCGGGCGCAATGTAATGCCACTCGACGCCGGTGTCCTGACACCAGGCGAGCACGGCATGACTGGTCAGTTCGGTGCCGTTGTCGCTGACCACCATGCACGGCAGCCCGCGACGCTCGGCGATGGCGGTGAGCTCGCGCACGACACGCCGGCCTGACAACGAGGTGTCGACGATGCATGCCAGGCATTCCCGGCTGTAGTCGTCGATGACGTTGAGCACGCGGAACCGCCGGCCGCAGGCCAATGCATCCGATACGAAGTCGAGCGACCAGCGCTGGTTGGGACCCTGCGGAATCGCCATCGGCGCCCGCGTGCCCAACGCCCGTTTCCGGCCGCCACGCTTGCGCACCGTCAGCCGCTCCTCACGATACAGCCGGTACACCTTCTTCAGGTTCATCCCCTTGCCTTCGCGCCTGAGCAGGATCGCAAGCCGGCGATAACCGAACCGGCGACGCTCGTTGGCGAGTTCGCGCATCCGCTCGCGGACAGCATCATCCTTTCCGCGAAGCGGCTCATATTGCCACGCCGACCGGTTGACCCCCACCAGCCTGCAGGCGCGACGCTCGGAAAAGCCGTGGTCGGTCATCAGCTTCTCCACCGCAGCGTAGCGATCCACAGACCGGGTCAGTTTTTTCCCAGCAGATCCTTCAGCGCCGACACGTCCAGCATCGATTCCGCCAGCAGCTTCTTCAGCCGCCGGTTCTCGTCCTCCAGCGTTCGTAACCTCGCCGCTTCCGACACGGTCATCCCGCCGTACTTCGACTTCCAGTTGTAGAACGTCGCATCGCTGATGCCGTGCTTCCGGCACAGCTCGGCGGTCTTCACGCCAGCCTCGTGCTCACGCAGCACGCCTATGATCTGATCCTCGGTAAAACGGCCTCGCCGCATCGCTCGTCTCCATCTGACGAGCTAACTTATCAATGGCATGTTTTCCGGGGAGCACGTCAGCGTGGAAGGCGAAGTACGGCGGCATGGATGTGTCGCAGGCACGCAAGCTGAAGGTGCTCGAGGAGGAGAACGGCCGGCTCAAACGGCTGTTGGCGGATGCGATGCTCGACAATGCCGTGCTGAAGGAGGTGGCGGGAAAAAGCTGGTGAAGCCCACCGCTCAGCGGGAGGCTGTCGAGCATGCTCGGCAGCTGTTCGGCATCAGCGAGCGTCGGGCGTGTACCATCTTTGGCGTGGACAGGACGTCGGTACGCTACGCGCCCCGGCGTAGTGATGATAGCGACCTGCGGTCGCGGCTGCGCGAGATCGCGGCCGAACGTCGTCGCTTCGGCTACCGTCGGCTTGGGATCATGCTGGCCCGAGAAGGTCTGGTCATGAACCACAAGAAGCTGCTGCGGCTGTACAGCGAGGAGAACTTGCGGGTCAGGCGCCGGCGTGGCCGCAAGCGAGCGATGGGCACCCGAGCGCCTATGGCGCTGCCGCAGGGTCCGAACCAGCGCTGGAGCCTGGACTTCGTCAGCGACACGCTGATCAGCGGCCGTCGCATCCGCATCCTGGCAGTGGTCGACGACTTCACGCGGGAATGCCTGGCGCTGGTGGCGGGCACCTCGCTGTCAGGCGCACGTGTCGCTCGTGAGCTCGACGCCATCATCGCCGTCGGAGGCGTACCGCCGTTGATGATCGTCAGCGACAACGGCATCGAGCTGACCAGCCTGGCGATCCTCAGGTGGACGCAGGAGCGCCCTGTCGAGTGGCACTACATCGCGCCGGGCAAGCCGCAACAGAACGGCTACGTCGAGAGCTTCAACGGCCGCCTGCGCGACGAATGCCTCAACGAGACGCTGTTCGTGTCGCTCGGCCATGCCCGCGCAGTGCTGCGCCTCTGGCGCGACGACTATAACCATGTGCGCCCGCACAGTGGTGTTGGCGGGCTGACGCCCGCCGATGCTGCCAAGCGGGTTGTGCAACACCGCCCCGAGGGGCACCATACCAACCCCGGACTCCAGTTATGACTCGTAGAGCTTTGGGGAGCACGTCACAGGGCTCAAAGGCGTCGGCCACGTTATCACCGATACCGCTTATGACGGCGATCCGCTACGCAGCTTCATCGCCGATGACCTTGGCGGCACTGCCCATGTCAAGGCCAATCCCAGCCGCACCGCCAGGTCTGCCATCGACTGGTGCCTCCTACAAGGAACGCCATCAGGTCGAGTGCTTCTTCAACAGGCTCAAACGATTCCGTCGCATCGCGCTGCGCTGTGAAAAAACGATCTCCGCCTTCACGGGCTTCGTCCACCTCGCATGCGCCTTGATCTGGCTAAGGTGAATGCAGACAAACCCTAGCGCGATCCAAATCCAGTCAACATCGTCCTGACTGTACGAACAACGACAATCACATCAATCCATAGCGAAAAGTTTTTGATATAATAAAAATCGAAATGAAGTTTTTCACGTACCTGATCAACGTCTGCGACATGCCCCTGATGGACCTGTGCCCATCCCGTTATACCAGGCCGCACAATATGTCGGTAGCGATAGAACGGAATCTCGTTCTCATACCACCGAGACAATATCTCGGCTTCCGGCCTAGGCCCAATCCAGCTCATTTCTCCTTTGATTACATTCAGCAACTGGGGAAGCTCGTCCAGTCTGCTATGACGAAGAAATCGTCCAATGTTGGTAATCCGGTTATCGCCGCTTTTGGTAATCGCGTCGTCGCGGGCCACCTGATCTGTTTCAAGTTGAGCGACGGTCATAGTGCGAAATTTGTAAACCCAAAAGGGTTTTCCCTGGTAGCCAATTCTAATCTGTTTGAATATCACCGGGCCGGTACTATCAATTCTTATTATTAAAGCTATGACAATAAATAAAGGCATCAGCGTTAAAATTGCCAGAAACGCAAATATCCAGTCAATGACGTGCTTGACATTCATGTATGCGTATAAGGGACTTAAAGTACCAAAGCTATTCTCAGAAATTTTTTCAATTTCTACTTTTCCAGTTAAAGACTCTCTTAAATGTTTCGTATGGTATACCGGCACTCCCATCAACGCCAGAGAGGCTAAAAATCTCTCCCACTCGTCGGACAAGTCGCTTCGCAGATCGACACTTACCGAGTCGAGGTCATCAAGGGAATCGGAAGGATTATTCAGAAGCTTCCAATCAACGCCAGATATTTCGATGAGCCTTGCATACTCGCCTGTCGATACTACGCCAATGCGATGTTTCATGTACTTGTGAAGTATAGCACGTATTGAAAAAGACGCAGTTATATTAACAAAAAACACAGTTGTTAACAGTGATCTACTATATGGTATTCTAAATAGAACCAATATGAGCAGCAATAACCCATAAGATACGCAAAATGCTGGAACCTTATAGAAGGACTCTTCGACACCCGGATAGTTTCTTACATTTCGAAGGATATAGACAGCTATGGTTGATGCTATAATGCATCCAATTCCCGTGTAAGCGACTAGATTTAGACTATCAATCATAGGTGGAATAAAGAGAGACAGCATTAGGGAAGTTAGGGCGGTTGTTATCGCCAAATATAGAAATTCAAACCTAGCAATAAAGAAGACGGATTTTCTCCGCGCTCGATCTGTTCTCAGTGCATCCTTATACATCAAGTTTTTCATGTGTTTAACGCCGCAATACAGATGTTAAGCGCAGATGGCCGTTTACCGCTGGCATCAAGCCAAAAATAGCCGACCACGTATTCCGGGCGACGGCAGGATCTTTCCCGACCTGTCGATACTTTTATGGTTTCTTGCCGTCCCGTTATCCCCTATGTGCGAGCAATGTTGCTGCGTCATGGTTCCGCCCGTTGCGAACGCCCTAGCCTTTTCTTTGGCGTGCTGTCGATATTGATGGTCGTCCTTTGTGTCGCCGGGGGGGCGTCGAGGCCGGATGTTCTGGGCCAGGCCCCGGTCCGCATGGCCGCCGGACTTGCATTGTGCGTGGCATTCCTGTTTGGCGACCATCGCCAGATCGACGTTCCCAAACCGGTACTTTTTCTGCTGTTGGCCGCAATCGCTCTTCCGTTGCTGCAACTGCTGCCCCTGTCTCCCGCATTATGGAGCGGTCTTGCAGGACGTGAGCCTTTTCGACAGGCGGTAACCGGCGATCAGCCATGGCGGTCCTTGTCGATCGAACCCGGTGCAACCGTGAACGCGGCCGCATCGCTGTTGATACCGGCTGCCGTGCTCGCCCTGATTTCCGGCGTCCGGCCAACTGAAATGCCGCGCGTGATCGTGATCGTCCTGACCGTCATCGCTATCTCGGCGATCATTGGCCTTATGCAACTGTCCGGAATGGACGTGACCAATCCGTTCGTAAACGATACGCCGGGTGCGGTCAGCGGCCTATTCGCCAATCGTAATCATTTCGCGCTTTTCCTGGCGCTGGGTTGTCTGATCGCTCCGGTCTGGGCATCGCAGAACCGACGGCAGGCATCCTGGCGCATTGCGTTCGCACTGGGATTAGCGGTATTCTTCCTCATGTTGATCCTGGCCAGCGGATCGCGGGCAGGCTTGCTGGCTGGCGTGATCGGAACGTTGATCGGCCTGGGGATGATTCGAAAGGAAGTGTATCGGATATTGCGCCAAGTGCCGCCTTGGGTCGCAGGGGCGATCGTCGCAGCCGTACTGATCGGGGTAGCGACGCTGATCTGGCTGGCCATTGCTTCCGATCGTGCCGCGTCCGTGGACCGGGCGGTTGCCTTGAGTTCCAGTGAGGACATGCGCACCCGCGCCCTCCCCACCGTGATGTCGATGATTGGCACCTATCTTCCATTCGGGACCGGCTTTGGGAGTTTCGATACGGCGTTCAGGATTCATGAGCCGTTCGCTCTCTTGAAGCTAACCTATTTCAATCACGCACATAACGACTTTCTCGAGATCGTTCTCGATGGTGGTGTTCCAGGAGCGATCCTGCTGGCGGCCGGACTTGGCTGGTGGATGTTTGCTAGCGCCCGCGTGTGGCGTGGTCCGCGCGACGACGGCGCAATGCTGGGCCGCCTGGGCTCAGCCGTTTTGTTGCTCATCATCATCGCAAGCGCGTTTGACTATCCGGCGCGTACGCCCTTGATGATGTCGATCATCGTCCTTGCCGCTTTCTGGTTGGGCAGGCGTCCGACCGGTCGGGCATAGGCTGCTTTACCCGGGACTTTCCTGCTTCTATAGCGTCACTGTTTCACGTCGGGATTATCATGCGCTTCTGCGAGATTTGCATCGCCATCAGCCTAGCGGTCGTCATGGGCGGGTGCGCCAAACGCGCTCCACTTCAGTCAACCGCAAGCTTGACCGTCGTACCGGACGCTTCGTCCCTGCCGGCGCCGAAGCGTACCGATCTGGTCGCTGCGGACCGGCCTGCGCTGATTGGCCCGCTCGACACGATCGAGGTCGAGGTCATCAACATCCCGGAATCCAGTCGCGAGATGCAGGTTGATGCGAGTGGTCGCATCGCGATGCCGCTTGCCGGCACCATCTACGCTGGCGGAAAAACAGCCGAGGAACTGGCTCGCGCAATCGAAGAGAGCCTGCGGCGCCACTATGTTCGCGCACCCCAAGTGGTGGTCAACATCAAAAGCTCGGTAAGTCAGGTCGCGACGGTTGATGGACAGGTCCAGGAGCCCGGACTTTACCCCGTCACGAATCAGATGACATTGATGCGTGTAATCGCGTCCGCCAAGGGGCTGACCGAATTCGCACGACAGGACGACGTAGTCATCCTTCGAACCGTCGATGGCCACCGCATGGCTGGCCTTTATAACCTGACCGCTATCCAACGGGGTATGTACACCGACCCGCCGATCTACGCCAATGATGTGATTGTCGTGGGTGACTCACCGCAGCGACGCCTCTTCCGCGATCTTGTCTCGCTTTCGCCGTTGCTCGCCGCGCCATTGATCACGATTTTGCAAAAATAAGGTTCTACAGTGAACGTGATATCCCCGGCCCCGACCGACAATAATGCCCCCTTGGGCGTGCTGAATCCTGCGCGCACGCCATCGGAGTCGGAAACCACTCCACTGCTGCGCTATTATCTTCGTATCGCGATACGTTGGCGTTACGTCATACTTGGCGCAACGGTTGTTTGTGGTCTGCTGGGCCTGATCGTCACGTTGCTGATGACGCCGCAATATACGGCATCGGCGACGATCGAGATTTCGCGTGAGTCGGAAAGAGTAACCAATTTCCAGGGCGTGAACCCGGACACAAGCGTTGCGGATCAGGAATTCTATCAAACGCAATACGGCCTGTTAAAGTCACGGTCGCTTTCCGAGCGCGTAGCACAGCAATTGCGTCTTTCGGAAAGCGCGAACTTTTTCGATACATTTAAGTTTAAAAGCGATAGCCCGGCGTTTGAACAAGTAAATGGCCGTTACAATGCCCAAGGCCGTGCGACTCGCCTGCGAATTGCTGGTGAGATTTTGCGTGGGCACCTGAGGGTGGATCCGGCTCAATTGTCACGATTGGTCGAAATTCAGATCACAAGCCCCAATCCAGCACTATCCGCGCAAGTTGCGAACGCATATGCGGATAACTTCATCCAGACCAATCTAGAGCGGAAGGTCCAGGCTACATCCTACGGCCGCAACCTGTTGCAGCGCCAGATCGCCCAAGCTAAGGAGCGGCTGGACGAATCTCAGCGCCAGCTCGTCGGCTACGCCTCGGCACAACGCATCATCAACCTGCCCGGTCAGTCGAATGCGCAGGGTGCGACATCGGAACGTCCGATCGTAGCCGACGAATTACAGGCTTTGAACAGCGCGCTTTCCCAAGCGATCGCCGACCGGGTCCAAGCAGAAGCTCAATACCGCGAACAGGGGGCCAATGGCGCGTCCAGCGATGCGCTGCGCAACCAGGCGATAAATTCGTTACGTCAGCGTCGCGCCGAACTGGCAGGCGATTATCAGCGGCTGATGGTTCAGTTCGAACCGGAGTATCCGCCAGCTCGAGCTATCAAGGCGCAGATGGACCAGCTCGATCGCAGCATTGCTCGCGAGGAAGCTCGCGTTTCGGGATCGGCTCAGGCCGAGTTCCGATCCGCCGAACGCCGCGAGACAGAATTGCGCGCGCAGGTGGAGCGCTTGAAATCAAACTACCTAGACCTGCGCAATCGCAGTATCCAGTATAATATCTATCAGCAGGAGGTTGATACGAACCGTGCGCTTTACGATGCGCTTTTGCAGCGGTTCAAGGAAATCGGCGTGGCTGGCGGTGTCGGCATCAATAACATCGCCGTCGTGGATTCGGCGAACGTGCCGGAAGTGCCATCCAGTCCCCGGTTATTGCTGAATCTCGCGCTCGCTATCTTGGCTGGCTTAAGCCTCGGTGCGCTGCTCGCATTTGCGCTCGAACAGCTCGACGAAGCCATTGCTGATCCGCAAGAGGTGGAACAGCGGCTTGGCCTGCCCCTGCTCGGCACTGTTCCAAAGATCGAAGGTGTGGCTCCGCGCGAGGCGTTGCTCGATCGCAAGTCGGAACTGGTCGAGGCGTATCTGGCCATCCAAACCAGCCTTACCTTTGCGACCGAACACGGTGTCCCACGTTCGCTTGCCGTCACGTCGACCCGTCCTGCCGAAGGCAAATCCACCACGGCTCTCGCGCTTGCGACGATGATGGCGCGGTCACAGCGGTCGGTCGTTCTGGTGGACGGCGATATGCGATCACCTTCGTTACATGCGCTGGCCAGCATTGGTCACGAAGTCGGCCTGAGTAATTTCCTGGCCGGGCGGGATAATGTCGACGATCTGCTGGTGCGGCTCGATGACCTCGGTTTCACCATCATGACCGCCGGGCCTCTGCCGCCAAACGCGGCAGAGCTTCTGACCGGAAACAGGCTGAATCTGCTGCTCGAACAGTTGCTGGAACGCTTCGATCACGTCATCATCGACTCTCCGCCAGTCATGGGGCTGGCGGACGCGCCTTTGATCGCTAGCCGTGTTGAAGGCGTGATCTATGCGGTCGAGTCCCACCAAATCCGCTCCAGCCTCGTCAAAACAGCGTTGACTCGGCTGCAGACAGCTCATGCGCGGATATTCGGCGGCGTGCTGACAAAGTTCGAAGCGAAAAAGGCGTCATATGGCTACGGCTATGAATATGGTTATGGCTATGGTCGCGACAAGCGCAGCGAGGGGCAGGGCGGTTGAAACGCAGGTCGCGGCGTATTTTTGAATCCGGCAGGTCACGGGTTGAATGGACGGTTCGCGGTACGCTTGCGGCCGTCGCGTTGCTGGCCGGATGCGCGACCGCGAGCTGGAGCTTCGCCGACGCGGTCAGCAGGCAAAATCCAAAGCTGGCAAACATATTATCGCCCTGGGATGGCAGGATCACCGCATGGCACGCGAGTGAGTTGTTCAAGGCGGCACCATCGCCTGACCCGCAGTCGCCAGCGGCACGCCTGGCGCAAACGGCATTGCGACAGGATCCGACAGCAGTAGCCGCGATCAACGTCCTTGGACTTCAGGCACAGTTGCAGGGGAATGTCGACAAGGCGCGGCGCCTGTTCGCCTATTCCCAATTTCTCTCGCGTCGAGATCTGGCTACCCAACTTTGGGCGGTCGAGGACGCGGTTTCGCGCGGTAACGTTGCCAGCGCGCTGCGCCATTATGATACCGCCTTGCGAACATCGAAGTCGGCGTCCGCGCTGCTGTTCCCGGTCCTCTCATCAGCCATGACTGATCCCGCGATCCGGGGCAGCCTGATCGCGACGCTGGCAAAAAAGCCTGCCTGGACCGGCAATTTCATCGCTTATCTCGTCGATAACAACACCAATGCAGAGGCCACCGCGCACCTTTTTGCCGGACTTCGCAGCGCTCAGGTTCCGATATCGGCGGAAGCGGACGCCGCGGTTGTAAAAGGATTGATCGACAGTAACGCCATCGATGATGCATGGCGCTATTACGCGACAGCGCGGAAAGGCGCCGATCGACGTCGATCGAGAGATGCGGGGTTCGACGCCAATCTCTCGACCCCGTCACTGTTTGACTGGACGGCGGGCAGGGATCCCACCTTGGCCGCGTCGCTTCAGCGAAGTGAAAAGGGTGGAATATTCGCCTTTGCCACAACACCGGGCGCGGGGGGCGTTTTGCTGCAACAGACTCAGCTGTTACCGCCGGGCGACTATCGTCTCGACGGGCATAGCAGCTTCCTCGAGCAGCCTGAGCAGACATCGCCCTATTGGGTGCTGAGCTGTCAGGACGGACGCGAGCTCGGTAAGGTCGTGGTCACGAACTCTAGAGAGTCCAACGGCCATTTCAGTGGACGGTTGCGAGTGCCTGCGGAGTGTCCTGTACAGACATTGTATTTGATCGCCCGCCCTTCCGAAGCGGCGGCCGGGGTGGTCGGACAAATCGACCATGTGCTTTTGTCGCCAACTGACGGTGCGATCGCCAGCAAGGGTTGGTCCACGATGACGAACCCGCCCGAGAAGACCCGATGAAGTCGATGTCCGCACGGTTTGTCGTTCTGATCGCTATGGCGTTCGGATCGGCCTCTCCGCTTTCGGCCCAGCAGGCGACGACGTCACGAGATACGCGCACAGCTTATGGCAGACGACTGGATCAACAATCGACTCCTGAACTACAGCGACCGGCTGCCCGACGTCTGGACACGCGAGTCGAAAGTCGGATCAACAATCGATTGGAAACCCGCGTCGAACGCTATTCGGCATTGGCCGATCCGGTAGCATCACTTCGCAAAAGCGAGGCTGACGGTCGGCGACCCATGATCGTTCAGGCTCCGCTGCCTATTCCCGAGTGACTATAGGCGCTGGGCACGGCCCGTGCCCCGCCAAGAAGATACTTCAGGGCGCTCATCGTATGATAACGCATGTGACGGAGGCTTCGCCTGCTTGCGCGCGATGCGTCGTGGATGACAGCCGTCGTTCCGACCCAGATCGATTTGAAGCCGCACCGCTTCAGGTGGCGTGAGATTTCCACGTCCTCGAGATACATGAAGTAACGTTCGTCAAATCCGCCGATCGTGCAATAGATTTGGCTGGGGAAGAGTAGGAACATTCCAGCCAGCCAATCTACGGGCAGCATCGCTTCGTCGAGCCGATAATCGGCGCCGTTGCGGGAAGACAATCGGCGCTTTGCCAATCTCAACATGGTTGGGAAGCGCCGTGCGCTATCCTCAAGGCCACCATCAGGTGCAAGGACCCTTGGTCCGCAAACGCCAGCTTCAGGGTCGGCGAATGCCGCGATTAGACTTCCGGCGTGAAAATTTGCAAGGCGGATGTCAGGGTTGACGACGGCGAAGAATCTGCCTTTGGCGGCCCGGAATGCAGAATTGTGATTGGCGCCGAATCCCTTGGCCGCCTCGTTTCTGATGACCGTGAGTGGATAGACGGGAGATGAGGGCAGCCAGCGCTCGTCCTCGGGAATGTTGATCGTTACAATTACCTCGAACGACAACCCGTCACGCCATTCGTCCCGAGCAAGGTCGTCCAGCAGATTGGCGATGAGCGCGCCTTGCCCGTGACTGACGACCGAAACCGAAATATCGAAATCCAAATCTGGGGTACCCATACGCCTAGAGTCAGCCAAATATCATGAATAACAAAATCCGGGAAAAGCCGATCCTCGGTCTATACCTCGAGATGAACCAAAGTCGACCTATCGCCGAATGTCGGCCCTTCAGGAACCGCTTCAGAATAGTGAGATGATTTTGCGACAGTCTCCCCTGTCCAGTGAGCAGCAATTGATGCGCATGATCGAAACGACTGACTTTAGGCGAATTGAATATCAGTTTATTGATCTTCACGAAAGCCATCGCCAGACCGGTCTTGATCCCGACATGATTGGCCGAATGTTGACGGTATTGAATATGCGGCGTCCGATCATATGCGATCTTGTGGCCGGTAGCGGCCAGGCTGGCCAGCCACCAGTCGTGCATGAGGACCTTACGGCCGTCCTCCGGAAAGAAAATCTGCTGCAGGAATGACCGGTTCATCACGCAGGTGCAACCGGTCGCGAAGTTGCACAGTAGCGTAGCAACGAAAGAACGGTCGCCCGGGTGCGTGTAGCGGCCGATGGACCGAAGATGCTCGTCCACCAACTGCAAACTGGATGTGTAGAGACCCGGTTGGTCGATATCCAGCATCGAGATGGCGCGCGCCAGTTTTTCGGGAAGCCAGACATCGTCCTGATCGCATAACGCAATGAAATCCGCCTCTTCGCGTTGCGCCATCTGCATCAGCGCAAAAAAACTCCCCTGCGCACCCAGATTCTCACCCTGAATGACGCGGATTCGCGGATCATGTCGGCTGTGGAGATACTCCACCGTTCCGTCCGACGAACCGTCATCGCGAACGAGAATGTGCAGGTCGCCGTCGAGCCGTTGCGCCAGCACTGAATCGATCTGCGCTGGCAGGTATTTGGCGCCGTTCCAGGTCGAAAGGAGAACAAGGACCTTCGTCATGCCAGGGTCCGGTCCCTGGCGATCATATCGACCTGCCCGTTACGCTGGCTGTCGACCATCGCACCGAGCGCGATGATGAACGCTAGGATGGTCATGCCGACCAGATTGATGAGATAAGGATTGGTGGATGTCATCATGAATATGGCGGCGATTAGGGTCAGGATGTTCGCCCACTTCCCGGTCGCTTTCATGAGGCGCGTCGACCAGACGACGATTGCTGTCAATACGATGCAGCTGCCCACGATGCCGATTTTGGCCAAGAGCGCCACATAGGTAAGTTCATAGCTGTATGGAGCGTCGATAGATCGGATGACGATGGCGTTGGCACCTAGACCTGCCCCGAAAATCGGATGTTGCCAGAACAGCTGCATGAGTGAGAAATATTGCATGTAGCGTGCCGACGTCGAGGAAAGCTCGCTGCTCAATTCGAACACGCGCAGCTGTTGCATACTACCCATATAAGCAAAGGCTACACCCGAGACGATCGCCAACAGCGGAACGGCCAGAGCGGGGCGTTTTCGAAGCATCGACACGCCTATGATCAACGCCCCTACCCCTAAGAACGCGCGCGTACCGGTCGCAAAGATCGCCAACGCATAAAAGGCCGACCACCTGAAGTCGGTCTTATCCTTGTTGTGATAACACAACATTAGCGGGAACATAATGAAGTTTATCAACATAACGCGAAACGTACCATCCGGCATAGGACCAATATATACGCCAAGATCTGTATCATTCATCGATATGTAGAATGACCGCATGGCCAATCCGACACCTATATTTCCGAACAGGTTCGATGCGGCCCATACCATGATAACAATGGTAGCCATTGGCACCATAGACCATTTTATAATCTTAAAGTAATATTCATAACCATCATAACGAAAAAGTTGATAAAATGGAAGTATTAGTAAAATTGCAACAATAGGCTGAACTTCAGCCATCGACATATTGAGAGAAACGCCATTTAATTGGGGAACAATCCCTCCCCAGACGATGAGAAATAGACCGGCACTCAAAAGGAATACGATCTGCCAAGTTTCGGCGCGTCGTTGTACCAAGGTCGGCACGATCGACATGACGATCAGCGACGCTATCAGTACGCGGCGTACCGGAATATTGGAGACCCGAATGCCCAGTGGTCCCAGGAAAATGATATCGACGATCAACGCGATCGCCACGAACGACATCAGCCGGATCATGTTTATCCCTTCGGACCTCGACATATCGAGAGCGTCCTACCCTGTAGTCGCTTGATACCGTCCCGCAAAGACCGGTATGGAACTCGCTCAGGCATGATTGCCAACGGTCGACGAAAGAAAATCGGCAGGTTGGGTTATTCCCAGCACGTCCAGTGCCCAGGCGCGCAGGCTGTACTGCTGAACGATTTCAGACGGTAGCTTGATCATCGGGCCGGTGAGGAACGCGGGATCAATTGTCGGTTCGAGAGGATCGAGAATGTGGACGTTCGCAGGCCGATAGAAGTTGTATTTCGCAATATCCGCCCCCGTCGTTAGAAGCTTTCTGTTCGCACCGACGGTTTCGATCGCCCGCATGGTCAGGCCCGTCTGGCTGGGATGTGGAAGGTCTAGGATCGCCCGCGAGGCCAAGGTTCTTCCGACATATTCCGCAAAAGGTTGAGGACGTGAGAACACATCGCGTCCACCGTGACCTAGCCTGAGCTTGAGCCGAGTCCATCCGCCGGTTGAAAGATAGAGAAACGTAGACAGGCCGAGCGCCTTTGCTTGCTCGCGAATCCTGTCCACCTGTCGCAACCGTTCGTGATGGAGCCAGCCCACAAAACAAAGGTCGATCGTTGTTTCGACCGGCTGAGCTAGATGCAGTTCCGGCCGATAGAATAGCGGGCGAAGCGTGAAGCCCGGTTGGCTCGCGGCGTCCGCATGATCGAAGGTGAATACCCGGTCGAACAGCGCCTGACGGCGGATGAGATCGGGAAAGCGCGCCATGGAATCCCAATGATACGCCGTAAAACGGGCGTGGGGCTGGATGTCGCGCAAGGCATGGAGGAAGTCGTCGTCGAGTAGAGTCCCCTTGATGACGACGACATGATCGAGCCGCCCAAGCAAGCGTGCGCGTTCCAGCATCGCCGCGCGGTGCCGACGCAACGCGCCCTCTGTATCAGGAGAAAGCCGACGCCGCAGCGGCGCGAGGCGACCGCGCAGTTCGGGCGGCTGCTCGTTTTCAGCCCACACCTCCGCACCCAGCGATCGGAACTCGGCCGCGATCGCTGCTTCATAGTCATAGAAACCTATACCGATCAGCAGAATTTTCTGACTTTGAAGCAATGTCACCGATACAAGCCTTTGGACTTCAGCTCCTCGATCGAACGTTCAAAACCGTCCGCAGTCGGCGCTTGTTGCCGGACCCAGTCGACGAACCGTGCGATGCCGGTTTCGAAATCCACTTCAGGTCGATATCCGAGCACGCGTTCGGCTAGTGTCAAGTCGGCGTAATTGTCTCGGATATCGCCGATCCTGAAATTGCCCGTAATCTCGATCGCGCCGTCCGCGCCCAGCAATGCCTTGATCGTCCGCGCGACCGTTTCAACATCGGTACGTGCCCCGCTGCCAATATTGAGCGCAAGACCCGCCGCGGCGGGGGATTCGAGCGCCTGTACGGTCGCGGCGACGACATCGTTGATATAGACGAAGTCTCGGCTTTCCCGCCCGTCTTCGAAAACCGAAAGACCATGGCCGTTGCGCAATCGCGTCGAGAAGATCGAGAGGATGCCCGTATAGGGATTCTGTAGCGACTGGCCCGGACCATAGACGTTCTGATACCGTAGCGCGACGGCGTGAAGGCCTAGGCTCTTGCCGACCGTCAGGACCAGCTGTTCCTGCACTTGCTTGGTGATACCATAGACCGAAGTCGGATGGATGCGACTTTCCTCATCGGTTGGCAGGCAATCGGTAGACTGGCCGCAAACCGGGCATTTCGCCGCAAAGTCGCCGGCTGCCATGTCGGCTTCGCGTCGCGCCAGCGGATAGACGATCCCGTGTTCGGCGCACCGATGCCTTCCTTCCCCATAGATCGCCCTCGACGAGGCCACAACGATGCGCTCGACGCTGTGCGAGGTGTTGGTCAGCAGATCCAGCAGCTCGGCGGTGCCGCTGATGTTGACGTCGCTGTAGCGCGAGATCTCATACATCGATTGGCCGGTGCCGGTTTCCGCCGCGAGATGGACGATGGCCGTCTGTCCTTCGAGCGCACGCGCTAGGTCCGCGCGCGAGCGGACGTCGCCGGTCAGAACCTTAACTTCCGGTGGCAATATGCTCAGATCCGGCTTGCCGCCATGAATCTGGGGCGAGAAGTTATCCAGTATCGTCACCTGCTGCCCCTTGGCGGTCAGCGCGGCGGCAAGGCGCGAACCGATGAAGCCGGCCCCGCCGGTGATGAGCGTGTGTTGGGTTGTCATCAGAGAAACTCGCCTTCCGCATTTGTCTTGAGCCACTGCCCGCAGCGCACATCGAACCGTTTGATTATCCGGGCTGGCATTCCCGCGACGACGCACGCATCCGGGAACGATCCGCGGACGACGGCATTGGCACCTACAATGCAGTGATCGCCCAGGATCGTTCCAGCGAGGATACGAGCCCCCGCCCCGATGAAGCAGTTGCGCCCTATGCTGGTTTTGCGAACTGTAATGGCCTGATGCTGTACGTTGATACCGAGCGTTTCGTACCGATGATCAATATCGGTAATCATCGCGCCGTAGAGGATCGTCGTATCGTCGCCGATCGTCAGCGTGTCCGCAGCGGTGATGTGGCAGCTTTGCTGGAGGCTGACCCCATCGCCCAATCGGATCGTCGGCTGATATCGGGTGCCGGCATATTCGTCGACCGCTTCGATACGCGAACCGCGCCAGATCAGTACCCGCGCACCCAGCTCGATGAACTCGGGTGTCCAGAACAGCGGTGTCTGGACAATCGTGTCGCCGCCGCATTGCCGCAGCCGCCAGCTTCGAAATGTTGCCGTGATCAGTCGGTCCCGATTGAGCGCCAGCCATTGGAGGCGCCGCGACGGCGACATCCTCATCAGGCTCCGCAATATACGCGCGAGGTTCATCGTGTAGCGGCCGGCGCCAATTTTTCAGCCGAGATCGCGGTGAAGAAGGGCGGACGCATCATCCCCTCAATCCTGTCGAACGGCAACGAACACGTCCCCGTCCATGACAAGATTGCCCGGAGTTTCGAGACGCCGGAAATCAACCTTGAAACCGAGCGCTTCCAACTTGCCGAACAACGATCGACCGAAAACACGATAGGCAAGGATACCTCGGGTCAGCGGATCGCCGTGATAATGCGGCTCGCACAGAAAAACGTCGTCCGCTGTCGTTGTGTCGACCAGTTGCAGATCTTCCGCTCGGTTCTCGTCATAAGGAACGGTGAAGATATATGCGCCGCCGGTCCGCAGCACACGGTGGATTTCGGCATGGGCCGCGTCGCTGTCGCGCACATGCTCCATCACGTCGGACGTGAGCACGATGTCGAAGGACGAATCCTCGAAATCGATCCGCTCCAAATTGATGTTATGGTAATTTGGCTCGATAACGGCACCCCATGGGCGGTCCGGCAGATAGCTGCAGCGGACATATGATCTGTCCCCGCGCAACATGCGACTGATCGCGCTGAAGTTGTCGCTGTCGAGGACGCGCACGTCGCCCAGACCGTCCGCTGCAAGCGCCGCAACCGAATCATGACGGATCGAGGTCCGCCGATGCCAGTCGTCGAGCAGGGCAAGCGCAAGCGTGCGTTCCCGCATCGATGCGAAGCATTCCCGACATTGCAGTGTCTCTCTCATCTCTCCGATCTTGTGCTCGCGCCGAAGCGCCAGATCGGGGAAATCGTACAGGGGCGTCGTTTTTGCACCGCAGACCGGACAGTCAAAGTGCCGTCGGCGATAGCGCAGGAAATTGCCGAGATTGGTGGAGTTCACGCGCTTGGGGATCGTCGTTGGCGATTGGATCACCTGCTTGATGGTGCGCCCAACCAGACGCCGATTGCTCTTCATCGGCATCGCCCATCGGAGCAGGGCGTTGAGGGTCGACTTAGCGGTCATGGTGCTTCTCTGACGTGAGTGGCGCATGGTGCGAGATCGGGTTCTCGGCCATACCCGATTCCGTTCGTTCGGGGCGACAAATGATGCTTCGCAACCAAGGCATTGGGTGAAGCCTGTAACTGATCGCGAAGGTAAGGCACATCACAATAAATGCGGTCATGGCGAATGCCATCGCCGCGCCGTTCGCCCCCCGGATACCGATCAGGAGGTAGGCGATCGCTATATTCATAACCAGATTGAAAACAGTTATCATGGCGAGAATATGTGTTTTCTTCAAATAGAAGAGATAGTCGACCACCGTCATGTAGATGCCGTTGAACAAGAAGCCGAGGCTTAGCCAGAATACGGCGTTCATTGAGCTGTGATACCGTGAGTCGACTAGGAGACGATAGCCAATCGGAGTGACCAAGTTGAACAGTATAAAAAAGCCGAACAACCCCGCCCAGACGAAATAGGTGCTACGGACCACGTTTTCCTGGGAACCAGGTGCCGCGCTCGATAATCTGGAAAATAGGAACGGGACCCACGCTCTATTGAACGCGGTGAGCACCGTCAGCATGATGGTGGTCCACTGGACCGCAACGGCGTAGGTGCCGACTGCCGCCTGACCGATCAGTGTCACGATCAATAGCCGATCGCCTAGTCGAAGCGCATTGCTGGCGAGGTCGTGCGCCACCCCGCCGCCGCCGAAGCGGAATGCCCCGCGGAACTCCTCCGCCCTGAAGCGCCATACGATAAAGCCGCGCCGACGAAACCACATTACCGCGACCACTGACAGGACCGAACTCGAAACGGCAGCGGCAATGATGCGACCTTCCCAGCTCATTCCGAGCATCAGCACCAGCACGATGGTGCCGACGAAGTTGATCAACGCGCCCGAAAGTTCGATTGCGGCAAAACCCAGCGCCCTGTCGCGCATCGCTAGGATGGTTTGCGCCATCTGCGGCAGAAACAGGAGCAATGCCATCAGCGGGATCGCGATTACCCACCTCCTTGGTATGTCCAGCCAATGAGACAGCAAGACGTTCGCCAGCAAAAATAACATCGTCAAAAGGGTAACGTTGATCGCTGGCAGAAGAAGGACCGAAGAAAACATTTCTGAAAATTCGTCAGGCGAAACCTTGAAATACTGAACGCCGACATAGGATGTTGTGGCCCAGTTCAATATCGGCCCGATGAGGGCCACTACTGTGGTGATCGTCACCATGACACCATATTCACTCGGCGCCAGACTGTGCGTCAGGAACGGCATGAGCGCTAGCGGTAGTGCCCCGGCGGCAATGCTCGAACCGAGATAGATGACGAAGTTGCGACCCAGCTTCATGTTTTCCGCCCCAATAACGGATCCAAGAGTTCCCGCACGCGCTCTTGGTCGAAGCGTTGGAAAAAAGCACTGCCTTGAACGCCCGTGGCCGGACGTTCCAACTCGGCGGAGAGCGTATCCGCCGTGCCGACGACAGCAACCCCGGGCAACCCGAAGATGTCAGCGTGAATTTCATGGTCGTATCGAGGTACGATGCAGATTCGCCGCCCATGCTGCAGCGCTTCGTACACAACCGTGCTCTGTATCGCGACCAGATGCGACACGTCCTTCATAAGGCGCGATGCCGGCGTCATCGCGTCGCCGACCTCGACGTTCGGTTGGTCCGCGAAAGCGGCGACGATCGTGGAGGCGTCGGCCGCCTGGTTCGGATGCAGCTTGTAGATAACACGCCGGTGAGACAGCTTTGCCGCGACCTGTCGAGTCAGCTCCAACAGTTCCGTGTGATAGATGTTTGCGGTGATGACCATAATTGCGCCGAGCGGATGTTCAACCGCACCGAAGCCCGTGGCGAAATGATCGGTCCCCACCACCGCCTGTCGGCGAGCTGGATAATGACTGGTCGTTCCCCAGTATGGCGAAAAGGTTAGGAACAGGTCGGGCATCCCCGTTTGCCGACTATAATCGATTTCGCGCGAGTATGAATATGCCGGGTGTCCATGCCCGATCAATCCATGTTGAGCCTCGACGCTGGGCACGCCGGCTTCGCGTGCGACATGGAATAGCGCCTTTTCGATCCCGTTCTGCACCATCAGCAGCCCACGAGGATGCGCGACGTCGAAAAGCCGGCGATAGCCAGCTACCTGCCATGCGTACTGGCTGCGGATGCGGCGGATCAGCTCTTCCAGCATCGGCGCGCGCTGAGCATCCAAGCCAAAGGTGTCGATCAGAGTGGCAACCAGGGCGGATAGCGATCTTGGCACGGTACCAGCCCAACGAGCCGGATCATATTCGGGCAGGTGATAGCGCCGAGGCAAAGTATCGACGACCAGCATCCTTTCCGAGAACGCGGTGGCGATCGGATCGAACACCACGTCGTGCGACCGCCCCGCGACGATATTTCTCGGCACCCGGATCGCCAGCACGCTGCCAGGGTCGAACCTCGCCTTTGCCAAAAGTCCTTGTCGCAGCGCCCATCGGCGCAAGACCCCTAACTTTCGTCCGCGCGCCGGTGGAAGATGCGCAGACGAATATGTCAGGCCGGTGAGGCAACCGTAGAGATAGTAACAAGCTTCGAACCGAACAGAATCCCACCACAGTTCGTCGCCGACATTGTCTTCGAAAAGACCCGCGTCATGCTCGATCGCGTGGAAACGATCCATGAACACATTGATGTTCGTCCAGTTCATGAAAAGTTTTGTCCGAGTAAATTTCGGCGTACCGGTGAGTGGGATTCGCGTAACAATCTTGGGTCGGGTCAGTGGCGCTCTATCACACTGTCCTCAGCTCACGGTTTCACGTAGTTCCCAGCCATTACCCGACTTTTTCCACAAATGAGGCGAGCGGAACGAATCCACCGTTTCCCAGAATTGTGCATCCGTAAGCCCGATATATTCGAGGAATTCAGGATAATACCGCGAAGGAAATTCCTGATCGTACTTTCTAACGAGATGGACCGCCTCTTGACGCGTGATCTTTCCGTTACGCACTTCCTGCGCTGCATCATAAGTCGCACGACCGATACCGAATTTTATGAGCGTCGTAAAATAATGGAACATGTCGATCTTGTCGTCGATGCTCGAATATTTCGAATATGTACCAGGTGTGCGTTCGGGGTTGGCCTGGAAGCCGGTATGCTCGACCGCATAATAATAGCACTCCTGCGGATCCCACGGCAGATAGAAGCCCAGGTAATGAACCTCGACGCCAGCCTCTTCCAGGCTTTCCGCCGTCGGCGGGATATAGGGTGCGAAGTCGTTCAGCTTGTAGTCGTAATCCTTGATGATATTGCCGATGCTGACACCGCCGAGCATCATTTCCAAGGGGTCCTGAGCAGAGAAGAACTTGCGATCCATGGTCGGCTTGTAGTTCTCATTCGGATCATTGCCGTACTCGGCTTGATTCTCACCGTACATCACCAGCTGCACGCCGTATTTTAGCGCGATTGACGGACCGATAATCCGCTGTCCCACGATGAACGGTTGAAAAGGGTGTAGCAAATTCTCGAAGGCAAGCTTCGTCAGAAGCCGGTGCAGACGCCCGTTCGGCGTGAACAGGAGGTTATCGTGACCCCCTTCATGAATCCAGTTGGTAAAGTTCTGCCAACCTATATCAGTATACAGATGCGGCGCCCATGTAACGGTCAGCGGGTTCATGCCATATCGGTACTTCAGCACGTGCGAGGTGTAAGCGCTGTCTTTGCCGCCGCTTCCTGGAACGACCATGTCATAGCTTCCGTCGTTGCGACGAAATTTGTCTAGCGTTGCAACCAGTTGATCTTCGCGATGTTTCCAGTCGATACCCTGCGCCTTGACCTGATGGTAACGACAGGCGTCGCAGATGCCGTCATCGCCGAAGCCAATGGTCTTTTTCTGATCGCTCTTACTATGCTTGAACTCTACGGTCGAACTCGGCCGTTGGTTCGAAATTACGCAGCTGCGGCAGAACTGAACCTTTGGCGAAAGACCAAAAAAAGCTTCGAGCTCTTGGTTGTCGGCCATGATCTTATCGTCCTTTCGATACGAAGTTGCTGAGGAGCTTCAGACCGGCAGGTCCGCTCTTCTCAGGATGAAATTGGGTGCCGATCACGTTGCCATGCGTCATGACGGCAGCGAAAGCCAAGCCGTCATGATCGGCCAACGCCGCGACACCGACCTTTGCGTTCTGCACCGCAAAGGAGTGGATGAAGTAGAAGCGGTCGTCATCTCCGATCCCGTCGAAGAACCAGTCTAGCACGCCGCTCACCCGACGTAGCGGCTTCCATGCGACATGCGGCAGGCGGAGTCGTTCGCCGCCATCCGACCGTTCGAGCCTGGTGACCGTGCCGGCCGTCAAGCCGAGGCCGGGCGTATCGCCGAATTCGAAGCTGCGCGTCGTCAGCATCTGCATGCCAAGGCAGATACCAAGAAGCGGGGTACCGGCCGCCACTGCCTGGTGTACTACCGCAGACAAGCCTCGCGCTTCGAGTTCGGCCATTCCATGCCCGAACGCGCCAACCCCCGGGAGGATCAGTCGGGGACAATCAAGCAACTGAGCCGGGTCGGAGGTGATGAGCGGAATGCCGCCGACCCGTTCAACCGCGCTCTGGACGCTGCGCAGGTTGCCGACCCCATAGTCGATGATTCCGGTAAGCGCATTCGCGGTCATACTGTCATTCCTGGTAAGCGCGGGCGGCCTGACGTAGATCGTCCACGGTGGCGCGCTCATAATGAAGAACCGAGGCAAAGGCGATTGCTGATGGACGGGTACGTGACAACAGGGCATCCAGATGCGCCTGCTTCCCATAGCCGCCGGACACGATCAGCGGTCGGGAAATCGCGACATTCATCTGTTCGATCAAGTCGACATCGAAACCGCGACCCGTTCCTTCCTGATCGACGGAGGTCAGAAGGATTTCGCCGACGCCAGCCCGTTCCAGTTCGTTAGCCCAGCTGATGACGTCGCGATCCGTCGGTTCACGTCCATTGTCGACATATGCCTTCCATGTGCCGTCTCGCTTCTTCGCTTCGATCGAGCCGACCAAACACTGCGAGCCGAACTTTCGCGCGATCTCCTCGATCATGTGGATGTTGCGGAACGCGCCCGTATTGATGACGACCTTGTCGGCGCCAGCGCCCAAGGCCTTCGACACATCCTCTACCGTGCGAAGCCCGCCGCCGACCGCGATTGGGACGAACACGTCGCGACATGCCGCCTCAATGATATGATACAGGTTGTTGCGGTCGTAGAGGCTGGCGACGGCGTCCATGAAGACAATCTCGTCGATCCCCTGTTCGTAATATGCCTTAGCTAGGCGATTGGGATCGCCGACCTTGCGCAAACCTTCAAGGTGAATGCCCTTGATGACGTGCTCGTTCTTGATGTCGAGCCTTGCAATAAGTCTCATCTTATAGGTCAATCCTGGTAGCGGCAGATGATCGTTCCTTGATCATCTGTCCTTCGACGCTTTGAAAATCGGCCTCATTATCAATGTCGAACGACCGGCTCGCTGGCATTTCGAACGCGCCGACGCATTCGCTCGGAAACCCGCCTGTCGCCATGAAACGGGCTGCGGAAAAGATATAGACCGCGCCGTTGGGGCCATATACCGGCGGCAGCGACTGCCGGTTCTGAAAACCATATGCGGTGTTACGGAGCCCGGTGAACCGATCGCCCTCCATCATTCCGTATTTCAGCACGCCTCGGTCGCGCTCGACCACACTCATCACCAGATCGTGCCGACCCTGTTCGAACAGCGCGATCGCGGAATGGACATCCGCATCCGTCCGTAGCGGAGATGTCGCCTGCAGCAGCAAGATATCCTGATGGAAAAGCTTCTGCGATCTGATCAGGTGCGTGATCACCGATGCGATCGGCGTGTCGTCCGCCGCCAGCTCCGAAGGGCGCCGACAAAGGATGCAGCCATCCGGCAGATCGTCTTGGCGGATTTCCGCGATATCCGTCGTCAACAGCACGCGACCGGCGGTACGTAGCCCCTGCCGTACCGCATGCATGTAAAGCGGCATCCCTGCCAGCGGACGAATATTCTTACCCGGCAGCCCCTTGGACCCGGCCCGTACCGGCACGACGGCAATGAGCACATCATTCGCGTCGGAATAGCTCATTCCGCGAAATATTTCTGCAGCGGACGCGACCAGAACGCCTCGCTATCAAGAAGCTCGACGAACCGTTCGGCCGCATTGCCGGACCCGAAACTCTGGCTGCGCGGCAAGCGCCTTCCCCAAGCCTCGGCGAGGAAGCGATTGATGGTCGCGCGATCGGTTGCCGCGGCATTCCATAGCGACGGCGCTTCCCCGCGATTTGCCTGGCGGGTGCCAACGTCAAGTGAGGGGACGCCCAGGAACGGCGCTTCGCGCACACCCATGCTCGAATTGCCGATGATCGCATTCGCATTGCGCATCAGTTCGGAGAAAAAGGCGAAACGCATCGACGGCAGGACACGGAACCGGTCCGTCGGCAGCGTCTCAATCACGCGCAGGATAGCGTCCGATCCCGGATCGTTGTTAGGAAGGATCACGACGAAGTACCGGGACGAGGCGATCAGTGCGTCGAACAACGCTTCGGCCTGGGCGCCGATCGTACTTCGTTCGGACGTTACCGGATGGAAGACGCATATGCCGTAATCGGAGCTTCGTATCTCGTAACGGTCGAGCACTTGGTCGATCGTTACGCCCGACGGCTGATCATGGATATCGAGCTCCGGCGAACCGATTACATGAATCGTCTCCGCCATTTCCCCAAGCCGGGCCACTCGTGCACCGGCTTCGTCGGAACTGACCAGATGCACCGATGCCAGCTTGGTATTGCAATGCCGGAACTGCTCGTCGATTGTGCCCGAAACCTCTCCGCCCTCGACATGCGCGCAGCGGATATAGTTGGTGGCACATACTAGCGAACAGGCCAGCGCCTCCACCCGGTCGCCATGAATGACGACCAGGTCGGGGACGTATTCCTGCAGGAAGTCGGAGAAACCGACGACCGTCTTAGCCAAGATGATGTCTTGGGGATCGCCGTCGCGCTGGTTGGTGAACTCGACGACGTTGAAACGCGACTGACTGTGAACCTCCGCCTTTGTCAGTCCGTATTTCTCCATCATATGCATACCCGTGACGAAAAACGTCACGCTGTGCCCCGCCTCCAGCGATGCCAGCGCCAGCGGCTCAAGCTTGCCGTAATCGGCACGTGTGCCGGTCACGAACAGAAGGTTCCGTCGGGCGGAAGGCGGCCTTTGCACGTCGCTCATCTTGTCTCAGTCCAGATCCGACCAGCGAAGCTGAGTGTTGCGGGACAGGTCGCGGTTGACGCGACGGCCGATCAACTCGTCGAAATGATAGGCCGCGATCTCGCCACTGCCGGGACGCCGCGCCCAAATATGGGCTTCGGTCAATACGGTGCCCGCGCGAAGTTCGCGATCCGCGACGATCGAACCGCGGGCGAACCGGTACACCGCTTCTTCGGGCGCGGTGCGCTGCTTGGGATTGTGGAGAGCCGTATGGATTTCTCGCGAACGATCGATCAGATGGCGCAACTCCGCTGGGTCCATGGAGCATGAGATGTCCGGCCCCTCGCGGTAGCGCGTGTCGGTGAAATGCCGTTCAAGTATCGAAGCGCCCAGCGCAACGGACGCCAACGCCATGTCCGGACCGATCGAATGATCGGAAAACCCTACCACCGCATCGGGAAAGGCCGCGCGAAGATCGGTTACACCCCGCAACGACACAATTTCGGGCGGGGAGGGGTAGAGATTGGTGCATTCCAGCAGGGCAAAGGGAATTCCGGCATCCCTAAGAATCTGCACCGAACGCCCGATCGTTTCGATCGTCTGCATCCCCGTAGACATGATGACGGGCTTGCCGAGACGGGCGATGTGCCGGATGAGGGGCAGGTTATCAGCCTCACCTGAACCGATCTTGAAAGCAGGAACGTTAATTTCGTTCAGGAAATCGGCGGCCTTCCGCGAAAACGGCGTCGACAGATAGATCAGACCCAGCGCTTCGGCATGAGCCTTGAGCGCGATTTCGTCATTCGCAGACAATGCGTTCTGCGCCATGACATCCCAAATAGAAACTTTGGCGTTCGGCGGAAAGATCGCCTTTGCCTCCTCAGTCATCTCGTCTTCGACGAAATGGGTCTGGTGCTTGACGCACTCCACTCCCGCTTTCGCTGCGAGCGTGATCATCGCCTTGGCTACATCCAGATCGCCGCCATGATTGATTCCGATCTCGGCAATCACCAGCGGGGGGAAATCGAAGCCTATCTGTCGATCCTGAATTTTCATGATACAGTCCGCTGGAGATTTACCCTAGATCGCGGATCGGCTCGGCCGTCCGCGTAACGCGCATTAGATGGCCAAGGCGATTTGTCATAGTCCCCCAAGCGCAAATTCCGGACGCCGCCGGATCGATTTCATGCGATCACCGGTCGTCGCGGCTGCCGAGGACCTATTCCCGAGCGCGTCGGGTTGCCCGCTCCGACTTTAAGGGGCACGGTCAAGCGGATGATCGACGATGACACAAGCAATCCGAAGCCTTCGGCAAATGAGAGCAGGCGGCGTGGGGTCACGCGCCGCATGGCGCTGGGCACGGCTGCGGCGCTGACGGCGACGCAAATCCCCGCAAGCACCCCCCCGGGGCGACCCACCCGTCCGATGCCGGACGGTCGTTTCGTAAGTCCGGAACAATATGGCGCGCTCGGTGACGGCATGACGGACGATACGCCTGCGCTGCAAGCTGCACTGAACGCCGGGCGCAGTATCCTCCTGGGCCACGGAAGACATTATCTTGTGCGGTCGACGCTGCGCGTCGCATCCGATGACATTCTCCTGACCGGGGGAGGCAGGATCAAGATCGCGCGAGATTTCAAGCTTGCGGGGATCGTCGGCACGTCCCTCAAAGTCATCGTTGTCGAAGGTGAACAGGCGACTTTCGACGGGATCACTTTCGACGCAAGCGAAGCGCCCCAGGGAAGCGCCGTGGAGAACGGCATTATCTGGAGCGAAAAGTCGTCAACGACGGTCCGAAACTGCCTGTTCCTCAACAATCCTAAGGGGACAGCCGTCTGGATACTCGGCAACTCGCCCTATTCGATCGTGACGAATTGTCGTTTCCTGAACTGTTCCGGCGCAGTGTTCGCAAAGGGGCGAAATCCTGTCATCACTAATAATGTCGTAATCAACGCGACGGACGCCGCGATCGCAATTAATGGCCAATCATGTGTCGGCGCGATCATTACCGGCAATTCGATTAGTAACGAAAAGCTTGTACCGATCCCGTCGATGATCGCCGTAGAGGAATCCGCCAGCAACTGGACCATCACAGGCAACACGCTGACCGGCGTCAACGGTGGCGGGATCATATGCACAAACGTACTGGATTCCACCGTCGTCCGGGGGGGCGTCATCGCCGACAATATCATTGAGGGGCATCGCTTCGATGGCCGTGTCCCCAAAACCGAAAATCCGGCCGCGCTGCTCTATGTGTCACCATCCTATACTGACTGGATCGTCCACGATAACCGAATATCGAACTGCCCGACCGGAAATTCGAATTCTCGGCTCATCATCCTCTCGGCGACCGGCGGCATTTTTCACGATAATATTGTGGATGGTTCGTCGAACGCCGAGCTTTCGGCGATGATCATGATCCTGCCGGGTCGCAACGGCATAACCATATCAGACAATATTACAAAGGCCGCTGACGGCGGCAGGCATTTTCTCTTTTCCCCCGGCGATTACGGTAATGTCGCATGTACCTTCATTCATGGCCGACTATATGGTGGCGCGGAAGGCATCAATGCCGAGTTGGGCTCCAAAGACCATCGCGGTCTTGTCCTGCAGATTCACGACATCGCGGACAGTTCGGTCGGGAGCATCGTCAACGCCGCGACGATCCTCGGCGATCGCGCGGCATTACTGAACGACGGAGGTTGGGCGTGGCCTCACCGGCTCGGTGTCCATACAGTCATGTATGGAAACAAAATTCCCGTGCACGCGGGTAAAATGCCGTTCCAGCCAGGCGATCGATTCCATTTCATAACACCGATACGGGGCAAGCCGGCTGGCGTCATCCGGCTCGCCGACGGATGGGGCGGGCTGGCTACGATTATGTGATCGCGACTTGCCGCAATGGGACCGGTCCATTCATTTCGCCGATCGGGCTTTCGCCATATTTCCGCAGGACGTCGTTGAAAGCCTCTGCCATCGGGGCTTGCAGGCTGCGGTCCTGGCGGCGTGCCAGCATGTGCATAGCGAGCGACATTTCCGGGGCGAAGAAGGGGCCATCGCAAAGGTTCTTTGCGGACGTACGCTAGGTGTTCAGTCCCGGCATCTGGTGGATCGGATTGACGATGAAGCGATCTGGCTCTGACGTCGAGATCTTGGCGATGTATTCGTAGGGCGTGAGGCCGCTGAGCGTCTTGAGTCGGCGGGCGAAATTGTAGGCGGCCATGAAGTCGGCGAGGTGCGTGCGCAGCTGGTCGTGGCTTTCGTAGTGGAAGCGTTTGACGGTCGCGTCTTTGATGGTGCGGTTCATCCGCTCGACCTGTCCGTTGGTCCACGGATGGTTAGGCTTCGTGAGCCGATGCTTGATGTCGTTGGCCTCCCAGATTGTGGATCGGCGTGGAAAAAGGACCCCGGTAGCGGGGTGATCGGCGTCGAAAAAGGACCCCTCATTCCGTTGGTCTAAGGCTGTCCGCTTGGCAGATGTCAGGCGGCGAGATCGGGATGTTGGTATTGGAGACGGTATTGAGGATCCGGCGCGAGCACGCGTCGGGCAAAGCCATCAAGGCGATAATGCGAGACCTGCATTTGTCACGCGGTGTCGTGCGCAGGGCGATCCGGGCGCCGGAGGCGGACACCAAGTACCGGCGAGAAGTACAGCCGTTGCCAAAATTGGGGGCGTTTCAGATGCGTCTCGATGCGCTGTTGGAAGAGGATGAGGCACGACCGCGGCGCGAGAAGCTGCGCATTACGCGTGTCCACGATCTGCTGCTGCGCGAGGGGTTCGACGGCTCGTACGATGCGGTGCGCCGCTACGCTACCCGCTGGCGGCAGGCTCGGCGTCGCGACGTAATGGACGCGCCAGCGTTCATCCCGCTGCTGTTCCGGCCGGGCGAGGCCTACCAGTTCGACTGGAGCCACGAAGACGTCGAGATCGCGGGCAAGCCGATGCGGGTGAAGGTTGCGCATGTGCGGCTGTGCGCATCGCGGGTGATGTACGTGCGAGCCTATCCGCGCGAGACGCAGGAGATGCTGTTCGACGCCCATGCGCGGGCATTCGCCTTCTTCGGTGGCGTGCCGACGCGGGGCATCTACGACAACATGAAGACTGCCGTGACGAGCGTGTTCACAGGCAAGGAACGGGTTTTCAACCGGCGTTTTCTGGTCATGGCGAACCACTACATGGTCGAGCCGACCGCATGCTCGCCGGCAGCCGGCTGGGAGAAAGGCCAGGTCGAAAACCAGGTCCAGACGGCACGCGGTCGGTTCTTCCAACCGCGCCTGCGCTTTGTCAGCCTCCAGGAGCTGAACGGCTGGCTGGAGGCGGAATGTTGCCGCTGGGCCGACCTGCACCAGCATCCTGAGCAGAAGGAACTGACGGTCGCCCAGGCATGGACGGCTGAGCGCGGCGTGCTCCAGCCGGTTGCTGCCTCCTTCGACGGGTTCTACGAGAGTGAGCATGCGGTGAGCGGCACGTGCCTGATAAGCTTCGACCGCAACCGCTATTCCGTCTCGGCCAAAGCAGTGCGGCGCACGGTCCAGGTGCGTGCCTATGCTACCCGCATCGTCGTGCGCCTCGGCGATGAGGTACTCGCCGACCATCCTCGGTTCTTTGGTCGCGACCGCACCATCTACGACCCGTGGCACTATCTGCCGGTGCTCGTGACCAAGCCCGGCGCCTTGCGTAACGGCGCGCCATTCCAGGACTGGGAGTTGCCGCCTGCGCTGTCACGACTGCGGCGCAAGCTCGGCGCTGGCGATGATGCAGACCGGCGGTTCGTGCGCGTGCTTGCAGCGGTGCTCGACGACGGGCTCGATCTCGTCGAGGCGGCCGTCCGTGAAGCATTGCTGGCCGGTATCACCAGCGACGACGTCATTCTCAACATCCTCGCCCGTCGGCGCGAGCCGCCACGACCGTTGGCCATCGCCACACCCGAGGACCTGGCGCTGCGCCATCCACCTCGTGCCGACTGCGGTCGCTACGACAGCCTGCGAGGTTTCCATGCAGCGGCATGAGATGATGACGGCCATGGCCGAGTTAGGGCTCAAGGGCATGGCTGGTGCCTTCGACGAAGCGGTCACCACCGGCCTGCAGCGCAAGCGTATGACGATGGAAATCCTGACCGACCTGCTGCGGGCAGAGACGGCCCATCGCCATGCAGCGTCGGTCCGCTACCGGATGTCAGCCGCCAAGCTGCCGGCGGTGAAGGACCTCGACGCCTTCGTATTTGACGGCACGCCCATCAACGAAGGCCTGGTGCGCTCGCTGCACAGCGGCTCCTTCTTGGCCGGCCAGCGCAACATCGTGCTCGTCGGTGGTACGGGCACTGGCAAGACGCACCTCGCCAGCGCCATTACCGCCAACGTCGTGCGAAACGGCGCCCGCGGCCGCTACTTCAACACGGTCGACCTGGTGAACCGGCTCGAGGAGGAAACTCGCCTCGGCAAGGCCGGCGCGCTTGCAGCTCAGCTGTCACGCCTTGAGGTCGTGGTGCTCGACGAGCTTGGTTATCTGCCGTTCGCCCGCTCGGGCGGCCAGCTGCTCTTCCACCTGGTCAGCAAGCTCTACGAGCGGACCTCGGTCATCGTCACTACGAACCTTGCCTTTGGCGAATGGCCGACTGTCTTCGGCGACCCCAAGATGACCACCGCGCTGCTCGACCGCATTACGCACCACTGCGACATCGTCGAAACCGGCAACGACAGCTGGCGCTTCAAGCACCGCAGCTAGCCCTCGGGAACCCGACAGAGGAACGCTTCGCGCTGGTTACACCTCCGGTCGGGCTACGCCCGCCCTACGCCGCAACCAGCGCGAACGGCGCGTCCGCTACCGTCACGCCGCCCAACGAAGGGGGTCTCTTTTGGACGCCGATAGGGGGTCCTTTTTGGACGCCGATTGACACCCAGATCATGTCGAAGCGCATCTGACGCGACCAGGCGGTGTTGCGATTGCGCGGCGGCTCGGCGAACTGGATGCCATTGTCCGTCAGGATGGTGTGGATGCGGTAAGGCACGGCTTTCAGCAGGTGCTCGAGGAACTCCCATGCTGTCCTGCGATCAGCCTTGTCGACCAGCTGCGTGACCGCGAACTTGCTCGTGCGGTCTATGCCGACGAACAGGTAAAGCTTGCCTTCGGCAGTCTGCACCTCCGCAATATCGACGTGGAAGAAACCAATCGGATAACGCTTGAAGCGCTGCCGCTTCGGCTTGTCGCCTTCGATGTCCGGCAGGCGGGAGATGCCGTGTCGCTGCAGGCAACGATGCAGCGCTGATCGCGTCAGGTGCGGGATCGACGGCTGCAAAGCATAGAGACAGTCGTCGAGCGGCAGCAGCGTGTGGCGCCGGAACGCCACAACAACTGCCTCCTCCGCCTCGGTCAAGGTCGTTGAATGAGGGGCCTTCGGCCCGGTCTTCAGATCATCCACCGACGCCCGCTTGCGCTACTTCGCGACCGTCTTTGGGTTGATCCTCAGCTCTCGGCTCAGCGTCGCGAGCGAAGCTTGCGATCGCTGTATTGCTGCTCGGACGGCGTGCGTGGTCGTGGCGCACCCGTGACGTACCTGTCCCATACGGATTCCTTCCATCCGAACGAAAGGATCGCACCATCAAACCGTGGGATCAAACACCTGGATAAGTGACGAGTCCTGAGCGTGATCAAAGGATCAAATTGGCCGAATCCCGCAGCCGACAGATTCTGTTCCCTAAAAGCACGCCGTCCGGGCGAATCGAGCAAGACTGCGAAGTAGTTTGTGACCGATCCGAATCAGAACGATGCTCGCCATCGAACAATAACTGTAATGGTCAGGCAATACGGTAAGACACAACTGCTTATCTATTGAACAACCCTCGGAACATCATGCCTCACAAAGCGGCAATATTTCGCGGAGTTACCATTTTGTGTTGCAACTTAACCACGCCCCGTCAGCAAAACGGTATACGTTGTAAAAAATGGTATACCTTAACGTCATTCAAGTGACACCCTTTTGTCATCTTCCGTTCAGGGGGTGACGTGGGTGCCGGTCAGGCACCCCATGAAGGGGACAATGACGTGGTCAAAAAGGGATTGCTTTCCAAAGCCTTGTTGCGTCACGGCGCCGCGTTGCACGCGGTCGCCTTGCTTGGCGCGGGCATCGGGGGCGTCGGTTTCGCTTCGGTTGCGGAAGCGCAGGATTTCACCCAGGTCAATGCGACCGGTAAAGTCCAGGGCACCGACGGAAAGCCGCTGGCAGGCGCGACCGTCACGGTCACGTCCAACACGCAGGGCTTTTCGCGCACGGTGACGACCGACCGCGACGGCAGCTACCGCGTGCCCGCCTTGCCCATCGGCGTCTATACCTTCGTCGTATCGGCCAGCGGCTATGACAGCTTCACCGACAATGACGTGAACCTCAACCAGTCCTCGGCCGCCAACCAGTTCACCCTTGGCGAGGTGGGCGCGGGCGGCGAGATCGTCGTGACCGCCGGGCGCGTGCAGGTCGCCGACTTCGATCGCAACACCGTTGGCGCGGTGGTTCAGGTGGGCGAACTGGCCGCGCGCGTGCCGGTCAGCCGCGACCTGACCTCGGTGGTGCTGCTGGCACCGGGCACGGCCGCGGGCGACTCGACCTTCGGCAACCTGCCCGCCGTCGCGGGGTCGTCGGTTTCGGAAAACGCCTTCTTCATCAACGGGCTGAACATCACCAACCAGCGCAACGGGCTGGGCTCGGCGAGCGTGCCGTTCGAATTCTACAGCACCGTCGAGACCAAGGTCGGCTCGATCTCGGCGGAATATGGCCGCTTCACCGGCGCGTTCGTCAACGCGACGACCAAGTCGGGCGGCAACGAATTCCACGGCGGGCTGCTGTTCAACTATCTGCCCGACTCGCTGCGTGAGAATACGCCCAACACGCTCTATGCGTGGAACAAGGACGATGTTCGCGACACCAAGCAGACGATCCTCAGCCTGTCGGGTCCGATCATCAAGGATCACCTGTTCTTCTACGGCTTCTACCAGTCGAGCGATTACAGGGCCGAGGATACCGCACTGGCGGCCAACGCCAATTCCTTCACCGAAATCCGCGACGCGCAAGGCAATCTGACCGGGCGGCAGGCGATCCCGCCGTTCAGCACGGGCACGTTCCGCAACGTCTATCGCATCAGCTCGCCCGCCTATGGCGGCAAGGTCGACGCGGTGATCGTCGATGGCCAGCGGCTGGAGTTCACCTATTTCAACACCAAGGACCGCAGCACCACCACCCAATATAATGTGGTCGATGCACAGGGCGGCCCCTATGACAGCCGCGTCGATACGGCGGGTCCGCGCACCGGCTCCTATGCGGGCCAGTCGGTCAATCTGGGCGGCGGTGAGAGCTATGTCGGCCGCTATACGGGCCAGTTCACCAACTGGCTGACCCTGTCGGGCGCTTACGGCAAGACCAAGAGCCGCGACGTCGGCCTGCCCTTCGACACGGTCAATCCGGGCATCAGCGACCAGAGCGGGTTGTTCACCCCCGTCCTGATCGGCAATCCGTCGACCACGATCGTGACCAACAGCGACGAACGCGAATTCTATCGCGGCGACGTCGACCTCTATGTCAAGCTGCTGGGCGACCACCATATCCGTGGCGGCTATGACCGCGAGAACCTGACCTCGATCGCGCAGACGAACTATACCGGCGACGTCTTCTGGACCTATTACAACTCGGGTCCCTCGGGCGATGCGCGCGTCTCCGATCCCAATGTGCTCTATGTCGGTGGTCGTACCTATGTCACCGGGGGCACGTTCAAGTCGCGCAACGAGGCCTATTACATTCAGGATGCCTGGTCGGCGTTCGACAACCGGCTGAACATCAATGCGGGCCTGCGCAACGATCGGTTCACCAACGACAACGTCAACGGCGAGACCTATTACAAGTCGGGCAACCAATGGGCACCGCGCATCAGCGTGGCGATCGACCCGATCGGCGACCAGCGGACCAAGATCTACGGCTTCTTCGGCCGCTATTACCTGCCGGTGCCGACCAATACCAATATCCGCCTGGCGGGCGCGGAACTGGACTATACCGCCTATTACCGGGCGACCGGCGTCGGCGCGAACAACGTGCCCATCCTCGGCTCGCCGGTGAACTTCGCCGGTGGCGTGCCCTGTCCGGGGCCGACGCCGGGTGCGACCGGGACCGCTACCAATTGCGAGGTCAATCAGGACGGCACCGCCGCCTCGACCGAGTCCACCGTCGCACGCAACCTGAAGTCGCAGTCGATGGACGAATATATCCTCGGCTATGAACAGCGTTTCGGGCGTCGCTGGAGCGTCGGCGCGTTCGGCACCTATCGCAAGCTGAACAACTCGCTCGAGGATATCGCGATCGACGCGGCGGTGAACAATTATTGCGCGCAGAATAATCTGGACTGCACCGTCGCCGCCCCGACCGACGCCAACCCGAACAACCGCGCGCCGATCTGGTCGGGCTTCCACCAATATGTGCTGGCTAATCCCGGCGTGCCCTCGACCATCACGCTGTCCGACCCGGTCAATGGCGAGGCGACCGCGCGGACGGTCAACTTCACCGCGGCCGAGCTTGGCTATCCGCGCGCGCAGCGGGTGTACAAGGCGGTCACGCTCTGGGTGAAGCGCGAGTTCGACGGGGTGTGGAGCTTCGACGCCAACTACACCTACAGCAAGACGATCGGGAATATCGAGGGCGGCGTCCGCTCCGACAATGGACAGTCGGATTCGGGCCTGACCACCGCGTTCGACCAGCCCGGCCTGACCGTCGGCTCCTATGGCTATCTGCCCGGGGATCGCCGCCATAACCTCAAGGCTTACGGCTCGTACCGCTTCTCCGACTGGTTCACCTTCGGCGCCAATTTCAGTGCGTCGTCGCCACGATCCTATGGCTGTCTGGGCCGTGTGCCGGCACGCGTCGACGCGTTCGCGGGGCAATATGGCGCGGCGGGCTTCTACTGCAACGTCGTCAATGGGGAGATCGTGACGAACCCGACGGCCGGTACGGGCACGCCCGCGCAGAGCACGCTGCAACCGGTCCGGCGCGGCACCGCGTTTCAGTCCGACTGGCTGACCGTCACCAACGTGACCTTCCAGTTCCGCCTGCCGATCGACGCCTATGACGCCTTCTTCCGCGTCGATATCTTCAACCTGTTCGCGGAGAAGTCGCGCACCGATTTCAACGAAGTCGGAACGCAGGGCAATGGTTCGCCGCGTGGCGACTATCGCTATGTCACCGATTACCAGGCGCCGCGTTCGGTCCGGCTCCAGCTCGGCATGAATTTCTAATACCCCACGAGGATCGTTCGCGATCCTTGACCTTCGGAGGCGGTCCGTCCGGGCCGCCTCCCTTTTTTGTCCTTCGGCCGGAAATTCGCGGTCGGCGAAGTGACTTAAAACCTTTGCCTTTTGCAAAGATGTTAGCGCTCCTGCTATCGCCGATCCCAACAAGAATATCGGGGAGAGGCGACGACATGAGAGCATTTTTTGGCATGGCGGCGATCGCCGGGGCGATGCTGTGTGGCGCGGCATCGGCGCAGCAGGCGCCGATCGCGGTGACCGTCGCCGCGAACGGGACCGGCCCGCGTATCGATCGCAACATTTTCGGGCAATTCGCCGAGAATCTCGGCACCGGCGTCTATGGCGGCGTCTGGGTGGGGGAGGGCTCGTCCATCCCCAATGTCCGGGGCATTCGCACCGATGTGGTCACCGCGCTGAGGGCGTTGAAGGTGCCGAGCGTCCGCTGGCCGGGGGGATGCTTCGCCGACGAATATCACTGGCGCGACGGCGTCGGTCCGCGTGCGAAACGCGCGGTCACGGTCAATGGAAGCTGGGGCAACGCGCTCGAGAAGAATGATTTCGGCACCGACGAATTCTTCGACTTCCTCGGCCAGATCGGCTCCGAGGCCTATATCTCGGTCAATATGGGGTCGGGCAGCGTCAAGGAGGCTGCCGACTGGATGGCGTATATGACCGCCGATCCCGGCACGACGAGCGGTGCGGAGCGCGCCGCCAACGGTCACCGCGAACCCTACCGCGTCAAGTTCCTGGGCATCGGCAACGAGAGCTGGAGCTGCGGCGGGGCCTACACGCCCGCTTATTATGTCGACGAGATGAAGCGCTATGCCCGCTTCGTGCGCAACCTGAACCTCAAGCAGAACGGGACCGACAATCCGGCGGGCGGGTCGGTCGCGGGAACGGACCCGATGCAGCGCATCGCCGTCGGACCGGGCTCGCCCAGCACCGACTATACCGAAGCCGTCATGCGCGCGTGGAAAAGCCACGACTGGGCCTGGAATATCGAGGGCCTGTCGATGCACAATTACACCTGGGTTTCCTGGCCACCCAAATATGCCAGCACCGGCTTCGGCGAGCGGGAATATGCGACGCTCATCAAGGACACGCTGAAGATGGAGGACATGATCCGTATCCATTCGGCGGTCATGGACAAGTACGATCCCGACAAGAAGGTGCCGCTGGTCATCGACGAATGGGGCGTGTGGCTGGCCAAGTTGCCGGGCAGCCGCGACGGTTTCCTGCATCAGCAGAATTCGATGCGCGACGCGATCATCGCCTCGATCAACCTCAACATGTTCACCCGCCACGCCGACCGCGTCCGCATGACCGCGATCGCGCAGATGGTGAACGTGCTCCAGGCGATGATCCTGACCGACGGGCCGAAGATGGTGCTGACGCCGACCTATCATCTGTTCAAGATGTATGTGCCCTTCCAGGATGCGACCCGGCTGCCGATCAGCTTCGACGCGGGGACGTATCGCTTCGGCGACGTCAGCCTGCCGCGTATCGATGCGATCGCCGCGCGCGGCACCGACGGCAAGCTATGGATCGCGCTGACCAATGTCGATCCCAACCAGCCCGCGCAGGTCAACGCCCGGATCGACGGCATCGCGATGCGGACGGCATCGGGAAGCGTGCTGACCGCCGATCGGGTCGAGGCGATCAACAGCTATGACCAGCCGAACAGCGTCGTCCCGCGTCCGATTGCGGCGCGGGTCGATGGGGGCATGCTTTCCGTCACCCTGCCGCCCAAGTCGGTCACCGTGCTGTCGGTTTCGGAGTAGCCGCGCGCAGGGGAAAGGGGGTATCGTCGGGCGGTGATCCTGCTGTCCTTGCCGCCGTCCTCGCCGACGCCCCGAACCCTGGCGGCGATTGCCGCTGTCGCGCTTGTCGCCGTGCCCGCGAGCGCCGCGCCGGATTATCCGTTCAGCGGCCGCTGGCGGGTGGATACCGCATCGCTCAACGGCGCGGTCAAGCCGCAGGTCTTTCAGGTGCGGGACGGCTATTTCAGCCGCGATTCCGCAAACCCGATCAAGGCCGATGGTCGTCCGCACCATGTCCCATCAGACGACTATGTCGATGAGGTGACGATCACCATTCAAGGCGATCACGCCGTCCGCGAGGTCGACAGGATCCGTGGCAAGCTCGCCTATACCGTCGACTATCGGGTTTCCGCCGACGGCAATGTCCTGACCTCTAGAATCGCGAACTATACCGGTCCGGACGGCAAGCCCGTCACGGGTGAGACGGTGCAGCGCCGGATCGGCCCGGCGCCGAAGGGCGGGCATCTGCTTTCCGGCACGTGGAAGCGCGTCAGCATGTCGGTCGACGCCAAAGACGACTGGCTGCTGACGCTGAAGGGCGATCGCTTTAGTTGGCGGCGCGAAAGCGGTGCAGGCTATGACGCGGTCATCGGCGGCCCCCCGGTCAAGCTCGATGGCGACAATGCCGGGATACGCGCACAGGTCACGCGTCCGCGCCCCGATACCATCGTCGAAACCGATCTGAAGACGGACGACACCGTCGCCGACACGCTGTCCATGCAGGTGATGCCCGATGGGAGAACGATCACCGCGACCGGGGTCTACGACTCGGGCAAGCAGACCTCGGTCTTCACGCTGAACCGCGTCGGCGACTGAGCGGCGCTGGGCACGCGCCCTTAGGGCAAGGACGACATGCCGATCGGGCGGGGCCTTGCCGCGTCGGCAGCGTGGCTGATCGGCATGGTCCGTGATATTTGGACCACAGGCCGCCAGGAAATTCGGGGCAGGGCAGGGCTCGCCTATTTGTCGGATTTTCATAAGAGCGGAAATGATCCGCTACTTTGATATCCCCCCAATCTGCACATGAAGGGGTGTGTCCAAAGAGGTAAACACCTACCAATGTGACGTAACCATGAAACTTTTGTTCGTTGACCGCCTCTTCCGGCAGCGACACTAAGTCAGACAAATAAGCGGCCTTGGAAAGGCTCGCGTCATGAGGAGGGGGTCTATGAAGCGTATTGCGCTGATGCTGTCTGTTGCGCCTTTGGCACTGGCGACCGCCGCCCAGGCACAGACCCAGGCTGAGACCGGGACACCGGATCGGACGGCGGACCGCGCCGCCACCAAAACCCACAAAAAGGCCGCCGTCACCGATCAGGTGGTCGAAGGCCAGACCGAGGAAGCGGCCGCCGTTAGCCCCGGCGCGCCGAGCGGCCCGGTCGCCGATGCGGCGGGCGGCTCGTCCGATGGCGACATCATCGTCACCGGCCTTCGCCAGAGCCTGGCCACCGCCGCGTCGATCAAGCGCAATTCCGACGCGATCCTCGACGCGATCGTCGCGCAGGATATCGGCAAGCTGCCTGACGACACGGCCGCCGAAAGCCTGGCGCGCGTCGCGGGCGTGCAGGTCAACCGCTATGGCGACGAGGTCAGCGGCGTCCTGATCCGCGGCCTTCCCGACGTCGCCACCACCTATAACGGGCGCGAATTCTTCACCGCCGAACTGCGCCGCAGCCAGTTGCAGGACTTCCCGGCCCAGGCGCTGGCGGGGATCGAGATCTACAAGTCGGGCACCGCCGACCTGATCGAGCCGGGCCTGGCGGGCCTGGTCAATGTCCGCACGCGGCGTCCGTTCGATTTCAAGGGGTTGGTCGTCGCGGGGGGCGTGCGCGGCACCTATAACGACCAGAGCCGCAAATATGACCCCAACGGCAACATCCTGATCTCCGACCGGTGGAACACCGGCATCGGCGAGATCGGCCTGCTGTTGAATGCCAGCTATGCGCAGTCGCAATATCACAATGCGATCCGCTACAATGATACCAACATCACCGATTCAAGCCCGGCTTCGGTCATCACCCCGACCCCATCGGGGACGATCCGCTATCCCTACAGCGTCGGCCTCTACAATCCGGCGGGCAAGCGCTGGCGCCCCTCGGCCAACTTCGCGCTGCAATGGGCGCCGAACAGCGACACCCAGGTCTATCTGGAGGGCATCTACCAAGGCTATCGCGGCCAGGGCTATACCGACAATTGGTCCGATGACCTGCGGGGATTGGACCCGAAGCTTAGCGACGTCGTGCTGGTCAACGGCACCAACGACGTGCGCAGCCTGACCAAGACCGGCGGCAATCGCGAGCAGGCCTATCGCTCGACCGACCGGGCGCAGACCAACACCTACCAGATCGCCACCGGCGCGCGGTGGGAGACGGGGCGCGCCACGCTGTCGACCGACTTCGCCTATACGACCAGCTTCTACTCGGACTATACGCACAGTCTGGATTCGGCGTTGAAGGGGCCGCAGACGGTCAAGGCCGACTTCCTCAGCGACGGCGGTGCGGCGTTCAGCCTGCCCGGCTTCACCGTAACCGACCCGTCGCAATATGTCTGGCGCGGCTATTACGAGGCCTATTACCGGACCTCGGGCAGCGGCTTCCAGTGGCGAGGCGACGTGTCGCTCGACACCGATCCGCTGCCGTTCCTGAAGAAGATCCAGATGGGCTACCGGCTGACCACGCGTCTGGCCGATTACGCCTCGTCCAACCGCTATGCCTATACCGAGAATCTGCAGATTCCGTTCAGCAGTCTGGGGATCGGCCAGCTCGGCCTGACCGGCAACCCGTTCCGTGGCGGCGATCAGGGCTTCACCCAATATCTCAGCTATCCTTACGGCGACATCGATGGCGGCCAGGCGCAGCTCCGCGCGCTGTCGCGCCAGGCGCTGGCACAGCTCGTCGCGCTCAATCCCAACGACAGCGGATACAAGAATGCGCAGACGCTCTTCGCCAGCGACCAGGTGCCGGTCGACCCCTCGGGCACGTTCCACGCCAACGAGAAGACCTACACCGCCTATGCGCAGGGCAAATACGGCTTCAACATCGGCTCGCTCGAGGTCGACGGGCTGGCGGGCGTCCGCGCGGTCATCACCAACGGGCTCTATTCGGGCGTGTCGCAGATCTACAATAACGGCGTCCGCACGCTGACGCCGCAGGCGCTGCATCAGGACTATCTCGACATCCTGCCCAATGCCAGCATGCGGGTGAAGTTCACCGACAAGCTGCAACTGCGGCTTGGCTATACCTTCACCCGGACAAAGCCCGATTTCGGCCAGCTCAATCCGGCGGTCAACATCACCACCGTCGTCCGCGATCCCAGCCAGCCGCTCGACCCGAACAATCCGTTCAACCGGATCACGGCGAACGGCTCGGGCGGCAACCCCAATCTGAAGCCGCTGACCTCGCACAATTACGATGCCAGCCTGGAATGGTATTTCTCGCGCAGCGGCTTCGTCAGCGGCGCGGTCTTCTACCGCGACCTGTCGGGCTTCATCAGCAACTATACCCGGTTCGTGCAGGATCCGCGCTACGGCTTCATCCAGCTCAACCGGCCGGAAAATGCGGGCCAGGGCCATATCCTCGGCGCGGAGGCCAATTTCCAGACCTTCCTGGATTTTCTTCCCGGCGACCTGAAGGGCTTCGGCTTCCAGGGCAACGTGACCTATCTCGACGGCACCAACCGCACGCCCAATTTCACCGAGAACAGCAACAGCTTCACCTATGGCCCGTTCGTGCCGATCACCGGCCTGTCGAAATGGACCTACAACGCCTCGCTTTTCTACGAGCGCAACGGCATCACCAGCCGCCTGTCCTACAATCGCCGGTCCGAGTTCGTGAACTACTATGGCACCGACATCAACAACCGCCAGACGGTGAACGGCACCCTGCCGATCAGCCGCCTCGACTTCTCGCTGAGCTATGACGTCAACAAGCAGTTCACGCTGAGCGTCGACGGCACCAACCTGCTCGCCAAGCCTTTCCGCGACTTCACGACCGATTTCTACGGCTTCCGCTACACCCAGGATATCCGCGACGAGGGCCGCTATTACGGCGTGGGCTTCCGCTTCCGCTTCGGCGAGTGATCGGTGAGGGGCCCGCTCTCCTCGGGAACGGGCCCCTCACCATCGACCTGTCGTTCGAGTTCGGCGTTCAGCTCCGCGCCTAGCAGGAAGACATAGGCGCTCAGCCACAGCCAGGTCAGGGTGACGATCACAGCGCTCAGCGAGCCATAGGTCGCGCCGTAATTGCCGAAACGGGATACGTAGAATCCGAACGCCGCTGTCCCCGCCAGCCACAGCAGCGTCGCGCCGATCGCGCCGGGTGACAGCCAGACCCAGCGCGGATGCCGGTGATCGGGGCCGTAGCGGAACAGGACCGCGGCCGCCGTCACCACCACCAGCGCCAGCAGCAGATAGCCGCCCAGCCGGATCGCGGTCAGGACGATGCCCGGCGCACCGGGGATCAACCCGTTGAGGAAGGCCAGCAGCATCGTCGTCCCCATCGCCAGGAAGATGGTCAGCACACCCCCCGCGACGATGGCGAACTGCAACAGGTTCAACCGGACGAAGCCACGCGTTTCCGGCGTATCATAGGCGACGTTCAGGCCCGTGACGATCGCCGACGACCCTTTGGTCGCGCCGTATAAGGCGAGGATCAGCGCGACGGCCAGCCCGATGCCTTGTTTGTCCTTGGCGCTCTCCACCACGGTCAGCAACTGGTCGGTGATGATCGAGGCGGCGTCGCGCGGCAGCGACGCGAACACCGCCTGGACATTCTGGCGGACGGTTTCGCCATCCGCGAACAGGCCGTAGCTCAGGACGACGGCGGCCAGCGTCGGGACGATCGCGGCGAAGACATAGAAGGCGATGCCCGCCGCGATGATGCCGATATTGTCACGACCGACCTCCCGCCAGACACGCTGGCCGACCGCGAGCCAGCCTCGGGCAGGAACCTGGATCGGCGAATGGGCGCCCTCGCCAGCCTGATGATCCGCGACCGTCACGCAGGCACCTGCCCGTCGGTGGTGATCCGGCAGATTGCCCCTATCCCCTGCCCCATTTCCGTAGCCATTTGCTTTCCCTTCGAAAAACAAACTCATGCTCGCCGGGATCGGTCCATGCCGAACGCCGCCAGGCTGGCGCGGTGCGTTTCCCGGGGAAACACTCGCGTAGCCGAGCGGTCCTGTGTGCGTCCGGGACCGGGCATCCCCGGCAGCGGGCAATGGAGGGAAGCGGGCCTGACCAGCTTTCGTCCGAAATCTCTGAGGCTTGCAGCATTTATGCTATTGCGAGCTGTTATCACGATATGTAGGGGGACCGGGACAGCCGTTCGCGTGGCGGGCGACGAACGACCGGGGGAATCATCTTGCATTTTAGAACTTCGCTTCTTGTCGGACCGGCGCTGATCGCCCTGACCGCGCCTGCCATCGGACAGACGGTGACGGCCGATCGCGACGATGCCGCACTCCGGAAGACGGCGGAGGAGCGCGCGGGCCACGAACAGGAAATCCTGGTGCGCGGCCGCTATACCCTGCCCGACCGTATCGACACCGCGACGGGGCTTGGCCTGACGATCCGCGAGACGCCGCAGTCGGTCAGCGTGGTCACCGCGCAGCGTATCATCGACCAGAATCTGACCAGCGTCCGCGACGTGATCGAGAATGGCGTCGGCGTTGCGGTCAACGAGACCGACGACGTGCGCAACTCCTTCTTCGCGCGGGGTTTCGAGATCCGCAACACGCAGATCGACGGGGTCCCGACCGCCTGGGCGCTGGGCGGGGATCGGGGCGAGACGATCGCCGATGTCTCGATCTACGACCGGGTGGAGATCGTGCGCGGCGCGACCGGATTGCTCAGCGGCGCGGGCGATCCCTCGGCGTCGATCAACCTGGTGCGCAAGCATGCCGACAAGCGGACATGGGGTGGCTATCTCGAGGCGGCCGGTGGAAGTTGGGACACCTGGCGCCTGTCAGGCGATGTCGGCGGGGCGGTCACCGCCGATGGCCGTCTGCGCGTGCGCGGGGTCGGGCGCTATGAGGAGGGGAATAGCTTCACCGACTTCTACAGCAACAAGAAACTGGCCCTGTACGGCGTCATGGACGCCGACGTCACCGACGACACGCTGCTGCGGATCGGGTTCAGCCACCAGCGCAACGAACCGCATGGCGCCTTCTGGGGCAGCCTGCCCACCTTCTACAGCGATGGCAGCATCGCGATCTGGGACCGCTCGAAGAGCACCGCGCAGCCCTGGACCACCTGGACGACGGTCAACCAGAATTTCTTCGTGACGCTCGCGCATGATTTCGGCGGAGGCTGGAGCCTGACGGGCAATTACAACCGGTTCCGCAACACGCAGTTCACGCGGATCCTCTATCTCTACGGCAATGTCGATCGCACGACAGGCCTGGGACTGGCCAGCAATCCCTATTCGGCCAATGGCGAGAGCATCCAGAACAGCTACGACGCGCAGTTGAAGGGCAAGCTGTCGCTGTTCGGCCGCGACCATGATCTGGTGCTCGGCTATCTGAACAGCGAGCTAAACCGGCAGACGGTGAGCTATGCGCCGCTCAACGAACTGGGGGCGCCCGGCTCCTTCCTCTTCCCACCCGCCGGAGACTTCATCAACTGGAACGCCAATTCCTATCCCTTCCCCGGCTTCGCGCAGACCGGGGCGGTCAATGAGCAGGAGCGTATCCGCCAGATCGGCTATTATGGCGCGCTGCGGCTCAACCCGACCGACTGGCTGAAGCTGATCGGCGGGGGGCGCGTCGCGACCTATCGCCAGAGTGGCGAGGCTTACGGCGTGCAGCAGAATTACGGCAATGGGAACGTCGTCATTCCCTATGTCGGCGCGCTCGCCGACATCACGTCGAACCACCGGCTCTATGCCAGCTATACGACGATCTTCCAGCCGCAGAACGCGCGCGATCGGGATTTCGTCCAGCTCGATCCGATCCGGGGCAAGGCCTATGAAATCGGTCTGAAAAGCGCCTTCTTCCACGAGGCGCTACAGACCTCGGTCGCGCTGTTCCGCATCGAGCAGGACAATCTCGCGCAGATCGACGGCGCCCCGATCACCCGGCCCGGTACGCCCTTGCCCTTCCAGCCCTATCGCGCGGCGGACGGCGTGGTCAGCAAGGGGTTCGAGGTCGAAGCTACCGGAAGCCCGCTGCCCAACTGGAACATCAATGTCGGCTATAGCCAGTTCACCGCGCGCGACGCCGCGGGCGTCGACGCCAATACCGACCAGCCGCGCCGGTTGTTGAAGGCGTTCACCACCTATACCGTGCCGCAGGTCATGGGGGGCCTGACCTTCGGAGGCGGCGTCAACTATCGCAGTGCGGCCTATTCGCTAGGCACCGTTCCCGGCACCACGACGCCGTTCCGGTTCGAGCAGGGCGGCTTCGCGGTGGTCAACCTGATGGCGCGGCTTGCCGTCAGCGACCATCTCAACCTCCAGGCCAATGTCGAGAACGTCCTCGACAAGACCTATTTCAGCCAGGTCGGTTCGTTCAGCCAATATCGGTACGGACAGCCGCGCAACTTCACGGTCAGCGCGAGCTATCGGTTCTGACCGGCGGGGCGCACCCTGTGCCCGATCGACATTCACGCCATTCCTCCCCTTGCAGGGGAGGTGGCAGGCCGAAGGCCTGACGGAGGGGTGTCCCGCTCGGCGATGTCAGGATGGAACCACCACCGGGGACACCCCTCCACCAGCTTCGCTGGTCCCCCTCCCCTTGCAGGGGAGGAATAAGGGCCGGTCAGCCTGAATGTCGTTCGGCCCTACAGAAAGCCTTCCCCCGCATGTTCGCGGAAGCGTTCGTGATCGCGGACATATTCGGCGACCATGTCGATCGAGGCATGGCGGCTATGTTCGCGCATCTTGAACAGGTTAGCGTTCTGCCGCCCCGCCTCGGTCAGGAATCCGGCGCGTAGCGAATGGCCGGAGAAGAGCGCGGGGGGATAGCCCGCCGCGCTGGCGGCCGCCTTGACCACCAGCGCCACGCCCTGCGCGCTCATCGCCTGGTTGGTCAGCCGTCCCTGCGGGGTCAGCTTGCGGAAGACCGGGCCATGGTCGATCCCCGCACGCTCCAGCCAGGCGCAGTAATGGCGTACCGGCTCGAGGCGACGGCCGTCGGGGATGGCGACGCTATGCCCCTTGCCCTCCTGATCGGTCTTCGAGGTCGGGACGCGGATCAGCAGGCCGCGCGCATCCTCGGTGACGCGCCCGACCGTGATCGCGACCAGCTCGGAGCGGCGAAAGGCACCCGCCATGCCGATCGCGAGCAGCGCCCGGTCGCGATGCGCGCGCAGATCTTCGCCCTGGATCGACCGGAGCATGTCGCGCAGCACGTCGCCATCGGCCGCACGCTTCCGCGCGGTGGGGTCGTCGCGCTTCTCGCGCCGGATCGCGCGCATCGCCTTTTCGAGCCGGGCGGCATCGGGTTGCTGGGTGGGTGGGTCGATCCCCGCCGCGCGGTGCGCGAAGACGATCGCGGCCAGTCGCCGACTGATGGTCGATCGGCCGAGCGGTTTGGCCTCGGGACCGCGCCCGCCGCGCATCGATTCCTGCCCGCGCGGCGCGAAGCCCGTCTCGGCGAGCAACGTGACGAACGCCGCGACGGTCGCCGGGCTGGCGGGGAGCGACCGATAGCCGCGCTCGTCGCACCAGGCACAGAACAGCCGCCAGTCGGAGCGATAGGCGCGAAGCGTCGCCTCCGACGACGCGCGTGCGACATAGCCGTCGACGCGCTCGCGGTCATCGGGGGCGAGTTCGGGCAGATAGGGCGCGATCGATCCGGCGTGATCGACCGTCACGACCGGGCCATTCAATATCCCGTCAATTTCGTCGCTCGCCATGATCGCCCGATCCACCGCCAGCGCCGCCCATCGACGCTTCGCAATGGGTAATCCAGTCCCGCGCGGATCTTCAAGCCTTTCTAGCGGGAAATACAATTATCGCTATTAAGGTATATGGCTCGTATCGGGTGTAATGGTCCGTTGGTGAGGCCTGTCCATAGATACCTACGAATGCCACGTTGAAATCCGTGAGCCATTCGGCTTAACGAGAGCCATATGACGATACAGGTAAACATTACCGCGAACGGCCGCATGAGTCTGCCCGTCGGCATTCGCAAGCGACTGGGGCTCGAAGGCGGCGGAGCGGTGCTGGTCGAGGAAACCGACGACGGCGTGATCCTACGTACCGTTGATCAGGCGGTGGCGAAGGCGCAGGCCATTGCCAGGCGCTACGCCGAGCATCCCGATGCCTCGGTCGAGGCCTTCCTTGCCAATCGCCACGGCGACAGCGGCGAATGACCCACGTCGTCCTCGATGCGTCGGCAATCCTGGCGCTGCTCAAGGGAGAATGGGGCGCGGCCAAAGTCGCCAGCATCATCGCCGACGCGTCGGTCTCCGCGATCAACCAGGCCGAGATCGTCGGCCACTTCGTCCGTCTCGGCGCGCCGCTCGACGAGATACGCACCATGCTCGGCGCGTTACCCTATGAGGTCGTTCCCGTCGACGAGGCGCTGGCCTGGGAAGCGGGCGGTTTGCGCGCCGCGACCGCCATGGCGGGTCTGTCGCTGGGCGATCGCGTCTGTCTGGTGCTGGCCAGGAGGCTGGGCGTCGCCGCCTATACCGCCGACCCGACATGGCGGGAGATCGCCGCGGATGTCGGCGCCAAGGTGGTGCTGATCCGCTAGGGGCGGGCGACGTTCCATCTTCTCCTCCCCCGGTACGCGGAGGTGGCAGGTCGCAGGCCGGACGGAGGGGGGATTCCCCAAAGGTTACCCCGAGTGGCGGTCCCCCGTGTGATACTGTAACTTTCCGCTTTACCCCGACCTGATTTGGGTTAGACGCGCGCGGACATGCCTTTATGGAGCGTCCATGGTTTCGGAACAGCCCGATGTCGCACGTCTCGAAGCGGTCGTAGAATCGCTCCGCGCCGCCCTGACCGTCCTCGACGAGACTGGTCTGCCCGTCGCGGCCGCGCATCTGGACGGCGTCATCCAGCAGGTCGAGGCCGAGTCAGTCCGACTCCGGAACGTCAAACGCGGACGCTAGCATCCGCTCCATCTTGGACATGCCGAGATGGGTGAACTGGACATTGGCGTCGCGGTTCGGCCCGGTTTCGAATATGCCCTGATCGCCGAGATGCTTGAGCCAGCGCGAGACGATGGCGGGGGACAACTCGCTCTCGCGCGCGATCTCGGCGAGCCCGACGACCCGGCCCTCGGCCTCCGCCAGATAGACGCTGTTCAATATGTCGCCGAGCGGGCTGATCGCCTCGTGCACGCCGAATTCCTCGCGTCGCACCTGACGCAGCCGCCGCACGCGAAGCGCCATTTCCCATAGCCTGGCGGGTGGCAGGTCGCGCCCGACCTCGTTCCAGAACAGCGTGCTGACCAGTCGGTCGGGATCGGCGAACCGGGTGACGTAGAGATTGGCCGTGACCGCCGACCCATCGGGCCGGATATAGCGCTTCTGCAACCGGACCGGCGCCGCGCGCTTGATCAGCGAGGCGAGCATCGCGCCGCTGCGGTCGAGATCGTCCGGATGGGTGATCTCCTTGTACGACAGACCGGCGATCTCGTGATGCTGACGCCCGATCAGTTCGAGAAAGGCGCTGTCGGCCTCGAGGATGAACCCGTCGAGCGTGGAAACGCAATGTGCTGTCGGCATATCCCGCGTTCCCCCTCTACCAGCTCCGCCTTGTCGGATGGCGTGATGTCTGGCGATCTGATTAGCATACGCACTAAGCAGCGGTGCTTTAATATACCGCATCATGCCTCGTGATGTCCCTTACGGGAACGAATTTTTCGCAATGCGAGGACGGGACACAGCCCCCCGCCAGCGTACAGTCCAGGCGGCCAAAATGTCACATTTAGCGGCATTCCGAGAGGCATGTTGACAAGTTACGGCAAACGATATCGTATACCAAATATTACAGGGAGTCGGACGATCCGCTGAGAGGTCGCCGGGGGCAGGCAGTAGGAACAGGAGTTCGAACGGACCAGATAAGGGGGAAAGATCATGGCATATCTATCGAGCCACGTGCGGCGATGGGCGCTGACCGGCGCGGCGGCCAGCGCGCTCGTTCTGGCGGCGCAAGCCCATGCCCAAAGCGATCCTGGGACGAGCAGTGGCGCGGCGGGACCGATGGCAAGCGAGGGCGCGACGTCCACCGACGACACCATCGTCGTGACGGGATCGCGCATCCGCCGCAACCCGTTGGACCAGAGTGCACCACTGACGGCCATCGACAGCGCGGATATCGCGCGTACCGGTCTTTCCTCCATCGGCGACGTGCTGCAGCGGTTGCCGGGTGCGGCGGGCGGCCTGAACTCGCGCTTCAATCGGTCGGGCAATAACGGCAATCCGCCCGATGGCGGCGGGGTTGGTGCGGGATCGGCAGAGATCGACCTGCGCTATCTCGGCAGTCGCCGTACACTGGTGCTGGTTGATGGCCTGCGCTTCATTAACGGTAGTGCGGCGAGCGGCATTCCCGGTGCGGTCGACCTGAACGCCATTCCCGATGGCATGATCGAGCGCGTCGATGTGCTGCGCGACGGTGCCTCGACCATTTACGGCTCGGACGCGATCGCAGGCGTTGTCAACGTCATCACCAAGAAGCGCCAGAACGGCTTTCTCGCGACGGCGCAGCTCGGTGGATATGACAAGGGGGACGGCGTCACGCAGAATTACCAGCTGAGCTGGGGCCATCGCACGCAGGACGATCGCGTCTCGATCGTCGCGGGTGCCAATTACATCAACCAGGGTTCCGTCTTCGCGGGCGACCGCCCTTATTATGCCTTCCCCGATCCGGGCGCGACCGCCTGCACCTCCAGTTGCAGTTCGGGCACGCCGAATGGCCGGTTCATCATCAATAATCCCGTAACCGGAGAGGGGATGAACCTGACGCTGAAAAGTAATCCGCTCACCCGGCCGCGCTTCGATCCAACGGATCCCACCGGCGCGAACAGCGACTTCAAGTCGTTCACAGTCGCCGACCGGTTTAACTTCCGACCCTATAATTATCTTTTGACGCCGCAGGAGCGGGTCGGTGCCTTTGTCAACTTCACCGGTCAGCTTGCCGACAATGTCCGGTTGAGCACCAAGCTGATCTATAACCGACGCACTTCGGACAATCAGGCCGCGCCGCTGCCGCTGTTCGTCGGGCCCGATGCGGGCAACGGCAATCTGCTCGACACCATCTCGATCGATCGGACCAACCCGTTCAACCCGTTCGGCGTCACGCTCAGCGCGGGCAATAACGGCACGCCCGCCAATTATGGTTTCATCGGGCGTCGCTTCGTTGAAAACGGCCCCCGCCATTATAGCCAGCGGGTCGACACCATGTACATGTCGGCGACCATCGATGGGCAGTTCGCGATTGGCCGGGGCGCCTGGTATTGGGATGCTAATCTCATCTACGCCGAAAACCATGCCAAGCAGGAGGCGCATGGCAATGTGAATGCCGCCAATCTGGCGCTGGCGCTGGGGCCGGTGGCGAATTGCACGGGTTCCTGTGTGCCGTTCAACATTTTCGGTGGTGCGGGATCGATCACCCCGGCAATGATCAACTACGTCACCTTCACCCAACGCGACCGGTCCGAACAGACGATGACCGACGCCACGCTCAACCTGACCGGTACGCTTCTGGAATTGCCCGCCGGGCCGCTCGGCCTGGCGACCGGCTACGAGTTCCGCCGCCAGACGGGATCGTTTCAACCCGACGCCATCGTCGCAGCGGGGCTGGGCTCCGACATTCCCGCGCAGCCCAGCGCCGGTGCGTTCGATGTCAACGAAGTCTACGGTGAGCTCAGCATCCCGGTGTTGAAGGACGTGCCGTTCTTCCGACTGCTCGAAGGGTCGTTCGCCGCGCGCTATTCGGACTATTCGACCAGCGGCAACCGTACCGTGATGAAGGGCGGGCTCAGCTGGAAGCCGTTCGAGGATCTGCGCCTTCGTGGCACTTGGGCACAGGGCTTCCGCGCGCCCAGCATTGGCGAGTTGTTCGGCACCCCATCGCGCTTCGACGGCGGTGTCATCGATCCCTGCTCTGGCCTGGCCAGCCTGCCTGCGAGCAGCACGGTGCGGCAGAACTGCATCGCGCTGGGCGTGCCCGTCAACTATGTGCAGAACGGATTGCAACTGCCGATCCTGACCGGCGGCAACCGCGCGTTGAAGCCGGAAAAGTCGAAAAGCTGGGTGCTGGGCGGCGTCTATAGCCCGAGCTGGGCGCGCGACGCCGGGTTCGCGAGCCAGCTCAGCCTCGAGGCGGATTACTATACGATCAAGGTGGACGACGCGATCGCGTCGATCGGGGCGGACGTGCTGCTGGCCAATTGCATCAATCAGCGCGATGCGGTCAGTTGCGGTGCCATCACCCGGTCGTCGACCGGTAGCGGCCAGATAACCCAAATCCGTGGCCTGCTTCAGAACATCGCTTCGCTGAAAAGCGAAGGGATCGACATCACGCTCATCTACCGCAGCCCGCGCGTGGGGGCGGGCACGTTCGGAATGAACTGGGCGAGCAATTTCCTGTTCGAATATTCGACCACATTGCCCACCGCGACCGGCAGCAGCACGTTGGAACGCCAGGGCACCGAGCGCGGCGATCAGGCCTATCCGCGCTTCAAGAGCGTCGCGACGATCGACTGGTCGAGCGAAACCTTCCTTGCCTCGCTGACCGGGCGCTATATCGGCAAGGTCATCGAACCGGCCTATGACAATCGCGAGATGAAGCCGATCCTGTATTTCGACGCACAGTTCGGCTGGACGATGCCCTGGCTGTCGCAGCGGCTAACGCTGACCTTGGGCGTCAACAACATCCTGGGCCAGCGGGCGCCCGACTGTCTGAGCTGCGGCGGGTTCGACCCCACCACCTACGACCTGCCAGGCCAGTTCGGTTATGCGCGACTGGGGTTCAAGTTCTGATCGGAATGCGGCCGGGACGATCTCCCGGCCGCAAGTCGTGTCCCGCCTTTCGGCTTACGACAGCAGCGGCCGACACGCGTCCCACTTGCGCGCGAACAGTGTGGCGCAGTCTTGGTCGGACAGGTCCTGCCAATAGGATTCGCGACTTACCCCCTCGACCATGTCGTGAAGCAGCTTCGCCAGCGTCGTGATCTTTTCCTCCGACCAGTCGGGCCCGGCGAGGTTTGCGACATGGTGGCGATAGAAGGCGAAATGCTTGTCGCGCCACGATCCCAGCCAGTGGCGCATCGCGCCGTCGTTCAGCGCCTCCGCCATCAGGATCGTCATGCTCCGCTCGCGCACGCCGCCATCGGGCAGGCACATGCGCCAGGACACTTCCCTCAGCGCGGCGACCGGGTCGGCGGGCAGGTCGTCGCCGAGGTTGCGATGGATCTGCGCCATCACCCGGTCCATCACGTCCATCAGCAGCAGGATCTTGCTCGGCCAGCGGCGATAGACCGCCTGCTTGCTGACCCCGACCGACTGGGCGATCTGCTCGATCGAGATGTCGAGACCCTGCTCGACAAAGGCGATGATCGCCGCCTCGACGACCCGTTGGCCGATCTCCGCCGCGCGCTCGACACTGGGTCGGCCGCGCGACGCGATCGGCATGGCCGGACCGCGACCGCCCTCGGGGGAGATCGACAGATCGCCCATCGGGTCAGTTCAGCCCGCCGCCCAGCGAGCGGTACAGCTCGACCATGTTGCTCTCGCGGTTGAGCCGCGTGGTGACGAGCAACTGTTGCGCCGAATAGGCGGTACGCTGCGAATCGAGCGTCGTCAGGAAGGACTCGACGCCGGTGCGATAGCGCGCGTCGGAGATCTTCAGCGCGACGTTCGCCGCCTCGACCCGCCCGGTCTGCGCCGCGATCTGCTCGTCGATCGTGCCGCGCTGCGCCAGCGCGTCGGCGACCTCGCGGAACGCGGTCTGGACGGTCTTCTCATAGGTCGAGACCGCCGCCTGCTGCTGCGCGCGCGCGACGTCGAGATTGCCGCGAAGCCGCCCGCCGTCGAACAGCGGCAGCGAGATCGAGGGCGCGCCGGTATAGGTGAAGCTGCCGCCCGCGAAGAGCCCGCTCAGCGCGGTGCTGATCGTACCCAGCGTCGCGGTCAGCGAGATGCGCGGGAACATCGCCGCGCGCGCCGCGCCGATATTGGCGTTCTGCGCGATCAGCTGATGCTCGGCCTGCAACACGTCGGGGCGACGCAGCAGGATATCGGAGGACAGGCCGGTCGGCAGCAGCGGCAGTGACGCGCCGCCATTGCCAAGACCCTGGGGCAGCAGTTCGTTGACCACCGGCGCGCCGACCAGCAGGTTGAGCGCGTTCTTGTCCTGCGCCACCCGCGTCTTGAGTACGGCGATGTCGTTGCGCGCGCCCTGATAGGTCGTCTCGGCCTGCCGCGCCTCCAGCTCGGAGGCGACGCCGATCCGGAACTGCGCGCGGGTCAGTTCGAGCGACTTGCCGAAGGATTCGAGCGATTCCTGCGACAGGCGAAGCTGGTCCTGATCCGACGCATAGGTCAGCCAGGCGGTCGCGATCTCGGCGATCAGGCTGATCCGCGTCGTGCGCTGGGCTTCCTCGGTCGCGAAATATTGCTCGAGCGCGGCGCGGTTGAGGTTGCGGACGCGCCCGAACAGGTCGAGCTCGAACGCCGAGAAGCCGGCATTGACCGAGTAGAATTGCAGATTGGGCGACGAAGACCCGACCCCGACGCCAAGGCCGCCGCCCCCCGCGCCAGCGCCAGCCCCCGTTCCGGTCCCGGTGCCCGTACCGGCACCGGTGCCGCCCCCGGCCGCGCCGCCCAGCGCGCCCGTGGCCCCCTGGATATTGTTGGTATAGGTCGCCGAGCCCGACAGGTTGGTCGAGGGGACGAGGTCCGCCCGCTGGATCCGGTATTGCGCCCGCGCCTGCAGCACATTGGCCGCCGCGATGCGCAGGTCGCGATTATTCTCCAGCCCCAGCGCGATCGTCCGGCGCAGCCGGTCGTCGGTGAAGAAGGACTGCCACCCGATCCTGGTGACATCGGGGGCGTCTGACGCCGCGGCGGGATAGATGCCGTCCTGGGGCAGCGTCGCCGGGACGGCGCCGACCGGGCGGACATATTTGGGGGCGAGATTGCACCCGGCGAGTGCGCTGGCCGCCAGCAGGGCGAGCGCGGACTTGGAACGGATCATCGATCAAACTCCCTGCGGCGCGGTCGGCGAAGCCTGTTCGCCATGATCGGGCCGCCCATCATCGGGGTGACGCGTGTCGTCCGTGGGCTTCTCCCCCTGGCTGCGACCGAACAGCCGCATGACGACGACGAAGAACATCGGCACGAAGAAGATCGCCAGGATCGTCGCGGACAACATGCCGCCCACCACCGCGCGGCCGATCGCGTTCTGCCCGCCCGCGCCCGCGCCATTGGCGATAGCCAGCGGGAACACGCCGAACACAAAGGCGAGGCTGGTCATCAGGATCGGGCGGAGACGAAGTTTGGCAGCCTCGATCGCCGCGTCGAAGGCGTTATAACCCTCGCGCATCCGTTCCTCGGCGAATTCGACGATCAGAATCGCGTTCTTCGCCGACACGCCGATCGTGGTGATCAGGCCGACCTGCAGATAGATGTCGTTGTTCAGCCCGGTCAGCATGGCGGCGAGCAGCGCACCGACCACGCCCAGCGGCACGACCAGCATGACCGAGATCGGCACCGACCAGCTTTCATACAGCGCGGCGAGGCACAGGAAGACGATCAGCAGCGACAGGCCATAGAGCGCGGGCGCCTGACCGCCGGAAAGCTGTTCCTCATAGCTGAGGCCGGTCCAGTCGAGCCGGGTGCCGGGCGGCAGCTTGGCCTGCATCTCCTCCATCGCCTTGATCGCGGCGCCCGACGACACGCCGGGTGCGGGCTGGCCCAGGATTTCCATCGAGGGCTGGCCGTTATAGCGGGTGAGCTGCATCGGCCCCTGCTTCCACGAGACGTTGGAGAAGGCGGTGAACGGCGCCATCGTCCCGGTCGCGCCGCGCACATAGAGGTCGCCGATATCCTCGGGCGCCATGCGATAGGCGGCATCGGCCTGGATGTAGACGCGCTTCACGCGGCCACGGTCGATGAAGTCGTTGACGTAGGAGCCGCCCCAGGCGGTCGCGATCGTGCTGTTGACGGTCGACAGGTCGAGGCCGAGTGCGCCCGCCTTGTCCTGGTCGACATCGACCTTGAGTTGCGGCGCATCGTCGAGCGCGTTGGGACGCACGCCGACCAGCGCCTTGTTCTGCGACGCCATGCCGAGCAGCATGTTGCGCGCCGCGAGCAGCCGCTCGTGCCCGATCCCGGCTTCGTCGACCAGCTGCATGTCGAAGCCGGTGGCGTTGCCCAGTTCCTGCACGGCGGGCGGGATGACCGCGAAGATCAGGCCGTCGCTGTAGCGCGAGAAGGCCCCCATCGCGCGGCCGATGATCGCCTGCGCCTTGTTCTGCGCGCCGGGGCGATCCTTCCATTCCTTCATCGGGATGAAGGCGATGCCGCTATTCTGACCCTGTCCCGCGAAGCTGAACCCGTTGATCGTGTAGACGCCGCGAATGGCATCGCCCGCATCGCTCAGGAAATGGTCGCGGACGAGGTCGAGGCCCTTCTGGGTCCGCGCCGAGGTCGCCCCCGGCGGGCCCTGGACGAGCGCGATCATCACGCCCTGGTCCTCGTCGGGCAGGAAGCCGCTGGGCAGCCGCATGAACAGGAAGGTCATGCCCGCGAGGATCAGCGCATAGGCGATCAGCGACCGTCCCCAGCGCCGCGCCGTCGTGCGCGCACCCTTTTCATAGCGGTCGCGACCCCGGTCGAACCGGTCGTTGAACCAGCGGAAGAAGCGCGCCAGCGGGCCATGGCCCTGCCCCTTGTTGGGGTCGTGCGGCTTCAGGATGGTGGCGCAGAGCGCGGGCGTCAGGATCAGCGCGACCGCGACCGACAGCACCATGGCCGAGACGATGGTGATCGAGAACTGGCGATAGATGACGCCGGTCGATCCGCCGAAGAACGCCATCGGCAGGAACACCGCCGACAGGACCGCCGCGATGCCGATCAGCGCGCCGGTGATCTCGTCCATCGACTTTCGCGCCGCCTCCTTCGGCGACAGATGCTCGGTGGTGATGAGCCGCTCGACATTCTCGACGACGACGATCGCGTCGTCGACCAGCAGGCCGATGGCCAGCACCATGCCGAACAGGGTCAGCGTGTTGATCGAATAGCCGAACGCCGCGAGCACCGCGAACGTCCCCGTCAGCACCACCGGCACCGCGATCGTCGGGATCAGCGTGGCGCGGAAATTCTGAAGGAACAGGAACATCACGAGGAAGACGAGCACGACCGCCTCGACCAGCGTCTCGATCACCTGCTCGATCGACAGCCGCACGAAGGGCGAGGTGTCGTAGGGGAAGATGACCTTGACGTCGGACGGGAATTCCTTGGCCAGCGCGTTCACCCGCGCCTTGACCGCGACGACGGTGTCGAGCGCGTTGGCGCCGGGCGCGAGCTTGATGCCGATGCCCGACGCGGGCTTGCCGTTCCACTGTGCCGAGAAGGCGTAGTTCTCCGCGCCGATCTCGACCCGCGCGACGTCGCTCAGCCGGACGATCGAGCCGTCGGTGTTGCTCTTCAGGCGGATCTTGGCGAACTGCTCAGGGGAGGTCAGGCGCGACGACACCGAGACGGTGGCGTTGAGCATCTGTTCCTTGGGCGCGGGCTGCGCGCCGATCTGGCCCGCCGAAACCTGCGCGTTCTGCGCCGTGACCGCATTGGTCACGTCCGCCATGGTCAGCGCATAGTTGTTGAGCTTGATCGGATCGACCCAGATCCGCATCGCATATTGCGAGCCGAAGATCTGGGTATCGCCGACGCCGGTGACGCGCGACAGCGGATCGGAGATGCGCGAGGCGACGATGTCGGCGAGATCGTCGGCGTTATGCTTGCCGTTCTCGGAGTAGAGACCGACGAACAGCAGGAAATTCTGCGTCGCCTTGGCGACGATGATGCCCTGGCGCTGGACCTCCTGCGGCAGCAGCGGGGTCGCCGCCTGCAGCTTGTTCTGGACCTGCACCTGCGCGATGTCGGGATCGGTCCCCTGTTCGAAGGTCAGCGTGATCGTCACGCTGCCCGCCGAGGAGGAGGAGGACGAGAAGTAGCGAAGGTGGTCGATCCCCTTCATCTGCTGCTCGATGATCTGGGTGGTCGTGTTCTCCAGCGTCTGGGCGTCGGCGCCCGGATAGGTGGCCGTGATCGACACCGCGGGCGGCGCGATCGCCGGGAACTGCGCGATCGGCAGCGTGCGCAGCGACAACAGGCCGGCGATGACGACCAGCACCGCCAGCACATAGGCGAAGATCGGGCGATCGATGAAATAGCGTGACATGGCTGGTTACTTCGCCTGTGTCTGGGCCGCACCCGCTTGCGGTTGCGGGGCTGCGGGCTTGGCATTGGGATCCCAGGGCTTGCCCTGCACCGGCATTCCGGGGCGCAGCATCATGCCGCCCTCGACGATGATCTTGTCGCCGGGCTTCAGGCCGCTGGTGACGATCCAGTTCTCGCCGACCGAGCGACCGGTCTGCAGCGTGCGCGGCTCGACCTTGTTGCCCGCGCCGATCACCATCACCGTCGCCTGCCCCTTTTCGTCGCGGCTGACCGCACGCTGCGGCACCAGGAAGGCGTTGGACTGGGTCCCCTCGACCAGCGACGCGCGCACGAACATGCCGGGCAGCAACAGGCCGTTGGGATTGGGGAACAGCGCGCGGATCACCTGCGACCCGGTGGTCGGATCGACGGTCACGTCGGCGAAGCGCAGCGTCCCCTGCGGTCCGTACTCGCTGCCATCCTCCAGCGTCAGCTTGACACGGGCATTGCCGTCGCGGGTCAACTGGCCGCTCATGATCTGCCGCCGCAGTTTCAACAGCTCCGCGCTCGGCTCCTGAATGTCGACATAGATGGGGTCGAGCCGCTGGATGGTGGCCAGCGCCCCGGTCTGCGAGGCGGAGACGAGCGCCCCCGTCGTGAAGACCGAGCGACCGATCTGGCCGGTGATCGGCGCGCGGATGGTGGTCCGCGCCAGGTCGATCTGCGCGGTGCGGAGCGCGGCCTGCTGCGCGGCGACGTCGGCCCGCGCCTGCGCCGCGCTGGTCTGCGCATTCTCATAGTCCTGGCGGGCGATGGCGTTGATCTTGATCAGCTCGCCATAGCGGCGCGCCAATGCGGCGGTCGACGCGATGCCCGACTGCGCACGGGTCAGCGCGGCACGGGCACTGGCCACCTGCGCCTGGTATGGCGCCGGATCGATATGGTATAGCGGCTGCCCCTGACGGACCATGTCGCCCTCGACGAACAACCGCTGGGTGATCAGGCCGTTGACCTGCGGACGCACGTCGGAGGTTTCGAACGCGGTCGTCCGGCCGGGCAATTCGGTGGTCAGGGTGACGGGCTGCTCGCTTGCCACCACATAGCCGACTGGCGCCGGTCCCTGCGCCGCCTGCTGCTGCTGTTGCTTGCCACCGGCACCACATGCGGCCAGTGCGAGCAAGGCGGCAGATGCCAACACACGACCCATAAGCCGATTGGAAGACATATCATTTCCCGCTTGAAAAATTGTTTGAGAGCGATCACTCACAAAAAGCGCCGTTAGACCCGCCAATCGAGCGCGTCAACCGATTAGAAGAGGCCGTAACGTGACCAAAATCGATTGCCCGTCCCCCACCCGCGCAGAATTGCGGCGGGACAAGATCAAGGAGGTGGCGCGGCGCCTGTTCGTGGAAAACGGCTTTCACGCCACGGGGATTGCCGCGATCGCCAAGGAGTCCGGGGTCGCGGTCCAGCAACTGTACCGCGACTTTCCCGCCAAGGAGGACATCATCGCCGCGATCGTCGCGGCGGATTGCGAGCGGATCGCGGATCAGGACACGCTCAACACCGCGCTCGCCAACCGCGATCGCGCCGGGATCATCGGCTGGCTGACGACCATGCCCTGTCGCAAGGACGAGTCGGGCGACCGGATGTTCCTGGAGATCGCGGCGGAGGCGGCGCGCAACGAGCGGATCCGGTCGATCTTCCTCGACGTGCGCGAGCAGGCCTTCGCCAATATCAGCCGCGCCTTTGCCGGGCTGATGGGCAGCGACAAGGTGGAGGACGAGCATCGCACCCTGGCGCAGGCCTTCACGATCATCTCGCTGGGGTCGATCTGCGCGAGGACGCTGCATCACGAGGTGGTGAAGCCCGCCAGCGACAAGCTGATCCAGTGCTTGATCGAGGGCGCGAGATAACGCGATCCCGTTGAATCGGAAGGGGTCCTTTTCCCGAATGCCTCGTTGACCAACGCCGGCACGGGCCGGTGTGGGAAAGGACCCAAGCGATGGCTGTCAAATTTGCCGGAACGATGAACGCGATCAACCGCGGGCTGGACAATACCAAGGGTGCCAAGGGCGCGACGATGGTGGAAGACTGGGAAGCCGCGCTGGCCGAGGTCGACACGCCGGGCGCCAAGGGCATCCTCCGCGACCTCGCCTCGCTGCGCAAGCAGCTCGAAAAGGACGCGCCCGACGCCGACCGGATCCACGACCTGCTGCACCGGCTGGGTGCCGCCACGACCAAGATCGCCGACAAGGCCGACAAGTCGCAGGATAAGCTCAAGGCGCTGGGCCAGGCGCTGACCGAGGCGGGTGAGGAACAGGCCGACGAAGAGGAAGACGTCGAAGCCGCCGCGGCACCGAAGCGGGCCCGAACGAAGAAATGACCGATGCCGGGGCGGCGGTTCGTCCGTCGCCCCGGTCACGGGACCGGACCGGTCGGATAGACCACGGCGATCCGCCGCCACCGCGCTTGCCACACGGAACAGTTGGTCATGGCCTCATCAACCGGGTTTCGACGGGATCAATGCCAGGATCCGGCAGGAGAAACCGCGCCCCCCCAACTAAGTATCGACAGACACGACAGAAAACTGATGTCCAAACCTTTGGCATGACCAAAGCTTGTCGAGCCATACCAATTTGTCAGTTAACCCCCTTACATTCATAAAATGACATTTTTTAAATATTCGATTTAGAATTTCCGTGACGCTAACACACTCAAGCAAATAGCGTTTTCGCGAAACTCCTGCCGGAACGCGTTATCGCCAATGGTATCGTACCATTGAAAGTCGGTTCGCAGTCTGCAAGCATCCCGTTCACCGTTAAGAGGTGAAATCAGGGGGCCGCTATACCGGGACCATCTGGCGCGCGACTTCGCTTGCGGAGCGAATGCGTCGAGGTCCGAGAACCGGGCAATGATTGGGCAACGCAATCGACCGGGACGGAATGGCGGAGCGTGTCATCAAAGGGGGGTCTATGAAAAATATTGGATTTTTGTTCGCCACGAGCGCGATGATGACGATCTGCGCGGTGCCGGCCGCGGCGCAATCGACGCAGTCGGACCAGACGACCGTCGGCGCGACCGACACGGATTCCGCCAAGAGTGAAAGCCGTAAGAATGCCGAGCGCGAGGATCTGCGCGGGAACGCGCGCGATCAGTCGCGCGACGGCGATACGGCCGCAGGCGATGTGATCGTCACCGGCTCGCGCATTGTCAATCCGAACCTCGCCTCGGCCGCGCCGGTACAGGCCGTGTCCGCGCAGGAGATCAAGCTCAGCGGTGCGGTCAATATCGAGGACGTGCTGAACCGCCTGCCGCAGGTCGTGCCCTATGCTCCGCAGGCCGACGACGAGGGCAACGGCACCGGGCGTATCAACCTGCGCAATATCGGCGGTTCGGGCGGCGCGGCGCTGATCCTGCTCGACGGCCAGCGTCTGGGTGGCCAGGTGGCGGCCGATATCAACTCGATCCCGCCCGCGCTCGTCCAGCGGGTCGACGTGCTGACCGGCGGTGCCGCGGCGGTCTATGGTCCCGACGCGCTGACCGGCGTGGTCAACTTCATCCTCAAGAAGAATTTCAAGGGCGTGCAGGTCGACGCCAATTACGGCTTCTTCAATCACCTCAACCGCGCCAACATCGTGACCGATACCGCCAAGACGCGTGGCTTCCCCACGCCGCTGGGCTGGGCCAATGACGGTGGTCGCGCGACGGTCAACGTGGCGGCCGGGACGCAATTGTTCGACGACCGGCTGTCGGTCTCGGGCTATTTCACCTATCGCCACACCGACAACCTGCCGTACAATTCGCGCTCGTCGCAGGCGTGCCACCTGTTGCAGGCGGGAATCGACGGCGCGCTGAGCTGCGACAGCACGCTCTATTCGCGCTACGGCTATATCTACAATCTGAACGGCGGTACGCCGCAGATCAACGCGAGCGACGGCAGCCGCGTCTTCCGCCCCTATCGCAACACGCAGGATGCGACCACCGATCGCCAGAATCGCATGGACGACAGCTATCAAATGCTGCGCGCCAACGAGCGGTACAATGCGGGTGGCTTCCTGTCGTTCAAGGCGACCGACTGGGCCGAAATCTACGGCAGCTACATGTACACCCGCAACACCAGCCAGGGGACGTACCTGCCCGCCACGATCGGCGAGGGCACCAACGGCGATGGCGGCTACCAGCTCAATTGCAACAATCCGCTCATGTCCGCGCAGCAGGCGCAGGTGCTGTGCGGCGCGCAGGCGGGCACGTCCGCGACCGTGCCGATCGACTTCGGCTATCGGTTCCAGCACTATCCGACCCGCTCGATCGACTATCAGCAGATCTACAACCGCGCGACGCTTGGCGTGCGCGGCGACTTTGGCGGCGCGTGGCATTATGATGTCGGCGGGGTCTGGGCCAAGAGCCTGGTCAAGAGCGCGATCAACCGCAACTGGGCGCCCTCTGGCGACAACATCGCCAAGGCGCTGAACGTCGTTAACGTCAACGGCGTGCCGACCTGTGTGTCCAAGGTGAACGGCACCGACCCGAACTGCGTACCGCTCGACATCTTCCGCGGCGATTCGGACGATCCCGCCGCCTATAACTATATCTTCGCCTATGCGCCCAACGGGCCGACCCGCAATGTCGGCTATTTCTTCGACGTGCAGGCCAATATCAGCGGCGATCTGGGCCGTTACGGCATCCGCTCGCCGCTCGCGACCGATGGCGCGCAGATCAGCCTGGGCGCCGAGCTGCGTCGCGACATCGCGAGCAACTTCACCAGCGCCGACTATAACACCATCATCCAGGGCACGCCGAACCCGTCCTCCTCGTCGCGCGGCACCCAGACCGCCAAGGAACTGGCCGTCGAGCTTCAGCTTCCGCTGATCCAGGACCAGTCCTGGACGCATTTGCTGGGCTTCAGCGGCGGCTATCGCGCATCCAACTACGACACCTCGTCGCGCACCTTCTTCAGCACCTGGAAGCTGGAGGGGACCTGGGCACCGATCCGCGACATCCGCTTCCGCGTGGCGCGCAACTTCGCGTCGCGGGCACCGAACGTGTTCGAGGCGACGGAGAACATCAACTTCGCGCGCAGCCTGAACTTCGTCGACATCTGCGGTGCGTCGACCGCAGCGGGCGGCGCCCCGCTCGCCAGCCTGGCGGCGTGCCAGTTGCAGCCGGGCTTCAATCCGGCAACCTATGGCAGCACGACCATCCGCTGCCCGGAGGCCGGCTGCATCTATCGCAACGGTGCGGTCGATCCGGCACTGGGGCCCCAGACCGCCAATACCCTGACCTATGGTCTGGTGCTGACGCCCAGCTTCCTGCCGCGCTTCAGCTTCTCGGTGGACCATTACGAGATCCGCTACACCAACCAGATCGTCGGGCTGGATCAGGACACGATCGTCAACAACTGCGTCAACTACGCAACCGATCCGACCGAGCTGAACCGCATCTCGTGCCAGCAGTTCGTGCGCAACGGCAACGGCACGTTGTTCGGCAACATCAACAATCCGAGCTCGGGCTATCTCAGTTCGCTGGTGCTCAACGTGCCCAACCAGATCGGCACGACCGGCTACGACTTCCAGGCGCATTATGACCTGCCGATCGGCAGCGGCACCTTCGCCAGCGACTTCAACGGCGGCCTCGTGACCAGCGCGGCCTCGGTCAGCAACCAGTCGGGCAGCGTCGGCTATTTCGGTGACGGCGTCGGCAATCCCATCCCGAAGTGGCGTCACAACCTGCGCGGCACCTTCACCGGCGCGGAGGGGCTGTTCCAGGTCTCGCTGAACTGGCGCTATATCTCGGCGACGCAGAGCGGCACGCTGCGCCGGACGGTGCAGAACACCTTCGCGCGTATCCCCAACTACAGCTATTTCGATCTGGCGGCGAACGTGAACATCGCCAAGCGGATGACGCTGGGCGTGACGATCAACAACCTGCTCGACAAGGACCCGCCGATCATCCCGGCACGCGGCGGCAACAACACCTACTCGATCAACGGGTGGCAGAATTCGCCGGTCAATTTCTACGACATCTACGGGCGTTATATCCAGTTCTCGGTGACGACCAACTTCTGACGCCCATTCAATCGCCGAAAGCCTGTGATCCCCGCCGACCCTGTCGGCGGGGATTTTTCATGGCATCGCCGCCAGCGCGCTGGCGCTGGGGCAGGATGCGGGCACCGGTCCGGGCCCCGGCCGATAGACCAGCCGCACCCGGCTCGGGCCCGTCGGGACGCAGGCGGCGAGGTGATAGTCCCGCGCGAGCGCCTCGCGCAGTACCGCACGGGTGGCGGGGTTGCCGAAGGCGAAGCGGGGATAGTCGTCGACGATCGCGCCGGGGTGACGCGCCAGGATGCGGCGGATCTCGGCGACCGGATCGGTGCCCAGCGCGGCCGCGCTCGCCTCGTCCTGCGTATTGAGATGGCCGGGGAACACCCATTTGGACGGCAGGCAGCTATGGGTGAGCATGTAGAGCGCCGGATAACCGTCATAGACATAGAGGCAGCCGCGCCCCGGCGTCGCCGCGCGCGCGACCGCGCGTGCTTCGTCCGCGCCGCCCTTGGCGCGTTCGCTGAGCGCCAGCACGACTTGCCCGGCCAGCGCGATCACCGCGATCAGCGCCAGCAGCCAGCCGCGCCGCCAGCGCGCCAGCGCGGGCGCGGCGACGATCGTCGCGGGCAGCACGATCGGCATGGCGTAATGCGGGCTGCCGAACCGTCCGTAGAGCAGTACCGCGACCACCGTCACCGCCAGCCAGACGAGGAGGAAGCCGAACCCGTCGCGCCGCTCGGGCGCGACATGCCGCCAGGGTCGCCCCAGCGCGATGACCAGTCCGAGCGGCGCCAGGATGCCGATACAGGCGGCCAGCCCCTCCAGCTCGGTCGCCAGCGGCCGCGCCGCCTGTCCGCCGAGCGAAAGGAAGTTGGCGAAGATCCACGCCTCGCTCTGTCCCATCGCCGCATAGGCGCCCCAGGCGACAAGTGTCGGCAGCAGCGCGAGCGCGACCCAGACCAGCGCCATCCCCGCCAGCCGGACCAGCGGCGCGCGCGCGCGATAGCCAAGCCATAACAGGATGCAGCCGAACGCGAATCCCTCGGGCAGCACCGCATATTTGATCTGGAGCGCGACGCCGATCGCCGCCATCGCGCCCGCGCCGCACGCGAACAGCCCGCCGCGCCGCTCGACCGCGCACAGCACCAGGCTCGCCGCGACCAGCACCAGCGCATTGTAGAAGACGGGCGACTGCCCCCCTTCCCCCTCCATCAGGTTCAGCCAGAGGATGTACAGGATCGCCGCCCCCAGCGCGGCGACCGGCCCGGCGAAGCGCCGCGCAATGCGCTGGATGCCGTAAGCGGTGGCGACGACGAAGCCGGTCGCGACCAGCTTATAGGCGAGGAACCCGTCCCCGCCCAGCGACCGTGCCCCGGCGTAAAGGAGGAACAGGCCGATCGGCTTGCGGTCGAAAATATCGACATAGGGCAAGGCACCCTGCAGCATCCGGTCGCCGACCAGCAGGTAGAATTGCTCGTCGAACCCGGTCACCGGATTGCCGAAACCCTGCGCCCGGACGAGCAGCGCCACCAGGGCGAGCAGCCCCAGGCTGGCGATCGGTCCTGCCCCGCGATCCTGTCTCTTCGCGTCGTTCATGCCCGGCGGGTGGGTCGCTTCGCCGACAAAGGCAAGCGGGAATTCGTCGCCGAAATCGGGACCATGCGCGGCGCCAGCGAACATGACATAGCTGTCACGAACAATTATAGGCCGGAATATCGACCATTTTCGCTGGCCGATCTATGGGTGAGGTGATGGGGCGATTTCCGCAACGATTGGACTCTTGGGTGGAGCGGGCGGTCTTTTGCGCGTTCTGACCTTCCTGCACAGCTTCGAACCCGGCGGGGTCGAGCGGATCGCGCTGCGCCTCGTCCGCCGCTGGCGGGAATCGGGGATCGACGCGCCGCTCTTCCTGGGGCGGACCGATGGCGCGATGGCGGAGGACGTCGGCGCGGGGCTCGACTATGTGACGCCGCCCCGCCGCTGGCCGGGCATCGCGCATTGGGAAACGCTCTGGATGGTCCTGACCCTGCCGCGCGTCGTCCGCGCGGTGCGGCCCGACATGCTGTTCTGCGCGGGCAATACCTATGCCTTCGTCGCGGTGATGCTGAAGCTGGTGCTGGGCCGCGATTGCCCGCCGGTGGTCGCCAAGATCAGCAACAATCTCGACCGGACCGACGCATCCTTGCTCTACCGGATCTTCTATCGCATCTGGCTGCGTATCCAAGGGCTGGCGATCGATCACTTCGTCGGCATGGAAAAGCCGATGCGCGCCGAGATCGTGCAGGGCGTTCGCGTATCGCCATCGCGCGTCGCGATCATCCCCGACCCCGCCTTGTCCGAGGCGCAGATCATGGCGCTGCGCGAACCCGTCGCCACGACGCCCACGCACGGACGCCGTTTCGTCACCATCGCGCGGCTGGCCCCGCAGAAGAACCTCGCGCTGATGCTGCGCGGGTTCGCGCGGGGCAGCCGTCCGGCCGACACGCTGACGCTGTTCGGCGAGGGGCCCGAGCGCGGCCAGCTCGAGGCGCTGGCGGTGACGCTGGGCATCGCCGACCGGGTCGAATTCCGCGGCTATGTCACCAACCCCGCCGCACTGCTCGCGCAATACGACATGCTGTTGCTGTCCTCGCAATATGAGGGGGTGCCCGCGGTGATCCTGGAGGGGCTGGCCGCCAATATCGGCATCATCGCCACCGATTGCAGCCGCTCGATGGGCACGCTGCTCCAGCAGGGGGCGCTGGGCACGCTGGTCCCGGTGGGCGACGAAACCGCCTTCGCCACCGCGATCGCCGACGCCCGCGCCCACACCCAGGACCCGCGCCGCACGCTGCACCAGGCGCGACGCTTCACCATCGAGCATGGCGGCGACCATTATCTGCGCGTGATGCGCGGCGTCCTGCGCGGGAAGAGGGCGTCGGCCCCACTGGTCGCCGAGCCGGTGGTCCCGCTGAGCTGACGCCCCCAACCCTCTCCCCTCTATGAGGGGCGAGGGGAAAAATTGTTGTCCGCGACAGGCTGTTTTCGAAGCACGTCAAGATCACTCTCAAAAAAAGCCGTAATTGTGACATGATCGCCACAGTATCTATCGCCTTCACGTCGGCGATGGGAGTGGCTGAACGATGCGATTGGGGGAAAGCGCGCGCGTCAGGCGCGGCGCGTTATGGTCGGCGGTCGTCCTGGGGGCGTCGGCCCCGACACCTTTAGCGGCACAGACCGAAGCCGCCCCGACGCCGCAGACGGACGCCCCGCCTGCCGAGGTCACCGTTACCGGCAAGCGCATCCCCGGCTCGATCATCGGCGCGGTCGAGCCGGTCGCGGTGCTCGATGCCACCACGCTCGACGGGCTCGGCGCCCCCAGCCTGAGCGAGCTGCTCAAGCGGGTGAAGGCGCTGACCAGTTCGTCGAGCGGAGGCGAACCGGTGATGCTGCTCAACGGCCGCCGGACCTCGGGTTTCGCCGAGTTCCAGAACCTGCCCTATGAGGCGATGGAGCGCATAGAGATCCTGCCCGAACAGGAAGCGGCGCGGTTCGGCTATCCGCCCACCGTGCGGGTGATGAACTTCATCACCAAGAAAAAGTTCGAGGCGATCACCGTCAACGTCCTGCCCGGCGTCGCGACCGATGGCGGTGGCGAGACCAACATGACCGAGATCACCTCGACCCGGATCGACGGCCCCCGGCGCGTGACCTTCAACCTGTCGCATTTCCGGCAGAATCCGGTGCTGCAGAGCCAGCGCGCCATCGTCCCCGATCCCGACACGCTGTTCGCCACCGGCGGCAATGTGACGGGGGTGAACGGCGCAAGCCTGGACCCCAGGCTCGATGCGCTGGCGGGGCGGGCGGTGACACAGGCGGGGGTGCCGATCGACCCGGCCGCGCGCGACGCGCTCGCCGCCTATGCCGACAGCCCCGTCGCGGTCACCGATATCGGGCCCTATCGCACGCTGATCCCGCGCACCGACACCATCCATGCCGAGGCCGGGCTCGCCTCGCCACTGGGCAAGTCGGTGTCGGGATCGCTGACGCTGTCGATGGATGCCAATCGGAGCAAGGGGCTGAACGGCCTCGCGCCCGCGCTGCTGCGGGTGCCGGGCGGGCTGGGGGCGTTTCCCTTCGCCGACGACACGCTCCTCTATCGCTATCTGCCGGGCAGCGTGCTGCACCAGCGGACCACCAGCATGGCGCTGCATGCAGGCGGCTCGCTGACTGGGGATGTGCGCCGCTGGAACTGGGCGGTGACGGGCAGCTATGACCGGCTGGTGTCGCGCAACGCCTCCGAGACGGGGGTGCCGCTCGGCGCGCTTCAGGCCGCGATCGGCGCGGGCGGCGATCCGATGGCCCCGGTCGATCCCGCCACGGCCATGGCGCGGACCGTCAACCGCAGCCGCGCCGCGTCGGACACGCTGGCTGTCAAGGCGACCGCCAACGGCCCGGTCGTCCATCTGCCCGCTGGCGACGCGCTCATCACCGTCACCACCGACTATGCCCGTGTCGACAGCCGCGCGACGACCAGCCTGGCGCTGCCCGACGACGCCATCGGCCGCACCACGCGCGGTGCGAGCGTCAACGCCACCCTGCCGCTCGCCTCCGCGCGCGAGGGGTCGCTGGGCTTTCTCGGCGAACTGCAATTGAGCGGCATGGCGGGGGTGTCGCAGGTGTCGGACTTCGGTCGGCTGAGCAATTCGAACCTCGGGCTCAACTGGATCCCGTTCCGCCCGGTGCAGCTCAGCGCCTCGATCAACGTCGCGCAGGCGGCGCCCGCCGTCACGCAACTCGTCGCGCCGGTGCTGACCTCCCCCAACACGCCGTTCTTCGACTTCGTCACCGGACAGAGCACGCTCGTCACCACGCTGACCGGCGGAAACCCCGCTCTGGCGCCCGAGAGGCGGCGGATCACCAGCCTGGGCATCGCGGTGACGCCGGTCCGCGACAAGGACATCCGCGTCGCGCTCGACTATCTCGACACGCGGATCGACGATCAGGCGGCGTCGATCGGCAGCGCGACCCCGGCGTTCCAGCGGGTCTTTCCCGACCTGTTCCGCCGCGATTCGCTGGGCCAGCTGGTCAGCGTCGATTTGCGCCCGGTCAACCTGGCCTATGAACGCGAACGCAAGCTGCGGCTGACCAGCAGCCTTCAGGCCAAGCTGGGCAAGTCCCCGCCACCTCCCGCCGCGCCACCCGCGCCCGATGCGGCGAAGACCGCGCCACCGCCGCGACCGCGCAAGGAGCCGCCCATGCTCTTCCTGTCGGCGACGACCAATTACCGGCTGGAGGACCGGCTGACCCTGCGCGACGGCGGGCCGGTGCTCGACCTGCTCGACGGCGCGACGCTGGACGGCACGGGCGGCCGCCCGCGCTGGGACGTCCAGCTCAACGGTTATTTCGGATACGGGCTGTTCAACCTGGGGGTCTATGGCCGCATCCAGGGGCCGACGCGGATCCAGAGCGACATCGCCGCATCCGATCTGCGCTTTTCGGGGCGGACCTGGCTGGTCCTCTACAGCTCGCTGGAGGCGGACAAAATCTACGACCGCCCATGGACCAGGAAGCTGCGGATCAATTTCACGATCGAGAATCTGCTGAACGACCGGATCAACGTCACCGATCGCAACGGCGATACGCCGAACCGATTCCAGCCCGCCTATATCGATCCGATCGGCCGCTCGGTCCGGATCGGCGTGCGCAAGCTGTTCTGATAAGGGGTCAAGTCGCCCCGCTTCCGTAGTGAATAAGCGGGGCGACCTGCTGTCCGTCGGCCGGATGGCCTGACCAGATGGCTGATAGGGCAAGATGGTTACGCAAGTCTGAACGAAATGGGGCCCGCCGAAAAATCGGCAGGCCCCGTCCGTAGTGTCAGCTACCAAGGGGATGGCCTGACACATCGAAATCTGACCCAAGCCCGCGCGCTGTGCAATCGGGCATGGCGGGGTTCCATCCCGGAAAGGGATCGTTCCGGCCGAAGCGGACCGCGCATCCATGTCGCTTGACTCTTATTTCTACATATGTCGTTATGAACCATGGTTCGAAACAGGCGCCCCTCCCGGCAGATGCATCTGGTGCTCGCGGCACTGTCGCGGCAGCGGATCGAATGGCGGCACGGCTACGAGCTGATGAAGGAGACGGGTCTGGCGTCAGGTACGCTCTATCCGCTGCTGATGCGGATGACCTACAACGGGCTGGTCGAGGCGGAGTGGCGTGAGCCGGCACAGGTCGGTCGGCCGCCCCGGCATGTCTATCGCCTGACCGCGACCGGCTTCGCGCTGGCGCTCGAGGCGATTGGCGAAGCGGGTTCGGGAACCGGCAAGGAGGTGCTGACATGACGACCCCGGTGTCGCGCGCGATCATGGCGCTGGCGACGGCCTGGATGGGCGATCACCGCCGATCCTGGTCGCTGGCGATGCAGGCCGAATATGCGGTCGCGGCGGAAGACGGCCGCGCCTTGTCCTTCGCGATCGGCTGTCTGCTGGCGGCGGGGCGTGAGATGGTCGCGAGCGCACAGGGGCGCCTGCGCCTGGGCGGCTATGCGCTGGCCGTGGCGGTCATGTTGCCGATGGCGACGTTGCAGATCGGCTGCGCGCTGCTCGGCTTCCCGTTCCTCTTTCCCGGTGAGCATGGCCTTCCCAGCGCGATGCTGGTGGGCGGCGCGCATGAGGACTTGTTGCGCGGCGTCTATCAGGGTGCCGTTCCATCGCTCGCGCTGATCCAGCTCGCCACGGGGATCGGCCATGCCCGGCTCGCCTGCCTGGCGGTCGAGCGCGACTGGTCCGCCGCCTTCCGCTGGTCTGTCTGGACGCTGTCGGCGATGATCGCGCTGGTGCTCCTCATGACCGTGCTGTTCCTCGATAGCCGCCAGGCGGTGATGCAGGTGGCGATCGTCGGGCTCGAGCTTGCGATACTGGCGATGCTGGCACGCCGACATGGCGAGCTTAGCCCCCCGCCCGACGAGACCGAAGCGGGTTTCTGACCAGCCCGGCCGCTGGCCGGATGTCGAATGTCATGTCCTCGGAGCCCCCCAAGGCCCGGAGCGGGCCGGGTCATGCCCGCCCCTCCCCTGTCCAACCAAGGAGAAGATGCATGTCCCGTTCCTTACGCCAATGGCCGATCATCCTCGCGGCCGTCGCCACGATCGCGAGCCCGACCGCCGCCCAAACCGCCGAATCGCCCGCGCCGTCGCCGTTCCTGGGCCAATGGGAACTCGATCTGACCCGTATGCCCGCCACCTATGGCGCGCCGCCCAAGCGTGTCCTCTACCGCTTCCGCGACATCGGTAATGGCCAGTGGCGCACCGATGTCGATATCACCGCGCCCGACGACAGCGTCCGGCATATGAGCGTCGCCTATCGCCCGGACGGTCGCATGGCGCGCGGCGACGGCGATACCAGCGAGGCGGACAGCGCCGCGATCCTGCTTCCCGCGCCCAACGTGCTGGTCATGAACCTGGCCCGCAACAAGATGCCCGGCTCGGTCCGCGTCTATACGATCGCACCCGACGGCCGGACGATGACCGAAGCCGCCGCCAATATCGACGATAAGGGCGAACCCTTCGTCCGCACCTTCCACTACCGGCGCCTGCCCTGACGCAGGGCGGTGCCCGTATCAGGGCGCCACGACGACCTCATGCTCGCCGGATTGGACGTCCAGGCCATAAGCGGAGTGGAGCAGGTCGAGGAACCCGGCGCTGTTGCCGATCCGGAACGATCCGCCGATCCGAATATTGGCGACCGCCGGGTCGGCGATGCGGATCGGGCGGTCGGTATAGCGGTTGAAGTCCGCCACCGCATCGGCCAGCCGCTGGTTGTCGAAGACCAGGACGCCGTCGCGCCACCCGGTCATCGCGTTGACACGTGCGGGTGCCGCCATCGCCACCAGCGTGCCGTGCGATTGCGCATAGGCGATATCGCCCTGTCCGATCACCGCGGCCCGCGCGCTCTGCCCTGCGGTCGCGTCCTCGACCCGAACCCGGCCGGACAGGACCGCGACGGTGACCTTCTCCCCGTCGCGGCGGACGGTGAAGCGCGTGCCCAGCACGGTCACCGTGCGCGGCCCGGCATGGACGACAAAGGGGTGATCCGGCCGGTGCGCGATGTCGAAATAGGCCTCACCCCTGTCGAGCCAGACCTCGCGCGTGTCCCCGGCGGACGCGGTGCGGACCGACGTCGCGGTATTCAGCTCGACCCGACTGCCGTCGGGCAGCGCGATCGTCCGCTGGGCGCCTTTGGATGTCTGCACGACGCGTTGCGGAGCGGCGGGTGCCGCATCGTCCGAGGGGTAGAGTCGATAGGTGCCGACCCCGATCATCAGCGCCAGCGATGCGGCGATGGCGCCGCCCGCCCTGGTCCGGGCGGCCACCTGGCGCCAGGCCGACCAGGGTCCCCGCCGCAACGCACGCGGCCGGGTGGTCTGGAAGCCGAGTGCGCCGACCCGGTCCGCCTCCGCCCAGCCATGGCGGAGACGCCAATAGGCGGCCTTGTGCGCCATCGATTCGTCGAGCCAGCGCGCCAGTTCGGCCTCGTTTTCCGCCGTCCAGTCCTCGCTGTCCCGCCGGACGAGCCAGCGCGCGGCCGTCTCCTCGATCTGTATCGCGCGGCTCATCGGCTGCGCGCCTTGCCCAGTCGGTTGTCGGCGCCGCGCCGGATCCTGCCCGTCCCCCCCAGCATGGTATCCGCCATTGCGCGGATGCCCAGGACGAGCTGCCGCTCGATCGTGTCTACCCCCACGCCCATCCGCGCGGCGGCTTCGCGGGCGGTCAGTCCCTCGATCTTGCGCAGGCGGACGACCTCGCGGCATCGCGGGGGCAGACGATCGATACCGTCCTGCGCGCGCCGGAGCGCGTCGCGGGCGTCGAGGTGACGATCGGTCGCGGACAGGTCGACGCCCTGGTCGAGGCTTTCGAGGTCGGCGAATTGTTCGAACTGCACGATGCGTTCGAGCTTCGACCGGTTGATGAGGATGTTGCGCGCGATGGTGAAGACGAAGCCCGCCGTATTGGCGGGCAAGTCCTGCCGCCCGCCGTTCAGCGCCGCCTCGTAGATATCCTGCCTGATGTCCATGACCTGCTCGGCGGTCCGCCAGTTTCGGCGCAGATAGCGGGTCAGCGACGCTTCCAGCGGAAGCACCTCGTCGCAAAACCAGCGCTCCAACTGCGCCTCCTCTACCATTGGCGGTCCATAGCCCTTCCCTGTCAAAGCCATCCTGATCGTGATGACAATCGGCGCGGCGAAAGCCGTAACACGAAAACAAACCGAACACCGGTTGCCTGTTTTGACCTAAAATTCTGCGCTGCCACACTTTTTTGTAATTCGACGTTACGGTTTTACCGCTCCCGACTGTCGACATTACCGAGCGACGCGAAAGCGCGCCGGAAATGGGGGCAGCAGATGAGAAGAAAATTCGTGATGATCGCGCTTGGCGCAACGGCGTTGACCTCGGTCATGCCCAGCCTCGCGGCCGCGCAGGCCGCCCAGAGCGCCCGCACGACCCAGCGCTTCGATATCCGCGCCGGGGGGCTGCTGGAGGCGCTGCAGAGCTGGAGCAAGACGACCGGACGCCAGATCGTCTACCGCATGGAGGATGTCGGCGGAAAGCAGACGAGCGGTATCCGCGGCGAATATTCCTCGATGCTCGCCCTCCAGGGCTTGCTGCTCGGCACCGGCCTGAAGACTGTGACGACGGAGGACGGCGCGGTGGCCCTCCGCCCTTTGGCCAGCGACGAGATCGACACCAGCGCCACCCCTGACATCCTGGGGTCGGTTCCGGTTGAGGGCGAAATGACACCCTAAGCGTCGGCATCCTTCGGCCAGAGGTATTCGCCGGTGAGCAGGATGTGCGCCCACCCCAGCGGAGAGACGTGGGCAAGAAGATGGTCGGGCGTGTCCAGCCCTTCGCGACGCCGGGCCTCGACGGCATGGCCGAGATGCAGCGTGTTCCAGTAGACGATGATGGCGGTGAGCAGGTTGAGGCCCGCGATCCGGTAGTGCTGGCCCTCGGTGGTGCGGTCGCGGATCTCGCCCTGTCGACCGATGCGCAGCGCGTTCTTCAGCGCGTGGTGCGCCTCGCCCTTGTTGAGGCCAACCTGGGCGCGGCGCTGCATGCCGGTGTTGAGAATCCATTCGATGATGAACAGCGTACGCTCGATCCGGCCGACCTCGCGCAGGGCTGCGGCTAGGTCGTTCTGGCGCGGATAGGCGGCAAGCTTGCGCAGGATGCGGCTCGGCGCGACCTGTCCAGCGCTCATGGTGGCGGCGCAGCGGAACAAGTCGGGCCAGTTGGAGACGATCAGCGCCTCACGCGCCTTGCCGCCCACCAGCGGGCGCAGTTCGCTCGGCGTCGCGGCAGGGTCGAAAACGTACAGCCGTTTGGAGGGCAGGTCGCGGATGCGCAGCACGAGGCGATAGCCGAGCATGGCACTGATCCCGAACAGGTGGTCGGTGAACCCGCCGGTGTCGGCATATTGCTCCTCGATCCGCCGGCCCGCCTCGTTCATCGTCAGCCCGTCGAGCAGATAGGGGGCCTCGCTGACGGTCGCAGGGATGGACTGCGACGCGAATGGCGCGAAGCGGTCGTTGACGTGGGTATAGGCCTTGATGCCGGGGTCGTTGCCGTAGCGGGCGTTGACCGTGTTCATCGCCTCGCCCTGTCGCGCGGCGGGGTAGAACTGGCCATCGGCGGACGCGGTGGTGCCCATGCCCCAGACCCGCGCCATCGGCAGGTCGCCCTGCGCCGCGACCACGACGGCCAGCGCCTGGTCGATCGCCTCGCTCTCGACATGCCAGCGTGCGAGGCGGGAGAGCTGCCAATAGTCGTGGGTGTTGCACGCGTCGGCCATCTTGCGCAGACCGAGGTTCAGCCCTTCCGCGAGCAGGACGTTGAGCAGACCGATCCGGTCGCCGCACGGCACGCCGGTGCGCAGGTGCGTGAAGGCATCGGTGAAGCCGAGCGCGGCATCGACTTCGAGCAGCAGGTCCGTGATGCGGACGGGCGGCAGGCGACGGTACAGGTCGAGCACCAGCTCCTCGATCCCGTCCGGCGGGTCGGCGGTGAGGCGGTCGATGCGCAGCGCGCCGTCCTCGATACTGCCGTGCGGGATCGTGCCGTTCCGCGCGGCGCAACCGAGCCGGGTAAGGCCATCGGCAAGCCGCGCCTTGCGATCGGCCAGCCAGACCTGCGGGTCGGACGGGACCGCCAGCTTCATGGTACGGGCGACGGTTATCGGCACCAGGACATGGCGGAGGTCGCCGTAGCGGTGCGAGCGATCGAGCCAGATGTCGCCCGACCGCAGAGCGTCGCGCAGGTGGAACATTACCGCGACCTCGCGGAGACGCGCATCGTCACCACCCTTCACCCGCAACTGACGCCGCCATTTGGAATGCGGACGCAGGAAGTCGTCGGTCGCCGGCAATTCGCTCCTGGCGGCGATGGTCATCAAGGCATCAAACAGTGGCCGGGCGACCGGTGCGGCTGCAAGGTCGAGGCAGCGCAGCATACGCGGCGCATAGCGGCGGAAGCGGTGATAGCCCCGATCGACATGCGCCAGCGGATCGTCGCCCAGCGTGTCGGTCAGCGTCCTTGCCGTCGCGACGAGGCGGTCGAGCCGGTCCCATCCCGCCGCGTGCGCGACCGCATCGTCCAGCGACGCGCCGTCGCCATGCGCATCGAGCAGCGATCGGCCGAGCATGGCGAACCCGTTCAGCGTCGCAGTGACCGCACCTCTGGTTTCCGCAGCACGCGCATCGTGCAGCTGCTTCGCCTCGCGCCAGGTGCGGCCGACGATCCGGTCATGCGTCTCGATTACTGCGTCGGCGGTCGCCGCAGCCCATTCGATGACACAGACCGCAAGGATGGCGCGGCGCCGATCGGCGCTCAGATCGCGCAGGCCATCGGCGAAATAGCGTTCGCCCTGCCGGCGCAGACGGGCGACGCGATGCGGCGGGACGCCGGCGAGCAGGTCAGCGCCGAGGTTCATCGCGCGCAGGAACTCCAACCGGTCGAGCAGCCGGTTCGCCGCGGCGGAATTGCTGCCCGGCTCGATCCGGCGCAGCCAGATGAAGCGGCTGATCGCGCCCGGCAGCATCTCGGTCGTCAGCTGGTCGAGCCGAGTGCAGGCGACGCGATCGAGGCGCGTGGCGATCCGCTTCTCTATCGCGCGCTCGGCCGCGACCAGCGCGTCGGCGCACAGCCGCTCGATGGTGGTGATCGCCGGCAGGATGGTCATGGTGTCGCGGCAGCGGGCGATAAAGCGCCGCGCAAGATCGTCGTTCGAACGGGTCTGTTCGGCTTCGGCGAGCAGCCAGTCGCGGAACGCGCGTGCCGCTGCGCCCTGACCGGGGAACGTCCTGTAGCCGTAGGTCCGGCGCAGCACCTCCATGTGCTGCTGGCGGGTCTGGCGGCGAACGGCGTAGCGGACGAGCGTGTCGCCGGTGATGCCGAGTTGGGCACCGAGGAAGGCGGACACCGCGAGTGGGATCACCTCACCTGGTGCCAGCATACGGCCGGGATAGCGCAGCGCGCACAGTTGGAGCGCGAAGCCGATCCGGTTCTCGGGGCGACGTCGCCGGTCGATATGGATCAGGTCATCATCGGCGAGGATGTAGTGACGGAGCAGCGATGCCTCGTCGGTCGGCAGGTCGAGCAACGCCGACCGCTGCCGGGCGCTCAGGATATGGCGTCGCGGCATGCGGCAGTGTCCCTGTTGAACAGAAGTCTGTTTTGGACAACACTGACCCCGCGCAAATCAAGGGTTTTCGGGGCCGGTTTTCGGGAAGGTTCAATTGGGACAACGCGCCGCCATCTACGCCCGCGTCTCGACCGCCGACCAGTCGTGCGAGCGGCAGTTGCGCGATCTTGCCGGTTTTGCCGAACGTGGCGGCTATGAGGTGATCGAGGTCTTCCGCGAAACCGCCTCGGGCATGAAGGCCAACCGCTCGGCACGCGGCGAAGTGATGAAGCTGGCCCAGGCGCGCCACATCGATGCGATCCTCGTTACCGAACTCAGTCGCTGGGGACGCTCGACGCAGGACCTGCTCGACACACTCAACCGGCTGTCGGGCTGGCGGGTGTCGGTTGTCGCGATGAGCGGCATGACGTTCGAGGTCGACACGCCGCATGGGCGGATGATGGCGACGATGCTCGCCGGCATCGCGCAGTTCGAGCGCGACATGCTGAGCGAGCGGGTTCGCTCTGGACTGGCTGCCGCGCAAGCGCGGGGCCGGAAGCTCGGACGGCAGGTTGGCGACCGCCCCAAGTCCGACCGCTTGGCGCCCAAAGTGCTGGCGCTCGTCGCCGAGGGCCGCAGCTATCGCTGGATCGCCCGCGATCTCTGTCTCAGCAAGAACACCGTCGCTGCGATCGTCGGGCGGGCGCGGGTGGAAACGGCTTCAGACATATAGATAGCGGCGTGAGATTGCGGTCCCAGCGCGGCCGTCGCCCAAGGGTGGACGTCAGAAGGCCGGATGATTCAGAGGCGTCAGCTTCAGCCTTGCACGCTCTTGTGCGACGACTTCATTCACCTTGCTCCGGAAGGCGTCGGGGTGGGCTATGAGCGGCAACAAAGGTGCTGCACGCCCAATGACCCGCTCGTCAGATAGGCCGTTCAAAAAGCGGCTCGCTTCTTCGAAGTCGCCGATTAGACCTGAGGCGATGGCTGCTTCGTAACCCCACCAGCTTGGTCCCATCCGATCAGGACTGCTGCGGGCGCGTTCGACAACGAAGTCGGCGATGGTCCCAAAGGATGAGAACCGTTCCTTGATGGCCACAGCATTGGCACGAGCGGTCCTGGCGATCTCGCAAGCGGCACCCCTGAACTGATCTTCTGTTTCAAACTCCGCATGACACTTGGAGGGGACGGCCTCATTAAAGCTCATGAAGCCAGCGCCGACCCAAAGCCAATGAGCCGCATTCATCAGGGATACGCTTTTCGACCACCTGCTCGGTGTGAACTCCACCACATTGAGCCACGAACCGTGATCGGCGAACCATAGGCGAGATCGGCCCTTCTGCTGAAAACCGATCGGGGCCAGCTCGGCTTTTGCAGCAGCCGCGATGATCCTACTGTGAATGTCGCTCATGAACGCGACGCTACCCCCTACGTCGGCTTTCACCAAACTCGACAATCCCGCTTAGGGTGTCATTTCGCCCTCAGCCGGAACTGACCCCATCCTGGTCACGGGTCGGCTGAACTGGACGCTGAACACCGGCATCGAGCGTACCCAGAACGACAGTCAGCCCTTCATCGTGATGGGCCGCAAGGAGATCGAGCGGAGCGGCGCGCCGAACCTCGAGGCCTTTTTACGCAACCAGTTGAACGTCAACACCTCGCCGATCGTCGGGGACCAGACCGTCGCTGGCCTGGGCGCGGCGGATCGGCCCGTCGGGATCAGCAACATCAACCTGCGCGGCCTCGGCTCGCGCGACACGCTGATCCTGATCGACGGGCGTCGCCAGCCCGGTATCAATATCGGCAACGGCGATATCGGCCAGCCATCGATCACCGGCATCCCTATCGCGGCGGTCGAGCGGATCGAGGTTCTCGCCTCCTCGGCATCGGGCATCTATGGCAGCGGCGCCTCGGGCGGCGTCATCAACATCGTGCTGCGCCGCGACTTCAAGGGCGGCGAGCTGGCGCTCAACTACGACAACACCACCGACTTCGCGCAGGGGCGCGCGACGATCGACCTGACCGGAGGACTGCCGATCGAGGGCGGTCGGACGCGCATCTCGGTGACGGGCAACTGGACCAAGTCGGATCCGCTCCGTTACGGCGACCGAGAGGATCTGCGCCAGCGCGGGCTGACCGCGCTGCTGGCGAACAGCCCCGGCGACTTCTACGGCACCTTCGTCGCCCCGCCGCAGGGCACGATGAGCAATTTCAAGGCGACCAACGGGCGTCCGCTGGTGCTGAAAAGTGCCTATGGCGGCCAAACCCTGTCGAGCAGCTACGGCACCATCCCGGCGGGCTATGGCGGGTTGCAGGCGGCGGGGGTGGCGCCGCTGCTCGCGACGATCGGCACCTACAATCTCGACCAGCCCAACACCGCCAACGGGTCGGGCGCACGCGCGCCGCTGATCTACGGCCTCGACCAGTATAGCGGATCGCTGGCCGTGCGCCGCGAATTCAACCGCTGGCTGACCGCCTATACCGAGGTGGGGATCACCCACAGCTCGGGCGTCAACGTTTTCTCGAACACGGTCAAGACGTTCACGCTGGCCGCCAACGCGCCGAACAACCCGTTCACCAGCGCGCTCAACGTCACGCTGCCGGGCGACGCGCGCTACGATGCCGCGATCAGGAGCTCGACATCGACGCTGCGAGCCCTGGGTGGCGCGATCATCCGTTTGCCCGGCAACTGGCAGGCGGTGGCCGAACTGTCCTACTCCCGGTCCAACTACGCGTTGCAGAACACGCCCGCCGCGCCGTCGGGCACCGCCTCGGCGCTGCTTCGCGCGGGGAGCGTCGATGGCCTGCGCGATCTGTCGGCCAACCCGTTCAGCCTGCCCTATGATCCGACGCCCTATTATTCCCGGCGCCAGAACGGCCAGGCGTCGAACCTGGCCCCGTCGCTGCGCATCGCCGGTCCGCTGCCCTTCTCCTTGCCCGGCGGCAAACCGCAGATGACGGTCAATACCGAGATCAACACGCAGCGGATCGAGTCGGTCCTCGCGACGATCCTCAACCCCCTGACCCCGCTGACCAACTATACGCCGACCGCGATTCAGACGACCAAGTCCGTCTATGCGGAGATCGTCTTCCCGCTGCTCGGCGGCCAGCATCAGCTTCCGCTTTTCAAGCTGCTGGAACTGCGCGTATCGGCCCGTCACGAGGCCTTCAAGGGCAGCGGCGCCGATATCTATCCCTGCTATCAGCCCTATGTCCCGGGCCAGTACGACTATTTCGCTGGCTGCCCCGGGCAGGACGCCGTCATCGAGCGCGCGGTCAGCCGCAATGCGCACACCGATCCCAGCATCAGCATGCGCTGGCAACCGACGAACGGCGTCACGTTGCGCGGCTCCTACTCGACCGGTTACCTGCCGCCCCAGCTGAACCAGCTGGTGCGGCAGCCCAGTCCGTCGATCATCGTCACCGTGGGCGACCCGGCCCGGGGCGGCGAGCTGATCGGGGACCAGAGCCTCGGGCTCGGCATGGTCAGCGGCTTCATCGGCGGCAACCCGAACCTGAAGCCCGAGGTCTCACAGACCTGGACCGCCGGGGTGATCCTGGAGCCTCATTTCGTCGAGGGTCTGCGCTTCTCGGTCGACTGGACGCGACTTCACAAGAAGGACATTTATTTCGACCCGTCCTTCCTGACCTCATCCTTCTTCGGGGGCACCCAGGCGCAGTTCGACCAGTTCCTCAAGGAATATCCGGATCGCGTCACCCGGGGACCGGCATCCGACGGCTTCGCGGTCGGGCCGATCACCTCGCTGGACGTGTCGCTGGTCAATCTCAAGTCGCTGACGACGCAGGCTTTCGACTTCACCCTCAACTATGATTCGATGCTGTTCGGCGGAAACCTCGCGGCGGTGGGCCGGGCGACCTATACCGACACGCTGACCATCCAGCCCTTCGGGGACTCGCCCGCGGTCGATTATGCCGGTGTCGTCACGCGCGATTTCGCCGCGGCGCTCGGTGCATCGGGCTCGCTGCGCTGGCGTGGCAGCGGCTCGCTGCAATGGAGCAAGGACGCCATCAGCTTCGGCTGGCAGACGCGCTATATGAGCGGCTATTTCCTGATGACGGATCACTCGGTCGTGCCTCAGCAGGGATCGGCCAAGGTGGCAGGCCAGATGTATCATGACGTCAACCTGACCTATAAATTCCCGTTCAAGATGACGCTCCGTCTCGGGATCAACAACCTCTTCAACAAGCTTCCGCCGCTCGATGCGTCGCAGTCGCCGCTTTACTACAGCGCGTATGGCGATCCGCGACTGCGCAGCTTCTATCTCGGCGTCAGCAAGTCCTTCTGACCGATCGACGGCGCGGGCGGATGCCCGCGCCGAACTTCCCCCATGCCATGACGGGACGCACGTTCGCCCCCCGTCGTTCTAGGATAAGCCGATGACTTTGCGTATGTTCCTGCTGGCCGGTGCGGCCATGGCGCTGGCCCCCGGCCTGGCGACCGCGAAAGACCTTTCCCCGCCCCCTCCCGCCGACGGGCCCGCGAGCAGCAACGCGGCGGAACTGGCCCGGCTGGTCCACGACTTCGTGATCCCGTTCCAGACCTTCACCCTGCCCAATGGCCTCAAGGTCATCGTGCTCACCGATCGCCGGGTCCCGATGGTCTATACCAGCATCACCTACGATGTCGGCTCGACCTTCGAGCCCGCCGGGCGGAGCGGCTTCGCGCATCTGTTCGAGCATCTCATGTTCAACGGCAGCGAGAATGTGCCGGGCGATTATTTCGAGCATCTGCGCGACGCCGGGCTGATCGGGATCAATGGCGGCACCAGCTACGACTTCACCAATTATTACGAGGCGGTGCCGACCGGCAGCCTCGACCGCGTGCTGTTCATGGAAAGCGACCGGATGGGCCATCTGCTCGGTGCCGTCACGCAGGCCGTGCTCGACGAGCAACGCGGGGTGGTGCAGAACGAGAAGCGCAACGGCGACAACAATCCGGGCAGCATCCTCGGCTATAGCCGCCGCGCCGCCATCTACCCCGCATCGCATCCTTACGGTCACAGCATCATCGGGTCGATGAAGGACCTGAACGCGGCATCGCTCGCCGACGTGCATCAGTGGTTCAAGGACTATTACGGGCCCAACAACGCGACTTTGCTGCTGGCAGGCGACATCGACGTGGCGACCGCCAGGGCCAAGGCGATCCGGTATTTCGGCGACATCCCGCGCAGCCGCGAGAACGCCTTGCCGGTGTCGCCGGTGCCGGTCCTGAAAGCGCCGATTATCCAGTCGCTGACCGGCCCGGTCGCCACCGCCGCCATCGCCCGCACCTGGCCGGTGCCGGGTGCCAGCGATCCGGCCAATTTCGCCCTGGACGCCGCATCCAGCCTGATGACCGGCATCGACAGCGCGCCGCTGACCGACCAGCTCGTCCGCAAGGAGAAGCTCTTCAACTATCTCGGCGCGACCAACGCGACCTATCGCGGGGTCGGCGAGTTCACCATGTATGGCTCGGTCCGCAAGGGCGTCGATCCCGATCTCGCCGCCAGGGCGCTCGATGCGGCGATCGCCGCATTCCTGGCAAGCACGCCGTCCGCCGAAGCGCTCGAGCGGTGGAAGGCGACGCGGATCATTCCCGCGATCCGCAACAACGAACTGGTCGAGGCGCGCGGCGGGCTGCTGATGCAGGCGAACACCGTCCTGGGCTCGCCGGGTCATTATAAGGACGACCTGAACGCCTATGTGGCGCTGACCCCAGCGCAGGTGATGGCGACGGCGCGCGAATGGCTGAACCGTCCCGGCTACCGCGCGACGCTGCGCCCCGGTCCGCGCATGATCGCGCCGGGGGACGAGAGCGTCGCGGGGACCGGGACGCCCGACGCGCCCAAGGCCGCGATCGTCCCGCCGCGCCCGGCGCGATGCACTTTCCGGCGATCCAGCAGGCGAAGCTCGCAAACGGTATCCCCGTCCTCTACGTCCACCACGACACCATTCCGTTCACTTCGGCCACGCTCGCATTCGATGTCGGGGGGGTCGACGATCCCGCTGGCAAGCGCGGCGCGATCCGCTGGATGTTCCAGATGCTCGACGAAGGCGCGGGCGGCCATGACGATCACTGGTTCAAGCAGCAGTCGGAGCGTACCGGCGCACAGATCCAGGGGGGCGCGCGCAGTACCGAGGCCTCGGTCTACCTCGCGACACCCAGTGCCGGTATGGACAAGACGCTGGCCAATGTGATGCTGATGCTCACCCGCACCGACTTCCCGCAGGACCGGCTGGAGGAGCTTCGGCGCGCCGAAATGGCCCGCGTGACCTCCGCGCCGGAAAACCCCGGCGCCCTGCTCAACCAGGCCTTCACCGCGGCCGAGGCGCCGGGCACCTTGCTGGCGAAGAACGCGATGGTCCCGACCGCGGCGGACGTGGAGTCGATCACCCGTGCCGATCTCCAGACGGCGTTCACCCGCTGGGTCCGTCCGGAAAAGGCCCGGCTGGTCATCGTCTCGGATGAGCCGCTCGCGACCCTGATGCCCCGGCTCAACGCCTCGCTCGGACGCTGGACCACGGCGGATCGCGGGCCGGTGCCGACCTCGCTCGCGGTCAGGCCCGCGCTCGTGACCGGCCCGCCGCGCATCGTCCTGATCGACATGCCGGGTCAGGTGCAGGCGAGCATCATGGGCGGCCAGCTGATCGATCTGCCGACCACGGACGAGGCGCTCGCGCCGCAGATCGCCAATATCGCGCTCGGCGGTGGTTTCCTGTCGCGGATCAACATGAACCTGCGCGAGGACAAGCATTGGAGCTACGGCGCCAGCGGGCGCTTCGACGCCGACGATCTCGGGTCCAGCTATCAGGTCGAGACCCAGGTACAGCCCGACAAGGTCGGCCCGGCCATCCGCGAGATCCAGGGCGAACTGAACGCGATCCTGACCGACAAGCCGATCACGCCCAAGGAATTCGAGGAAGGCGTCGCCAACATCCTGCGCCAGGCGACGGCCAGTTACCGCATGGGTGGGCAGATACAAGGACTGGTATCGCGGCTTCAGCGCAACGGCTGGCCGATCGATTTCTATGACGGTTACAGCCAGCGTCTCCAGGCGCTGACCATCGCCGACGCACAGGCCGCGCTGCGCCGCCATCTCCAGCCTTCGCGCTGGGTATGGGCGGTGACGGGCGACGCCAAGTTGATCCGCCCGCAGCTCGAAGGGCTCGGTGTGCCCGTCGATGTCATCACGCCGACGAAGCTGCTGGGGAGCCAGTAATCGACCGACCGCCCCCGTTCCTTCCTCTATAGGGCAAGGAATGGGGGTGGAGTGGGCGACACTAAGGGTTTGATTACAAACACAGTTTATAGTTAATACTGCGCGACTTTCCCGCCTGTGAGAGGTAAGACCGCCCATTCGCTCGGGGGAGGGATGGGAATGATTCAGGACGAGGTATCCGTGGCGATGGCCACGTATAATGGCGAGCGATATATCGGCGAGCAACTACGATCCATTGCCATGCAAAGGCTTCTGCCGAGCGAACTCGTCGTCTGCGACGACCAGTCGACCGATTCGACGCTGGAGATCGTCGAGGATTTCGCCCGCACGGCCCCTTTCCCGGTCCGCGTCTATCGCAACGCCGAGCGCCTGCGATTCTCCGAAAACTTCATGAAGGCCGCTCGGCTGTGTCGCGGTCGCTATATCGCCTTCAGCGACCAGGATGACGTCTGGCATCCGCACAAGATCGAACGCTCGATCGTAGAGCTCGAGCGGACCGGGGCGCTGATGTGCACCCACCCCGTCGATCTCATCGATCAACGCGGCGAACGGGTCGGCATGACGATCAACCACTCGCGTCATCCGTTGCTTTCGGGCGATACGTTCAACCCCTGGGGCGTCTTCCTGGGCTTCACATGCACGATCGACCGGCGATTGCTGGAGATGGTCGATCCCGGCACGCGACCGAACGATCTGCTCGAATATGATCAGCGCATGGCGCATGACCGGTGGTTCTATCTGGTCGCCGGTCTGTTCGGCAGCCTTTGCTATGTCGATACGCCGCTCGCGCTATACCGGCAGCATGATGGTAACGTCTTCGGTCGAACCCGCAGCACGATGGTCCAGCGAATCGCCAAGGCGACCAGGAAATATCCGACCTATATCAGCCATCGTCAGCGCATCGCCGCGTCCATCGCCCGCATGCTGGCCGAACGCCGCGATCCCGATCCCGCACCCGGCCTGGCCGCCGCGACCAGGCGCTGGACCGAACTCGCGACCTTTTACGCCATGCGCCATGCCGCCTTTTCGCGCCCGAAGCGCCTTGCGCGATTGATGCGACTGGTTTCGGCCTATCGCCATCAGGCCTATCGCCCGGGCTGGGGTCGCGGCGGCCGAGCACTGTTCATGCAGGATGCGATCGCCGCGCTCATCGCCCGATAATGCCATACCCTCCGGATTTTCAGCAGCGCACGAGTCGAAGCGGGGTGGCGGCCTTGATCGACCGGTCCTCGCCATGGATCCGCCCGGTGCCCCGCTGCGCGCGCTTCGCTTCGTAGAGCGCCAGGTCCGCGTGGTGGGTCAGGTCGACCGGGGAGGCGATGCTGTCGTCCAGGAACGCCGCGCCCACCGTCGCCGATACGCCGCGCCGTTCCCCGCCACGATCGACGACGTGGCGCAGCGACAGCAGCAGCGACAGGATGATCTCCTCGATCCGCGCGCAGTCGCGCGGACGGGTGAGGAGCACGACGAACTCGTCCCCGCCAAGCCGCGCCGCAAAGCCGTGCGGCCCCGCCACGCGCGCCAGCCGGTCGGCCATGGTGCGCAGCACCTCGTCCCCCGCCGCATGGCCGAACGTGTCGTTGACGCCCTTGAACCCGTCCAGATCGATCAGCAACAGGCATAGCGGCTTGTGCGACTTGCGCGCCTTGCCGAAGGCTTCGCCCAGTCGCGCCTCGAAACAGGCACGGTTGGGCAGCCCGGTCAGCCCGTCGGTATCGGCGCTCTGCCGCAGCGTCTGCTCGCGCACATGGCGGTCGGTGATGTCCTGGAACACGCCGATCAGCGCGACCGGACGGCCATCGACCATCTGCGCCTCACCCATCGAACGGACGCGGCGGTGGCGACCGTCGGCGGTCCGGAAGTCGCTCTCGAAATCGAACGACTCGCCGGTGTTCGCGGCGCGCTCGACCAGCTCCCTGATCTCCGCCTGCTGGTCGTCGGGATAGAAGCGCAGCCCCTGTTCGATCGAGGGCATCTCACCCGGCGGCAGGCCATAGATGGCATAGACCTGATCCGACCAGTGGAGGCTCATATCGTCAAGCTCCAGCCGCCAGGAGCCGATCTCGGCCATGCGCTCGGCCTGGCGCAGCTGAACCTGTTGCCGCTCGAGCAGCTCGGCGTGGCGCCGCGATTCCTGCGACAGCCGTAGCGCCGTGGCGGCGCTCGAACGCGCGCTGATCAACGATGTGACCAGCGCCGCCAATTGGCGCAGCACCACGCGATCCGACTCGGCGAAGGGGCGCGGCTTGGTATCGATCACGCACAAGGTGCCGATCCCCGCCAGATCCTCCGAGTATCCGGCCGCGGGTGGACGAAGCGGAACGCCGGCGTAGAATCGGATATGCGGCGCGCCGGTTACCAGCGGATTGGTCGCGAATCGGGGGTCGAGATACGTGTCCTCGACCACCATCATGTCCTCGACATGGATGGCGTGCGAGCAGAACGCGTCACCGCGCCCCATCTCGGTCGCGTCGATCCCGCATCGCGCCTTGAACCATTGCCGGTGATCGTCGAGCAGCGACACGACGGCGATCGGTACGCCCAACAGCCGCTGCGCCAGCAGCACGATCGCGTCGAACTCCTGCTCGTGCGGCGTGTCGAGGAGCGCGAAGCTCGCCAGCTTCTCCAGCCGCTCTGCTTCACGGGCCCGGGCCATCGGGGTGGTGATATCCATCCGACGATCTTGACCTGCGACGGTTAACGCTTGGTAACAATGATGACGATCGTCTTCACCGTTTGTCGCATAATTGGTTGTATTACATCGATTTAATGCGTGGTGATCGGAAGGTATCGCGGTTGCTTCGCACACGGCTCGGCGTGCCGTAACGGCGATATCACCACCGATTCCGCAAGCGGCCCTGCCCCATTTCGAGAAACGAAGCGGCATTTCGCCTATGGAAAACCGGCACGGCTGCGCCGATTATGATCGCCATAAAGGTGAGGATGCAGGCGTGCTCCCGTGGCCGATCGGCCCGGTACGCATCGCCATTACATGGGGCCGCCACGCGCGGCCGGATGACGAGAACGGAAGCGCGAGTCGCGTTTCCGTACCGATGCCGCGTACCTTAAAAAAGTAGTTAAAGGGTCTTTAACGTATCGTGGAACGCGCTACATTAACCATACAAGCAATAAAAAATGCTGGAGAGGTTGATATGCGCATCTTTCATTACCCGAATGCCGATCGGCACCCCTACGGCGCCCATGGCATCCTGCTCGCCCTGCCGCTCGCGGCCGCGCTGTGGGCAATGATCATCGCCCTGATCTGATCGCGATTTCATGACAGAAACGGCGCGATTTCGAGGAAAATCGCGCCGTTCCGAATATGTATTCCCGCGTTCGAACGCGGCGGATCAGGACGCCTTGTAGAGCTTGATCCGATAGGCGGTCGTGTCCGTGCCCTGGGCATTCTTGTTGGGGCCGACGACGATCGACACGATGTCGCCCTGTTTCAGGTTGATCCCCTTCACATTCCCATCCCAATGCCCGGTGAAGGTGTTGGACGCGACGGTCTGGCTGTTGACCTGGATGGTCACGTCGATGCCGTCGGCCGAATTGGCATTCACATCCCAGGTCGAGACCAGGTCGAACCGCCCGGTATAGGGCGAGGTGTAGCGCAGGATCGCCTTGTACGCGTCGGGTGACCCGCCGGTGTTATAGTCGACCGGGCCGACCGTATTGGCGTTGATGTTGAACGGGCGCAGCCAGTCGATGCCGATATAGGGCATCCAGTCCGAGCTCTGAACCTCTCCACCGCCCTGGGTATAGGCCATGGTCGTGTTGCCCGAGCGCACGCCATAGGCGAAGTAGCTCCACGGCCCCTCGAAGCTCGTCGGGCTGCCATTGGGCGAATTGGTGAAGTCGAACTGGTCGTAGCTGTCCGCGACGAGCAGGCTGTCGCCCAGCGTCACGTTGCCGCCCAGCGTCAGCGCGCTGTCGCTGACGATGATCAGCGGCGACTTGGCGTCCAGCGTCGCGGGCTTGGAGATCTGCTGCCCCTGCGAATTATAATAGCGCGCCGAGGCATTGACCGTCAGGGTGCGGGGATCGCCCCAGATCACCATCGCGCTCTGCCCGAACTGATAGGCGTAGACGAAGGGATCGGTCGCGACGCGATGCCCGGCCCCGCGCGCCAGGACCTGGGTCGCCATGACCTGGAACCCCTGGCCCGGTGGCAGGATCGCACCACTGAACGAGGCGAGCGCGACATTCTTGTACCAGATGTTCGACGGACGGCCCTGCTGGCGAAGCGCGTACCAGTCGGCCTCGGCCACCCCGGCGCTGGACATCGCGGCGATCGCCTTGACCAGATAGTCGGCGGTGTCGGGGATGCTGTCGACTTCCTTGGCGAATTCGGTGACGTGGATCGGCTTGACGTTCGATCCCATCGCCGCGCGCAGCACGCCCAGTTGCTTTTCGAGCTGCTCCGGGTCGGTCGTATAGGGGTGGACGACCAGCCCATCCATATAGTCGAGCGCGCCCAGCGCGAAGAGCGGTTTGAAATAGCCGACCGGGATCGCCATGCCCGCGCCGCCCAGCACCTTCACGTCCGGATGGCTCGCCTTGACCGCCGTGTAGACCGCCTTCAGCGTCGCGAAATAATATTTCTGGCGCGCGCCATAGCCGTCGTTGAGCACCGGGCCGGTAACGAAGTTGCCCGCATTATATTCGTTGCCGATCTCGATCGTCTTGACCTTGGGGAAGCGATCGAGCGACGCGACGATGAACTTGGCATAGGCCGCGCGTCCGGCGTCGGTATAGGGCGTGTTGCCCCCGTCATAGAGCTTGTTGGTATCGTCGAACAGCAGCGTCACCGGGAAGCCGTTGTTGACCACCGTGTCGATCCAGCTGACCTTGGGCGAGCTGAACTGATAGACGCCCGCCGTCTGCTCGACCTGGCTCCACGCGATACCGTCGCGAACCGCCTGCGATCCCAGCGTCTTGGCGGTCTGCAGGATCGAGAAATCCCAGGTCTGCTGGCCGAACGCCGTCGCCGTGCCCAGGATCATCGTGTTGGGCGTCGTCGGCACCGGGGTGGGCGTCGGTGTCGGCGTGGGGGTCGGAGTCGGCGCAGGGGTGACGATCACCGCGGCCGACTCCGCATAGGGTGGCGTGGTGCTGCCACCATCGCCTCCCCCGCAGCCCGAAAGGGCCAAAACACCGATAGCCGCGAATATCGTCTGGAATTTACGCATGACAATTCCAATTGGAACCTATTGTCAGCGGTTTAGTCGTGCTTGGTTAAAAAGCGGTTGCCAGCGGCGCGCGTTGGTGGTTGGAGCCGCGCCGAGAATGCGGAAAAAGGACCGCGGTCGTTCCTTGTGGAACCCGCGTCCCCCGACGCCGCGAATGTCCAGTATCGCTTCGCAGTTTTCCGGCGCGTGTGAATGAGGCGCACGTTCCGGCCTGTCTCGGTTGGGTCCGTTTCGGTTGGGTTGACGAACAATGGTATTTCGACGCCGCCCCATGCCGGTCGCCACCCTCCCCGCCGGGCGACGCGTCTATGCGATCGGCGATATCCACGGCGAGGCCGACCTGCTGGTCGAGCTGCTCCACGCGATCCGCCAGGATTCGCTGGCACGCGGGGGGACGGCGGTCACCCTGGTGTTCCTGGGCGACTTCATCGATCGTGGCCGCGAATCCGCGACCCTGCTCAAGGTGATGTACAACGCGCCCGAGGCGGACGTGATGATCCTGAAGGGCAATCACGAGGCCGCGCTGGTCGACGTCTATCGCGGCGACGAGGAGGCGCTCGCCTTCTGGCTCAGATTTGGCGGGCGGCCGACGCTCGAGGGGCTGGGCGTCGCGCTCGGCGACGGCGCGGCGATCGATACCGGCGACATATTGGCGCGGCTGCGCGACGCGCTCGATCCCGCGATCATCGACTGGCTCGACGCATTGCCGCATAGCTGGACGCTGGGCGATTATTTCTTCGCCCATGCGGGCGTCCGCCCGCGCGTGCGGCTCTCGCGCCAGAACCCCGACGACCTGTTGTGGATCCGCGAGCCCTTCCTGTCGAGCGGGCGCAACCATGGCAAGGTCGTCGTCCACGGCCACACGATCGAACCGGGTCGCCCCCGGCTGGGCGGCAACCGTATCGGGATCGACACCGGCGCGCACGAACATGGCTGCCTGACGGCGCTGGGGCTGGAGGGCAATCTGCAATGGCTGATCCAGGTCTCCGACGACCGCGACCAGCAGATTGGTGAGGAACTGGGCTAGGGACCCGCTTACTTCCGTCTCCCCTCTGCGAGCGGCGAGGGAAGAAGGGCTAAAATTCAGGCGCTACGAATGCCGTACCATTGCGAGGGATCGCTCGTCGATTGCGCGCCGATCCACTGATAGGGCGTCTCGCGCCATGCATGGATGTCCGCCTCGCGACTGTCGAGCACTAGGTCGCCCGAGTCGGTCCGCGCCATCAGCACCACGTGGAGCCCGATGCGACGGCCATAGCCGACCGCCAGGAACAGCCGGTCGGCGGGGTAGCCCGCCTGGACCAGCTCGATCCGCTTCTGGAGCGCGATGTCCTCGCAATCGCCGGTCGCGCCCATGCGCGCGCCCGAGGGGGTCCATACATCGTCGCGGCCATAGGTCCGCCGGTCCTCGCGCTGCCGGACGACATGGTTGACCGAGCGGTTGACGCGGTCGAGCAGACGCAGGTCGTTGGAGAGATCCGCCTTGCCCGGCGCGGGGTCGGCAACGCAGAGGTCGGGCTGCGCGGCGCACATGCTGGTATAGCCACGGGGCGGCGTGATCTGGCTGGTGAAGGCGACGAACATGTCCTGCGGGTGATAGCCCGCCATCGCCGCGCCGGGCAGCGCGAACAACCCGACGAGCAGCGCCAGCAGGGCCCCCGTCCGGACGGAGAGGCGCTTCGCGCCGGAGCGCGCGGGCGGTGCGGCAGGGCTGGTCATCACGAGCGCGAACCTAAACGCGCAAAGGTTACCAAACCCCTTTCGTCTCACCGAAGGACAGTCGGCCCCGAATCGCGCACGTCGAACAGGTGACAGCGATGACATTGTACACTATTTTTTGCGCCTCCAGCGCCGAGGTTCGACCGCCTCGGACAGGCTCAGCAGGCAAAATGGGCATCGCCCGCCGCTCGCTAAGTCTGAGTTCAGGTCATGGGTGGGATAAGCGACGCATGAAGATTCTGATGACCTTGGCCGCGGCGATCGCTTTTGCCGGTGGCATTCCCGCCATTGCCGCCCCCATCGGGGGACAGGCGACCACCGGCGCCCCCGCCGCGACCGCGACCGCGACCACGACCACCACGGCCCAGGCCGGTGGCCAGGCGACGGGTTCGGCGACATCCTCGGCTCAGGCGGGCCCGGCGGGCGTCACCGCCTCGACCGACGACTATCGCCTCGGCGCGGCGGACAAGGTCCGTATCCTGATCTTCGACGAACCCTCGCTGTCGGGCGAATTCTTCGTCAACGCCAATGGCAAGCTGTCGCTGCCGCTGATCGGTGACGTTCAGGCGGCGGGCGTGACCACCACCGCGCTGGCGGGCAATATCCAGCGCAAGCTGGCCGACGGCTATCTGAAGGAGCCTCGCGTCAGCATCGACGTGCTGACCTTCCGCCCCTTCTATATTCTGGGCGAGGTCAACAAGCCGGGCGAATATCCCTATTCCTCGGGCCTGACCGTGCTCAACGCGGTCGCCACCGCTGAGGGCTTCACCTACCGCGCCAGCAAGAAGACGGTGATCATCAAGCACGCCGGTGAGGCCGAAGAGGAAAAGGTCTCGCTGACCCCCGACCTGCGCGTCCGCCCGGGCGACACGATCCGCATCCGCGAGCGCCTGTTCTAAGGGCGAACGAGCCCCGACCACGCACCACCCCGCCGACGCCCCCGCACGGGATATCCCGGCATCGCGGCGCGTTTCCTGATTGTCTTGAAATTGGACGTCCCCGACATGCGGCGCGAATCCGCGTGATTGTGGGGCGGCCTGTTGTGTGACACAGGTTTTAACAAATGGGGAATTGGATATGCGACTGCTTTCCATCGGCATAGCGGCATTGGTGGCAACGGCGGGCGTGAGCGGCAGCGCACAGCTTCCGGTCGCGCCGCTATCGCCCAACGATCCCAATGTGGTCGCATTGTACGGCGAACTGCTCCGCACCATCGCGGGCGTGCCCGCCAATGTCGGGCGCGACCAGGCGCAGGCGCAGATCGCCTATACCGTCGACCAGAGCCAGGAGAGCTGCCCCGTCGTCATCGCGGCGCTGAGCGAGACGCTGCGCGCGCCGCGCTTCAGCAAGCCGGTGGTGATGGCGTTGCAGGACGTGCTGGCCAACGCCAAGCGCTGCGATCCGCGCGGCACCGCCGCGATCGGCGGTCCGGGCGGCGTCCTGTCGCAGGGTCCGGCGATCGGTGTCGGCGGTGGCTCCTCCAACTATTCGTCGTTCTGATTTTGGCGTTCATGATAGGGTATTCGATGCGGCGGCCACTTCTTGCCCTGGCGGGCATGCTCACCATGCCCCTGGCGGCCGGAACCGTGCAGGCCCAGTCGGTCGGCGACAATCTGGTCCTGCCCAATCTTCCGCTCGATTTCGATCGCGGCAAGAATACCAGCGTGCTGCAGCGCGATCGTCCGGAATATCAGGCGCAGGGCATCCGCGCCGGATCGTTCCTGGTCTATCCCAAGCTGGAGCTGGGCGGGGGCTTCACCGACAACGCCTATCAGGTTCAGGACAACAAGCAGAGCGACGTATACGCGCTGGTCGCGCCGTCTGTGTCGGCCAACAGCAACTGGTCGACCAACGAGCTGAACTTCAACGCCGGGGCGCAGCTTCGTCGCTATGCCAGCGAGACGCCGCGCAACGAGACCAACTATAATCTCGACGCCAGCGGACGGCTCGACGTCACGCGCGCGCTGAGCTTCAACACGCTGCTGCGCACCGCGCGTGCGACCGAGCCGCGCTTCTCGGGCGCCGCGCCGCAGGACGCGGCCGACTCGGTGCAGTTCCAGCACAGCACTGCGAGCTTCGGCACCACCTATGCCGGTGGCCGGATCCGGGGCCAGCTCGCCGCGACCGTCGACGAGTTCAACTTCTCCGACATCCGCTCCTTCTCGGGCGCGACGATCAGCCAGGCGGGCCGCGACCAGACGCTGTTCCGGCTGACCGGCCGCGCCGAATATGGCGTGTCGCCCGACACCTCGCTGTTCGTCCAGGGCGGCTATACCGACACCAGCTACAAGCGTCAGTTGTCGCCGGGCGTGGCCAATCGCGACTCCAAGGAATTCAACGTGATCGGCGGGGCGAGCTTCGACCTGTCGGCGCTGATCCGGGGCGGAATCGGTGTCGGCTATGTCGACCGCCGCTACAACTCGCCGCTGTACCGGGATATTTCGGGCATCGCGGCCGAGGCGCGGATCGAGTATTTCCCGACCCAGCTCACCACCGTCGGCCTGAACGTCCGCCGCACCGTGCAGGACAGCGCCTTCGGTACGACGAGCGGCTTCTTCGCGACCGCCGCGGCGGTGCGCGTCGACCACGAACTCCTCCGCAACCTGCTGCTCAACGCGCAGGTCGGTTATGAGCAGGACGACTTCGTCGGCAGCGACGGCAAGTCCAAGATCTTCCGCTACAGCGCTGGCGGCCGCTATCTGCTGAACCGCAATCTCGGACTCGGCGTGGTCGTCGGACGGGATAATCGGTCGGCCAGCGGCAATGTCGGGTTACGGGCTTTCGACGAAACCCGTGCGATGCTATCAATCGTTATACAGCGGTAACGCTGTCGTTCCCCGAGGGAAATCGCGACCGAATGAATATGATGCCCCCGCAGGCCGCGCCTGACGAGACCAGCCGTTTTGACCAGTCGCGGCACGTCGGCCGTCGCACCATCACGCTCCGTTCGGTCGGCGATGCCATTCGCCGTCGATGGATCGTGGTCGTCGCGACCGCGCTGATCGTCTTTGCCCTGGCGCTGATCGGGTCGCTGATGCTGACCCCGAAATACGACGCCTTCGCCAAGGTCCGGATCACCCCCAACGAGTCCTCGCCGCTCGACTTCGGCAACACCAACGAGCAGCCGGCGGACCAGACCGCGGTCAATACCGAGGTGCAGGTGATCGGCTCGCGCGGGACCGCGCGCAAGGTCGTGACCGAGCTGGGGCTTCAGAAGGACCCCGAATTCGCTGGCAAGGGCCCCGCCGGGACCGCGATCGAGCGGGCGACGAGCGGCGTGCTCGATCACCTGAAGATCAGCCGCGACGACAAGAGCTATCTGGTCGTGATCGGCATTCGTTCGATCGACGGGACCAAGGCGGCACGGATCGCCAACACCTATGCGGCGACCTATGTCGCGGGCACCGCCGACAATCTGATGGGCACCGCCGCGCGCCAGTCGAGCTCGATCCAGAACCGCCTGCGCGAGCTGGGCGCCGAGGTGCAGGCCGCCGACGCGCGCCTCGCCTCCTATCGCGCGCGCAGCGGCATCAGCCAGAGCGGCCAGGGCGGCACCATCACCGACCAGCAGATCGCACCGCTGTCGATGCAGCTCGCGACCGCCGAGTCGGAGGCCGCTGCGGCGCGCTCGGCGCTGTCGGTCGCCGAACGGCAGAACGCCTCGGGCGGCACCGACGCGATCTCGGCGGTGCTGTCGTCGGGCGTCATCGCCGATCTCCGTCGCCAGCGCACCGAAGCGGAAAAGCGCCGTGCCGAGCTCAGCTCGCGCTACGGCCCGCGCTATCCGCTGTCGATCCAGGTCGCCGAGCAGATCGAATCGCTCGATCAGCAGATCAAGCAGGAGGCGCAGCGCGTCGTCGGCGGCCTTCGCAGCCAGGCGCTGTCGGCCGAGGCGCGCGCCAACAGCCTGCGCAGCCGTCTCGACGTGTTGCAGCGGGGCGTCGCGCGCGACGACCAGGCCTCGGTGATGGCGGGCAGCCTCGAGCGTGATGCCGAGGCCAAACGCACCGCCTATACCCGCCTCGCCCAGGCAGCGCAGCAGTCGTCGCAGGCGCAGCGCCTGTCGACGCCGCAGGCCAATATCGTCGAGAACGCGACCATCCCGACCAAGCCGACCTTCCCGCGCGTCAAGGCATTCGCCGCGGCGGGCCTGCTGATCGGTCTGGTCTTCGGTCTGGGCGCGGTGCTGCTGCTCGAGGGGCTTAGCTCGTCGATCCGCAAGCCCGAGGATATCGAGACGCTGCTCGACCTGTCGTTCATCGCCTCGGTCCCGCGCGTCAAGACGCCGTGGCGGCCGTTCGGACGGCGCAGCGTCAATCCAGCCAAGATGCTCGCCAGCAAGCCGATGACCATCTATGCCGAGGCTTACCGGGCGGTCCGCGCCTTCATCGCGATGCGCAACCAGACCCGGCCGACCAAGGTCATCGCGCTCGCCTCGACTCTGCCGGGCGAAGGCAAGACGACCAGCGCATTGTCGCTGGCGCGGGTGATGGCGATGAGCGGCGACCGCGTGCTGCTGATCGACTGCGACGTGCGTCGCGCGGGCGTGATGCGGGCGCTGGGCCGCACGGTCGATACCGGCCTCGCCGACGTGCTCGAGGGTCGCGCCTCGATGCAGCAGGCGGTGATCGCCGACGAGGTCGACGGCCTCGACCTGCTGCTCGTCCAGGGTTCGCTGTTCACCCCGCTCGACCTGTTCGGCGGTGGCCGGATGGACGCGATGCTCGCGACCGCGCGTGCGCAGTATGACTATGTCATCCTCGACACGCCTCCGCTGCTCGGCATCGCCGACTCGCGGACGCTGGTCGGGCTGGCCGATGCCGCGCTGCTGATGATCAAGTGGAACACCACGCCGATGGCCGCAGTCGACGCGGCGCTTGCCGGGCTCGAGCAGGGCCATGGCGAGGTGATGGGCGCGGTGCTGACCATGGTCGATCACCGGTCCGAGGCGATGGGCGGCCTGTATTACTCGGCGCGCTACTCGTCCTATTACAACGAATAAGCGTGGGCGCGTCGCCGATCCGCTACCTCTGGCTGGGGGCGTCGGCGCTGACGCTGATGCTGGGGGCGTGGTCGGCGCGGGATGAGATGCGGGTCGCGGCGGTCGCGGGTGTCGACGGCACCGACCCCGCCGCCCGCGACGCGCTGCTGGCCGAGGCGAGCGACTGGCCGCAGGACGCCATACCCCCGCGCGCCGCGCTCGGCCTCGCCTCGCTCTGGCTGCACCAGGCGGCGCAGGCCCCCTCCCCCCGGACGGCACTGGCGGCGCGCGAGGAGGCGCGGGATCTGCTTCAGGTTGCCGCGCGTGGCCGTCCACAAGCTGCCGCAACGCTGATCCTGGCCAGCCAGCTCGCGCTTCCGCGTTCGGGCGCACCGACGCCCGCCGCGCTGCGCGCCTTCGCCGCCAGCTATGCCGCCGCGCCCTTCCTGACCGCCGAGGGCTTCTGGCGCGCCGCCTTCGCCGCGCGCTACTGGTCCTCGCTGCCGCGCGGCACGCAGGATGCGGCGGTCGAGGAAGCCGTCTGGCTGGCGGGGCTAGACGGCCGTTTCCACGACCGGCTGATCGACATCATGGGCGGATCGCCGATGTCGGTGCGCTTTGCGCTTCGGCTTGATACGCCGCGTCATTGACATCGCGCCGGGCGCCATCGCCGCGCCCCACACGCTGCCGAGCAGCACCGCGAAGAGCCCCGCGACCGCGGGCACGTTGAGCGCGATATCGACCATCGCGCTCCCCGCGATCGCCCCGGCCCCGCACAGGGCGGGCACCGCCCACCAGTCCCGCCGCGCCCGCGCGATCCGCCATAGAAGCGCCGCGAACCCCGCGAGCAACAGCGCGAGCCCGACCCAGCCCGTCTCCAGCGCCACTTGAACGGGCGCGTTATGCGCCGCGCCGAAATTCCAGTAGAGCGGCGCGGTATCGGGGTTGAGCGTATGCTGGTTCACGTCGAAGAAGCTGCCCAGCCCATGGCCCCATAGCGGCTGCTGCGACGCGATCGCCGCGAAGTGGACGATCACCGCCCAGCGCGATCCCGCATCCTCGGGCAGATAGGCCGATCGGTCGCCGACCGGCGTCAGGAACGCGATCGTCGCCGCGACCGCGACCAGCACCACGACGCCGGGAACCAGCCGACGCAGCGACGGCCGCCCGTCCTGCCAGCGGCGAAGACGGCGGAACAGCATCATGCCGCCGAGGATCAGCGCAAGCAGCATCGCGCTGCGGCTGCCGGTCATCGCCCCCAGGATCAGCGCGGCCGCCGCGCCCGCCATGCCGACCAGCCGCATCGCGAACGACTCCGCGCCGGGCGGCGCCAGGGTCAGCCCGCCGGTCAGCAGCGCGATCACCGCGAAGGTGATCCCCGCCGCATTGGGATTGCCGATCGTCCCGCCATAGCGCGCGTTGCGCGCGCTGTCGTACAGCCAGTCCACCGCATCCGCCGCGGCATAGAGGAGCAGCAGCAGCGCCGCGAACGCCAGCCACCGTGTGATGACCGCCGCGCTCCCGCCGCTATAGGCGAGCAGAGCGGCGGTGATCAGCAGCAGGGTCGTACCCAGCGCCTTGGCCAGCGCCAGCACCGCCATGTCGGCCGCCGGATTGACCGGTATGTCGAGCGCACGCGCCAGCCCGTCGGGCAACAGGATCGGCAGCGCACCCCAGACCAGGGCGGCCACGAACCAGCCCACCGGCACCCGCGCCTGATGCCAGAAGCGCGACGCGGCGGGGCTGGTGCCGATCACCACGATCGCGAGCAGCGCGTCGGCACAGGCGGCCAGCGCGCTCGATACTCCCTGATTGGCGCCGCCCCAGCCGATCTGCGCGAAGATCAGCAGCGCGAGCAGCGGGGGCGCCCATTCCGGCATACGCCGCCCGCGCCCCGCTTGGGATGGGGCGCGATCGCTCTCCGGATCGGCGGATCGATGGGGGATCTGGGCCATGGCATCATGGCTTGCGGTCCGTCGACCCGTCCGTCAAGCGCACCGTCATGGGACAGTCGCCCTGTTGGGTCCACCCCGGCATCAACTTGCAAATCCTGTGGAAACATAGGATGCCCGCCGCCAGACCCGTCCGCCCTTCCGCCCAAGTCTCCGCCGGCCGGTCATCGACCATCGGCGGGGCCGCCCAGCCATTTCGAGGACCGCTCTTGCCGCTTTCCCAATCCCGCAGATCGACGATAGGGGGACTGGTGGCGTTGGTCGTCGTGATCGGCCTGGTCGTGGCGCTGTTCACCATGGACGACGACAGCGACTTCTTCGACGCCATCCCCTTCGCCTCGGTGATCCGCCCCCACGCCCAGACACCGGACGCGCAAGCGGAGCAGGCGGACGATATCCCGCTCGACACGCTGGTGCCGAGCGCGGTGCTCGAACTCTCGCCGCAGGACGCGCTGGCGCGCAACATGGCGCTGCCGCTCAGCCGCGTCGCCAACCCGATCGCGCCGCCCTTCGTCGGGAGCTGGCTGGGCGCGGATCGCGAGAAGTCGGCGACGTGCCTCGCCAACGCCGTCTATTACGAGGCGAATGGCGAGCCGCTGGCGGGCCAGCGCGCGGTCGCGCAGGTGGTGCTGAACCGGCTCCGCCACCCTCGTTTCCCCAAGACGGTCTGCGAGGTCGTCTATCAGGGGTCGGAGCGTCCGACCGGATGCCAGTTCAGCTTCACCTGCGACGGTTCGCTGGCGCGCGCGCCCAATCCGGCGCGCTACAAGATCGCGATGGGCGTCGCCAATGCCGCGCTCGACGGCTGGGTCTCGGTCGCGGCGGGGCAGGCGACGCATTACCATACGCTCTACGTCTTTCCGAAATGGGCGCCGGAGCTGCTCAAGCTGGGGGTGGTGGGGCATCACATCTTCTACCGCCTGCCCGGCCGCTTCTATGATTACGAGGCGTTCCGCAGCGCGGCCGCGGCCCTTCCGGTCGATCCGACCCTGCCGCTGCTGACCGGCGACGCGCCGGTTCCCGCGGCCGCCACCGCGGCGGGCGGGCTGACCATGCCCCCGGCAACCGCGCCGGACGCCGGCCTGCGCATGTCCGCGCCTCCGACGGGGGCTACCACCACGGCCGCCCCGCCCACCGCCGCGACGCTGTCGCCGACCGGTCCCGTCACCACGACCGCGCGCACGCCGCAGGGCGTCACTCCCGCGCCCGCCCCCTCGCCCACGCCGGAAGGCTATTTCCCCAGCCGCCGCAACAACAACCGGCCGCGCCTGCCCATGGCGCAGCAGTGACCGCCCCTTTCGACAGGATATCCGCCCCATGACCCCCGCCATCACTCCTGAAACCCGGCCGACAGGCAAGCCCCGCAAGGTCGCGATCATCCATTACTGGCTGGTCACGATGCGCGGCGGGGAGCGCGTGCTCGAGCGGATCTGCGAGCTTTATCCCGAGGCCGACATCTACACCCATGTCGTCGACGAGAATGCGCTGTCGGCGACGCTCAAGCGCCACCGCATCTTCACCACCTCGATCGCCAAGCTGCCGCTGGCGAAGAAGCAGTATCAGAAATACCTCCCGCTGATGCCCGCCGCGCTGGAGGCGCTCGACCTCAGCGCCTATGACCTGGTCATCAGTTGTGAGGCGGGTCCGGCCAAGGGCGTCATCACCCGCCCCGATGCGGTCCATGTCACCTATTGCCACTCGCCGATGCGCTATCTCTGGGATCAATATCACGCCTATCGCGCGGCGAGCGGCAAGCTGGCGGGCCTCTACCTCAAGCTCGTCGCGCCACGGATGCGCGCCTGGGACCGGTCGAGCGCGTCGCGCCCCGACCTCATCATGGCGAACAGCCAGTTCGTCCGGCGCCGTATCGCCAAATTCTGGGGACGCGAGGCGAGCGTCGTCTATCCGCCGGTCGATGTCGACATCTTCCACCGCACCGACGATGTCAGCGACGAGTGCGTCTGGATCAGCCAGCTCGTCCCCTATAAGCGCCCCGACATCGCGGTCGACGCCTTCACCCGCACGGGTCGCAAGCTGCACGTCATCGGCGACGGCCCGATGCTGGAAACGCTGAAGGCGCGCGCCGGGCCCAATGTCCGCTTCACCACGCGGATGAAGTTCGACGAACTCCGCGCCGCCTATGCCAAAGCGCGCGCGCTGATCTTCACCGCCGAGGAGGATTTCGGCATCATCCCGGTCGAGTCGCAGGCGGCGGGGCGCCCGGTCGTCGTGTTCGGGCGCGGGGGCGGCACCGAAACGGTGATCGACGGCAAGACCGGCATCCATTTCCACGAACAGACCGCCGAGTCGCTGATCGAAGCGCTCGACCGGTTCGACGCGTGGTTGCCGAGCTTCGACCCCGAAGACGCGATCGCCAACGCACAACGCTTCGCCCGCTCGCACTTCCTGCGCGACTTCGCGGCCGAAGTCGCCCGCGCCGAAGCCATGGTCGCAGCCGACACCGCGCTGGCAAACGCGCCGGGGGCCTAAACGCTATTCCTCCCCTGCAAGGGGAGGGGGACCATGCGAAGCATGGTGGAGGGGGGCGTGCCGCAAGGGATAACCTTCGTGGCACGCCCCCTCTGTCAGGCCTGTCGGCCCGCCACCTCCCCGTACCGGGGAGGATTGAGCGTCAGCCAACCGGCAAACCAACGAAAAGGGTCGGCCACCACGCGGTGACCGACCCTTTTCATGTCAACCCGCGGGTCGCCCCGGCTCAGGCCAGCGCGAAATACAGTCCCGTCGCCACCGCCCAGGCCCCCAGCCCCGCCACGACCGCGATCGTGACCTTGGCCGCACCCGAATAGGGCTCGACATAGGGTTCGGGCACCGGCTCGCTGAGCAGCATTTCCTGGTTCGGGAACGCCAGCGGATCGGACGGCGCCGACACCAGCGCCTTGTTCAGCATCTCGGCGTTCAGCGGCGTGACGAATTCGCAGCCATAGGTCATGCCTTCCTGGCGGATGACCCGCACCGGATGGACCCCGATCCCGGCAAAGCCGATCGAAGCCACCGCCCCGGTCGTCAGCGCAGGCCCGCCCGACAGGCGGAAACCCGTCGCCGACAGATCCTCGATGACCACGTCATAGGGCTGTGCAACCCGGTCGCGCAGCGTCGCGTCGAGATCGACCGCATAGCGTTCCGAACCGCGATCATCGCTGATCATCTGAGCAGTTATGGCCATGTCGCAACTTATCCTTCCACGGTCACCTTTGCCACGCACCCGTAAAACTATCGTAAATGGGCGGAAGATTGTGGGCGAGCGTCGAATGGTCCGTTCCGGGCGCTGCATCGCGAAGCGCCGAATTCGTTCCCGTCCGCATGACGAAATTTATGCGTCTTCACCGCCATACTCCTGTCGTTTTTGGTACATGACCGGGCGGATAATCCGGGTGACAGGCGGGCGGGCAACGGATAGTCGGGCAAGGCTGTGCCCGGATGCCGACAATCGGTTATTCTGGTTAAGCCGGTTCATTGTCGTCGGAGCAGAAAGATTTGGCGTCGCGTCGCGGTAACCGCCTTCGCTTTGGGCCCCTTCCCCATATGGAAACCCGTCGATGAGCGCTGCGATCGCGCCGGGCGCGGGCGCGGGTAACGCGGGCGGCAAGACCGCCGCGGCGTCGCATCGCACCGCGCTCGCCTCCATGCTGGCGGTCGGCGGGCGGCTGTCCTCGCGGCTGATCGATCTGGTCGCGCTGGTGGTGCTGGCGCGTCTCCTCCATCCGGCCGATTTCGGTCTGATCGGGATCGCGATGAGCCTGATCCTGATCGTCGAGGCGGTCATGGAACTGCCCGTGTCGCAGGTCCTGCTGGTCGAGCGCGAGGTGACGCGGTCGATGATGGACACCGCCTTCACGCTCAGCATCCTGCGCGGCGTGTTCCTGGCGCTGGTCATCGGCGCGGCGGCCTGGCCCTTCGCTCATGCCTATGGCGACATGCGGCTGATGCCGCTGATCGCCGCGCTGGCACTGGCGCCCGCCTTTCGCGGGATCAACAATCCGCGCCTGTCGCTCTACAATCGCGACCTCGACTTCCGCCGCACCGTCGCGACCGAGATCGCGGGCAAGCTCGCCTCGCTGGTGGCATCGACCGGCGTCGCCTGGGCGACGGGCAGCTATTGGGCGCTGGCGCTCGGCACGATCCTGTCGCCCGTCACCTCCTCGCTGCTGTCCTTCGCGCTCGCGCCCTACATGCCCCGGCTGACGCTGCGCGACTGGCGGCTGTTCAGCGGCTTCCTGAGCTGGCTGAGCGGCGCGCAGCTCTTCTCGGCCTTTGCCTGGCAGATGGACCGGCTGGTGCTCGGGCGGCTCGCGCCGACCGCGACGGTCGGGCGCTTCACCATGGCGGACAGCCTGGCCTCGATCCCCGGACAGGTGCTGCTGACCCCGATCCTGGGGCCGCTCTCCGCCGGGCTGGTCGCGGTGCGCGACGACATGGCGCGGTTGCGCCAGGCCTATCTCAAGACCTTCGGCGCGGTCGCGCTGCTCGGCTTTCCGATCCTGACCGGCACCTCGCTGCTCGCCAAGCCGATCGTCGCGCTGGCGCTCGGGCCAACCTGGTCCAGCGCCGCGCCGATCCTGCAATGGCTCGCGCTGGCGGGGATACCGGGGCTGCTCTGGACGCCGCTCAACGCGCTGGCGCTGGCGCTCCGGCGGTCGGCGCTGATCTTCAACCGTCAGCTTACGGACTTCCTGATCAAGGTGCCGCTGGTGATCGCAGGGGCCTGGTTCTTCCTGATCCCCGGCATCGCGGCCGCGCGCGCGCTTGCCGCGCTGCTGCTGGCGGGCATGGCGATCCGCGCCGCCAAGCAGGCGATCGACCTGCCGGTCTGGGCGCAGTTCAAGGTTCTCATCCGCCCGATCCTGGGGTGCCTGGTGATGGCGGCTGTCGTCTATCCGGCGAGCCTCTGGCTGCCGCTCGACATCCCCAAGCCGCTCGAGATCGGTGGCCTGCTGATCCTCGCGGCGCTGGGGGCCGGGACCTTTGTCGGCGTGGTCATGCTGCTCTGGCACCTCAGCGGCCGTCCCGAGGGCGGCGAGTCGATGGTCCTCGGGCTGGTCGGCAAGATCCTGCGCCGGGGCAAGAACGCCCCCGCCGCGACTCCGGCCAGCGCGACGACGCCGCGCCCGGCCAGCGATCCGCGCGACCAGGCCTTCGCGCTGGCGGCCGCGGGTCGCGAAGCGGCGAGCCCAGCCGCGATGAGCGTCTATCGCATCCTCGATATCCTGATGCAGGCCAATCTCGTCCAGCCCGGCACCGATCCGCTGCTGCCCGGCGCACGCAGCGAGCCGCTGGCGATGTTCGTCTGCGAAAGCTGCGGCCGGACGACCCCGATCAAGGGGCATACCGTCTCCAACGTGCTGGGGATCGCCGCGCACGGCGCGGGCTTCGCGATGACGACCAAGCCGATCGCCATTCCCGGACAATGCTCGCGCTGTCGCGTGGCGCCCCGTTCGCTCGCGCGCCCCTATCAAAAGCGATGAAGGACAGGGCGACGACAGTTCCGTTAACCACCTTTCCCATTGCAGGACAGGGGTATGGGCCGGGTTTGACGTTGCATCGCACCAATGACCATTGTTACATACGCACTACTCGCTCACGAGGGGGCTGTTGATTACTGTGAGCCTGTCATTTCCGATCCTGATCACCCTGGCCGCGATTGCCGGACTGGTGTTGATCCTGCTGCTATTTCGCCGTGCCAAGCGCAGGCGGCGCCGGGCCTATCGCAACTATTATCGGGACTAATCATCGGCTTTCCGCTAGGTGATGACGACCGGTCCTGGCACCGGCGACGCGCATCCCGGCGAGTGATCCGATCCACCCGGCATTGAGGCCGGGACATATGGGCCGCTTTCCGCATCGCGCCACACGGACGGACCGTGGGCGCAGGAAAGGACCTGGCCATTTCGCTGTCCCCCAGCCCCTCCGCAACGTTCGCCACCGCCGAACCCGCGAGCGTCGTCGCCCCGCGAATCGACCGGATCGACGGTATCGACCTGATGCGGCTGGTCGCCTTCGCGGGCGTGGTGCTGATCCACGCGGTCGCCAACGGGTCGTTCGACCATCCCGTGGCGGCCGACGTCATCGCCCTGTGCGCGCGGTTCGCGGTGCCCTTCTTCTTCATCGCCTTCGGCTATCTGCTCGCCCGGCGCGCGTCGTCCGCCACCGCCGGGCGCCTCCTGCTCCGGCTCGCGCCGCCCTTCCTGTTCTGGTCGCTCGCCTATGTCCTGTATTTCGAGCACAGCCTGCGCGGGCTGCTGTCGCCCGCGGCGATCGTCCGGCTGCTGATTACCGGACTGGACGGCTATCACCTGTGGTTTCTGCCCGCGCTGGGCGTGGCGGGGGTGATCTTCGCGATCGTGCAGGGGCGCTTCGGCTGGCGCGCGGTGCTGGCGCTTGGCGTCCTCTTCTATGCGCTGGCGCTGGCCTTCGGGCCGCTGAGACTGCTGCTCGGCCTGCCCCGCCCGCCGTTCAACACGCGCAACGGGCCGTTCTTCGGGCTGTTGTTCGTCACGGCGGGGGCGTGGCTGCGCCATCGTGACTGGCGCCCGACGCTGCCGTTCGCGCTCGCCCTATGGGGTGTCACGGCTTTGCTGCAACTCGCCGAGGTGGCGCTGTGGGTTCGGATGGGGACGATCGAATATCCCCGCTTCACCGACGATGTCGTGATGACGATCCCCTTCGGCGTCGCCAGCTTCCTGGTCGCACTGGCCATGCCGCGTGATTTCCATCTGCCGCCGCTCTTCGCGCATCTCGCCCGGCTGAGCCTGGGGCTGTACGTGATCCATGCGCTGTTCCTCGACCTGGCGGAGCGCTGGCTGGGCCAGGCCACGCTGCTCGGGTCGCTGCGCAATGCGGGGCTGGCGATCATCGCCTCCGCGCTGTCGGTCCTGATCCTCGACCGCTGGTCGGTCACGCGTCGCCTGATACGCTGACCCGCCCAGCGGCGTGGGGTCGATTAGGTCTCGAACCGGCGGGTCAGTTGCAGCGCGGCCTGCCAGAAGCGCGACCGTTGGGTCTGGGTCCGCGCCTTGCGCACCTGGCGCTCGACAACCGACTTTGGCGCGAAGCCGATGAACACCAGCCACCCGGCGCGCGCGATGCTGCCCGGCCAGCCAAAGGGATGGAGCTCGATCAGCCACTGTGCGGTGTCGCGCATCACGCCGATCCGCCCGCCTTCGGGACGCCGTTCGGGCGGGGCGAAGCGAAGCGCCTGCATCCGGTATTCGAGCGACTGGAACGAACGAAGCAGCGGCTTGCGGATCGCCACGCCGCGCTTGTCGGCGGCGGTGATGAAGGCATGTTCGAGCGCCCGGTCGAAATCGAGCCAGCGCAGCGCGACATCGGCGGTCCAGCTCGTCCCCGAGCTCGCCCAGGCATTCTTGCCATGGACGCGGTAGCAGCCGAGCACCTGCCGAATGGAACGCACTGCACCATAGAGCGGCGCCACCTTGCACAGATAGCCGTCGGGCGAACGGTAGATGCTCTTGGAATCGATCGGCATCACCTGGTCGAGGAACGTCCGGCTGAACAGGTTGCCGGTCGACACGGTCCAGGGATACCAGCCCGAACGCGAGGAGTCGTGCAGCACGTCGGCGGGGGTGAAGCGCGCAGGGAAATGCGGGAAGACCATCGCCTGGTCGGCGCCGCAACGGTCGATGGTGGACAGGCGGAACTGAACCTTGGCATCGCCCGGCTGGAGCGCGGCGGTCGCCTCGCGCAGACAGGTCGGTAGCAGGCAGTCGTCGGCGTCGAGGAACAGCACCGCGTCGCCGGTCGCGACGGCATAGCCCGCATTCACCGCCTCGACATGGCCGCCCTTCTCCTTGAGGACGGTGCGGATGCGGTCGCCATATTCGGCGATGATCGCATGCGATCCGTCGGTCGATCCGTCGTCGACCACGACGACCTCGACCGCCGGATATTCCTGGTTCAGCGCACTATCGATGGCGGTGCGCAGGAATTCGCCGTAATTGTGATTGATGACAATGATTGTCGCACGAAGGATTGTCGTCATATCGTTCATGATCGACGTCTCGGTCTATGGTCTTCGATGCTACCCGGTTTGCGATCTTCTATCATAAGTTGAATGTCACCCGGATAACGCGCCAATTGTAACGCAATGTTTCTACGACGAAAACTTTCCGTCACGAAGCGCTTTCGTCTGGCACGATCTTCGGAATCCACGCAATCGGGATGATTGCGGCCGAATCGATACAGTCCCAAATGGGAGCAATTGGGACGGTCGACCGACAGGTCTATGACCGGCTCGCTGTCCTGTGCCTGAACATCACGCCATTGCCGCGTGGCGGACCCGCGATCGCTGCCGCCGCGTCGACTGCACCGGGATCAGCGCGGGCAGCGCCGTGGTGATCGCGAACAGCGTGGCGTTGAACGCACCGAAATCGACCAGCGTGCCCGCCACCGCGCCGGGCACGATGCAGATGACGATGCTGTAGCGCGCGCCGGTCACGATGCGGCGGATCTCGTCGCTCGCGCCCTTCAGGCTGAGCGTGGCGATCCGCAGCAGGAACAGCGCCATGAACAGGCCGCCGATCACCCCGGTACTGCTGAGTACCGCGACCGGCCAGGACGAGGCGCGGGTCGAGCCGATGCCGACGCCATAGCCACCGGTCGCGACCAGCCCCTCGAGGCTGACGATGTTCCAGCTGCTTCGTTCGGAATAGGAGCTGCTCGAGGTCTTGGTTAGGATCAGCTTGTCGACCAGATCGACGACGCCGTTGAACACCTGCGGGTTGAGGAACAGCATCGCGATGCCGACGACGATCGCCGCGGCGATGACCAGCAGGTGGATCATCGCACGCTTCTCGTCGGCGGGATGGCGCAGCGCCAGCACATTGGCGCCCACCGCGAACACGCCGAATACGCCCAGGCCGAGGAAGGCCGCCGACGAGGTGGAGAGCACGGTGAACCCGACCAGCCCCAGCGCGAGCGGCATCTGCACCTTGGCATAGAAGCCGCCCAGCGCATCGCCCATCCGCGTGAAATAGATGATCGCGGCGAAGGACAGGACCAGCGTGCCATAGGCCGACGCCTCGGTATTGAAGCCGATGACGCGGCGCATGCTGCCGACGCTGTCGCCGTCCATGATGACATAGGTGGCGGTACGCAGCGGCGCGAGGATGCCCGACCCCGCCGTCGCCATGTCGGCCATGCCCGCGAGCATCGCGATCGCTCCGCCGAAGAAGATCGCGCGGTAGACCATGTGGCGCGTCTCGGTCTGGAGCAGGAGCTGGTAGAGCGAGATGGTGATCGCGAAGGCCGACATCAGATAGAGCGGCTGGGTGATGTTGCCCGAACCGAAGGCCAGGCTGCTGCGCGTGATGTTGTTCAGCCCCATGACCGGCGCGCCCGCGAACAGGAACGGCGCGCTATAGGTGACGAGCAGCCCGAAGACGATGAACGCGGTGAGCAGGCCGAGCTTGTTATAGTCGATCAACCCGTCGACCAGCAGATGCGGCTTGCGGCACGCGATGAACGACCGGACGCAGAGCAGGGCCGAACAGGCGGTATGCGGCAGGAAGGTGGTGCCGCCCGTCAGGTTGGTCGGCAGGATCGCCAGCGACCCGAAGGCCAGGCTGGCGAAGAACAGCAGCAGCGTCCAGCGTATGCCGGACAGCGCCGCGGCGAAGAACAGCAACCAGAAAATCGCAAGTACGACCATGACAGACCCTTATCGGGGTTCATGTCCCCATCGATACCGGGCGTTACGCACCGGATGAGAATAAGCTCCCAAAACGGACGCATCCCCTTCCGGCACAATTCGCCCCGGCTAGGGGAATTGCGTAGCAGCACCGGCCGTGTAAAGCCATCGTGTCAACGCCGCGAAGCGTTTCATATCGAACGCTTACGAACTGTTGACCAAATCAGATTACACGTCACCCATGAAAATGGACGTGGAGAGGATAATACCCTTCATGCGGCGTTATGAACGCAGCGTGACCAAGGCCGATGTTCGCCGATGGTCAGACCAAGCAGGAGGGCGATCCGTGAAAATGCTGCGTATGGGTACACCGGACTATCGTCGACCGGGCATTACGCGCGTCATCACGTTCGTCAGTGACCGGGGCTATGTCGGGCAGGCGCTGATCGCCGCATCGCAGCTCGCGGCACAACCCGATGTCGTCGCGATCGCGGACATCATCATCTATCTGATCGACATTCCCCCCGACGAACAGGTCGAGATCCAGGCGGCGCTGGGATCGGCGCACTTCAACTTCATGTTCCTCGACAGCCGTCGCTTCCTGACCGACAGCGCCGATCGGCTGCCCGAGATCCATTGCCCGCGCTCGACCCTGGGTCGCCTGGTCGTGGATGCGGAGATCCCCGCGCAATATGACACGGTCATCTATATGGACGGCGATATCCAGATCATCGGCCCCGTGGCGCCGCTGATCGCGCGCGAATGCGAGGACGGCATGGTCTATGCCGGGATCGACCGCCTCGACAATGGCGGCAGATACGCCAATCCCCCCTCCTATCTTCAGGGGATCGGGATCGCGCATGTCAGCCAGTATTTCAACGCGGGCATCATGATGGCGAACCGCGCCACCTGGCGGCGAGTGACCGAAAAGGCGCTGCGTTTCCTCGCGGAGAACCCCGAGCGGTGCAAGCATCTCGACCAGAGCGCGCTCAACGCAGTGGTCGGGCCGCATCGCCGTATCCTGTCGCCCGAATATAACTACACGACCTGGTTCCGCCATGCGGATCGCCGACGGCAGATCACGCCGCGGATCATCCATTTCACCGGGCCGCTCAAGCCGTGGAACACGACCAAGGGGCCTTGGAACCCGAAATGCCGCCAGGTCTATGTCGATTTCCTGGCGCAATATCCCTATTTCTCACGTTATCTCACGATCGACACCAGCCGGGACGTCGACCCGAAATATGCCCAGCCGACGCTGAGCCTGCGCGCGCGCTACTGGATGAAAAAGGTCAAGCAGGCCGCCGAACACCAATGGCATTCGCTGCTCCTCGGCCGCTTCCTGAACAACGCCCGCTTCTAAGCCCGCTCCACTCCGCATCCTTTTCGATCGCGCGGCGGACCGACAGGGGCTAGCGGTACGGCCGCATCCGGGCCATGGCTTCCCCATGACACAAGCGACGACGGACAAGCCGGGGGTGGGCGGCCGAACCGCCGGGAGCGTGGCGCTGCTGATGGCGTCGCGGTTGATGGCGCGCGGTATCGACTTCGTCACGCTCATCGTGCTCGCACGGACGCTGTCGCCGCAGGATTTCGGCCTGATCTCGGTCGCCATGACGCTGATCTTCGTGGTCGAGGCGGTGTCCGAGCTGCCCATCGTCCAGTCGCTGGTCCGGCTCGACCGGGTGGGGCGCAGCCATCTCGACACCGCCTTCACCATCGGGCTGATGCGCGGCGGCATCCTGGCGTCGGTGCTGGCGCTGGCCGCCTGGCCCTTCGCCATCGTCTATCACGACATGCGGCTGATCCCGCTGATCCTGTTCCTGGCGCTGTCGCCGGTCACGCGCGGGTTGCAGAGCCCCGCCATGGTGCAGTTCGCCCGCCGGATCGATTTCCGCCGCGACCTGGTGATCGAGCTGGTCAGCAAGCTGTGCGGCTTCACCGTCGCGACCGTGCTGGCGGTGACCACCCATTCCTATTGGGCGATTGCCGCCGGGACCGTCGCGACGCCGGTGATGAGCATGGTCCAGTCCTATCTCTTCGCCCCCTTCCGTCCGCGCATCAGCCTGAAGCGATGGCGCAACTTTGCCGGGTTCCTCGGCTGGGCGAGCCTGGCGCAGGCGCTGGCGGCGCTGAGCTGGCAGTCGGACAAGCTGATCCTGGGCCGGTTCATCGGCAAGGCGGACCTGGGCCGTTTCTCGATGGCGGCGGACCTGTCCTCGGTGCCCGAACAGGTGCTGGTGGTGCCCGCGATGCGCCCGCTGATGGCGGGGTTCGTCACCATGCGCGCCTCGCGCGAACGGGTCGCCAACGCCTATCAGCGGATCGTGCTGACCCTCCTGTCCTTCGCGGTGCCGGGCATGGTCGGGCTGAGCCTGGTCGCCGAGCAGCTCGTGCCCGTGGTGCTCGGCGAGAAATGGGTCGCCGCCATCCCGATGCTCCGCCTGCTCGCGCTGGCGCCGATCTTCGTCGTCTGGGTCTCGCCGCTCGACCCCATGGCGATGGCGATGGACCGCACCTCGATCTTCCTGCGCCAGCGCCTGATCGAGATCGTCATCAAGATCCCGATCCTCGTCACGCTGATCTGGCATTTCGGGGTGATGGGCGCGGTGGTCGGCCGGGTCGTGACCAACATGATCATGATGGTGGTGACGATGGGCTTCGTCCGCCAGCTTTGCGGACTGGGGATCCTCCGGCAGATCGTCGCGCCGTGGCGGATCGCGCTGTCCGTCGCGGCGATGGCGGGGGTCATCGGGCTGCTGCCCGACGAGATACGCCATGCGCCGTCGCTGTTCGGGGTCATCGCCACCGTCGCGGTCGGCGGGCTGACCTATGCCGCCGTCCTGTTCGCATCCTGGCGGCTGGTCGGCCGACCCGAGGGGATGGAGACGATGCTGCTCGGGCGGGTCATGGCGCTGATCCGGCGCTGAGCCTCGCCCCAAGTCGAACAACGTCCGCAATCGATACGATCGCGCAAATCGGCAGAATTAGTCACGAAAACGTAATATACTGCGCGATCCGAATTGGGCTGGATAGCATGAATACGCGGTGGTGGGGCATGGAGATATTGTCATCACCGTCTCGCTCCCCCGATTAACCATAATTGACCCTTCCCTTTCTTTACGCCATCAGGGCCTTGATCTGGGGGAAGGGATCAAAATGGGGCATCATGATCTGAATTGGCGCAATCTCGTCGGCGAGGGGACGGCGGGCAAGACAATCCTCGTCTTCTCGAAGATTCCGATCGCCCCGGCCTTTGGCGGCAATCGCCAGCGCATCCTGACCATGCTCGACGAGCTTCGACATCGACACCGCGTCGATTTCGTCCTGATCCCGTCACGACAGATGCGGGATATCGATCTCGACGCGCATCGTGCCTTTTTCGGCGATGGTCATTTCCATGTCATGACTCGCGGAAAAGTGGCGGAGCTTCGCTTCACCGCGCGCATCCTGCTGCGACGTCTGAAAGCCAGGATCTTCGGCAAGCGCCTGTCCACCGATGTCGACGCGCTGTTCGACCGGTCGCTGGAAAAGCAATGCCGCGGGCTCATCAAGACCATCGCACCCGATGTGGTGCTGGTCGAATATGTCCATTTCTCGAAGATCTTCGAATGGGTGCCCGTCGGCACACGCAAGCTGCTCGACACGCATGACAGCTTCTCGCACGAGTTCACCGCCGAGGCCGAGCGCAAGGGACTGGCGCGGGCCGATGCCCTGTTGGCGATCCAGGAGCGCGAAGCCCGGCTATTCCGCGACATGCTGGGCGCCGAGAGCGGCACCGAGATCGCGATGGTCAGCCATATCATCGCCGATCAGCCGATGATCGGGGCGCCGTCCTGCGAGGGGGCGTCGTTCCTGGGCTCCAAGTTCGAGGCGAACAACCTGTCGCTCGCCGCACTGGTCGAGAATGTCATGCCGCTGGTCCTCGCGCAGCGGCCCGACTTCAAGCTGCACGTCATCGGCAATGTCGGCGAATCGGTCCCGGACCAGCCCTTCATCGTCAAGCATGGCCGGGTCGAGGTGGTGGCGCAGGCCCTCGTCCATGCGCCGGTGCTCGCGAACTACATCGTCAAGGGAAGCGGTATCAAGATCAAGATGCTCGACGCGATGGGCATGGGTATTCCCTATGTCAGCACGCCCCTGGGTGCCGATGGCGTACCAGCCGATTTCGCCCATGGCGGCGTGGTCGCGCAGGACGATCAGGCCTTCGCCGACGCGCTGGTCGCGCTTTACGACGATTCGGGCAAGCGGGCCGCGATGGGCAAAGCGGGGCTGGAATGCGCGGGGCGGTGGAATGCCGCGCAGCGCCGCGCGCTTCACGCCGTCGTCACCGGATTCGATCCGCTACATGACGGCGGTTCGGTGACGACCACCGCCCACCACCGGCAGGTAAAGGCCGCCTGACCCCACGGGGTCAGGCCAGGCCGTTCAGAAGTCGAGGATCCGGTCGGGGCGCATCCGACCGGTGAGCAGGTCGCGCACCGCGCGCCAGTTGCCGACCACGCGGCCCTTGCGGTCGACCCAGGGTTCGGGGCGGAACGCCTTGACGTGGTTGCTGCCGACGTTGCGCGTCATCAGCCACAGCGCCTTGCCGATCGGCATCGTGCCCTTGCGCATCAGATAGAGCGGGTTGGCGACCTGCGAATAGCCGAGCTTATGGCCCATCGTCCGGCCGCTCTTGGCGCCCTGATGCACGCCCGCAAAGGCCGAGGTGCGCGCCATCCGGCCCTTCAGCCGACGCGAGAAATCGACGTCCTCCTGCCAGGCGTAGAGCGGCAGATGTTCGTCGAAGCGCACATCGCCGATCGCCGAGCGGCGGAACGCCATGTTGCAGCCATAGGTATCCCCGGCGGGGTCGAGCGTCGTGTCGATGTCCGTCTGCTCGGCATCGAACCGGTCGACCATCGCGCGCGCGGAAGGATAGTCGATGCCCGCATTGTGGATACCATCGGCCAGCAAATGGCCCGAGGTGCCCGCCAGGTCGGCATGATCGGCGAAGACCCGCGCGATCCCCTCGATACAGCGCGCGCCGGGAACGTAATCGTCGTCGAAGAAGGCGACGATATCGGGCGCGGTGGTCAGCGCCTCGATCCCCGAATTACGCTGGTGGCACGAACCCTTGGGTCCGCGGATCACCCTGACCATCGGATCCGCGAAATCGGCGGGCAGGTCGCTGTCCGACGCGATCGAGAAGATGACCTCGCTGGGCGCGATCGATTGACGGCGGACATGTTCGCTCCACCGCGCCAATTCGATCGGACGCCCGACGCTGGCAATGACAATCGCGACCTTCATCTCATCTGCTCATATGCTGGCGTCGGACCCGTGACCGACCGGTCATGGGAAACCCCCTGCGCCAATGCCCCCGGGATGGTCGCTTCTCTAGAGAAGCGCGTGTTCATTGGCCAGACGGGGCGGGTCACGCCGCGAAGCGCCGCAGCACGTCGACCAGCAGATCGCCCGCACGGGCCCAGGTGAACTTGGCCGCCTGCTCCCCGCCCCTGGCGATCATCGTGTCGCGCAACCCCGGATCGTCGCGCAAGTCCGCGATCCGCGTCCGCCACGCGTCCGGGCTGTCGGGGTCGGCATAGAGCGCCGCCTCGCCACATGCCTCGGGCAAGGCGCCGCAGGGTGCGACCACCGCGGGCGTTCCGAGAAACATCGCCTCGAGCGGGGGCAGGCCGAACCCTTCGGTCCGCGACGGCATCGCGAAGCACAAGGCCTGTTCGAGCAGCCCGCGAAGCTCGGCATCGTCGATCATGCCGGTGAACAGCACGTCGTCGGACAGCGCGGGGTAGATCGCCCGCATGTCCGCCGCGCTGGCCTTGCCGACCAGCACCAGCCGGGTATCGCCCATCGCCCCGTCGGCGAAGGCGCGCAGCAGCACCGCGATATTCTTGTGCGGCTGCGTCGAGGCGAGCGCGACGACATAGCCGCGCGGGCGAAGGCCCAGCCGCGTGATCGCGCCCGGCGCGCTATCGAACGACAGGATATGGTCGGCGCCATTGGGGATGACGGTGATCTTGTCCGCCGTGGCGACGCCATGCTCGACAAGCTGCTGCTTCGAGAAGTGCGAGACGGTCAGGATCTGGAGGTTCCGACGGCCGAGGCGCGGCAGCATGAACCGATACCAGCGGACAAAGGCGGAGGAATAGGATTCGGGCGCGGTATAGGCCTGCGCATCGTGGATCATCGTGATCCCGCGCGAGGCGGCCAGCGGTGCGGCATTGGACAGCGACAGGATGACGGCGCCCTTGCCCTGGCGCGGCAGGGTGAACTGTTCCCAGAGCTGGCCGCCACGCCGCCCCGACTTGTGGACGCGCAAACCCGCGACCGTGTCCGGTGCGTCGCCCGGAGGCGCCTCGACCTGCACCCCGGCGGGGAACAGCGCTTCGAGCGTATCCCGCCGCTCGCCGAGCTGGTGGAGCAGCGCGGTCGCGACCCGCTGCACCCCGGTGGCGCGCGCATAGAGGAAGCGTCCGTTGACGAGCAGGCGGCGCCCGGCCGCGTTCGATGTACGTTGTCCCGCCACCCCTGGTCCCCCTTCCGCCGGAGCCCGAAGGCTCAGCGGCTGCCCTTGGCCGCGAGGACAGCGGGGACGGTCATCATCATGATCTTGATGTTCAGGCCCAGCGAGCGATGCCGCGAATAGGTGACGTCCAGCGCGACGCGACGCCGATAGGTGGTGTCGCTGCGCCCGCTGACCTGCCACAGGCCGGTAATGCCCGGACGGACCCGGCAATAATCGTTGAACCGGCGGCCATAGCGGACCACCTCGGCGCTGACGATCGGGCGCGGGCCGACGATGCTCATCGTGCCGTTGATCAGGTTGAAGAACTGCGGCAGCTCGTCGAGGCTGCTCTTGCGGAGGAAGCGGCCCAGCGGCGTGATGCGCGGGTCGTTGCGCAGCTTGTGATCGCGCGCCCATTCGGCGCGTGCGGCGGGATCGGTGGCGAGCAGATGCTCCAGCCGCTCGGTCGCGTCGACCACCATGGTGCGGAACTTCAGGCAGCGGAACACGCGCCCGTTGCGGCCGATTCGCGGTTGGGCGAAGATCAGCGGGCCGGGGCTGGTGATATAGATCGCAATGCCAAGCGCGATAAGCAATGGCGCGAACAAGATCAGCGCGACGACGCCGACGATGATGTCGAGCGATCGCAAAATGATCTCGTTGACGTGACTGGCAGGTCGACGGGTCGGGACACGAATCCCCCCGTTCAGTTGCTGAGCTCGATACATAACGCTAGCCCTCTTTGCCGTCCCATTCACACCGCGGCGGTTGCGGCCGGGTTAATTTCCACGATTGTCGCGTTCGTCTCGCATCGCATGAGCCACAGTGGTGCTCAATTCGACCTTGGCGACGTGCTCCAGGTTAAACAATGCTGCAGGCGGTCGGCCTATCTTGTAGTTGTACCATTTTCAGCCATTTGGTCGCGAAGCCGCGCGGACCGTCTCAGCGACGCGGCACCTCGTTCAGCAACTCGCGCGAAATTTCGACATGGCGCCGGGCGAAAGCCTCGGAACTGAGTCCCTCGGGTCCCATCCGCGCCTGCGCGGCGCAGGCCTGGTTATAGCGACGATCCGGATCGCCGAGCAGCGCGCCGATGACCCGCGCCAGGTCCTCGGAGTCGCCGCTTCGGGCATAGGCGACCTGGCTGTCGTCGAAATAGTCGCGCAGACCGCCGACATCGCTCGCGACCATCGGGATTCCCGCCAGCGCCGCTTCCTGCAACGCGGTGATTCCCGAGGCATGGTTGTTGGGAACCAGCGGCACGATGGCGAGCGTCGCATTGGCGTAGAGCGCCTTCAGATCGTCATTGGTCGACACGCCCGCGATCTCGACATTGGGGATCCCTTCCGCCAGCGTCGGCGGGCATTTGGTCGAAACGATCCGCAGATGCCATTCCGGATGCGCCGCCACCGCCGCGATCAGCGTCGGCCAGTCGCGGTGCACGTCGTTCCCGACCGCGATGATCCGCGGCGGCCGGTTGCTGGTGTCGCGGACCGGCGGATGCATCTCGGTCGCGTTGATCCCGAACGGGACCATCTCGCAGCGCGCCTGCGGCATCTCCTTCTTCAACATCGCGAGGTTCAGCCGCGAGTGGACGGTCAGCACGTCCGCCTGCCGCATCAGGCGCCGGTAATAGGCGCGGCGCAGCCCCGAGAAGCCGCCCCACCGATCCAACAGCCACACGCTCTGCGCCAGCAGCTTGGGGCGATCCTGGCGCCTGCCCCCCTGCGCCGCGAACAACTGGCTGATCGCCAGATGCTGCGATTCGGTATGCGTCCAGACGACATCGGCCGCGCGGATCGCAGCACGGTTGCGCCAGGCATGGACGAAGTCGAAGCCCAGCGCCCAGCGGATGCCGAGCCGTGCCAGCTTCGCCAACCGGCCCTCGTCATGCTCGATCGAGGAGGTCATGCTGGTCACCAGCGGTTCGGCACGGCGATAGCCATAGGGGTCGCGCTCGTTGATGCCGATCATCCGGCCTTCGTCGAACATGCGCCGCCACCGGGCTTCGCTGGCGCCATAATTGAGGTGGACATGGACTTTCATCGATCGCGATCCCGTTCGCACCATGGCCGCGTGGGCCGATGGTGCAGTTCTCCGCTCAGCGTTCCGAGCGCCGGACATAGGCCCGGACATAGTCGACCTTCATCTCCCGATCGTCGGGCATCCCGTCGATCGGCCAGCCCCCGCCCGCGCCCAGGTTGATGAGCAGCATCTTGGGTTGCAGATAGGCCGGACTCGACGGGAAGCACGCGACCGAGCGGCCATCGAGGAAGATGTTGATGACATCGGCCTCGACGCTGACGCCGTAGCGATGCATCGCTTGGTACAGCGAGCCGGGCGGCACGCGCACGACCACCGGCCCCTGATCCTTGCTCTTGCCGTCGGTCCACAAATGGGTGGTCGACAGGAAGGTGCCCGGCGCGCGGCCATAATGTTCGAGCACGTCGATCTCGGGCGACGGCTTGCCCGGCGTGCCGATCGACCCCAGCCAGAAGGCGGGCCAGACCCCCTTCCCCTCGGGCAGTTGCGCGCGCATCTCGAAATAGCCGGTGCGCTGCATGAAGCCCTGGCCCTTGGAGTCGCTCGACGACAACAGCCCCGAGCGCCACTTGCCCTGGGCGTCGCGCTTCATGTGGATGGTAAGCAGGCCGCCCGCGGTCGAGAAGGGGAAGCCCGGTTCGGGATCGACGAACTTCGATTCGCCGAAATCGCCGTTCCACGGCGTATGCGCGGTCCAGCGCGTGCCGGGACCGCGCGCGGACACGTCGAGCGTGTCGAACGGCTCGTCGAACGTCTTGTCATAGCGACGCAGGTCGATCGTCGGCGCGCATTTGGGCGGCGCGGCCGAACAGGCGGCGGTGCCGGTCAGCGCGACCAGCAGCACCCCGGCCGGGGCGGCGGACACGACGGACCGAAAGCCGCGCCCTATGCATCCTTGATATCGGATCATGCCAGTTCGCCTTCGTCGTCATGGCCAAGCCACGGTCGGACCAGATCGTCCGTCATCAGCTCGCCAACCGAATCTTATGGTTAATGAAGCGGATACGCTGGGCGGCTATACCGCATTGCAGCAAATTGCCAGCCATTATCACGGGGGAGCGTCCCTTTCAGGAACGGCGTGCGCTCCAAATTCGGTGGTCAAGCGAGGCCGATCGGCTATCCTCAGCCGTCTATAATGCGCCGTGGCCGTTGCGGTTTCGAAAGGCGGGGGGATGAAGAGCTTGTAATCGTCGCATTAGCGACAGGACATGGCGCGAAAGGGTTGGAACGTCGCGACCTGTCCGGCATATCCATGGGTATCAGGGCAATAACGGCTGCGAATGGGGCAAGCCCATAGCGGTCGCAAAGGAATTTACGTGGGTCTAACCGCCTCCCCGTCGCGATCCTGCGTCTGCTATATCGCCAACAAGGGATATCTGTTTCAGTCGTTGGTCAGCGCGATCCAGGCCCGCCGGTTCGCCCCCGAGGATTGCAGCATCTTCCTGTTCGACCTCAGCCGCGAACAGGGCGACGAAAGCCGTCGCATCGCCGATGTCTGCCGCGCCAAGGGCATCGACTATGTCTGGCACGCCCCCGATTTCCTGGGCGGGCTGCACATCATGAACGCGCGGATGTTCCTCGATCAGATGCTGCCGTCCGACTATGGCGAGATCCTGTATCTCGACGGCGACACGCAGATCGTCGCCGACCTGACCCCGCTCCTCGCCTTCCAGCCGCAGCACGGGCGGCTTTGCGCGGTGCGCGATCCGATGGTCTATCTCGACGCGATCAACCGGCTGAACGACGACCTGCGCGGCGAGATCGACGCGTTCGGCGAGAATTACGTCAACAGCGGCGTCTTCCGCGTCCGCCGCTCGACCTGGGCCGACATCTCGCGCGAGGCGCTGAGCCGGATGAGCGACGCGACCCGCGCGTTGCATTTCGAGGATCAGACGATCATCAACCAGGTGACCGATGGTCGCCGCGACTATGCGTCGATCCGCTGGAATTTCCCGGGTTTCGTACTGGGTTACGGCTTAGAGGCGATCGCGCAGCCCGCCATCGTCCACTTCATGTCCAATCCGCGTCCCTGGCAGGGCTCCTATGCCCCCTGGGGCAAGGACTGGCATCGTCCGTACCAGACCGTCATCGACGAATTTCCCGAGATCGCCGACTATTGCGGCGTCCTCGATCTGCGGCGCAAGGCCGCCTACAAGCTCAAGCAGGTCGCCAAGACCTATATCGAACGGCGCTTCTGGGAAAATCCGGCACTGCTCGCGCACATCCAGCGGATGGAGTCGCAGGTTGCCGTCTGACCGTCTCGCCATCGCACATATCAGGGATCGTCGCGTGAGGGGAAAGCACGACGCACGGACCGTCACAGGGAGGTATCGGGGCTCATGATATCGTTGGAAACGCGCTGATGCTCGGCAAGGCGACGTCCCGCTTCCTCGTCGTCACGCGAGCGGGTCGAAAAAGTCTGCATGCGCAGTGGCTGGCGCCCGCCGAGGCGCGGCGCTTCGATCTGCTCGTCGCGTCCTACGACCCGGCCAGCGGCCCCATCGACGTGCCCGGCACCTTCCATTGCTACATTCCCGGCAGCAAGGTGCAGGGGTGGAAGGCCGTACTCGACCAGCATGGCGATTTCCTGACGCAATACGACTATGTCGCGCTGATCGACGACGATATCGCGACCGATGCCGACAGCCTCAGCCGGTTGTTCGAACTGGGCCGCGACAACGGTCTCACCCTGTTCCAGCCCGCGCTGACCTGGGACAGTCACTTCACCTATGCCGGGACGGTGCGCAATCCGCTGCTCCGCTATCGCAACGTCAACTATATCGAGATGATGGCCCCCTTCTTCGCGATCCGCGCGCTCGAGAAGGTGGCGCCGCTGTTCGACTATGGCTGGGAAAGCGGTATCGACCTGATCTGGGGCAGCGCGCTCGATCCCGAGGAACGCCGTTTCGCGATCATCGACGCGGTGCCGATCAAGCATACCCGCCCGGTCGGCGCGCTGAAGGAGGCCAATGGCTTTGTCGGCCGTGGCTATGAATCGGATATCGAGGCGTCGCTCGACCATTTCGGCATGAGCTGGCCCAGCCTGGTCGCATCGTCCGCCGTGACCAAAAGCGGCAAGCGCGTCGGCCCGCTCGGCATCGCGTGGCGCGCGCTGGTGCTGCTGGCGGTGCCCTTCACCTCGCCCACGCCGCGCGGCTGGCGGCGGGTGTTCGACCATATTCGACACCAGGCAACCCGTCGCCCACCCTATGCCGAAGGCGTCCGCCAGATTCTCGCGCAGGACGTGTCGGGCCTGTCCCATCACGACCGGAGCGTCACCGGCCCTGAAGAAGCGCCCGGTTCCCGATAAAAGGGAAACCGGGGGCCGGGCCAGGCTTATGAAACGGGTGTGAGAGGCCATGAGCCGCCCGGTCCACATGCCGTCATAATGCCGCATCGGCCGTAAAGCGCAATGGCGATTCGACGGAGCGACGCGGGGCTCCGACCCGTCCCGCAATTCAGGCGAACAGGTCGCGTATCGCCCGCAATCGAAAGGCGTTTTGCCACCGGCGCCGACGATGCTCGCCCGCATCGTGCCGCATATGGCAGCGCTGGCACAGCGCGGCGAGATTGCGTGGCCGGTTGTCGCCGGGATCGTGGTTCAGATGCGCGCTCGCCAGGATCACGCGGGTCGTCCGCATCCGGCTGGGCGCGGCGATGCCGTCGAGGCAGAACTGCGCCTCCGCCATGCCGAGCGGCCGGACCCGCCTGCCCCGGTCGTCGCGCCACGCACCCCGATCCTCGTCCCACCACAGCCCGTCGCCCAGATGCCGGACGATACGGCCATGCGGGCGTCGGCAATGCTCGCACCGCCCCTTGGCGCGCTCGAACCGGATGAAGGCCGACAATTCGCGCCAGTCGATCGGATAGAGCCAGCGATGTTCGCGCGCGATCGGCATGGCGATTCTATGAGTCACCGCCTCGCGGAACGAAAGAGGAAAATCCCGGTGATTCAGATAAGTCGTCACCAAGTCGCGATTGAGTGACCGAGTCGGTCGGCGCGCAAAGCTCCCTCTCCCCTGGACAGGGGAGAGGGTTAGCGAAGCTTGCCAGCTCGCTGGCTAGCGCAGCTTGGGTGAGGGGTTGAGCGAGCCGCAGGCTCGCGCGCGCTCCGCGCGCCCACCCCTCACCCAGCTCCGACTAGGCCTTTGCTTGGGCAAAGACCAAGTCTGCGCAACCCTCTCCCCTCTGCGAGGGGCGAGGGAAGAAGGTCTTCACAACCCCAGCGCCCCGACCACCTTCGCCCAGCTCACATATTTAAAGTTCTGGGTATCCGGCGCATTGTCGCCGTCCTGTGCGACGAGCAGCCCCCTGGGATAATCCGGCCCGAAATCGCCCAGTGCCAGCTCGATACCGTCGGTGTCGCTGGTCCCGTCGATCGCCCCCCCGCCGATGCGGAAGCGACCGGCATAGGTCACCCCCGGCAGGCGGTAGAGCGTATAGGCATTGTCGCCCTGGCTGGAGACGACCAGATAGCCGCCCCTCGCCCCCTTGGGCGCGAGCGCCAGCCCTTCCGCGTCGGCGACGAGCGTGTGGCCGTCCACCTTGGCGATGGCCGTCGCGGTGGTCGGCGCGGCGGGATCGGCCGCGAAGCGCCACAGCCCGACATCCTCCTCGGCGACGTAGAGTGTGCCCGTCCGGTCATCGACCACGCACCCCTCCGCCTGGCTGCCCAGCTTCATGCTCCGCAGCGTCTGAACGCGCGGGGTGGCGGCGGACAGGTCGATGCGCAGCTGATCGATCCGCCCGTCCTTGAGCACGACGAAGCCGAACAGCGCCTTGTCGCGCGCACGGGTCCACAGGCACATGCCGTAAGCCTCGCCCGCACCCACCGGATAGCGCCCCATCGGCACCAGCCGACGCTCGGCGGTATCCAGCGTGAACAGCGCGACATGCGCGTTCGCCTTGTCCGCCCGATCGCTCGCCGCGACGATCACGCGCCCGCCCGCCATCTCGCGCAGATCGACATTGTTGAGCCGCGCGGCGGGGGTGAAGGACAACCGGTGACCCTTCAGGTCATAGACATGGATGCCCAGCTTCTTGTCGGTGCCGATGACCAGGCTGGCCGCCGGGTTGGCGGCGTTGCGCCAGATGGCGGGATCGTCCGCCGCATCGGCGACGCTGTCGACCGGATCGGTCTCGGCACTGGCCGCGACGACCGGCGCGTCGGCTGTCGGCGTCGCCACCGGCACGCTCGCACATCCCGCGAGCAGCAGCGCGAGGAGCGCGCCCCTCACAGCTTCACCCGCACGCCACCGAAGACGGTGTAGCCGAACTTCTCATATTCATAGGTGCGGAAGCGCTCGCCGAAATAGCGCACGCCCGGCGTATTGGTCAGGTTCTTGCCCTCGGCGAACAGGTTGATGCCCTTGGCGAGTTGAACGCTGCCCGTCACGTCGAGCTGGCCGCGCCCCTCCCAATAGAGGTCGAGCGCGGGATTGTCGGCGTTGATCTCGTCCAGATAGTCGCTGCGCTTGGTATAGGCGACGCGCAGGTTCACCGGCCCCCGCTCGTAGAAGACGCTGGCATTCCACATATGCGTCGACTGGCCCGGCAGCTTGAAGCGGCTACGCCCCGCATAGGCGGTATCGAACGTCGCATTGCCCTTGGTATAGGTATAGTTGGCGAACACGCCGAAGCCGCTCAGCACACCCGGCAGGAAGCTCAGATGCTGCTGCCAGTTGAGCTCGACGCCATAGAGCTCGCCGCGCCGCGCATTGACCGGGCGGCTGAGGATCGCCCCGCCCACGCCGTTATACACCCCCGTGCTGGTCAGCGTGTAGCGATAGTCGGACAGGTCCTTGTAGAAGCCGTTGACCGAGATCACGCCCAGCGGCCGGATGTAATATTCCAGCCCCGCATCGACATTGTTCGACAGGGTGGGCTTGAGGTCCGGATTGCCGAACTCGACGCGCACCGTATTGCCCTCGCTCGTCTCCAGCACGCGCGGGGCGATCTGCGGGAAATTGGGACGGTTGATCGCCCGGCTCAGCGCCGTTCGCAGGATCAGATTGGGCGTAAAGGCCTGGCGCAGCGTCAGATTGGGGAAGATATCGGCATAGCTGTTATGCCCCCGCGCATTGGTGACCGCGCCGGTGCGCGAGACGCTTGGCGCGCTGCTTTCGAAATCGGTGGTCTCGACGCGCAGACCCGCGATCAGCGTCGTGCCGTCCTTGACGTACTTCGCCATCCCGAACAGCCCGAGGATCTTCTCCTCCGCGGTATAATCGGCGGTCAGCGACTGCGGCAGGCGACGCTCGGACGCGGCCTTGGTCGCGTCGAAATAGGCATCGGCCAGCCCGGTGTCGAAACGCTTGCCCAGATCATAGCCGAAATTGCGCGAATCCTCGTCGGACAGCAGCCCGGCCAGGGTCTGCGACGGCGCGGCCGACGCACGGCGATCGCGGAACCGCTCCTCATCGGCGTCGACGTGCCGTGCGCGATACTTGCCGCCGGTCGAGAAGGTCACCGTATCGCCCACCGGCAGGTCGGACCGGACCGCCAGCGTCAGCTCGTCATTCCTGGTGGTGTTCGAACGATAGGCGTTTTCGCGGAACGAATAGGTGCCGGTCTGGAGATGCTCCTTCGAGGTGAACAGCGAATAGCTGGGCAGATCGGCATCGGCGAAGTCGTAGGACAATGTCGGGCGAAGCGAGGAGCGGAACAGCAGCTCGTCGCGACGCGGATAGGTCTGCGCGCTCTCGCTATAGGCGACATCGGCGCGGATCGTCCCCTCGCCCAGCCGCTGCTCGATCCCCGCCGTCGCCGACCAGATCTCGTTCACCTGCTTGCGGTGGCGGACCTGCTTCTCGATGCGGGTGTTGCGATACGTGGCCGCACGGTCGGTCGAACCCGACTGCAACGTGCCCTCGCTCCACAAAATACCGATCCGGTCGCGGAATTCGTCATCCTCGAACCGGGCATAGGTGCCGCGCACCCAGGCATGGGTGGCGTCGGAGGGACGCCATTCGAACGCGCCCGTGCCCGCGATCCGCTGGCGCTTGGTGTCGTAGTCCTTGAACAGCGTCTCGGTGACGCGCAGCCCCGCGGGGGTCTGGCTCCAGGTGTTCTCGACATTGTCGGGGCGGCGATGCGTCATCGAATAGCTGCCCGAGAGCAGCAGGCCGAACTGGCGGTCGGGGCCAAAGGTGTCGCTGACCGCCGTCGATGCGCGATAGTCGCTGCCCTTGCCATATTGGTTATAGCTGGCACCCGCCATGCCGGTCAGCGCGAAGCCCTTGCGATCGAAGGGCGAGCGGGTGGTGATATTGACCGCGCCAGCGATCGAATCGGCATCCTGATAGGGGAGCAGCGACTTGGTCACCTCCAGATTGGCGACGATGTCGGAGGGCAGCGTGTCCAGGTCCACCGCACGCGTCGTCGGGTCGACCGAGGGGATCTGGATGCCGTCGACCGAGACGGCCGACCACTCGCTCGGCGCGCCGCGCACGTTGATATAGCGGCCCTCGCCCTGATCGCGTTCGATCCCGACGCCCGGCGCGCGCTGCAGCGCCTCGGCGATGTTGGGATCGGGGAAGCGACCGATCGCGTCCGCCGAGATGATCGTGACGGTGTTGTCGGCGGTCCGCTGCTGGTTGAGCGCGCGCGCGGTGTTGTCGAGCAGCGAGGCGCCGGTGACGACGATGTCGCTATCCTCCCCACTGGCGGCGGGAAGCGTGATCGACACGTCGCGCCCACGATCGACCGCCGCGACGACGCGGGTGACGGCCGCGCGACCGAGATAGTCGATCAGCAGCGTGACGTCGCCCGCCACATCGGGGGTGACGACGCTGAACTCGCCCTGCAGGTTGGTGGTGGTCTGCACCCCCGTCCCCTCGACGACGATCCGCGCGCCGGGCAGCGCGACCCCGGTCGCGTCATAGATCCGCCCCGACAGGATCGGCCCCGAGGCGGGCACACCCGCGGTCGCGGCGCTATCGACTTCGGCCGATACGGGAAGGGCGGCGAAGCCCAATGCGATGAGCGAGGCCCCCGCGAGACCGCGGATGCCGGAACGAATGGCGTGCATGATGCTCCCCCTGGGAATGGTCGCGCCGACACCCTCCCCGGCGCCGGTCCTTCCCCGCCCCCCGTGGGGCCGCATTGTTACGGGGCGATGAGGTTTAAGTGACGGTTACGTGACGTTGGTGTCATCATACCGGTATCCGCCGGTCGGGTAAGCTGAACGGCACAGAACAACCCCATTCAGCCTCCCGAAGGCGACTCCGTTCTATACCCGCCCCATGCCCGATCGATGGGCATGGAGGGACCAGTCATGAAGGTGACGCGTATCGTTGTCAGCGGTCTGGTGATCGCGACCCTGGGATTGAGCGTGAGCGCGCAGGCGCAGGAATGGGGGCCACCTCCCCCGCCCCCGCCCGGCTGGGGCGCTCCGCCGCCACCCCCTCCACCGCCGCCCCCACCGCCACGTTGGGACGGGTATCGGGGCGGTTATGGCTGGGCCGGGAGCGGCTACGGCGATGGCTATGGTTACCGCCCCTATCGGCCCTACCGCCCGCATTATCGGTGCTGGACCGAATATCGCGGTTGGGAACGGGTGCGGATCTGCCGCTGATTCGTGACGAGCGGCCTGTCCACATGGCGACAGGCCGCTCTCTCCCGATTATTTCGCCGTCAGGTACAGCGCCCGCAACCGGGCGATTTCCGGCTGGCCTAGCCCCATCTCCTGCTTGAGATAGCCCGCCATGCCGCCCGGATGGCGATCGATCGTCGCGAACACCGCGTCGATATAGCGGCGGTCGACCCCGGCAAAGGCGCGCGCCGCCTCGGGCGACAGCTTCGCCCAGAAGCCGCCCGCATTGGCGGGCAGCGGCGCCATATGCCGGTTGGAGAGGAGATAGTCCTCGACGATCGTCGCCCTCGGCACGCCCAGCGCCGACAGGAGCAGCGCGGCCGCGACGCCGGTCCGGTCCTTGCCCGCCGTGCAGTGGAAGGCGAGCGGCGCATGGCCTGCCAGCAGTTCGGCGAACATCCGGGCATATTGCCCCCGGAACTGGTCGAGCAGCTTCGGATAGGTGGCGGTCATCGCGGTCACCACCTGACCCTGCGTCCAGGTCGCGGGGTCGCCGGGCAACATCATCGCGCTCATGTCGAGCGCATAGTCGTCGCTCAGGATGCGCGGGGCCTGACCCGCGGGCCAGTCGGTCGGCTGACCGCTACGCTCGCGCGTGTCGCGAAAGTCGCAGACGGTGCGGATACCCAGCGTCTGCAGATAGGCATAATCCGCCGGGGTCAGGTCGTGCATCTGCCCCGAGCGATAGAGCAGCCCCCATTTGACCATCCGCCCGTCCGTGGTGCGATAGCCGCCCAGGTCGCGGAAATTGTGCCCGCCCTGGAGCGGCAGCACGCGGACATGGGCGGGCACGGCCACCGGCGCGGAGGTGGAGGCCAAAGCCCCCGCCCCCATCGGCACCGACAGCATCGCCGCGATGGCGATTCCGGCGCGCATCAGAACTTCACCGTGGCTTCGAGGCCATAGGTGCGCGGTTCGTTGAAGAAGCCCGACAGGCCGGTCAGCGTGTTCAGCGACTTGTAGAACAGATGCTGCTCGTTCAGCAGGTTGCGCGCCCAGGCCGAGATGCTGAGCGTCGCGCCGGTGCCGTTCAGCGCGATGTCGGTCACGCCCACCCGACCGTTGACGACGAAGCCCGGATCGCCCTTGGGCTGCGCCACGCCCGGCGCGGGGTCGTTATAGTTGATATAGAAGCCACTGTCGTAATTGCCGTCGAGATGCGCGACGAGGCCATAATCGCCCATCGGCCGGTCATAGTCGATCGACCCGCTGGCGGCGTGCGCCGGCGTATAGACCGGATAGATCCTGATCGGCGTCGTCACGATCACCCCGGTCGACCCTTGCGGGAAGGGGTTGACCGTCGCCGGGATGGTCACGTCGTTATAGGCATAGCTGGCGCCCAGCGTCAGCCCGGTCATCGGCGCGAAGGTCAGTTCCGCCTCGATCCCCTTGGCGCGGCCGGTGCCTGGCGCGTTGGTCGTCTCGATCGTCGTGCGGTTGGTCTGGAGCAGATTGCCCTGCGCATCGACCTGGAGATAATTCGCCTGGAAGTCGATCTGGATCGCCTTGTACGCGCCCGTATAGGCGGCGAGGTTCAGGCGGGCGCGATGGTCGAGGAATTCGGTCTTGGCGCCGACTTCGAACATCGACAGCGTCTCGGGGTTGAACGGCGCATAGCGCAGCGAGCGCGAATTGGCGCCGCCCGACTTATATCCCTCCGACCATTTGCCATAGACATGCACCGCGTCCGTCACGTCATAGGCGAGCGTGACCAGCGGATCGACGCGCGACCAGCTCGCGTCCAGCGTGCGCGGGGCGATGACACCGTCGACATTGGGCGTCTTGCCGTTGACGATGTAGAGCTGCCCCTTCTTCATGTCGCGGGTGTAGCGCGCGCCCGCCGTGACGTGCAGCCGGTCCTCGGCGATCGCCGGGGTCCAGGTCGCCTGGCCGAACGCGCCGATGCTGCGCGTCGTGATCCGGCTGGCGCGGTCGAAGGGCACGGTCGCGATATTGTAGGTCGCGACGGTCGCGGCGGTGCCGTCGCCGTTCCAGACCATCGTATTGAACGCCTGGGCATTGTCCGCGCTATGTTCGCGATAGGCCATCGCGCCCGCGACATATTTCAGGCGCGGGGTATCGCCGATGAGCTGGATCTCCTGGCTGAACTGGTTCTGGCGGAACCCCGCCAGGCTGTAGCGGCTGAAGCTGCTATTCGGCTTGTAGGTCGAGGTGTTGAAGCTGCCATTGTCATACTGGCCCTGGTCGAGCTCGCGATAGGCGGTGATCGACTTCAACTGAAGCCCCGGCGCGAGGTCGAGGCCGAGCGTCAGGCGATGGCCATGCGTCTTCCCGATGCTTTCCTGCTGCGGCACGCCGATGCTCGCGGTCCGCACCCGGTCGGGCTGAAGCGGCAGCGCGGGAGCGCGGGCCAGCGTGCCCGCCGTGATCGACTGGAGATAGAGCGGGGTCGAGGCGTCATAGGAGGTATCGAAGGCATAGTCGGCGCTGACGCCATCCTGCGGCTTCCACAGCACCTCGACATGCCCGCCATGCCGGTCGAAGGCGTTGAAGTCCGACTGGCCGGGCAGCGGGTTGCCGACCAGGCCGCCCCGCTTGGTGATGATACCGTCCAGCTTCACGCTGAAATCGTGCCATCCGGGCAGGTTGAGGTGCGCCTCGATCTTGTGCGCGCCGAAATTGCCGATCCCGGCGGTCGCCGACAGGCCGAATTCGCCGGTCGGCTTCTTGGTCACGATGCTGACGGCGCCACCCTCGGTATTGCGACCGAACAGCGTGCCCTGCGGACCCTTGAGCACCTCGATGCTCTCGATATCGTAGAGTGCGGTGCCCAGCCCCTGCGCCCGCCCCAGATATACGCCGTCGATATAGACGCCGACGCCCTGGTCGCGCGCGGGCTGGTTGCTGTCGGCCAGCACACCGATACCGCGGATGTTCATGATGAGCGCCGAGTTGCGCGAATAGAAGGGCGCGACGCGAAGCGACGGGATCGCACCGTCCTGAAGGTCGACGAGCGACTGGACGTGCCGGTTCTTCAGGTCGTCGGCGGACAGGACCGAGATGGCGATCGGCGTCTTCTGCAGGCTTTCGGGCCGCTTCTGCGCGGTGACGATGACCTCGCTCAGCGCGCCATTTTCGGTCGTCTTCTGGTCGTCGGGCGCCGTCGTCCTGGCCGGTTCCGGATCGGCGGCAAAGGCGGGGCTGGCAAGCAGCAGCGCCAGAACGCTGGATGCAACCAGCCGCCCCGCGAAACGCGAGTTGATGGACGTCATGATATGGATTCCCCCCAAAGGATTATGCGCCGATCCCTTGGTGTCCGATGATTGCGGACTGATGACGTTTTGAGGGAAGTTTGACGCTATCTTGGTGAAAAACGTGTCATCTTGATGATGACTTCGCGCCAAGCCGTTGTCTTCAATGATGAAGATTCAGCGATCCGTCCGGGTCGAGCAATTCGAGTTCGGCCCCCTCCCCCGTGCGCCCCTTGCGACACCAGCGCCAGAGCACCAGCGCGGTGCCGCCCGGATTCTGCGCGGAGGGGACCAGCGCGCCCTCCGCCCCTTCCCCCATCAGCGCGGTGGCCAGCGTCCAGCTTGGCGGAGTGCCGCGCTCGATCTCGGCGATGTGCTTCCAGGGCGCGGCCATCGCCTCGGCGACCGCCTGGTCGATCGCGCCCCCTCGTCCATCGGTCAGGTCGGCGATGGCGCTTGCCGCGAGCCTATAGGGTGCGAGCGTGCCTGGCTTGGCAAGGCCCTGATAATATTCGGCGATGGCCGTGGCGTGGTCGGTGCCCAGATAGAGCGCGGGCTGTCCCGGTGGGTTCCAGCGGCCGCCATAGAGCCGCGCCCCCTCCCCCGACCAGGGATCCCGCTGGTAACGGATCGCCAGCATCCGCCAGAGCGAACAGGCAAGAGGGCGAAGGAGATAGGACATGACGTAGAGACGAAGACGTTACGAATAAACACCCTCGGCCATCCGATCGAGATCGCGCAGCACGAGCGCGGCCTGACCGTCCTCGACCAGTTGCTCCGGCGTCTTGCCGAAGCCGGGCAGCGGCTGGTGCCGGAACCAGATGATCGCCCGCCCCTCGTCGCCCGACAATTCGGCCGCGCGCGCGATGATCCGCGCGATCTCGCCCAGCCGCTCCTGCACCGCGGGGCTGCCCGGCTTGGCCGCCATCGTATTGCGGTTGACCTGCGCCAGCTTGGCCAGACGGGTCAGCGGCAGGCGCAGCCGCTCGGCCATGCGGCGCGGGGCGATCATGTCGTGATCGCGGATATCGTCGAGAAACGCGGCAAGCATGTGCACACTCCTTGCACACTATATGCCTGTTTCACGCCCGATATTCAACCAGCCCCGATCGCTTCGGCCGCCAGTCCGCGCACATCGACCCTGGCCTTCAATCGCGCGCATAGAAGCGCGCTGCCGCTGATCTTACGCTGGACGAACAGCGTCTCGACATGCGGCACGTGCCAGGTGTCGCGGTCGGCGATCATCGCACGGGTTTCCTTTCGCACCACCGGCACGAAGGCGCGGTCGCCAAAGTCGAACGGCCCCGGCCGCGCCATGGTGTCGTCGATCGCGGCGATGATCCGGTCGACCGCCGGGCGGTGCGCGGCGACCGCCGCCTCGCCCAGGAAACCCGTCTCGACCGCGATCTCGCGAATCCGGTCGCGGTCGTGCGCCAGCCCCGCCTCGATCAACCGGCGATAGGAGGCGACCGTCTCGGGAGGCACGTCGCGCGTCGCACCGAAATCGAGCAGCACCAGTCGTCCGCTATCCGGCTGCCACCGGTAATTGGCGAAATTGGGATCGGTCTGCATCATGCCGAAGTCGAACAGCTCGCGCAGCACGAGCTGGATCAGCGCGGTCATCGCGGCGTCGCGCCTGTCCTGATCCGCCTCGACCAGCGTCTCGATCGACTGGCCGGGGATGAAGTCCATCGCCAGCACCAGCGGCGTGGTCAGCGACGGCTCCGGCTGCGGCACGACATAGCGCGTATCCCCCGCCAGCCGCTCGCCATAGGCCTTCATGCGATCGGCCTCGCGGATATAGTCGGCTTCGTCGGCGAGCTGGCGCTTGGCCTCCTCGAGCAGCGGCTTGAGGTCGATCGACGGAGGGATCAGGTTGGAGACGCGGAGCAGCGTCGCGACATTGTCGACATCCGACCCGATACTGTCGCGCACACCGGGATACTGGACCTTGATCGCCAGCACCCGCCCATCGGGCAAGGTCGCGCGGTGAACCTGCCCGATCGAGGCGGCGGCCATCGGCGACGCCTCGAAATGCCGGAAACGGCGTCGCCAGTCGGCACCCCATTCGGCGCGCAGCACCTTGTCGAGCTGGGCGGGCGGCATGCGATAGGCCTGGTCGCGCAGCCGCGCGAGGATGGTCTGCAGCTCGGGCGGCAACAGGTCGCCCGCGTCCATCGAGATCATCTGCCCGAGCTTCATTGCCGCGCCGCGCAGGTGCGACAGCCGGTCGGCGACCCGCGCGGCGTTGCCGGGGGTGAGGATCAGGTCGCCGAGTCTGGGCCGCTCGCCACTGGCGAGCCGACGCGCGCCCTCGGCCAGCATTCCACCCGCGACCCCGCCCGCCAGACGGCCAAAGGCCCCGGCGCGGGCGATGCGGCCGCTGGGCACCGCGCGATGGGTGGCGGCGGGGGCGGGCTTGTCGTCATGATCGGCCATGCGGCGAATAGCGGCGGGCGCAGGGCTTGGTTCCGTCGCCCTGGCGGTGACGGTCGATATCCCCGCGTCCCCTTGCCGTGGATCGCACGTCGGCGCATCCTGTGTGCGTCATCCGGTCGGGGGGATACCATGCGTTTCATGCTGCCGCTTGCCGCGCTGTCGATCGGGGCCGCGCCGGTGCCGATGGGCATGTTCCAGACCTGGAATGCCTATCGCAAGGCACCGATCGACTTCACTTCGGGCGGCGTGTCCGTCCATGTCGAGGCACTCCCCTGCCCCACCCGGCCGGTGGGCGACAGCACATGCGCTTTCGAAGGTTATAACAACCAGGCGTTGGTGACCGTCCGGGCGCCGGGTATCGCCCCGGTGTCGGTCGAGACCGATCCGCAAAGCAGCTATGCGCGGATAGCGGTCGTCCACTTCGGGCGTGACGATCCCCGACCCGGCCTGATCGTGGAGAGCCAGTCGGGTGGCTCGGGCGGCGACCTGACGGCGCAGGTGATGGTGCCCGATCGCGCAGGCTACCGGATCCTTCCCATCCAACGCCCCGATGGCGGGCGGGTGCAGGGCGAGATTGCCGATCGCCCGCGCGACGTGTCGGGAGACGGCAAGATCGACCTGATCCTGCAGGATGCCGGATTCGACAGCGCATTCGGCTGCAACGCCTGCACGCCCCGGCCGCCACGGATTTTCACGGTACGGGACGGCCGCGTCGTCGACGAAAGCCGAGACCCGGCTCTGCGGCCGATATTCGTGGCCGACATGGCTCGGCTAAGGCCGATCTGCCTGTCGCGTCGGGCGGATCGCAACGGCGCCTGCGCGGCCTATGTCGCCGATGCCGCGCGCGCGGGCCGATTCCGGCAGGCCTGGGCGGAGATGCTGAAGCATTACGAGCATGGGCGCAACATATGGGAACCGTGCGACCTTCCCGTCTCGGCGTGGACCGATCACGGCTGTCCCGCAGGACATATCACCCACTTTCGATCCTTCCCGGATTCGTTGCACGCCTTCCTCACCAGGGCGGGCTATCTGCCCGCCTGACGAGCCGCTATCGGTCGAACGACGTCAGGATCGGGCACGGCCCGGCCGACCCGCTGCCGCACTCCGCCGCCAACTTGCGAAGCGAATCGCGCGCGCGCTCCAGCTCGGCGATCTGGCGGTCCAGTGCGGCGACCCGCTCCTGCGCCAATGTCCGTGCGCGTTCGCGCCCGTCGGTCGCGTCGAGCGCCAGCAACTCGGCGATCTGATCCAGGGTGAATCCCGCCGCCTGCGCCGCGCGGATGAAGCGCAACCGCCGGACATCGCCGTCGCCATAGCGGCGGATGCCCCCGCCCGATCCCGAGCCTTCCGGCCGGGCGGGTGTCGCGAGCAGTCCGCGCCGCTGGTAATAGCGGATCGTCTCCACCCCGACGCCACCTTCGCGCGCCAGTCCGGCAATGGTCCAGTCGGACATAACCCCTCCGTACTGAGGTACGGAGGGGTTATGGGGGCTATTCGATATGGTGGGAAGGCCACTCCTCCCCGGCATGGGGAGGAACCGGAACTCAGCGCTTCATCGCCTCGATCAGCTTCTTGACGTCCTGGCTGCGCCCGCGCGGCAGAATCAGGATGTCGTCGCCGCTCGCGACGACGATCAGGTCCTTCACCCCGACCGCCGCGACGCGCACGCGATCGGTCCGGATCAGGCAGTTCTGCGTATCGATCGCCAGCACTTCGCCGCGATGCGCGTTGCCCAGCCCGTCCAGCTCGCTGATCGCGTGCAGCGCGTCCCAGCTCCCGACATCGCTCCAGCCCATCGCGACCGGCACCACCGCGACGCGGTCGGCGCGCTCCATCACGGCATAGTCGATCGAGTCGGACGGACAAGCGGCGAATTCGGCCTCGTCGGGGACGATGCGCTTGCCGTCGTGCCTGGCGGCCTTCATCGCCTTTTCCGCCGCGATCAGCATCTCGGGCGCGTGCTGGCCCAGTTCCTCGAGATAGCGGTCGGCGCGGAACAGGAAGATCCCGCCATTCCAGGCAAATCCGCCCTGTGCCAGCATGGCCTCGGCGCGCTCCAGCCGCGGCTTCTCGACGAAACGCGCGACCTGATGGACGCCCGGCGCGATCGCGTCACCGACCTGAATCCAGCCATAGCCGGTTTCGGGCGCATCCGGCGTGATGCCGAAGGTCGCCAACCAACCCTTCGCCACCATCGGCAGCGCGGCGCGGATCGCGGCATGAAAGGCGTCGAGATCGGCGATGACATGATCCGACGGCATCACCAGCAGCACCTCTTCCGGCTTTGCGGCGAGCGCCGCCAGCGCGATGGCGGGCGCGGTGTTGCGCGCCAGCGGCTCGAGGATCAGCGCCTGCGGAGGCGTGCCCGCGTCGGTCAACTGCGCCTCGACCAGATCGGCATGACGCTGTCCCGCCACCACGATCGGAGCGGCGAAGCCATCCGAATGCGCGCGCCGCGCGGTCAGCTGCAGCATCGTCTCGTCGCTGGTCAACGCGAGGAGCTGCTTGGGCATTTCGGGCTTCGACATCGGCCAGAGACGCGTGCCGGATCCGCCGGACAGGATGACCGGAACAATCTGGTTATGCATGTACGCCCCTTTCAAATTACTGCTGGCCTTCCGCGCGGATGGAAAACCAAAAAGTCCTGGCCGTCCACAATAGAGACGAACGCCTTCCGGCAGTTAGCGCATGCAGCATGGCGCCAAAAGACGCGATCGTGGGGTACTGCGTCCCGCTTTGGTCAAAATATTTCTATCGCGTGACGCTTGGTACGTGGCGATCGTCGGATGCGCGATCCTTTTCTTGTCGGGGCGGCTTGACTCCGTACCATGGTACGGATGCCATATGAGCGTCGGAACCGAACCGGAGACGATGACGGCGACCGCCACCCCCAAGACCGCGATCCTCTATCGTATGGTGATGCCCACGCACACCTGCCCTTACGGCCTGAAGGCGCGCGACCTTCTCCGGCGACATGGCTATGCGGTCGAGGATCACTGGCTGCGCACCCGCGAGGAAACCGACGCCTTCAAGGCCGATCACTGCGTGAAGACCACGCCGCAGGTCTTCATCGGGGGCGAACGGGTGGGTGGCTATGACGATCTGCGCCGCTTCTTCGGCAAGCCGGTCGCCGATCCCAAGGCGACCAGCTACCGCCCGGTGGCCGCGCTATTTACGATAACCGCGCTGATGGCGCTCGCGGCGAGCCAGGCGGTCTATGCCACGCCCTTCACGATGCGCGCGGTCGAATGGTTCATCGCGTTCAGCATGGCGGTGCTGGCACTGCTCAAGCTCCAGAATGTCGAGAGCTTCGCGACGATGTTCCTGAACTACGACCTGCTCGCCAGGCGCTGGGTCCCCTATTCCTATGTCTATCCCTTTGCCGAAGGGCTGGCGGGCGTACTGATGATCGCGGGCGTGCTGAACTGGCTGTCGGTGCCAATTGCGCTCTTCATCGGGGGCGTCGGCACGGTGTCGGTGCTCAAGGCGGTCTACATCGACCGCCGCGAACTCAAATGCGCCTGCATCGGCGGGGGCAGCAACGTACCGCTCGGCTTCCTGTCGCTGACCGAGAATCTGATGATGATCGCGATGGCGCTGTGGATGGCGGGTCGGCATATTTGACGCCCGGCATTTCAAACCGCCGGTGCAAGGTGAAAGACCCGGCTGTTTCCCCGGGGAAACATTACAAGCGCCAAACCGATCGCGCGAACTTAGGCATCTTGTTAAGCTTTACCTTGCGAAATTGAACGCATTTTGCCATCCCTCAATCGCAAAAGCTTCAAGGGATATTTGGGGTGGCGGAAGAGCATGCAATGCTGTCGCAGATCGGTGATCTGGCGAGTGCGGGCGAGCGGATGATCGAGCGGTTGCGGCGTAAGGCGTTTCTGCCCGAAAGCCGCAAGGGGTTGAACGTCCGGTTCGGCATCGCGGAGGTCGCGCAGCTGCTCGGCTGTTCGACCAACCGGATCCGGATGGCGGAGGAAGATGGGCGCCTGCCCCCTGCCCCGATTACCGACAATGGCCGTCGGCTGGGCTATACCGTCGAGCAGATGCTGCGAATGCGCGAGGTGCTGGGGGCATCCCCGGCGCGTGCGCCGCTCGACATTCCCGCGATCATCGCGGTGCAGAATTTCAAGGGCGGCGTCGGCAAGTCGACGGTGACCACCCACCTCGCGCATTATTTCGCGGTCCAGGGCTACCGCGTCCTCGTCGTCGATTGCGACAGCCAGGCGACGACGACGACGCTGTTCGGCTTCAACCCGCATTTCAACGTCACCCGCGAGGAGACGCTCTACCCCTATCTGTCGATCGATCCGACCCAAACCGACCTCGCCTATGCCGTGAAACCCACCCCATGGCCCAATGTCGACCTCATTCCCTCGAATCTCGAGCTGTTCGACGTCGAATATGAGCTGGCGGCTGCGGGCAGCGATGGCGGGTCGGTACTCGCCGCTCGATTCCGCAAGCTGAAGCGCGGATTGGCCGAGCTGGCGCGCGACTATGACGTGGTATTGCTCGATCCGCCGCCCGCGCTGGGCACGATCAGCCTGGCGGTGATGCAGGCGGCCAATGCGCTGCTCGTGCCGCTCGCCGCGACGACGCCCGACTTCTGCTCGACCGTCCAGTTCCTGTCGATGATGGATCAGGTGCTCCACCAGCTTACCGGCGCGGGGATCGCGGTGGATTACCAGTTCGTCCGGCTGATCTGCTCCAAGTTCGACGGCAACGACCCCAGCCACGCGATGGTCCGCGCGATCATGGAGCAGAGCTTCGGCCCTGCCCTGCTGCCCGTGCCGATCCTCGAGTCCGCCGAGATCAGCCATGCGGCGATGCGGATGATGACCGTCTATGAACTGGACAAGCCGATCGGCACGCCCAAGACGCACAAGCGTAGTCGCGCCAATCTGGATGAGGCGATGCGTCAGGTCGAGCAACTGGTCCGCCAGAGCTGGGGCCGGATCGAACCCGCAAGCGAGGAGGCGGTGATCCATGCCGCGGCCTGACTCCGTGAACCCTCTTTCCTACAGGGCCTCGTTCTGCATATGTCCCGCCGCGGAGGTGTTTCTTGGCGCGTAAACAATCCGATTATCTGGCCGCGCTCCTTGCGGAGGAAAATGCTGCCCCCGAACCGGCTCCTGCGCGTGACCCGGCCGCCGATCGCATTCGCGGAACCACGTTGCTGGGCCGCGAGTCCGCCCTGGCACGCGTCGCCAATGGCGAGGTCCGGCAGGTTACGCAGTTGCTGCTCGACCCGGCGCGCGTGCGGATCTGGCCGGGCAATGCGCGCAACTATGCCTATCTGACCGAGGAAAGCTGTCGCGAACTGATCGACTCGATCGTCGCCGAGGGCGGGCAGAAGGTCCCCGCAGTCGTCCGTCGGATCGAGGGCGATCCGGATCATGACTATGAGGTGATCGCGGGCACGCGGCGCCACTGGTCGATCAGTTGGCTCCGCGCGAACAACTATCCCGACATGATGTTCGTAGCGCAGATCGCGAATCTCGACGACGAGGCCGCGTTCCGGCTCGCCGATCTGGAAAATCGCGCGCGTGCCGATGTTACCGACCTGGAGCGGGCGCGCAACTACCTCGCCGCGCTGCAGACCCATTACGGCAATCACCAGACGCGGATGGCCGAGCGACTGAAGCTGTCCAAGGGCTGGTTGTCCAAGATGCTCAAGGTCGCGGCGATCCCCGATGCGGTGATCGAAGCCTTCGCGTCGCCAAGCGAAGTCCAGCTCAAGCCCGGCTACGCATTGGCGCAGGCGATGCAGGACCCGGGCGAGGCCCATACGATCATCCGCATGGCCAAGCAGATCGCGAGCGAACAGGCGGCACGGCGCAGGGCAGGGCAGCCCCCCTACCCTGCCGCCGATGTGCTTCGTCGGTTGCTGAACGCCTCGAAGATGCTGTCGGGCGAGGACCGCGGTGCCGAGCGCTATCGCCATGTCAGCCGCTATGGCCGCGAGATGCTGTCGATCCAGTCGACCAACCGGCAGGGCGTCACCCTGCGTCTTCACGCCGGGTCTGGTGCAAATACCGAGGAAATTCTGGAGGCGGTTCGCAGGGCTCTGACGCATCTGGAAGCGACGGGTCAGGGGCTGAGCCGGTGATGTTTCCCCGGGGAAACACCGTGGTTGAATGGCGGCGGGGCGCCTTGTTTCCCCGGGGAAACTTTCGATGAGCGGCAGCGAACGCAAGGAAGGCGGCGAGCAGTTCGACCTCTTCCTCCCCTATCTGGCGGACCTGCCGCTGCGCGACCAGCGCGAGATGATGGAACGCCCGTTCTTCAGCCTCGCCAAGTCCAAGCGGGTCAAGCCGATCGACTATCGGTCGCCCGACGGCAAGCTGTGGGTCCATGTCTCTGGCAATCCCGATTACGGCATGGCGACGATCTGGGATGCCGACATCCTGATCTATTGCGCGTCGGTGCTGGCCGACATGGCGCGGCGTGGGATCAACGACGTGCCGCGCAAGCTGCACCTCATGCCCTATGACCTGCTCCGCGCGATCGGGCGTCAGCCGACGGGCCGCGCCTATGAGTTGCTGGGGCAGGCGCTCGACCGGCTGGTGTCGACCACCGTCAAGACCAACATTCGTGCGGAGAACCGCCGCGAGGCGACGTTCAGCTGGCTCGACGGCTGGACGCAACTCGTCGACGAGAAGACCGAGCGGTCGCGCGGCATGACGATCGAGCTGTCGAGCTGGTTCTACGAAGGCGTGTTGATGAACGGCGGGGTCCTGTCGATCGACCGCGCCTATTTCGACATCACCGGCGGGCGCGAACGCTGGCTCTACAAGGTCGCCCGCAAACACGCCGGCGGGGCAGGGGAGGGGGGCTTCGCCATCTCCATGCCGACGCTGTTCGAGAAATCGGGCGCCGAAGGCCCCTATCGCCGCTTCAAGTTCGAGATCGCCAAGATCGCCGAACGCAACGCACTGCCCGGCTATGCGCTGGAGATCGAGCAGACCGAAGGCAAGCGTGAGCCGGGTCTGCGGATGCGGCGAAGGCCCGAAGGGGGGGGGAGGGGGGTGTCGTCCCCGGTGCGCGAGGCGAAGGGCTCGGAGCCGGGCATGACCGCCGCTATCTCAGGCGATGCAGGCTCTGCCACCGCTGCCATCGCACCGGAAGCCGAACCGTCCGTCGACGCCGCAGCAATGATCCGCCGCAGCGTGCGGAGCCTGTCGACCCGAAACACCGCTGGCGAGATCACCGACGCCACGCTCGCCCTGCTACGCAGCGAATGCCCGGGCTGGGACTACCAGACCCTCCACGCCGAATTCCGCGCCTGGGTGGAGGGCGATCCGGCCCGCACGCCGGTTAGCTACCAGAACGCCTTTATCGGCTATGTCCGTCGATTTGACGCCAAGAACCGGCATTTGCTGCGCTGACGGGGTGGGGAGGGCGCGCCCTATTGCGCGTCGATTGCCTCTTCATCGGACAACCTCCGTTCCTGATATATCGGTAGTGTGCCGGGCGGCTCCATCGGCCTCGCACGGCGTCCCGACTTTTGAACGTCGCTTTGCCGGATGCCCCAAAAACTGATTCAAAGGGGCAGTTAATTCGGGCCGTAATTGGGGCCCTTCGATACACCGGGAACGGGTCGCGACACTCCGGGAACGGCAACACGGTATTTCGGGAACGTCAGCCACGATATTCCGGGAACATCTTGGCGATATTTCGGGAACGGAGATGAATAGATTATCGTTTATTTTCCGGCGCTTGCGCCCCACGTCGGCAGGCCTAACCTGCTAACTCCACTATAACTGTCTAACTCCAGCCGAGATTTTTCTTTGGGAGAACAAGGAGAAAAAGGGGGGGGCGGGGAGGAACCGCCGAACCCGGAAATCATCCCCAAAGGCATTTCTCAAGCGATCACCGCCCCTTCACGAACTTCATCGTGAACCGGTCGCTCTCGCCGATCGCGGCATATTTCGCGCGGTCGGTGTCCTTCAGGCGATAGGTGGGGGGCAGGGTCCAGACGCCTTCGGGGTGATCGTGGGTATCCTTGGTGTTGGCGTTGACCCGCGACTCTGCGACGAGCTTGAACCCCGCTTCACGCGCGAGGCGGATGACGGTCGACCTCTTGATATAGCCGCTCGACTTTTCGCGGGCGGTATCCATGTCCTCTGGCAATCGGTGGTCGACGACGCCCAGCACGCCGCCTGGCTTCAACGCCGCATAGAATGCCTTGAAGACGCGGCCCGCCACGGCGGGATCGTCCTGCATCAACAGGTTGTGGACGTTGCGGAAGGTGAGCAGCACGTCGGCGCTTCCGGCGGGTATGGTGGAGGCGCCGGTCTTGAAGTCGATCGTCGCGACCTGGCTCGGGCCATAGACCGCCGCCTTTTCCGCCAGCGCAGCACGGGTGCGATCAGCCTGGCTGGGGGGCACCAGCGCGACATAATGGCCGCGGCCCTTGACCAGCGGCGCCAGGATCTCGGTGTACCAGCCGCCCGAGGGGAGGAACTCGACGATGGTCTGGGTCGGCTTCACGCCGAAGAAGGCGAGCGTCTCCGCCGGGTGGCGATAGGCATCGCGCGCCCGGTTCGCGGGCGTGCGGGCTGGGGATGCGACGGCGGCCGCGATGTCCTTCGACGGTGCGGTCTGCGCGATGCCGCCCGCCGGGAGGACCATGGCCAGGCAGGTACATGCGGTGAGCAAGCGGTTCATGTCGTTCCATTCCCTCAAGGATATCGGCAGCGATCATGACGTGAGCGGGCGGCCTGCACAATCGCCCGCAGGACTCCCGCGATACTCAGGCCGGATTCGACTTCGCCCAGGGGTCCGGCCCGCACTTCTTGTCGCGCCAGCGTGCCTTCCTGTCCCAGCACTCGGCGTCGAGCCGTGGCAGCGTCACCGAGACGGGCTTCAGGCGCAGGTCGAACAGCTGTTCGCCGCGATAGATCAGGCTGCTGCGCAACTCGTTGAGCCGTGCCCCCGACACCACCGCGAGCTGGCCACGTGGCGAGAAGAGGATTTCCTGCCCGATCGACGCCGCTGTCCGACAGAATTCGAGCTGCGCCGACACCGTCGAGAAGCGCGAATAGAGCCGCGTCCCATAGCGATCGAGCGCATCCCGGCCCTCGCGCGGGGAGGGGCTGACGCGGTCGAAATACATGCCGAGGATGGTCCAGGCCGCCGCCAGTTCCTCGACATGGTCCACGAGCATCGCGTTGTAATTGCTGTCGGTCAGCAGCGTCGGTTCGAACTGGCATTGCAGCGCCGCGAGATTGAGCGCGGCACGCATCGTCCAGATCAGCGCCGCGTCATTCTCGCTCCCCGTCGCGCCCGGCAGCGGCTCGACCACCTTGGGCAGGCCGTCCGAGACGAGCGCTGCGGCATGGTCGTAGTTTTTCAGGTAGAATTGCGCCGATGCGGGCTGTGCCGCGCCAACGAGCAGCGCGAGCAACGCGCCGATAAGGACTGACCGGATCATGGCCGCCCTTGTCGGACCATGCGCGCGCGAGATCAAGCACGCTCCGTCGAACCGACCATGCTGGCGCGGCAAGAGGCGACGACCCCGCCATGGCACGGCATGGCTGCAACCGAATGTATCGACGGGTGAGGGGCCGACCTGCTTGCGAGCACCGCGAATGTCGGACATTCAAAGGCCAAACAGCGGGGGAGATGCAGATTTATGTTCGCGATGGCGTTTCTGTTGGGCGTTGCGGGACTGGCCGCCACGCCGTCTCCGACCTCCGCACCTGCCTCTGCACGGCCCGCGATCAGCGAGCGCCAGCGGATGATCGTGCTCAGCGATATCGAGGCGGATCCCGACGACACCCAGTCCTTCGTCCGGCTGTTCCTCTACGCCAATGAGATCGACCTGGAGGGGCTGGTCGCGACGACGTCGATCCATATGAAGACCGCGATCCACCCCGCGTCGATCCGCCGCATCATCGACGGCTATGCCAAGGTCCAGCCCAATCTGCTGAAGCATGAACCGGGTTACCCGACGGCCGGACAACTGGGCGCGCTCGTGCGCGAGGGGCAGCCCGGCTATGGCATGGCGCTGGTCGGGGCGGGCAAGGACAGCGCCGGGTCGCGGCGGATCGTCGAGATGCTCGACCGCGACGATCCGCGCCCGCTCTGGATCTCGGTCTGGGGCGGCGCCAACACGCTGGCGCAGGCGCTCTACACGATCCGCGAGACGCGCAGCCCCGAGGAGCAGCGCCGCCTGATCGCCAAGCTGCGCGTCTACACCATCTCGGACCAGGACGATGCCGGGCCGTGGATCCGGCGCAACTTCCCCGAACTCTTCTTCGTGGTCAGCCCCGGCGGATATGGCGCGGGGACCTGGACCGGCATCCACACCACGCATGAGGCGCTGGACAACCGCACGATCAGCAATGGCTGGCTGCGCGAGCATATCCAGCAGGGGCATGGCCCGCTTGGCAGTCTCTATCCCGATGTCGCCTATGGCATGGAGGGCGATACGCCCGCCTTCCTGTCGTTGATCCCCAATGGCCTGAGCAGCCCCGATCATCCCGACTGGGGTGGCTGGGGTGGTCGGTACGAGCTTTACACGCCGTCGATCGCGACGATGGACCCCAGCGGGTTCAGCGGCGTGCAGATCGAGCCGGAGACCCGCCCGATCTGGACCAACGCGATCGACAGCTTCACGCCGCTGGTCGCCAGGGACTATGGACGGGCGATGGTGCCGGGGGATCGCAGCGTGAAGGACTTCCGCGCCGGGCTGTGGCGGTGGCGCGAGGATTTCCAGAACGACTTCGCGGCGCGCATGGCCTGGACGACGGAGCCGGTCGCGGCCGCAAACCATCCGCCGGTCGTGCGGCTGTCGCAGCCCGACAGGATCACGGTGAAGTCGGGCGAACGCTTCGTCCTCAGCGCGGTCGACAGCAGCGATCCCGATGGCGACAGCCTGAGTTTCCAGTGGTTCCACTATCAGGAGATCGGCCACTGGCAGACCCCGATCGGCAATGGCATCTCGGCCAATATCCACACGGTCGACTTCACCGCGCCGGTCGTCACCACGCCGAGGGAGGCGCATTTCATCGTCCGCGTCACCGACAAGGGCAGCCCGCCGCTGTCGCGCTATGGCCGGGTGATCGTGACGATCACGCCGTGATGACGGGTATGGAGCGGCTCTGGTAGCACCGGGCTTTTTGACAGCTACTGCACTACGGCCGCGATCGTCGCCCCCAGTGTCTGAACGATCACGTCCGGCGCGAGCATGATCTGAAGGCCGCGCCGTCCCCCGTTGACGAACACCCGGTGATGCCGGATCGCCGCCTGCTCGATGACGGTCGGCGAGCGGCGCCGCTGACCGAAGGGACTGATCCCGCCGACGACATAGCCGGTCATCCGCTCCGCATCGGCGATCGGCATCATGCGCGCCGATTTGCCGCCGACCGCCGCGGCCAGCTTCTTCATCGACACCTCCCGATCCGAGGGGAGGATGACGCAGACCGGTTTGTCGTCGACCAGCGTCATCAGTGTCTTGAGGAGCAGGTCCGGGGCGACGCCGAGCGCTTCGGCGGCGTGGAGGCCGATATGCTGGGCGTGCGGATCATAGGCATATTCGTGGAGCGTGAAACTCGCGCCTGCCCGTGACAGGATGTTTGTCGCTGGCGTGGATTTCGACAAGGGGCCCTCTCTGTGCGGCGATGCTGTCCTCCGGCGATGCAGCATAGCGGCGGGCGCTGGGAAGCGCCCCCACGATAATTTTGGTGCGGCGGCTGGTCTTAGGCGCGGCGCGTCGTTGTCCGATCAGCCGAAGACCAGCGCGCGATGCGCCCGCGCGCCCGATCAGAAGGCGAGTTGCAACCCCGCCCGATAGGCCTGGTTGCGCACGTCGGAGCGGTCGACCGTGGTGTCCGCCGCGACCGATATCGTCATTCGCCCCGAGCGATAGGACAGGCCGGCGGAAAGCTCGCCCCAGTCGCGGTCCCGCGTCGCGATCGCGAAGGGGACGCGCAGGCCGGTGCCGTTCGCCAAGCCGACAAAGGCGGCGTTCGGGCGGTCGTCAAAGTCGTGGACATAATAGGCCGAGGCGAAGGGGCGGAAGCCCTGCGCATTGCCGTCGAGCTGCACCCCCGCACGCCCCTGGACGCTCAGCACATCGTCGGCGCCATAGACCAGCGCCGGGCCGGTGCCGCGCTCGGGCGTCTGGGTGAAGTCGATCCGGTTGGCGCGCACCGAGACGCGCGGGCCGAAGCGCAACGCCTCGCTGCCCGCATTATAGGCCGCGCCGATTTCGGCCGACAGCGCCAAGGCATTGTCGCGCGCCCGCAGGTCATAGGCGGTGCCGAGGAAGTCGCCGGTACGACGCGTGGCGGACTGATAGACGCCAGCGCCGGTCTGCACGTCGAGCGAGGGGCCGAGCGATCCGCCGAGACGGCCATAGAGCGTCCCCTGGATCAACTCGCCCCGCGCCGACTGGCCGAGCCGGACTTTGCCGTCGATCCGGGTATAGGACAGGCCGAAGCCGAGCATCCCGGCGTCGCCGACCCGCGCCTCGATCCCGGACGCCACATAGAAGCCGTCGAAATCGTCGCGCCCGCCGGGCGCGGTTCCCGGCATGGCCGCGCCAGATCCGGCGATGTAGCCGCCCGCCAGATAGGCCGCCATATTCTCGGGCAGCACGCCCTGGCGCAGGGTCGTCGTCGGCGTGTCGCTGACCATCGCCGCCTGGCCGGGCAGGGCGATCGCGTTGGCGGCGAACTCCATCGGCTTGCCGATCATCGCGATCGAGCCCCCCTCGAACGTTTCGGGCGACAGCGCGGCGATCCGGTCGCGGTAGAAGCGCGCGATATTGTCGGTCGCGGCGGTGCCGATCGCGCGGCGGGTCGTCTCGCTGCGCGGGGCGAGCGATTCGAGCGTTCCCCGGATCGTCGCGACCGACTGAAGGTCGAGCCCGCCATAGATACCCGACAGCGCCGCATAGGCCGCGCGATTGCCGTCGAGCAGTCGGCCATAGGCGGCCTGGACCGGCGTCGCCGCGAGGCTGGCATAGGGGCGCGCCGCGACGCTCGCGATCACCGCGTTGGCCGAATAGGCGAGCTGCGGATAGAGGATCGCGCTGAGCGAGGCGGCATCGCCGAAGCTGCCGGAAATCCCGCCGCTGGCGGTCAGCACGGTATAGCTGTCGCCGAAGCGCGGCAGGATGTTCAGCGGGCGCAGCGTGATCCCCCCGCCGCCCAGCACCGCGTTGTTCGCGACCAGCAGGTCCGAACGGCCGCTCGCGCCGATATCGACGACATATTGGCTCCCCGTCGCCAGCGTGGCGGTGCCGGTCACGGTCAGCGTGCCGATCGCTCCCGCGCTGCCCGGCGAGACGATGCCGCCATTCTGCACGGCAAGCTGCACGAGCGAGCCGTTGCCGCCAACGGTGCCGCCCGCAGCTGCGGTCAGCGCCGAGCGGGTCAGCGCGCCGTCGACGGTCAGCAATCCCTGTTCGACCCGCGTCGGTCCGGAGAAGCTGCTGGCAGCGGTCAGGATCAGCTCGCCCCCGCCGCGCTTGGTGATCCCGCCGATATCGGCGGGGAAGCTGGCGAGCACGGCGGCCGAATAGCGGTCGCGTGCGTCCTGGATGGGGTTGCTCCAGATATCGACGCCACCGGTCAGGACATCGACGACGCGCGTCTGGCGAAGCGCGGTCGGCCCGCGCAACGCCACGTCCATTTGCGGTATCCCCCAGCCGGAGCGAAGATCGACGCCCGGCGTGTCGAGATCCTTCGAACTCGACACCAGAATGTCGGAGATCAGGCCGGTGTTGTAATTGGGGAAGCGGCTCATCAGCACCGCCGCGAAGCCCGACACGTTGGGCGCGGCCATCGATGTGCCGGTCAGCGCGGCATAGCCGGGGCCGGTCAGCGTCAGGAACTGCTTCATATCGGCCTGGAGCTGGGCATTGGCCTTGGTCAGCACCGCCGTGGCGAAGTCGACCCCGAGCAGGTCCGCATTGTTCGCGACGAGCCCGGCGAGGCGGCTGGTATAGCCGTCCGGATCGCCGCCCACCCGGCTGCCATAGGCCAGCGAGATGCCGACCGCGAGCTGGGCCAGCAACGTGCTTTCGGCATCGTCGTTGAACACCGAGCGGGCCCGCTGCGCGGCGGACTTGCGGCCCAGATAGCCGTTGAGCACGCCGACCCAGGCATTGACCGCGGCGCTCTGCAGCGTCGCCAGCGTCGTCGCGCTGTAAAGGGCCGGGAAGGTCGAGCGGTTATATTTGGCGCGCACTCCGGCGACGTCGAGCGTGTAGGTGCCGACGCCCGAGACGATCGCGCTGCCCGGTGCCGCGACGCACCAGGTCGCGGTCTGGCCGCACAGGCTGGAGCTGGGGGCGGCGGTGCCGTCGGCCAGATAATTGGCGACCGACAACCAGTTGGAGCGAAGTCGCAGGTCGTTGAGCGGCGTCACCGCATCGATCCCGGCATGCACGCCGCTGCCGTTACCGGCCGAGAAGACGACGAGTACGTCGTTGGCCAGCACCGGATCGTAAAAGCCGTTCAGCGCCTGCGCGAACTGCGCGCGTGCGGTGGCGAGCGAGGCGGTATAGGGGACCGAGGTGGTCGATCCCCAGCTGTTGTTGATGATCCGCACCCGGCCGGTGCTGGCGAGCCCGACGATATTCTCCTGCGCATTGGCGACGGGCAGGTCTCCGATCACGCCGTCGCGCCACCACAGGAAGTCGCCCGCCGCGAAATTGGTCGTCGCCGCCAGGATATTGGCGCCATAGGCGTTGCCGAACATCACCCCGCCCGACAGCCGGTCGCCCGCCGCGATCCCGGCGACATGGGTGCCGTGGATTTCCCAGGGGCGGCGCGGATTGACCCGGCCGTCATTGCCGTAATCGGCCGGAACGTCGGTGTGATAGCCGGTCAGCTTGCCCGACCCCGCGAACAGCGGATGGTCGAACAGGACACCGGCGTCGTTGATGCCGATCGTCTGCCCCTTGCCGGTCAGGCCCAGCACATAGGCATATTCCATGCCGAGCGCGGCCTTGGAATAATCGACCCCGAACTGCGCATCGCCCCGCCACGACGCGAGCGCGGCGTCATAGTCCGAAGTCTGCTGGCCATTGGCCATGACATAGCCGCCCGCTGGCGGGGGAGGGGGCGTCGTGCTGCGTGTCTGGGCCGCCACGGGCAGCGCGGACGCGGCGCTCGCCAGAAGGACGCTCGACAACACGGTGCGCAGACGCGCACGATACGACTTCACAGACATGCAGGACGTTCCCCAACGGAGGCAATTCGCTCCGATTCCGGTTGTTTCGTCCTATGATTCCCCGGTCATGACAATGGCTTGCCGGTTAACCAATTAACTATCCCGCAATCGATGACAATTTTGCCACATGGCCGTCAGGTCGCGGCGGGGCGGCAGAAATAATTGCGTATTGGCAATAGTTTGTGATGCCTGCATCAGGCATCGCAGTGCTGCGAGACGATATCGCGCTGGCAGCTTATGGCGACGGCAGCACGGCGCTGTTTCATCATGGCACGCGTCACGGGTGCATCGCCCTTTCGGCCACGGGTCCTGGACAAGCGCATAAGCCCAAAGCGATCTTGGAATGTCTCGATTATCTCCTGCAACGTGGAGGAGCATCGGCCGATATCAATGCTAATGTCGGTCGCACCATCAAGGGCTTTCCCGCAGTGATTCCTGTCGAAACAGGCTATTGACCCCATGGTGTATCGGGCATGGCCCTATAAGCCGGGCTCGATCTCCGCTTCGCTCTGACCGAGCCCGCGATAGGTTTCGGCCCACTCGGGAGACGAGCCTCACGCAATGGCTCCTTGGCACGTATAACTGTAGGCGCTTGCAAACGTAACGGCTTCTGCTCGCAAACAAAACTGCTTCCTGCTCAGATTATCTGACAGCAAGCTGGCCACTCGGCTCATGGTACTTGATAATGTGCTCGCAATCATCGGCACCTGCTTGCCATCGGCCGTAGTCTGCTCGCGCTTTCCGCCAACAGCAACAATTGGTGGGGAGATGCCCTGTTGTTAGCTGAAGGAGATGCGCTTTAATCCTAGCATCAGCATCAAACCGGATACTGCAAAGCTAACAAAGCCGAGTAGCGCTAGGTCCTGTCGGTCCATCACAATGGCTACGACCATCTCAAGCCACACCAACCTATTGACCAGCAACAGCCTGCGATCGCCGTACTCAGCGGAAAATAACTGTTGAAAGAAGCTCCGCTTACCCGCTGCCTCTGCCGTAGATTTGTTGAAGCTGTTTATTGCGGCGCGGGTCGGCTTATCGGCCATAGCGGTGACAAACACGATTCCGGCAAGCGCACCAAGCGCCTTAGTCACTGGCATCACCGCAGGTGCGAGCGCAATAGGAACGACGATCCCTGCTGCGAGCACCAAGGCCCCTATCCACGCAGCGATCAGTGCTGGCCAAAAGAACGAGGCTGTCCAACGATCCAACATGGCAACGCATTACCTCCGAGCCACACGATCGACAATGTCCGCAGCTGAGCGAAGGGAGCCAGGCCGCTTCGAGGCACCGCGCTGCAGCACTTGGCCCTACCGGGTTGTTTCCACCCTCTTGCGATACAGGGCGTCCGGCCCCTTCGACGCTTCGAGCCGGATGCGGCGATGCAGGATGCCAAGCGTCAGCGGTGCGCCAATCAGAACGGCGCCGACCATCGCCTCCGGCACGTTGGGCCACCATCCGGCCAACAAGGCCGCGGCGTAAACGAGAGCGAAGAACAGCGCCCATGCCAAACCCGCATAATCGGTCAGGCGTGAGGGTAATCTGCTCTGGTAACGTTGATGCGCGAACCGCCAGAACGCCGCCTTCATAACAGCCCCTCAGGATGAACCCTGTGCTCGCTTGACCGTTTTTGGCCAGCCCAGCAAGCGGTGCGAGCGTCCACATCGAGGCGTATCTGCGTGTCGTTGCCCAGCATCAGATCGGCACACCGGCTTCGCGGAGCTGTTCGGTCAATTCACGGGTGTGTTCGGCATCCAGCGTTCCGGCGAGAAAAGCACGCACGTCGGAGGGCCGGGCGTTAAGCTGGCCTGCCAGCGAACCCGCATCGTAGCCGTTGCGCGTCAGGGTGGGTTCGAGATCGTCGATTGCGCGTGACAGCACCTGCTCGACGATCTCGGCCGTGACCGGCTTGGCCGCCAACCGGAAGCCCTGCTCGAACGCGAGCGTCAGGTGCATCTCAATCTGAAGCGGGGTGCGCAGGCGCTCGGCGATGAGGTCCATCGCGTCCTCGTCCATCAGGTCGGCAACCTTCACGCCGTCGTCCGCACAGGCGCCGAGAAGCCAGGCGACATAATCGCGGCGTTCGGCACCGATCCCCTCATAGTCGAACGTCGTGGTGCGGTAGCCAATCTCCTCCATTTGCGGGCGCCGAAGGTCATTGCGCAGCCGGGGATGGCCGACCAGCAGGACCGACAGCAGCACGCCGGCATCGGCCACCACCTCCATGAGCCGCTTGAGGCCGGTCAGCGTCTTATGGTGCAGGTCGTGCGCTTCATCGACCACCAGCACGACCGGGCGCTTGCCCTTGCGCATGATGTCGCGCAGGTCGCGCTCGCGCCGCTCGGCCTGCTTGGGGATCTTCACCTGGGCCCGGTCGCCGGGCGAGAGGTCGTAGAACAGCGCCTCGATCAGCGATGGCAACGAGGTACGGCGCTTGTCAACTGCGAGCGACTTGGCGACATAGACTTTGCCCGCCCGGGCCAGCTCGTCCTCGATGCGGCGCAGCAGGTGCGTCTTGCCCGATCCGACCAGGCCGGACACGACGATCAGCCGGCCGGTCTGCACAGCCGCGCAGACCTCGCGAACGAGATTGCGCTGATGCTCGGTTTCGAAGTTGCCAGCACCCTGGAACGGGCGGGCCAGCCCGTAGCTGGATTGAACGTCAGCGAGCATCAGCTTGTCCCCCGTCGTGCCTGGAACCGCTCGCGGATGCGGTCGGCGATGATGGTCTTGTCGAGTGTCTCGCCCAGCAGCGCGTCGATGAAGGCGCGGTCCGCCTCGGGTAGCGAGCCGAGCGGTCGCCGCAGCTGGTCGACAATGGCATTGCGTGCCGCGAGCCCCGTCGGGAAGGCCGTCTCGATAGCCGGTTCCGGGAATGGCATCTGCCTCACCGTGAGCCCCGCTGTGGAGGGCGGCAGCGACGGCAGCGGCCGGTCGCCGCCTGTCACAGTTGCGCGGGGCAGCCCGAGCTGGTCGGCGAGCCGGACTACCTTGTCGAGCCGCTCCTCTGCGCGGCTCTTCTGGTACTTGCGATAGCGGTAGAGCGGCACGGCACCGCGCGACGGCTCGTAGGGACCGTACCGCTTGCCGTCATGCTCCACGAAGAGCTGCTGGTCGAACAGGCCCCAGAGCAGCGTTACCGTCTCCCCGGCGAGCTCCGGCTCGACCTCGTAAGAGGCGCCCTCAACCGAGACGGTCGCGTCGCCCGCGACGGTGCGCCGCTCGGGTTCGCGCGCAAAGGCGCAGAACCGCTCCCATGAGCACATGGCCCGAACTCCATCGCCGGGCAGGTGCCGAAGCCAATGTTCGATCCTCGCGTGCGGCTCCGATCGATGGTTGCCATTGTTGTAGGTGACCAGCGCACGCCGCATCCACAGATTGGCTTCCGCTTCATCCCTGGGTTTGTGGAAGTGGTAGAGCGTCTCGTGCACCTCCTTCACTGTGCGGAATGGCCGCTCGACCTTGCCCTTGGCGCGGGCAGCCGTGTGTTTGTCATCGGGTTTGGGCGGCAGGTGGGTCAGGACACGCACGCCGAGGCTGCCCATCACCGACTGGAACACGCGCGACCGGCTGACCGGGCCGTTGTCCATGTAGATGGTGACCGGCAGGCCCTGGAGCGGCAGCTCGGCTTCGGGCTTGGCGGCGAAGGCGTTGAACAGGAAGCGCAGCGCGGACTCGGCATCCTCGCCATAGACGCAGCGATACTCCTGGTAGACCGCGCCGGAGCAGTCATCGACGGCGGAGAACAACATCAGTGTGGGTTTGCCGCGGCCCTGCTCAACCCATAACGTCGCCTCGACCTGCTTGAGGTCGGACGGGCTCATGTCGAAGTGCCACAGCTCGTTAGATCGCCGCGCCTGGAAGCGCACCGCCGCATGCGGGCGGGTCACGCGGGCATAGTCCAGCCCTGATGAGCGGAGCAGCCGGTCGATCGTCGCGCGCTTCAGCAGACCAGGCGCGACCTTGACCAGACCGTCCGGCGTCTCGACGCCATCGGTCTCCAGAAACTCAATGGCGCGGAGGGTCGAGACGTGCCGCCCCTTCTTGTTGGTGGTCCTGATCTTGAGCGCCGCGACAATCTCGGCGTAGCGCTCCATCTCCGCCTGCGGCGCAACCCGCGTTATGCCGTGGTCAGACCGGCGGACCGACTTCGGCCGGTTCAACTCGCTCAAGGCGCGGTACATGGTCGAGATCGAGATGCCATAGGCCTCAGCCGCCCGGGCAATGATCTCGGTGCGACCGGGATCGCGTGGCGGCAACAGCGACAGGCGTCGGCGAAGATCGACCAGTGCCTCACCGGGCGGTCGCTTCGCCCGCTCAGCCATGAGCCGCAGCCGGCTCCTTGGCGGAAGCGCCGCTGCCGCGCTTGCCGGCATAGCGGTAGAGGGTCGCGACAGATACGCCCATGCGCCTGGCGATGTCGCGCACCGGCAATGTCCCCTCTTTCATCATTGCACGTGCCGCGGCGACGTCGCTCGGGCGCATCGCCGCCGGCCGACCACCCTTGCGACCTTGCCGGCGCGCCTCCACCAGCCCGGCGGTGGTCCGCTCGCGGATCAACGCACGCTCGAACTGCGCGATCGCGCCGAACACATGAAAGGTGAGCATGCCCCCAGGCGTGGTCGTGTCGATGCTTTCGGTAAGAGACACCAGGCCGATCTTCTCTCGCTCCAGTTCCTCGGCTGTGGCGATCAGCTTCTTGAGCGATCGGGCAAGGCGGTCGAGCTTCCACACCACCAGCGTGTCGCCGGCGCGCAGCACATCTTCCAGGATGCGCGCCAGCTCGGGCCGGTCATCGCGCGCACCTGACGCCTTTTCGGTGAACACGCGCTCGCAGCCGGCACGGCGCAGCGCGTCGAGCTGAAGCTCGGGATTCTGGTCGCTGGTGCTGACCCTGGCATAGCCGACCCGCATGGGTGTCCGATCTTCTCCAAACCCGTCGAGGGCATACAGTTTTGCGAAGCGGGTTTCCAGAACAGTTTTGACAAAGCAGGAGACGCAGATTTACGTTGCACGCTGAGCAAGGCGATCGGCTCGTCAGAAACGGTCGTTTTGCAGAACAGCTGGGGAGCAGGGTTCATGCAGATGCTCGATACGGTCGATTGGTCTGGAGACGGTGACGACGCCGACTTCGCTCTGGCGATCGAACGCATCTTCGATCTTCGCCTGCGCTCAAACCTCCCCTGGACGACATTCGGCGAGGTGCGTGACCATGTGGTCGCGCATGTGGCGGCTCATGGCGGAGGCGGCAGGGCCTGCGCCACCCAGGTGACGTTCTATAGGCTTCGGCGCGCGCTGGGGCTTGGTCGGAACGTCGGGCCGGACGCGCCGCTAGCGCCAATGATCGGTGGGAAGCTGAGGCAAGTGTTTACCGACCTGGAAGCCGATACCGACCTCAAGATGCCGGCGACGCAAGCCGGATGGCCGGGGATCGCCAGCGGGCTTTGCTTTGTCATTGCGGCCGCCATACTCGCCTTCACGACGTTAGCACCGCCGCTTCGCATCTTCGCCGCCGGAGCGAGCGCCTATGTGGGACTGTGCCTGCGACACATCGACCGTCGCCGACTGCCGCATGGATGCGGAACCCTCGGCGATTTCGCCCGATTGGTGACGGAGCAGAACCGCGGCAGGCTTGCCCGCGACGGTGCGCGCCTCAGCTCTGCCGAGATATGGCGGATCATCCAGCAACTGGCTGCCGATGAGAGCGGCATCGACCCCGATCTGATCGGGCCGGAGACAACCTTTTTCCGCACCAAGGCGCGAGCCGCCTGATCATGAATCGATGCCAGCTCTCTCAGCCTTCTGCTTCAGATCTCCCAGAACTCGGGACAGGTTCATCCTGATCGCGAGCCTGGCTAATGGCTCCCAATAGAGCACCGGCTCGACCCGCAAGACATGGCGAGCTTCGATATCGAGCCGGGTGTGTCCATTCGGCAAAGATGTGAGGGTGAAACCTGTCATGCTGGTCTCGAAGTAGCCCTGCACATGGGGTGAGTGGACCCGGCGGTAGGGGCTCATTTCTTCCATGGCTGGCGGTTGGGCCAGCACCGCGAACGCGAGCCGGTGTTCGGGCTTCCACTCAGTTACCCGCTCCCGTGCTGTGCCGGTGGAGAACTCGCCCAAGCGGATCGCGCCGACACCCTGACCGAGTAGCTGGCTGCGAAGCGGGTAAGCGAGGCCGGCCATTCCCACCACGCCGGGGTGACCAGAGATCGCGCGTTCGTCAGTGAGCGCCGCCCATGCCGCTGCCGGAGGTGCGGCTATCTCGATAGATCCATGGGCCGCTATCGGCAGCGTGGGCGGCACGGCCGCTTCAAGTGCAAAAAGGGCGGGAAGAAAGGCCACACTCGCGACCGTGCGGCCGCCGCCATGAGCAACCTTTGCAACGGCTCGGCCTGCAGCGCCGCCAATCAGCGCCGCAATCGCGCCCAACGGCGCAGCGAGCAGGATGCAGACCAAACCCTCAAGTGCCAGCATCACGAGCGCAACCGTGCCGAGCGCTGCGGCAGCCAGCACCAGTCGTGCGGTCGCACCCCCGCTCAGCAGGAGACGGCGGTTTGCGAGGTAACCGGTGGTGATGCCCACCAGGAAGGGTGTGGCGACGAACAGGCTCCATCCATAGCTGCCCAGGGTTAGCGCAGACACGAGTACAGCCGCGACGATGATGGCCACGCCGGCAAGCACACCTTGAACCATGTGAGCGATGTTCGCGCCCGGCACCGGAGCCAGGCCATCCTGCCGTTTGGACTTGGGTAGTAGTGCCAGTATCACCGCGGCCGCAATCTGCACGACCGGCACTATCGCGACAGCAGCGAGGGCGTAACCCGCACCTGACCAGTTGGCGCGGCGGAATGATGTAAGTGCAAGCCCGGCCGCTGCCACCAACGAAGCTGTAAACGCAAGAGCAGCGTCACCGGCAGGAAGGCCAGGACTCATGGCCAATCGTCTTAGCGGCAGCAGCCAGAAGCCAGAAGCCGACGTCGGCTATCAGCGGCGTGCCGCGGGCGATCATCAGCAGCGCGACGACTAGATGCGGTGTCAGCAGCAGCAGGGGCGCGGTGAGTGCATAAGGTCCCGGCCGCATCGTGCCGGAGAAGGAGGGAAACCGAACGATCGGCATCACGCTCTCCCTGCCATCGCCGCAGCACCGGGCTGCGCTTCATGCCCATGCTCGGGTGCGATCCTGGTAAGTTTACCCTCGCGCGCAAGGTGCTCAGGAAGCGCGATGTTCCAAGCGAGTCCTGCTCGCTCCAGCAGCAGCACAAAGCCGTAGCCCCAATCGCTTTGGCCCGGATAGAGGCCGATCCGCGCCGAACCGGGGAAGGCATGATGGTTGTTATGCCAGGCCTCTCCCATCGTTGGGATCGCCGCCCAAGGCACATCGTGAGCCTGCACGCCCGCATCGTTCACCAGCCAGCTCTGCGGTCCGGTGCGGTGCGCCAGGTGGCCGACGAACCAATGCCCCGACACCGATAGGGTGACGCGCACGCACACACCCCACACGACCCAGCCCCAACCGCCTGCCAGGCACAGAAGCGCGGCTACCGGCAACTGTTGCGCCATCCAGGTCGCCTCCAGAAAGCGGTAGAACCCGTCGCGTCCTGCGCGTCCCAGATCGAACGAGGGCGGGCACTCCAGCTCCAGACGGCAATGCATCTGCCACCAAGCGTCGGTTAGCGGTCGGCGACGGTGCGCTAGATAGTCATGGCAATCCGCCCGCCGTTGCGCCCAATCCCGAAGGTCGTGCGTGCGGATCATCCATAGCGGCCCACTCATGCCCACCAAGGTGCCAGTCCAGACCAGCAGCCGTTCCAGCCACAGGGGACAGTCGAAGCTGCGATGGATCAATCGACGGTGGAAGCCGACACTGTGACCGAGCAGGAGCGTAACTCCGGTCAAGCATAGACACGCGGCCAGCGCTCCCCAGCTGAATAGCAGCGGCGCCAGCAGCAGCGAGGCGGCGAGCATGGCTCCATTCCAAAGCGAATGCACCGGATCCCACCGCACGACACCTTCTACGGGGCTGCTGCCGGGCAGCTCCACCAGCGAGTTCACCCGGCAGCGTTCAGGATCGAGGGTCATTCCAGACTCCAAGCGTTTAACTCACAGCTTAAATGTTCCTTCGTTCAGCCGCCCTTGTCAAGTGTTTAGCTTATCCCTTAATTACCAGGCATGCAGAAGGTCTTTGAAGCTTTGGCGTCCACTCCGCGCCGTAAAATCCTGGCCTACCTTGCCCATGCGGAACTCAGCGCAGGCGAAATCTCGTCACGGTTCGAGATGTCCAAGCCCGCCGTATCACAGCACCTGTCGGTGCTTGAGAACGCTGGCCTAGTGACAAGCGAGAAGCGGGGCCAGTTTGTGTTCTACCGATTGGCGGCAGACAATCTCGCCAACACGCTGAACGCATACGTGCAGGAGGTTTGCCCCGTGTCGCGGCCATTAAAGGCAGAGAGCGCCAGCCTCGCACGTGGACGGAATGCCGCTGATGCGGATGTTGGCGAAAAGCGTGAGTAGGCCGCTCGGTTTGCAAGCAGGCTCACTGTATAGCGAGCAGGCTGTCAGCTAGCGTGAGCACGGTTCCGCGCCGGCTGTCAGTTACTCCGAGCAGAATGCTGCGCTGTTTGCGAGCAGACCGCGCTACGATTGCAAGCGCCTACATATAACGATGCAGAGAGGTGGCTCGGTTCATCTGAACAGCTCGACGCGATTGCTAAGTGGAGCGTCCGCCGGTTTCATGCCGCTGCGAGA
>NZ_CAKASM010000008.1 GCF_916858675.1 Sphingomonas sp. Leaf21
AAATTGGGTTTCCCCATCGTCGCCTCCTGTCCTCAAAATTAGGACCCGAGGCGTCCAGAAATCTAGGGGCTACTCAGTCCATCGCCTGTTCCAAGAGGGCGCTTGGCCCGGCGAGATGGACGAGCATGAGTGCCAGTTGATGCGCCGGCGGCTCATCGCAATTCAACTCTGGCTGGAACGAGGCGAACGCAACATCTGGGTCATCTTCAAGAGAGCGGGTTTCGTTGAGCTCGATTTGCTCAGCGACGGCGGCTTGCTCGCGATGAATATGGGCATCTACGACATGATCCAAGACGACGTGGCCAGAATTAACGTCGATGATGGCGATAACATATGAATGAAGCTTTGGAGGAGATACCGCAGCAGATCCTAAATCTGGCGTTGGGCGCGTTGGCTCAGGCTAACACGCATGTGGTGTATCTAGATCCAGGGAACGAGCATTGGGAACATATTTGCGTCCTCAACACCGCGCACGCTGGCGAGCTTTCTCTGAGGGCAATCACTGCCCCAAACCAAGCCGTTTCCATCGGCGCTCCCGCGATATGAACGAGCGGTCGAAGTTGTGAAGCCGAAATTACCCGCGAACGACCGGGGTTGGGTCGTAGCTGTCCAAGCAAAGCGCTCTCTAAATGGGGCGGCTTCTGATGGTATCGAACGCCTCCAAAAGGTGCTACAAGTCCGAGATGAAACCAACCAATGGCAATTGCTAAGCCGTTGATATCACGCGCCGCTCGAACAAGTTGACGCCTCTCGTAGGGGTCACCAGCGGCGTCGATCGGATGCCCTGCCCGCGAACATTCCCCGAAAATCCACTGTCCGCGCACGGATCTGGCGCAGGTTGACCTATCGAACGGTGACGGTCAGCATCTCCCGCAAAACACAGGGAGACATGCCAGATGACCACCCGCGCCGCCATTGCCGCGATGCTTTGCGCCGTCATGGCTCTCCCGTCCCCCGGCGCCGCGCAGACGGCGCGGCCGGTGGCGATCACCGTCGATGCCGGGCGCCCGGCCGGTACGCTGCCGCCGGTGTGGCGCTTCTTCGGCGCCGACGAGCCCAATTATGCGACGATGAAGGACGGTCGCAAATTGCTGCTCGAACTCGGCAAGCTGCGCGAGGGTGCGGTGTATTTCCGGGCGCACAATCTGCTCAACACCGGCGACGGCACGCCCGCGTTCAAATGGGGCAGCACCAACGTCTATACCGAGACCAGTGACGGCAAGTCGGTCTATGACTGGACCGTCGTCGACCGGATCATCGATACGTATCTGGCGAGCGGGGTGCGTCCCTATCTTCAGATCGGTTTCATGCCGGAGGCGATGTCGACCGCCCCGGCCGGTACGCCCTATCAGCATAGCTGGCGCCCCGGCTTCGACTACCGATACATCATCTCGGGCTGGGCCTATCCGCCCAAGAGCTACGACAAATGGCGCGAGCTGGTCTATCGATGGACGCGGCACAATATCGAACGCTATGGCCGCGCCGAAGTCGAACGCTGGTATTTCGAGGTCTGGAACGAGGCGAACGGCGCTTATTGGGAAGCGCGGCCCGAGGAATTCTACAAGCTTCACGACTATGCGGTCGACGGCGTGCGCCGCGCGCTGCCGAGCGCGCGGGTCGGGGGCCCGGATTCCGCCGGTGCGGGCGGCGCGTTCATGGACGGGTTCCTGCACCACGTCACCAGCGGCACCAACTACGCCACCGGCAAGACCGGGACGCCGACCGACTTCCTCGCCTTTCATGCCAAGGGGCAGCCCAGCTTCGTCGATGGCCATGTTCGCATGGGGATCGCCACGCATCTCAGGGAGGTTGATCGCGGCTTCGTGAAGGTGACGTCGGTCGCTGCACTGGCCGCCAAACCGGTCGTGATCGGTGAGAGCGATCCGGAAGGCTGCGCCGCCTGCCCCGGCCCGGAAAACGCCTATCGCAACGGCACGATGTATTCGAGCTACACCGCCGCGAGCTTCGCACGGATATGGGAGCTGGCGGAGCGGCGTCGCGTCAATCTGGAGGGCGTGCTGTCCTGGTCGTTCGAGTTCGAGAATCAGCCCTGGTTCGCGGGCTATCGCCAGTTGGCGACGAACGGCGTGCCGCTGCCCGTGCTCAACGTCTTTCGCCTGTTCGCCAAACTCGGCACCGATCGGCTGACCGCGACCAGCGACGCGCAGGTGCCGCTCGATACCGCGATGAGCCAGGGCGTGCGCGGGGCGGCCGATATCGGGACGATCGCGACCCGGACGGCGGACGGGCGGATCGCGGTGCTGGTCTGGCATTATCATGACGACGACGTGCCCGGCCCCGCCGCCGCGATCACCCTGTCGCTTCGCGGCCTGAAATGGGCCACGCCCCGGACAGCGACGCTGTGGCGGGTCGATGGCGAGCACGCCAACGCCTATGCCGCCTGGAAGGCGATGGGCGCGCCGCAGTCGCCCGACGAGACGCAATATGGCACGCTGGAAAAGGCCGCCGAGATGCGGTCCGAACCCCTGCCCCTGACCGCCACGAACGGCATCGCCACCGCCAAGTTGGCGCTACCACGGCAGGGCGTGGCGCTGATCGTGATGGACGATCGCTGACGATCCTTCCAACCGGCCGCGCCTCCGTTCTTTGAGCCTATGTACGGCAGGGCTTGTGTCATGTCGCCGATCGGCTCACCATGTTATTGATAAGGCAGGACCGACAGGGTCGGCCGATCGCCAAGAGGGAGGATAGTCGATGAGGTTGATGTTCGCCGCGCTCCTGTCAACGATGGTAGCGGTCCCACCCGTGGTCGCGCAGACCAGCGCGCCCGCCACGGGCACACCAGTCGTGGAGGATTTCAAACCCTCCTCGCTAAACCAGCCGGGCCAGCAATATCCCCAGGTCAATTCGCAGGGCTATGCGCGCTTCCGGATCGTCGCGCCCGACGCCAAGGCGGTGAAGGTCAGCCTTGGCCTGGGCGGGCGCGGCGGGACCGTCCTGACCAGGGCGCCGGACGGTGCATGGACCGGCACCTCGGAGGGCCCGCTGGACGAGGGCTTCCATTATTATCATCTCACCGTCGACGGGGGCACGTTCAACGATCCGGGGACGCTCAATTTCTATGGCTCGACGCGCTGGGAAAGCGGGATCGAGATCCCCGCGCAGGACGCCGACTTCTACGCAATGAAGGACGTGCCGCACGGCCGGGTCGAGCAGATCCTGTTCCCGTCCCCCAGCACCGCGACACAGCGCCGCGCCTTCGTCTACACCCCGCCCGGCTACGACCGGAATGCGCGCGAACGCTATCCGGTGCTGTATCTCCAGCATGGCTGGGGCGAGGATGAGACCGCCTGGTCGAACCAGGGCCATGCCAATCTGATCATGGACAATCTGATCGCGGCCGGAAAGACGCGGCCGTTCATCATCGTCATGACCTATGGCATGACCAACGACGTGCGCCCCGGCCAGCCCGGCGGCCTCGCCAGCTTCAACATCGCGCCGTTCCAGACGGTGCTGGTGAACGAACTGATCCCCTATGTCGACGGCCATTTCCGCACCCTGTCCGACCAGCGTCACCGGGCGATGGCGGGATTGTCGATGGGCGGGTTCGAGACGAAGCTGATCGCGCCGAAGAATCTCGACCGCTTCGCCTATATCGGATTGCTCAGCGGCGGCACCGTGTCGCCGGACGATGTCAAGGGCTGGCCGGGCTATCGCGACAAGGTGAAGCTGACCTTCGTGAGCTTTGGCAGCCGGGAGCTGGAGGGCGGTCGCTCGGGTCCGCCGGGGGGTCCGCGAAGCGATCCGCGCGCCAATGCTCAGGCGCTGAAGGACGCGGGGCTGAACAGCGTCTTCTTCGTCTCGCCCGATACCGGGCATGAGTTCCAGACCTGGCGGCGAAGTCTTCAGGCGATGGCGCCGCTGTTGTTCCGCGACTGACGCGGGCGGTGCGGGCACGGCACGATCGCCGCGCCCGCACCGTCAGACGACTCCGGGTGTCTTCAGGGTGATCGCATGGACGCTGTCGGTCGCGCAGAGATACAGCGTCCGTCCGTCGCGACCGCCAAATGCGATATTGGCGCAGGGCTTGGGCGTCGGGATCGTGCCCAGCCTTTCGCCCTGCGGGGACCAGACCCCCGCCCCCTCCGCCACCCCGGCATAGACTCGCCCCGCCCGGTCGACGGCAAGGCCATCGGGAATACCCTTGTCGAGCGAGGCGAAGACGCGCCGCCGGGACAGACGGCGCCCGCCCTGCACGTCGAAGGCCAGGATGGCACGGCCACCATCGGGCTTCAGCGCGCCGCCGGTCTCGCTGACATACAGGATATGGCCATCGGGTGAGAATAGGATGCCATTGGGCTGGTCCATGTCGCCGATGACCATTTCGACCTCGCCCGAGGGGTCGATGCGATAGCCGAAGCGGCCGGGCTGTTCCGGTTCGGCGGGAATGCCTTCGTCGGGAACGGTGATGCCGTAGATCGGGTCGGTGAACCAGACCGCGCCGTCCGGTGCGACGGCCAGGTCATTGGGCGAATTGAGCCGCTTCCCCCGATAGCGGTCGGCGAGGACGGTGATCCGGCCATCGACCTCCTGCCGGACGACGCGGCGGGTCCGTTGCTCGCAGGTCAGCAATCTGCCTTTCGCATCGAAGCAATTGCCATTGGCGTTATTGGACGGCGATCGGAAGACGGCGGCGCCCCTGGCATCGACGCGCAGCATGACGTTCTTCCTGACGTCGCTGCAAATCAGCATGTTGCGCCGCCGATCCCAGGCCGGTCCCTCCATCCAGCGACCACCGCTGTAGAGCGTTGTCAGTCGCGCGGCGGGATCGACGATGGCCGTCATGCCGGGCGTCGCCGATGACGGGCTGGCAAATGCCAGCAGCGACAGGCCGCCCCCCGCCATCATCGCCCGGCGATTGAGGGTGAGGCGATCTTCGATAGGGTCGGACATCGGCATCCCATGAGCAGTTGGCCAACCGGATGATCGACATATTTCCGACAAACACAAGCACGCCTCCCTCCCTTCCGACGCCGCAAACGAATGTCAGACTTATCGTCAGGCAACCCCTGTGCGTGTTTTGCCCCTGTCACCTCGACAGAACGGCTTGCCGCTGCCGCCATCGGCTCTACACTTGTTCGACTATAGACAATCGGGGAGTGGAGCATGGCGGACAAGGTTGCGGGTATCAGCCGCAGGCAGGCTTTGGCCGGGGCGGCCCTGACGGGAACCGCGATGCTGGCCAGCGGCGGCAAGGCGAAGGCGGTGGCCCCTGCGGCCAATATGCTCGCCCCGCGTCCGCCGATGGGGTGGAACAGCTGGAACAGCTTCGCCACCACCATCACCGAGGCGCAGGCGCGCGAGACGGCGGCGATCATGCGCGAAAAGCTGCTGCCCTTCGGCTATGACGTCTTCACCGTCGACATCCAATGGTATGAGCCCAACGCCTCAAGCTATGAATATAGCGCCGCGCCGGTGCCCGCCATGGACGGCTATGGTCGGCTGATCCCCGCACCCAACCGCTTTCCTTCCAGCGCCGACGGATCGGGCTTCACGAAGCTGGCGGCGGACGTGCACGCCATGGGCATGAAGTTCGGTATCCACCTGATGCGCGGCATTCCCCGGCTGGCGGTGAAGAAGAACCTGCCGGTCCTGGGGACGAAGTACCGCGCCGCCGACATCGCCGACACCGGCAGCATCTGTCCCTGGAACCCGGACATGTACGGCGTCGACATGACCAAGTCCGGTGCACAGGCCTATTATGACAGCGTGTTCGCGCTCTATGCGTCGTGGGGCGTCGATTTCGTCAAGATGGACGATATGAGCCGCCCCTATGACGCGCACGCGCCCGAGATTGAGGCGGCACACAAGGCGATCCTCGCCACCGGCCGCCCGATCGTGCTGAGCCTGTCGCCCGGCGAAACCCCGGTCATCCGTGGCCCCCATGTCCGCCGCCATGCGCAGATGTGGCGCATCTCGGACGATTTCTGGGACGAATGGGCGATGCTGGAGGCGCAGTTCACCCGGCTGGAGAACTGGACACCGCATCGTGGTCCCGGCGGCTGGCCCGATGCCGACATGCTTCCGCTCGGCCGCCTTGCGCTCGGCAAGCGCGATACCAAGTTCACGCCCGACGAGCAGCGCACGCTGATGACGCTCTGGTCGATCGCCCGCTCGCCGCTCATCATGGGCGGCGACCTGCGCTATCTCGACGCGCCGACGCTGGCGCTGCTGACCAACCGCGCGGTGATCGCGGTCAACCAGGCCTCGACCGACAACCAGCCGCATTTCGTCGAGGACGGCAGCCGGATCTGGTCCGCCAAACCCGAGGGCGCACCCGGCGACCGCTATCTCGCTCTGTTCAACACCACCGACAAGCCCAAGGAGGTGGCGATCCCGCTACGCCAACTGGGCCTGACGGGCGCGGTCACCGCGACCGATCTGTGGAAGGGCGAAAGCCTGGGACGGATCCAGGATCGCATGGCCCGGACGCTGCCCGCGCACGGTTCGGGAATGTATAGGTTGCGGATGGGCTGATGCCCCCCCCGGCGGGTCTTCCCTCACCGCGTCCCGGGCACCACCCCCTTCGGCGCCGCCGACAGCCTTCGGATCAGATCCGTCTCCGCCTGACGATAGGGGGTGCCGTCACCGCGAAACACCTCGTGGAACCAGATGGTCGGCTCCTCGAGCACATAGGGCTTCTTCCAGCTGTCCCAGGGCAGCCGCGTCTGCGTCTTGCCGTCGACGAAGCCCCAGTTCATCATCGCGACATTGTACCGCTTGGCGATCGGCAGCGATCCGTCGAAGGTCGATCCGTTCCCCCGCGCCATATATTCGGTGCACAGGACCGGCCGCTTATAGGGCAGTAGCTGCCTTACCCGCCGCTCGAAGGTTTCGGGCCAGCTATAGTCGTGGAAGGTGATGACGTCGGACTGCGCCAATTGCAGCTTCTCCATCGCCGAGCCCCGCCCGCCCGGCGTCCAGTCGTCGCCCAGCCACACGCCCGAGGTCAGCGGCTGCGACGGTTCGGCCGCGCGCGCCCAGTCGAACACCTGAGCCAGCATCGCGCGGACCAGCGGTTCCTTGCCCTCCTGCCCCTTATATTGATCGGCGCCGTTGTCGGGCTCGTTCCACAGATCCCAGCCCAGCACGCGCGGATCGTCCTTGAACGCGCCGATCACGCCCTGAACATATGTCCGATATTTCGGCCAGTTGGCGCGGTCCCGCAGCCCAGCCATGCCGGGGCCCTGGACCCAGCCCGAATTGTGCACGCCGGGGATCGGCGGATGCTGCGGCCCCAGCTTCGGATTGGGATCCCAGCAACTGTCGAACAGCACGAACAGCGGGCGAATGCCATGTTTCTGCGCGATCGTCAGGAATTCGTCGATCCGCCGCCTGAAGCCCTCGGGGTCCTGCGCCCAGAGCTGGTCGTGCAGGAACACGCGCATCGTGTTCATCCCTATGCCCTGCGCCAGACCGAGTTCGTAATCGATCCGCTTGGGATCCCAGGTCTCGGCCTGCCACATTTCGAGCTGGTTGATCGCGCTGGCCGGGGTGTAGTTCGCACCGACCAGCCAGGGCTGGCGATCATACCACGTCTTGGCCTGCGCCTCGCTCCAGCGGCCCCGCGCTTCGGCCTGCCCGGCGGCGCATAGCGCGACCAGCGCGGCGGCCAGATACAGATGGCTCCTCATGCTATCCCCTTCCTGTCGACACCCCTGATCCGCGTCCGGGGCTGTTACGGCGGAATGTCCTTGAAAAAGTCGGACTTATCAAGCCATGTCCTGACCGGGACGAGCGGCCGACCGGATACAGAGCACGCCCCCATAGGAGAGGATGAGGATGAAGCTGCTTGCCTGTATCGCCGCCGGTCTGGTGCTGGCCGTCACGGCATCCGTCTCGGCGAAGAACCCGCAGTTCGAGGGTGCCGACCCTCATGCGATGATGATCGGAAACGAGTTGTGGATCTTCCCCACCGGTGGGCCGGGTGGAAGCTGGGCCGCCGACCGGTTCGGGGCCTTCTCCAGCCGCGACCTCAAGACCTGGCGCCCGCGCGGCGAACTGATTCGCCGCGACCAGATACGCTGGATCAAGGATGACGGCGCGCCCGAGCATTTCCTCTGGGCGCCCGGCGTCGCGACGCGCGGCGGCAAATGGTATCTCTATTATTCGGTCGGTCCGCAGAACCCGACACCCAGCCGGATCGGCGTCGCGGTCGCCGACCGTCCGGGCGGCCCCTATCGCGACAGCGGCCGTCCGCTGGTCACCGGTGACAAGGGCTTCGAGGCGATCGATCCCATGGTCTTCCAGGACCCCAAATCGGGTGGCATCTATCTCTATGCGGGGGGCAGCGCGGGCTCGAAGCTGCGCGTCTGGCAGTTGAAGCCCGACATGATCTCCATCGCGCGCGAGGTGCCGGTGGCCAACCCGCCCCAATTCACCGAGGGCGCCTTCATGCATGAGCGCAACGGCACCTATTACCTCTCCTACAGCCATGGCCGGTTCAACGGCCCGGACTATTCGGTCCACTATGCCACCGCCCCCTCGCCCACCGGCCCCTGGCGCTATCGCGGCGCGATCCTGACCAGCGACGATCGTCATCAGGGTCCGGGGCATCACAGCTTCGTCAGGACGCCGGACGGACATTGGCTGATCGTCTATCACCGCTGGGACCGGGCGCCGGGGCCGGGTCCGTTCCAGGGCGAACGCGTCGTCGCGATCGACCGGCTCGACTATGCGCCGGATGGCAGCATCCGCCCGGTCCGGATGACCGACGCCGATGCCCCGACCCTCCAAAGCCGATAAGCCAACGCTTAAACTCTTGTTAACCAATTGAATTAATTCCGAAACCGGAATTTCGGCATCGCGTTAACATTCGTCGTGGTTCGATCCTCGCATACGGGGAGGCCATGAGCCCAAGTGCGCAGACACGTGCGTGGCCCTCCCCGCCCGCCCCCCGACCGGGGGCGGGAAACCTATCGGGAGGAATGAACATGCAGACCGAGATCATTGCCAAGGCGAACCGCGCGACCACGACCAGCAACGCCGACGTCATCAACCTCGACAGCCCCAGCATCGTTCGGTTGAACCTCGACCGCGCGCAGGTGGCATCGATGGAACGGCAGGGCGATGACCTCATCCTTCGGCTGACCGATGGCACCAGCTTGCGCATCGACCATTTCTATCGCCAGCAAGACGGCGTGGTCAGCGACCTCGTCCTGCGTGACGATCAGGGCGGGCAGTGGCTGGCCCATCCGGCCGCGACCGGGGCGGGACGCTTCACCGCGCTCAGCGACCTCGACGAACTGCTTGCGGCGGGTGCGGGCGCCGAGGGTGGCGGTTCCTCCTTCGTGCTGCCCGCCGTGCTGGGCGTGGCGGGTGTCGGCGGTCTGGTCGCGGCGGTTTCGGGCGGCGGCGGCGGTGGCGGCGGCAGCACGCCGACCGCACCGGCCGACACCGTGGCACCCGGCCGCCCGACCGCGAGCTTCTCGCCCACCGGAAACAGCGTCACCGGCACCGGCGAGGCTGGCGCGACGGTCCGCGTGACCGACGCCGCGGGCAATGTCCTGGGCACCGGCACGGTCGGCGCGGACGGCAACTTCACCATCCCCGTCAACCCGCCGCAGACCAACGGCCAGGCCGTCACCGTCACCCAGGCGGACCCGGCCGGCAATGTCTCGCCCGGTCTCGGCGTCAGTGCGCCCGATACCACGCCCCCAGCCGCGCCGACCGCGACCCTGGGCGGACAGGGCACCACCGTCACCGGCACCGGCGAGGCTGGCGCGACGGTGACGGTGCGCAACGGCGCGGGCCAGGTGCTGGGCACCGCCGTTGTCGGTGCGCAGGGCGGCTATACGCTGACCCTGACGACGCCGCAGACCAATGGCGGCACGCTGACCGTGACGCAGGCGGATGCGGCAGGCAATGTCTCGCCCGCCACCACCCTGGCGGTCCCGGACACCAGCGCGCCGCCCGCCCCGACCGCGACGATCGACGAGCTGGGCCAGACGATCACCGGCAGCGGCGAACCGGGCGCGACGGTGATCGTGCGAGGCCCCGATGGCGAGGTACTGGGCACCGCCACGGTCGATCCGCAGGGCGGCTATACGATCACGCTCGACGAGCCGCGAGTGGATGGCGGCACCCTGACCGTCAGCCAGAGCGATCCGACCGGCAACCTGTCGCCCTCGACGCCGCTGCCCATCGTCGATACCACTCCGCCCGCCGCCCCGACCGCGACGATCGATGGCCAGGGCACCGTCGTGACCGGCACCGGCGAAGCGGGCGCGACCGTCACCGTGCGTGACGGCGCGGGCCAACCGATCGGCCAGGCGACCGTGGACGCGCAGGGCAACTACACCATTTCGCTGACCACGCCGCAGGCCAATGGCGGCACCCTGACGGTCACGCAAAGCGATCCGAGCGGCAACGTATCGCCCGCCGCTAGCGTGAACGCGCCCGACATCACCGCGCCCGACCTGCCCACCGGAACCGTCAGCGCCGATGGCACGACGCTGACCGGCAGCGGCGAGCCCGGCGCGACCGTCGCCGTCACCAACGCCGCCGGCCAGCCCATCGGCACCGCGATCGTCGCCGCCGATGGCAGCTTCACCGTCGCGCTTCCCGCCGGTACGGCCGATGGTCAGCCGGTATCGGTGGTGCAGACCGATGCGGCGGGCAACGCCTCGGGCGCTGCCGCGATCGCCACGCCCGACCTCGTCGCCCCCGCCATTCCGACCGGAACCGTCAGCGGCGACGGCACCAGCATCAGCGGCACCGGTGAGCCCGGCGCCACGCTGCAGGTGCGCGACGCCGCCGGAACGGTGATCGCCAGCGTGCTGGTCGCGCCCGACGGGAGCTATCAGGTCACGCTCGCCACGCCGCAGGCCAATGGCGAAACGCTGTCCATCGACCAGACCGACGCTGCCGGAAACATATCGCAGCCCGCGACGGTCAACGCGCCCGATATCACGCCACCCGCACCGCCGGTTGCGATCCTGTCGGCGGACGGCACTGCGGTCTATGGCAATGGCGAGCCGGGGGCGACGGTGCGGGTCACCGACGCGAACGGCACCGTGCTGGGGACCGCCGTCGTAGCCGCCGATACCAGCTTCACCCTGACGCTGACCCCGCCGCAGACCAACGGCCAGACGCTGGGCGCGGTGCAGACCGACGCGGCGGGCAACGCTTCGCTGCCCAGCACGGTGGGCGCACCCGACGTGACCGCGCCGGATGCGCCGGTCGCGACCATCTCGCCCGACGGAACGACGGTTAGCGGCACCGGCGAACCCTTTGCCACGGTGACCGTCCGAGAGGCCGATGGCACGATCCTGGGCCAGGCGGTCGTCGATGCAGCGGGTAATTTCAGCACGACGCTGTCGCCTGCCCAGGCCAATGGCGAAACGCTGTCGGTGGGTCAGAGCGACCGGGGTGGCAATGCATCGCCCTCCGCTACGCTGACCGCGCCCGACATCACCGCCCCCACCGGGCTGACCGCCGCGATCAGCGGTGACGGCGTGTTCGTGACGGGCACCGGCGAGGCGGGGGCCGGCGTCACCATCCGTGACGCGAACGGCGCGGTAATCGGCATCGCCACCGTCGGTGCGAACGGCATCTACACCGCGACGCTGACCACGCCGCAAACCAATGGCGAGACGCTGTCGGCGACGCAGGCCGACGCGGCGGGCAACGTCTCCGCCCCCACGCCGGTATTCGCCCCCGACATCACCGCGCCGTTGGCGCCGACCGGATCGGTCGTCGATAACGGCGCGACTTTGTCGGGAACGGGTGAGGCCGGTGCGACCGTCACCGTGCGCGCCGCCGACGGCACCGTCATCGGCAACGGGATCGTGGGTGCCGATGGCAGCTTCGCCGTGCCGCTGACCCCCGCCCAGGCCAATGGCCAGTTGCTGCAACTCGTGCAGAGTGACGCAGCGGGCAATATCTCGCCCGTCGTCCCGGTGACCGCCCCCGACACGACGGCACCGATCGGCCTGACCGCCGCGATCAGCGCGGATGGCGGCATCGTCACCGGCCAGGGCGAGGCGGGCGCGACCGTTACCGTCCGCGATCCGGCGGGCGCGACGATCGGCACCACCACGGTCGGCACCGACGGCACCTACGCCGTGGCGCTCACCCCGGCGCAGCGCAATGGCGAGACCCTGGCCGTGACCCAGGCCGATGCGACGGGCAACACGTCGCCCCCCGCGACGACCATCGCGCCCGACCTGACCGCGCCACCCGCACCGCTGGGCAGCCTGGCGGCGGACGGCGCCTCGGTCACCGGCACCGGCGAGGCGGGCGCGACCGTCACGGTCCGTGCCGCCGATGGCACCCTGCTGGGCAGCGCCATCGTGGCGACCGATGGCAGCTTCACCGTGCCGCTCTCGGCACCGCAGGTGAACGGTCAGACCCTGTCGGTGGTACAGGCCGATGCCGCGAACAACGTCTCGCCCTCGCTGACGCTGACCGCGCTCGACACGACAGCGCCGGTCGGGCTGACCGCGACGCTGGATGCAGGCGGTTCGATCGTCAGCGGCCAGGCGGAGGCGGGCGCCACCGTCACCGTCCGCGATCCCGCCGGACAGGTGATCGGCACCGGCACCGCCTCGGCCACCGGCGCCTATGCCCTCGCGCTGACCGCGCCGCAGCTCAACGGCCAGGTGCTTCAGGTGACGCAGGCCGATGCGACCGGCAACGTCTCCGCGCCCGTTCCCGTCACCGCACCGGACACCACCGCACCCGATGCGCCGGTCCTGACGCTCGACGCGACGGGCGCCGATGCAAGCGGCACCGGTGAGGTCGGAGCGACCGTGATCGTGCGGGACGCGAACGGCGGCGTGATCGGCACGACGGTCGTCGCGGCGGACGGCAACTACACCGTTCCGCTCAACCCGGCACAGGCCAATGGCGGCACGGTGAGCGCGACGCTGACCGACACGTCGGGCAATGTCTCGCTCCCCACCGGCGTGACCGCGCCCGACGTCACAGCGCCGACGGCGCCCGTGGCGGCGCTCGACGCGACCGGCACGATCGTCACCGGCAGCGGCGAGGCGGGGGCACTCGTCACCGTCCGCAATGCGGACGGCACCATCCTGGGCACCGCCACCGTCGGCCCGCAGGGCAATTATGCCGTCACCCTGTCGGCGGCACAGATCAACAGCCAGGTCCTGAGCGTCGTCCAGACGGACCCGGCCGGGAACCCTTCGCCCACGACGGTGCTGACCGCACTCGACCAGACGCCACCCGCCCCGCCGGTCGCGACCGTGTCGGGCGACGGTACGACGGTGTCGGGCACCGGCGAGATCGGCGCGATAGTGACCGTGACCGATCCGGTCGGCCTCGTCCTGGCGACGATACCGGTCGGCGCGGACGGCAGCTTCAGCGTGACGCTCGCGACGGCGCTGACCAACGGCCAGGTTCTGACGGTGACCCAGGCCGACGCGGCGGGCAACGTCTCCGCACCAGCGACGGCGACCGCGCCCGACCTCGTTCCCAACGACACGCCCGACGCCCCCACCGCGATCGTCGCGGGTGACGGCGCGAGCGTTTCGGGCACGGCGCAGGCCGGAACCACGATCACGGTCCGCGACGTCAACGGCAACGTGATCGGCACGGCCACGACGCAAGGGGACGGCAGCTATTCCGCCGGGCTGGCGACGCCGCTTCTCAACGGAGAGACGGTGCGCGTGACCCAGACGGATGCGGAGGGCGATGTCTCGCCGCCCGCGACCGCCTTCGCACCCGACGTGACGCCCCCCGCCCTGCCGGTCGCGGTCATCGATGCCACCGGCACGATCGTGAGCGGCACCGGAGAGATCGGCGCGACGGTGCAGGTCACCAATGCGGGCGGGACGGTGCTGGGCACCGCGACGGTCGGAGCGAACGGCAGCTACGCCGTCGCGCTCAGTCCGCCGCAGGTCAATGGCGAGGCGTTGAGCGTCGTCCAGACCGATGCCGCCAGCAACCCCTCCCCCGCCGCCCCCGTCGTCGCACCCGATCTGACGCCCCCCGCGGCGCCGGTCGGCACGGTCGCGGGCGATGGCGCCAGCGTCACCGGCACGGGCGAGGTCGGCGCCACCGTCACCGTCCGCGATGCGGGCGGCGCGGTGCTGGGCAGCGCGCTCGTCGCGGCGGATGGCAGCTTCACCGTCCCCCTCTCCGTCGCGCAGGCCAATGGCCAGGCGCTGACGCTCACCCAGGCGGACGCGGCGGGCAACGTCTCACCGGTCGCGCAGGCGATCGCACCCGACATCACCGCGCCCACCGGCCTGACCGCCGCGATCAACGGGGCGGGCACGCTCGTCACCGGCGCGGGCGAGGCCGGGGCGATCGTCACCATCCGCGATACGGGCGGCGCGGTACTCGGCACCGCGACCGTGGCCGCCAATGGCAGCTATGCCGCGATCCTGAACCCGCCACAGGTCAACGGGCAACTCCTCCAGGCGACGCAGGCCGATGCGGCGGGCAACGCCTCCGCCCCCGCACCCGTGACCGCGCCGGACCTGACGCCGCCTGCCGCGCCGGTTGGTCTGGTGTCGGGCGACGGCACGACGCTGACCGGCACGGGCGAGGCGGGCGCGACCGTCACCATTCGCGGGGTCGGCGGTGCGGTGATCGGCTCCGCCGTCGTCGCGGGCGATGGCAGCTTCACCGCACCGCTCAGTCCGGCCCAGGCCAATGGCCAGGTCGTGACGCTGACCCAGGCGGACGCGGCGGGCAACATTTCGCCCATCGCACAGGCGACCGCGCCCGACATCACCGCTCCCATCGGCCTGACCGCCGCGATCAACGGCGCGGGCACGGTGATCTCGGGCCAGGGCGAAGCGGGCGCCACCGTCACCATCCGCGACGCGGGCGGCGCGGTACTCGGCACCGCGACCGTGGCCGCCAATGGCAGCTACTCCGCGCTACTCACCACGCCCCAGATCAACGGACAGGCGCTGGCGGTGACGCAGGCGGATGCGGCGGGCAATGCCTCCACCCCCGCCGCCGTCATCGCGCCCGACCGGACGCCGCCACTGGCGCCCATCGGCACGATCGCGGGCGACGGCACGACGCTGACCGGCACCGGCGAGCCCGGTGCGACGGTGACCATCCGGGGTGCTGGCGGCGTGACGCTGGGCACCGCCCTGGTCGCCTCGGACGGCAGCTTCACCGCGACGCTGACCCCGGCCCAGGCCAATGGCCAGGTCGTGACGCTGACCCAGGCCGATCCGGCGGGCAATATCTCGCCGACCGGGCAGGCGACCGCTCCCGACATCACCGCGCCGATCGGCCTGACCGCCGCGATCAACGCGACCGGCGCGATCGTCACCGGACGCGGCGAAGTGGGCGCGACCGTCACGGTCCGCGATGCGGGCGGCGCGGTGATCGGCACCGCCGTCGTCGCGGCGAACGGCGCCTATAGCGTCACGCTGACCACCCCGCAGGCGAACGGCCAGGCACTGACCGTCAGCCAGGCCGACGTGGCGGGCAATGCCTCGCCACCCAGCCCGCTGTTGGCGCCAGACATCACGCCTCCGGCCGCGCCGACGGCGCTGGTCAACGGCACCGGCACCACCGTCACCGGCACGGGCGAGGCGGGCGCGACCGTCCGCATCCTCGATCCGCAGGGCGTGCTGGTCGGCACCGCGCTGGTCGCGGCGGACGGCAGCTACAGCGCGACGCTGACCACCCCGCAGGCGAACGGCCAGACCCTGTCCGTGACCCAGGTCGATCCGGCGGGCAACAATTCGCTCCAGACCCCGGCACTGGCACCCGACATCACGCCCCCGGCACCCCCGGCGGCGGCGATCAACGGCGCGGGCACCATCGTCACCGGCACGGGTGAGGCGGGCGCCATCGTCGAGGTCCGCAACAGCGCAGGCACCGTGCTGGGCAGCGGCACCGTCGGCGCGGGTGGCACCTTCACCGTGCCCCTGTCCACCCCGCAAGTGGCGGGCGAGACGCTGTCCGTCGGTCTGCGCGACGCGGCGGGCAACGCCTCGGGCACCGTCTCGGTCATCGCGCCGTTCGACATCTCCGCCTTCGACAATGTCGCGACGGCGGTGGTCGATCTGGTGCCCGTCCAGACCGACCGGGCGCTGGGCAACGCCAACTACACGGCACTGGTCGCGTTGCCGCTGATCAACCTCAACGCGCAGGTGCTGGCGATCCCCAATGTGCAGTTCACCGTCGCCCCCGGCCATACACTCGACGCGACCTTCACCTATGACGCGACGCTCAACCTCGGTGTCGCAAGCGGCTATTCGGTGGTCGTCCAGCGGTTCGACGGCACCAACTGGGTGGCGGTGAATGGCGGCACCAGCTCGACGCTGCTGGAGGTCGGCCTGCTCAACGGCGACCTCGTCGCCAGCGCCGATCTGGGGCCGGGCCAGTATCGCGCGTTCGTGTCGTTCGACAACGTGCTGGGCATCGGTGTGCTCGGCGGGTTGCGGGTTGCGGGCATCGATTCCGATTTCACCGATATCGGGCAGATCATCCCGGCACTGACCAGCGGCAATGTCATCACCGATCCGGGCCCCGGTGGACAGGTCGACGTGGTCAGCCCGCAGACCCGCGTGGAAAGCGTCACGCTCAACGGCGTGACCACCGCCGTCACGGCCGACGATACGGTCGTTACCGGGCAATGGGGCACGCTGACCATCGATCGCGACGGCAGCTACAGCTACACCCCCAATGCGAACGCGCAGGTCATCGGCAAAACGGACAGCTTCACCTACACGCTGTTCGACGCCAGCGATGGCGAACGCGAGAGCGCGACGCTGTCGATCACGATCGGCAGCCCCGATGTCACGGGATCGCCGATCGCGGTCAACGACACCGCCGTCGCCGGGGCGAGCTTCGTCAATGTCGTGGAGACCCGCGCGCCGGTCGTCGACACCACCTTCGCCACCCCGACGGCGATCGCGCTGACCGGCGCGCGTACCGGGCAGGTCAGCGACAGCTTCACCGTCGCCCCCAACAGCAGTTCCACCGTCACCCTCACCGCCGCGATCGCGCCGGGACTGTCGGTGCTTCCCAGCTATACCATCACCGTCACCAACCAGGCGGGACAGCAGGTCGGCACCGCGACCGGAACCGCGTTGGCGGGGGTCGGCGGGCTGCTCGGCTCGGGGATCAGCGTGACCATGCCCAACCTGCCCTCGGGCACGTACAACTATACCGTATCCAGCACCAACCTTCTGGGCGCGGGCTACACGACCAGCGTCTATGTCGCCGAGACGATCACCCATCTCGACCAGTTCACCCTGACCGGGCTGACGCCGGTCAGCGGCGACCTGCTCGCCAACGACACGCTGGGCAGCCCCTTCCTGGGGATCAAGGTGCTGAGCGGAGGGAGCTTCGTCGAGGTAGGCGACACGCCGCTGACGCTGACCGGCGCGCATGGCCAGCTCACCATCGACGAGATCGGGCGCTATACCTACCAGCCCTCGGCGCTCGGCTATAGCGCGACCGATCCGGTGGATCGCTTCACCTATCAGATCGTGCAGCCGGACGGCCAGGTGGCGACCGCGCAGCTCGATATCGCGATCGACATCACCAACGGCGTCGCGCCGGTCTTCCCGACCGCGACGATCACCACCATGTCGTTCGCGGGCCCCGCAATGCTCGACGCCGATGTCGTACCGATGACGCTCGGCCATGACGCGGCGCCGCATGTCGCAGCCATCGACACCACCACCGACGCCCAGATCACCCTGTCGCTGATGGAGGGTCAGGGCAGCCTGGAAGACGTGCTCTCACGCTACCTCGATGCGCAGGGTACGTCGGCCGAATCGACTGGCTCCGACTCCGGCCTTCATGCCGCGGCGAGCGTCGCCGACGTGCCGGTCATCGCGCCGGAGCCGGTCGATCCGTTCGCCTACCTGACCGTTTCGGTCGATCCCGAGCATGACAGGACGGCACAAATGCACGTCATCTGACCATCATGCGCAGGAGTCCGAAAACGGAGTTGATTTCCGGGCCGAAGGGGTTTCCCTTCGGCCCGATTTTGCTTCCTGTTAAGTATGTTAGCCAGACCGTCTGCCACAGGCGATAAAATGAGGCGGTCGATGAAACGAGTGTGGCGAGAACGCTACCAGAGGCGATCGAGGAGATTGATGACGGCAGTGCTGGCCTGGCTGGGAACGACGGCGGCGGGTGCCGAACCGGCGGTGACCATGGAGAGCGCGATGCATGAGGTGCTGCAATGGCATCCGGCCGTCACCCAGGCCGCAGCGACTGTCGGTGCGCGTGGTGAGGATGTCGACGTCGCCCGCGCGGGCTATCTCCCCCGGATCAGCGCCGGGGTCGGCAGCGGCTATGACAGCCGGTTGGGCAGCATCTGGCGCCCTCGCCCCCAGGTCTCGGCATCGCAGATGCTCTATGATTTCGGCAAGGTCGCGGGCGCGGTCGAGTCCGCACGCGCGGGCACCCGGATCGGGCGTGCCGATATGCTGCTCGCGGTCGACGGGCTGATCCGCGACACCGGTTTCGCGATGATCGAGGTGCAGCGCAACGCCGCGCTGCGCGACATCGCGATCGAACAACTGGCGCGCATCCGCGAGATCAGCGAACTGGTCGAGAAGCGCTTCGGCAAGGGCGCGACGACCCGCTCCGATGCGCTCCAGGCCCAGTCGCGCGTCGCCGCCGCCGAGGCGAGCCTTACCCGGATCGAGGCGGAGCAGCGGCGCTGGACGACCGGCCTGTCCTTCCTGCTGGGCCGCGACACGCCCCCGGCGGTCGATCCGGGTGTGCCAGACTGGCTGATGACGAGCTGCACGCGCGCCACGGCGGTCGAATGGGCCGACGTTCCCGCGATCATGCGCGCGCGCGCCCAGTTCGAACAGGCGACGGCGGACAGCCGCCGCGTCCATGCCGCGCGCCTGCCCACCATCGCCCTGGCGGGCGATGCGGCGGCGGACGTCAGTTCGCCCTTCTCCGACCGGAGCCTCTACAATTTCGGGCTGAACGTCAGCAGCGACGTGTTCGGCGGCAATGCCGTGCGCGCCCGCGTGCGCAGCGCCGAATATGGCGTCCGCGCCGCCGAGGCCGCCGAGCGGCAGGCGCGCAACGAAGTCGCCTCGCAACTGGCCGAGGCGCAGCAGCAGATCGCCGGGCTGTCCCGCCTGCTCGACACGCTGGCCGCGCGACAGGACAACATGGTCGAGACGGGCAAGCTCTATCGCCTGCAATATCTCGACATGGGGACGCGCACCCTGGTCGATCTGCTCAACGCCGAGCAGGAGTTGCAGCAGGCGCGGTTCGACGCGGTCAACACCGTCCACGACCTGCGGCGGCTGGCGATCGAGTGCCTCTATGTCTCGGGCAAGGCGCGCGACGATTTCGGGCTGACCGGCACGGCGATCCGGGGCGTGACGCTGTGATCGCCACGCTGCCCCCGACCGACTCGCTCGCCTGGATCGACATGCTGGGACAGGTCGCGCGGCATTACCGGATGCCCTTCCCCGAACAGCGCGCGCGGCTGACCGCCTTGTGGCAGGGCGGCACCGACGAGGAGACCCGGGTCCGCGCGATCGCGCGCGCCTCGGGCCTGTCGGTGCGCTTCGTGGCACCGGGCGCAATCAAGCTGACGAGCTGGCGGTTGCCCGTCATCGCCTGCCTGACGGATGGCGAGCTGGCGCTGGTCACCGGCATCGATGCCGAGGGACAGGTGCAGTGTACCGTCGCGGGCGAGGATGGCCTGACCGTCGAGCGCCCCGTCGCGATGCTGGTCGAACAGACCCGGCTCTTCGTCGTTCCCCGCCCCGCGCGATCGGCATCCGACGTCCGGGTCGACAGCTATATCCGCCCGTTCGAGGAGCATTGGCTGCGCGGCCTGCTTCTCCAGGACGCGCGCAGCTATGGCCATGTCGCGGTCGCCTCGGTCGTGACCAACTGCCTGGGGCTGGCGGGCGTTCTCTTCTCGATGCAGGTCTATGACCGCGTCGTTCCCGCCCAGTCGATGCCGACGCTCTATATCCTGTTCCTCGGCGTGCTGCTCGCGACGGGGTTCGACTTCGTGCTGCGTCGGCTTCGCGTCGGGATCACCGACATTCTCGGCAAGCGCGCCGATCTGCGGCTGTCGGACCGGGTGTTCGGCCATGCACTCCGCGTCCGCAACCGCTCGCGCCCGACCTCGACCGGGACGTTCATCGCGCAGCTGCGCGACCTCGACCAGGTCCGCGACATGCTGACCTCGACCACTGTCGCGGCGGTGGCGGACCTGCCCTTCTTCTTCCTCTTCCTCGTCATCCTCGCCTTTATCGGCGGCGTGCTGGCGCTGGTGCCCGTCGTTGCGCTCGTCGCGCTGCTGCTGCCCAGCCTGCTCGCCCAGCGTCGCCTTCGCGCCCATGCGACCGAGTCCATGCGCGAAACCTCGCTGCGGAACGCGCTGCTGGTCGAGGCGGTGCAGGGAATAGAGGACATCAAGACGCTCCAGGCCGAGGAGCGCTTCCAGCGCCAGTGGAACCATTGCAACGCGGTGGCGGGGGAGGCGCAGCTACGCCTGCGCGGGCTGACCGCCAGCCTGTCGACCTGGGCGCAGAGCGTTCAGAACGCGGTCTATGCGACCGTCATCTTCGTCGGCGCGCCGATGGTGATCGCGGGGGACATCACGACCGGCGCGCTGGTCGCCACCTCGATGCTCGCCAGCCGGATGATGGCGCCGATGGGACAGGTCTCGCACCTGCTCGGCCGCTATCAGCATGCCAAGGTCGCGGCAAACAGCCTGGACCAGATCATGGCGCTGCCGGTCGACAATCCGGACGCCGAACATCGCATCCCCCTGCCCTCCGCGCGCGGCAGCTTCACGCTGCGCACCGCGGTCTTCTCCTACGCCGATCCGCAATCGCCCCCCGCGCTGACTGTCCCCCGGCTGGAGATCGCGGGCGGCGAGAAGATCGCGGTGCTCGGCCGCAACGGCGCGGGCAAGTCGACGCTGCTCCAGGGCCTGTCGGGTATGCTGCAACCGGTATCGGGCGAAGTGCTGCTCGACGACCTGGCGCTTCACCAGATCGATCCCGCCGATGTCCGGAGAGAGGTCGCGCTGCTCACCCAGAACAGCCGGTTGTTCCACGGCAGCCTGCGCGAGAACCTGACCATGGGCGCGCCGATGGCGGGGAATGACGCGATCCTCGCCGCGCTGGAGATGGTCGGCGCGATCGACTTCGTTCGGCGCCTCCGCGACGGGCTGGAGCATGTCGTGCTCGAAGGCGGAATGGGTCTTTCAGGTGGTCAGCAACAGGCGCTGCTGCTCGCCCGCCTGCTGATCCGCCAGCCGCAGGTGATGCTGCTCGACGAACCGACCGCCGCGATGGACGAAGCCTCCGAACGGCAGTTCATCGCCCGCTTCAAGGACTGGAGCCGCGACCGCACCGTGGTCGTCGCGACGCACAGGATGCGGGTGCTCGACTGGGTCGACCGGGTGATCGTGATCGACAATGGCGTGATCCTGCTCGACCAGCCCAAGGCGCAGGCGCTCGCCACGCTGCAGGGCGCGTCGCGGAGCCACGCGGCATGAGCGCGTCTGCGACCTTCGACGACCGGCCCTTCGCGGACGAGGGCGGTGCGCAGTTGCTGGCGGCGCGACGAATGCTGTGGGTGCTGACCGCATTGTTCGTCGTCGCGCTGGTATGGGCGTGGTTCGCTGATCTGGACGAGGTGGCGACCGGCACGGGCCGCGTCGTGCCGACCAGTCGCGAACAGGTCATGCAGTCGCTCGAGGGCGGTATCCTCGCCAGGATGCTGGTGCGGCAGGACGACATCGTGAAGCCGGGCCAGATCCTCGCACAGCTCGACCCCACACAGGCCGGATCGACGGTCGAGGAAAGCGCGGCCAAGTATCGCGCCGCGCTCGCCGCCCAGGCACGGCTCCAGGCGGAGGTCAACGGCACGCCGCTGTCCTTCCCCGCCGAACTGGACGCCTTCCCCACGCTCAAGGCCGAACAGCAGCGCCTCTATGATGCGCGCCGCCGCAGCCTCGCCAGCTCGCTGGGCCTGATCGACGAATCGCTCGCCCTGATCGGTCGCGAGGTCGGGATCGGGGAATCGCTGATCGAGGTCGGCGCGGCGAGCAATGTCGAGGTGCTCCGGCTGAAGCGCCAGCGTGCCGATCTCGATCTGAAGAAGGCCGATCTACGCTCGCAATATATCGTCGAGGCGCGGCAGGATCTGAGCAAGGTCAGCGAAGAGGTCGAGGCGCTCGCCCCGGTCGTGCGCGGACGCTCCGACACGCTCAGCCGCCTGACCCTTCGTTCGCCGGTGCGCGGCGTGGTCAAGGCCATCGAGGTGTCGACCATCGGCGGCGTCATCCCGCCGGGCGGCAAGATCATGGAGATCGTGCCGCTCGACGAACGGCTGCTGGTCGAGGCGCGGATCTCGCCACGCGACATCGCCTTCATCCGCCCCGGCCAGCGCGCCAGCGTCAAGATCACGGCCTATGACTATGCGATCTTCGGCGGGCTGGAGGGGCGCGTCAGCAGCATTTCGCCCGACACCATCCGCGACGAGGTCAATCCGGACGTCTATTACTACCGCGTCTTCGTGCGGACGACGGCGGACTCGCTGGTCAACAAGGCGGGCAAGCGTTTTCCGATCGTCCCCGGCATGATCGCGACCGCCGATATCCACACCGGCAGCAAGACCGTTCTGCAATATCTGCTCAAGCCGCTCAACCGCGCGCGCGAAGCGATGCGCGAACGATGAGTGCCCCCCTCTCCCATCCGCCCATCCCCTGCCCTCCCATGGGTGCGTGCCGCCCATGGCTTCAGTCGAGGATCTGACCATGACGAAACCTATCGCTGCCCGCGAGTTCGCCATTCATGGACTTGTGCCCATCAACCCGATGCGGACCGCCAGACAGGGCCGAGCGACGCTGGTCGACCTGGCGCGACAAACCCAGGCGATGCGCGCCAATGTCGCGCAGTTCTTTCCGCGCGACATCTTTCGCGACTCCGCCTGGGACATGATGCTCGAACTGTTCATCGCCGAACAGGAAGGCCGTCCGATCTGCGTCAAGGAGCTGATCCTGGTGTCGGGCGAAAGCTCCACCAGCGCGCTACGCCGGATCGACCGGCTGGAGACCGCGGCGCTGTTGCGGCGGCGGACCGATCCGGCCGATCACCGGCGACTGGCCGTCACCCTGACCCCGCGTGGCACCGACGCGATGACCGCGATGCTCCGCCACCTCTATCTGACGATGGGCGAGGCCGACAGCCACTGACCGCGCATCACCAGCGGGCGTCCCAGCCCAGGGTGAAGGTCCGCCCGCGCCCGGCGAAGAAGGCGAGATTGTCGTTCGGCAGCCGGGTGTCGCTGTTATAGTCGATATAGAAGCGGTCGAAGATATTCTGCGCGCTGAGCGACAGTCCGCCGAACGACGTCTGGTAGCGCAGATAGGCGTCCGTCACCGTATAGCCGCCGAAATTATTGCGTGGATCGGGGTTCGCCTTGCCGTGGAAGCTGCGCGACAGATACATCTGGGTCTGGACGCGCGCGGTCAGCGGGCCCGCGGCATAATCGGCGGCCAGGTTCATCCGGTCGGGCGAGATATTGGTGCCGTCCAGATCGGTATCGACGATCCCGTCCGGGTTGCGGGTGTCGCTGTCATATTTCCCGATCAGATGCGCATAGCCGGTCGAGACGCGAAGGCCCCGCACCGGCGTGCGCAGGCCCAGGTTGACCTCCAGCCCCTGTATCTCGACACGCTGGCGCTGCACCTGGAAGATGCCGTTGCCCAGCGCCAGCAGCACCTGGCCGTTGTTGCTGGTCGACCAGAAATAGGTCGTACTCGCATCCAGCGGCCCGCGCTTCACCTCCACCCCGATCTCGCGATTGTTGGAGATGACGGGATCGATCGCCCGGAAGTTGCCGAGGTCGGTGCCGGGCGTATCGACCGCGCGGGTGATCCGCCCGATATCGGCCATCGTGAAACCCTCGGCATAGCTGGCATAGGCGCGGATGCCGGTCAGCGGCTCGACGATCACGCCGCCATTGGTCATGATCCGGTCGAAGCCGGGCTCCCCGCCCCTGACGCTGACCCCGCCGAACGTGGCCGGGTTGCTGCCGTCATAGGTGGTGGAGACGAGCGTGTGATAGTCGGCGATGCGGACCTTCACATTCTCCCACCGCGCGCCACCCGCCAGCCGGACCACGCCGTCGAACAGCTTCAGATTGGCCTGGACGAACGGCGCCAGGCTGCGGAAGTCGGCGGGCGGCACCCAGACGCGGTTGGTCGCGATCAGCCGCTGCTCCGAGCGATCCTCGAGCGCGTCGAAGCCGATCGTCGCCACCAGCGCCTCGAACCCCGGCACCGCGCGTTCGTAGCTGGCCCGCAGCCCAAGCTTGCGCGAGCGGTTCTCCGACTGGTCGAGCAGCGTGCCGACCGGCGCGATCGCCGGATCCTGGAAGGTCGCGATCGGGGTCAACTCGCCGCCGAACGTGTCGTAGGTTCGGTTCAGGAAAAGCTGCGCGACCAGATTGCCGCCCGCCACGTCATGATCGGTATAGGATAGCGACACCGCTTCCGCCTTGTTCGCGGCGGGCTTGCCCGGCGGCGTGCCGCGCACCGCGCTGGTCGGGACGCCAGTCCGGCGATTGCCCGCCAGCGCGACGAAGCGCCCCTCCCCGTTGAGTTCGTAGCGGTTGACGATCAGATCGAACCGCCCGCTGTCGCGAACCTGCGCGCCCAGTCGCGCGAAGAAATCCGTGGCGTGCGAATCCTGCGTCTCGCCCTGGGTCAGGTTGATGCCGATCCGGCGCCCCTGCGCATCGTAGAAGACGCCGCGCCGCTCGTAGGATGCGCCCAAGGTCGCGTCGAAGATTCCCGCCTTGTACTGGACCAGCCCGGCGACCTTGCCGCCCGGCGAGTCGGCCTCCAATCCGTTCGCCACCGTTCCCTGCACCAGCGTGCGTCCCGACAATCCCTCGGTCGTCGGCGGCCCAACCGTCACCTGGTTGACGATCCCGCCGGTGCCACCGATCCCCTGAAGCGCGTTGGAGCCATAGATCACTTCGACCCGGTCGATGAAGAAGCCATCGATCGTGAAGCCGTCGCGGCTGCCGTCGCGCAGCGGCGTCGTCTGCGGGATGCCGTTGATCGCGTAGAGCGGCGAGCGACCGCGCAGCGTCTCCCCCGCGCCCGACAGCTTGCCGCGCGTCGGCGAAAAGCTGGGCGTCAACGCGGCGACCGCGTCGGTGACGCTGCCCGAAATGGCGATCTGCTGGTCGAGTGCCGCCTTGTCGATGATATCGATGGTCAGCGGCAGCGCGTTGGGCGGCAGGATCGTCCGCGCGGCGGTGATGACCACCTCCGCCGCGTCGCCACGCGGGTCGGCGGTGCCGTCATCCTGCGCCAGGGCTGCCGACGATCCCCCGATCATCGCCGCGATCGAAACGCCCAGCGAAAGCACCCGGCGTCCCGCCGCCATCCCCGATTTCCCCGAACGCTTCATTCTACCCCCGAAACCATTGACGTTGTTGCGGCGGTCGCCTAACGCAAGTCATTATCAATAACAAGGGCTGTCGGGCCGGTGATATCGACGCGTAGCGTGCTGTTCCAGATTCACTGGTTCCTCGGGATCACCGCCGGGCTGGTACTGGCCGTCATGGCTGTGACGGGCGCCCTGATCAGCTTCGAGCCCGAGATACTGGCGGCGACCAATCCCGGCATCGTGACGGTCGCGCCGGGACGCGGCGCGCCGCTGGCCGCCCCCGCCCTGATCGCGCGGATCAGCGCCCAGCACCCCGATACGCGCATTTCGCGCCTGGTGGTCGAGAGCGACCCGACAAGGGCGGCGTTCGTCACCTATGCGCTCGGCGACGCGAAGAAGCGGCTGCGGGGCTATGTCGATCCGACCTCCGGCCGGATACTGGGCGAGCCACGCGGGTCAGGTTTTTTCGAGACGGTGGAGAACCTCCATCGCTGGCTTGCGCTCCCTGGCAAGGGCAACGGTTTCGGTCGGCAGATCACCGGCTTCGCCGCGCTGTCGCTGATCTATTTCGCGCTGTCCGGCCTCTATCTGCGCTGGCCGCGCAAGCCGCTCGACTGGCGCAACTGGTTCGTGCTTGACCTACGGATGACCGGACGGAACCTGTACCGCGCGCTGCATGCCGTCATCGGCGGCTGGGTCCTGATCTTCTATCTCATCAGCGCGGGGACGGGGCTTTGGTGGTCCTATGACTGGTATCGCACCGGCGTCCGGCATCTCCTGTCGAGCGAGCAGGCGTCGCACGGGCCGCGCGAAGGCGGCAAGCGCCGTCGCGGGGCAGACGACGACGCGCCCGTCGACCTCGCCGCGACATGGCGTTCCTTCGAACGGGCGACCGCAAACCGCGCCTATGAGCGCGTCACCGCGACCGTCCGCGACGGCAGCGTCCAGTTCCGCGCCAAGCTGCCAGATGGCCGCCATGACCGGGTATCCGACGAACTCAGCATCGACGCCGCCACGGCGCGCGTCACCGCCGACCAGCCCTATGCGCAGCGACCGCTGGGCGACGATATCGTGACGAGCGTCTATGAGATCCATCGTGGCGCCTATTTCGGGCTGGCCGGGCGGATCGTCATGACGCTGACCAGCCTCACCATGCCGCTGTTCACCATCACCGGCTTTCTGCTGTATTTCGCACGGCGGCGACGAAAGGCCGCACTCGGCGCGGTGCCGACCGATATCGCCCCGGTTCCCGCCGGAACGGCGACAACCCTCGTCGCCTATGCCAGCCAGACCGGATCCGCCGAGCGGATCGCGCGATTGACCGCGCAGGCGATGCCCGGTGCCGCCGCGCTGCCCATCGCCGCGCTGACGCCCATGCAACTGGCGCGGGTCGACAGGCTGTTCGTCGTCGCCAGCACTTATGGCGAGGGCGAGCCGCCCGATGCCGCGCGCGGCTTTGCCCGGATCATGGCGCGGGCGCCCGACGATTTCTCGCACCTCTCATACGCCGTGCTGGCCCTGGGCGACCGCGAATATCCCGATTTCTGCGCCTTCGGCCACCGGATCGACCAGTGGCTGCACAGCGGTGGCGCCCAGCGGCTGTTCGACGTGATCGAGCAGGACGGCGAGGATGCCGACGCACAGCGTCTCTGGCAGCAGCAGCTCGCCAGCCTCGGCGCGCGGACCGACCAGCCCGACTGGGCCCCAGCGCCGATGGCCGAGTGGCGGCTGGTCGAGCGACGCCTGCTCAATCCGGGCAGCAGCGGCGGCGAAACCTGGCATATCGCGCTGGAGCCGGTGGAGCCCCCGGCGGACTGGGCGGCGGGCGACATACTGGAAATCCTGCCGCGACAGGATGTTCGCCGGGTCGAGGCGTTCCTGGCGGCCACCGGCTTGACCGATACGCCCGACCTGCGTGGGCGGCTGATGGACAGCATCCTTCCCGTCGGGGCCGGTCCCGGCTTCGACGCCGCAACGCTGCGCCCGCTCGCCCACCGCGAATATTCGATCGCCTCGATCCCCGTCACAGGGCGCGCCGAGTTGATCGTCCGGCTGGCCATGGCGGAGGACGGCCTGCCGGGTCTGGGCTCGGGCTGGCTATGCCAGGGCGCGGCGATCGGCTCGGTCGTGCGGGCGCGTGTCCACCGCAACGCCGCGTTCCACGCGCCCGCCGATCCCGCCACGCCGATGCTGCTGATCGGCAACGGGACCGGGCTGGCGGGTCTGCTCGCGCATCTGCGCGCGCGGGCGGCGAGCGGCGGCGGCCCGGTCTGGCTGTTCTGGGGCGAGCGGCACCCCGATCATGACGATTATCACCGTGCGGAGCGCCAGGCGCTCCTCGACAGCGGAACCCTGTCGGGCATGGCCACCGCCTGGTCGCGGCTCGGCCATGGTCCGCGCTACGTCCAGCATGTGCTGGCGGATTCGGCGGAGACGATCCGCGATGCCGTCGCGGCGGGCGCAGCGATCCATGTCTGTGGCAGCCTGAAGGGCATGGCGGGCGACGTGCATCGCCTGTTGACCGATATCCTGGGCGACGAGGTGCTGGAGGATCTGGCGGCGAGCGGCCGCTACGCGCGCGACATCTACTGAGCCGCCGCGCGATCCTCCGCCCGGTGGCCGAGCTGTTGCGAGATGCGCGCCGTGGTCGCGGCGAGGATGCGGCGCGCCTCCTCGATCGTCACCGATTGCGATCCGTCGATCGTCTCCAGGAACGGGATGGTGAGCGCCGCCATACACTCCCCGCCAAAGCCGAACACGGGGTAGCTGATGTCGGTGACACCGCGCGTGATCGGGCTTTCGCGCAACTCATAGCCCTGCGCGCGAACCCTCTCCAGATCCTCGGCGAGCCGCGTCCGGCCGATCGGCCGCCCCTGCGCCAGCTCGACCCGGTCGATGATCCGGCCGAGCTGGGCCTTGGGCGCGAAGGCGAGCAGCACCTTGCCGGAGCAGCTCGTCACGATATCGATCGACGCCCCCATGCGCAGCGCGAAGCCGCGCGTGCCCGGATTTTCCTCGCGCGCGATGACCAGCCCGGCACCACCCTCGATCACCACCAGATGGCAGGACTGCCCCACCGTCAGCGCCAGCGATTGCATCTCGGGAAGCGCAGCGGCGGTCAGCTGCCGCGCGGGCGTCGCGCGATAGGCGATGTCCAGGAACTTGTACGTCACCCGATACCGATCATCGATCGGCGACTTCTCGAGATAACGCGCCTCTTCCATCACCACGACGATGCGGAACAACTCGCCCAGCGAGCGGCCAAGCGCGGTCGCCATCTCGCTGACCAGCATACCCTGCGGGTGGCTGGCCAGCAACTCGATGATCAGGAACGCCTTGTCCAGCGCCGGCGCGGCATAGCTGCCCTTGCGGATACGTCCCTCGCCGGTCTTGCCGCCCTCAGCCGTCATGCCATTCCCCTCCATCGTCATGGGATTAGGGCGGCATGACGCGCCGGGCAAGCGGCGTCGCGCAGGCGCCGTGTCACGCGATGGTGACGATCGCCTTCAGCACAGAATCCGCCTCCGCGATCAGCTCGGGCAGACGGTTCGGTGCCTCGTCGAGCGTCAGCGTGTGGGTGCGGATCGCGTCGGTCGGGATCGCGCCGTTGCGGATGCTGGCGATGACATGATCGAAATCCACCGACAGCGCGTTGCGGCTGCCGATCAACGTCGTCTCGCGCTTGTGGAATTCGGGATCGGGGAACACCAGATCGTCCTTGCACACGCCGACCAGCGTAAAGCTGCCGCCATGCGCCAGCCAGTTGAGCCCGGCGCGCATCGCATGGATGTTGCCGGTGGCGTCGAAGACATGGTCGAACATCTCGCCATGCGTCATGGCCGACAGCGCCTCGGCCATCGCGTCATCGGCGACGACACCCTCGGCAAAGCCCAGCTTCTCGCGGGCATAGGCCAGGCGCGGCGCCCGCGTGTCGACCAGGACGATCCGCCCCGCGCCCGCGATCCGCGCGAACAAGGCGACGGCGATCCCGATCGGCCCCGCGCCCAGCACGATCACCTCCTCGCCCGCCGCCAGCATGGAGCGTCGCACCGCATGCGCGCCGATCGCGAGGAACTCGATCATCGCCGCCTGATCGAGCGACAGGCCCTCCGCGTCGATCACCGCGCCCTCGGGCACCGACAGCATCTCGCACATCCCGCCATCCGAATGGACGCCCAGCACGCTGATCCGCGCACAGCAATTGGGCTTGCCCCGACGGCAGGCGCGGCACGTACCGCAGGCGATATAGGGATTGATCGTCACCACCTGCCCGATCGCGAAGCGTGAACCCGACGGCGCCTCGACCACCTCGCCCGCCAGCTCGTGTCCGATCAGGCGGGGATATTCGAGGAACGGGTGCTTGCCGCCATAGATATGATAGTCGGTGCCGCAGATTCCGGCCCTGCGCATCCGCAACAGCACCTCGCCCTCGCCTCGCACCGGCGCGGGGCGATCCTCCACCCGGATCTCATTCGGCTGCACGCAGACCAGTGCCTTCATTCCACCCTCTTCCACATTCCTATATGCGACCATGCTCTCACATATGCCATTGTAGCGCTAGCCCGCTACGGCTAGTCTGCTCGAATAATTGCTCCGGACGCATGCTTCGTGCGCTTTGGGCAGCCGAGATGACGAAGAGAGGAAGCCGGATATGGCCCGACGCCTGTGTTTTGCGCTCGATCTGGTCGCGGATGCCGCGCTGATCGCCGAATATGAACATGCCCATGCGGCCGGGCAGGCCTGGCCCGAAGTGACGGCGGCGATCCGGGCCAAGGGGTTCCTGTCGATGGAGATCTGGCGCACCGGCGATCGGCTGTTCATGATCGCGGAGGTGGCGGACGACTGGCCACGCGCGATCCCCGCCGAGCTGGCGGCCACCGACGCGCGGTGGGAGGCGGCGATGGACCGGTTCCAAAAACCGCTGCCCCACGCCGCGCCGGGCGAGAAATGGGTCGCGATGGACCGCATCTATTCGCTGGATGCGCAATGACCGAGGCCACCCCGCCCCGATCCTGCATCCTGCAATTCGGGACCAGCCGCTTCCTCCAGGCGCATGTCGACCTGTTCGCGGCGGAAGCGCGAGCGGCGGGCCAGACGGTTCCGCCGATCGTCATCGTTCAGACCACCCGCGACCCCGAGCGCGCGCGAAGGCTGGCGGGCTTTGCCGATCCCGCCGGGTTTCCGGTCATCATCCGGGGATTGCGCGACGGAGCCCCCTATGAGCGGACCGTCACGGTCGACAGCGTTCGCGAAGGCCTGAGCGCCGCCAGTGATTGGGATCGACTGGTCGGGCTGGCGGAGGCGGAGATGACCCATATCGTCTCCAACACCGGCGACAGCGGATATAGCGTCGCCGACACCGACCGCGTCGCGCCGAAGGATGGAGTGGCGCCGGTGAGTTTCGCGGGCATGATGACCGAGCTGCTGCATCGACGTTGGCGAGCGGGCGGCACGGGCGTCACCATGCTGCCCTGCGAGCTGGTCGCGCGGAACGGCGATACGCTGAAGCGTCTCGTCACCGGCCTGGCGCGCGAGCAGGGGCGCGACGCCGCTTTTCTCGACTGGCTGGAGCGCGCGTGCCTCTGGGCGAATACGCTGGTCGACCGGATCGTCAGCGAGCCGCTCCACCCCGCCGGTGCGGTTGCCGAGCCCTATGCGCTCTGGGCGATCGAGCGGCAGCCGGGGCTGGTCCTGCCCTTCACCCATCCGGATATCGTCGAGACCGACGATCTGGAGCGCTATGAGCGATTGAAGCTCCACATCCTCAATCTCGGCCATAGCTGGCTTGCCGCGCGTTGGCACGGGCGCGGCGGCGCGGACGACCAGACCGTCCGTGCGGCGCTTGCCGATGCGGATACGCGCGCGGCGCTCGACCGGGTGATGGCGGAGGAGGTCATTCCCGGCTTCGCGGCACACGGGCTGGCGGAGGACGCGAGGGGCTATGCCGCGACCACGCTGGAACGCTTCGCCAATCCGTTTCTCGATCACCGGCTGTCGGACATCTTCTCCGGCCATGTGGCGAAGATCGACAAGCGGGTGGGCGCGTTCCTGCGCTGGGTCGACGCGACGGGGCAATCGGTCGCGATGCCGGAATTGCGGGCGCTGGCGAAGGGCGGGGCCTGACGTACCGCCCGCCGCGCGTAGCAATGAAATCGCTTCGCCGTCGACGTCGCACGCGCCGAACGGAGGTCGGGGAGAGCGGTGGAGGCCATTCCACCTGAGCCCTCCCCCCTACCACCCCCGCTCGGGCCGAGCGACGTCGAACCTCACGCCGCGTGCGGCAGACAGGCGGGCCCCTTGGCACCCGCCGCCTTGTAGGTCAGCACGAATTCCTGATGCCCCAGCGCTTCGGACTTGGTCTCCGCGCCCGCCGACACCGCGACGATCAGGTCGACGATTTCCGCCCCCACCTCGTCCAGCGTCGCGTCGCCGTAAAGGATGCGACCGGCATTGACGTCCATGTCGCCTTCCATCCGCGCATACATCTCGGGATTGGCGGCGACCTTGATGACCGGCGAGATGGCCGAGCCGACCACCGAGCCGCGCCCCGTCACGAACAGGTTGATATGCGCGCCGCACGCGATCAACTCGCCGATCTCGGCATTGTCGACGATATTGGGGAAGCCGAACTTCGGATCGCCCGCGGGCACCACGTCGAGCAGATACAGCCCCGGCCCCGGCGCCTGTTCGGCGGGCAGGATCACGCCGGTGATCGGGCGACAGCCCGACTTGGCATAGGCGCCCGCCGACTTTTCCTCCTGGCTCGACAGGCCGCCTTCGGCATTGCCCGGCGCGAAGCTGCCATAGCCCATCGCACGGTAATAGCGTTCGGCCTGCGCGACCGAGGCGATCAGGTCCTGCGCAACCTCCGGCGTCGCGGCGCGCTCGGCCATATGGCCCTCGCAACCGATCATCTCGCCGGTCTCCTCGAAGATGCAGATCGCGCCCGCATCGTACAGCGCGTCGAAGGCGCGGCCGACCGCCGGGTTGCCGGTGATGCCGCTGGTCCCGTCCGACCCGCCGCAGATTGTGCCGATCACCAGCTCGGACATGGTCATCGGCACGCGGACGGCTTGCGCATCCGCCGCCGCACGGACGCGTTCGACGGCGGCGATCCCCGCCTCCATGGCCCCGCGCGTGCCACCCGACTGCTGGATCACCACGGTTTCGACCGGGCGCCCCTGCTCGCGCGCATTGGCGGCCAGCGCCTCGCGGTTGAAGCTCTCGCAGCCCAGCGACAGCAGCACGACGCCGCCGACATTGGGATGCGTCGTCAGTGCCTTCATCATCGCCAGCGCATAGTCATTGGGGTAGCAGCCGGGAAAGCCGATCAACTGCACGCGCGGGTCGTCCATCCGGTCGACGATCCGCCGCGCGACGTGATGCGCACATTCGACGAGATAGACGACGACGATCGCGTCGCGAATGCCCTTGCGGCCATCGGGACGTGCCCAGGCCTGCCAAGTCCGTCCAGTCATGCCCTCGGTCATGCATGATCTCCGTGCGCGTCGCGCAGATGCGCGGGAATATAGTCGCTTTGCATATTGTGCATGTGAACCCAGCCTCCGGCGGGCGCGTCATGCGTCATCGAGCCGATGGGCATGCCGTATTTGATGACCTTGTCGCCGGTCGCCAGCGCGGTGACCGCCAGCTTGTGCCCCAGCGCCACGCGCTCGGTGATCAGCAGGTCATGGCCGTCGACGACGATATGTTCGCCCGGCTCGACGGTGCGGCAGCAGACCGCGACATTGTCGGTCGGGGTCAGACGGATCGCCGCGACGTTCATGCCGCGTCCCCCGGAACGGGAGCATCGGGGCGGACGAGCGCCTCCGCGCGCAGCTCCGCCCAGAAGGCGGACGGGATGGGTTCGGCATAAAGACGCATGGTATCGGCCACTTGTTGCGGATCGGCGATGCCCGGAATGACGCTCGCGACCTGGGGATGCGCGAGGACGAAGGCGAGCGCGGCGGCGGGAAGCGGGACATGGTGACGCGCCGCGACCTTTTCCAGCGCGCGGACCTTGTCCAGCACGGCGGCGGGCGCGGGCGCGTAGTTGTAGCGGGCGGCGGCATCGCTGCCCGTCGCCAGGATGCCGCTGTTATAGGGCCCCCCGACGACGATGGCGGTATCCGCCTTCGCGCAAGCGGGGAACAGTGCGTCGAGGGCCCCCTGCTCCAGCAAGGTATAGCGCCCGGCGAGGAGGATGACGTCGAACCGCGCCACCCCCATCAGCTCCAGGCAGACATCGACCTCGTTCACGCCGAGCCCGAAGCCGGAAATCGCGCCCTCGTCGCGCAGCCGCTCGAGCGCCTTCAGCCCGCCGCCCGCGATCAGTTGCTCGCGATATCTCGCATCCGCCTCGCCATGCGTGACGCGACCGATGTCGTGGATGAACGCCAGATCGACCTTGGCCAGCCCCAGCCGCTGAAGGCTATGCTCATGGCTGCGCAGTATGCCGTCATGCGTGTAGTCGTAGCGCATGTGGAAGGGCATGGCGGTGTGGAAGCCGTCGCGCTCGCGATCGTCGGTGATGCTCGCATCCGGGTCCATCAACCGCCCGACCTTGGTCGAGACGATGACGTCCCCCCGCCCGCGCAGCGCATCGCCCAGCCCGCGCAGCGCATCGCCCAGCCCGCGCAGCGCATCGCCCAGCCGCCGCTCGCTCAGGCCCCGGCCGTAATGCGGTGCGGTGTCGAAATACCGAAAGCCAGCGGCCAGCGCCGCCTCCAGTGTCGCTGCGGCCTGCGCATCGCTCATCGCGGCGTAGAGATTGCCCATCGCCGCCGCCCCGAAGCCCAGTTCGGGGAGCTGGCAACCGGTCCGACCCACCGACCGGCGGGGAATGTCAATCATAGATCCAGGTCCAGTCGATAGATGCGGTTGGCGTTGCGGCCCCACAGGTCGCGCCGCTCATCATCGGAATATTCCCCGAGCAGCGTCTCATAGGCGCCGAGCGTCCGGTCGAGATCGGCGGCAAGCCGGTCGGTCGGAAAGTTGGTCGCGACCATCACCCGCCGTGTGCCGAACCGGTCGATCACTTCGGCGACGATGTCGGCGAAACCGGCGGGGTCGAAGCGTGGCCCGACGAAACCCGCGCCCGACAGCTTGATCGCGGCGTGGGGCATGGCGGCGAAGGCCGCCAGTCCGGCGCGCCACTCCTCCAGCCCGTCCGCCGGGATCGGCAGTGCGAGATGGTTGAGGATGACCGGCACCTCCGGATGTGCCCCCGCAATCTCCGCCAGCCCCGCCAGTTGCGGCGGAAAGCCGTGAAAGTCGTAGCTGAGCCCATAGCGCCCGAGCAGCGCATAGCCCTCGCGCCAGCGCGGATCGCGGGTCAGATCGCGATCATAGGCCCGGCGCGTGGCGTCGCTCGGATGCCAGTTGATGAGATGGCGAATCCCCTTCACGCGCGGGTGCGCCGCCTGCCACGCCAGTTGCGGCTCGACCGCGGGATGATCGAGTTCGACCCGTGCGACGACACCGCTCGGCAATTCGTCCGCATCGGCGACGCGGTTCAACCAGACCGTCTCGTCCGCGCCCTGATCGGGATGCGCGCCCGCATCGACATGTACCGCGCCGACCAAATTCCACGCGGCGAGTTCCGCCCGGTAGTCGGCGATCCGATAATCCCCGGCGATCGCGGCGTTGGCCGCATCGTCCAGCCAGGGATAACGCAGCACGCCGTGATCCCAGAGATGGAAATGCGCATCGACAAAGGGCGGGCGCTGCTGGTTCACGCCATCGTCCAGCCGCCGTCGATGACGTGCATCTGCCCGGTGGTGTAGGCGCTTTCGTCCGAGGCGAGATAGAGCGCCAGCGCGGCGATCTCCTCGGCCCGGCCCAGCCGTCCCATCGGCTGGCGCGCGACAAAGGCCGCACGCGCCGCCTCTGCATCGCCCGTCGCGGCCAGACGCTCGTCCAGGCTCGGCGACTGGACGGTGCCGGGGCAGATCGCGTTGCAGCGAATGCCCTTGCCGACATAGTCGAGCGCGACCGAGCGGGTGATGCCAGCCACCGCGCCCTTGGACGCGCAATAGGCATAGCGATTGCCGACGCCGATCACCGCGCCCGCGACCGACGCCATGTTGACGATCGCGCCGCCACCTGCCGCGATCATCGCGGGGAGGAAGGCCTGCAACATATGCGTGATCGCATGGACGTTCAGGTCGAAGGACAGCCGGTATCCGGCGTCCTGCGTCGCCAGCAGGTCGCCCGCATCGACATAGCCCGCGCAGTTAAACAGCACGTCCACCGCGCCCGTCCGCTCGCCGAAGGCCGCGATCGCCGACGGGTCGAGCAGGTCGAGCACCTGGGTCTCGCAACCCCGGAGCGACGCCAGCGCCTCGGCATTGCGGTCCACGGCGATCACCTGCGCGCCCTCCGCCGCGAAGAGTTCGGCGGCGGCGCGGCCGATACCCTGGCCCGCGCCGGTCACGATCGCACGCTTGGCCTGTAAACGGCCCATCAGTTCATCTCCTTGTGACGCTTCATCAATATGGCAAAGCCCATGACGACCGCGAAACTGACCGTCGGGACCAGCATCGCGGCGGTGATCCCCGCCCGGTCGGACACCAGCCCCATCAGCGCGGTCAGCCCGGCGCCGCCGATGATCGCCATGACGATCAGCGACGCACCCGCCCGGCGCAGCGGCCCCAGCCCCTCGATCCCCAGCGCGAAGATCGTCGGGAACTGGATCGACATGAAGAAGCTGGCGGCGACCAGCGCGATCAGCCCGGGCCATCCGCCGAGGATCGCGGCGACGGCGGTCAGCACGATCGAGACGAACGCGAAGATCGTCAGCAGCTTGACCGGTGCCAGCCTCGCCATCAGCGCGCTGCCCAGAAAGCGTCCTGCCGCGAACAGCACCAGCGAGACGAACAGCGCGTCGGCCCCGCCCCGCTCGCCGAGCCCCGCATTGGCCTGCGCATAGCGGATGGTGTAGCTCCACACGCCGACCTGCGCGCCGACATAGAAGAATTGCGCGACCACCGCGCCAAGCAGGCGTGGGCGACGGAACACGTCGACGAACCGCCCGCTGCCGCCGCCCTCGCCCGCGCGAACCGGGGTGCCGGTCGGAAAGCGCACGAATGCCGTCGCCAGCGCGAAGAGCAGCACGACGATCGCGATCGCGACATAGGGCGGCGCGATCGCCTGCACCTCGGCCTTGTAGAAGGCCGCACGGGCGGCGCTGTCCATCGTCGCCAACGCGGACTCGTCATGCTCGATGCCCGACAGGATGAAGAAGCGCCCGATCAGGATACCGGTGATCGCGCCGAGCGGATTGGCCGCCTGCGCCCAGTTGAGCCGCCGCGTCGCACCCGCCGGATCGCCCAGCTCGCCCATCAGCGGATTCGCCGAGGTCTCGAGGAACGCCAGTCCCGCCGCGATCACGAACAGGCCGAGCAGGAACAGCTGGTACAGGCTGGCCGCCGCCGCCGGATAGAAGAGCAGCGCCCCGGTGCCATAGAGCGTCAGGCCGAGCACGATCGCCGCCTTGTAGCCATAACGCCGCATCACCAGCGACGCGGGCACCGCAAGCAGGAAATAGCCGAGATAGAAGACCTGCTGGACGAAGCTGGTCCCGAAGTCGCTGAGCGTGAAGGCCTTGCGAAACTGCGCGATCAGAATGTCGTTCAGATTGTTGGCCATGCCCCACAGGAAGAACAGGCTGACCGTGATGACGAGCGCGGGCAGGTAGCGACGCGTCGAACCCTCGGGGTCCGACGTGGCTGCGGCCAGCCTGTCGACCGGCAGATCGGCGGGAATGGCCATCGTTACCGTCCTCTCGTTCCGCTGGATGCTCGATCCGCCACCATCGGGGCACTCCTTCTCCATGAAATCTGTATTTTATAGGCGTAATCCTACGTCCGGAGCCGGTCGATTGGCAAGGACAAAGGCGTGGGTCAGGCCGTCCGATCGATGGACGCGAGGCTGCGATCCCCGGCCAGGCGAAGCGCAAGATCGGCCCGATCCGGCATCTCGCGCCAGATATGGTGGGTCAGCCGCTCATAATGGCCGACGAAGCGGGACAATTGCGCCGGGGTCATTGCCCGCGCGCCCAGCGCCCCCTCCTGCTCGGTCCGCCAGCGCAGGACCGTCGGCCAGTCCGGCGGCATCAGCAGGGCCAGCATGTCGAGCGTGTCGAACAACGCGGGATAGTCGTGCGCCAATGCGCTGTTGGCGTATCGACGCCAGATCCCGTTCGGGTCTTCCTCCGCCTCCAGCCGGTTGACCGGCGCGACGAGCGCCGCGTCATCCTCCGCCACCGCGCCGACGCACCAGCCCTCGAAGATCAGCAGGCGACAATCCGGCGGCGATGACGGCCAGCCGGACTCCGGCGCGCGATCGTCCACCGCCTTGTCGAAGCGCGGCAGGGCGACCGACCGGCCGGCGCGCACGGCCGCGATGGTCGCCACGCCCAGATCCACATCGTGCGTGCCGGGCACACCACGTGTCGCGAACAATGGATGGACTTGCCGCGCCAACGCCATGCGCTCGTCACGCGTGCGATAGAGATCGTCGAGCGACAGCACCGCCGAGCCGGGGAAGCGGGCCGCCAGCCGTCCGGCGATGGTCGACTTGCCGCTCCCCTGCGCCCCGCACAGCCCGAGGACCAGCGGGCGATCCCCGCGATGCAGGGTCAGCCGCTGTTCGACCAGCGCGGCGACGGCGTCTTCAGGCGACACGGTCCGACGGCGCCTCGCCCCGGAAAAAGCGGTCGAGATTGGCCGCAACGCGCATCCCCATCGCGGTACGCGCCTCGATCGTCGCGCTGCCCAGATGGGGCAGCAGGACGGTGCGCGGATGCGCGAGCAGGCCGGGATGCACCGCCGGTTCGCGCTCATAGACGTCGAGCGCCGCCGCCGCGATCCGCCCGTCCGCCAGTGCCTCGACCAGTGCCGCCTCGTCGACCACCGAACCGCGCGCGGTGTTTACCAGGATCGCATGGCGCGGCATCGCGGCGAGCAGCGTCGCATCGACCATGTGATGCGTGCCCTCGCCCCCCGGCACGTGAAGCGACAGGACATCCGACCGGCGCGCGAGTTCGAGCATCGAGTCGACCCGCGTCGCCCCGAGCGCCGCCTCGACCTCGGGCGCGGCGGGCGAGCGGCTGGCATAGAGGATGGACATGCCAAGCCCGCGCGCCTTGACGGCGGTCGCCCGCGCGATCCGGCCGAACCCGACCAGCCCCAGCGTCCTGCCCGACAGCCCCTGCCCGATCAGGTGCGAGGGGCGCCAGCCGGTCCAGGCCCCCGCGCGCAACTCGCGTTCGCCCTCGCCCGCACGACGGCTGGCCATCAGCATCAGCAGGATCGCGATCTCCGCCGTCGCCTCGGTCAGCACGTCGGGCGTGTTGGTCACGACCACCCCTGCCGCACGCGCGGCGTCCAGATCGATGTGATCGACCCCCGCGCCGTAATTGGCGATGATCCGCACCGTCCGCCCCGACGCCCCGAGCAGTTCGGCATCGATCCGGTCGCTGATCGTCGGCAACAGCGCGTCATACCGCGTCATCGCCGTGGCGAGCGTCGCCCGATCGGGCGCGCGGTCATCCTCGCTGAGCGTCACATCCCAATGCTGCGCGAGATGCCGCTCGACCGCGTCGGGCAGGCGACGCGTGACATACAGGCTGGGCCGTCCGGTCATGCGTCGCCCCCTCTATTCACGCCGCCGCGACGAAGCGCTGCGTCTGTTCGCCCAGGCCGTCGATGCCCAGACGCACCGTCTGGCCGGGGCGCAGATAGACTTGCGGCTTCTGCCCCATGCCGACGCCCTTGGGCGTGCCGGTCGAGATGATGTCGCCCGGCTCCAGCGTGCAGAACTGGCTGAGGTACGACACGATCTCGGCGACGGTGAAGATCATGTCGCTGGTGTTGCCATCCTGGTAGCGGTGGCCATCGACGTCCAGCCACAGGCGAAGAGCCTGCGGATCGCCCGCCTCGTCGGCGGTGACCAGCCAGGGACCGGTCGGGCCGAAGGTGTCGCAGCCCTTGCCCTTGTCCCAGGTGCCACCGCGCTCGAGCTGATAGGCACGCTCGCTGACATCGTTGATGACGCAGTAGCCGGCAACATGGTCGAGCGCCGACGCCTGGTCGACATAACGCGCGCGGGTGCCGATCACGACGCCCAGTTCGACCTCCCAGTCGGTCTTTTCCGATCCGCGCGGGATCTCGACATCATCATTGGGGCCGACGACCGCACTCGACCACTTGCCGAACACCACCGGCTCGGCGGGGATCGGCAGGTTGCTCTCGGCGGCATGGAGGCGATAGTTCAGGCCGATACAGATGAACTTGCCGGGCCGTGCGACGCACGAGCCCAGCCGCGGCTCCCCCTCGACCAGCGGCAGCGTGGCGGGGTCGAGCGCGGCGATCTCCGCCAGTCCGGCGGGGCTCAGCCTCGCACCGGCCAGATCCCCCATCGCCTCGGGCAGCGCACGGATCCGCCCGTCCGCATCCAGAAGTCCCGCGCGCTCATGTCCCGGTTCACCATAACGCAGCAGCTTCATCGACGGCTCTCCTGTTCCACGGGGCGCGCTGGGCACCTTGTCCCCGCCTTCTTACCAACGCCTTCTTATCGACCGTCGACCTGAGATTCCACTTGCAAATATGATAGTGCGATTTTTGTGCCGTATCGATCAGGCACGTCCCTGCAGCGACTCTCCGAGCAAGGTGAAGAAGCTGCGCGCGACATGGCATTGCGCGCTTTCCCATTCGGGATGCCATTGCACCGCCAAGACATCGGCGCCGCATCCGGGCGCACGAAACGCCTCGATAAGGCCATCCTCGCTGTCGCGCGCCTCGACCACCAGGCCATAGCCCAGCCGATCGACGCCCTGCTGATGCACCGAATTGACCTCCAGCCGCCGGTGACCGCTGCGCCCCGCCAGCACCCCGCCCGCCATCAGCTCGACCGGATGGCGATGGCCGAACAACGCCTCGTAATCCCCGTCCCAGGATCCCCGATGATGGCGCGGCAAGCCGCCGAGGCAGGTCAGCGTACCGCCGAACAGCACGTTGATCTCCTGCATTCCCCGGCAGATGCCATAGACCGGCTTGCCCCGCTCGATCATCCTCCCGGCGAGCGACAGCGCGACGCTGTCCCGCTCGGGATCGCAGAGATGGCGCGCCAGATGACCGTCATCCGCATATTGCGCGGGCTCGACGTGCGAACGCCCGCCAGTCAGCAACAGCCCGTCGAGCATGTCCGCCATCGCGATCGGGTCGACCGCGTCGCGAACGGCGGGGACCATGACCACGCTGGCGCCGCACAGCCGCACCACCGGCTCGATGAAGCGCGTCGCCACCGCCTGGATCGGGCGACCGGCGACCTCGTTGCCGCACATCAGTCCGACGATGGGCTTGCGTGTCCGCGTCATGCCGTCCGCTCCAGCTCCTGTCGCAGCGCGCGCCCCTCCGCCCGCTGCAAGGCCCGCGCCTCCGGCTGGACCAGGACGCTGTCCGGCGCGACGTCGCTCAGCAGCCAGACATTGCCCCCGATCACCGAGCGCGCGCCGATCGTAACCCGGCCGAGCACCGTCGCGCCAGCATAGATGATGACGTCGTCCTCGACGATCGGATGCCGCGCGAAACGGTCGCGCGGCGAACGCGGCGCGGTGCCCAAAGCGGAGCGCGCACCCAGCGTCACATGCTGATAGACCCGCACCCGCTCGCCGACGATCGCGGTCTCGCCGATGACGACGCCGGTGCCGTGATCGACGAAGAAATGCCGCCCGATGGTCGCGGCGGGATGGATGTCGATTCCGGTCCGCTCATTGGCAAGCTCGGAGATGATCCGCGCGACGATCGGCGCTCCCAGCGCGTTCAGCTCATGCGCGATGCGATGATGCAGGCTGGCGATCGCACCGGGATAGCAGAGCAGTATCTCATCGACGCTGCGCGCCGCCGGGTCGGCGAGGAACGCCGCCTCGACATCGCTGTCGATCCGTTCGCGGACCTGCGGCAGCGTCGCACCGAACAGCCGCGCGACCAGCGCCGCCTGTTCGGGCGGAAAGGCCGCATCGGCATCCTTCTGCCAATAGGCGAGTTCCGCCCCGATCTCGCGTTCGAGCGCGGTCAGCGCGGCGAGCAGCTTGGCCGCGACGAAGCGGTCCTCCTGCACCGGCGATCCCCGGAAATGGCCGAGGCGGCGGGGATAGAGCGCGGCGGCGACCAGCGCGACGACGTCCTCGACCCCGGCGCGCGAGGGAAAACGCTCGACATCGCGTCCCGCATCCTGGCGCTGCCGCCAGCCCTGGCGCGCGATGCGCAAGGCGGAGACGATGCCGTCGATCCCGGTCGTCCCGGTCACGGCATCCTCCGCAACACGGGCGGCGGCGGTCAGCTTGCTGGTCGTCATCACGATCCTCCGACCCTCATCATATCCCAGCTTCGCGGTGGGATATAACAGAAATGCTACGTCCCTATAAAGCACGGGTCTGTCTTAACGTGCGGTTGCGGATGATCCGGGGCTTGGGCATGGAGGCGCGTGCCAGCATGGCTCGGCCCGGCGGGAAGGGAGCCCGCAAGGTCGATCGTCCCCATCCTTGTCCCCGGAGCCGTGCGACGATGACCACCCCGCGCCAGACGACGCTGACCCGTTTCCTGATCGAGCAGCAGCGCCGATCGCCCGAAACCTGTCCCCCCGAGCTCCGCCTGCTGATCGAGACGGTGGCGCGTGCCTGCAAGGCGGTGAACCAGGCGATTTCCAAGGGTGCGTTGGGCGATGTGCTGGGCTCGCTGGGCAGCGAGAATGTCCAGGGCGAGGTCCAGAAGAAGCTGGACGTGATCGCCAACGACCTGCTGCTCGACGCCAATGAATGGGGCGGCCATCTGGCGGCGATGGCGTCGGAGGAGATGGAGACGATCCACCGCATCCCCAACCGCTATCCCAAGGGCGAATATCTGCTGCTGTTCGATCCGATCGACGGGTCGAGCAATGTCGATGTCGACCTGTCGGTCGGCACCATCTTCTCGGTGCTGCGCGCGCCAGAGGATTGCGCGGGTCGCGAGGTGACCGAGGCCGACTTTCTCCAGCCCGGCCGCGCGCAGGTGGCGGCGGGCTATGCGATCTACGGGCCGCAGACGCTGTTGGTGCTGACCGTCGGCGAGGGCGTGTACGAGTTCACGCTCGACCGCGAGCTGGGATCGTGGCGGCTGACCGACGGACCGATGCGTATTCCTTCGGGCACGTGCGAATTCGCGATCAACATGGCGCGCCGCCGCCAATGGTCGCCCGGCATCGCCCGCTATATCGAGGAACGGATCCTCGGGGCGGAGGGGCCTTGCGGCGTCGATTACAACATGCGCTGGACCGCCTCGATGGTGGCGGACATCCACCGCATCCTGAAGCGGGGCGGCGTATTCCTTTATCCCGGCGATCACCGCAATGCGGGCAAGGCGAAGCTGCGGCTGCTGTACGAGGCGAATCCGATGAGCTTCCTGATCGAACAGGCGGGCGGCGCGTCGATCGACGGCGCGACCCGGATCATGGACGTGGAGGCGATCGGCCTGCACCAGCGGGTCGGCGTGGTACTGGGTGACGCCGAAGAGGTGGCGATGATCGCGGAATATGGGCGGACGGGGTGACGCGTAAGGGGGCGCTCGCGAAAGCTACCCCCGCCCGACCGACTCCCGCCCGACCAGCTCGAACTCCACCACCAGATCCTCGACCTGTCGCGACCGCAGCGACGCGAGGACCTGCTCCACCGCGCGGAACGCCATGTCGCCGACGGGCTGGCGGATCACGGTCAGCGGCGGCCAGAGCCGTGCCGCGATCGCGGTGTCGTCGAAACCGGTCACCGCCAGATCCTGCGGCAGGCGCAGCCCGCGCCGGTGCGCCTCGCCGATCAGCCCGGCGGCCATGTCGTCGCTGCTGCACAGGATCGCGCTCGGCCGCTCGGGCAGCGACAACATGGCCCGTCCCGCCTCCGCGCCCGTCGCCGGTTCGAAGCCGCCGCGCACGATCAGCGACGGATCGACCGCCAGCCCGCTCGCCGCCATGCCGTCACGAAAGCCCGCCAGCCGCTCATCGGCGACCGAGAAGCTCTGCGGCCCCGCGACGAAGCCGATCCGCCGGTGACCCGCGCGCACGACATGCAGGGTCATCGCCGCCATCGCCGCGCGATTGTCGACCCGTACCGTCGAGATGTCGGGCAGCCCCTGCCCCGTCGCGATCGCCGCCGCCGCGACGCCCAGCTCCGCGAACAGCCCCGACCCGCTGAGCAGTTCGGCGAAGGGCGGGACCAGCAGGACCCCCGCCGCACCGCTCTGCACCAGCGCGCGCACCGCCGCCTCAACCGCCGCGCGGGTCAGGCCTTCCTCGGCCTGGGCGATGAACTGCAACCCGCGCGCATTGGTCGCACGCAGCGCGCCGAGGAGCACCGAGTCGATGAACGGCGTCCGCCTGTCGCTGTAGAGCAGGCCCAGGGTCGTGGCGCGCGCCTTGGCCAGGCGCCGCGCGGCGACATTGGGGACATAGCCGAGCTGGTCGATCGCGGCGAGCACCGCCGCCCGGGTCGGCGGGCTGACCCGACCGACGCCGTTGATGACGTTGGAGACGGTCATCGCCGACACGCCCGCGCGCTCGCCGACCGCGCGGATGGTGACGCCTTCGGGTCGTTTGATGGTCATAGGGGACGGTCCGCTAGCGCAGCCGCCCCCTCTTGGCCATCGGTGATGATCGGACCTTCGATCAGACGGCGCCCGCCTTCAAACCCTTGACCGCATGGTCGGCCGCACGGGCGGTCAGCGCCATGAAGGTCAGCGACGGATTGACGCACGACACCGACGCCATCTGCGCGCCGTCGGTGACATAGAGGTTGGAGGCGTCATGCGCCTGGCTCCACTTGTTGAGGACCGAGGTGCGCGGGTCGGCACCCATGCGCGCGCCGCCCATTTCGTGGATCGCGTCGCCGGGGACATGCTCCTGCTCGCCGCTGGTCACGTTCTTCAGGCCCGCCGCGCGCAGCATCGCCTCGCCCTCGCGCCGGGCATCGGCCATCATCTTCAATTCGTTGTCGCGGAAGGTCACGTCGAACTTCATCAGCGGGACGCCGAACCGGTCGACCTTGCTCGAATGGAGCGACACGCGATTGTCCTCATAGGGCAGGCATTCGCCGAACGCGCCCATGCTGAACTGCCACGGGCCATAGCGGCGCATTCCGTGCTTCATCTCGGCCCCGAAACCGACCGGCTTGGCCGCGTTGCGATAGGCCGAACCCTGATAGCCATAGCCGCGCTTGAACCCGAGGCCTTCGTCGCCCTTCAGATTGCGGAAGCGCGGGACATAGACCCCGCCCGGACGACGGCCATATTCGATCAGGTCGTCCATGCCGGGAATCTCGCCCGACACGCCGACGCGGAAGATATGATCCATGACATAGCGCCCCAGCGTCCCGCTGCTGTCGAAATGGCTGCGTCCCGAGCCGTTGGCGCGCGAATTCATCAGGATCTGCACCGAGGCCATCGCCGAGGCGCAGACGAAGACGAGATTGGCATTCACCGTCTGCGCCTGTCCGGTCTTGGCATCGACGAAGCGGACACCCGTTACCTTCTTCCTGGCGGGGTCATAGTCGATGCCGGTCACCACCGCGTCCGACTGAAGCGTCAGTCGACCGGTCGCGCGCGCCGCCGGAAGCGTCACCGCCTGGGTCGAGAAATAGGCGCCGAACGAACAGCCATTGCCGCACTGGTTGCGGAACTGGCATTTGGTGCGGTTCTGGTCGGGCTTGTCCTCGGTCATGTTGGACAGGCGGGTGTGGATCAGCTTGCGACCCGGAAACTGACCTTCCAGCCGTTCCTTCAGCCACTTCTCCGCGACGTTCATCGGCATGGGCGGCTGGAATTCGCTATCGGGCAGATAGGGCAGGTTCTCGCGCGAGCCCGACACGCCGATATATTTCTCGACATAGGAATACCACGGCGCGACATCGTCGTAGCGGATCGGCCAGTCGGCGGCGACGCCCTCGCGCTTGTTCGCCTCGAAATCGTCCGGGCTCCATCGGAAGGACCAGCGGCCCCAGATCAGCGACTTGCCGCCGACCGCGCCCGGCCTGATCCAGTAGAATTTGCTCCCCTCGTCATAGGCATAGGGGTTCAGTCGGTCGTCATTGTAGAATTTCTGGTTGCTGGGCGCGACATAGCCCTGTTTGGCGATGAAATAATCGCTCTCTACCAGCGGCTTGGGCATGATGTTGCGTGCGGGCACCTCAAAGGCGGGCTTGCCGTCATAGGGATAGCCCTCGCCATGTTCGACCATGACGCCCCGGTCGAGCATCAGGACGCGCAGGCCCTTTTCGGTCAATTCCTTGGCGGCGAAACCGCCGCTGATTCCCGACCCGATCACGATCGCGTCGAAACGGTTCGTCGCCGCCATGGCTATCCTCCTAAAGTCTTATTATCGTGTCAGAAGCGCAAGGCGCGCAGCGTCCGGTAACTGGTCGTGATGTCGGGGAGATAGGGCGCGGGCGCCTGGTCGTTCTCGACATAGAAATGCTTCACGCCCGCCAGCCTGTTGAGCTTGAACAGGGCGGCGAAATCGATCTTGCCGGCACCCACCGCCGTCATGCTGCCATCGGCGCGCGCGTCCTTGACGTGATAGGCATAGATGCGGCCCGCATGACGCCGGATCAGCGCCGCCGCGTCCTGACCCGCATGGATCGCCCAGTAAAGGTCGATCTCCAGCTTCACGAGCGCGGGGTCGGTCGCCTTGAGCATCCGGTCGTACAGGCTGACGCCGCCGGGCTTGTTGGTGAATTCGAAATCGTGGTTGTGATAGGCGAAGCCGAGCCCGGCCTTCCTCAACCCTTCGGCGAAGCGGTTGAAGTTGGGCAGCGCCGCGTTCCACGCCGCCTCGGTGCGATGCTCGTCGGTCATATAGGGCAGGACGACGGTATCGGCGCCAAGCGTCTTGGCCATCGCCACCGACTTGTCGAAATTGTCGCGCAGCGCGTCATAGCCGATATGAACCGACGGTGCCTTCAGGCCGAGGCGGTCCTGCGTCCGACGCAGCATGGCGTGGTCCATCGCGTCATAGCCACCGCCGCCATATTCGATCTCGCGATAGCCGATCCGCGCCACCGCCTCGAGCGTCTTGACCGGATCGGCCGAGAACAGCTCGCGGATCGTATAGAGTTGAAGTCCGATCGGGCCCAGTTGCGCCGCCTGCGCCGCGCCCGGCAGCAGTGCCGCCGCGCCAAGACCCAGCCCGGCGCCCATCAGCGAACGACGATCGATCATGCCGAATATACCTTGTTGACCTGAGAATAGGGGAAGGCGCCGTTATATTCGCCGGGCACGGGCAGATATTCGCGCTCCTGGGTGATGCCGATCTCCGACGTGTAATAGCCGGTGATGACGAGCTGTCGGAACGGCTCGAAGAACGCCTTGCCCTGGGGCAGTACGCCCTCCATCGCCTCGGTCAGCAGCGTGTCCTGCTGCGCGGGCGTGGCCTTGGCGGCGGAGACCCGGTTGACGCTCTGGCTGCGCGCCTCGATCGCGTCGAGCCCGGCGATGATCGGCAGCTTGTCGTCCGGACTGGCCCAGTCGGCGAGCATCTTCTCGATGAACTCGGGCACCTTGGCGGCGATCGCGCCCGGCGTGTCGGTGGTCGGGATCACCCGCTCCGACAGCGCGACCATCGTCGCGCGCTGGACCGGCGTGAAGATGGCGACGCTGGGCGGGCCGTCGGAGATGACGGGGATGGCCCCGCGCGCCTGCTCCACCGCCCCCGCCGCGCGGGCGATGGGCGCGAACAGCGCGGAGCCGAACATGGCGGTGATCCCCGCCAGTGCGTGTCTACGGTCGATCATCGGGCATCCTCCGGCAGGTCCTGCGCGATCGCCTCGGGCGGCAGCGGACGGACCCAGATATTGCGGAACGAAACGGGCGAATCGTGATCCTGAAGCTGGATCGGCGCGGCATCGCCATGCGCCTGGTACTTCTCCACCTGACGCCAGATGGTCGTGCCCAGCATCGCCTGATGGTTCTGGACGACCACCCCGTTCAGCAAGGCGGTGACGTAGGCGGGGCGAAGCAGCTTGCCATCGGGGCCGAAGCGCGGCCGCTCGAAGATGATGTCGTAGCTCTGCCATTCGCCCGGCTTGCGCGCGGCGTTCACCAGCGGCGGTTTCCAGGCATAGACCGCGCCGACCTGGCCATCGGCGTAAGTGGGGTTGTTATAGCCGTCGAGGATCTGCACCTCGTAGCGCTGCATGAACCAGATGCCGCTATTGCCGCGATCCTGCGACGATTTCTGCGGCGGGTTGGGGGAGCGGAACTCGAGATGCATCTGGACGTCGCCGAAGCTCTGCTTCGACACCAGCACGCTCTCCGCCTTGCCGTCGCGCGGCGGCACGGTCATCGCGCCGTCCTTGAGCAGCCAGGCCTTGCCACTGGGCGTCCACGCATCCATCGAGCGCCCGTCGAACAGCACCACCGCATCGGACGGCGCGCCGCCGGGTTGCGCGGACGGGGTCACGACCCGTGGCGCGGGCCGGTCGGGATCGTGGACGTGCCACTTGCCGCCGGGCAGGATCGGGGTGTCGCGAAACCCCAGCCCCGGCTTGTCCTGTGCCATCGCGCCGCTCGCCAGCGCCACGGCGATCAATGGAAATGCCCGCATCGCTCCCCTCCTCATGCTGTCGGATCGATCGCGCGATAGGCGGCGATCAGCCTGTCCTCGCCCGCCCGGCCCTTGACCGAATTGCCATGTTCCATGCCGATCACGCCCGCATAGCCGCGCTCTTTCAGAAAGCGGCAGACATTGGCGTAGTTGATCTCGCCGCTACCCGGCTCGTTGCGGCCCGGATTGTCGCCGAACTGGATATAGCCGATCTCGTCCCAGCACAGCGTCAGCGTCGGGATCAGATTCCCCGACTGGATCTGCTCGTGATAGAGGTCGGCGAGCACCTTGACGCCCGGACTGTTCGCCCCGCGCGCCACCGCATAGCCCTCCGCGATCGACTGCATGAAGACGCCCGGATGGTTGGTCCGCGTGTTGAGCGGCTCCATCACCAGCGCCATTCCGTGCGGCGCGACGATATCGCCCGCGCGGCGCATCACATCGATGATCCGCCCCTGCTGGATCGCGGGATGCAGCTTTTTGTCCATGAAGCCGGTGACGACCGTCATCCGCCTGGCGTCGACGCGCCTGGCGAGCTCGACCGCCTTCGTCACATCGGCAAGGAACGCCTGTCGCTCGGCATCGTCGTCACCGCCGAGAAGCGGGCGCGACTCCGACCATTTGGGCATCGACGCGACGAAGACGCCCATCGTCATGTTCCGCTGGCGAAGCGCCCTGGCGATCGCCTCCTGCTCGGCGATGGGGCGCAGGGCATATTCATTGTCTTCCCATGCCCGGAAGCCCTGGTCAGCGGCAAAGGCGATCTGCTCGACCGAGCTGTCGCCCCGGCTCGCGAAGCTGCCAAGATGTGGCGCGAAGCCCAGGGTGAAGCGTGCGGCGTTGGAGCCTTTGGCGCCCGTCCGCCGCTGCCCCGCCAGCGCCGCGCCGGGCACGGCGGCGGCGAGGCCGCCCATCACCGTGCGACGCGTCACGCTCATGCCACCGTCCCGGCGACCCGCCCGCGCGGACGCCGCCGCTCGGCGAGCCAGATGCCGCCGAAGACGAACAGCAGGATCACCGGAACCAGCGCAAGGCGGGCGAAGGATTGCGACGCCGCCGCATCCTCGATCTGGCGAAGCGCCTGGCCGGTCAGTCGCTTGAACGCCTCGGGACCGCCGGCGAGTTCGACCTTGGCCGCGTCGAACATCGCGCCAAGCTGCGGCAGGACGAAGAAGCTCGCCAGCGCCCCCGCCGAGCCGACCAGCCCCAGCGCCCAGGCCCCGCCGCGCGGATAGCGCTCCGCCACCGAGGCGAGCATCGTCGGCCACATCGCGCAGACGCCCAGCCCCCAGACGGTCGAGGCGAGGATCGCCGCCACCGGCGACTGAGCGCGCGACAGCAGGAACAGGCCGATGCCCGCCATCAGGCTCGACACCCAGAGCAGCCCCGGATTGGACAGCCGCCCGGCGATCCGCCCGGCAAAGTGGCGGAACACGAACATCAGCGCGCTGACATAGACGAGCAGCAGGATGCCGCGCATCCCCACCCGGCTGCTGAGCGCAACGTCCAGCCACTGGCCCGGCGCCAGCTCGGACGCGGCGGTCAGGAACATCGCGCCGAACCAGACGAAGAAGCTCGGGCGCTTGAACACCTCCGCGATCATCCCGCCAAAGCCGACATCGCGGACTTCGCGCGGCACCGGCGGGAATTTGGTGGTCGCCGCCATCACCAGCACGCCCAGCGCCGGGATCAGGACCAGCGCCATGATCGCCTGCCACGACAGCAACTCGGCGAGCAGCACACCCGCCAGCCCGCCGACGATCAACCCGCCGGGATACCAGGCGTGAAGGACGTTCAGCCGGTGCGTCGTCTCCTCCGGATAGAGCCGCGCGGTCAGCGGGTTGATCGACGCTTCGGCAAGGCCCCAGCCGATACCGCTGAGCAGCATCCCGCCCCAGACGATATGATAGACGCCCATGCCGCTGGCGACCTGCCCAGCCCCGATGATCGCGCCGGTGCCGACGAGGAAGCACAGGCCGCAGCCGATCAGCATCTGTCGCGCGCCGATCCGGTCAAGCAGAGCGCTCGCCACGAACAGCGTCGCGGCAAAGCCCAGAAACGCCGAGCCCAGCGCCGAACCGATCAGCTCGCCCGCCTGCACCGGCGCGATCGGATCGATCCACTGCGCCTTCAGGCTGCTCGCCACCGCCGCACGCAACGCCGCGCTGGCGGCGGCCGTGAACAAGGCCAGCACGCTCAGCCAGAATAGCCGCGACCGATTATCCGGAATCGCTTCCATGCCCCTCTCCCGCCATTATGACTTTTTTGTCAGACTTTACCTTCCGGGGCGGATGGTCAAGCCTCTGCAATCGTTAAATTCCCAGCCAGCGCCGGTTCGCGGCGGGATCGCCGCCACCGGCGAAGTCGTCGAACGCCCGCTCGGCGCGCCGGATCATGTGCGCCGCGATGAAGGGTGCGCCCTCGCGCGCGCCGTCCTCCGGATGTTTCAGGCAGCATTCCCATTCGAGTACCGCCCAACCGGCATAGCCATATTGGGTGAGCTTCGAGAAAATGCCGCCAAAGTCGACCTGCCCGTCGCCCAGCGAGCGGAAACGTCCCGGCCGGTCGACCCAGTCGCTATAGCTGCCATAGACGCCCGCCCGCCCGGTCGGGTTGAACTCGGCATCCTTGACGTGGAACATGCGGATGCGGTCGTGGTAGATGTCGATGAACTGGAGATATTCCATCGCCTGCAACACGAAATGGCTGGGGTCGTACAGGATGTTGGCGCGGGCATGGCCGCCGACCGCGTCCAGGAACCGCTCGAACGTCGTACCGTCGTGCAGGTCCTCGCCCGGATGGAGTTCGTAGCACAGGTCGATGCCCTCCTCCTCGAACGCATCGAGGATGGGGCGCCAGCGCTTGCCGAGTTCGGCGAAGCCTTCCGCGACCAGTCCGGCGGGCCGCTGCGGCCAGGGATAGACGAAGGGCCAGAGCAGCGCGCCCGAAAAGGTCGCATGGGCGCTCAGCCCCAGTCGTCGGCTGGCCCTGGCGGCATAGCGCAACTGCTCGACGGCCCAGGCCTGCCGCTCGGCGGGCTTGCCCCGTACCGCGTCCGGCGCGAAGCCGTCGAACGCGGCGTCATAGGCCGGGTGGACCGCGACGAGCTGCCCCTGTAAATGCGTCGACAGTTCGGTGATCGCGACCCCGGCATCGGCACAGCGCCCCGCCAGGTCGTCGCAATAATTCTGGCTTTCGGCCGCCAGCTTCAGGTCGATGCAGCGCGCATCCCATGTCGGGATCTGCACGCCCTCATAACCCGCCTCGGCCATCCAGCGCGCCGCCGAGTCGAGCGTGTCGAACGGCGTGGCGTCGCTCATGAACTGCGCCAGAAAGACGCCCGGTCCGCGCATCGCTGGCACAGCCGCGCCGGTCACTTGGCGGTCTCGGCCTTGAGATAGGCGATCAGCGCGGCGCGCTTGGCGGGGTCGGCGACGCCGATCGGCATGCGCGTGCCCGGCACCTTCTTCATCGGCGCGGCGATGAATTCGTTCAGCGTCTTGTCGTCCCACTTCAGCCCGGAGGCCTTCATCGCCGCCGAATAGTTGAACCCCGGCACCGATCCGGCCGGGCGACCGAATACGCCGTTGAGGTTCGGACCGACGCCGTTACGGCCACCCTTGTTCAGCGTGTGACAGGCGCGGCAGGCGGCGAAGGCCTGCGCCCCGGCGGGGGCCGACTGCGCCGTCGAAGGCGACTGCGCAACCAAGACCAGGGCCATGGCACCCGGCAATGCGGCCAGCCAGATCAGCTGCCTCATTTTCTCTCTCCTGTCATTTTCTTTCCCAGACTCGCTGGTTCGACGTCGAGTTTAACGGTAAACCGGTGGCACGCAAGCACGGAATGCCGCCATTTGAGCGGCAGGCGGAAGGAGAGGATGATGACGGGACGCAGGCTGAAACTGGCGATGGCGGGCGGTGGCGAAGACGCCTTCATCGGTGGCGTACACCGGATGGCGGCGGCGCTTGACGGCGATTGGGACCTGGTCGCCGGCACTTTCAGCAGCGATGCCGAGCGCAATCGGCGGAGTGGCGAAATGCTGGGCCTGGCGCCGGACCGGGTGCACGGCTCGATCGCGGACCTCCTGGCCGACGAGCGTGCGCGGCCCGAGGGAGAGCGGATCGACGCGGTGGCGATCGTCACCCCCAACCATCTCCACGCGCCGATGGCGATCGCCGCGCTCGACGCGGGTTTTCCGGTGTTCAGCGAAAAGCCGATGGCGATGAACCTCGCCGAGGCGCAGGCCATTGCCGAGGCCGCGCGTCGATCGGGACGGCTCTATGCGCTCGCCTTCACCTATAGCGGCTATCCGATGGTCGAGGAGGCGCGCGCGCGCGTGGCGCGGGGCGATTTCGGCGCGATCCGGCTGGTCCATGTCGAATATGTCCAGGGCTGGCTCAGCAGTCCGCTCGACCGAGAGGGCAACAAGCAGGCGGAGTGGCGTACCGATCCGGCGCGGGCGGGCCTGGGCGGCGCGCTCGGCGATATCGGCACCCACGCCTTCCAACTCGCCGAGCATGTCGCGGGCCTGAAGGTCGAAGCATTGTCGGCGGATGTGACCACGCACGTTACGGGGCGGATGCTCGACGACGACGTAAACGTGCTGCTCCGCTTCGCCGAAGGTGCGCGCGGCACGTTGCGCGCGACGCAGGTGGCGGCGGGCGAGGAGAATGGCCTGCGTATTCGCATCCATGGCGAGAAGGGCGGCCTGGAATGGTCACAGATGGAGCCCAACACGCTGACCCTCCGCTGGCTCGACCGCCCCGCCGAGATCGTGCGGGCGGGCGGGCCGGGCCTCGGCCCAACCACCCTGCCCCGCCTGCGCACCCCGGCCGGACATCCGGAGGGCTATATCGAGGCGTTCGGCAACCTCTACCGCGCGGTCGCGGCAACCTTGCGCGACGGCGGACCGGCGGGTGGCGGCGCACTTGGCGAGGCGAGCTGGTTTCCGGGACTGGAGCCGGGGCTGCGCACCATGGCCTTTGTCGAGGCGGTGCTGGCGAGCGCCGGGTCGGAGGAAAAGTGGACGGCGATGCCGGAGGTTTCGGGCGGCGACTAGGATAGACGCTTTGCGCACGCGCTGAGCACGACGAAGCCCGCTTCATCATCCCTCGCCCCTGGAAAGGGGAGAGGGTTAGCGGAGCTTGCCAGCTTGCTGGCTAGCGCAGCTTGGGTGAGGGGTCGAGCGAGCCGGAGGCTCGCACGCTCGCTTTCGCGAGCGTCCACCCCTCACCCAGCTCCGACTAAGGCCTTTGCTCCCGCAAAGACCAAGTCTGCGCAACCCTCTCCCCTCTGCGAGGGGCGAGGGGCTTTTTTTCCTACCCCTTCCGCCCCCGGACGATCCCGACCGCTCCGGCAAGCACGGCGGCGTCTTCGGCGAAGCCGGTCCCGGTCTGGCCATAACGGCCGAGCGCAGCCATGCGGCCTTTCCAGCCCGGATAGGAGGCGATCACCGCCGTCACGCCGCCGATCGCCGCACCCAGCCAGCGACGCTTGGGACTCGCCAATGCCGCGCCCGCGATGGCCGAGGTGGTGAAGCGCGCCGCCAGGCCGATGGGTACGATCCGGTCGGGTGCGGTCTTCTGCTTGTCGCCCGCCATCTCGCCGATCGCCAGCGCCAGCGCCCCCGCCGCGACGATCGGGTTGCCGAGCCAGCGAAGCACGCCCTTGCCCAGCGGCAATTCCCCCCGCGCCGCGGCGATCGATACGGCGGCGAGCGGCGTCAGCGCGCGCTGGCCGCCGACCAGACCCATTTTGAACGATGCGAGCATGACACCACCTCTTCGGATACGGGAAAGCAAGCCGCGACAACGCGTGCGGTGCGCCGATGGGTTCCGCCAGTCCGGTCGCCGAACCGCTTTGTCATTTGCGGACAGTGCGTCATGATGGCGGCATGACCCGCATCGCCATGACCGCCGCGCTCCTGTCGCTCGCCGCCTGTTCCTCCAGCGATCAGCCGGGGGGCCTGAGCGCTGAAGAAAACCGCCAGCTCAACGAAGCCGCCGCGATGCTGGATGCCAATGCCGTCGATCTGAACGCGATGGCCCCCTCGGACGTTGGGGGAGCCGATCCTATCGCAAACGAGAGTTGACACCCCATGACCGACATGCCGCACCGCCGCCTGGGCTCGACCGACCTGATGATCGCGCCGCTGGTGCTGGGCGGCAACGTGTTCGGCTGGACCGCCGACCGCGCGGCGAGCTTCGCGGTGCTCGATGCCTTTGTCGATCAGGGCGGCACGATGATCGATACCGCCGATGTCTATTCCGCCTGGGTCGACGGGCATCGGGGCGGCGAATCCGAAACGATGATCGGCGAATGGCTGAAGGCCAGCGGCAAGCGCGACCGGGTGCTGATCGCGACCAAGGTCGGGATGTTGCCGGGCGAAGGCGGCGAGAAGCTCGCCCCCGCTCGCATCGCCGCTGCGGCGGAGGATTCGCTGCGGCGGCTGGGCACCGATCGCATCGACCTGTATTTCGCGCATCAGGATGACGAGGATCAGCCGCAGGAGGCGGTGATCGAGGCGTTCGCCCGGCTGGTCGAGGCGGGAAAGGTCCGCGTCATCGGCGCCTCCAACTTCCATGCCGCGCGGCTGAAGTCCGCCAACGACGCCGCGCGCGAGGCGGGGCTGCCGCGTTTCCACGTCCTGCAACCCGAATATAACCTGGTCAGCCGCCACAAGTTCGAGGGCGAGTTGCAGGACTATTGCGTCACCGAGAATATCGGCGTCGTCCCCTATTACGGGCTCGCCGCCGGGTTCCTCACCGGCAAATACCGCAGCGATGCCGACCTGTCGCAGAGCGTGCGCGGCGGCCGGATGGGCGAGTTGCTGCATGGCCGGGGCGCCGACGTGCTCGCCGCGCTGGACCAGATCGCGGAGGAGACGGGCGCCACTCAGGCACAGGTCGCGCTCGCCTGGCTGATGGCACAGCCCGGCGTCACCGCACCGATCGCCAGCGCGACCAGTGCCCGGCAGATCGCCGAACTCATGCCCGCCATGACGCTGGCGCTGAGCAAGGATCAGGTGGCACGGCTGGACGAGAGCGGCGCCTGACGCCGGGGCGTCGTAATTAAATTATGTCAATACCGGAACGCGTGCCGCAACCGGGATTTATATCCTACTTATGATGCGCGTTCCCGCCACCATTCTGATCGTCGAAGACCAGCCGCTGCTCCTTCTTCACGTCCAGTTCGCGTTGGAGGATGCGGGCTATGTCGTGATCCAGGCCGCCAGTGCCGACGATGCCCTGGTCGCTTTGGCCCGGCATCCGGAAATACGGGCGGTGTTCACGGACGTGGCGATGCCGGGATCGCTCGACGGCGCGGCACTCGCGACCAGCATCCACCGTTCGCATCCGCATGTCGCCGTGCTCGTGACGTCTGGCGAGCAAAGCTATGTCCCCGACGACCTGCCCGAGGGCGTCCGCTTCGTGTCGAAACCCTATACCGGTCACGACATCATCCGCCTTCTGAGCGAGGAACTCGCGAGCGGCGCGCGGACCGGGGCCGAAGCGCCGGGGACGATCTGCCTCTAGGCCCGACCGGGCCTGTCGTCCCTCCTCCAGGGCGAATCGACATTCAACGATGCCTGTCCTTCCCTCGCCCCTCGTGGAGGGGAGAGGTTGCGCAGACTTGGTCTTTGCGAAGCAAAGGCCTAGTCGGAGCTGGGTGAGGGGTGAAGCGCTCGAAGAGCGCGCGAGCCGAAGGCTCGCTCGGGCCGGATGGTGTTGGTCGTAACGTCATCGAGCGATTCGATACCCCGTCGTTCCGACAACCAGTATCCGATTGATTTCACGAACGGAACAACCGGCCTGGTTGGACGCTTAACCGCCCATGCCCGAAACCGGCCTGACCGCGCGTATCCGCGAGAACCTCGTCCTGTACGGCGCGCTGGCCGCCAATCTGGGGATCGCCGTGGCCAAGTTCGTGGCGGCGGGGATCACCGGCTCGTCCTCGATGCTGACCGAGGGCGTCCACTCGGTGGTAGACAGCGGCAACCAGATCCTTCTGCTCTACGGACAGAAGCGCGCCAAGCGGCCGCCGGACACGATCCACCCGTTCGGCTATGGCCGCGAACTCTATTTCTGGGCGTTCGTCGTCGCGATCCTGATCTTCGCGCTCGGTGCCGGGATCTCGATCTACGAGGGGTGGCTCCATATCCAGACGCCCGAGCCGCTGCGCGATCCGACGGTCAACTATATCGTCCTCGCCATCGCCTTCGCGCTGGAGGGCGCATCCTGGACGATCGCGGTCCGCGAATTCGCGCAGGCCAAGGGCGACAATGGCTGGTGGCAGGCGATCCATGAATCGAAGGATCCCGCAGGCTTCATCGTGCTGTTCGAGGATTCCGCCGCGCTGGCCGGGCTGGTCATCGCCGGGCTTGGCGTCTGGTTGTCTCATGCGCTGGGCGATCCCCGGATCGATGGCGTCGCATCGATCCTGATCGGGATGGTGCTGGGGCTCGTCGCGATATTGCTGGCGCGTGAGGCCAAGGGCCTGCTGATCGGCGAGCGCGCCGATCCGGTGGTGGTGGAGACGATCCGCACCATCGTCGCCGCGCGGCCGTGGATCACGCGGGTCAATCACGTCCGCACCATCCACACCGCCCCCGACAGCGTCTTCGCGGCGATCAGCGCCGATTTCGTCGACGACTTGCCCATGGGCGCGGCGGAGACGATGATCGAGGAACTGGAGGACGATCTGCGCCAGGCCGTACCGAGCCTGTCGTCGATCTACATCCGGCCCGAGAAACACGAAAATGCCGCTCTGTCCACGGCGCCCGACGCGGTATGAACGCGGCATGACGAAGCTGACGCGACTCGCCATCACCCTGTTCCTCTGGCTCGGTTGCGCGCTGCCGGCCCAGGCGGCGGTCACGATCACCTTCTGGAGCCACGAGCTGGGCAACAGCTTCCCCCACAGCTTCTTCAGTCTGCGCGGCACCGTCGACGCCACCGGCGCGCCGGTCGATGCCAATTACGGCTTCACCGCCAAGTCGATTTCGCCCGCGCTGTTGATGGGGACGGTCAAGGGTCGGCTGGACATTTCCAAGCCCTTCTACATCTCGACCAGCGACGCGCAGTTTTCCTATGTGATGACCGACGCGCAATATGGCGAGATCCTGGCGCTGGTCGCGGCGTGGGACGAAAAGACGGGCGATGCCCGTTACAACCTTAACCAGCGCAACTGCGTGCATTTCGTCCAGGAGGCGGCACGGCGGCTGGGGCTGGTCGGGCTCGATCACCCCGAACTGATGAAGAAGCCGCGATCCTTTCTGAAAGCGGTGGCGCAGGCCAATGCCGACCGGGTCACGATCATCGACCAGCCCGGCAAGGCCTATCTCGCCTCGCTCCCCCCACTGCCGAGCGCGCCCACAGCCGCCCCGTCAACGGTCGCCTCGCCAACGGTCGTTCAGCCTCCTGCGGGGAGCAGCTCGAGAATGTCGACGACCGACTCATAAGCCGGAAAGGGGAAGGCGATCCGCCAGCGCTTGGCGTCGATCCGCTCCACAACGCCCGCCATGTTGCGCGCCCGGTCGCGGCCATAGGGGTAGGAGCTTTCCTCGTCCCCCAGGATCATCGTGCCCAGGAAGATGCTGCGCGCATCGGTGTCCGCGAAGATCCGCCCGGTCAGCCGCTGCGACCCGTCGAGCTTGGTCAGGCTGGCGCCGCTATCCGACACGCGGCACCGGAAAAAGGGATAGGCGACATAGGTCAACACCGCGCGCCCCTGCGTCCCCAGCTTGATCGTGCGGCAGCGATATTCGCCGTCGGGAAGCCCGGGCTCGGCGATCGAATGATCCGGATCGGCAAGCGCGCCGAGCGCCGCCACGTCGCTGGCAAAGCCGCCCTGCCGCGCCTGCGCGATCCCCTTGACCCAGGCGCTGCGCCAGCTTCGCAGACGAACCCGATCGTCGGCTGTCGCCGCCAGTCGCCAGTCCGATGCCTGTTCGACGCGCTGCGCGACGGCGGTGCCGACCACGCCCGTCGTCGCCATCAGCGTCAGTAGCGCGACCGCGCGCCTCACTGCGCGGTCCAACCGCCGTCGACCGACAGGTTGGCGCCCGTGATCGAGCGCGCCTCCTCGCGGCACAGGAACACCGCCAGCGCCGCGACCTCCTCGATCGTGACGAACTGCTTGGTCGGCTGCGCCTTCAACAGCACGTCGTCGACCACCTGTTCGCGGGTCAGTCCGCGCGCCTTCATCGTGTCGGGTATCTGGTTCTCGACCAGCGGCGTCCAGACATAGCCGGGCGAGATGCAATTGGCGGTGATGCCGTCGGTCGCCACCTCCAGCGCCACCGTCTTGGTGATGCCGACGACACCGTGCTTGGCCGCGACATACGCCGATTTGTTGGGGCTGGCGACCTGGCTGTGCGCGGAGGCGGTGGTGATGATCCGGCCCCAGCCTTTCGCCCGCATGTGCGGGATCGCCGCGCGCATCATGTGCCAGGCGGACGACAGGTTGATCGCGATGATCGCGTCCCACTTCTCGACCGGGAATTCGGTGATCGGGGCGACATGCTGGATACCGGCATTGTTGATGACGATGTCGACCGATCCGGTTTCCGCCGCCGCACGGTCGATCATCGCCGCGATCTGCTCCGGGCGGGTCATGTCGGCGGGGTCGTAGAGCGCGGTCGCGCCGCTGGTCCGCGCCAGCGCGGCACGCTCCGCCTCGATCGCGTCCGTATCGCCAAAGCCGTTCAAAACGACGCTCGCGCCCTCCGCCGCCAGCGCCTTGGCATAGGCCAGCCCGATCCCCGACGTGGAGCCCGAAATCACCGCCGTCTTGCCCTTCAGGAACATGCAATCCTCCCTTGGTCCGGCGGCACCATGCGGCCAGACTCGCCCCCGTGCAACCGCCGGACGGCTTTGCGGGTTCATTCGCGTGGAAGACCCGGCAGGCGGGCGAGACGACAAAGGGGTGACGGGCGATGCGGCTCGACGATTATGACAACAATATCGATGTCGGCGAGGCGCAAAGCGGCGGTGGGTTCGGCGGTGGCGGCGGGGGCGGCTTGCTGTTCGGCCTGCTCCCGCTCATCGGCAGCCGGTTCGGTTGCGGCGGCATCGTCGTCGTCCTCATCATCCTGGCGGTTCTGGGGCTCAACCCGCTCGGCCTGCTGACCGGCGGCGGGAGCGGCAGCAATGCGCCCGTCACCCGCTCCGCCGATACGAGCGGAGGCGAAAGCGTGCGCCAGGTCTGCGAGGCCACGCCCGAACGGCGCGAAACCTGCCGCGCGTTCAGCAATGCCGACAACACGTGGGAGAAAATCTTCGCGCAAAGCGGCGAACGGTTCAGCCCGCCGGGATTGCGCTTCTTCAAGCCCGATGCGAACAGCGTCAATTCCGGTTGCGGCGTGGCCCAATCGGCCGTTGGCCCCTTCTATTGTCCGTCGGACCGCAAGATCTATCTCGACACGAAGTTCTTCGACGAACTCGCCAACCGCTTCGGCGCGAAGGGCGATTTCGCGCGCTACTATGTCGTCGCGCATGAATTCGGCCATCACATCCAGACCCTGCTCGGCACGTCGGACAAGGTCCGCCAGGCCCAGCAGGCGGCGGGCGAGGCGCAGGGCAATGCGCTGTCGGTCCGGCTGGAATTGCAGGCGGACTGCTATGCGGGTGTCTGGGCCGCCAAGAACCGCGACCGCCTCGAACCCGGCGATGTCGAGGAAGGGATGACCGCCGCCCGCGCGATCGGCGACGATACGCTCCAGCGCGAGGCGACGGGCCGCGTCGTACCCGACAGCTTCACCCACGGCACCTCGGAAGAGCGGATGCGCTGGCTCCGCCGCGGGATCGAAACCGGGGACCCCGCCCAGTGCGATACCTTCTCGGGCGCGATCTGATCGGGATAGCGGGCTGCTGGTTGCCAAACGCGATCCTCTTCCCGGAGGTGGGAAGGGGGGGCGGGAGGGCCCGTCACGCAGGAGGACGCTCGCGGCACCCCCCTCCCCCAACCCCTCCCGCCTGCGGGAGGGGAGTTTCTGGGGATTGCCGCCCGCCAAACGCGCTCCCCCTCCCGCAAGCGGGAGGGGGCCGGGGGGAGGGCAAGCCACGCAGGACGACGCCCGTGGCACGTCCCTCCCCCAGCCCCTCCCGCCTGCGGGAGGGGAGTTTCTGGGGATTGCCGCCCGCCACACGCGCTCCCCCTCCCGCAGGCGGGAGGGGGCCGGGGGGAGGGCCCGCCACGCAGGACGACGTCCGTCGCACGCCCCTCCCACCTACGTAAGGGACGTATCCGGTGGCCAGTCGGTTATAGCTTGACCAGCATCTTGCCCTTGTTCCCCCCGGAGAACAGCGCAAGGAACGCTTCGGGTGTCCGGTCCAGTCCTTCGAACACCGTCTCTTCCCGTTGCAGCTTCCCTTCGCCCAGCATGTCCGCCATGTCGCGGTAGAATTCACCCTGGTCGCGGAAGTCGGACACGATGAATCCCTGGATCCGAACGCGATTGCCGATCAGGCGGGCGAGGTATTTCAGGCTGGTCGGCTTGGAGTCGTTGTAGACGTCGATCATTCCGCAGATCGCGAAGCGCGCATTCTGCCTGGCATGTGCCAGCGCCGCGTCGAGATGGTCGCCGCCGACATTGTCGAAATAGACGTCGATCCCGTCCGGCGCCGCCTCGCCCAGCGCATCGACGACCGGCTTGCCCGCCTTATAGTCGATGACCTTGTCCGCCCCCAGCGAGCGCACCCAATCGCCCTTGTCGGCGCCACCGGCCGAGCCGATGACCGTCATGCCCTTGGCCTTGGCGATCTGGACCACCGTCGAGCCGACCGCACCCGCCGCCGCCGAGACGAACACGGTATCGCCCGGCTTCGCCTCGGCCACCTTGAGCAGGCCATAATAGGCGGTCATGCCCGGCATGCCGAACTGGCCGAGAAATGCCTGCGGATCGACCGACAGATCGGGGAGCGGCTGGACCTGCGATGCGGGCACCACCGCCTCGTCGCGCCAGCCCGCCATGTGGCTGACCAGCGTGCCGACCGCGATGCCGTCCGCCCGGCTTTCGACAACCTCGCCGATCGCGCCGCCCTGCATCGGTTCGCCGAGCTGGAACGGCGGCACATAGCTTTTCACATCGTTCATGCGGCCGCGCATATAGGGGTCGACCGACAACCAGCGGTTCCTCACCCGCACCTGGCCCTCGGCCAGATCGGGGAGCGGCTGATCGATCAGCGCGAAATCCTGCGGCTGCGGCATCCCCTTCGGCCGTGCCGCGAGTGTCCAAGCCTTCATGATCATATCCTTTTCATCGTCTGCGCCGGACATGGGAGAGGGCCCGGGTGAAGTCCACCCAAGCCCTCCAAGAAAAGTCACCAGTCAGTGACGTTTTTCTTTCTCAGTAGCTCCGGCTGGTGTCGGTGCTGCTACCCGTGGTCGTCCCGGTGGTGCCGGTCGAGCCCGTGGTCGTGCCGGTCGTGCCGCCAGTCGTCGAGGTCGAACCGGTCGTCGATCCGGTCGTGCCCTGCCCGCTCTGGCCATAGCTGTTCGACTGGCCATAGCTGTTTGACTGGCCGTAGCTGCTGCTCTGGCCATAGGGGTTGGACTGGCCATAGCGGTTCGAGCCGGTCTCGCTGGTGCGATCGCCGAACATGGCGCGCGCATTTTCTTCGTCACGCCAGTGGCTCTTGGCCTCTTCGGCGGTCTTGGTGAGCGTGATCTTGTCCTCGACCGACTTCAGCCAGCGCGACGGGATCGAGTGGTGCTGACCGCCCGCGTCCTTGTCGTTCTTGGTCAACAGGATACGGTCACCGCGCACCTTGTCGACAGTGCCGACATGCGCGCCGTCCGAACCCAGCACTTCCTGATGCTCGGTCACCTTGGACAGCAGGCCGCGCTGGCCCTGACGCTCGGTGCGCCAGCTGCTGAACTCGTTCTCGAACTTGGTGCGGTTCTCGCTGCGATACTCGTCATAATCGCGGTCGAGCGCCGCGATCTGGCCGGTACGCCAATTGTTATAGTCATGGTCCTGTGCGGCGTAGTAGCGCTCGTCGAAACGCGCATCGGCCTCGCGACGGCGCTCTGCCTCCTCGTCGCCAAACCACGAACGGACCTCATCCCCGGCGCGCGCGAAGAAGCCGCGATCCTCATAGTCATAGCCCTGCGGCTGGCGACCATAATCGCGGCCCGACTGCTGGCGGCCATGTTCGCCGCGGCCCTGGCGGTCGTCACGGCCGTAGCGGTCGCCGGTATAGCCATAGCCGCGCGAGGAATCGCCATAGCCGCGCGACGTATCGCTATAACCCGACGGACGATAACCGTCGCGGCCCTGCTCGCGCTGGCCACCGCGATAGCTGTCGCGGGCATAGGCGCCATATTCGCCCGAGCGGCCCTCGCCATAACGGCCCTCGTAGGAGCGGCTGCCGAAATCCTGGCGCGAACCACGATAGGAGTCATTCTGGTCGTGGCCGTAACGGCCATAGCCCTGGTTGCCGTAATCGCGTGCGCCATAGCCGCGACGGCCATCGTTCCGGTTGTCGTCACGATCGTCGTCATACGCACCAGCGGCTTCGTAATCGCGCGCACTGGAATAGGTATAGTCCCGCCCCGAGCCGTAATCCCGGCCATAGTCGAAGTCGCGATTGCCACGGTTGGCATCGCGCGAATAGCGATCGTAAGCCATCCTAAAACCTCCTGAAAATCGGTCCTGCGGGGGCCGACGCCGCTCGACTGGCGGGCCGTACCTTCCGACGGTTTCAATGAGGCAGAGCAAGACAGGTTCCGTTGCCGGGATGCCGCGCACGACGGAATGCCCGACAGGAAAGGCCGAAAGCGACGCAAAAAATTTTGACGGCGGCGGGCTTTGCGGTGTTGCGTCGCCCCGGATCAGCGGCTAATGGCGTCGCTCCCGACCACGGTCGGGATATGGGGCGGGGCTGTAGCTCAGATGGGAGAGCGCTGCAATCGCACTGCAGAGGTCAGGGGTTCGATTCCCCTCAGCTCCACCACCCCGCACTAGGCATTGAAAAGCCTAGAGAATGGCAGAAATCCAAGGCTTTTTACAAGCGTCTAGTACAAAGGTACGAGGACGGAAGCCTATGTGTTCATACCTCCACCGCGCCCCGAACGGGGTCTATTATTTCCGTATGGGTATCCCTGCGGACTTGCGCCCCTTCATGGCTGGCAAGCGGGAGATTAAGCGATCCTTGGGCCTAAAGGACCGGGAAGCGGCTAAGGCTCTCATTCCCGATATGACAAAAACGGCTCATGCCCTGCTGAGGCAAGCTGAGCGGGATCGTGATACGGCTGCAAAGCCAGTTGCCAAGCCATCGCACCCTAAATCTGCTGCTGCATTGGAGCGGGAACGGAGCCGGTGGGAAGCTGAGCAAGAGCAATCCGACCATCTGGCCGATGCCCTGTTCGCCTCTGACATGGAAATTGAGCGGCTAGGCCCGATCATGGATGCCGTTGCGGCTGGGATCGAGCCGGATGCTCCTGTGTCCGATATTGTCAGGGCCGGGAAGCTGGCCGTAGAGCATGAGCGGGAGAATGCCGGGGCATTGGTCGCTAGCTTGCAAGCCCGCTATGGAAAGAATGACCGCGCATCGGGAGGTCAAATCCAAGCCGTTGAATGCAAGCCCGCTACCGTGTCCGGCCTGTATCTCGACAAGGATATCCTAGATCGCTGGGCCACAGAGCGCGGTGTCGTCCCCAAGGGCAAGGATACGCATCGAGCCGTAGCCGAATGGTTCTATGCCCGGACTGAGCGCAAGCCGGTCGAGCGGATTACCCGGCAGGACGTGCTAGCCTTCAAGGACAAGCTACTTGCTGAGGGGCAATCTCCGACGAATACGAACGCCAAGCTATCCCGGCTGCGGACCTTAATAAGCTGGGCGTACCAGAACGATTTGACCTCATCTAACGTAGCAGCGGGGATTAGCGTCAAGGTTGCCGACAGCGGCAAGGGCAAGCGGCTTCCCTTCGCATTGGACGAGCTACAAGCCATCTTCGCCAGCCCGGTCTATGCCAACGGGGATCGACCTAGAAGCGGCAAGGGAGAGGCGGCTTATTGGCTCCCGCTGCTGGGACTGTTCACCGGGGCGCGGCTAGAGGAAATTGGCCAGCTTCGCGTATCGGACGTGCAGCGACGGGAGTATCCCGATCAGGATGGCAAGATGCTTGCCGGATGGTTCCTGCATATCACGGAGGCGACAGACGATCAGGGGCAGGCCAACCGGATCAAGAATGCTGCCAGCGAAAGGCTAGTGCCATTGCATCCTGAGATAGAGCGGCTGGGCTTCATTGCTTATGTTGAGACGCTAAAGGATCAAAAGGGTAGAGTGTTCCCGGACCTAGTACCGAACGTCTATGGTCGCCTGACAGCCAAGTGGGGCGAATGGTTTGGACCCTATATGCGAACGGTTTGCGGTGTCACTGACAAGCGTAAGGTCTTCCATTCATTCCGTCATACCTTCAAGGACTACAGCCGTCGGGCTAGAATGCCTGAGGGTATCCAACGTCAAATCATGGGACACGCTGGTAAAGACGTAGCGGATGATTATGGCAGCGGCTATGATCTTCACAGCTTAGCAGAGGCAATGGCATCCTATCGGGTGCCGGGGCTTGCTATTTCCAGCCCGATCAAGTAGGGGGCGGATTGCATGGAACGGGCCGATTAGAGAGCGGTCCAGACAGCCATGCCGTTTAGTAGATCATGCGATCAGCTACCAATGCGACGGCTACGGCTAGAGCGGCGATGACCAGAGAATGACCGAACGGTGTAATAGCCAACGGCTATCCTGTCTTATGCGCCTTCGGGTGACGGTGACGCCTTCGGGTTGATCTAAGAGCGCCGACTTAATCGGTAAGGGATAGTCGGACGGCTTGCCAGCCTAGCGATAGGCTGAGGAAAGCGGTGAGGAGCAATGCTCTAGGCCGTGACGGGGACCGGATAAGACCGGGGTACGTCCAGCATTTCACGGTCGAGGGTCAACCTCGCCGCCTGTTCCGTCGCCTCGACAGCAAACCCAAACATACAGATACCCGATTTTGCCCCAGAGCCGCCCGTGTGGAGCGATTTGGAAGCGGTCGGGTATCTGTAGGCCGGGATAGCCTAGAAGCTCTGTGTGAGTCTCCTAGGCAGGATTTCAGGCATTCGGCCCGAGCGGTACGCCAGCCTCACGGCGGGCAGCTTCCCCGGTCGGGGTCACACGGTATCCTGTGCCACTCGCCATGTAGCCAATGTCGCCTACCGGGGTGCCATTGGATCGACGGGCCGCGTCCCCGGTCAATCCTACCCGGATGCCGGTCACGTCCTGCCCGCCCCTGTAGGGATCATAGCCGGTCATGCTCTGCCCCACCTGGGGGCCGGTGGGAGCCTGATTGACGAGGGTATAGCCGGTTGGCCCCTGTACCCACTGCGGGCCGCTTGCCGGGGCCTGAGCGGGCGTAGCGGGAGCCTGTGAGGCGGGAGCGCCAGTGAAGCCGAACGAGCTATTGGCCGTCTGACCCGGTGCCAGCGTAGTTGCGTCGGGAACATCGGGGGTATCGGCAAAGGCTTCTGCCGTGCTGCCTAGCGCATCCTCAATGGTCCAATTGGCTGCATCAGCCTCCGTCACTTCACCTTTGCTGATAGCCAGCGCCTTGGCATCCTCAAGGATCATGGGAGCAAGGCCATCAAGGCAACTGTCATCACCGGTGTTATTGTACTCGGTAAGCGCTTTATCATACAGCGCAACGGTCGCATCATCGCTATTGTGAATAAGATCAACGGCAAGATGCAGCGTATTACCCATAGCAGGGACACGGGCAATGAAGCCATCAATAGCATTCTTGTAGGCGATATTGGCAGGATAGCCCTTAGCCAATTCAGCCGTAGCGGCTTGCTGTACGGTGCGAGGATTGTGACCATGTACGGCGATCAGCGAAAGAGCCGCCTTGACCTTGATGGCCTGACGGGGAGTTAGTGCGGTCATGTGGTTTCCTTGAACATATCGAGAATGTGGGGCTTTGCCGGTTTGGCAGCGGGGATCGGGTCAGCATCGGCTATCGCGGCGATAGGTGGGATGATCCCCTTACGGATCGCTGCGGCGAGGTATTGGAGGGCAAACTTGCAATCCTTGGCCCGGAGGTACGGACGGCCAGCAGCTTCCCAGAGAGCGTGAATGTCACCGGCCATACGGCGGGCTATCTGTTGAGCATCATCAGGGAGGTCGTAGAGTGCAGGCGGCACGGGATTGCCTGCCAGCTTAGGCCAGTTGGCTTCATGCTCTAGCGCCTGCCTTGTCAGCAGCACGGACAAGTTACCGGCTTCAACGGGGATGAATGCAGCGGCCAAGGGGGCATCGGCCTTCATCAGCCATGTAGAGACAGCGGTGTATTCTACATGGGCTTTAACGGCATCGGCATAGGGAGCCGCCAACTTCATCAGATCATCTAGGTTCTGCGGGATAAGCGCGACCTTGGGTACGTAGTCTGGGCGGGAGGGCTTAGGTGCGCCTCCCGTTCCCCAGTCTTGCGGATCAGGCATTAGAACGGGGCAAACCCGTTGCCAACATACCCCCGCTGCTTAGCTCGCAAGTAGGTATTCATAGCCTCGGCAGGCTTACCGGGTGCAAGGGCCATGATGCTGGCAGGAATAGCATTGGGCTTCTCAGTTAGCAGATATTCGTAAGCATCATCGTCAAGAGCGGAGAAGCCATCGCATTCATGCTGCTTAGGCAGACTAGCCTTTGCAGCCATGTCCCAAGTATCTTTCATATACTTGATCGTGAACGAGCTACGAAGGAGATTGTCACCGGGCTTTACCTCAACGCGGATATCAGAGAAGCGGGCAAGCCGTTGAGTACGGGCCTCTACCTGTTCATCAGCAAGGGCAGCAGCAAAGCGATCCTTGGCATCCTTCAATGCTTTGTCGATCTCATTGGCCTTATCGATGGCAGGCTTGCCAAGGATATCGATATAGTTGTTCACCTTGAGCAATTCGGCACTGAGCGTTTCAATCTCAATGGCGATAGCAGCAAGGGTATCTTTGTTGGTCATGGCTTTTCCTTATGTGAATTGAATGAATTAGATTTGCGGAGCGGATGCCCCGAGCCTCAGCTTTTCATTGCGATAGGTATAAATGGTCCCGCTATCTGCATCAGCAGCGGCCATCAGCTTAGCAATAGACGGACGGCCAGCGGGCTTAGTCTTTGCATATTCGGGGAGCGGGATACCTAGGATATCCAAGCAAAGTCGGAAGCCGCCACGGACACGGCTATCTACCTTGTCGATATGAGCAGCAACGCGGGGATCATCGAGACGGTCGAGATTAATAGGCACCGGGTTCATAGGTTATCCTTTGATATGGGTGGAGTAATATTGACAAATGTTACAGACAGACGGCCCGCTTGCACGTAAGCAAACGGGATCAGATAAATTGCAGCTATAGAAGGGGTGCGCCTGCTAGCTACCAACGAGGGCAATGCTATAGCTAGCAGGCTGGCAATTGCTCAGGGCCGATGGGCATCATTGGTTTAGATGAGCAATGCGTATAATGAGAATTGATTACAACTCTCAGATAGGCCCAATAGCAACAGACGGCTCTAAGGCAACAGAAAACCCCTTAGAACCCTACTGGGCCTATCTGAAAACTGTAACGGATCATTCCTCAGATTGCTCAGCGATCAGGCAGTCGTCCACGTCCCCGCTAGGGGGCGGGGCCGCAGCCGCCTCGGCATAGGCTATTTGGAAGCCATGACCAGAACCCAGATATGTCTAAGCCATCACGATACAAAGACTAGGGGTGCCTCGGTATCGGATCACTGAGCAATCAGAAGAATGAATGATCTTGCATGAGATATACGGATGCAAGCCGTAGAGTACCAATGATCTATACTGCTAGTATGATCGTTAGATTTGATAGATGTAGCTGTATCCCGTGGTCCCCCCGGACAGATAGATATCCGGATTGAGTAAATCCGTTCTGTCACTATGGAGGAGCACTACAGCAGCATGATCGTTGAGTTTGATTAGCGCAGCTTGTATTGCCCGTGGTCCGATACCCTGCATCATCTAATCAAAGATGGCACAGCCCGTCGCTCTTAAGCTAAGCCTTGCGGCCTTCAGTATCTTAGCAGTTGCGTATGCCCTGCCGCTGATGCGGCTTACGTTGCTCCGGCTAAACGGACGCTGGCGGTAATGAATGGTATTAATGGTACTAGCCGCACAACCTCATGGTCGCACGTAAGGCGGTGTTAGATCAGGTCTAGGACTAGATCGTGCCTGTTAATTCCTTAGGGATATCTCAACATATAGATACGTGAGGGTTCCCATTGCCTAACGGTCCCGAAATGCCCGTCCGACTTATGGCGCAACTTGGCCAGCCTCATACAGCCCCGTACAGGGCCGCCAAGGCATCCCGGCTAGGTCGATACCCAGAGCCTCCCATATCGACTCCTGTGGCCGTCTCTGGCCAATCTAGCGGGCCTGCAATGCGCCAGCCTTCTCGACCCGTTGAATGGCAGCGCGGGATACCCCGTACTCGGCAGCGAGGGCGCCAAGAGACAGGCCCTGTGACCGCTTCGACCGGATGGCGGCATGTTGCTCAGCGGTAAGGGCCGATGGCCTGCCAAGGGTTTTGCCCTCAGCCTTGGCACGGCTCAGACCGGCTTGCGTCCGCTCTACCAGCAAGTCCCGCTCAAACTCAGCTACGGCAGCGATAACGCCCATTGTCATCTTGCCTGCGGGGCTGGTCAGATCGACGCCACCAAGGGCTAGGCAATGCACCTTCACGCCCTCACTAGCGAGGCTATCGACCGTGGCCCGAACGTCCATGGCATTGCGGCCTAGCCGATCGAGCTTGGTAACGATCAGGATATCCCCGGCTTCCAGCTTATCGACCAGCTTGGCAAAGCCCTTGCGCTCCATAGCAGCAACGGACCCCGACACCGTCTCAGCTACGATACGCTTGGGATCGACCTTGAAGCCTGCCCCTTCAATCTCCCGAGCTTGGTTCTCTGTGGTCTGATCGGCAGTGCTGACACGGCAGTAAGCGAAGGTGCGAGCCATTATGGCCTCCTGTATCGATAACGTGCATCGCTATATCTACTGTATCGATACCTGTGTCAAGCTATGTTCCGATACAATGATCCCCCGTGTATCGTAACCGGTCGATTTAGATACATGTCACCGGCAAGGGCTAGTCATGCCGTGTCGATCTAGCTGGGCTGGATCATCGCAACTGTGACACGTCATGCAGGGATGGAGACTACGCGCAATAATGCAGGTCGCGCTAGGCGTGTCATAATCGTGTGAGGCTGGGCAGGGTGGGTATACGGGGTAAACGGTCGCTCACTCTTGTTTGATTGCCCTCTCGCATATCACTACCGAAAATAGGTCGTAGGCGGTATCAACCCTCTATGGCCATTTGCTTTGTCGTTCTTACCCGAAAGGGCTACGCAGATATCAGGGTCTGTTACGACGGCTCCGTTCTGTATTATGGGGAGACTGGCGAAGCAGGTGAGCCGGGCGCGGAGATCGTATTGGAGGGCATCCAGTTTAATACTGAGCAAGTGCCGCCATTTACTAATAGCGCGTCAGTTATGATCGTCCACAATGATAAGATCGTTGATGGTATTCCGCCTACTCCGGGGCCAATCTACCACTACACAAACATTCTTAGCGCAAAATCGATTGTTGAAAGCGGACAGCTAAGGTTGTCACCATTTGCAAAGGCTAATGACGACCGCGAGCGTCAGTCGTGGTGGTTTGACGTTGCCTGTAAGGACCATACGGCACCCGGATTAATGCCGATCGATTTAAGCTTAGAGCTTAGCAAAGTTTTGAAAGAACCTTGGTCTTTTGCATCTTTCTCTAAGGATACAATGCGTTGGGATGAAGAAGCCAAAGGTAAGCTTGACGCATCAGGTTGGAAACAGCCAAGCATGTGGGCGCATTATTCCCGCAGACATCAAACCTTTGATGGTTCGTCGGGTAGTGGAGCGGTCCTTGTCTTTGATAGAAGAGAATTGCTGCATTCATTGGCGATTAAGTATGATAATCCCATTATCATGGGGGATATCGTTTATTTTTCCGACAGTAATAGTCTTAATGTCAGAAGCGGCTTTGTCGTAAATTACGATGAGTACAATGCAACTGAGCTAAGTCTGTATGCAGGCGCTCACCTTAAAGCGCATTGGCGAAGTCTATTTCTTACAAAGTACGATGGCTGGTCACATGAAGCCGAAACCAGACTGATGATAAATACGCCTCATGGGCAGGAGCGAAGCGCACCGATTATCCCAGCCTTGAAAGAGATTATAATCGGGGAGGGAGCAACTGAGAGCGAGGTCGAAGGAATGCGAACGGCTCTGAGTGGCATGGGCAGTTCGCAGCCGGTGACGATATCGCAAGCGCGCTGGCGGAACGGCCTACCTATCAAGCTGTCCTTGTCTTGAGGGGCTTGCCTCCGCTAGTACAAAGGGCTAATAGAACCGTCCCGACGCTCTTTCAGAAAACCGCGGAAATCCGCCATTCGTGGGGCTGATTAGATATTCCCCTCAGCTCCACCACCCCGATCATCGACCATCACGCCGATGACATTTTCTCCCATCATCGATCCGCCCGCCGCTTGCCCGATCGCCCGCGCCGTGCGTTGACGCGAGGATGATCGCCGATCCCATTCCCGCCGCGACCGCGATCCTGATGCGCGACGGCGCGGATCGGGGCGCGCCTCCCGAAATCCTGATGATCGAGCGCGGGGCTTCGCTGGCCTTTCTTGGCGGCGCGATGGTCTTTCCGGGCGGGCGGGTCGATCCGGGCGACCATGCGATGGTCCCCGCCGACGCGGTCGATGCCGATGAAGTCGCCGCCCGCATCGCCGCCATTCGCGAAACGATCGAAGAGGTCGGACTCGCCGTCGCCTTCCTGCCCCGTCCCGATGACGCCACCATGGCGCAGTTGCGTATTGCGGTGGCGGCGGGGACGCCGTTCGCGGAGGCGCTGGCCTTCCATGGCTTGAAGCTCGACCTGACGGCGCTGACGCCCTTCGCGCGCTGGTGCCCTGAGCATGTGCCCGTGCGCCGCTTCGACGCCCGCTTCTATCTGGCGGGAATGCCGCGCGAGGCATCCACCCCGATCATCGATGGCAACGAGACCGTGGGCGCGGGCTGGAGAACGGCGCAGGCATGGCTGGCAGCGGCGGATGATGGCGCGATCCGCATCATCCTTCCGACGCGCCGGACGCTGGAGCGACTGGCGCAGCATCCCGACCTGGCATCCGCGCAGGCCGATGCCCGCGCCTGGCCGATCCGCCGCATCATTCCCTTTCAGGCGGAGCGCGACGGTGTGCCATCGATCTGTATCCCCGACGATCTGGGCTATCCGATCACCGCAGAGCCGCTCGCCACGGCGCGCCGCGGCTGATGCGCGTCCTGCGCCGATGGACGACCGTTCTGGTCGTGATCGCCGGTACGGCGATGCTGGCGCTGCTGCTCTGGGGTTGGGTGCGACAGCGGCCGCAGGACGTGCCCTGGGCGCCGCTCGACCTGGGGCAGCCTGTCGGGGTGTTCACCGGGCGCAAGCTGACCGCGCTGACCCGGGATCGCGCCCAGTGCCTGATGCTGCTCGACCGCGCGGGGATCCGCTATACCGCCCTGCCCGCTCGTTCCGGCAACGGCGAGTGCGGCTATGACGACGCGGTGCGCTTCGGCACGGGCGGCGCGCGATCGATCGGCTATCGTCCGGCATCGCTTGGCGTGTCATGCCCGGTCGCGGCATCGCTGGCGCTATGGGAGTGGAACGATCTGCAACCCGCCGCCCGCGCGCTGCTGGGCGCGGAGGTGGTCGCGATCGACCATCTGGGCAGTTACAATTGCCGCCGGATCAATGGACGAAGCTCGAGCGACTGGAGCGAACATGCCCGCGCCAATGCGGTCGATATCGCGGGATTCCGCCTCAGCGACGGGCGGCGGATCAGCGTCCTTCGCGACTGGCGCGACAAGGGGCCGGTCGGCCGGTTCCTTCATCAGGTGCGTGACGGGGCGTGCGCACTGTTCGCGACCACCCTCTCCCCCGACTATAACGCCGCGCATGCCGACCATTTCCACCTGGACCAGGCCTATCGCGGCCCGATGGGCTGGCGCGCCTGCCGATGACCGGCGCGCCGCCCGGCGGTCAGTTGGCCAGCGACGTGCCGTTCGTGTCCACCTTTTCCACCCAGTGCGGGAAGAAGGCAGGCTGACGGCTCGACCAGCCCGCAGCGGTGGCGGCCGCCTCGCTGATCGACTGGAGCAGCTTGCGACGCAGCTCGGGGTGGAGATGCGGCAAGGCCGCAGCGGCGCAGAAGACAGACGGCAACCATGGCCGAACCTCGGCACCGACCAGCCGCTCATAGAGGAAGCGGAACGCCGAAAAGCTCGTCAGCCGCCCCTGCCCCAGGTCGAACGCCGCGATCGTCACGAAGGGGGCCATGAAGGGCTCGAGCGATTCCAGCCCGCTGTCGACCGGAATCAGGTGCCGGATCTCGGGAAGATTACGATAGAGCCGCGCCTGGGCCCGGATGCTGGCCGCCTCCACCACGTCGCGGGACCAGCGCGTCATCGCATCCTCGCGGTCCAGGCCGATGTCCAGCGAGCGCCGGATATAGCGCTGCGTCGCCGCCGCGAACCCGGCGAACTCCTTCATCTCGGCCAGCGTCATCGTGCCTTCGGCCGGTCTGTTCCTCGATCCCATATCCTTCACCCCGCCCATCGAAACCACCCGGACATCATGCGCCTGTCTGGTTAACGCAATGCTGAACGGGCCGGGAGCAGACGACCATGAAATGCGCCGCACCGCAACATTGATTGCGACGAACGGTGCATGGCGCCCACAAATTTCCGGAACGACGGGAACACTCGACCGAATAGTTCAAAACGCGGCAAGCCGGTTTCGCCCGGTCGACGCGCGTCTGCCGCAAGTCCGGGCGGCGCGCGTTCGGCGCCCGCCCGGACATGGGGATCAGCGATCCTCTTCGGTATAGCCCGAAGACTCCGCGGGACCGTCGCGGCCCGGCTGGGTGATGGAGGGCGGGTCGCTCGCATCCATCGACTCGTCCAGGCTTTCGTCGAGTTGCGCGTCGACATCCTCGGGGTTCCTGGCGAGGTCGGCGGCGATATCCGGATCCTGCCCGGCGCCCTGTTCGGGCGGGGTCGGGCGGTTGCCCTGTTCGGCCTGTTCGCCGCCCGGCGCCACCGAAACGCTGTCCAGCGCGCGGTCGTCGATGCTGTCGTTCATGTCACTTCCCCATCACGAGTGGACCGGGTCAACGAGCCAGCGAGCGCAACCGTTCCTGCCGCGCCTCAGTCCAGCCGACGCACACGGACCCGCTGGTCGCAAAGCTGTGCCTCGCCGAAGACGGTCATGAAGGCGATATCGGTCGCGTCGCGTCCGACGCAGACCCGAGCGATCTCATCGGCGCGCGCCATGCCGGTCGCGTCGACCAGATGCCAGCTTCCCTCCAGCCACAGTTCCGCCACCGCATGGAAATCGGGTGGATCGACACCCGGCGCATAGGCGGAGACGCAGCGGGCCGGAATCTCCGCCGCACGCGCCAGCGCGACGAGCAGATGGGCATAGTCGCGACAGACCCCGCTACGCAGCCCGAACGTATCGAGCGCGGTCGTGACCCCGCTGGAACTGCCCGAGCGATAGTCGAGCCGGGTCGCGACCCAGTCGATCAACGCCGCCGCCATCGCGCCGCCCGACAGTCCGCCAAAGCGCTTGCGCACGAACCCTTCCAGCCGGTCGGACTCGCAATAGCGGCTGGGCAGCAGATAGGGGATCAGGTCGCCGGTCAACGCCCGCGCCGGGGTCGCCCGCATCCCGTCCAGCCGCAGCACCGGCCGCTCGATCGCCACGACCGCCTCGTACCGGGCGATCAAAGCATGGTCCGCGCGGACCCAGCAACGCTGGCCGATCCCGTCCTCGCCGGGCACGGCGGTCATGCCATGGTCGGACCATATGGTCAGCGACTGGTGCTCCAGCCGCTGGTCGGCCATCGCGGCGACCTCGATCTGGAGCAGGATATCCGCCGGTTCACGCAGGCCATAGTCCAGTGTCACGTCGATCGACAGGCGCATCGCCGATTATCCTCTGCCAGCAAAAAGGGCCCGGCGGACGCTCCGCCAGGCCCCATTGTCTCAACCCGCGGGCCGAGGATTAGTCGCGGCTGGAACCCGTCAGCCGCAAGATGAACATGAACATGTTGATGAAGTCGAGATACAGGCTCAACGCCGACATGATGACGACACGGTCCTGCATCGAGGTGCCACGCACCTCGTAATACATCGACTTGGTCCGCTGCGTGTCATAGGCGGTGAGCCCTGCGAACAGCAGCACGCCGATGAAGCTAATGACCAGGCCCATCGTGCCCGACTGCAGGAAGATGTTGATCACGCTCGCCACGATCAGGCCGACCAGGCCGATGATCAGGAAGGTGCCGAACGCCGACAGGTCGCGCTTGGTGGTGTAGCCATAAAGGCTCAGCGCCGCGAAGCCTGCCGCCGTCGCGAAGAAGGCGCCGGCGATCGAACCGCCGCTATAGACCAGGAAGATGGTCGAGAGCGACAGGCCCATGACGACCGCGAACGCCCAGAAGAGCAGCTGCATCGTCGAGGTCTTCATGCGGGTCACGCCCATGCTGAGCGCGAACACGAAGCCGAGCGGCGCGAACATGATGACGTAGCGAAGCGCGCCGCCGTTCAGGAAGACCTGCGCGGCCATGCTGTCCCGCCCGCCCCATGCGAAGAGCAGCGCGACGATACCCGTCAGCAGCACGCCCGACGTCATGTAGTTGTAGACGGACAGCATGTACGAACGCAGACCCGCATCATAGGCGGTCGAGCCCGTGTTGGCCGTGGTTCCGAACGGCGCGGCGCTCGGCCGTGGATCAGACCAGTTTGCCATGGTGAACTATTGCTCCTTTGCCCGGCCAGATGCCGGTTGGTGGAAATATCGCTCTCTCCGCGACGCTTTTCAAGCGGCAGTGGTTCCCGTCGCGCCTGCAGAATGCGATAGACATGTTTTGTCATGCTCCGCCTGTTCGTCGCCCTGCGCCCGCCGCCCGCCATTCGCGATCTGTTGGCCGATACGATGGACGGCGTGCCGCAGGCGCGATGGCAGGATGACGAACAGCTTCATCTGACGCTGCGCTTCATCGGGGAGGTCGATCGCCCGGTGGCCGAGGACATCGCCGCCGCGCTGGGCCAGGTCCATGCCCCCGCCCCGGTGGTGCGGATCGCGGGCGTCGGCGCATTCGACCATCGCGGGCGCGTCGATACGCTCTGGGCCGGGGTCGCGCCGCAGGAGGCGCTCGCGCATCTGCATCGCAAGGTGGATCAGGCCTGTGTCCGCGCCGGGCTGCCGCCCGAATCGCGCGCCTATCGTCCGCACGTCACACTCGCGCGTCTGCCGCGCTCGGCGGGCGCCGCACCCGAGATCGCGGACTGGCGCGCGGTTCATGCCGGGCTGTCCAGCACGCCGTTCGCCATGACGCATATTCTGCTCTATCAAAGTCACCTGGGGCATGGCGGCGCATCCTATGAACCGGTGATGCGTTGGCCGCTCGATACCGGCGGATGACATGCCGGACCTATTCATCTCGTTCCACCAGGGAGTTTCCGACATGAAATATCTCGCTCTGATGACCGCCGGCATCGTCACGCTGGGGCTTGCCGCCTGCGACCAGACCAAGATGGAAACCGGCTCCCCGGTCCCCGGCGGGCCCAGCGCGACCGCCAGCCTGCGCACCGCGACCGGCACCGATGCGGGCCGCGCGACCGCGACCGAGGTGGCTGGCGGCCTGCGCATCACGCTCGACGCGATGAACGTGCCTGCGGGGATGCACGGCGTGCATATTCACACGGTCGGCCGCTGCGACGCGCCCGACTTCACCACGGCGGGCGGCCACTGGAACCCGACCCAGCGCCAGCATGGCAGCATGAACCCGCAGGGGCCGCATGAGGGCGACATGCCCAACATGACGGTCGGGAATGACGGTCGCGGAACGCTCGGCGTCGTGCTGCCGGGCGCGACGATGGCGGGGCTGCTCGACGCCGACGGCTCGGCGATCATCATCCACGCCGGTGCCGACGACCTGAAGACCGACCCCAGCGGCAACAGCGGCGGCCGCATCGCCTGCGGCGTGTTCCAGGCCAACTGACGCCCCCGCCCCGCCGTCACGCGACGGCGGGGCCTTTCCGTTCCGGAGCATCGATGACCACAGCCCTGCCGAGCCGCGCCTTTGGCGGCTTCCTGTTCGACATGGACGGAACGATCCTGAGTTCGATCGCCTCCGCCGAGCGTGCCTGGAGCCGCTGGGCGGAGCGCCACGGCCTCGATGTCGAAGCGTTCCTGCCGACGATCCACGGTGTCCAGTCGGTCGAGACGATCCGGCGGCTGAACCTGCCCGGTGTCGATCCCGTCGCGGAGGCGCACGCGCTGACCGAGGCGGAAATGCTCGATGTCGACGATGTGGTGCCGATCGGCGGCGCGGCGGCGTTCCTCGCGGCGCTACCGGCGGATCGCTGGGCGATCGTGACCTCGGCACCGAGACGGCTGGCGGAAGTGCGGCTGAAGGCGGCGGGCCTGCCGCTGCCCGGTGTGTTCGTAACGGCCGAGGATGCGGAGCGCAGCAAGCCCGCGCCCGACGGCTTCCTGCTGGGTGCGAAGCGGCTGGGCATCGCGCCGCAGGACTGCCTGGCGTTCGAGGATGCCCCGGCTGGGATCGCGGCGGCGAATGCGGCGGGAATGCCGGTGGTGGTGATTACCGAGACGCATCGCGGAACGATGGATACCCCCCATGCGACCGTGAAAGACTATCGCGATCTGGCCGTGGAATGGGACGGCGCGAATTTGCGGCTGGAGCACCGGGTTTAAGCACTTGCCACCCCGGCTAAGGCCGGGGTCGAGTTGCGTCGCATTCCCGAGGGCGCCGGTTCTCTGCCTCCGACGCGGCGGATCACCGCCATCGCACGCCAGTAGAAACTGGGACCCGGCCTTCGCCGGGGAACGGCAGGGGGAAAAGGTCGCCCTTCCCCTCAACCTCCGTTCAGCCTGAGCGAAGTCGAAGGCCGAGGGATTCCGGACAATGGTTCGGGGCGTGCTCTTTGACTTCGCTCAGCGCGAACGGAATGGAGAAGCGGGCAACCGCCCCCTCAAACCGTAAAGCTCTCCCCGCACCCGCACGCACCCTTGGCGTTGGGATTCTGGAAGACGAACCCAGCGGTGAAGTCGTCCTCAACCCAGTTCATCGTCGATCCGATCAGGTACAGGATCGACCCGCCATCGACGAACAGGGTTCCACCCGGCGTATCGATCTTCTCGTCGAACGCCTTGGCCTCGGTGACGTAGTCCACCGAATAGGCGAGGCCCGAACAGCCCCGGCGCGGGGTCGACAGCTTGACCCCGATCGCCCCTTCCGGCGCGCGCGCCATCAGGTCGGCGATCCGCGCCTCGGCGGAGGGCGTCAGGTTCAGCGCGGCGGGACGGGCCCGCAAAGTGGTCGCCATGGTCACAGCATCCCCAATTCGAGCTTGGCGTCATCCGACATCTTCTGCGGATCCCAGGGCGGATCCCAGACGAGGTTGACGTCCGCCGTCGCGATTCCCGGCACCGCCGAGACGCGCAGTTCAACCTCGCCCGGCATCGACTCGGCGACCGGGCAATGCGGCGTGGTCAGCGTCATGGTCACGACCGCATGGCCGCCCTCGGTCACCTCGACGCCGTAGATCAGTCCCAGGTCGTAGATGTTGACCGGGATTTCGGGGTCGAAGATATCCTTGAGCGCGTCGATGATCCCGTCATAGAGCGCCCCGCCCGGCTGGGTCGGATCGTCGGTGGTCGGCTTTTGCGACAGGAAACCCGACAGATAGTCGCGTTGCCGTTCCACGGGCGCTTCCACCACGTCCTGCACCCGCGCCTTGGGCGGCTGCTCGACGCTCTCGACCTCTTCGACCTTGTAATCGCTCATCCGAAAATCCTCGTGACCCGCCGGACGCCATCCACCAGCGCCGCGACGTCATCGGGTCCGTTATACACGCCGAAACTCGCCCGCGCGGTGGCGGGCAGGCCGAGCGCCTCCATCAGCGGCTGGGCACAATGATGGCCCGCACGGATCGCCACCCGGCTCTCGTCCAATATGGTGCCGATATCGTGGGGATGAACCCCCTCGACCGCGAAACTGACGATTCCCGCCGAGTCCTCGGGGCCGAGCAAGCGAACCGAATTGATCGCCGAAAGCCCGTCCCGCGCCTGCGCGACGAGCGCCGCCTCATGGGCATGGATCGCGTCCAGACCGATCGCCGACACATAGTCGATCGCGGCATGGAGCCCCAGCGCGCCGACGATATGCGGCGTCCCCGCCTCGAACCGGCCGGGCGGCGGGGCATAGGTGGTCTTCGCGAAGCTCACCCGGTCGATCATCGACCCGCCCCCCTGATAGGGGGGCATCGCCTCCAGCAGCTCGGGCCGGGCCCACAGCACGCCGATGCCGGTCGGACCGTAGAGCTTGTGCCCGGAGAAGACGTAGAAGTCGCAATCCAGCGCCTGCACATCGACCGCGATGCGCGGCACCGCCTGGCACCCGTCGAGCAGGATCTTCGCGCCCACGCCATGCGCCAGATCGGCCGCACGGCGCGCGTCGAGTACCGAGCCGAGCACGTTCGACACATGGCCCAGCGCCACGAGCTTGTGTGCGGGCGTCAGCATTTGCGCCATCGCGTCCAGGTCGATGCGGTGGTCCGCCGTCAGCGGCAGCACGTCGATCGCGACGCCCAGCCGTTCGGCGACCATCTGCCACGGCACGATGTTGGAGTGATGCTCCAGCATCGACAACAGGATGCGATCGGCCGCCTTGAGGTTCGTCGCGGCCCAGCATTGCGCGACGAGGTTGATCCCCTCGGTCGCGCCGCGCGTGAAGACGATCTCGTTCGACGAACCCGCGCCGATGAACCGCGCGGTCGCCTCGCGCGCCTTCTCATACGCCACCGTCATGTCGGCCGAGCGCTGATAGACGCCGCGATGCACGGTGGCGTAGCTGGTATCGTATGCGCGAGTGATCGCGTCGATCACGGCTTGCGGCTTCTGCGCGGTCGCGGCGGTGTCGAGATAGGCCCAGCCATCCGGAATCGCCGGAAAATCCGCCACCCGGTTCAGGGGGGAAGCGCCCACCATCAAATCCTCCCCAAGCTGTGCTTGGGGAGGGGGACCATCGCGCCAGCGATGGTGGAGGGGCAAGCCCCTCGCCCCTCCACCACCGCTTCGCGGCGGTCCCCCTCCCCATCAGAGATGGGGAGGAATTGCGTGGCGAAGCTCAAAGCGCCGCCTCCAGCCAGGCGTCGGCGTCCGCCGCAAAGGCCTCGCGCACCACCTCGTTGCCGATGCGGTCGATCGCGTCGGCCACGAAAGCGCGGGTCAGCAGCGCCTGCGCGCGGGGCTTCGGAATGCCCCGGCTCTGCATGTAGAACAGCGCCTTGGCATCCAGCTCGCCCACCGTCGCACCATGCGCGCACTTCACGTCGTCGGCGAAGATTTCCAGCTCGGGCTTCAAGTTCACCGTCGCCGTCCGCTGGAGCAGCAGGCCGCGAAGCGACTGTTCGCCATCGGTCTTCTGCGCATCCCGCGCGACTTCGACCCGCGCCGCAAGGCTCGCCTGGCTGCGATCTGCAGCGACCGCACGCCACAGCTGATGGCTCTGGCCGTTCAGCGCAGCATGGCGAAGCGACACCGCGCATTCCTGCTTCAACGAGTCCCTGGTCAGCAGCGCGCCGCCGAATTCGGCATAGGCGCCGTCGCCGGTCTGGGTGATCCCGCCGTCGATCCGCACGCCCATATTGCCCGCCGCCAGGAAGGTCGCGATCAGGCTCGCGCCCTCGCCCAGCTCGGCTTCCTCGCGCAGCGACACGAAGCCGTCGTCCTGCAACAGCCGCACCGCGCGCATCAGCCGCGCCGATGCCGCCAGCTTCACGCGGGTCAGCCGGTTCGTCCAGCCGCGCCCGACATAGGTCTCATAGACCTGCGCCGCCGCATCCTCGGCCAGCACGATCTCGGCGGGCAGGTGATTGGCCGCACCGCTGGCGACATGGACGATCTGCACGGGGTCAGCGACGGCATCGCGCTCCAGCCGCAGCGACCAGCCGCGCCCGAGCGCCTGCTTGCCCAGCGGATGGTCGCTGGCGTCGATCTGGGTCAGCTGCACCGGGCCGAGGTTGCTGGCGCTTTCGTCCAGCACGCCGTCCACGAACAGCAGTCGCGCGCCGGGCAGGTCGAGGAAACGATCCGCCCCCGCGACCGGGCGGACACGCTCGCTCTCAGCAGCCCGCCGCAAAGCGTCGATATCCGCCCAGCGCCAAGCCTCTTCCCGAGTCGAGGGAAGGTCCAACACGTCCACCATCAAATCCTCCCCATCTTCGATGGGGAGGGGGACCGCCGCGAAGCGGTGGTGGAGGGGCCAGCCGGGCGATGCCCCTCCACCATGCTACGCATGGTCCCCCTCCCCGCGCTGCGCGCAGGGAGGATTTGGCTCGCACCGCTCATGCCTCGACCCCGGCATAGCCTTCGCGCTCCAGCTCGTGTGCGAGTTCGGGGCCGCCCGAGCGCACGATGCGGCCATCGGCCAGCACATGCACCCGGTCGGGCTGCACATAGTCGAGCAGCCGCTGATAGTGCGTGATCAGCAGCACCGCCTTGTCGGGCGCGCGCATGATCCGGTTGATGCCGTCGCCGACGATGCGCAGCGCGTCGATGTCGAGGCCGGAGTCGGTTTCATCGAGAATCGCGAACTTGGGGTTCAGGATGCCCATCTGAACCATCTCGTTGCGCTTCTTCTCGCCGCCCGAGAAGCCGACATTGACCGGACGCTTGAGCATGTCCTGGTTCAGCCCCAGCCCATCGGCCTGCGCGCGGGCGAGCTTCAGGAACTCGGCACCCGACAGCGGCTTTTCGTCGCGCTGCCCGCGCTGCGCGTTCAGGCTTTCGCGCAGGAACTGGACGTTGGACACGCCGGGGATCTCGACCGGATACTGGAAGCCCAGGAACAGCCCGGCGGCGGCGCGCTCGTTCGGCTCCAATTCGAGCAGGTCGACGCCGTCGAACGTCACCGAACCCTCGGTCACTTCATAACCCGGACGCCCGCCCAGCACATAGCCCAGCGTCGACTTGCCCGCGCCGTTGGGCCCCATGATCGCATGGACTTCGCCCGCATTCACCTCGAGCGTCAGGCCCTTGAGGATCGGCTTGCCGTCGATTTCGGCGTGGAGGTTTTCAATTTTCAGCATTGCGGCTTTCTTCCTTGGCGCGCTCGCGGGCCACCGCCGCGACGACACCATCGTTAATGCAGGTCATGAGCCCGATGCGGGCGGAGGAACGCTTGGCCACGCAGGAGCGGGCGGAATCACACGCGGCTTCGTCGATAAAGCGATCGCCACTCGAAACCTTCGCGCGACAGCCGCTCAGCCGCCCCCCGTCGACGTTGAGGTCGAGCTGGAGCTTGCGCAGCTTCGTACCCACCACGCTGATCTCGTCACCCGACGACGCCGGGCTTTGCTGCCCGGCCACCGTCGCCAACGATAAAAGCATGGCAAACAGGATCACCCGACGCTCCCTTCGAGCGAAATCCCGAGCAGCTTCTGTGCTTCGACCGCGAACTCCATCGGAAGCTGCTGCAAGACCTCGCGCGCGAAGCCGTTGACGATCAGCGCGACCGCCGCTTCCTGATCCAGCCCGCGCGACATGGCGTAGAACAGCTGGTCCTCGCTGATCTTGCTGGTCGTCGCCTCATGCTCGATCTGCGCGCTGGGGTTCTTCACCTCGATATAGGGCACGGTATGCGCGCCGCACTGGTCGCCCAGCAACAGGCTGTCGCACTGGGTGAAGTTGCGGACATTCTCGGCGGTCGCGGCCACGCGGACGAGCCCGCGATAGGTGTTGTCCGAGCGTCCGGCCGAAATACCCTTCGACACGATGGTCGACCGCGTGTTCTTGCCGAGGTGGATCATCTTGGTGCCGGTATCGGCCTGCTGGCGGTTGTTCGTCACCGCCACCGAGTAGAACTCACCCACCGACCCGTCGCCCGCCAGCACGCAGGACGGGTATTTCCACGTCACCGCCGAGCCGGTTTCGACCTGCGTCCACGACACCTTGCTGTTCCGGCCCTGGCAGAGCGCGCGCTTTGTGACGAAGTTGTAGATGCCGCCGACGCCATTCTCGTCGCCAGGATACCAGTTCTGGACGGTCGAATATTTGATCTCGGCATCGTCCAGCGCGACCAGCTCGACGACCGCCGCGTGCAGCTGGTTCTCGTCTCGCATCGGCGCGGTGCAGCCTTCGAGATAGGAAACGTAAGATCCCTTGTCCGCGACGATCAGCGTGCGCTCGAACTGGCCGGTATTCTCCGCGTTGATGCGGAAATAGGTCGACAGCTCCATCGGGCAGCGGACGCCCTCGGGAATGTAGACGAAGGTGCCGTCCGAGAAGACCGCCGAGTTGAGCGTCGCGAAATAATTATCCCGCTGCGGCACGACCTTGCCCAGCCATTTGCGGACGAGATCGGGATATTCCTTGATCGCCTCTGAGATCGAGCGGAAGATCACCCCCGCCGCTTCCAGCTCCTTGCGGAAGGTCGTCGCGACCGAGACGCTGTCGAACACCGCGTCGACCGCGACCTTGCGCGCGCCCTCGACACCCGCCAGCACTTCCTGCTCGGCGATCGGGATGCCCAGCTTTTCATAGGTCCGCCGGATCTCGGGATCGAGTTCGTCCAGCGACGCGATCGTCTTCTTCTGCTTCGGCTCCGCGTAATAATACGCGTCCTGATAGTCGATCGGCGGGATGTTCAGCTTGGCCCAGTCCGGCGTCTCCAGCGTCTGCCACAGGCGAAACGCCTTCAGACGCCAGTCGAGCATCCATTCGGGCTCGCCCTTCTTGGCCGAGATATAGCGGACCGTGTCCTCGCTCAGCCCCTTGGGCGCGAAGTCCTGCTCGATCTCGGTGGCGAAGCCCCACTCATATTTCTTGTTGGCGGCGGCGAGCGCCTCTGCATTCTTCGTGGCCATCAGGCGAATACCCCCGGACGCGGGGACGCGTCCATCACTTGCGATTCAACAGGATCGGCGGCGAGCGTCGCGAGCGTCACCCCGGAAAAGGCGGCGCGTACCGCCTGGTTGACGACATGCCAATGCGGCCGGACACGACATTGCATCTCCAGGCCGCAGTCATGCGCGGCGCCATCGACGCACGCGGTCAGCGCGATCGGACCATCCACCGCCTCGACGATGTCCGCCAGGCTGATCGTATCGGCCGACCGGGCGAGGCGGATGCCACCGCCGGTGCCACGCGCACTCTCGATCAGGCCGGCGCCCGCCAGACGACTGACGAGCTTCTGCGCGGTGGGCAGCGGTACGCCCGTCTGCCCCGCCAGCAGGGTCGCGTTGCTCCGCCCGCCCACGCCTTCGCGTGCGGCGGCGGTCATCATCACGACCGCATAATCGGCTAGGCTGGAAAGGCGCATGATCTCCAATCGGATGGAATTGGTCCGATTGGCAAATGGGCGCGAGGTGCCGGTTCGTCAACCGGGTTTCGCCAAGGGATTTTCGATGGGTGTGAGTGAGGGAGGCTTACTCATTCCTTCTTAAGCCCCTCCCGCAGGCGGGAGGGGTTTGGGGAGGGCAAGGGGTCTCACAGAGCCTGTCGCCCGTGGCTTGCCCTCCCCCATCCCCTCCCGTTTACGGGAGGGGCGTGGGACTCAGCGGCGTGGGACCATCACCGCCCGATCAGGCCTTGTGCGATTTCGTCCGCCACGTCGGATGCCGGATGCCCCGTCTCCGCCGAACGCTGCCACACCTGTTCCAGCCGCTCGGGGATCTTGGCGATGCGTGCCATGACCTCAGCCTCGTCGCCCTGGCCCAGATATTCCAGCCCGACATTGATGATGCCGCCCGCGTTGATGACGTAATCGGGGGCGTAGAGGATGCCCGCCTCCGCCACGCGCGCGCCGTCCTCACGCGTCGCGAGCTGGTTGTTGGCGCCACCCGCGACGACCTTGGCCTTCAGCCGCCCGATCGAATCGGCGGTCAGCACCGCGCCGAGCGCATTGGGGCTGACCAGGTCGACATCGGCGAACAGGATCTCGTCGGCGGAGGCGACGCTGGCGCCCAGTTCGGAGGCCAGCGCCTCGGCACGCGCCTGGTTCACGTCGGCGAGCGTGAGGAGCGCGCCGTCCCTGGCGAGCAGACGGGCGAGGCCGCCGCCGACCGAGCCGACACCCTGGATCGCGACGCGCACGCCGTTCATGTCGGTTGCGCCCAGCCCGCGCTTCGCGGCCGCCTTCACGCCCAGATAGACGCCGTGCGCGGTATAAGGCCCGGGATCGCCGCCCGCCGCGCCGCTTTCCACCGGCAGGCCGGAGACATAGCGCGTCTGGGTCGCGATGACCTTCATCCGCTCCTCGGACATGCCGACATCCTCGGCGGTGACGTAACGGCCGCCCAGCGACTCGACCGACCGGCCGAAGGCTTCGAGCTGTGCGGTGGTGATCGTGTCGCCCTGCTTGGCCGCGAGCACCACGCCCTTGCCGCCGCCCAGCGCCAGGCCCGCCATCGCGTTCTTGTAGCTCATGCCGCGCGACAGGCGCAGCGCGTCCGTGATGGCGAGCGCGGGCGTCGCATAATGCCAGAAGCGCGCTCCGCCCGCCGCCGGGCCGAGATGCGTCGAGTGCACGGCGATGACCGCCTGCAAACCCGACGCGGGATCGGTGAACAGATGCACGCCTTCATGCGCGTCGAAATCGGGAAAGCCCCAGTTCGTCATGCTCGTCCTTCGGTCCGACAAAAGCGGAACCGGACCGAGTCTTCCGACCCGGCCACCCAATCGGTGAGGATTTAGGGGGGACACGGGCGCGAAAGGGGCCGGTGCCGTGGCCAGGATATGGCCGGAAAGAATGGGGCGACCGACGGGACTTGAACCCGCAACTTCCGGCATCACAAGCCGGCGCTCTAACCAATTGAACTACGGTCGCCGCGAAGGCTTGCGCCCCTAAACGGGATGACCCGGCTTCGTCAAGCGGTCAAAAGCGCCCCTCGGCCGAAAGTCGGTATCCGCCCCCCGTCGCCGCGACGAAGCCCAACTGCTCCAGCCTGGCCGCCGCGGTCGGGTCGCCGGGAGTGAGGACCAGGTCGGCGGTGTAGCGCCCGTCGGGGCGGATGCGCAGATTGACCGCCTCCGTGCCGCCCTGCCCCGTCATCGGCAGGAGCAGTGCCCCCGCCTCGCAGCGCGCGGTGCCCATCATCATCGGCGGCAATGGCAGGCCGCCCGCCTCTCCGCTCATCGTCGCGCGGACGCGGCCCCCGGCTTCCTCGCAGACGCCGTCGCGGAAGCGGACCGTCACATCCTCGAGCGCGAGGTCGGTCACCGGCAGCGGTGCGAACAGGCCGGCGGCGGGCAGGGTGGCGGTGACGCCCTCTATCCCCATCGCATGACGGCTGATCGTCGCGGTCCCCGCGATCGGACGGCCACCGGCACCGACGCCCTCGAATGCCAGCCGGGCGCGACCGACCAGGAGTGCGAAGGGGGACAGGGACACGCGCAGGTCGCCCAGCGCGACCGCGCCGAACCGCGCCTCGATCAGGCTGCCGCCCCAGATGGTGCCGCCGACCCGGCGCGCGCTCAGCCCCTCGTCCGCCAGCCCGGTCGCGCCGAGCGCCAGCCGCATCGGCAGGAAGACGATCAGCGCCACGACGAGCATTCCGATGAACGATACCGAAGGACGGGTGGTCAATCGCAACCGCATCACGACGCCCGCGTCCGGACGAGCAGCGCGACACCGACGGTGCGATCGCCATTGTCGGTCAGCGTCGCCTGCTCCACCAGCACCCCGCCGCGCTCCAGTCGCGCGAGCCAGGGGGTCAGCGCGGCGGGCCGGGCCGACGCGATCTGCGCACGCACCCGGCCGGGCCCGTCCTCGGTCAGCGACGACAGGGTGAAGCCCGCCTGCTCCGCCGATACGCGGACCGTGTCCGCCAGCGTACCCGCCAGCGCCGGGGGCCGCCGCCGCTTGGACCGAAGCTCGTCGGCCATCGCCTGCGCCTCGCCCAGCCGGATCACCGCATCGGCGTGCCGCTCGCGCGCGCTCGACAGTCCGTCGTCGATCGGGCGCAGGATGCCACCCCAGACGATCGTCACGATCAGCAGCGCGCCCATGATCAGCAGCAACCGCTTCTCGCGGGTCGAGCGCCCGTCGAACCAAAGCTTGAGCGGCGTCATCGTGCCCGCACCGTGAATTCTCCCGTGATCCGGCCGTTGGCGGCGACGAAGGTGCCCGCCTGGACGGTGAAGCCCTCCGCCTCGATCGCCCGCTTCAGGTCGGTGGCCAGCGCCTCGCGATCGACCGCCACGCCGACGCGGATATCGCCGCTCGGCTGGAAATCGAGCGCGGTCAGCTCGGTGCCAGGCACCGCGCGCACCGCCGCGAACACGGCCGCGGCGGTCTGGCTGAACCCCTGGCCCGGTCCCCGGATCGCCGACAGCCGCTCGGTGAGCTGGCGATCGGCATCGACCAGCGTCTCGCCACGCGGAAGCGCGGTGCGTGCGACCTGCTCGATCCGCGCCTCGGTCGCGTCGGCGGCAAAGCTGTATTTGGTCCAGCGCACCAGATCGATCGCCAGCGTGACCGACACGATCGCCAGCCCCAGCCAGCCCAGCCGCCGCACCAACCGCCAGTCGATCGCGAAACGGCGGCGCCGCGCGAAAATCCCCTGTCGCAGATCGAGCGCGGGGGTGGCGATCGCCGCCCCCAGCGCGGTCTCGATCCCGTCGGCGTCCAGATCGGCCAGCGGCTCCTCGCCGGTCACGAGCTCGGTCAGGCCGGGCTCGTCGGCGAAGCCCGAGCTGCGCCCGCGCACCACGCCCTGCCCCGCCAGGTCGCCACGCACATAGCCTTCGTCGGGGCGCGGCAGCAGAAGGGGCGCGGGGACGATGGCGACCGGGTCGATCCCCTTGCCCGCCAGCAGGCTGAGCCAGCCCGCCATCGCGCCGCGATTGACGATGCCGATCGCGCGCGAGCCCGCCGCGTCCTCGCCGACCGCGACGTGCAGTTCGTCCATCGGCGCCGCGCTGACTTCGGCCGCCAGGAGGCGCGCGGCGGCGGCGGCCTGCGCGGTCGAGCGCGCCGGAATCTCCGCCCAGTGCAGCGACACCGCATCCGCGGGCGCGACCGCGATCACGTCGCCATCGCCCTGGGGCAGCCCCTCGCCCGCCGCCGCGACGCGCGCATCCTCGATCCGCATCCAGCGATAGTCGCCGCCCTGGCCCGGCGGCAGGAACAGGAGGTTGGTCGCACTCATCACTCTTCCCCCCAAATCCGCGCCACCAGTTGCGGCATCCCGCGCGTTGCGTCGACCAGCGCGCGTTCGTCCACCCGGACACTGCCCAGCGTCACCGCGATGCGCAGATTGAACCAGTGGCTGGTCGTCGCCACGCCGCCCGCGCCGCTCGCCCCCGGTATCTGCGCCCAGAAAGCGCCCGTGTCCGCATAGCCTTGCGGCGGGCGGCGCAAAAGGGCCTGGGCGATGGCGGACGGGGAAATCGTATCGACCTGCGCCATCGCGACGAGCGGCGCCTGCTCCGGCGCCAGCGTGTTGATGTTGACGCTGGTCGACTTCGCCTCGGGCAGGGCGCAGATCCAGGGGCGCAGCGTCGTGTAGACCTCCGGCGTGACGCCGTTCACCATCCGCATCTCGCTGACATCCGCGATCAGCGTGCCGCCGGTGCGATAGGGCGGGTCGCGGACGAAATAGAGAGTGTCCTCCGCCCCGCCGCCCTGCGGATTCTGGTCGCTGTCGATCCAGTCGGCGGTGCCGGTCGCGACCTGCTCCGCGACCTGGCCCGGAATGCCGATCAGTCGCATCAGCTTGGCGAAATGCGCAATGTCCACGCCGCTCGCCGCATAGAGGCCGGGCTGGCCCGGCACGGGCTGGGCCAGGCTGTTGAGATTGAAGCAATTGCCGCCATCGGTGACGCGCGCCACCGCCGTGCCGCCGCCCGCCGCATCGCCCAGCGGCAGCGCAAAGGGTCGGTCGCTCCATCCGCCCAGCAACGAAACCCTGCCCTGCGACCGCTCCAGCAGATCACCGATCCGGACGATCGCCAACGCCTCGGCGGCATAGGCGAAGCCGCGCGCCTGCTCGATCGCCACCGCATTGCCGCCCAGCCGCGTGGTCAGGCGCAGCTTCTCGAGCGCGGTCGCCGCCAGCACCGCGATCACCGCGACCAGGATCAGCACGGTCAGCAGCGCGGCGCCGCGCTCGCCGGTCGGGCGGGACCGGTCAGGCACCGGGCGTCTGGCTCGGGCCGGGTGTCGGCGACGGGTTGGGGCCGGACGCGTTCCCTTGCATTGGCGCCGTGACATAGCCGGTGCCGACGAGGAACAACTGGCGGAAGATCATGCCGTCGTCGCGGACGATCGTCACCTCTGCGGCCTGCGGCAAGGCGACGCCCGGCTGCCCCTGCCACTGATCGGTCCAGTTTCCCGCATGGCGATAGCGCAGATGCAGTTCGCGGACATGATCCATCAGCGCGGCGGGTTCCATCGGGGTCGTCCCGTCGAGCAACGGCCACGCGATCCGTTCGAGCACGTCGCCGTTCAGCCGATAGGCGACCTTCTGGAGCGAAGGCCGCTGCGCATCGTCGAGATTGCTCCAGCCAGCCCGGACCAGCCGCATGGCATCGGGCCCCGCGACCATCGCGGGGGTCTGTATCCCGCCCTCGTCGCGGGTCGGACGGTCGACCGCCTGCGCGAGGTCGGCGGACAGGATCGCCGTCGTCCGGCTCACCGCCGCCACCGCGTCAAGCTTTTGCCCGGTGACCGACTGCGCGCGCACGCTGAGCGAGAGGATCGCGACGGCGGCGGCGGCGAGCATCGAGAAGATGAGCAGCGCGACCATGACCTCGACCAGGGTGAAGCCATAGGATTGGGCACCACCCCGGCTTAGGCCGGGTTCCAGTCGCCGTGCGGCATGAGGTGCGCTGCGACGTACACCCCTGACCCCAAGATTCGCCGAAACTGGACCCCGGGCTTCGCCGGGATGGTGCAGGGTGCCCATCACGACGCCACCACCCCGGCCGGCGGTGCCGCCATGGGCGGACGGACCATGGTCATGCGCCCCGCGATACTGCCCCCCGCATTGGCCACGGCCACGTCGATCCGCACCACGCGCGCATCGCCGGTGCCACTGACGATCCGCGTCCATTTCCAGCTCCGCCCGCCATTCACCTCGGCGCCCGAGGTGCGACCGAGCGCGGGCGGCTGGGGATCGGTCACCGCCGCGATGGCGACGTTGCGCGCGACCATCTGCGCCACCACGGTCTCGTCGAGGATCGACGCGCCGCGGATCGTCGCGCTCTCCAGCCGGACCAGTGCCATCGCCGCCAGGCTGAACACCGCCAGCGCGACCATGATCTCGATCAGCGTGAAGCCCGATTGCCGGGGAGCAATGGCCCTGGCCCTACCCATCGACGCGCACCGAGCCGTCCGCGCCGATGCGGACGATGCTGCTCGCCCGGTCGCGCGCGAGGCGGAATTCGACCGGGCGGTCGGCCAGTCCCGTCACGTCGAACGTGACGCGGACCCGCCCCGTGGCGTCCGGTATCAGCGCCTGCGTCCCCTGTTCCCACTGCGCGACGCGGAGCGGCTTGGCGGTCATCGGGCTCCACGCACCATCGGCCCGCCGATCGAAGCCATAGCCGCCGCGAGTCACCCAGATGCTGACCGGCGACGCCTCGACCACCGCCACGTCATGCGCGGCGCGAACCCGCGCGGCGAAGCGAAGCGCCTCGTCGGTCACGCGGCCCCGGCGGTCGGGGAGCGACATCACCGCGATCGCGGAGACCAGGCCGATCACGGTGATGACGACCATCAGTTCGACCAGCGTGAAGCCGTTGCCTCCATGCGCCGGTGTTTCGGCATGGCCTTCGACTTCGCTCAGGCTGAACGGAGCTTTGGTCAGGACCGAGATCGTCCCAACATCCGTTCGCGTCGAGCGCCGTCGAAGCGCACGGGCCCAACGCCCGCCCCGCAGGCTCCGCCCGCCGCCGTCCCCGGCATCCAGGCGGGCGCGCGGAGTCACTTATCCCAGTTGCCGATATCGGCGTTGATCCCCTCGCCGCCTTCCTTGCCGTCCGCGCCGTAGGTCCAGACATCGGCCTCGCCATGCTGACCGGGCGCCGCGTACAGATAGGGGCGACCCCAGGGATCGTTGGGCAGCTTCTTCAGATAGCCACCCTTCTGATAGCGTGACGGATCGGCGAGCCCGGCGGGCATCGATACCAGAGCCTGAAGCCCCTGCGACGTCGTCGGGAAGGTCAGGTTCTGGAGCTTGTACATCTCCAGTCCGCCCTCGATCTGCGAGATATCGGCCTTCGCCTTCTGCACCCGCGCGGTGTCGCCCGAGGGGAGGACGTTCAGCGCGACGATCGTCGCCAGCAGGCCGATGATGACGATGACGACCATCAGCTCGACCAGCGTGAAGCCGTTCTCACGACGCTGGCGGCGGATCGGGCGGCGGTTCTGGGTACGCATCAACATGTCCTCTTATTGACCGGCCAGCGTGTTGAGCTGGAGGATCGGCAGCAGGATGGATAGCACGATCGTCGCCACGACGCCGCCCATCACGACGATGATCGCGGGTTCGAGCAGCGAAAGCGCGGTAGCGGTGAAGCGGTCGAACTCGCGCTCCAGATAGTCGGCGGCGCGCTCCAGCATCTCGTCCAGCCGGCCCGCCGCCTCGCCACTGGCGGCCAGATAGGTAAGCAGCGGGGGAAACACCCCCGCCCGCCGCATCGCCGCCGACAGGCTGCCGCCGCCCCGGATCGAATCGACGATCGCATCGGACGCGACCCGCAGGCGACGGTTGTGGATGGTCCCGGCGGTCAGCGTCAGCCCCTCGAGCAGCGGCAACCGGCTCGCCACCATCGTCCCCAGCGTGCGCGCCATCCGCGCCGCGTGCAGATCGCGCAGCAACCGGCCGAGCAAGGGCAGCTTGAGCAGCCAGGTGTCGAAGGACAGCCGGATCGACGGCACCTTCAGGGCGCGCCAGAACCCCAACCCGACCAGCGCCGCCAGCCCCGCCATCAGCCACCACCAGCCGACCAGCAGGTCCGACACCGCGATCACCATCCGCGTCAGGAAGGGAAGCTGCTGCCCCACCGTGTCGAACTGTTCGACCACCTGCGGCACGACGAACATCATCAGGGCGGTGACGACGCCCATCGCCACCACCGCCAGGATCGTCGGATAGGCGAGTGCGGTGATCAGCTTGCCGCGAATCTCCGCCTGGCGCTCCAACAGGGCCGCGAGCCGTTCGAGGATCGTCGGCAACGTCCCCGAACTCTCCCCCGCCGCGACCATCGCGCGGTAGAGTGGCGGGAAACTCCTGGGCTCGCGCGCCATGGCATCGGCGAGGCGACGGCCTTCGGTGACGCCCTGATGCACCGTCGCGACGATGGCGCGCACCCGCTCCTGCTCGGTCTGGCGGGTGATCGTGCGCAACGACTCTTCCAGCGGGGAGACCCGGTTGAGCGTGGCGAGCTGGCGGGTGAAGAGCGTCAACTGCTTCACCGACATCCGCGCGCGACCGAGTTTCAGCCCGAAGAGCGGACGCCGCTCGGCCGTGTCGCCGCTGCCCGGTCTGACCGACACGACATAAAGCCGCTGCTTCTCGAGCGCGGCACGAGCGGCGTCGCTGGTCTCGGCGGGGATGAACCCGCGTCTTTCCGCGCCCTTGGTATCGATGGCGACATAGTCGAACCCGGCCATGTCAGTCCTTTATCCCATCAAAGCGCACTACCCCGGCGAAGGCCGGGGTCCAGTTGCGATGACGGCCCAGAAACGCGGTGCAGGTTGGAGACCCTATCTCACGCGAGGCCGCTAAGCCGCGAAGAAGAAAGGAATGTTCGCGCAGAGGCGCAGGGGACGCAGAGGTGTCTCGCGCACGGCAGCGCGCAGCCATTCCCATCAGCCGAAATAGGAGGGCCGCTGGCGCGGCGAGGACGCCGTCTCTGCGTCCTCTGCGCCTCTGCGCGAACCCATTTTCTCTTCGCGGCTTCGCGGCTTCGCGTGAACTCGACTTCAAGGTGCAAGGCGACTGGGCCCCCGCCTTCGCGGGGGAACGAGAGCTGAGGCGAGCCTGCACCCCCCTCACCCCGCGTCGGAGTCGCGGCGGGAGACGCGGATGGCTTCCTCCGCCGTCGTCACGCCGTCGAGGACCAGCCCGCGCGCGGTGATCGCCAGCGTCGGCTGGCGGGCGAAGGCGTGCGCCGCGATCGCCTGTTCGTCGCCGCCCTCGTTGACCAGCCGCCGGATCGTATCGTCGACCCGCACCGCCTCATAGACCCCGGTCCGGCCCTTATAGCCGGTGCCGTTGCACTGCGGACAGCCGACCGCTTCGTAGACGATCGCCTTGTTCTCGATACCGAGCAAGGGCGCGACGGTGGTCTTGGCCTTCACCGGGCGCTTGCATGCCGGGCAGAGCCGCCGAACCAGCCGCTGCGCGATGACGGCGCGCAAGGTCGAGGCGAGCAGGAACGGCTCGACCTTCATGTCGCGCATCCGGGTGATCGCGCCGACCGCGTCGTTGGTGTGGACGGTCGACAGCACGAGGTGCCCGGTCAGCGACGCCTGCACCGCGATCTCGGCGGTCTCGCGGTCGCGGATTTCGCCGACCATCACCACGTCCGGGTCCTGGCGCAGGATCGCGCGCAGCCCCGCCGCGAAGGTCAGCCCGACCTTGGCGTTGACCTGGGTCTGGCCCACCCCCTCGACCGCATATTCGACCGGATCCTCGACGGTCAGGATGTTCCGGCTGCCATCGTTTAGAAGGCCAAGCGCGGCATAGAGGCTGGTCGTCTTGCCCGAACCGGTCGGCCCGGTGACGAGGATGATGCCGTTGGGCTCGCTCAGCGCCTCGCGGAGAAGCGCATACATCGCCGGGTTCATGCCCAGCGCGTCGAGGTCGATCCCGGCATTCTCCTTGTCGAGGATACGCAGCACCACGCGTTCCCCGGCCCGGCTGGGCAGGGTCGAGACGCGCACGTCGAGCAGCTTGCCGCCCAGGGTCAGCGCCATGCGCCCGTCCTGCGGCACGCGCCGCTCGGCGATGTCGAGCCGGGCCATGACCTTGATACGGCTGACCACCACCGGCGCGACATGCGGCGGCATCCTGAGCGTCTCGCGCAGCACGCCGTCGATCCGCATCCGCACGACGAGGCCGGTTTCGTACGGCTCGATATGAATGTCCGACACGCCATTGCGCGCGGCGTCGGCGATGATCCCGTTGATCAGCCGGATGGCGGGCGCGTCGTCGGCGGTGTCGAGCAGATCCTCGGCGGTCGGAATGCCGTCGGCCAGCATGTCCAGTTCGTCACCCATGCCCACCGCCGCGATCGCGGTCGCCTGTCCGTCCATCGCATAGGCGTCGGACAGCAGCCGGTCGAAGGCGGGCGCCTCGACCCGGGTGATGGCGAACGGGCGGCCGATATGGCGGCGCAGCTCGATCAACGCGCGCGGGTCGGCGCCTTCTCGAAGGGCGATGGTCAGCGGGTCGGCGGTGTGGACCACCGTGCCGAACTTGCGCGCGAAGCCATAGGGGATGGTCAGGGGGGCGACCAGTTCCAGCGCTTCATCGGGGGTGGGGAGCGGGAGAGCGGGGTGCCCTCCCCCATCCCCCCCCGCCTGCGGGGCGGGCGTGCCCAGCGGCAGGGGGACGGTGTCGCCGGTAGGCAGGGGTTCGCGTGCGTCAGTCACGGCGCTTGATCGGTTCGACCGACTTGGCGACGGGGACGGCGATGCGCGGATCCTCGATATTGCCGGGCATCGGCGCGTGCGGGATCGGCGGCGCGGCATTCATGTAATCGCGGACCAGCTCGTCGATCGACGGCTCGACGCCGGGCTGGGCATAACCCTGGAGCTGGCGGAGATAGCCGTAACGCTGCTCGGTCACGCGGCGGCTGTCCTCGGGCGTGCGCAGGATGGTCGGGCGGATGAAGACCATCAGGTTCGTCTTCGACCGGCTGCGCGCCTTGGACCGGAACAGCGCACCGATGCCGGGGATATCGCCGAGCAGCGGGATCTTCTCGATCGTGCGCCGCTCGTTGTCGTCGAGCAGGCCGCCGATGACGGTGATCTGGCCGTCATCGGGGGTGAAGACATTCTCGAACGCGCGCTTGTTGAGGATCAGTTCGCTGTTGTTGCTCGACACCGGACCCGCGATCGAGCTGACTTCGAGGCGGACATAGAGCTTGAGCGAGCCGCCCGCATTGACCTGCGGCTTCACGTCCAGCTGGATGCCGACATTCTGGCGCTGCACGGTGCGGAAGGCATTGTCGAAATTGTTCGACAGCGCCTGCCCGGTGGTGACCGGGATTTCCTGACCCACAAGGCTGTGCGCCTGCTGGTTGTCCAGCGTGATGATGTGCGGGACTTGCAGCAGGTTCGACGTGGTGTCGCTCTTCACCGCGTTGATGATCGCGCCGAACACCGTGTCGCCGATCTGGCCGCCCCAACCGGCAAAGCCGCCGGTCGTGCCCAGGATCGACTGCACCGCCGACTGGGTAAGCTGGCTATAGGCTTGGTTGGGAACGTTGGTCGTCGTGCGGGTGCCGTCGGGCGCGACCACCGTCGTCGTCGTGCCGCCGATCGTGTTCGCGCCCACCGCGCCCGCGATCTGGAGGATGTTCGGCGCGGTATTGCCATAGGTGGATGCGGCGAACGCCCCGCCCGACAGGCTCCCGAGCAGGAACTGCGCGCCAAGCCGCCGGGCGGTCTGGTCGGAGACTTCGGCGACGATCGCCTCGATCAGCACCTGCTCGCGGCGCACGTCGAGCTGGCGGATGACCTCGCCGATCTGGCGCTGGATATCGGCGGGCCCCGCGATGACGATCGCGTTGGCGCCCGTGAAGCGGGTGACGACAGCCGCCGTCCGTCCCCCCTGCGTGCTGATCGCGGGCTGCTGGCCATTCTGTCCGCCCGCACCCGGCGCGTTCGACGCCTGGGGCTGTGCGACCGGCTGGATCCGCTGCGCGATCGAGGTGCCCGCGGGCGAGCCCGTCTGGCTGTTGGTCTGGGTGAAGCTACCGCGCGACAGGGTGGTTTCCTGCACGGGATCGGGGGTCTGGCCGACCAGTTGCTGAAGCACCGGCAAAAGCTGTTCGGCATCGGCGTTCTGGAGGAAGACGACGCGGATCTCGGTGCCGCTCTTGGCCTTGTTGTCCAGATCCTGCGCGATCTGCGCGAAGCGCGCGACGCTCGACGGGTCGCCGCGCAGCGCGATCGAGTTGGAACTGTCGATCGCCACCACCGATACGCCGGTCGCCCCCTGTGCGGGGCCGCCCTGCCCCGACCCGGCGCCGCCGCCCGCCAGCGTCTGAAGCGCGGTCGCGATCTCGCGCGCGCCGGCATTGCGAAGCGCGATGACGCGGGTCGAGGCATTGTCCGAATCGATCCGCCGGACGACTTCGCGGATGCGGCGGATATTGTCGGCGAAATCGACGACCACCAGGCTGTTGCCCGCGCGGTTGGCGGTGACCGAGCCTTGCGCGCTGACCAGCGGACGCACCGTCTCCAGCGCGCTGGCGGCGTCGATCGCGCGCAACCGGATGATCTCGGTGACATAGGCGTTGCGGTTCGCACCCGCCGATCCGATCCGGCTGGGCTGCGACGCGGCATTGTCGATCGGCTGGACGCGGAACGCCCCCCCGGAGGTCGGCACCGCGACCAGGCCGTTGGATCGCAGGGTCGACAGGAATATCTCGAAATATTCCGAACGTGACAGCGGCCGGTCGGTCACCACCGTCACCTTGCCGTTGACCCGGCTGTCGATGATGAAGGTTCGCCCGGTCACCTTGGCGGCGTCGGCGATGAACGCGCGGATATCCGCATCGCGAACGTTGAGCGTGGTCTGGGCCTGCGCCCCCGCGGCGAGCGCGATGGCCAGAACCGGCGCCAGGACTGAACCGAGGACGAACTTCTTCATGGCCGTGGTGCCGCAATCTGAAGGGAGAGCGGCAGCGTCTGATCGCCCCGCTCGACCGTGATGGAAAGAGAACCGCCCTGTGCGAAATCCGCCGCCAGCCGGTCAAGGTCGCCCGGACCGGAAACCGGCCTGCCGCCCAGCGCGGTGACGACATCGCCCTCACGCAGCCCCGCCGCGCGGAAGGCCGCGCCCGAGCCGGTCGGGCGGACGACCAGCCCCGATACGCGCCCGCCGTCGAGCCGGGGGATGAAGCCGATATCGCTGCGCAACTGCGCGACGGCGACCCCGCCCTGTGGCGGCACCGGACCCGATAGCGGCACGGGCGGCGTGCCCGGTGCCGCGCCGGGGCTCGCGGGCGTGGCGCCGCCCGGCGGCGCATCCGACTGATCGAGATACAGGTCCTCGGTCGCGCCGCCGCGGTCGATGGTGATATGGTCGAACGCGACCGCCTTGAGGGTCACGCCGGGCTGGATCTCCTCGCCGACCGAAACCGAGCGCTGTACCCCGTCGGGCCCCGCCAGGATCGCCGATCCGCGTCCCATCGCCTCGTCGATCCGGGTGCCGTAGAGCGTGAGCTGCAAACTGGTGACGGCGGCGGGCGCGGTCTGCCCGCCCTGCAGGCGGAAGAAGGGATCGAAGCCGTCGAGGATCTCCCCCGCCGACCCGGCGATCACCGGCGCGGCGGGCCGCCATTCGCCCAGCGGCGAGATGGGTGTGACGAGCACCCATAGCAGCCGCGCGCCCTGAACGGCGAGCACCGCCATCAGCGCCAGCTCGGCCACCGAATAGACATTCACGACGGGCAGACGCCGCAACAATCGGCGCCCGCGCGCGTCGAGCCTCAACCGCATGAAATCAGACCCCATCCGCATTTTCAGCATCTAGGCATGGCATGTTACAGCGCAGCGTCAAAGCCTAGAAACATGTTCGTCATATGGGTTTCACATGGACATCGCGATGGACACCGCCTTCCCCGCCCCGCCCGAACTCGGCAATGGCCTCGATGCCGCATCGGTAATCGCCCGCCTGACCGCGACGCCGGGGGTGCAAAGGCTGCCCAGTCCCAAGCTGACGCTGTTCGTGAAGCGCGACGTGCTGCCACCCGAACTCTGCGTGGCCCTGATCGCGCGAATCGATTCGGTGCGCCGCCCCTCGACCATCGCGGACGCCAATGGAGACGCCGCCTATCGCACCAGCGAGACCGGCGACCTGCCCGCGGACGACCCGGCCGTGATCGAAACCGAACACCGGATCGCGATGCTGACCGGCCTGTCCGCCGACTATGGCGAGCCGATCCAGGGCCAACGCTATGCAGTCGGCCAGGAGTTCAAGCAGCATACCGATTATTTCGAGCCCAAGGGGCTGGACTATCACCGCTATTGCGCGGTGTCGGGCAACCGGACCTGGACGGTGATGCTCTACCTGAACACGCCGGACGCGGGCGGCGCGACGCGGTTCAAGGTGGTCGACAAGCTGATCCAGCCCGAACCCGGCAAGCTGGTCGCCTGGAGCAATCGCCGCGCGGACGGCTCGACCAACCCGGCGACGCTGCACCAGGCGATGAAGGTGCGGGCGGGGGTCAAGTACGTCATCACGAAATGGTATCGGGAATTACCCTGGCGGGGGTGATGGCGGGCCGAGCACGCGCTGCTGGTGCCCAAGCCCGTTCGCTCTGAGCGACCTCTAAGCGCACGTCCCGCACGCGCCCGAACGGAAAGAGGCCGCCGCCCGGCTCCCCGGACGACGGCCTTTACCCGAAGCCGGGACGGATCAGAACGTCGTGCTGATCCCCAGGGAGAACACCCGGCCCAGATTATAGCGATTCAGATACACGAACCGGCCATTCCCGAAATCCTGCCGCTCGTTGTAGCGGGTACGGGTCAGGTTGCGGGCCTCGGCCTTCAGCTCGAACTTGCCGCCCGCCAGTTCGAAACCCTGGCGCGCGACGAGGTCGAGGCGGATACCCGGCACCTCGACGATGTCCGGCTGGAACCCGGTGCCCGACAGGTTGGACGGACCGCGATTGGTCACGCGGTTGCTGGCATAGTTGAACAGCAGCGTCACCTGCGACAGCGCGGCGGTGTCCTCGAGGCCGAGCTGAAGGTTGACCAGATGGTCCGACTGGCCGGTCAGCGGCGCACCGTCGCGGAACAGCAGTCGCGCCGGGCCGAAGCCCGAGGCGCAGCCCGCCAGGCCGGGCGAGCCCTGCGCCGCCGCCGGGTTGGGCACGCACGACGCATCGGCTTTGATCTGCGACTTGGTGTAGGTGTAGTTGGCGATCGCGACCAGACGGCGGGTCGCGAAGAAGTCGCCGCCCAGGCCCGCCAAGGGCACATATTTCTGCAACTCGACTTCCGCGCCATAGAGCGTCGCCGAGGGCAGATAGGTGAAGCCCGTCTGCAACCGGTCGTCCGCGCCGGTGTAGAAGCCGACCTGCTCGATCGGATTCTCGATACGCTTGTAGAAGCCCGCCAGCGTGAAGCGCTGGTCGCGCGCATAGAACCATTCGTAGCGCGCCTCCAGGTTCCACAACTTGCTGTCTCGCAGGTTCGGGTTACCGAAGAACAGGCGGTCCGAATCCGGATCACGGAACTGCTGCGGCGCGAGTTCGCGGAATTGCGGGCGCGAGATGGTCTTGGCCCCGCTCGCACGCAGTTGCATGTCGGCGGCGAAATTCCAGGTCAGCGTGCCTGCGGGCAGGAAATAGTCGTTCTTCAGCCGGGTCGTGGCGCTCTGGACCGGGGTGACCGTCTCGACCGCCGTCTCGTAGCGGACGCCGGCCACCGCGCGCAGCCCGGTAGCGACCTCCGCCTCGGCCTGGACATATCCCGCATGGACGTCGAGCTTGGCGTCATAGGCGTAGGCACCCGCCTGCGTCGAGAATTGCAGCTCGAGCGTACAGGCCCCCTGCCCGCGTAGCGGACAGGCGTTGTTGATGACGTCCGGGCTCAGCAGATAGTCCGGGCGATAGAGGTTGTACGGGAAGCCCGGCGCGGTGCCCGCCCCGTCGCTGGTCTGGTAGTTGAACTGGATACGGCTCGAATAGCGGTCCGTACCCTGGTAGAAATAGCCGGTGCTGAGCGTGATCGGTCGCTCGCCATCGATCCTGTAGGAAAGGTCCGCCTGACCGGTCCACAGATTCTCGTTGAGTTCCGAGAAGATGATCGAGGCGAAGGGCGTGAAGCGCTGCGTCACCTGATAGGCGCCGTTGCACTGGAAGCCGCCCGCGCCGTTGGCGCCGTCATAGCTGATCGGCAAGCCATTGCTCGTCCGTGCCGAGCAGAGATAGTCGAACTGGCGCTCATAGGGCGCATTCCGCTTCGAATTGGCGAAGGCGCCGCGCGCATCGAATTTCAGCGCATCGGTCAGCTTGAACTCGCCGACCAGCTGGCTTTCGATCAGCTGACGCTCGAACCAGTTGGTGTTCTGCTGGAAGCGCAGGCCACTGGGATTGTTGTACAGTTCGGCGGCCGAGCCACGGCCCTGCTTCAACGTGTCGTGGATATAGACGTTGGTCCAGCGCACCGTATTGTCGCCGAACTCGTACCCCAGACCGACCAGCGCGTTGGCGACGATGCGATTGTCGGTGAGGAGCGTGCGGAAGTCGTTGCGGAGCGTGCCGTCCTCCGACACCGAATCCTGCTGGATCGCCGAGCGGGTGCGGAAGGTGTTGGACAGGCTGAGCGACGAGATCACGCCGAGACGGTCGCTGCCGATGTCGAACACCGAGCCGGCCGACAGCTCGCCCGACCAGTTGGCGGGGAGCTGGTTGTTGCGCTGGAGCAAGGTGGTCGAGGCGTTGGAGAGGCGCACCACTTCGGACGCGGGTACGATGCCCGAGCCCTTGCCCGCCTGAACGTCGCGGACGAACTGCGGCACGCCGCGCGTGCCGTCGTCGAAGCCGATCCAGTCGGCATCGCCGCCGCGATAGGTATAGCCCAGCTCGCTGGTCGTCGCATCGTCGGCGGCGATGGTCGCGCCGCCCGAGATGAAGTTCCTGGTCGGGATCGCCTTGGTCGTCAGATTGATGACGCCGCCGCCGAACTCGCCCGGATAATTGACCGAATAGGTCTTCTGGACAAGCGCCGAGCCGACGATGGTGGTCGGGAAGATGTCGAGCGGGACCGAGCGGCGCAGCGGCTCGGGGCTGGGCAGCGGCGAGCCGTTGAGCAGCGACGAGGAATAGCGGTCGCCGAGACCCCGGACATAGACGAAGCCGCCGCCAACGACCGACAGGCCGGTGACACGGGTCAGCGCGCCCGCAATGTCGCCCTCACCCGTGCGCGCGATATCGGCGGCGGACAGGACCGACACGATCTGCGGCGTGGCGCGGATCGTGTTGGGAATGTTGCGGCCGACGACGACGATCTCGTTGCTGGCCGAGGCATCGACGCCGGGCGCGGAGATTTCGACCGGCTCGTCCTGCGACTGGCCGTCCTGGCCGGTCGGAGTCTGGCTTTGCGGGGTGGCCTGCCCATCGGGACTGGTGGCGGTGGTGCTGGTCGGCGCAGGCGCCCCCGCCGTCTGCGCGAGCAGAGCGGGCGCGACGAGCTGCGAGGTCAGCAGAAGGAGGGAGGCATAAGCGAGGCGTCGCTGCATGGCCGGGTCTTCCCGTATCAGTTTTCATGGAGGAAAGCCGGGGCGGCGATCGTCGCCACCCCGGCCTGCCGAGAGCGCCCGGACAGGTGCGGGCGCATGGTCAGCGGGGCCTTAGCGGCCGTTGCAGCTGAAATAGACCGAGGTGAAGACCGGCGGCCCGACGTCCTGAAGCGAGGTGTCGGCGCCCCGGATCGTGGTCCGGCCCGTGCCCGAGCCTTCGCCAGCGATCAGGTTGACGCAGGCGACGCCGCTCTGCGTCGACTTCACGATGCCGTTGATGAAGGTCATGTCGGCACCACCGCGCAGGCGGATCGCTGCCGGGGCGGCCGCCGTCTGGACGAAGGTGAAGTTGGCGTAGCGACCGAAGGTGCGCGGCAGCAGGTCCTCGGCGTTGTTCGAGTCGATCTCGGTCGAGAAGCTGTCCGCCGTCGCACCCAGCGTCCGCTGCGCCGCGATCAGGAACTGCATGAAGCCGCGATAGCCGTTGTCGATATCGAAACCGTCATCGTCGGCGCCGGTGATCGCGATATATTTCAGGTTCGACGTACCGCCGAAGATCTCGATGCCGTCATCGGCCGAGTTGTGGCTCTGGATATGATCCAGCACCGTGCCCGACCCGGTGCCACCGAGCGTCAGGCCCTGAAGCTCGTTACCGTCCGAGATCGCGATGCCCGAGTAACGGATCTGGACATAGGACATCTGGCCCGAGGAGTCGGTCTGGTTCGCACCACCGTAGAAGCGGCCGGTGACGCCCTCGATCGCCTGCTGGCAAGTGGTCGAGGTGCCGCCCGCATTGTTCGGGCCGGTGCCCGAGGCGCAGACGGCGGTCGGCGCGCGGCCGAGCAGGATGATGCCGCCCCACTGACCCTGGGTCGCGTCGGACACGCCGTTGCTCGCCAGGTTCTGTTGCGAAGTGAAGACGATCGGCGCATCGCGGGTGCCGATCGCCGAAATCTTCGAGCCACGATTGACCAGCAGCAGGTCGTTGGTCGCCTCGGTCGAGTCGGCGGCGATCACGACGCCCGCCGCGATGGTCAGCGTCGCGCCGGTGCCACCGGTCGAGCCCTGGTCGGTGCCGACTTCGGTCTGGCCGCGCAGGCGGTACACGACGCCGGCAATCTTGGGCAGCGTCAGGTCGCTGGTGATGGCCTGCGGCAGGCGGCAGTAGCGCAAGGTCGGCGACGACGAGCTGTTGGTGCCGTCATCGGTGGTGCCCGTCGGGCAGACCGAGGTGGCGGCGGCATAGGTGCCGATCGCCGGAACCGCCGTACAGCGCGCACCCGACCCGCCGAATTCGGCCGAGGTCGAGCTGCAGGTCCAGCCCTGGAAGGCGGTGTCCGACGGACCGTTGAGCGCGCCGACATAATTGGTCGAGGTGAAGAAGCCGTTGATGATCGACGGGTCGGCGGCGGTCACCAGCGACGTGCTGCTGGTCGGATAGATGCCGTTGAGCGCGGCGCCGGTGCCGTTGACGTTGTTGTTCGATCCAGCATTGACGATCGCCAGCTGCTCGTCGGCGGTGATCGACACGCCGTTGACCGCGGTGACGGCGGCGAACTGCGCGGCGGTGATGTTGGCGGTCGGCGTCGGGGTGGGCGACGGGGTCGGCGTCGGCTGCGGCTGGACGATCACGACACTGCCCGCGCCGGGCGACGCGACGCTGTCGGCACCCCCGCACGCGCTGAGCGCCGCACAGGCCGAGGTCGTCATGAGAAGGAGGCCGAAGCGCTTGAAGCTGCCCATCGCCGAAAAACTCCCGATCTTATCGTTGCTAAGCCGGGCGAACGCCGCCCGATGACCGACTCAAGACAAGTCCCCCTGTCGATCCCGGACCGGGCGTTAGGCGCGTCACATGACGCCAAGATGCATTTTACAAGAATCTTTTGTGACAAGTCGGAGGCGTTTCGATGACACGCCCTGCGCGTGGCGCGCGATGGCCGAATTTATTCCGCCCGCCACCGACGATATGGCAGCTTTTTGGAAAGACGGTCGTTTTCCACGAATGAGGTCGAGCTTCCGCACGCCCTCGGCGCCCCGCCCGTCATCGTGTCACTACGGATCGGGCGGGGCGTCCATTGCCAGCTCGCGAAGCCGGTCAATCGCCGGATGGACGGTCGTTCAGGTCAGCGACGACTTGCGCTTGGGCGCGTCCTGGCCTTCGGTGCTTGCCTGTCCCCTGTCGAGCGTATCGCTGGGGCGGCGCGCATCACCCTGCTTCTGATGTTCGGTGGACAGGTTGGGCTGGCGCGTTTCGGTGGTCGGCTTGATGGGGTCGGTCATGGCGTCTCTCCTGCGCCATCCAATGCCTGGACGAGCGGCGACGTTCCCGCCTTCGCGGGGCGCGGGATCGGAAGCGGCATGCGCCCGACCCCGCAGCCTGGTGTCAGTCCCTCGCCATCGACTTGGCGAGCACGGGCGTCTGCTGATGCTGCACGACGCGCCAGACCTCATGTTCCAGACGACGGATGACCGAGGTGCAATGCGCCTCATAACGTTCGTCGCCCCGGCTCGCCGCGACGTGATAGCCGATCACGATCAGCCCTTCCTGCGGGCGCGATACCTGACGCTCGGTCAGTTCGGCGCGCTCCCAGACGGGCGTATCGGCGACCGCGTCGATCGCCGCGCCGCCCGCGAGGACGAAGGGCGGACGCGGCAGGACCATCACGACCTCGGGATCGACCTTCTCGCGATAATTGTCGGGCCCCTCGGTCCAGAGGCTTTCCTCGAAGCTCCAAAGGCGTGCGTCTTCCATCTGATCTGCTCCCGTGGTGATTGGCGGCGTGACGTCAGGCGAAGTCGCCCAGATCGGCGGCCTCGTCCTCCGCGCGTTTGGCGATGCGCGCCTCGGCGGGTGGCGCATCGTCCGGACGCGGTGCCGTCGGCTGGGCCTTCACGTCCTCCTTCGCCTTATCGGCGTTCGGCGGGGTATCGGGACGGGCGGGATCGGACATGCGGGCTCCACTGGCTGGCGTCAGCCATGCTCAGAACGCCCCGCGCCACGGTCGGAGCCGTGGACCAGCGCAGAAATTATCGGGCCGCCGCGCGGGCGGGTCAGCCCCTGGCGGTGACCGGAACCGAGGCGCGCGCCCTCGGCGTCGTCGCGCCATCGTCCGCGGCACGACGGCCGGGCGCTTCGTGCCGCGTCGCATGAAGATGCCGCAGGATCAGCGCGAGGTCGTCCTCGACCAGATCGGACGCGGCGTCGATCGTCACCCCCTCGGGCAATGTCTCGACCCACGCCGCCAGGCGGTTGCAGGCGGCGCCCAGGGTGGGATCGGCGCTGTCGTCAAAAGCGGCCATCGGTTCAGCCTCTCGGTTCGGTCATATGCGACATGTCGGAGCCTATAGCGCGATCCCGCGCCGCGCCATCTCGGCAAAGGCCATGTCGCCCAGCGGCGTGCGCGGTTCGTCGCTGAAGATATCGGCAAGGTCGAGCAGGTCGTCGTTGCTCAAGTCGGTGATCGACGCCTCGATCCGGGCCATCGTCTTCGCGGACGAGGCCTGATGGTCGGCGATGCGCTTCAGTCGGGTTTTGAGCATGGCCCTGTCTATGACATCTTTGTCGGCTTTGTCAGGAGTTGATCGAGCGTCACTGGCCCAAAATCATGCACGTCGACGCCGATGTCGAATTGCCGAAGCATCGGCTTCAACCGGCCGTGACTGTGACCATGAAGGTTGATCGCGCGCCGATGCTGTCCGTTCCAGCTTCGAAAGGGGTAATGGCACAGGACCAGCCTGTGTCCGTCGACCTCCAGCTCGGCATAGTCGCCGCTACTGGCCCATCCGTCCGCCAGCATCGTGGCGTCGGGATCATTATTGCCCCGGAGCAGATGCTTGGTTCCGTTCAGCCGGGCCAGAAGCATGGGCACGTCGGCGGCGCGGCGCGCGACATCGCCGAGATGCCAGACCTCGTCCCCGGGCCCCACCACGGCATTCCACCGCTCGACGAGCAGCGCGTCCATCTCGGCGACGCTGGCGAAGGGACGTTTCCAGATGTTGATCGTGCGATGATCGCCGAAATGCGTGTCGGCGGTAAAGAACAGCGTCATGTCCAATAGAGGATGCGTGCGGACGGCAACGCCGTCGCGATCCCCGCCTCGAAGAAATCCCGCAGGTCGCGCATCGTGGCCGCGTCATAGACCTGCTTTTCGGTCCCGAACTTGGTCCGCTTGGTAACGCGGTGCGTGCCGCTCATGTCGAGCGACGAGCCCGGATACCAGCTGTCGAGCACCGCCCTGGACCCAGCGGTGAAGCGGTGGGTGATGAGTTCGACCGTCAGGTCGAGCCCCGGCACGCCCTCCAGCACGGCACCGGCATCGGCCAGCAACTCGCCATAGGCCTGCCGCCAGCCTTCCGCCGCGATGATCGGCGCGATGGTCAACCCGATCGGATAGCCCGCCTCCGCCATCCGCCCCAGCGCCGACAGGCGATCCGCGACCGGCGACGTTCCCCCTTCGAACCGCGCGAACAGGCGAGGATTGATCGAGGCGCGCATCCGCGTCCGTCGCTGGTGATCGATGCCGATCAGCGGGGCGACATCGGCGAACTTGGTGGTGAAGCGGAGTTGCACCGGCGCCTCCCAAGTGCCGAACCGGGCGATGGCGGCCGACAGCGATCCGGTGAGCGGCTCCAGCGCCAGCGGATCGGTATAGCAGGACGCCTCGAACGTGGTTCCCTCCTGCGCGCGATCGCGGCTGCGCGAGGTGATCGTGCCCCGCCCCAGATAGTCGGGCAGGCCGTCGAGTATCTCGTCGAGATTGGCATAGGCGCGCGTGATCGGCGGCCCTTTCAGCGAGCCTGCCAGATAGCAGTAGCTGCAATGCGCCGGGCATCCTTCCGCCAGGTCGACCCGCCAGTCGGCGCTGGGCGCGATGGGCTGCAACCGCCGCTTGGACGGCGGTGCCACCACCACCGCGAGCGTCGACTTGGCGGCGGCATAGGCGCGACGCGGGTCCTCGGGCAGATCGAGCGCCAGCCGGTCGCCGGGCAGCAGGACGATCTCCACGCCCCGCGCCTCGGCCCGATCGACGATGCCGCGCCCGTGCGCGAAGGCCATCGCCGACCGGGTCACCAGCAATCGCCTCGGCCGCCATGCCGCCCGGTCGTCATTCATGGATCGTGCTGCATCCGCCATCGCGACCCGAACGAACCGCCCGGCGCATCGGTCCGTCACGAGGCGCACGACCGCCGCACAAATCAATTTGGCGATATGAGGCACTTAACCCGATCGGCACGTTATGGAGGCCCCCCAGCGAAAGCAAAGCGTGCCGCATTACCTGATAGCCCAGAGCGAACTTCCCGACGAGCGCGAGGCGCGAAGGGCGCGAGCCGGAAAAAGCTCCGGCGAAACCTATGCCGCCACGCTGCGACAGATGCAGCCCGGTATCGCCGTCGACATCGTCTCCCCCGCCGATGACGACGACAGGATGCCGGTCGAGCGGCTCGCGGGCTATGATGCGGTGTTCCTCACCGGCTCGCCGATGCATGTCTATGACGACACGCCCGAGGTCCGGCGGCAACTCGCCTTCATGCGCGACGTGTTCGCGGCGGGGGTGCCCTCCTTCGGTTCGTGCGCGGGGCTTCAGATCGCGGTAGCCGCCGCCGGGGGGCAGGTACGCAAGATGCCCGAGCGCATGGAGGCGATGATCGCCCGCCGGATCAGCGCGACGGACGATGGACGCGCCCATCCCCTGCTCGCGGGCCGCCCGCCGAGCTGGGACGCGCCCGCGATTCACGGCGACGAGGTGCTGGCGCTTCCACCCGGCGCGACGCTGCTCGCCAGCAATGCCGTCACGCGCGTGCAGGCGGCGGAGATCCGCTTCGATCGCGGCGTCTTCTGGGGGGTGCAGTATCACCCCGAACTGGCGCTGCGCGAAATCGCGCTGGCGATCGCCGCCCAGGCCGGGGATCTGGTCGAGGCCGGTCTCGCCGAGCATGAGGACGAGGTGCAGGCCCGCGTCGCCGTCCTCGACGCGCTGCACGACTCACCCGACAGCCGCGCGCTGCGCTGGCGGCTCGGTGTCGACGGCGAATTCGCGGAGGAACGCTTGAGGCGACGCGAAATCGCCAATTTTCTGGCGCACCTCCCCGATCTTCGGAACCGCTAGAACGCCCGATCAGCGACGCTTCCACCGCTCCAACTGGTTGAGCACGTCGTTGGCGATCTGCTCGGCCGAATAGCCGGTCAGGTCGCGGCTGCCCGCGACGCCGTCGGTGCTGGCGGCGAGCGTCCAGGCGATGCTGCGCCGCCCCTCCGACGCGTCCATCGCGGTATACGCCGCCAGCGGGCGCGAGCGGGCCACGACGCGGTAGACCATCACCTGGTCCGGCGCCTGGGTGATGGTCAGGGTCGCGGCTTCGTCACCCTGTTCGACCCGGCTCTCCGCCCAGCCCTGCTCGACCATCGCCTCGCATACCGTGCGAAAGGCGGGGACGGCGTTGTCGTTCATCTGGCGCAGGATCTCCGCCTTGCTGGCGGGGACGAACAGGCGCTTCAACCGCTCGCCGATCGCCGCGCCGTCCTCGGCCAGCGCCACGCCCGCCAGATCGGCGTTGGTCTGGCGAACCAGCCCGAAGGCCAGGAGCAGCATGATGAAGCAGAAGGGCAAGGCGGCGAGCAGCGTCGCCGCCTGCAACGCCCCCAGCCCGCCCGCGACCAGCAGCAGCGCGGCGGTAACCCCCAGCAGGACGCACCAGTACATGCGCTGCCAGCGCGGCGTATCCTCGCGTCCGCCCGAGGCCAGTGTGTCGATGACCAGCGCCCCCGAATCCGCCGAGGTCACGAAGAACACGCCGACCAGCAGGATCGCCAGCGCCGAGGTGATGCTGGTGCCGGGGAGATATTCGAAGAATTTGAACAGCGCGGTCGACAGGTTCGCCTGCACCGCGCGCGCGATCCCGCCAGCCGCGCTGCCCAGGTCGAGCGAGATCGCGGTGTTGCCGAAGACCGTCATCCACAGGAAGGTGAACGCGGTCGGCACGAACAGCACGCCGATCACGAATTCGCGGATCGTGCGTCCGCGTGAGATCCGCGCGATGAACATGCCGACGAACGGCGACCACGCGATCCACCACGCCCAGTAGAACAGCGTCCAATCCGCCATCCAGGCGCGGGGCTCATAGGCGTAGAGCGTGAAGGTGCGCTTGACGAAATGATCGAGATACAGGCCGAAATTCTGAACCAGCGCGCGCAGCAGGAACAGGGTCGGTCCGACCGCCATGACGAACAGCATCAGAAGGACGGCTAGGACCAGGTTCAGCTCGGACAGCCGCCGGATGCCGCGATCCGCGCCGCTCAACACGGACAGGGTCGCCGCCCCCATGACCAATGCGATCAGCGCGATCTTGACCGTGTTGGTGTCGGGGACCGCATATTCGTAGGAAAGCCCCGCCGTGATCTGCGACACACCGAAACCCAGCGAGGTGGCGACGCCGAACACGGTGCCGCAGATCGCGAAGATATCGATCGCGTCGCCGATCGGTCCGTTGATCCGCTTGCCCAGGATCGGCGACAGCCCCGACCGCATCGTCAGGGGCAGCCCCTTGCGATAGGTGAAATAGGCCAGGCTGATCCCGACCAGCGCATAAATGGCCCAGGCATGGACGCCATAATGGTGGAAGGTGATCGCCATCGCCTCCCGCGCGGCGAGGATGGTGCCCGGCTTCACGTCGGGCGGCGCGATATAATGCTGGATCGGCTCGGCGACCGCGAAATACATCAGGCCGATGCCCATGCCCGCCGCGAACAGCATCGCCAGCCAGGAGACATAGGGAAAGTCGGGTTCGGCGTCGTCGGGTCCGAGCTTCAGCTTGCCCGCCGGCCCGAAGCCCAGCACGAGCACGACGACCAGGAAGACGGCGACCGACGCAATATAGAACCAGCCGAACGTATCGATCGTCCAGCTCTGCGCGGCCTTGAAGGCGTGGTCCGCCGTACCGGGCATCAGCAGCGTGGTGACCAGCATCGCGGCGACGATCGCACTCGCCCCCCAAAAGACCCGGCGGTTCATTCGTGATTCCAGCATGATGGGGTCTTAACACCGATCAGCGCGAAAAGCCCCATCGGTGGGTCGAGCGCTTCCTTGCGTCAGGGGGAGGGCCAAGACCGACCGACATTCAACCATGCCTGTCCTTCCCTCGCCCCTCTCTGAGGGGAGAGGGGAGAATAAGCTGAATGTCGATCCGGCCTAGCCCCTCCCCCGACCCCTCCCGCCTGCGGGAGGGGAGAAGAAGGGAGGTGGTCCCCCTCACCGGCTCATCGAATAGGGCCGGTCCTTCGCCGCGACCGCCCAGGTCCGGTTCGGCTTCGCGGTCATTCGGAACTCCAGCGTTCCGCCCGCCAGTATCTCCTCATGCCGGATGAACCCGCGCGTCAGCTTCGCTCCGTTGAGCAGCACCGATCCGACATAGCGATCGGCATCGCCAAGCCCATCCGCCGTCATCGTGAACCGCTTGCCGTTGGGCAGGTTCAGTACGGCGCGGGAAACGAAGGGGCGGCCGATGACATATTGGTTGGTCCCCGGCGTGACGGGATAGAAGCCCAGCGCCGTGAAGGCGAGCCAGGCCGACATCTGCCCCAGATCGTCATTGCCCGACAGCCCGTCGGGGCCCGGCTTGTACTGGCTCTCGACGATCTGCTTCAACCGTTCCTGCGTTCGCCATGGCTGCCCCGCATAGCTGTAGAGATAGGCGACATGGTGGCTCGGCTCGTTGCCATGGATATATTGCCCGATCAGCCCGGCAATATCCTCGGCATGGCTATAGTCGAGCTTCGAATTGTCATAGTCGAACATCCGGTCGAGCTTGGCGACCACCGCCTTGTCGCCGCCCATCGTGCGGAACAGCCCGGCCTGATCCTGCGGCACGAACCAGCTATATTGCCAGGCATTGCCCTCGGTATAATCCGAACCATAGTTGATCGCGGTCGGATCGAACGGCACGCGCCAACTGCCATCGGCCTTGCGCGCGCGCAGGAAGCCGGTCTTCGCGTCGAAACTGTTGTGCCAGTTCCCCGCGCGCCTCTCGAAATCGGCGGTGATGTCGCGCCGTCCCATGGCGGCCGCCATGCGGGCGATCGCCCAGTCGTCATAGGCATATTCGACCGTCTTCGACGCCGCCTCCGGCTCGCGGTCGATCGGGACATAGCCACGCTTCATATATTCACCCAGGCCGCCATAGGGCGCGTAGCGCGCGCTCGCGACCATGGCGTCGAGCGCGGCATCGGCGTCGAAGCCGCGGATTCCCTTCATATAGGCGTCGGCGATGACCGGGACGGCATGATAGCCGATCATCGTCCACGTCTCGCGCCCGTGGAACTGCCACACCGGCAGGATGCCGTCGGGGCTGTCGGCGCGGCTGGCGATCAGCGACTGGACGATCTCGGCATTGACCTTTTCGGGCTGGATCAGGGTCAGCAGCGGATGCTCGGCGCGGAACGTATCCCAGAGCGAGAAGGTCGAGCGGAAGGTGAAGCCCTGTGCGCGGTGGACCTGATCGTCGGGCCCGCGATAGCGGCCATCGCTGTCGCTCCAGACGCTGGGCGCGAGCAGGCTGTGGTACAGCGCGGTGGCGACCATGCGGCGCATCGGCGCGGCCCCCTCCATCTCGACCGCGCCCAACGCCCGGGTCCAGGCGGCGCGGGTCCGGTCGCGGACCGCGTCGAAGCCGCCGGGCTCGCTGTCGAGATTGGCGATCGCCCCCGCCTCGTCCACGCCGGAGATCGCGACCTTGACCTCCAGCGGTCGGTCGAGCGTCCCGAAATCGAGCCGCGCCTCCAACGCCCGGCCCAGTCGCTCGGCCACCGCATCGCTGCCCCGCCCCGGCCCCTGAAAACCCTTATAGGCTATCTCGGTCTCACGATTGACCAGCGCATGGGTGACGAGCGGCGCGGAAAAACGCATGGCGAAGAAGAATTTGCGCCCCGGTGCCCAGCCACGCGTCTCGCGAAATCCGGTCAGCGTCCCGTCGGGGCGCAGCCGCAGTCCGCTCCACAGGATCTTGCCCGGATAGTTGTAAAGCGACGAACGGAGATCGACGACGAGGTGCGCCGACTTTCCGGCGGGGAAGGCATAGCGATGAACGCCGACCCGCGTCCCGGCGGTCAGTTCGGCGCGGACACCCGGCCGGTCGAGCGTCACCGCATAATAGCCGGGCCGCACCTCCTCGGTCGCGTGGCGGAAGGGCGAGCGATAGCCGGGCGCGGCGGGCGTGCCCGGATCCATCGGCACCTCGTCGCCCGATACGGGCATGACCAGCAGATCGCCCAGGTCGGAATGTCCCGCGCCGGAGAAATGGGTATGGCTGAACCCCTGGATCGTCGGGTCGTCATAGCGATAGCCAGCCGCATGTCCGTAACAGGTGCGCAATTCGCAACCCGTATCGGTGTCGGGAGACAGTTGCACCATGCCGAAGGGCGCGACCGCACCGGGGAAGGTATGCCCCTCGCCCCCCGTGCCGATCAGGGGATCGACGTCGTCGATCGTGGCCCGCTGCGCCGACGCGTCCGCGGACAATATCGCGAGCCCCAGCATGATCGCCCGCATCGCCATCCGCACGCTCCCCTTTCGCTACCCGCGCACCTTCCCCGATATGCGCCGCGTTGCCAAGGGCTTCGCCGCGGCTCAGACCATGGGGACTGCCGCGCTATACATCTGACAATCGGCGCGGCGCGGTCCCGTCAGATTGCCGTCGTTGCGAAGCGAATAGGCCGTTCGCTCACGCACGTTGAACGCGACGGAACGCCTGATCCGCAGGCTGCCGAGCGCCGAGGTGACCAGGCTGACCGGCGCGACGGGCTGGTAATCATAGACGACCTCGACCACCATCACGGCCGTGCCCCCCGCCGCCGCGATCTGGTTTCCAGGCTTGCCGACCCCGTCGATGACCGACGCACCCTCGACCGCGCCATGGTCTTCATTCGCGCTGTCGTTAAGGTCGGTGACCGCGCCGCCGCGAGCGTTCAGCGGTACGCCGAGCGATGACGGCGTCGCCATCGCGCCGGCACAACGCTGCCACCGGATCCACTGGCGATATCCGCTGGGATTGCTGGCGGATACCGTGCCCTTGCCACCGGTCCCGGTGGTCGTGGTCCGCTGTTCGAGGTCGGACAGGATGATCCGCCCATTGGCCGCCAGCGAGAGTGGTTCGCCCATCTTCATCGCCCCGATCATGATTTCGGTGATATCGGCCTCGTCGATCGAGGTGCGAACCCGACCGGCATTGTCGGCAACCGCCATCGCGATCTGCGACACCCGCAGATTGGCCATGACATAGTTGCCGATCTCCACCCCACCCAGGCCGAGCAGCAGGACGACGGGCGCCGCGAGCGCGAACTCGATCATGGCGATGCCGCGCCGGTCGCGCGTCACGCGCACGTGCTGCTTCACGAGACGCATCATCGGCATAACGTCACGGGCTCGGGCTGCGAGGCATAGGGCTGGTTCTTCAACATCGTCGTCGCGGTCAGCTTCGTCACCGCGTTCCCGCCCATCAACCGGCTCATCGGCACGATCTCGGGATAGGTCACCGTCGCGGTATAGAGCACGACATCGTCCGAGCCGCCGGTGCCCGCGCGTGCGCTATCGGCATCCCACACGCCATTGCCGTTGATATCCAGGAAACAGTCTCCGGCATTGTAGACGCCGAGTGGCGGCTTGTCGGTGGTGATCGGCTCGGGCTTGGCGACCTGCTGAAAATTGCCGTAGCTGGTGGGCACGACGACGACATCGGCATTCCGCGCGATCGCCTTGACGCTTTCGCCGACCATCGCGGTCAACTGCGCGGCGGTCGTGCCCGTGCCGATCGTGACCCGCCGGGCGGCGCGATCGAGCGCGTCCTGCAACTGCGTGGCGACATATTGGCGGTAGCCCAGGTCGAACAGGCCGCACATCACCGCGATCGCTGGCAGTGCGATGAGGGCGAACTCGACGACCGACGCGCCACGACGGTTTCGGGCGATCCTGCCAAGCGCCTGGCCGCAACGCGCCTTCACTGGGTCAGCCTCAACGCGCCGATATTCTTCCCGATTTCGACGAAGCGCGCCATCAACGCCGCCTGGTTGGACGAGGTGGACGCCTGGCTGGTCGTGCTGGCGCAATTGGTCAGCGACGTGTCGAGCTTGGTCGCGAAGCCGATCACCCAGATGGAATAGCCCATCGACTTGGCCTGCGAGCAAAGCAGGCTGAACCGCTGTTTGTGGCGCGCGAGTTGGTCGGTCTGGTTGGAATATACGCCGCCGGGTGTGACCCGAGCATCGAGCTGTTCGACGCCGTAGGAGGAATAGAGCGAGCCATAGCCCGTCTGAAACTGATCGTCGGTCATGAAGATGATGTATTTCTTGACCGGCATCATGTTGTAGGTGTCCGGATTGTTGTTCCCGAAAATGCCGCCGGACGACGCCCAGCGCGCGCCCCACATCATCCCGTTGTCATGATAGGTGCCGCCATCGGGATTGAGCGTGTTGAGATATTTCCGCAGGTCGTCCCTGCTCCATCCCTGCATCGACGCGGCCGGTGATGGGCAGGCATATTGCGGCTTATAGGGGTCGTTTTCGTAGATCCCGCTCTGGTAGCTGGTATACTCGACGTCCGGCCAATAGGGTTTCCACCTGGTTTCCGTGCTGTTCGGTATCAGATCGATATCCAGATCGGTGGCACCGAGCGGAATGGCCATATCGCCGGAACCCATTCGTACCGTCGACCGCTCCTCGACGCACCCTTCCCAGGTGACCCTGTTGGGTTTTTTGGCGGTCGGCGTCACGCCATAGTAATTGGCGGTTCCGACCAGATCGGACACATCGACACTATTCCCCGACACATATTGCGACGTGTCGAACGTGCGAAGGCCATAACGGAAAAAGGTGCACATGCCGCTTCGGGAATCGAAACTGCCCGACCGATACCCACACGTTGACGAATTGGTGCTTTCGGTCACGACCTGTCGGGATTGATAGGTCCACGGGCCCGACAGCATATAGTTGGGATTGGCGGCGCGGATGGCACCGCCGATATTGACGGCGCTGGCATAGGGAACCACGCAGTAGCGAAGCCGCATGCCGGAGGCCGCCAACTGGCTCTGCACCGGCGCCAGCTGGTCGTACAAGGCGAGCACGGCAGAGCGCAGCGCCTCGATCTTGGTCTGCGTATCCGCCGACGTCGCCTTGTCCCGCATCGAACCGGTCGTATCCAGCACGAAGACGATGTCCGTGTTCACGAAATCCTGCGAGGCATTGCAGCTCACGCTGACCGGCAGCTCGACAAAGCCGAATATCCGCATCAGCGACGTCGGAACCGTCGTGGCGGCGTTGATGACGACCGTCGTCTTCGACGTTGTCGTGCTGGAGATCGACGGCGCGAACGGCTTCGACCCGAACATGCCCTGCTGGAAGTTGAAGTTGAAGAACTTGGTCGCCTCGGCCCGGACGCCGTCATCGACGGTGCCGGTGGTCATGGCGCGACGCCCCGCCAGCACGCCCGCGTCGCAGGCGATCTGCATCTGCTTGCGCGTCACATATCCCATGCCGAGATCGACGGCGGATCCGACAAGCGCAATGAGGGGGATGAGGAAAAACGCCCACAGAAGCATGACATTGCCGCGCCGATCACAGGCCAGCGCGGCAAGTGGGCCCGGTTCCCCGAACCGTGGCGGGCGGGCCCTTCGAAGCGTTGCGCGACACGGAAGCGGGCGGTTCATGCCAGGCGATCTATGGGCAGAACGTAAAGGGCAAGTTTATCAAGAAACCGGAATTAACCGTTTCAATCGATCGCCTTCGCAGGTTTCGGGGTGGGGGTGAGCCGATGGAACACCCGGCCGTCTGGCGCACTATGCTGACAGGGGCGCTCATGCCCCGCGGAGGCACATGATGGCACAGGACAGGTCCGCGACACTCTATCGAATGGTGCTGCCCGAGCACACCTGCCCCTTTGGCGTCCATGCCAAACAACTGCTCGAGGACGCGGGGTTCGAGGTCGAGGATCGCATTCTCCACTCACGCGAAGAGGTCGATGCATTCAAGGCGGAGCATGGCGTCGCCACCACGCCGCAGGTCTTCATCGACGGCACCCGGATCGGTGGGAGCGACGATCTGGAGCGCTATCTCGGCCAGGCCTGAACGCGTCCGGCGTGCGGGATAGGCGCGTCGCCAAGAACTACTGTAACCCGAACGAAACATAAGCATCACGGCATTGTTACCAATGTGTCGCGGAATTGATGTAAAGCCTGCCTAACGGATCCCCCAGCCGCACCTGTCGGTGCCGCGCCTGAGGGGGTAGATGCATGTTCCGTTCGTCCGTGTCGTTGCTCGCGGTTGCCGTCGCCGCGTTGATGCCCGTCGCGGCCAGCGCGCAGCAAACACCGACCGCCGACGCGGCGCTGGACAGCGCGACGGATGGGGGGACGGCATCTCCGACCATCGTCGTCACCGGCGGACAGACACGCACGGCGGTCGAACTGCCCGGGACCGAAATTCAGAAGATCTTGCCCGGCGTCAGCCCGTTGAAGGCGATCCAGACGCTGCCCGGCGTGCTCTACATCACCTCTGATCCCTGGGGGAATAACGAGCAGAATGCGCAGCTGATCGTCCATGGCTTTGCCGCCAACCAGCTCGGCTATACGATGGACGGCATTCCGCTCGGCGACCAGAGCTACGGCAACTATAACGGCCTGGCGCCACAGCGCGCGGTGATCTCCGAGAATGTCGGCCGCGTGATCGTCGCGACCGGCGCGGGCGACCTCGCCACCGCCTCCAACAGCAATCTCGGCGGGACGATCGAGACCTACTCGTCCAACCCGCTCCCGACGATGGGCATCCAGGCGGCCCAGACGGTCGGCAGCTACGGCACCTCGCGCAGCTTCGCGCGGGTCGACACGGGCACGTTCGGCGGCACCAACTCCGCCTATATTTCCGGCGTTCGACAGCGTGCGCGAGCCTGGGACTTCAATGGCATACAGGGCGGCTGGCAGGCGAACGGCAAGTTCGTCCATGACGACCATATCGGCAAGCTGACGCTGTATTTCGACTATAACGACATGACCCAGCCCAACGAAGACGCCACCGTCTTCTACAAGCCATCGGCCGGTGGCACCGCGACCGCCGCGCAGCTCTACACCCCCTACACCAAGCCCTTCTATTATCCGGACTTCGCGGGCTATCGCAGCAACTACCTCAGCGCGCTGGGCAACACGCCGACCAGTGAGGGCAGCAATTATCGCAACTATTATTCGGACGCGCAGCGGACCGATTATCTGGCCTATGCGCGCTACGACGCGAAGCTGGCGCCGAACGCGACCTGGTCGAACACCGCCTATTATCATCACAACGACGGTGCGGGCGTCGTCGCCGGACCGCTCGGCCAGTCGATCACCACCGCGCAGGCCTATCTCGATCCCGCCTATGCGACGCTGCCCAGCAATTGCCGATTCACCGCCAACAACAACGGCATCCGCCCCTCGGCCTGTACCGCCATCACCACGGCACAGGCCGCCGCCGCCGGTGCGGCGCTGGTCGCGGCGACCGGTGGATCGGGCCTCATCACCCGCACGACCGAATATCGCATCGATCGCTGGGGCGCCATTTCCGCACTCGACCTGACGCTGGGCGCGCACAAGATCGAACTGGGCGGCTGGTTCGAGCATAACAGCACGACCCAGTGGCGGCGCTGGTATGCGGTCGACGTCAACAATCCGGGCAACAGCACGCCCTATATCCGCCCGCTCGACGTCGCACGGCCGCTATTCACCCAGTATCAGGGCGATGCGAAGATCGAGCAGTTGCAGCTCCACCTGCAGGATAGCTGGCAGGCACTCGACCGCCTGCTGATCCAGGCGGGGTTCAAGACCAGCGCGCAATGGGCCAGCGGTCGCTTTCCGGTGCAGCCGGTCGCGGGCTCGCTGTCGGGCCTGGCGGGCGGTCTGCCACAGGGGCGGATCAACACGCTGCGCTGGTTCCTGCCTGCGGTCGGCGCGACCTTCGACCTCAACGGCCATGAAGAGCTTTATGCCAATGCGCAGAAGAATCTGCGGCAATATCAGGCCTATCTCGCGGGCGGCGGCAGCCCCTGGTTCACCGGCAGCCAGGCGGCATTCAACGCCTTCGCGCAAAGCGGCCGCCCCGAAAGCAGCTGGACCTACGAAGCGGGCGTGCGCAGCAACCGCAGCTTCGGAAACGGCATCGGCCTCAGCGCGCAGGTCAATTACTATCATGTCGACTTCAAGGATCGCCTGCTCGCGATTTCGACCAATCCCGGCGGGATCGCTGGCGGCGGCATCACCGGCGGCACCTCGATCCTGGTCAATGTCGGCAATGTGAAGACCGACGGCGTCGACGCGGCCTTTACCCTGCGCCTCGGCCGGGTGCTGTCGCTGTACAATGCGGCGTCGTACAACCTGTCGAAATATCAGAGTGACTATACCTCGACCGCCAGCGGCATCGGCGCGGCGACGGACACCTGTGTCGGCGGCTACATCATCACGGGCGGTGTCGTACCGACCTGCGGCAAGCAGCTGCCCGGCACGCCCAAATGGATGAACAAGACGGTCGCGACGCTCTCGCTCGATCCGATCGAGGTGCAGGTGATCGGCGATTATGTCGGCGCTCGCTACGCGACCTTCAGCAACGATGCGCGCGTGCCGTCCTATTTCCTCACCTCGCTGCGGGTCGCGGCGCGGGTGCCCGAGGGCGTGCTGCCGCTCCGCAAGGCGGAACTGGCGCTCAATGTGACCAACCTCGCCGACAAGAAGGGCTGGTCGACGCTATCGGTCGGATCGGCCACCAACAGCTATTCGGCCTATCCCATCGCGCCGCGGCAATGGTTCCTGACGTTCTCGGCGGCCTATTGAGCCCGAGATGACACAGGATTGATGCAAGGCGAGCCCTTCCCTTCCGGGGAGGGTTCGTCCTGTTTTCAGGACGCCGCAAGGACGGACACTCCGACGGCCGCGCGTCCGGCAGCGGTCGACGCGACTCGCCCGCATCCGCACCGTATCGGTACGTTCGAGGCTTATCAGCAGCTTCGGGTAAGTGGCGGAGAGGGAGGGATTCGAACCCTCGGTACCGTTGCCGGTACGCCGCATTTCGAGTGCGGTGCATTCGACCACTCTGCCACCTCTCCGCGAGGACGATCCGTAGCGGCGCTAGTCCGCATGGGGCTGATCGATTGGAGGCGCGCTCCTAGATCAGCTTTTTATCCATTGCAAGCGCCTAAACTTGTGCGACGCGACAAAGCCATTAAATCAGGTTCATGGATCCCATCGACACGCTCCCCCTGCCCATGGACCGGCCGACGTCCGGGCCGATCGTCGCGACCGCACGGTTCGGCATCGGGGAGGTGGTGCGCCACCGCATGTTCGATATTCGCGGCGTCATCTTCGACGTCGACCCCGTCTTTTCGAACAGCGACGAATGGTATGACGCGATTCCGGAAAAGATCCGGCCCGCCAAGGACCAGCCGTTCTACCACCTGCTCGCCGAGAATGACGACTCGAGCTATGTCGCCTATGTCAGCCAGCAGAACCTACTGCACGACGACAGCGACGAACCGGTCGAACATCCCGCGATCGAGGGGCTGTTCACCGGGTACGAGGACGGGCGCTACCGTCTGCGCCACGAGCATCGGCATTGATCCGCGTCCCGACGGACATCGGGTCGAAAATCCGAATCCTTGGTTGACATTCGGGCCACCTTTGCCTAGCTGACCCTTCTTTCCCGACGGGCATTCCCGCGCGGGAGCCATGCATTTGGGAAGTGATAAGAGCCATGTTCGCAGTCGTGCGCACGGGCGGCAAGCAGTATCGCGTCGCCGCCGGAGATAAGATCGTCGTCGAGAAGATCGAGGGCGAAGCCGGCGCGTCGGTGACGCTGGGTGACGTTCTGCTGGCGGGCGAAGGCTCGGAGCTGAAGGCCGTCGACGGCATCACGGTCGCCGCCGAGATCATCGCTCAGGCGAAGGCCGACAAGGTCATCGTCTTCAAGAAGCGTCGTCGCCACAACTATCGTCGTCGCAACGGCCACCGTCAGCAGCACACGATCCTGAAGATCGTGTCGGTCGGCGCCTGAATTTCAGCCGCGCCACCCCAACGAAATCCAGGAGTAGTTCGCAATGGCACATAAGAAAGCAGGCGGTTCGTCGCGCAACGGTCGTGATTCTGCCGGCCGTCGCCTTGGCGTGAAGAAGTTCGGTGGCCAGGAAGCCGTCGCCGGCAACATCCTCGTGCGTCAGCGCGGGACCAAGTTCTATCCGGGTCGCAATGTGGGCATGGGCAAGGACCATACCCTGTTCGCGCTCGTCGATGGCCGCGTCGCGTTCCACGAGGGCAAGCTCGGCCGTAAATTCTGCTCGGTCGAACTGGCCGCAGCGGCCGAATAATCGGGCAACCGCGCCGGGTTGCCCACCAGGGTGACCCGGGTTCCGCGCAGGAACCAGCAAAAAAGGGAGACGGGTCACCCCGGCTCCCTTTTTTTGTGCTCCCTCCAACCGCTTCGGTCCGCCTGTCTCCGTCCCGTCATCGGGATGTGGCAGGGCGCGGTCGACGCGACGAGGAGTTGTCGAGTGATGTTCGCGCGGACCCCAAGATTGTTGTTACGGCCAGCCTGGCCGGAAGATGCCGCGTCGCTGGCCGAGGCGATCGGGCATGAGTCGATCGCCCGCATGGTGGCGCGGGTGCCCCACCCCTATCGCCAGGCCGATGCCGAGCAGTGGCTGGCGCAGCCCTGCGGCGCGACCGAGCCCCGCTTCCTGATCACCGCGCTCGATCGCGGCGGCGCACCCGTCCTGATCGGCGGAATCGCGATCATCGCGGGCGATACCGGCCATGAGCTCGGCTATTGGCTGACTCCGTCGGCCTGGGGATGTGGCTATGCCACCGAAGCGGGACGCGCGGTCATCGCCATGGCGCGCCATGCGCTGCCCATCGGCCGACTCGGTGCCTGGCATTTCGCCGACAATCCGCGCTCGGGTCAGGTGCTGAGCAAGCTCGGCTTCCGCCCGACCGGACAACGCATGGAGCGGGCCTCCGCGGGGCGCGATGGCCTGTCGCCCAGCATCCATCATGCGCTGGACCTGGACGAGGAGCGACGCGGCCCGATGCCGCTCGCCGCCTGACCGGTCGCCAAGGCGCACGCGCCCGCCCTGATCGCTCTCCGCCCGCCCCTCCCCTGCAAGGCTCGTCGGCCAAAATCCCCGCACCATCCCGGCGAAAGCCGGGATGGCAGGCGAGAGAGAAGAACGCCTGCCATTCCCAGCATATGCCGTCGCGCGATTCGAACATATCGCCCCACGCAAATAGTCGAAAGCGCCAGTCTCTGGCTCGAATGCAAGCCACCTCGACGGAATGTCCAATTCGATCATGCATTCCGGCTGACTTCCGCCAAAAATAACCAGAACGAACAGTGACAAGCTTGAGCGGCGACTATTGCCTCCGAAATCAGTGTTATTAGGATATTGCTAAGGGTCGTAGTTCCTGTTGCTGAAACAGCTGGTCTGTTTTGAGGATATACGCCCGTGGCGCGTCCCGTCGTCGAGTTCGCCATGCCCCCTTCGCCTTCAGCGTCGCGCGCGACCGCCAGACGGCTGACCGGCGACGAACGCGGCGTTGCGGTGGTCGAGCTTGCGCTCACCATGCCCATCCTGCTGGCCATGCTGATGGGCATCGTCAGCTTCGGCGACTATTTCCTGACCGCGCATATGGTCCAGCAGGCCGCCAACGATGCCGCCCGTGCCGCGCTCGCGGGGATCGACGCCGCCGAGCGCAAGAGCATCGCTACCGACACCGCATTGCGCATCCTCGATGCGGGGGCGGTGCTTCGCCGCGATCGTGGGCAGGTGACGACGTCGGAGGCCAATAACCTGATCACGGTGTCGGTCCGTTATGACGCCTCGACCGACCCGCTGCTCAACATGCCGTTCGTGCCGACGCCGGGCAAGATCCTCACGGCGAAAGGTGTCGCGATGCTCGGGGGCCTGTGATGCGGGCATTATGGGGCGACCGGCGCGGCGCGATCAGCATCCTGACCGCGCTGGTGGCGATGGCGATGATCGGCTTCGCGGCGATGGGGATCGATGTCGGCATGCTGACCCTGTCGCAGCGTCGGTTGCAGGGTGTCGCGGATCAGGCGGCGCTGGCCGCAGCCTCCTCGGCCCCCGAACGGCGCGGCGAGGCGGTCCGCCAGATCGTCGCCGCGGCCGGGCTGGCCAACGTCACCAGCACGATCACCCCCGGCAGCTACCGCGCCGACGCCAGCATCGCCCCGGCCAGCCGCTTCGCCAGCGGCGCGGATGCCGGTGCGCTGCGCATCGTCCTCCGCCAGGATGTGCCGCTGTTCTTCGGCCGTGTGCTGACCGGCCGGAACAGCAGCGCGGTCGCCGCCAGCGCCGTGTCGCGGCGAATCGATCTCGCCGCCTTCTCGCTCGGCACGCGTCTGCTTGCGGTCCAGGGTGGCCTGCCCGGCGCGGTGCTCAACGGGCTGGCGGGCAGCGACCTGTCGCTGTCGCTGATGGATTATCAGGCGCTGGTCGGCGGGCGGGTCGACCTGTTGCGGATGACCCAGTCACTGGGCACGCGGATCGGGCTGACCGGTGCGAGCTTCGACACGATACTGGCGACCGACGTCACGCTGCCGACGCTGCTCACCGCGATGGCCGACGCCACCGGCAATGCCGGCGTCGCGACGCTGCTCCGCAACCTGTCGCTGCGGGTGCCGGGGTCCAGGGTGCCGCTGACCCGGCTGATCGCCTTGGGTCCGCTGGGCGGCCTGACCCAGGCGCCGTCACGCGCCCCGATCGTGATCGACGCCTATTCGATGCTGCGCGAATCCCTGTCGATCGCCAACGGCCAGCGCCAGGTCGCGCTCGATCTCGGCGCGTCGGTGCCGGGGCTGCTGTCGACCAAGGTGCTCCTGGCGATCGGCGAGCGCCCCGCCAATTCGCCCTGGCTGGCGGTGGCGCAGGATGGTGGCACTGTCGTCCGCACCGCGCAGCAACGCCTGCTGATCGACACGCAGATCGGCGTGCCGTTGCTCGCGAATATCCAGCTTCCGATCTTCGTCGAGACGGCGGCGGCGCAGGCGCGGCTGAGCGGCATCAGTTGTTCGGGCACCGCTCGAACGGTGACGATCGACGCGCTGCCCTCCCCCGGCACCGTCGCCATCGCGCAGATCGACCGAACGCGCTTCAACGACATGAGCCGTTCGCCGATCACCGGCGGGGTCGCCCTGTTGCAGGTGACGCTGGTCAAGGTCATGGCCTATGCCCGGATCGACCTGGCGAGCGACGGCGCGTGGCAGCGACTGACGTTCAATGCCGCCGATATCGACAACGGCACGCCACGCACGGTGACCTCCAATTCCGCCCTGCAGGGCATTGCGGGCTCGCTGATCAACAAGGTCAGCCTGACGCTGGAACCGCTCAGCCTCGGCCTCAACTGGGTGTTGGGCGCCGTGGGTGCCGCGCTGACGCCGGTCGCCCCCGCGCTGGACGGGCTCATCAACAGCCTGCTGGACCTGCTGGGCCTGCATGTCGGGCAGGCCGATGTGACGATGAACGGCGTCCGTTGCGGCGGGGCCACGCTCGTCGCCTGATCGCGGGCGGTCGCCGGGTCGGGCTGGTCAGTCGGCACGCTCAGCGGTAAGAGCGCCGTCATGCATTTCCTCGACCAAGCCAAGATCTTCGTCCGCTCCGGCTCGGGCGGCCCCGGCGCCGTCTCCTTCCGCCGTGAAAAGTTCATGGAATATGGCGGCCCCGATGGCGGCAATGGCGGCAAGGGCGGCGACGTCATCTTCGAGGCGGTCGCTGGCCTGAATACGCTCATCGACTTCCGCTACACCCAGCATTTCCGCGCGCCGCGTGGACAGGGCGGGTCGGGGTCGAACCGCACCGGCGGCGGCGGCGACGATCTGGTCATCAAGGTGCCGGTCGGCACCCAGGTGCTGTCCGAGGACAGGGAAGAGGTGCTGCTCGACTTCACCCGGGTCGGCCAGCGCGAGGTCTTCCTGCGCGGCGGCGATGGCGGGCGCGGCAATGCCAGCTACAAGACCTCGACCAACCGCGCGCCCCGCCAGCACGGCACCGGCTGGCCCAGCGAAGAGGCGTGGGTCTGGCTGCGGCTGAAGCTGCTGGCCGATGCGGGTCTGGTGGGTATGCCCAATGCGGGCAAGTCGACCTTCATCAACGCGGTGACGAATGCGCAGGCCAAGGTCGGCGCCTATGCCTTCACCACCACCCGGCCGCAGCTGGGCGTGGTCCGGCATCACGAGCGCGAGTTCGTGGTCGCCGACATCCCCGGCCTGATCGAGGGCGCGGCGGACGGCGTCGGGATCGGCGACCGCTTCCTGGGTCATATCGAGCGGTGCCGGGTGCTGCTGCATCTGGTCGACGCCAATGACGAGGACGTCGCGGAAAGCTACCGCATCGTCCGGGACGAGTTGGAGGCTTATGGCGCGGGGCTGGCGGACAAGCCGCATATCGTCGCGCTGAACAAGATCGACATGCTCGATGACGAACTGATCGAGGCGCTGTCGGCCGAACTGGCCGAGGCAAGCGGCGCGGACGTCATCCCGCTGTCGGGAGCGGCGGGCATCGGTGTCGACTGGGTGCTCGACAAGCTGCTGGAGCAGATGGGGCCGGGTCCGGATGCGGTGCCCGAGGGCGACGAGGGCGAGGACGAGATCACATGGTCTCCGCTGGCCTGATATGGCGAGCGGAAGGCTCGGTGAGACACCCTGCCCTCCCCCATCCCCTCCCGCTTGCGGGAGGGGAGCGATACCGGGCGTGCCGTTCGCGCCGTCTTGTCCCCTCCCGTAAACGGGCGGAGCCGGGGGAGGGAAAGACGCCTCGCAGAGACCGACGATCGTGGCACTCGACCGCCCGATGATCTTCCCCCCCACCACCTGCCAGCGGCTGATCGTCAAGGTCGGCTCCGCACTCCTCGTCACGCCCGAGGGGGAGGTTCGTCGCGCGTGGCTGACCGGGCTGGTCGCCGACATCGCCGCGCGGGTGCGCGAAGGGCAGCAGATCGCGATCGTCTCCTCCGGCGCGATCGCGCTCGGTGCGCGCCGCCTGGGCCTGCCCAGGGGCGGACGCGCCAGCCTGGAGGATGCGCAGGCCGCCGCCGCAACGGGCCAGATCGCGCTGAGCCAGGCCTGGGCCGAGCTGCTCCATGCCGAAGGACTGACCGCCGCGCAGATGCTGGTGACGCTGGACGATCTGGAGGATCGCCGCCGCTACCTGAACGCCGCCGCGACACTGGGTCGGCTGCTGGGCCTCGGCGTGGTGCCGGTCATCAATGAGAATGACAGCGTCGCGACCGAGGAGATACGCTTCGGCGACAACGACCGGCTGGCCGCGCGGGTCGGACAGGCGGCGGGCGCCAACGCCGTGCTGCTGCTGTCCGACGTGGACGGCCTCTACGACAGCAACCCGCATACCAATCCGCAGGCCCGCCATATCGAGCGGGTCGAGCGGATCGACGCGGTCAGCGGCATGGCGGATGGCGGCTCCGCCTCCGGCATGGGATCGGGCGGCATGGTCTCGAAGATCGCCGCCTCGCGGATCGCCGTCAGCGCGGGTGCGCATCTGGCGATAGCGTCGGGCCGGATCGACCATCCGCTGTCGACGCCCGCACGCCACACGGTCTTCGTCGCGGAAAAGAGCGCTCCCGCTCGCAAGGCGTGGCTGGCGGGTGGGCTGACCGCGCGCGGCGCGATCACCGTCGATGCAGGCGCGGCCAAGGCGCTGGCCGAGGGCGGCAGCCTGCTCGCGGCGGGCGCGACATCGGTCCAGGGCCATTTCGCGCGCGGCGACCTCGTCACGGTCGAGGGTCCGGGCGGGACCATCGCACGCGGCCTCAGCGAATATGATTCGACCGAGGCGCGCGCGTTGATCGGCAAGCGGTCGGACCAGCAGGCCGAGATATTGGGCCATGCCCCGCGCGCGGCGTTGATCCACCGCAACCATCTGGCCCTGCTATGATCGTCGCGGTGACGGGAGCGACCGGATTCGTCGGTCGCGCGGTGGTCGATCGTGCCGCCGGTTCGGGATTGACGCTTCGCGCCCTCACCCGCCGCGCACAGCCGTCACGCGCCGGGATCACCTGGATCGCGGGCGCGCTGGACAAGCCCGATACGCTCGCCACGCTTGTCGAGGGCGCCGATGCGGTGCTGCATATCGCGGGCGTGGTGAATGCCCCCGATCGCGAGGGTTTCGTCGCGGGCAATATCGACGGCACGCGTGCGATGGTCGAGGCGGCAAAGGCGGCTGGCGTCCGGCGCTTCGTCCATGTCTCCTCGCTGTCGGCGCGCGAGCCGGACCTGTCCGTCTATGGCTGGTCCAAGCGCCAGGCCGAGGACATCGTCATCGACAGCGGGCTCGATTGGACCATCGTCCGGCCGAGCGGCATCTATGGTCCGCACGATACCGAATGGCTCGACGTGTTCCGCACCGCCAAGCTCGGCCTCGCCTTCATGCCGCCGCCGGGCAGGCTGTCGCTGGTCGCGGTCGAGGATTTCGCGCGGCTGCTCACCACGCTGGTCGCGACGGTCGGCCCACGCGCGGTGCTGGAGGTCGATGACGGCCAGGTGCTGACCCATGCCGATCTCGCCCGCGCGATGGGCGCGTCCGTGGGGCGGCGGGTGATGACCCTGCATCTGCCCAAGCGGCTGTTGCAACTCGGCGCGCGGATCGACCGGGCGCTTCGCGGCAAGGGGGCGAAGCTGACCGCGGACCGGGTCGGTTATCTCTGCCATCCCGACTGGACCGCCGACCCAGCAAAGCGCCCCTCACCCGATTTGTGGGAGCCCGCCATTCCCCTGTCCAAGGGGCTGGCGGACACGGCACGGTGGTATCGCGCCAACGGCTTGCTATAGCGGCAGAATACAAGGGCGGTCGAAAAGCCGCCGCATTTGGGTGCCACTGGCCCCTCGAAAGGATCATCATGAGCGACCGCCAAGCCATTTTCGATACCGTCGCGGCCCAGATCGCGCCCTTCAACAAAAAGGGCGTGACGCTGACCGAGGCGACGACCTTCCAGGGCGATCTGGAGTGGGACAGCCTGACCGTGATGGATTTCGTCGCCGCGATCGAGGACGAGTTCGACATCATCATCACGATGAACATGCAGGCCGAGATCGAGAATGTCGGTCAGCTTGTCGACGCGGTCGAAAAGCTCAAGCAAGCCTGATCCACCAAGCGCCCGAGACGGACTCCCCCATGACCGAAGCCGCTGCCCAGCCCCATGCCCTCCCCACCGACGTGCCGGCAATCGCGCCGGAGCGCGACCTGCTTTCCAAGTTCGACGGCCTGATCGCCGAACGCCAGGCGCTGCTCGACTCGGGCGTGACCGATCCCTTCGCGATCGTGATGGAACAGGTGAAGTCGCCGACCGAGGCGGTGATCCGGGGCAAGGACACGATCCTGCTCGGCACCTATAACTATATGGGCATGACCTTCGACCCGGACGTGATCGCGGCGGGCAAGACCGCGCTGGAGAAGTTCGGCTCTGGCACGAACGGCAGCCGGATGCTGAACGGCACCTTCCACGACCATATGGACGTCGAACAGGCGCTGCGCGAATTCTACGGCACGACCGGCGCGATCGTCTTTTCGACCGGATACATGGCGAATCTCGGCATCATCTCGACGCTGGCGGGCAAGGGCGAATATGTCATCCTCGACGCCGACAGCCATGCGTCCATCTATGACGGCTGCCAGCAGGGCAATGCGGAGATCGTCCGCTTCCGCCACAATTCGGTCGAGGATCTGGACAAGCGCCTCGGCCGCCTGCCCAAGGAACCCGCCAAGCTGGTCGTGCTGGAAGGCGTCTATTCGATGCTCGGCGACATCGCGCCGCTGGTCGAGATGGTCGCGGTCGCCAAGAAGCATGGCTGCATGGTGCTGGTCGACGAGGCGCATTCGATGGGCTTTTTCGGTCCCAACGGACGCGGCGTTTACGAGGCGCAGGGGCTGGAAGGCCAGGTCGACTTCGTCGTCGGCACCTTCTCCAAGTCGGTCGGCACGGTCGGCGGCTTCGTCGTGTCCAACCATCCGAAGTTCGAGGCGGTCCGCCTCGCCTGCCGTCCGTACATCTTCACCGCCTCGCTGCCGCCCTCGGTGGTCGCGACCGCCGCAACCTCGATCCGCAAGCTGATGACCGCGCACGACAAGCGCGAACGGCTGTGGTCGAATGCGCGGACGCTGCATACGGGGCTCAAGGACATGGGCTTCCGACTCGGCACCGAACATTGCGACAGCGCGATCGTCGCGGTGATCCTGGACGACCAGGAACAGGCGGTTATCATGTGGCAGGCGCTGCTCGACGGAGGTCTGTACGTGAACATGGCGCGCCCGCCCGCGACGCCGGCGGGGACGTTCCTGCTCCGCTGCTCGATCTGCGCCGAGCACACGCCGGAGCAGATCCAGACCGTGCTGGGCATGTTCCGCAAGGCGGGCCAGGCGGTCGGCGTCATCGGCTGACCGCCCGGTCGCGCCCGGCGTTGCATTATCCGCTGACTGGGATAGCGTAACCGTCGTGATCGAGCATGAAAATCTCGGAAAGGTCGGCCGCTGGCGGGCCTTTGCGTTGATCGTGATGGCTGTGGCCGGTGCGGTGACGCTGGCCATGCTGATCGTGACGCTGGGCCACGCCAATCGCGAGCGCGACCTGGCGCTGGAGCGTCAGCGGCACAGCTATGAGGTGATGATCCTCGCCCGCACGCTCGCGGGCACGATCGCCCGGTCCGAGGCGTCGCTGGGCCGCTATGTCATCTCGGGCGACAACAAGCTGGGCCAGCTCTATGTCGAGGAGTGGAACCTCGCCAACGCGCAGCTCGAGCGTCTCGACGCGCTGATCGAGGACAACGACCAGCAGAGGCTCGTCGAGCAGCTGCGCAAGGCCTATGAAGAGCGCGGCCAGCAATTGTCGGTGATCGCGCTATCGACCACCTATCACCGCGATCGCCAGGCCTATGGTCTCTATTATCAGGCGCGACAGGCGGATGCGCTGCTCCGGATCAATCGGCTGCTGACCGCGCTGATCGAAGGGGAGCGCGTGTTGCTCGACCAGCGCAGCACCGCCGCGCAGGACACGGTGATCCACGCCAACCGGATCGCGGGGGGGCTGGTCATCTTCGGCGTTCTGCTGGCGCTGGGTGCGATGCTACTGGGCTGGCTGATATTCCGGACGGTCGGCGAACGCGCCGAGGCGCGAGCCGAAGCCTGGGCCGAACGCGCCCGCGCCGAGGAACTCGCCGCGGCGGTGGAAGCCGCCACCGAGGAATTGCGGGTGCAGGAGGCCAAGCTTCGCCAGGTCCAGAAGATGGACGCCCTAGGCCAGTTGACCGGCGGAATCGCGCACGACTTCAACAACATGCTCGCCGTCGTTCTGGGCGGCCTCGAACTGGCGCGGCGCAGCGAGGAGCGCGAGGTCAGCCTGCGCCATCTGGACAGCGCGACCGAGGGTGCTCACCGCGCCGCCGCACTGACCCGCCGCCTGCTGATGTTCAGCCGCGAGGAGGCGCTGACCCCCGAAGCACTGGTCCCGCGCCAGCTGGTCAGCGGGATGCGCGATCTGCTCGACCGGACGCTGGGCGACGGGGTCAAGGTCACGGTGGAGGACATCACCACCGACTGGACCATGTTCGGCGACCGGGTGCAGGTCGAGAACGCGATACTGAACCTCGCGGTCAATGCGCGCGACGCGATGGACGGGCGTGGCGAGCTGACCATCCGGACCGCCGAGCGCCGTGTCGAACCCGGCAAGCTCCCCCGTGCGGGCGCGGGCGAATATGTCGTGCTGGCGGTGACCGACACGGGTGCGGGCATGACGTCCGAGGTGGCGGAGCGGGTGTTCGAACCCTTCTTCACGACCAAGCCAGCGGGCAAGGGCACCGGGCTGGGGCTCAGCCAGATCTTCGGGCTGGTCGGGCAGATGGGGGGCGACGTGGTCATCCGCACCGCGCCGGGCGCCGGGACCACGGTCAGCCTCTATCTGCCACGCCATGTCGCGGCGCCGCTCGCCACCCCCGATCAGCCAGTGACATCCCCCCCGGTGCCCGAGGAGCTGGGGGCACTGCGCATCCTGCTGGTCGAGGACGACCCCCGCGTTCTGACGGCGACGATGGGCGCGCTGGAGGAGCTGGGACACGATCCGATCGCCTGTAGCGACCCGCGCGAGGCCGAGGGGCTGCTCGCCCGGCATCCCGGTATCCGGCTGATCGTCTCCGACGTGCTGATGCCGCACATGACCGGCCCGGAAATGATCGCCGAGCTGCGCCCCGATTATCCCGATATCGCCGTGCTGTTCGTCACCGGCTTCGCTGGCGATGCCCAGGCGACGGGATTCGAAGGTCACGAGGTTTTGCGCAAGCCCTTCACCCTCGCCGGACTGGAACGCTCGCTGGCGGCGGCGCTCAAGCGCGTCGCGGAGGGGCCGGTGAGCGCGGCGGCGTGACGATCGGAATGGCGGGCGTTCGCTCCGTCAAACCGGACAGCCCGAAAAATTGCAAAGCGCAAACAAGGGGTGACGGGCCCTGCAGGCGCTCGTATAGCCATGGCCGTTTTATCGCGCGAGTGATGTCCCCCGCATGAAGTCCATCGATCGCTACATGGCCCGGCTGATCGCGTTGCCGCTGTTCGCGACGCTGATCATCTCGGCGATGCTGCTGGTGCTCGATCGCATCCGCCGCCTGTTCGAATTCGTCGCGACCGAGGGCGGGCCGATCAGCGTGGTATGGCGAATGCTCGCCAATCTGCTGCCCGAATATCTGGGGCTTGGCATCCCGATCGGGCTGATGCTGGGCATCCTGCTCGCCTTCCGTCGCCTTGCCACCTCGTCCGAGCTGGACGTGATGCGCGGCGTCGGCATGAGCTACACGCGGCTGCTTCGCGTGCCGTACATGTACGCGATCGTGCTGGCGGCGCTGAACCTCGCGATCGTCGGCTATATCCAGCCCGTCGCACGCTATTATTACGAGGGGCTGCGGTACGAATTGCGCACCGGCGCGCTGGGCGCCTCGATCAAGGTCGGCGAGTTCACCCATCTGGGCGACCGCATGACCCTGCGCATCGAGGAGAGCCGCGACAATGGCCGCGACCTGTCGGGCATCTTCGTTCACGCCAACACGTCGAAGGGCGACTGGATCGGCGTGACCGCCGAACGCGGTCGCTTCCTGGCGACCGACGATCCCAACGTCATCATCTTCCGCCTGACCAACGGCACGCTGATCCACAACCGGCCCGAATTCAAGGCGCCTCGCGTGCTGACCTTCTCCAGCCACGACCTGCCGATCGACCTTCCCAAGTTCGACAATTTCCGCAAGCGCGGCGGTCGCGACCTGGAATTCACCCTTCCCGAGCTGGCCAAGCACGGACAGCAGGCGCAGAGCGCGGAGGCCCGTGCGGGGAGCCGGGCCGAATTCCACTTCCGCGTGGTCGAGGTAGTGACGATGTTCCTGCTGCCGCTGCTCGCGGTATCGCTCGGCATTCCCCCCAAGCGATCGACCTCCGCGCTGGGCGTGTTCCTGTCGATCGTGATGCTGGTCACCTATTTCAAGGTGAACCAATATGCCGCCGATATCGGCGCACTGGGCAGGGTCAATCCCGCGCTCGCGCTGTGGGCGCCGTTCACCGTCTTCGCGGGGCTCGTCTTCTGGATGTATTACGTCACCGCCTATGTGCCCGGCGGCCAGCCGATCGGCGCGCTGGAACGCGGCGTGGCCAAGCTGGCCAAGGCGATCGGCCGCTGGCTGCCGGGCCGCCGCCGCAAGAAGGCGATGACGGCATGACCCTGTCCAATATCTTCCCGTCGCGGACGATCGCCATCTACATGGCAAAGATGTTCTTCATCCGCACATTCGCGATCCTGTTCGCGGTGGCGCTGGTGTTGCAGACGCTCGACGTGCTGAGCGAGTCGGGCGCGGTGCTCGCCGCCCCCGGCAACGGCCAGGCGCAGGTATGGCGCTACGTCTCGCTGCGCGCGCCGCAGATCATCTCGTTCCTGCTGCCCTTCTCGGTGTTGCTCGGCACCATCCTGACCTTCTTCACGATGAACCAAAATTCGGAGGTCATCGCGCTGAAGGCGGCGGGCATGTCGGCGCATCAGGTGCTGGCGCCGCTTCTCGTGGCCAGCGCGGGCGTCGCGGTGCTGAGCTTCGCGTTCAACGACCGGATCGTGCCGCGTGCCAGCGCGACGCTGAGCGCTTGGCAGAAGGTACAATACGGCCCGCTTCCCTTCGACAGCGGGGATCGGGCCAATGTCTGGGTGCGCGACGGCGACGACCTGATCTCGGTCGACCTGATCCAGGGGCGCGGCGCCCGCACGCAGCTGGGCGGCGTGACGCTCTACGATCGCAGCGGCGGCAGCCTGCAGGCGATCGTCCGCGCGCCGCGTGGCACCCGCGTCGGCGATGGCTGGCAGATCGGCCCAGCGACCCGGTTCGAAGTCAAGTCGGGCAAGCTCACCCAATATCCATCGCTGATCGTCGGGCGCGGCGTCTCCCCCGAACAACTGACGCTGGCCAGCGTCAGCGCCGACAACCTGTCCTTCGGTGCGCTGTCGAGCGCGATCGACGATCTGCGCGAGGCGGGGCGGCCGACCAAGTCGCTGGAGGGGTCGCTCTGGCACAAGCTGTCCGCGCCGATGTCGGCCGTGCTGATGCCGCTGCTCGGCGCGGTCGCGGCCTTCGGTATCGCGCGGTCGGGCAAGCTGTTCGTCCGCGCGGTCATCGGCATGGCGCTGGGCTTCACCTATTTTATCGCCGACAACTTCTCGATGGCGATGGGCGACCTGGGTGCCTACCCCCCGTTCCTCGCCGCCTGGGCGCCGATCTTGCTGTTCTTCCTGATCGGTGAGGCGGTGCTGTTTCGCACCGAGGAGTGACCTTCGTCGGCTGACGTGCCGAAGGTCCGTTGCCTTCAACCTTGCTGCGACGGAACGGGGGTTGGGGGCTTGGGGGGATCACTTCCCCCGGCGGATCGTGCTCATGCCGATCTTGGCGACCAGGCCCGGCAATCCGGTATAGCTCGCCTTGTGATAGGGCGAATCCGGGGTCAGGGCCGCGCTGATCCGGCGGTGCGCCTCGCCCAGCGAATGATAAGGCAGCGACGGCAGCAGGTGGTGCAGCGCGTGGTAGCGCAGACCGACCGGCGCCCATAGCCCCGGCAGCAGCGACGGCGGCGGCACGTTGACCGAGTCGAGATACTGGGCGGTCACCGTCATCTGCTCGCCCTCATTCTCCCAGAGATGCGCGACCAAGGTGCGGACCTGGTTGAGCACCGCGACGGCCGAGCCGATCGCGAAGCCGATTCCGAAGCCACGCAGCGAAATCACCCCCGTCGCCACCAGCACGATCAACGCCACCGCCCAGATCGACGCCGCCGCATCGGTGCGGTTGAAGCGCACCAGCGCCTCGCCCTCGGGCATACGGCGGCGGAACTGCGGGTTGATCGCCAGCGCGGAGTAACGCTCGACCACGATCCGGCGCAGTCCCGGAACCACCCAGGACAGTGGCGAGAGGATCGCGAAACGGATCAACAGCCCCAGCGGCGCCAGCGCCGACACGAGGATGAACACCGGCAAGGTCCAGGGCTTCATCAGCGCCAGCGGCAGATATTCGGGATCGTCGGCGGTGCCGTAGCGCGTCTTCGCATGATGGAGGTTGTGCACCCCCTCATACATGAAGGCCGGGGTCAGCAGCGGCACACCCACCAGCGCGTTCCACCCGGTCCGGAAGCCCGGAAGCGCCGAATGCTTCATATGGCTGACCTCATGGATGAACAGCAGCGCCCGGTACAGCGCGAGCACCGCCACCACCGACGCCGCCACGATCACCACCGTCGACGCCGCCGTCACCGCGACCGCCAGGGCGGCATAGCCGACCAGCGCGCTGCCCACCATGTCCGCCCAGTAGAGGCGCGGATTGGGCGCGATCAGGTCGCGGGTCAGCTCGGCGGCGGCGCGCAGCATCGCCTTGTCGTCGGCGATCGGCAGGCGCGTATTGCGCGCCACGGCGGCGGCACCGGGGCCGCGTTCAAAAGAAAGCGTCGATTCCATAGGTCTATCCTTTGCCCCCATATAGTGGCGACACGGTGGCATTCCCACGGCGCGCGATGACGGAATCCTCACTCGCTATGATCGATCAAGACGGTTAGGAAATGGCTTTGCCATTCATCGCTGGACCGTCCGCCTTATGCCGCTTTCCATCCGTCCGGTCGTCACCAAGCGCGATCGCAAGACCTTTGTCGATTTCCCCTTCGGCCTCTACGCGGACGATCCGCACTGGGTTCCGCCGCTCAAGGGCGAGGCGCTCGGCCTGATCACGCCGGAGAAGAATGGTTGGTACAGCCATGCCAGGGCGCAGCTCTTCCTGGCCGAGGACAATGGCAAGGTGGTCGGACGTATCTCCGCGCATCTCGACACGCTGGCGCTGGAGATGGACCCTGCCCAAGGCTTCGGGCCGGGCATCGGCTTCTGGGGCCTGATGGATGCGGTCAGCGAGGAGGTGTTCAAGGCGCTGCTCGCCGCCGCCGAGGGGTGGCTGCGCGAGCAGGGGATGCACAAGGCGATCGGTCCGGTGTCGCAGTCGATCTGGGAAGAGCCCGGCCTGCTGGTCCAGGGGTTCGATCAGGACCCGACGATCATGATGGGCCATGCCCGCCCCGAATATCAGGGCTGGATCGAGGCGGCGGGTTACGGCGTCATCAAGCAGCTCTTCACCTATGAGCTGGACATCACGCAGGAATTCCCCCCGATCGTGCAGCGGATCATCAAGTCGGGCGAGAAGAACGAGCGTATCCGCGTGCGCGAGGTCAACAAGGCCAAGTTCGAGGAGGAGGCCGCGATCATTCTCGGCATCCTCAACGATGCGTGGTCGGACAATTGGGGCTTCATCCCCCTCACCCCGCCCGAGGTGAAGGATGTCGGCGTCAAGCTGAAGCCGATCGTGTTCAATGACCTGATCCGCATCGCCGAACTGGATGGAAGGCCGGTCGCGTTCATGATCACGCTGCCCGACCTCAATGAAGCGATCAAGCCGCTCAAGGGCAGCCTGCTTCCCTTCGGCTGGGCCAAGCTGCTGCTGTGGCTGCGCGCGCCGAAGGTCCGGACGATGCGCGTGCCGCTGATGGGCGTGGTCAAGGACCTTCAGTCCTCACGCATGGCCAGCCAGCTTGCCTTCATGATGATCGAATATATCCGCCGCGCCTCGATCACTCGCTACGGCGCGTCGCGTGGCGAGATCGGCTGGATCCTCGACGACAATCAAGGCATGCGTTCGATCGCCGAGACCATCAAGAGCGACGTCAACAAGACCTATAACGTCTACGCGCGCGATCTGGGCTGATCCGCGACGAACGGGGCCGTCCCCAGCGGTCGGCCCCGCCCCTACCCGTCACTTGTTGCGGCCGATATAGTCGAGCGGATCGATATCGCGCCACAGCCATTGCTTGCGCGTCATGCACACCTTGCCGCGCTGGACATGGTCCTGCTCGACGTTCAGGAAGCAATAGCGGACGGGCTTGGCACCGCCGACGGATGCGGTCGGAAGCGAGCCAGCGTCGACCGCGATCGAGGCGGGTTTGATCGCGGGATCCCGTGGCGTGGGGGCGGACAGGGCGACAGCGGTCGCAAGCATGGCGAACATCATGGCATTTCTCCGATGAGCGTGTGGGTCAGCGACGTGCGATGCGGCCGGTCGGGACGGCGCCCTCGCGTGCGATCCACTCATCGGCGGTGCGGCAGACCCTGGTCGGAATGCGCGAGCCGGTCAGCGTATCGACCACGCAGTACCGCGTCGCGGACGACGCCATCGGCGACGGCGAACGCTCGGCGACGATCGTGGCAGCGGTCGGCGACGGCACAGGCGAAGCGACCGGCTCGCGACCCGAGGTTGCGGTGGCCAAAGTCGTAGCGATCATCAATGTCATCAGCATGGTGGTAACTCCCTGGTTGCCGGATCACCCCGGCATGTGAGTTACTGCATTAGTCGTGCCACACACTTGCTATGTGCATTTTCAATGACTTACGGAAATGGGTTGTCGCAAGAATTGCCATGTTGTGGCAAATTTCCCCGAGAATCGTCGAAAATCGCAAGCGAGGTCGACCCTTGCGATATGTCCTAGGGCCGATCGACATTCAACCATGCCTGTCCTTCCCTCGCCCCTCGTAGAGGGGAGAGGAGAGGATAAGCTGGATGTCGACCGGCCTAATGATCGAACCCGCCCCAGCGAATCCCGAACAGTCCAATCCGACGTCATGCGGTCACGCGCGCCGGATATCGCCAAGTCTATCGACCGGCGAATACATGGGAGAAGCCTTCTCCAGCATAAACCCTACCGGGATATTGCGACACTATCGTGCAGAGACGATGACATATTGATGGCGTTATTGCGAAAAACCCGCATCCAGCGTGGTGTTTGTCGTGAAATTGTCACCACCTGCTGCGAACACCCGTCCATCGTCGCACAACGGGATGCCCCTTCGATGGCAACGCAGATGAGTACCGCCAGCGTCACCAAAGCCTATGACCGCTGGTCGCCGGTCTATGATCTGGTCTTCGGCCCCGTCTTCAAAAAAGGCCGCTCCGCCGCCATCGTCGCCGCCGAGCGGATCGGCGGACGGATCATCGAGGTGGGCGTCGGCACCGGCATTTCCCTGCCCCAATATTCGCGGGCCAATCGCATCGTCGGCGTCGACCTGTCCGAGCCGATGCTAGACAAGGCGCGCGAGCGGGTGAAGCGCGGCCAGCTCAGCCATGTCGAGCAGATCGCCTACGGCGATGCCGAGGCACTGCAATTCGCCGATGAGAGCTTCGACGTGGTGGTCGCGCAATATGTCATCACCGCCGTGCCCAATCCGGAAAGGGCGCTCGACGAGTTCGCGCGCATCTGCCGCCCCGGTGGCGAGATCGTCATCACCACACGCGTGGGCGCTGGCGAAGGGCTTCGCGGGCGGATCGAAAAGACGCTGATGCCGGTCACCAGTCGCCTGGGGTTCCGCACCGACTTCCCGTTCGAGCGCTATACCGACTGGGCGGCGACGCGCGGCGATGTGGAACTGGTCGAAAGCCGCCCCCTGCCCCCGCTCGGCCATTTCTCGCTGGTCCGCTTCGCCAAGCGCCAGCCTTCCCTCCAAGGACATGTGCAATGACTGGTTTCCGCGCACAGCTCGCCGAACAGCGGTGGGACGATCATCGATATTATCATCACAGCCTGGTCAACCAGAGCCTGCACTTCGTCAGCGCCTGCACCTTCCTGACCGCCTATGCGCTGCTGTTCCTCGATCCTGCGGTGGCCAGCCTGCTCGCCTGGGGTGTCGCGATGACCAGCCGCCAGGCCGGGCATTTCTTCTTCGAGCCCAAGGGCTATGACCATGTGAACAAGGCGACGCATGAGCATAAGGAAGAGATCAAGGTCGGCTACAACCTGACGCGCAAATATGTGCTGATGGGCATCTGGGGCGCGATCCCGATCGTGCTGCTGATCCAGCCGACGCTGTTCGGCAGCCTCGAATATCCGGACGGCTTCATGGGCTATCTGCGCCATGTCGGCATCGGCTGGCTGGGACTGGGCGTCAGCGCGATCTTCGTTCGCGTGATGCAGCTCTGGGCCAAACGCGATCTGGAAACCGGGCTCGTCTGGGCGACCAAGATCGTCACCGACCCGTTCAACGACTTCAAGATGTACAAGAGCGCGCCCCGCCGCCTGATGAAGGGCGAGCGGATGGATCATCACGATGCCGATGATTTCGAGGATCTGAAGGCCGCGTAAATTCGCTTTATGGCGGAGAAGAGCGGTGGTCCGGCAAGGACCGCCGCCCATTTCACATTCCGCACTCTCGCCTGGCCGTTCCCCTCCCGCAGGCGGGAGGGTGCTTTCCTTCTCCCCTCCCGCAGGCGGGAGGGCGCTCCTTCTTCTCCCCTCCCGCAGGCGGGAGGGTGCTCCTTCTTCTCCCCTCCCGCAGGCGGGAGGGTGCTCCTTCTTCTCCCCTCCCGCAGGCGGGAGGGGCTGGGGGAGGGCAAGGGGTCTCACAGAGACCATTGCTTGTGGCCCTGCCCTCCCCCCAACCCCCTCCCGCCTGCGGGAGGGGGAGCAGGGAAAGGGGGAGCAGGAAAAGGGGGAGCGGACTATCCGCCCCGCCCCAACTGAGTAGCCCCTAGTTTTCTAGACGCCTTGAGCCATCAAAGCCTGCTGCCGTTCGAACTCGACGGGCGACAGCATCC
>NZ_CAKASM010000009.1 GCF_916858675.1 Sphingomonas sp. Leaf21
GATGCTGTCGCCCGTCGAGTTCGAACGGCAGCAGGCTTTGATGGCTCAAGGCGTCTAGAAAACTAGGGGCTACTCAACGTGACGACCCGGCATGTCCGCAAGCGCCCAGTGACGGCCTCTAACTCTATCTGAGCGGCACGACCCGTCTGTTCGGCGGCGACGATCGCTTCTTCTGCCGCCTTCTCGCCTTCCAGTGCCGTCTCGGCTTCGACGCGACGATCGCGATCGCCGGAACGCTGGGAGCTGTACGCGACCTCGTTCGGTAGGGCGGCCGCGCCGGGCCGCGCGTGAATCAAAGCTTCGTGGGCCAGGCCAGTATCGACACTCCCTTGTCTGTGCCTCCGGGACATGACATTGAGGTGATGTCGAAAAAGGCAGCCTTGGCGTGGTAAGCCCAAGGCCTCTCGGTGACGAGAGCTCTGGTCTTTGGTCTTGTGCCAAGGAGTCCCCACGACGGACATGGCCATCATGTGATGGTTATCAGTCCGTCGGTGTGAGTCTCTCGGTCGAGAAGCGCGCCGGTCGGATAACGACTGTGGAGCCAGCCGATGGAACACTATATTGCAGATCGCCCGAATGCGCTCATTACTGGCGTCAGTCGACGCGCCGGACTGGGCTTTGCCACGGCGCAGCGCTTGGCCGAGCAGGGCTTCAGGGTGTTCATGGGAGCGAGGGATGTCGCGAAAGCGGAACCCCTTGCGGCGGAATTGCGCGAGCATGGACACGCGGCGCATATGCTGTTCCTGGACTTGGCAGACCCCGAGAGTATTTGCGAAGCCACTTGCGTGTTGGAAGGCCATATCGATTGCCTGGACGCAATTCCTGCTTCTCGCCCACCAGCGGGAAGACCGCTTCCGCATAGATGGATTTGGTGGTCTGACGCCCATCCGGGATATATTGGGTGTAGGGGAAGAGCGGGGACAGCACCGTCGTCCGGAGCCCCTTGACCTGCTGGTCGTTGAGTTCGGCGTTGATCGTCATCCAAACCTGACCGCCGGGCAAGGTCACCGGCAGCGGACCGGCCAGGCGCAGCGACGGTGCCAGGTTCGACGAGTCGCCGCCGCCCTGCCGGGTGTAGTAAGGCGTCGAATCGTAGGGAATGGCGACCGGATAGGCCAAGGTGTCGCGGAAGCCGTTCAGGGTTCCCGCCCCGAGCAGGCTGGAAGCCTCATAGGCTACGCCGGGGGCGGAGTCGCCGACCGTACTCCGCGACTTGGAATAGGCGACTTCGGTCACCGCCTGCCAGTCATAGGGCAGCTTGAAGATCGCGCCGCCCAGCGTGCGGAACGTCGACGCCGTGCTCTTGACGGTCACGTCATAGCGCGGATCACCCGGCAGGGTGACGAGCACATCCTGCGTGAACGGGTTGTTGGCCGCAGTGGCCGACAGAACGAACGTCTGAAGGACGTTCGCGGAGGTGCTAAATGCCGTCGAATGTTGCAGCCCGACTTCGGCATAGGCGGTCAGCCAGGTGTTGAATTCGCGACGCACCGCCAGCGACCCGCTATATTGATCGACCGGGAAGATCAGCGGCGTGCGCTTGCCGAAACCGGACGCGGTATTGGGCTGATCCAGATTATACTTGCCGATCCCCGCCAGCAACGGGGTGATGCCCGCCGTCTGCACCCCGGCATATCCCTGGGGAATGGTGCCGTACATGCTCGTCAGGGTCTGGCCACCATAAGCAGGCTTCAGCTGCAGCGGCTGGCCGTTATAGGACATGAAATTCGGCGTCGTGCCCTGCGGCGGATAGGCGTAGGCGCCGTAGAAACTGTCGGGGTTGTTCGCCAACAACGCCTTCAGCCCACGCTGGCGCAGATTTTCGCGGTCGCTGTAGAGCAGCGGTTCCGACTTGGTCCAGTTGGCGGTCAGCGACACGCGCGTCCGGCCATGCTCCAGCGGCACCCCGGCGACGAGATCGATCGTGCCGCGCCCCTGCTTGAAATCGCTGGTATTGTCATAGTTGAGCGACAGTTCGCCGCCCTTGAAGTCGCGGCGCAGCACGATGTTGATGACGCCGCCCGACGCGCCGCTGCCATAGATGCCCGACGCTGAGGATGCGAGCACCTCGATCCGCTCCACCGCCGCGATCGGGATACCCGTGATCGACGGCTGGCTGATGTCGCCATCGCCCAGGTTGATGCCCGGCTGGCGACGCCCGTCGATCAGGATCAGCGTGTCGCGCGACCCGATCCCGCGAAGGTTGATGTTGCTCAGCCCGACCCGGGTCCCGGCGGACGTGCCGCCCGCCTTTGGCTGATCGCCGGCAATGGGCGAGGTGTTGACGTTCAGCTGGTTGCGCAGGAACGCTTCGAGGTTCGGCGCGCCGCTGCGCTCGATTTCCTTGCGGTCCATGACGATGAAGGGCTGGCTGTCATTCTGCGTGCGTTCGATGCCGGTGTTGAGCGTCCAGTTCCGCCGTCCCTTCACCAGAATGTCAGGGGTGGCGCTGTCTTTGATTTCGTCGCCGGCCAAAGGGCGGAGCGCCACCGCGCCATCCTCCGTCGTGACCAGCTTCAGACCGGTGCCCAGCAACAGCCCCTGCAGCGCGAGGGTCGGGTCATAATTGCCGCGAAGCCCGTCCGTGCGCTTGCCGCCGACATCCTCCATTCGATAGATGATCTGGCGCCTGGTGATCCTGCTCCAGGCCTGCAACGCCTCGACCAGCGGCCCCGCCGGAATGTCGAAACGCTCCGTCGTCCGCGCCGTCTGCGCGGACTGAGCCACCGCCCCCATCGGCATCATCGCCGTCAGCGCGGTCGCCCCCAATGCGGCCGCAACGATCTGCTTCTTCATCTGACTGCCCCCATCTCGGAGCGCGCGTGATCACGTCGCCCCGCAATTTCGACAGTTGACGGGGGCAAACCTGTAACATCTAATTACAGATAAATGGCGACTGTCTTACATTTTCCAATAAATCAATGAATTACGATGACCGCCGACTTTGGTGTTACGGGTTCTTCCGACTCGATTGTCTTCAAGGTCGGTGATAGCTCTGACAAGGGAGTGCTTGGGACGATCGATGATTGACGACGCGCAGCTTGAGCGATGGTTTTGCGACGAGGTGCTTCCCCTGGAGGCGTCGCTGACCCGCTATCTGCGCCGCAATTGGCGTTCGTCCGAGCAGATCATGGATATCCGGCAGGACATATACGAGGCGGCACTGAACGGCGGGCGGCAGGGATTGCCGACCAACACGCCGGGTTACGTCTTCACGATCGCCCGCAACATCCTCATCAACCGGTCGAAGCGCGAACGGATCGTCCATTTCGAGCAATTCTCCGATATGGAGAGCATCGACCTGGCGGTGGACCGGTCGGCGACCGAACGCCATCTCGAAGCGCGCGACGCGCTGCGGCGGGCCCAGCAGGGGATCGACCGCCTGCCGCCGCGCTGTCGCGAAGTGGTGCGGCTGCGCAAGATCGAGGGGCTGTCCATCCGCGAAGCGGCCGAACGCATGGGCGTGGGGGTCGACACGATCGAGCGGCAACTGGTGCTGGGCATCCGGGCGATGGCCGACGCGATGCTGGGCGGCGCGGGCAAGATCCGCCGTGGACCGTCGTCGGCCGCCGACAGGGCGCGCCGTCAATGACCCAGGCTCACGAGATCGAGGAGACGGCCGCGCGCTGGATCGTCCGCCGGGAAAACGGCGACTGGTCCGCCGAGGACGAAGTGGAACTCGCGGCCTGGCTCGACGAAGGGACGGCGCACAAGGCCGCCTTCTGGCGACTGCGCCACGGCTGGGCCGCAGCGGATCGCGTGGGAGCGCTGGGTTTCCACACCACACGGCCCCGCATCCGTCGATCCAGGCCCTGGACGATACTGCGGGGGATCGGTCCGCGTGCGGGCGGCGCCATCGCCGCGTCGCTGGCCTTGCTGGTCGGGGTGGCGACCTATACGCGCCAATCGTCCGGAGACCATCCCGCGGCCTCGTCGCAGGTCGCGGTGCAAACCCCGGTCGGCGTGCGGCGGACGATCGCGATGCACGACGGCAGCCGGATAGAGCTGAACACTGCGACCACCGTGCGCACCGCGTCGGCGGGGGACGCGCGCGAGGTGTGGCTCGACAAGGGCGAGGCCTATTTCGACATCGCGCATCGCCCCGACCACCCGTTCATCGTCCATGCGGGGCCGCGCACCGTCACCGTGCTGGGCACGCGGTTCACCGTCCGGCGTGACGGGGAACAGGTCACGGTCGCCGTCCTCTCGGGCCGGGTCCGCGTCGAGGACGCGACCGCCGGGTCCGCCACGCGCGCGGCCGTCATCGGACAGGGCGACATCGCCTATGCCCAGCCGCACGGCACGCTGGTCGCGCTGGCCGCACCGGCACGGGTCAGCGCGATGACCGGCTGGCGCGAGGGCCTGCTGGTGTTCGATAACCAGCGGCTGGCCGACGCGGTGGCCGATTTCAACCGCTACACCGACCGGCCGATCCGCATTGCCGATCCCAAGGTGGCGGATATGCGGATCGGTGGGACGTTCCAGATCGGCAACAGTGCCGGCTTCCTCGACCTGCTTCATTCCGCCTACGGCCTCCAGATACGGTCGCAAGCGAACGAGGTCGTCGTCGAGCCATAGCGATCATGCGCGAAATACTGGAGTTGAGCGCGGCCTGCCGTCGTGCCCTGGCCGACGGCTTCGCCCGGCGATCGTTCGTCTGCCGGGACCAGTCACAAGCGGAAGCGAATCGTCCCCCCGACCGTGCGCGGATCGCTCGGCGTCCCGACGATCAGCCCCGAATTGCCCGCCTGGATGGTCAGGTTCTGAATGTAATCCGCGTCGAGCAGGTTGCGTGCCCAGACGATCAGCTCCAGCCCATCGGCGAAGCGGTAGCCGATATTGGCATTGGTCAGGTTGTAGCCGCGGATATAAGTGAAGCGTGACAGGCTGGGGTCGCCGTTGAAACCGCTGCGCGAGGCGGTGTCGATATGGACGAAGACCTGCCCATCACCGACCGGTCGCTGATAATCCAGCCCGGCGGTGATCGCGAAGCGCGGCAGCGAGGCCAGGCGGCGGCCGGTCAGGCTGCACCGGGTCGTCGCGGCCGTCTGGACCTCCAGCGGGCACGGACCTGCGGGATAGTTGGTGTATTCGCCGTCCGAATAGGCGAAGCTGGTGCGGGCACTCAGGCCCGGCAGGATCAGCGCGGTCACGTCCGCCTCGATCCCCTTCACCGTCACCTCCGGAATGTTGGACAGGTAACCGCGCAACTGCACCGTCTGGGTCAGCGAATTCTCGACCACCGTCGCCTGGAAGTCGCGGACCTTGGTGTAGAAGCCATCGATGTTGAAGATCAGGCGGTTGTCGAACAGCGTGTTCTTCAGGCCGATCTCATAGGTTTCGTTGCGCTCGGGCCGTACCACGGCGGTGGCCAGCACCGGGCGGTTGTTGCTGTCGAGCGGCAGGCCCGACATGTTGATCCCGCCCGATTTGAAGCCGCGCGCATAGCTGGCATAGGCCATGGTCGTGTCGGTCAGCTGCCAGGCAAGGTTCCCGCGCCCCGACAGGCTGCCGTCGCTGTCATGTGCCTCATAGCTTTGCGGGCGCAGCACGCCGAGGCGGGCGTTGATGAGCGCGGTGTTGGTCGTCGCAGGGCCACCCGAGACGGTGGTGTTGTAGTAGCCATCCTTGTCCTCCTGCGTGTAGCGCAGGCCGGCCGTCGCGGTCAGGCGGTCGAAGACGCGGTAGTTGACCTCGCCGAACGCGGCATAGCTGAGGCTGCGAAAGTCGGTGCGGCCATCCTGCCCGTAGCCGTCGAGCAGGTTGGACGGCACCGGCGTCACGACGGCATTCGCGCCCGTGCCGGTCGTGACGCTCGTCCCGATCAGATAGCGCGCAGCCGCCGGACCGTAGATGCTGATCGGCCGCCCGGTCAGTCGCTGGCGGAAGCCGTAGAGGCCGACGACATAGGACAGCGGGCCGGTGCCGTTCGAAGCGAGACGCAGTTCCTGGCTATACTGGTCCTGCCGCGACGGAATGTGCTGCGATAGCTGGACCGGAATGCCGGTATAGTCCCGGTCGTTCTCGGCATCCCAGTTCCAGAAGCGCCACGCCGTGACCGAGGTCAGCGTCACCGGGCCGAGGTTCCAGTCGGCGATCGCGCTGACGCCGCCTTCGTTGGTATCGACGCCGAGCGGGCCGTCGATGTCGGTTTTGCGATCATAGGGGTTGGTGCTGGGCGGGGCATAGCCGAACTGGGCGGCCAGACCATTCGGTCCCCCGAACTGTCGGTTGGCGGCGCGCAGGCTCGTGCCGGTACGCAGATAGACCTGTGTGCAGCAATAGGCCTGGAAGTTGGTGAAGTCGGCGATGACGCGCATCTGGATCGTGTCGTCGGGCTTGACCAGCAATTGCCCACGCACGGCCTGGGTGCCGAGCGTGTTGGCCGCGCGGCCGGTGCGGACATTGTCGAGCACGCCGTCGCGCCGCGTCGACACGCCCGAGATCCGATAGGCGATGGTGTCGGTGATCGGCCCCGACGCCCAGCCCTTCGCCTGCACGAAGTTGTAGTCGCCATAGGACAGCTCGGCGAAGCCTTCGCGGGCGAAGGTCGGCGCGCGCGTCGTGATGTTGAGCGCACCCGCCGTCGTGTTCTTGCCGAACAGCGTGCCCTGCGGCCCGCGCAGTTCCTCGACCTGCTCGATATCGGCGAAGTCGAACGCGGCGGTCGCGGGACGGGCATGATAGACCTGATCGACATAGAAGCCGACGCCCGGCTCCAGCCCGTCATTGGCCTGGCTGACCGCAACGACGCTGGAGCCGAGCCCGCGGATCGTGAAGGCGGTATTGCGCGGGTTGGCCGAGCTATAGTTCAGCGTCGGGATCAGCGTCGTCAGACCCTGCGTGTTGACCGTATAGCTCTGATCGATGAGGTCACCGCCCACCACCGACAATGCTGCGGGCACGCGCTGTGCATCCTCCGCCCGACGCCGGGCCGTGACGATGACGTCGGGCAGGCCCTCGTCCCGATCCCGGTAGCTTGTGGCCGTGTCCGATGTCGTTTGCGCCAGGGCGGGTGCGCTGAACACAGGAATGACTGTTGCACACAGGAGAACTGCGAACCGCTTCGACATCGACGATACCCCGTTTGGAGCGGCCGTTGTCGCCGCTTTATATCCGGTCGTATATCGATGCTATATTCAGCCGTATATAGAGATTTGCCGTCCCTGCAGCGATCAATCGGGGGCCAGCGGTTGCTCACGCAGATATTGGCGCAGCTGCGCATAGGCCGGGCGGTCGACAATCGCCGAAGCCTCACGCTCCATGTCGCGATAGGCCTTGAGCACCGCGAGGCCCGTTGGCGACACCCGCGCGCCCCGCTCGCGTCCGCCGCCCTTGATCGTCTCGACCACGACCGGGTCGAAACAGCGGTTCATCTCGTCGACCAGCAGCCACGCACGGCGATAGCTCATGCCGAGCGCCCGCCCGGCCGCGCTGATCGAGCCATGTTCGATGATCGCCTCCAGCAAGTCGGCCTTGCCCGGCCCCATGGCCAGTGCATCGCCGCAGGCGATCTGGATCTTCAGCCAGAGGGGGCCGAGCTTCACGTTACTTGCCGATCATCACGTCGCTGGCCTTGATGATGACCGTCACGGCTTCACCCTCCGCCAGGCCCAGGTCGGCAATCGCTTCTTCGGTGATGTTGGCGGTGACGACATTGCCACCGCCGATGTCGACCTTGATCGAACCGTTCACGGCACCCGGGGTGATCGAGACGATCGTGCCGGAAATCTGATTGCGTGCGCTGAGCTTCATGATGATCCTTCGGTTGAACGACCACTGGTTCTAACCCGACCGGCCCTCATCGCCTATACGTCGCCTGCACCCGAATGGCGCGTACAGTCGACCTATTGAGAAAACCAGGCAGCGCCGATCGGGCGCATCCCGGCCAAGGCGCTGCTCATCGTGCAAGCGTGGAAGCCGACGGCCGGGGCGAGGATCGAGCTTGCCAAACTCGATCCTCGCCGGTCTCACTCACGCGATGTCAACGAGAATGACCTCGCTATCCTCGATCGCGGTGACGCGGAGCGTCTCGGTCTGGTCGATCGCGGCGCCGTCGCGCGCGCCGACGCGCTGCCCTTCGATCTCGACCGCGCCGGTCGCGGGTACGAGATAGCCGCGACGTCCGGCACCCAGCGCATATTCCGCCGTCTCACCGGCCTTGAGCGTCGCGGCCACGACCCGGCCATCGGTGCGGATCGTCAGCGCGTCCACGTCCTCGGCATAGCCCGAGGCCAGCGTCACGAACTGCCCCGCCCGCTCGCCCTTGGGGAAAGGACGTGCGCCCCAGCTCGGCTGTTCTCCGCGCGCATTGGGCACGATCCAGATCTGGAAGATCTTCGTCGTCACGTCCTCCAGATTATATTCCGAATGGGTGATGCCGGTGCCCGCGCTCATCACCTGGACGTCGCCCGCCTCGGTGCGGCCCTTGTTGCCCAGATTGTCCTGATGCGTGATCGCGCCTTCGCGGACATAGGTGATGATCTCCATGTCGCGGTGCGGGTGCGGCGGAAAGCCCGTCTTCGGGGCGATCGTGTCGTCGTTCCAGACGCGCAGGCCACCCCAGCTCATGCGGGCGGGATCATAATAGTCGGCGAAGCTGAAATGGTGCTTGGCATTCAACCAGCCATGATCGGCACCACCGAGACCAGCGAAGGGACGAACCTCGATCATCATCTATCTCCTTGAAGCCGGGCGGATCGGCCCGTCTGTTGCCCCGGATATATGTCTTGCCGACATGCCTGCTCAGTGAGATAAATCTGGCGCCAACGTTCGATGGAATTGAAATGTCAAATCCCGGCTTTCCCACCTTCGACCAGATCAAGATTTTCCTGGCGGTCGTCGACACGGGCAGCTTCGCGGCGGCGGGACGCAGGCTGAACCGGGCGGTGTCTGTCATCAGCTATGGCATCGCCAATCTGGAGGCGCAGCTTGGCGTTCGGCTGTTCGACCGCGAAGGCACCAAGAAGCCGGTCCTGACGGTCGAAGGCCGCGCCGTCCTGGCCGAGGCGCGGGCGATCGGCGAGGGCGTGGATGGCCTGCGCGCCAAGGTGAAGGGGCTGCTCGAGGGGCTGGAGGCGGAGGTCAATCTGGCGGTCGACGTGATGTTGCCCGCGCCCCGGCTGGGGACGATCCTGCGCGCCTTCCGCACCGAATTTCCGACCGTGTCGTTGCGGTTGCATGTCGAGGCGCTGGGCAGCGTCACCGCGATGGTGCTGGACCAGACGGCCGCGATCGGCATCTCGGGACCGGTCGCGGCCGGGATCGAAGGGGTGGAGTGCATCGGAGCGGGCGCACTGGCGATGGTGCCGGTCGCCTCGCCCGATCACCCGCTGGCCCGGATGGAGCGCATCGCGCCCGGCGCGGGGCGCGACCATATCCAACTGGTATTGACCGACCGCTCGCGCTTTACCGAGGGGCGCGACTATTCGGTGATGAGCCCGCGTACCTGGCGGCTCGCCGATCTGGGGGCCAAGCATTCGCTGCTGCGCGAAGGGATCGGATGGGGCAACATGCCCCTGTCGCTGATCGAGACCGACCTGGCGACCGGTGCGCTCGTGCGGCTGCACATGCCCGATCATCCCGGCGGCATGTACCGCTTTGCCGGGGTCTGGCGGCGGGACCTGCCGCCCGGCCCCGCCGCATCGTGGCTGCTCCAGCAATTCGTCGAGGCGGGGGCGGCCGATCGCGACATGCCGGGACTGGGCGAGATCTGAGCACCGGGCGGCCGGATACCCTCCCCTACGCCTTGACGACTCCGTTCGATGCGGGGTGAAGCGTGCAGGCGATCGTACCACCCAGCACCAGCGCCCCCGCCAGCGCGAGCGGCGCGGCGAGCCCGACGTGCAGCAGCAATGCCGCCCCCACGCATGCGCCCACGAAGATCGCCGCCACCGCCGCGATGCGACGTGTCCAGTTGGGGTTGCTTCCCCCTGCAGCGGCGGAATCGGCCGCGAGACCGGTCAGCGTCAGCGTCAGGACGGTCGTGGTCAGATCCGCGACCTTCATCTGGCGGATGGTCGCGTTGCGAAACCCCATGGCCAGCCCGGTCAGCGCGATGATCGCGAAGACGGGCGCGGACGCCGGGCTGTCGCGGCCCATGCCGATCGCCAGCGCGGCGGCGACCCATAGCAACGCGGTCTCGATCGCCGCTGCGGTCAACAGCCAGCGGCGCTCGGGGCGACCGACATGCGCGCGCGCCGTCCGCCCGCCGATCAGCGCACCGACCAGAAAGCTCAGCAATGCCGCGACGAAGAGGGGCCAGGCAAAACCCGGCGTTCCCGCCGCCGCGAAGCCCAGAAAGACGATGTTGCCGGTCATGTTGGCGGTGAACACCTTGCCCAGCCCCAGCACGCTGGCCGCATCGACCAGCCCGGTCGTCACGGAAAGCACCAGCAAAAGGGGTATGCGCGGGTCGAAACGGGGAGAGTCGGTCATGGTCGTCATCCTTAGAACCGGAAATTCGCCTCCAGCCCCCACATGCCCGTCGTTCGGGCCGGGCCGGTCTGGCGAATGAAGCCGCCCGGCACAAAGGCCGAGAGTGAGGTAGAGAGTTCGAGTTCGGGCGTCGCCTGCCACGCCAGCGCGACCTCCGCCTGCTTGCCGATGAACCTCGCGGTCGCGGTGCCGGGCGCGCGGATCAGGTTGCCGGGAATGTCATAGACGCCGTCACCCGGCGACTGCCGCCAATAGGCCATGGCGGCGACGCTCGCCGACACGCCGTGCCCCAGCACGAAGCTGGCGCGCGGATTGACGTTGATGATGTTGCTCGGCCCGATCGGCGACAGCTCACCGAAATATTTGCCCTTGGGGAACAGGGCGTTGAAGGTGCCCAGCCGCCTGTCTCCGGCATGGCCGTCGCCGCTGGCCATGTTGAACCGCAGGACAAGGTCGGGTGACAGGGGTGCGGCGGGAAAGCGGTGGCCCAGCTCGGTCGCCACGGTCCAGGCAAGAATGGATCGATCGGCGAACCGCCCGAACTGCATCACCCCCTCGACATTCCAGTGCCAGGGTCCGGCCGCGCCATAATGGCGAGCGCCAAGGCTGTGGCGCCGTTCCACCCCGGTGATGCCGCCGAACGAGGCGAGGCGATTGCGATAGCCGAGATAATAGAGGTCCAGCCCGCCCTGCCCCCACGGCATGGTAGCATAAGCGCCCCAGAGCGACTTCGCCGTCGAGCTACGGTCGTCGAAGCTGTGCGGCTCCGGCTGGACCGGCCGCACCGCCAGCAGGTCGATCCGAGCGCCCGGAAGCGACACGATCGCCCGGCCACCATCGAACGCGAGCGGGACATTGGGGCCATAGCGCGTGCCGATCAGCCGCTCGCTTCCGAAGGACAGCATCTGTCGCCCGGCACGCAAGGTCACGCCCACCGCGTCGCTCGCGCCGGTTTCGGCGGGGCCCAGTCGGACGTCGGCGAAGCCCTGCAACAGGTCGACGCGAGTCTGGTCGATCGGCCCGGCGGCGGGCGCGACGCCGATCGCATAGGCCATGATCGGCTGGACGAAGCCGCGCACCCGCCCCGCATGAAGATCGGCATAGGGCAATGCGCGCAGCCAGACATAGACATCATCGGGCGCGGCCGCGCCGCCCCACAGATTGTCGCGATACGCCTCGCGCCGCGCCCGCAGCTCCAGCCCGGTCGTCAGATAGGCTCCGTCGTCACCGAGGGGGATGTATTTGAAGGGCTCGGTCCAGCGGTCGTCGCGGGCATCGGGATCGGCCAGCCGGTCCCAATGCTCGTCATAGCGCACGATGGTCAGCGTCGGGGCCTGCCACGCCTCGGTGCCGCTTTGCCCCGCGGCTCCGGCATCGACCTGCACCGCCGAAGCCGCAACCGCAACCAGAAGGGCGACCTCAAGCACGGTCTCGCCCGGCGATCATCGCGATCAGCACGAAGCCGCCGATCAGCCCGATATGCTCGAAAAAGCCGTTGGTCGCGGCGAAACGCCCGGGCCCGGGGGGCATCGTCCAGAAGGCGTTGGCGGTCAGTGCGGCGAGCGCGGTGAACACCCCCAGCATTCCCGCCCCCAGCCAGACGAAACGCCCCGTCAGGATCAGCAACGGCCCGACCAGCTCGACCGCGATGGTCAGAGCGGCCCAGATCGCGGGCGGCGTCATGCCGAAATGCGCCTGCTCCGCCACCGCCCCCGGCCAGTCGGTCAGCTTGACGATGCCGCCCAGGAGATAGGCGCCGCAGAGCGCAAGCCGCGCGACGAACCACGCCAGGCGGCTCTGCACGATCACGTCGACGAAGTGAGGGGTGGTGGATGCGCGCATGTCAGCGGATCACGGGCGCGTGTATTTCGGCGATATACCCGCCGGGAAAACGGACCATCACCGACTGGCGATCGCCCGCGACATGCGGAGGGACCAACGTCTCGACCCCCGCCGCGCTCGCCCTGGCCAGCGTCGCCTGCAGGTCGGTGACCTTATACCCCGTCACGTCACGGCCATAGGGCCAGGGCAGTTGGCCGTCCGACACGATCACCATCATGTCGCCATAGCCCGAGGTCAGGCGCACCCGGCGATAGGTCTTGCCCGGCTGACCGATGTCTGCGCCGTCCGCCGCCGCATCGTCCGAAAGCACCCGCGCATGAGCATAGCCACCCCAGCTCTTCAGGAACGCGCCGGCCGCATCGGCGGTCAGATAGACGCGGTTCTCCGGCACGGTCGCCAGCGGCGCGTAGTTCGGCTTGGTGGTATGCCAATAGAGCTGCATGTTGATGCCGCCCGGCCATTGCACCACCACGTCGCGCCCGATCGGGTCGGGGAAGGTCGTGGTGACCCGCACCGCGCCATGCTTCACCGCCGCCGCGACCGCCTTGTCCATGTCGGTGACGAGATACCCCGTCCGTTCCTGCCCGAAAGGATAGGGAATGGGCGTCAGGAAACCGAAGGCGGAAACGCTGCCTGCGGGCGTCAGCGCCAGTTGCGACTTGGTCTTGCTGGGGGTCGGCGTGACCTGAAACGCGCCCTGCTTGCTCAGGCTGCCGCCGAACGTGGCGACGAAGCTGCGCATGAAGGCGTCATACTGGTCCTGCGGAACATAGACATGCGTCGTGTCATATTGCGGGCCGACCGCGAAATCGGGGGTTTTCTGGGCCGTGACGGGCGCCGTGCCGAACAGGACGACGGCCGCCAGGAACATGGTCTTCTTCATGGCAATTCTCCTTTGGTCGGGATGGATCAGACGGCCCAGCAGCCGCAGCCGAACGAGCCCCAGAAGCTCTGCACATCGGCGGCGGGGACATCGGCGCCGAGTGCGGCGGCATGGTCATGGCCATGCACCGCGCAACCGCTCGCGCAGCCACAGGCGCTCGCCAGCGTCGCGGCGCGCTCCGGCGAGCGGTGATAGCCGCCAAAGGTCGCGACCGGGGACCAGTCGGGCATCGGACGGGGCAGCGACGGCGCAAGCGGGGCGTAATCCCCCTCCCCCGACACGACCCTGCCGCCCAGGATGGTCAAGACCGAGCGGAGGTGCGGGATCTCGCTTTCCGCCACGGCGAAATAGTCGTTCGACAGGACCGCCAGATCGGCGAGTTGCCCGACCTTGATCTGCCCCTTCTTGCCCACCTCGTTCGAGAACCAGGTGTTCTCATGCGTCCACATGCGAAGCGCCTTTTCGCGGCTGACGCGATTGGCACCGGGATAGAGCGACAGCCCGCCGACCGTCCGGCCGGTCACCAGCCAGTTGAGCGACACCCACGGGTTGTAGCTGGCGACGCGCGTCGCATCGGTGCCAGCACCGACGGGAATGCCCGCCGCGATCATCCTGCCGATCGGCGGCGTCCGCTCGGCGGCCTTCTGGCCATAGCGTTCGACGAAATATTCGCCCTGATAGGCCATGCGGTGCTGCACCGCGATGCCGCCGCCCAGCGCCGCGATCCGATCGATATTCCGGTCGCTGATCGTCTCGGCATGGTCGAAGAACCAGTTGATGCCGGTCAGCGGAATGTCGCGGTGAACCTTCTCATAGACGTCGAGCGCGCGACCGATCGTCTGGTCATAGGTGGCATGAAGCCGCCACGGCCAGCGATGCTCGGCGAGTAGCCGGATGACCGGCTCCAGATCGCCCTCCATGCCGGGCGGCAAATCGGGGCGCTCGACGCGGAAATCCTCGAAGTCCGCCGCCGAATAGACCAGCATCTCGCCCGCGCCGTTATGGCGATAGGTGTCGTCGCCCTGTCCCGGCGACACCTGCTTCACCCAGCCGGAGAAATCGGCCAGCTCTTCCTTGGGTTTCTGGGTGAACAGATTGTAGCTGATGCGGACGGTCAGCTGGTCGTCGGCGTGCAGCTTCTCGATGATCTCGTAATCGTCGGGGTAGTTCTGGAAGCCACCGCCCGCGTCGATCACGCCGGTGACGCCAAGCCCGTTCATCTCGCGCATGAAATGGCGGGTCGAATTGAGCTGATATTCCGGCGGCAGCTTGGGGCCCTTGGCGAGCGTCGAATAGAGGATCGTCGCATTGGGCCTGGCAAGCAGCAGCCCGGTCGGATTGCCCGCCGCATCGCGCACGATCTCGCCGCCCGGCGGGTTTGGCGTGTCCTTTGTATAGCCGACGACCCGCAAGGCCGCGGCGTTGAGCAGGGCACGGTCGTACAGGTGCAGGATGAAGACCGGCGTGTCGGGCGCGACGGCGTTCAGCTCGGCGATGGTCGGCAGGCGCTTTTCGGCGAACTGATGCTCGGTGAAGCCGCCGACGACGCGCACCCATTGCGGCGCGGGCGTATTGTCGACCTGGCGCTTCAGCATCGCCATCGCATCGGCCAGCGTCGGCACGCCGTCCCAGCGCAATTCCATGTTATAGTTCAGCCCGCCCCGGATGATGTGCATGTGGCTGTCGATCAGGCCGGGAATGATCCGGCGCCTGCCCGCATCGATCACCTGCGCGCGGGGCGCGGCGGCGCGAACCTCCTGCTCGGTGCCGACGCACAGGAATTTGCCGTCGCGGATCGCGATCGCCTGCGCCTCCGGATTTTCACGGTCGAGGGTCGTGACCTTGGCATTGACGAGGATCAGATCGGTCATGGCGGCATTCCTTCGGGCGGCGAGCAACGGGGACGCGGCGGTGGCGGCGAGCCCGGCGAGCGTCTGGCGACGGGTGGGCATCATGGTTTGCGGTCCGGGGCCGGAGCGGTGACCGTGCTGGCCGGGGCGCCGATCCAGTGCCGCGCCACCGGCACCGCCTGTTCGCCCAGCAGGATGCCGAACAATCCGACCAGCGCGATCACCGGCGGCGCGGGCGATTTGACGCCGAGGAGGCTGTAGACGATGCCGACCAGCAGACCGGCACCCAGCGAGAGAAGATAGGGTTTCATCGTACAGCCTCCCGACGGTCGATCAGCCGCGCACGAAGGCGAGCAGATCGGGGTTGATGACGTCGGCGTTGACGGTCAGCATCCCGTGGCTGAAACCCGGATAGATTTTCAGCGTCGGGTTCGGCAGCAGTCGGGCCTGAAGCTCGGCGCCCTGATGATAGGGAACGACCTGATCGTCATCGCCCGCCAGGACGAGTGTCGGGACGGTCATCGCCTTCAGATCGTCGGTCTGATCGGTTTCCGAAAAGGCCTTGATGCCCGCATAATGCGCCTGCGCGCTGCCCATCATGCCCTGGCGCCACCAATTGGCGATCACGCCCGGCTGTGGCGTCACGCCTTCACGGTTGAAGCCGTAGAACGGCCCGGCGGCGACATCCTGGAAAAATTGCGCACGATTGGCGGCGGTGCCGTCGCGGAACCCGTCGAAGACGCTGATCGGCAGGCCGTTCGGATAGGCGTCGGTCTTCGCCATGATCGGCGGGACCGCGCTGACCAGCACCGCCTTGGCGACGCGCCCCTGCGGGATGCCATATTGCGCGACGTAGCGGGCGACTTCGCCCCCGCCGGTCGAATGGCCGATATGGACCGCGTTGGTCAGGTCGAGGTGGCGGGCGACCGCATCGGCATCGCTGGCATAGTGGTCCATGTCATGGCCGGTGCCGATCTGGCTGGAGCGGCCATGGCCGCGCCGGTCGTGCGCGACGACACGGAAGCCTTCGTTCAGGAAGAACAGCATCTGACTATCCCAGTCGTCCGACGACAACGGCCAGCCATGATGGAAGACGATCGGCTGCGCGTCCTTGGGGCCCCAATCCTTGAAGAAGATTTCGGCGCCGTCCTGCGTGGTCACATAAGTCATGGGTCGTTCCTTTCGATTATGAAGCGGGTGAAGGGATCAGGCGTGGCCGCCCTCGGAAGCGCCGAACATGGTCTTGGCGTAGGTGACGCCCAGGCCGTAGGCGCCGCCCCATTTCCGGGCGATGTCGGTGGTCGAGGCGTAGGTTTCGGTGCGCGCCCAGTCGCGTTGCAGTTCGAGCAGATATTGCAGCGCCGTCATCGGCTTGGCGCCGAGCTGGATCATCCGCTGCACCGCGCGGTCGTGCGCCTCGACGGAGATGTCGCCACAGGCATCGGCGATGAAATAGACGTCGAAACCCTGGTCGATCGCCGATGCGACGGGGCCGACGATGCACACGCTGGTCCACAGGCCCGCGAACACGATCCGGTCCTTGCCGATCCGGTTCACTTCCTCGATCACGGCGGCGTCTTCCCACGTGTTCATGCTGGTGCGGTCGAGCATCGGCTGACCATCGAACGCCTCGACGATCTCGTCGAACATCGGGCCGGAGAAGCTCTTCTCGGCGACCGTGGTCAGGATGGTCGGCACGCCGAACGACTTGGCGGCACGGCTGACCAGCGCGGCGTTGTTGCGCAGCAGCTCGGCGCCGATAGACTTGGTCGCGAAGGCCATTTGCGACTGGAAATCGATCAGGATCAGGCTGTGGTCCGTCGGCGACAGCAGCGAGGAACCGGGGGTCGGGGTGGCTTTGGGCATCGTGTCTTCCTTCCTGTTTTTCGAGCGACTTGGCTGGTGTTGAGGGGAGATTATGCAAGACCGTCTTGGCGGAATATCCCGATAGTTTCGGCCTTCTCGTTCAAGAAAATGGAAAAGCCGTGGTGCGCGATCTATCGTCGGGCGGGCGCCGCCATCACGGCGCGCAGCACGATGGCGAGGCCGATCAGATAGAGGAACAGCAGCATCGCCAGCGTGCCGTCCGGGCCCATGGCAAGACATGCGAGCCCCACCAGCAATAGTCCGCCGCCCCCGATCAAAATCCGGGGAAACAGCGCATTGGGGTCGGTGGACGACGGCGACAGGTCGTGCGGCATCAGCATGGGAAAGGCTCCTCGAAGGCAGGGGTGTGAAGGTGATCGCGCAAGGCGGCAGCGATGGCGTGCATCGCGTCGATCGTACCCGCCGCGTCGCGAAGCGCGGGCAGCCAGGTGAAATCATGGATCATGCCGATCACCCGCGCGGCGGACAGGTCGACGCCCTGCCCCATCAGGCGGCGGCCCAGTGCTTCGGCGGGCTCGGCGAAAGGGTCCGCCTCGGCCGTGAGTAGCAGCGTTCGGGGGAAACCGAAGGGATCGACCGTCATCGCGACCGGGTCGACGATCGCAGCGGCTTTCCCCGCCAGATCTTCCGCCCGGTCGGTGTCCAGCCATTCCGTGCCAGCCACGTCGGAGGGATCTCCCAGCGTCGGGGTCGCCAATATGAGCAGCCGGATCGACCAACCGACCGGTCGCGCCACCACCAGCGCCAGGGCGATCGCCGCGCCCAGACCGTCACCGCCGACCGCGATCGGCCCCCGATCGGCCAGCGGCATCGCCGCGACCAGCGCGGCGGCACCCGACAGGTCGGCATCGGCGATCCGGTAACGCAGGATCGCGACGCCCGCTTCCTCCGCGAGCGCTTGCAGCGCGGGCAACCGGTCCTCGCGCCGATCCGAGGCGACTTCCAGATAGAGGAACAGTGGCAGCGGCCGGTCGCCCCGAGCCGGACGAAGCGTCACGAGCGTCGTTGCGCCTTCGCCCTGTCGGTCGGCGCCTTCCTGCCAACGGTCAAGGAACGACTGGACGACGGGATCGAGGACGGGATGCTCGGCAACCGTCGAAAGCCGCACGGCGCGTGCCGCGCTGGCAGGAATGATGTCGTGAGGCACGGGGCAAGTCCTTCAAATCGCGTGTCGATCACTGACCGACTGACAAGAAGGACTATGGCCGCCGCACCCGATCCCCGCGAGTGAAGCGTCGTGAAGAGTCGTTAAGCGCCTTCGCGCCGCCAGGGCACGTCCCCCCCGCCGCCCGCTGCGACGGCATACATTTCCGCCTGCATCCCGCTGACCCGATCGGGCGCGCGGGCGGCGGGATCGAGCGCCCGCCCATATCCCAAGACGAAGCTGTGCCAGTGGTCGAGGCCGTGGCGGGTCGTGCGCCGTGCCAGCGCCGCGATCCATTCGGCCGCCAGCGCGGGCTCATTCGCCGCGATCGCCACCGGAATGCAGCCGACCGCCAGCCCGTAGCAGGTGGACAGCGCGTGATCGATCCGCTCGGCGTCCTGCGCACAGTCGCGGGCAAGGGCCATGGCGGTCGCCAGGTCGCCCTCGGCCCAATGGAGCCGCATCAACAGGCTGAGCACCGCGATCTTGCCGTCGACCTGGGCGTGATTGGCATGGTTGGCGCGTTCGGGCGCGGCGTCGCCCGCCATCACTACCTCCAGCTTGCGGCGCGACCCGGCGTGGTCCCCCGAGAAATGCAGGGACAGCGCCAGCATGTGAGCCGCCGTCTGCCGATCCGCCAGGGCGCCGTGCGCACCCACTCGCGCATCGAAGCGCTCGGCGAGGACGAGGCTTTCCACATAGCGCCCGGCCAGGATGCTCTGCGCCCACACCCCCCAAAGCGCGCGCAAGGCGAGCGGGGCCGAACCGATCTCCTCGGCCAGTGACAGCGCGCGGGCAAAGGCATCGGCCATGGCCTGAACCGGCCCCTCGGTATGCCAGAGGCCATGGCCATAGGCGGTCAGCAGTTCGACCTGCCGCGCGGGCTCCACCGCACCCGCCGCCATGTTCGCGATCACCCCCTCGGCATAGCGCAGGAATTCGGCGGGCAGCGACAGGTGGAACCACAGGGGCGCGGCGGCGATGACCAGTTCGGCTGCCAGGCTGGCGTCCTTGCCTCCGCCGGCCCAGGCGATGGCGCTGCGGACATCGTCGATGCGCACGCTGTATTCGGCCAGCCATTCGCGCGGCGCCTTGCCCTCCCAGGCGGCGGCACTGTCGGCCAGCCCGCGCAGCAGCACATGTGCGTGATCGCGGTGCGCCTGTTCGGCCATACCGGTCGCGCGCAGCCGTTCCTGCCCATAATGCCGCGTGGTATCCAGCAACCGGTAGCGCATCGACCGGGACGATGGCGTCGCGACGACGAGCGACTTGGCGACGAGTTCGGCGAGCAACGCGTCGGCCGCGAACCGGCCGATGCCCGCACCTGCCGCCATGGCCGCCGCATCGTCGATATCGAAATGGCTGCGGAACAGCGCGAGCCGATCGAGCAACTGTTGAAGCGGCACCGCGAGCAGGTCGTAGCTCCAGTCCAGCGCGCCGCGCAGCGTCCGGTGGCGCGGCAGCGCGGTGCGCCGCCCGCGCGTCAGCAGCGCGAAACGATCGTCCAGCGCATCGGCGATCGCCTGCGGCGTCATCGTGTCGATCCGTGCGGCGGCCAGTTCGATCGCCAGCGGAATGCCGTCCAGCTTGCGGCAGATGTCGACGACCAGGGGCGCGCTGCGTGCATCGAGACGGAAATCGGCGTTGGCGGCGCGGGCGCGTTCGTCGAACAGGGCCGGGGCGGAGAGTTGGACCACCTGCTCCAGGCTGGCCGTCGCATGTTCGTCGGGCAGTTCGAGCGCGGCGAGCCGGTGGACCCACTCGCCCTGCGCGCGTAGCGGTTCATGGCTGGTGACGAGCAGCATCACCCGCGCGTTGGCGTGCAGCACCTGTTCGGCGAGCGACGCGGCGGCATCGATGACATGCTCGCAATTATCGAGGAGGATGAGCGAGGGCCGCTCGCCCAGCCTTGCCGCGATGCGCCGGGACAAATCTGTGCCGGACGCCGGGAGTTCGAGCGTGGTGGCGAGCGCCGCCGCCACCATCGTCGCGTCCGTCACGGGAGCCAGATCGACGAACCAGGCCTCGATACCCATCGCCTGCGCCAGGCGGTGGCCGATCGCGGTGGCGGCGGTCGTCTTGCCGATCCCGCCGGGGCCGACGATCGAGATGAAGCGCCGCTCGACCAGTTCCTCGGCGATCGTCGCGATCACGTCGTCCCGCCCGAAAATTCGCCCGAGCGACGCGGGCAGCCGGGACACGCGGCCTTCGGTCACGGGGGGCATGTCCCCGCCGCCCAACCGCTCGACCGGCAACGCCAGTCGATAGCCTCGCCCGGCATCCGCCACGATCGTGGCTTCGCCGCTCGGCATCGCCAGCGCCTTGCGCGCGGCGGACAGATGGACGCGGATCGCACTGTCGTCGATCACCTGGTTCGGCCAAACCCGGTCGATCAGCGCGTCACGCGCCACCAACCGCCCCTCCGCCTCGACCAGAACCGCCAACAGGTTGAGCGCGCGCCCGCCCAGTTTCAGCGGCGTGCCATCACGGGTCAACGCCAGTTGCGGGACGTCCATCTGGAAGGGACCGAAACGATAGCGGACGCCGGTCATGGCAGGATGGAACCTTTTGCGGATGATGGATCATGCATCTCTAACCGCGGACAAATTTCTTGAGAATGCCCAGTTTTCGATTGGAAGCGAAAGACCCGCAATCCTGGCATCGTCGCCTTAGCCGGATCCGGCCAGTCCCATACCGGGGTGGCGTGGCGTGGTCGGCCTTTTCGAATCCCGGTCATCGGTCCCGGCAGCAATGCACATCACTGGGTGCCGCCTCCCGCCCGCCTGACGAAGACATAGCTCAGCGACAGCAGGAGCAGGAAGGGAACGCCATAAAGCAGGGTCGATGCGAACGGGCCGGTGAAGGGCGTGGTGAGCAGGATCGCGCCCATCGCCGCCGCCCCGGCCGCGCTCGTGAACGGATAGCCCCACATGCGAAACGCGAGGGCGCCGGACCGTGATCGCCTGCGAAAGGCCAGGTGCGTCACGAAAATCATCATCCAGGCGAACATCGCCCCGAAGGCCGAGATGCCGATCATCATGCCGAATGCGCGTTGCGGCTCGTAGAGGTACAGCAACGTCGCGGGCGCTATCCCCATTGCGGATACCAGCAAGGCGATCAGCGGCACCCCCGCGCCGTTCACCCTGCCCAGCGGCCGGGGCGCCTGTCGCGCGCGGGCGAGGCTGAACAGCATCCGCGTCGCCGTGTAGAGCTGGCTGTTCATCGCGGACAGCGCGGCGGTCAGGACCACGGCGTTGAGCAGCCCCGCGCCGCCCGGAATGCCGACCGCCAGCATCACCGCGACGAACGGGCTCGACGCGCTACCGGCCTGGGTCCACGGAACGATCGCGAGCATCAGCGCCAGCGTGCCGAGGTAGAAGATCGCCAGCCGCAGCATCGTTGCGCGAAAGGCCCGAACGATCGCGCGTTCGGGATCGACCGCCTCGCCCGCCGCGACCGCGATCATCTCGATGCCGAGATAGCTGAAGATGGAGACGATCACCGCGCTCCAGAGGCCGCCGAAGCCATGGGGTGCGAAGCCGCCATGGGCCAGGTAGTTCCCTATCCCGATCGCCGATCCCTCCGGCGCGCGCGCGACGACCACGGAACCGAGCAGCAGAAAGCCCAGGATCGCGGCGACCTTGATCGCGGAGAAGACATATTCGATCGCGCCGAACAGCCCGACGCTCGCCGCATTGACCAGCAGCAGCGCCGCGCCGAACAACAGCATCCAGATCCAGCCCGGCACCGACGGCAGCCAGAATTGCATATAGATCGCGACCGCGGTCAATTCGGTCCCGACCGCGAGCACCAGCGCCGACCAATAGGCGTAGCGCACGACGAACCCCGCCCATGGACCCAGGTACAGCCCGGCCAGATCGCCGAACGAGCCGCTGGTCGGATGCGCGACGGTCATCTCGGCGAGACACCCCATCAGCAGCAATGCGATGACCCCGCCGATCGCATAGCTGACGAGCACCGCCGGACCGGCGAGCCCGATCGCCAGACCGCTGCCGAGGAAAAGGCCCGTGCCGATCGCCCCGCCGATCGCGATCATCGCCAACTGGCCCGAGGTCAGGCGGCGGCGGAGGTTTCCTCCCGGTTCGCCGCTCACGTCACCGCCTCGCGTTGCTGCAGCCTTTCGTCTTCCCACGCGCGGCCGGTCATCACCTCGCGGATGATCTCGACCGCGTCCCAGACATCGACGAACCGCGTGTAGAGCGGCGCGAAGCCCATGCGCAGCAGGTCGGGCGCGCGAAAGTCACCGATCACGCCACGCTCGATCAGCGCGCGACAGATCGGATAGGCGTGATCGTGCGCGAAGCAGACATGGCTGCCGCGCGCACGCGCCTCGCGCGGGGAAGACAGCGTAAAACCCTGCCCCCCGCAGCGCGCCTCCATCAGCCGAATGAACAGATCGCCCAGCGCCTCCCCCTTGGCGAACAGGTTCGGAAGGTCGACCCCGTCGAACTGGGCTAGCCCCTGCTCCAGCGCCGCCATCGCAAGGATGGGCGGTGTCCCGCACAGGAAGCGCGCAAGCCCCGTCGCCGGGCGATAGCTCTGCTCGAACGCGAAGGGCTGCACATGCCCCATCCAGCCGGACAGGACGGACGGCAGCGCGTCCTGCAACCGCCGGGCAACGAAGAGGAAGGCGGGCGCGCCCGGACCACCGTTGAGATATTTATAGCCGCAGCCCACCGCCAGGTCGGCGTCACTACCCGCCAGATCCACCGGCACGGCCCCGGCGCTATGGCTCAGGTCCCAGAGGATCAGCGCGCCCATTCGATGCGCGGCGGCGGTCAATGCGGCCATGTCCCGCCGATCGCCCGAACGGTAATCGACATGGGTCACCACGACGAGCGCGATATCATCGTCGATTTGGTTCGCCAGCGCGTCGCGCGGCGCGGCGCGGACGGCCCCGCCGATGAGCGCGGCGACCGCGTCCGCCATATATCGATCGGTCGGGAAGCCATCCGCCTCGATCAGGATCGTCCGCCTGTCCGGCCGCAACGCCACGGCACCGGCGATCAGCTTGAACAGGTTCACCGATGTGGAATCGCACGCGATCACCTCATCGGCCCGCGCGCCGACCAGCGGCGCGATCATACCGCCCAGCCGCGTCGGAAGGCCGATCCAGTCGTGGCGGTTCCAGCTGGTGATGAGGTCGCGGCCCCATTGGCCGGTCACGACCTGGGCCAGGTGCGCGGGCGTCGTGCGCGGCAGCGCGCCGAGAGAATTGCCGTCGAGATAGATCACCCCCTCGGGCAACGCGAACCGGTCGCGCATCGCGGTGAGCGAACTGGCGGCGTCCAGTGCCAGCGCATCCTGTCGGGTGAAACCTGCCGTCATCATCGGTCGTCCTGCTGTTCGAGCCCCAACAGGCAAAGGACCGCGCCGATCGCGGCCTCACCCGCTGGCCTGCCCGGCGTTATCAGTTCGAAATGCCCCTGATCGGCGATCGTCAGCCTCTGCACCCTATCCCCCCGCCTTTCGACCCTGGCCGCGTAATCGTCGGCGAAGCATGGCGGCGCGATCGTGTCAGCCTCACCCGAAACCAGTATCTGCGCGACGCCGAGCGGCGCCAATGCGACCGGCGACGTATCGCCATAGGGATCGGGGCGTGCCGATGTCGCGGGCCCGATCAGCCGCTCCACCGTATCGGCACCACATGCCTCCGCCGCCGCGATCCGTACATGGGCCAGGTCGGGCAGACCGCCCAGGCTGACGACGCCGACCGGGGTCAGCGGTCGTTCGGTGTGCAGGACGCTTCCCTGCGCGATCGCATGTCGGCTCGCCGACCAGAGCGCCAAATGCCCGCCCGCCGAATGGCCGACCGCGACGACGCGTCCCATGTCCAGATCGAGCGCCCCGCCTCGGTCGCGCAAGAGGTCGGCAGCCGCCGCCACGTCCAGGAACGTTCCGGGATAGCCGCCGCCCGGCACGTCGATCCCGCGATATTCCACATTCCAGACCGCCACGCCCCGATCGACCAGAGCCTCGGCAAACCGCCCCATGATACCCACCGTGGCGACGGCCGTCTGCCAACAGCCACCGTGGATCAAGAGCACGACGGGGAATGGGCCGCTTCCCTCCGGCTTCCAAAACTCGACATGCTCGAGCGGATCGCTGCCATAGGCGAAGGTCACCGACGGCGCGGGCTGCGCAAGCGTCTTGAAATCCGCATGGCTCATGATCTCGTGCGGGACGGTGGAACGCGTGTGCATCCGCAAGGGATTAGGGCGTTGCAGCCATCGGGCGCCAGCCCATTTGTCGCTGTTTTTCGCGTCTGGATGTCTCCTCGCTGTTCCAGCCCGTGGAATTGTCGGCAATGGCGGCATCCGGCGTGGCGAGACCCGTTCCGCATGGCATTTCGATGATGACTCCATGAAATGATCGCCATGTCCCCATGCGACGGGATATTTCAGGATGATCCGATGTTGAGCAGCCGATCTTTGAGAGGATGCTCACGATGAACACGGTCTGGGCCTTTCCTTTCATCTTCGTCGCCGGGATGCTTCAGGCGGCGGGAGCGGCCATGGGGGGACAGCTCAACAAGTCGATCGGCAACCCGTGGCTTGCCACGTCGATCTCGTTCATGCTCGTCCTCTTCCTGACCCTGGCCCTGTTCGCCTGCATGCCAAAGCCCCTGCCCGTGGCGGGCGACCTGGCCGCCATGCCCTGGTGGGCGCCACTCGGCGGCATCGTCGGCGCGGTCGCGGTCTTCGCGGGCTTCCTGCTGATCCAGAAGCTGGGCGCCGGGCCGGTCAACGGCATCACCATCACCGCGAACATCATCGCCAGCCTGGCGATCGATCACTTCGGCCTGTTGCGGATGGAGCCGCATGCCATGAACCCCTGGCGGGCGCTCGGCGCGGTCCTGATGATCGGCGGCGTGACGCTGATCGCCAAATTCTGATCTCCCGGGAACATGCTTGCGGCGCGTTTTCAAACGGGCTTTAAGGAAATCGCGTCGTCCCGAACCATGTCGACGCCTCCGACGAGCCGCGTTTGACGATAGCCGAGGATCGCCGCCTTTGCCGGGATGACGGAACTCCGGCGGCATCGATCACCCGCCTTGCAACGATGATGGACCATCCGTGACCACCAAAATCTACCTGTCCGCCGATCAGCTTCTGGAGGATTCGTTCCGCCTCGCCAATCTCGTCTTCGACTCCGGCTTTCGTCCGACGCATATCGTCGGCATCTGGCGCGGCGGGGCGCCGGTCGGCATCGCGGTTCAGGAACTGCTCGAATATCGCGGCGTGCAGAGCGATCACATCGCGATCCGCACCGCCTCCTACACCGGCATCGACCAGCAGGAGCCGCAGGTCCGCATATACGGCCTGGGCCATCTGGTGGACGTCCTCGACCCCGAGGATCGCCTGCTGCTGATCGACGATGTCTTCGATTCCGGGCGCTCGATCCGCGCGCTGCTGAACGAACTCCATCTGCGGTGCCGGAGGAATATTCCCGACGAGGTGAAGGTCGCCACCGTCTATTACAAGCCCTCGCGCAACGTCACCGATCTGAGGCCGGACTATTTCGTCCACGAGACGAACGACTGGCTCATCTTCCCGCACGAGATCAACGGGCTGACCGAAGAGGAAATCCGCGCGCACAAGCACGGTGCGAACATCATCCTGCGCTGACGCCGGACATGGAAACGCGTGGAGGACAGGATGGGCCGGAGCGTCTATCGTCGGACGACATATTTCCCGGTTGTCGAAAGGTTTGGCTCTGTGCGGTGCATGTCCCTGTTGTTGGCCTCGGCCATGGTCCTCGCCGCACCCGCCAACGCCGCAAGCCAGGCGACGCCACAGCCGACCACCTCGGCAGCGGCGATGTCCGGCCCGGCCTGGCGCACGGCCTCGCATCTTCACCGGGGGGTCAATATCCTCGGTTACGACCCGATCTGGCGCGTTCCGGCGAAGGCGCGGTTCAAGGCGCGCCATTTCCGGATCATCAGACAGGGCGGGTTCGATTTTGTCCGCGTGGTCCTTCAGTCCTTCGGCCATATGGACGCGCAGAACCGGCTCGATCCGCAATGGCTGAGGACGCTCGACGGGGTCGTCAAGGACGCCACGGCGGCGGGGTTGAGCGTCATCATCGACGAACACGACTTCAACCTATGCTCGGCGGAACCGGACGCGTGCGAGCCCAAGCTGATCGCTTTCTGGACCCAGATCGGCGAGCGATATCGCAACGCGCCCGACACGGTGCTTTTCGAACTGCTCAACGAGCCACATGCGCCGCTGGACGATGCGCGCTGGAACGCGATGCTGCGCAAACTGATCCCCGTCGTCCGGGCGACCAATCCGACGCGCACACTGGTCATCGGGCCCAGCCGCTGGAATAATCTGGAGGAACTGCCCAAGCTGGAATTGCCGAAGGACGACCGGAATATCCTCGTCACCTTCCATTCCTATGAGCCGTTCCGCTTCACCCATCAGGGCGCGCCCTGGGCGCACGACATGGTCGGTGTGAAGGGCGTGCCGTTCACCGCCGCCGACGAAGCGCGGATCAACGCCGATTACGACAAGGTGGGGGCCTGGTCGAAGGCCAATGACCGCCCCGTGCTGATGGGGGAGTTCGGCGCCTATGAGAAGAGCGGCACGCCGATGGCGGCGCGGGCCCGCTACACCGCGACGGTCCGCCGCGAGGCGGAAGCGCACGGCTTTCCCTGGGCCTATTGGCAATTCGACAGCGACTTCATCCTGTACGATATCGATCGCGACCAGTGGGTCGAGCCGATCCGGCAGGCGCTCGTACCGAAGGAAGGCTGAGTAGCGTCGCCGCGTTACGCCCCGACGCGGCTCGCCTGCTGGTCCAGCACGATCCGCAGCGCGCCTTTCGGGGTCGTACCGGTGACGATCGCCTGCCCGACAAAGCCCGTCGCGCTATAGCTTCCCGAGCGGACGATGCGCATCGGCGTGCCCTTCTTCTGCGGACAGGCCAGCGTCTGCGCGTAGCGACCATCGGCGACGGTCTGGCTCTCGATCCGGCACTGCGCCTTGGGGTCGGGTGCGAGCAGCGCCTCGATACCCTGCCCCGCCGCGACCTGCTTGCGCTCCGCCTTGCTCTTGCCCCGCGCCATACGGACGAAGAAGCCGGGGACGCCCGGTATGGCGAGGTCGACGACCTTCGACCGCACGTCCCACGCGCCCGCCTGTACCGGCGGCGTGACGGTCGCGCCGGGTTGCGCGGCGAAGGCTATGGCAATGGCGAGCAGGCTGATCATCACCCGATGGTGAACCTCGCACGGACACAGCGCAATACGATATGAAGCCCCTTGCGACCGGGCAAATGTCGGACATAATGAACGGGTAATGATGTGACGAGGCGCCGCGGCTGCCATCGCCGCTACCGGGAGAGTCCGAATGAATGGCGCGCTGCGTCCCCTGAGCATCGTCTGCCTTGCCCTGACGGCGGCGGCCCCGGCCGCCGATCCGGCGACCGACGCCGTCGCGCAGGCATTGCGCAACCAGCCCGCCTTCGCTTCCCCGGTTCGCGGAAACCTGACGCTGCCCGACGACGCGTCGACGCTGACCGGGCTCGCTGACGTGCGAGACCCGGGTCACGCACGGATCAGTTGGCGCTCGTCCGATCCCGCTGTCATTTCCGACGCCGATCGCGGCCGAGGCGCCGATATCGTTCGCAAGGGGCGCGTCACGCGCGGCCGGGCCGACCGCCGCGTGCGCCTGACCGCCACGGTCGCGATGCCGGGCCATGCGTCCGTATCCGTCCCGATCGACGTGATCGTAAAGGCCGCGCCGCCAGCCGCGCATCCGCCCTCCGCCTATATGTTCGTCTATTTCACCGGCAACACGATCGACGGCGAGAAGCTCCGTTTCGCCGTGTCCGAGGGCAATAACGCGCTGCAATGGAAGAGCCTGAACGACGCCCGGCCGATCCTCGAATCGCACGAGGGCACGCGCGGCCTCCGCGACCCCTTCATCATGCGCTCGGCCGAGGGGGATCGCTTCTTCCTGCTCGCCACGGACCTTTCGACGGGTCGAACCGGCTGGGGCGGTTCGACGAGCCGGGGCAGCCGGCATCTCGAAATCTGGGAATCGACCGACCTGATCCACTGGGGCAAGCAGCGGCATGTCCGCGTGAACCTGCCCGATGCCGGTATGACCTGGGCGCCCGAGGCCACCTACGACCCGGCGATCGGCGCCTATGTCGTCTATTGGACCTCCACGCTCTACAAGGACGCGGACCACAAGGTCGAGGATGGCGACGGCCCGCAGATCTTGCGCGCGACGACCCGCGACTTCCGCACCTTCACCACGCCCGAGCCGTGGTTCAAGGCCGACGACGTTCCCGGTGCGGTCAAGGCCAAGGGCATGATCGACGCGACGGTCATGGCCGACAAGGGCCGATATTACCGCTTCACCAAGGTCAGCGACGCGGCGGGCTGTCCGTCGAGCGACATCCTCGCGCAGACATCCACCAACCTCCGCGCCGATGGACGTTCCGGCGCGTGGACGATCATCGATCGCTGCATCGGCCGTCGCGCCGGAACGCCCGAGGTGGAGGGCCCGACGGCCTTCCGCGCCAATCCCGGCGATACGAGCGGGTTCCGGTATTTCCTGTGGGTCGATGACTATGGCGGCGTCGGATATATCCCGCTCGCCACCCAATCGCTCGCCACCCAATCGCCCGATGGCAAGATCGCGTGGTCCTATCCGCGTCGGTTCAACCTGCCAAAGTCCCCGCGCCACGGCACGGTGTTGCCGATCACCGCGGCGGAGCATGCCCGTCTGGTGGCCCATTGGAACGCGGTCGCAGCCGACGAGGCCGCCCTTGCCGAACGCTGGGTCGTCGCCCCGGTCCTGGCATCGGGAACGAGGCTGCCGGTGCCTGCGGGATATGTCGCCACCTGGCGCGCCGATGGCCGAGCCCTGCCCGAAGGAGTCCTGACGAACCCCGATGAGGGCGCACGCCGGACCCGTCTCGACGGAACGCTGATGCGACCGGATGGCACGACCCTGACCAAGACGTTCAACGTCACGCTGCTGGGCAAGTCCGCCCGCCAGCTCGAGGCCTATGCGCGCACTCCCTCGACTGCGCAGGAGGCGAACCAGCCGACCGTCGCGCGGAGCGTCCATCTGTCGCTGACCGGAGCCGATGGACTGATGACCCCGATGAACGACGATTACGGCATCGTCTTCGCGCGCGGCACCTATACCGGTGTCGATCGCGTGGCGCTCCGGGGCGTGGCCGATCCGTCCCTCTTCCACTTCGCCGACGGATCGATCGGCGTCATCGCGAGCCGCGTGAACATGGACGGCGTTCCGGACCCCGCCCCCTCGGCGACGGTCATCTTCCAACGCGATCCGAAATCCGGCGAGTTCGTCGAGCTCGGCACGCTGGACCTGCAATCCGATCAGGGGATTGGCCAGCCACGTGCCATCTGGGACAGCGCGAACCGCCACTATGTCGTGTCATGGACCGACCGCGCAGGCCAGCCGCGCTGGACGACGGTCGCCGACCTCGCCCGGGTGGAATGGCGTGAAACGCCCTATTATCCGGCACATGGTGGACGGCGCGGACGGATCGCCTCGACCGGCAATGTCGGCGGGGTTCGCACCGGTGTCGTGACGGTCACCGCCCAGGACACGCTGCCGATCGATGCCGCCACCGCGACGGCGCTGACCGCGCGCTTCGGCCGCATCGTCAACCGCACCGCGGACGTCGCCCCCCAGGTCATTGCCCGGGGCCGGACCGGCGACCTCGCCAAGGTGCGCGTGACGCTCGGCTATTCGGACGGCTCCACCGCCACGCGCGCGGTGGATTGGGACGCCGCCGATATGGCACAGCTTTCCACGCCCGGCCTTTACCGGGTTCACGGCACCATCCGCCAGCCTCGCTATCCGGCGATCTTCGCCTACAACCGCGCCGATCCCGATATCTATCGCTGGGAGCATGACGGACGGGTCCGCTACCTCTTCACCGCCACCGACGATACGAACAACGACAATGTCGGCTCGGCCCACCTGCCGCTTCGCATCGCGGACACGATCGAAGGTCTCAGCGACGAACATGGCGGCCGCGACCGCGAAGTCGACCTGCTCAATCGACGGACCCGCCGCGACGCCACGGCGGCCGGCCGGGTGATCGCCGGATGCTATTGGGCGCCGGAAATCCACGAGATCGGCGGCAAGCTGTCGATCCTATTCGCGCCCTGCTTCAACCCGACCGACGACCGGTCGAACGAAGGCGGGTCATGGTCGACGGTGCAGTCGCATATCATCCAGCTCCGCGACGGCGGCGACCCCGCCAATCCCGCCGACTGGTCGAAGCCGATGGCGATCGGCAACGCCGACGGCACACTGCTGGGGCGCCCCGAAATGCCCGCCAATATCAGCCTCGACATGTCCTATTTCGAGCTGCGCGGTCAGGGCTATTACACATGGTCGCAGCGTTACATTCCGACCTCCGGCGCGATGGGCGATCCGTTGACGTGGATCGCCAGGGTCGACCCCGATGACCCCACCCGGCTGTCCGGGCCGGCGTCGCCGATCATCGCCCCGGAGACCTCCGTGGAGGAAAACCTGGCCGAGGGCGCGTTCGCGCTCGTCCATGGCGGGCGGGTGACGCTGGTCTATTCCAGTTCGGGGGTCAGCCCGACCTATGTCGTCAACGGCATCTCCGCGCCGCTCGACAGCGATCCGACGCGTATCGATGCGTGGCGCAAATGGTCGTCGCCGCTCCAGAAAAGCGTGCCGATGCCAGCGGGCGAGCGAGACTATCGCCGATACGAGCAGGGGCCGGGACATGGCAGCTTCACCAGCGACGAGGATGGCAACCCGCTCTATATCTATCATAGCTGGGGCAATGGCGTCGGCGGTGACGGGCGCGACGCACGCGTGCGCCGCGTCCACTGGGCGATGGATGGCCGACCGCTGCTGGAGATGCGCGACGACGAGGAAGTCGCCCCCGGGAACCGTCGCGTGGCGATGGAGGTCCGCGTTCGCTGATCCTTCAATAGGCGGTGAAGGTGAACGGGATACGCAACGTCGTGCGCACATCCGCCGCGTCGTCGGTCGCGCCGACCTCGACATTCCAGTTGATCGTCGTGCTCGGCGACGTGCGATAGCTCACCCCGAGCAACAGGCGGCCGATCTGAAGGTCACGGCTGACGGCCGTCATCGCGTCGCCCAGTTCCTGCGTCGTCTGGTTGAGCGCCCGCACCCGCGTCCTGGTGCCCATCGCCCAGGTGTGCGCATAGCCGAAGCTGATCGACGTGCGCGGGTTGAGCGCGATCGCGATGCCTGCGCTGGCGGACGGCTGGCTGCCCGGCGCGACACGCTCGATATAGGCTGCGCCGATCTGGCGGTTGATCGTGCGCGCGAAATTATAGGTGTAGCCGAGCGTGGCGAACAGCACCGCCGGATCGGTCGGCAGGATCGCGGTCAAATTGGGCGTGACGCCCCAGAATCCCGCCCCCGTCGCTCCCTTCAGCGCATTGCCGAGCGGATCGCGCGGCACGCTGAACGGATCGGTGCCCGTCGGCGCCACCGCCTGCACGCCCGCGATCAGATATGGCGCGCCGTTGCGCCCATCGGTGATCTGATAGCGTAGCCCGAAGTCGATATCGCCGATGTTCGCGCCACTGACCGGCCGATCGAGTTGCCCGGCATTGGGCTGGCCGGGATTGGCGACCGGCGCCAGCACCGACTTGTCCGAGCGATAGACGAAGGGCAGCCGCCCGTTGATCTCGAGGCGGCTGGTCAGCCCCAGTCGCCCGACCGCGCCGACCGTCAGCACATCCTGTCGGCTTTCGTTGATGTCGAAGACGCCGATCAGTACCGCCTCGGGAATCTGCACGCCCCGGAACACCACCTGATTGCGGTCGGCGCGCGCATATTCGAAGTTCACTTCCATCGTCGCGCGTCTGGCCTTGGTGATGATGCCGCCCTGTTCGGCCAGCACCGCGACCTGCACCTGACGCTGGTCGGACGGTGCCTCGCCGACCGTCTGCACCTCTCCCCCCGCCGTCGAGGCGACGGCCGTCGCGGGCGGTGGGACCGGCGGTGGCGAGGCGGGCAACGGCACCCCGCCCGGCGGCAGCGCGGTCTGCGCCGATTGCGTCGCGGCATCGCCACGCCCGGAAAGCCGCGCCTCCAGTCGATCGATCCGCGCCCGCTGCTCGTCCAGCGCGCGTTGCTGGCGTTCCAGCTCCTGGCGTTCGGCGGCCAGCGTGCGACGCAGATCCTCATTGCCGCCGTCCACACCCGTCGTCGCGGGCACCTGTTGCTGGGCCAGCGATGGCGCGGCGATCAGGCCCAGCGAAAGGAGCGCGAAAGAGGCCGATGGTCGCATCGATGATCGTTCCTTCGTCATGGGGTTCAGCGTGATCCGGCGGCTTCGGTGGCGATGCGGTTGACCATCAGGACGCCGTTCATCAGTCCGGCGGGCAGTCCGACCAGGTTGACGTTGACGGTGCTGACGGTGTCGATGACCCGGTCATTGGCGGTGTTGGACACCACCGCGCCGGTCGCCTGACCGACGAGGTGCCGTATCTCGGTCGTCGGGGTCAGCAACTGCACCTGGCTGCCGCGATCGTCGCTGGTCAGCCGGATCGTCCCCGAACTCGCCGCGACGGCTGGTCCGTTCGGGGTGACCGGCACCGGCGTCTGGCCCGAGGCGTCGAGCCAGCCGGTCGTCGGTCCGGACACGATGTTGACGCCCGGCGATCCCGCCCCCGGCGCGGTCACGATGGTCCCGGTCGGCGTGCGCGAGACGGAGACGGTCGGCCAGTCGGGCTCGCCCGTCCCGACGGTGACGGTGCCGGGCACCTGCGCCTGGCCGGTCGCGCCATTGGTGAAGACGCGCACGCCCGGCGCTTCGCTGGAGAAGATGGTGTGGAGCGCCAGCACGCCGTCGATGCGCGTCTGGATGTCTATGCCGATCGCGACGTTCAGCCCGTTGGGCAGCATCAGCCCGCCGCGCATCGTCGCCAATTCGCGATCCGGCACCGGCGCCGCATCGCCGACACGACGTGGATCGTCGGATTCGGGCGCGGCGGTCGCCAGCGCCGCGGCGAACAGGATCGCGAGCGGCATGTCAAAATTCTCCGAGACGGGGGCGGGTCAAGGCGAGTTGCGCGCTTTCCAGCGGGTCGGCTGGCAGGAAGGGCCGACCACGCGGCGCGCGCGCCAGGTCGGCGGGCATGTTGAAATGCGATCGCCCCACCGCATCACGACCGCTGATGATGAAGAAGACGCCGTTCCACTGCCTGGCGAAGCGCCCGATCGTCTCGCGCCGCAGGCCGAGCGACGGGTCGCCGAGAAGAAGCGTATCGTCATCGATCCCCTTGACGACGACGAAGTGGCGATAGCCTTCGAAGTCGATCAGCGCGATGCCGGGAATGCGCGCCTTGGCGATCTGCTCGATGCTGACCTTGAAGCCGTCCGCCGCGATCCCCCGCGCCGCCAGATAGCGCTTCATGTCGAGCAGCGAAAAGCCGAGCCGCCGGATCTGAGCCCGGTCGCCATCGCGGAACATGCCCAGAAAGACGCTCTGTTCGTTCTGCGGATCGGCATAATGGAAGCGAAGCAGCGTCGCGAGTGCGGCCGAACCGCAACTGAAGTCGTATTGCTGGCGCACCACGGTTTCGAAGCGACGGCCGATCAGGCTGGTGACGGGCGTTCCGAAATTGAGCGTCGAGGAGAAATTGACGCTGTTCCCGCCCTCGGGCAGCGGCATCGCCGTGCAACCCGCGAGCGTCAGCATCCCCCCGAACCCGATCAGCCGCGCTCGCGCCGCCCGCCCCATGGCTATTGGTTGATCGCGACGTTGACGTTCAGCGACGAGTTGATGGAAACATTGTTTCCGGTATTCGCGCTGAGCAGCGACAGGCCGTTCAGGCCCTGAAAGCTATTCTGGTCGAAGCTGATCGTGCCCGTCTCCGAATGACCGCTGACGCTGTTGCCGCTGACCGTGCTGCTGTTCTGGGCACGGATCACTTGGGACAGGTCCGACTGGCCGGTGACCGTTCCGAGCAGTGCGTTGTCGACCGGCGCGGCGCTGCCAAATGGTGACGCCTGGGGTTCGGCCGTGGTCGTCGGGGCGGTCTGGGCCGTTGCCGCCGCGGGGATCGCGACCGTCAACAGCGTCGCACCCAGGAAGAGAATACGCATGTGTCGTGCTCCCGACCGATCGCAGAGAGACGGGAGGGCGGCGTTGCCACCGCCCTCCCCACCCACTGCCTGTTATTGACCACCACCGAGGTTGATCGCCCCGGCCGAAACGCTGACGTTCACCGCCGAATTCTGCGATGCGCCGACGCCGGTGTTCATGTTGAGCGACTGTAGTCCCGCCAGGTTCTGGAACGCCCCGTCGCCGGTCGTCAGGCTGTTGTCGACCGAGGCCGTCGCGCCGCCGGGGGTCTGGCCATAGTCGACCCGAACGCCGGTGACATAGCTGGCCAGGGTCGCCGACGACACGACCGCGCTCGCGCCGAAGACGTTGGACGTCGAGGCTGCGCCGGTTCCGGCGGTCGCATAGCCGGTGCTGCGCGACGAGCTGTCGGCATAGCTCGCATCGCCATTGGTCGCGACCGATCCGCTGCCCGAGTTCCGGGCCGTGTTGCGGCGGTCGGAATTGTCGTTGGTCGACTGGTTGCGATTGTCGATCGCGTCGCCGTTGTTCGCCGCCACCTGCGCGCCGCTGGCCGAGCTGGTCTGCGAATTGTCGGTCGTCGACTGGTTACGGCTGTCGGTTGCATTGCCGTTGTTCGCCGCCACCTGCGCGCCACTGGCCGAGCTGACCTGCGAATTGTCGGTCATCGACTGATTGCGGCTGTCGCTGGCCGAACCGCTACCGTTATTGGCGACCTGCGCGCCCGAGGCACTGGACGTGGACGTATGCGTCGTGGTCGACTGGTTGCGGCTGTCGCTCGCCATGCTGCCACCGCTCGCCGCCACCTGCGCGCCGCTCGCCGAATTGTCGGTGTTCGTCGTCGTCATGCGCGAGTTGTTCGACTGGTCGCGGCTGTCGGTCGCCGATCCGCCGCCGTTATTGGCGACCTGCGCACCCGAGGCCGATGTGGTGCTCGTGTTCGTCGAGCGATTGGCATTGTCGGTATTCACCGTCGAGCGATCGGCATGATCGTTATAGGTGTAGGACCGATCCGCATTGTCGGTGTTGGTCACCGACTGGTTACGGCTGTCGGAGGCCGAGCCGCCATTGTTCGCGGCGACCTGCGCGCCGCTGGCCGACGAGTTGGTGGTGTTGACCGAGCGGTTCGAATTGTCGGTCATGGAGCGGTCGGCATTGTCGGTGCTGGTCACCGACTGGTTACGGCTGTCAGTCGCGGTGCTGCCGTTATTGGCCGCCACCTGTGCGCCCGAAGCGCCGCTGCTGTCCGTCGTCGTGTGCGAATTGTTGGAATTGTCGGTCATCGACCGGTTCGAGGAATCCGTCCAGGTCGAGCTGGCCGTATTGTTGCTGTCGTTCGTGGAATTGTTCGTCCGCGAATTGTTCGAATTGTCCGTCATCGACCGGTTCGACGAGTCGGTCCAGGCCGTGCTGGCCGTGTTGTTGCTGTCGTTCGTCGAATTGTTGGTGCGCGAATTGTTCGAGTTGTCCGTCGTCGAGCGGTTCGCATTGTCGGTCCATGAGCGATCCGACGAGTCGGTCCAGGTCGTGGTCGCCGTATTGCCGCTGTCGTTGGTCGACGCGTTCGTGCGCGTGTAGTTCGAATTGTCGGTGGTCGAACGGTTCGTATTGTCCGTCCATGCCTGCGAGTTCGAAGAGGTGTTGTTGCTGTTGTTGGTCGAATTGTTGGTGTTGTCGGTATTATAGGCGCTGCTCGCCACATCATTGCCTGCCGCATTGCCGGTGTTGGTCGCCGTGTAGCTCTGGGCGGGGTCGGTGGTCTGGGCGCCCACGGGCACGGTCCAGGCCAATACCGGAATGGAAGCGGCGATCAGAAGACTCGATTTCATGTCAAGCACCCCTTGTTGGCCGGTCATCCCGGCAATTTCAGAAGCCCGGCAACGCTGCGGACCGGACGGATCATGAAATATCGTTAATGTTTGGTTAACCATTCCTCCCATTCGCGGGCGAGCGCTCCCCCCAATCGTCGGCGTCGACCACCCCCAAATGAGGGTCTTGTCATTTTTGTTGGTGGACGCCTGTTTCAAATCGGGATGCGAAGGATCCAATCCCAAGCTCTTCTGTTGGCGTAGAAGGGGACACCCGACACAGGGAATCGGGATCCATCTTTGGAGAGGTGGTGCGTTGTCGGCAGAAGAAGATCTGCCAATGCTCTCTTCGGGAGCCTTCGCGCGCGGCACAACGATGTCGATGCACGATTGGGAGAGCATTCGGCATTCACCGATGGTAGCGGCGACTTGCGCGCATGAGCGTCTTGCGCGCGTCACGCTGGACGACGTCGACCGATCGACCGCCGCATCTTCCGACGACGTCGGTCTTATCATCCGCCACTTCGCGAGAAGCCTGGGCGCCGACGCTTGGGCGTTGACCAGCGTACCGGACCAGGGAGAGACGCATTGCCTTGCAGCCGAGGGGCTGGACGAGGCCGCTCAGGCCGCGCTGCTACGCTTTGCGGAGCAGATCGAACCCCGGATCGGCCATCACGCGCCCGTGCCGATCTGGTTCGAACGCCAGCCCGTGTCCCCCGCCACGACGACGCTGGTGATCCCGGTCCAGCGGACGCCCGGCCATGCCAGCACGTTCGTCAACCTTGTCTTCGGTCAACCGAACGAGGAGCAGCGGCGCGAGGTCGAGATTGCGTGCCTGCGCGACTGGCCAAGCGTCGCGGCCTATATGCGCCTGTGGCAGTTCATGCGGTTGGCGCAGCGTCGGTCGAGCGGGGTGGAGGCGGGGCTGAACCTCGTCGCGATCGGTATCGTGCTGTTGTCGGGTGACGGCCATATCGCCTTCGCCAACGATACCGCGCGCCTGCTGATGGATCGACAGGACGGCATCCGCGAACATCGCGGCCAGGTGCAGGCGACCGACCGGAGCGACGCGGCGACATTGCTGACGGCGATCCAATATGTCCTTTCGCAAAATGGCGTCGCGAAGGCGGGCGACCGGATGCCGCTTCTGATGCTGCGGCGCGAGCATGGCCCGCCCCTGGTCACGTCGTTCGTGCGTGCGCCTCGCTCCGACCTCGACGACGGGGACGGCGCGCTGCTCTTCTTCGTCGACCCCGGCCTCGACATTCACCAGCTCGCGGAACCGGTGTGCAAGCTCTTTCGGCTGTCGCGCGTGGAAACCGAATTGGCGTGCCTGCTGGCGTCGGGGCAGACGCTGGCGACCGCGGCCCAGTCGCTCCACGTCAAGCTGGGCACCGCGCGCGGCTATCTCAAACAGGTGTTCGTGAAGACCGGTAGCAATCGCCAGGTCGATCTTGTGCGGTTGATCTTCAGCAATCTGGTGCGTACCTCGATGAGCGAGCGGCCCAAAAAGCGATAATGCCGGCCGCACAGCAGGGCACCTCCGTCCAGGCCAAGGACGTCGGCGTTCGGCATTTCAAGCGCGACGTCACACTGCTATACAAAGGAGAGAGAGGGCATGAACCGCGAACTCAGCGTCGAACGACATATCGAGGCACCCGTCGCCACCGTATGGACGACGATGATCGATCGCTTCGACGATTGGTTCTGCCCCCGCCCCTGGCGTGCCGCGACGCGAGAGATCGAATGGCGACCCGGCGGCCGCAGCCTGGTGGTGATGCACGGACCCAATGGCGAGGAAATGCCGAATGAAGGCATCATCCTCGACTTCCAGCCCGAACGCCGCTTCGTCTTTACGGACGCGTTCACGGGCGACTGGCAGCCGAGCGGCCCGTTCCTGGTCGGGCTGTTCGCGATCGTGGAGGACGGCGCGGGCACCCGCTTCACGGCGACCGCCCGGCACTGGACCGACGAGGCGCTGGAGCAGCACCGGGCGATGGGCTTCGAGGGCGGCTGGGGCGCGATGGCCGACCAGCTCAAGACGCTTGCCGAAGGCGGAACGCTGTGAGCGACGAACGCCGGGGACCATTCTACCATTTGGTCCGAAGCGTCAGGCCATAGGTTCGGGGTCGCCGAGCGTCCCGGTGATGGCATCGGCATTGTTGGCGGCGAGTGACAGGTAATAGGTCGCGTCGGTCAGGTTGCGACCCCGGAATTGTATGTCATAGCGGCCATCCGCCGACCGGATCCCGAACCGGATATTGAGCAGCGCATAGCCCGGAATGCCCGAATAGCGGCTGAGGCTGGCGGTACTGTTGGTCGTGGAGCGATAGCTGTTAGCGGATCCCAGATAGGCTTCGTGATCCTCGCCCGACGTCCTGCGCAGCGTCGTGCGAACCTCTCCCCCGGCCGAGACGGCCCAGCGCGAGACGCCCGGCAGCCGCTGGCCGCTCAGATCGCACAGGGTTCGCCCCGTGACCTCGATGGGGCACGGCCCATTCGCATAGGAAATGTACCGCGCATCGTCATAGGTGCCCGATCCATAGAGCGTCAGCCAGCGTGTCGGGGCCGCTCGCACATCAGCCTCGACCCCGCGGGTACGAACCTTGGCCGCGTTGGTGAAGAAGCTGACGCCGTTGCGCTCCACGTCGACGATCGTCGTCTGATAGTCCTTCACATCGGTCCAGAAGGCCGCGACATTGGCGGTGATGCGTCGCGCTGGTGGCGCTGGACGAGGGGCGCGGACTGGCGTCATCCCTGTGGACCCGGCAGCGACCTGGCCGGCCGTGCCGACGAACCCGTCGAGTGGGCGTTCGATCGTCGAATATCGGCAAGCCGACCGCGTCGGCCCGTCATCGCCTCCGCCAAACGACGCTCTCCACGCCGCCGCCTTACCGCCTCGGCGCGGCGCTCAGACCATGCCGAGGATCCGCTGCAACGCGGCCTGGAAGTGATAGCCCAGCGCCGCCTCCGCCGCCGCCGGATCGCGCGCCAGACAGGCGTCGAGCACGTCGAGATGCTCGCGGATGGTGCGGATCATGCGCGGCGTCGTCGCGGTCAGGTCGAGGCGGATGACCGCGACATAGTTTTTCAGCCGCCGTGCCGTCGTCTCGATCATCGGATTGCGCAGCGCCGCGATCATGCTGCTGTGGAAGCGCTGTTCCAGTTGCTCGATCTCGTCGGCGGCACGCTCGTCCGCCTGCCCCGACTCCAGCCGCTCGAGGAGCGCGCGGTGATCGGCGATCAGCCTGGTGATCTCGGCGGTGTCGGCGGTTTCCGCAAAGGCGCGTGCCGCGGAGCGCTCGATGATCGACCGGAACTGATAGGTGGAACGCGCCAGCTCCAGATCGGCCTTGAGAAACTCGATGCCGGACCGGGCATGGATCTTCAGGATGCCCTCCGTCTCCAGCACGCGGAGCGCGTCGCGAAGCGGCTGGATCGGCAGGTCGAGCAACTGCATCAACTCGCTCTGCGAAATGAACGACCCCGCCGAAATCCGCCGGTCGAACAGGCCTTCCAGGATTCGGCGATAGGCCATCTCGCCCAGGCGGCGGCCGGACTCGACCGGTTCGTCGACCTTGGTGATCCGGGTACGTGGACGTTTGACGGAAACGGGCTCTTTCATGACCTTCGCTCCTACCGCTTTGCGACGGCCGCCGCCACCGGCTCCGAGCGGCTGAGAATTCCCCGGCTGGCTCATTTCGCCTCGTCCGCCCTGGGACCGGACGCATCGATCACCGCACGCGCCGCCGCGGGCCACTGACCGGGCGGCACCTTCACATTGTCGATCAGCCGGTTGTCCATATAGGCGTCCCATGATCCGTTCAGGCGGCCGCCGTCATACCAGTTGCCCGTCGCCACATTGTCCAGCGTGGTGCGATGCGGGCGATAGCTGTCCATCGTGTTCGCGTTCAGCCAGACGCCGACGCCCTGGATGACATTCTGGCGGACGGTGACGTAGCGCGATCCCTCGTCCAGATAGAGGCCGATGCCGCCGGGCACGTCATAGACAAAATTCTCGGCGATCAGCGCGCCCGGATCGGCCGAGAGGTGATAGATCGCCCCGCCATCGGCGAACCACTGCTTGACCTTGTGCACGCGGTTGCCCTGCACCACCGTATCGCGCAGGATCGTGGGCGTATCGTACACGATATTGCCCGGCTGGTCGTAATAGCCGCGCGTCCGGGTGCGATAGGCGCCGCTGCCGCCCGGATCGTTGACGCCCCAGCCCCAACCGATGTCGATCCCGTCATAGGGTGCGTCGGACACGTCGTTATGCATGACCACCGTACCCGCCGCATAGGTGACGAGGATCGCGGCCTGTTCCTTATAGTCCTGCGACACGGTTTCGATGCGATTGTCGGCGATGACGACATTGCGCACGCCCATCTCAGGCCGAGGCGGATGATGCGCATCGGGCAGGATGCCGCCGACCATGATCGCCCCGCCCGCGAGCTGGCCGAAGCGGCTGCGGCGCACCTCGACGCCCGCCGCACCGTAGCCGATGCCGCTGTCATTGGCTTCCGGATTGTTGCCGATGCCCAGCGCGACCTGCCCCAGCTGCGTGAACTCGGCCCGGTCGAACGTCACGCGCACCGCCGCCGCGACCTGCACCGCGGCGGGTTGCTGGCGCCAGCGATTGCGCATCGTCTCGAACGCCCAGCAGCCCCAGCTACAATCGCGGATGGGATCCTCCGGGAAGCCGGGGATCAGCCCGGCGAGGTAGGAACCGCTCTGCTGGCTGGCGTAACCCTCCGCGCTGGAGGGGGCGAGCCAGCTTGTGTGGCGGAACGCAAGACCATCGAAACCCAGATCGGTCACCGGCCGGTCATAGCTGCCCGCGATCGACACGAGCGACTCCAGCCGGGGCAGCACGACGGCGATCCGGGCCATGTCCTCACCGGCCATCGGCTTGTAATAGAGCTTTCCCGCCGCCGGATCGACGAACCACTGCCCCCCGTCACGCAGGAAGGCGAGCGAATTGACCAGGAACAGCCGCCCCTTGTCCCCCGCCAGCGTCTTGGCCAGCGTGTCGTATCCGATCAGGTTGTTGCGCCAGCCGGGCTGCTGCATCCGGATCGTATCGCCGTCGATCCGGTCGACGACGGCGCGGCGATCGGTGAAGAACCCGGTCTGCTCGACCTCGATACGCGACTGGTCGGGCAGGCTTGCCAGGAAGCGCCAGGCGGGATCGACGATCGTCATGCCCGTTGCGGTGAAGGCGACGGCCTTGCGGGGGATCGCGACATGCGCCCTCTGCGCCATGCGGCCCGCCACCCAGAGCTGGCGCGGGTCGAGGCCACGCGGCACATCGGCGACCCAGATATCGCGCGCGCGGTCGGCCAGCGTCCAGCCACCGACCGGCATACCTCCCGAAAGCACGGGATGCGCACCCGCCGCCGCCGTCCAGCGGACGACATGCCCGCCCTGCCCGCCATCCGCCGCCGTGAAGCGCAGCGGCGCCGTCAGGGTATAGACGCCGTCCGCCAGTTCGACGGTGACGTCATGGACGCCGTTGAGCCGCCGCACCGCCTGCTGCGCGCGCTCCGGCGTGCGAAAGGGATGCGCCGCCGATCCGTCGCCCGCATCGTCCCCCTGCGGCGACACGCGCAGCACGACCGGAATGGCGGCGGATGGCACCGGCAGCGAGATGGCGCTGAACGACTCGTGCGAATTGGGAACGCCGCCTGCCTGAGCCGAGGGGATGACGGGCGCGGGGGGCAGTTGCTGCGCCGCCGTGGCCGGGTGGACGAACAGCAGAGCCAGGCCCGCTCCGATCAAGCGTGATGTCATTCCGTATCTCCCGCGGAAAAGGCGTAAAGATGCTGCGCACGGGCGGCGGACAGCATGAATCGGGTCTCACCTAAGCCGTGCCAATCGGCCGCCGATCGACGCCATGTCATCGTACCGACCGGATCGGCAGGACGAGGAACGACCCGACGAGGACGAAGACGCCCGACACGATGAACAGCACCGTATAATTGTTGCCCGTCGCCGACAGCAGCGCGGCGGCCATGACCGGGCTGAGGATCTGCGGCACGTTGACGGCGGTGGTCAGGATGCCCAGGTCCTTGCCGGTCGCATCCTCCTCGCCCGGCCTGGGCTTGGGCAGGACCTGCGTCATCAGCGCCAGGTCGACCGACATGAACGCGCCGTAGCCCAGTCCGATCAGCACCGCATAGGCGAACATGCCATGCGCCGTCGGCACGATCAGCGGCATCGCCACCGCCGCCGCCATGATGAGGCTGGCGAGGAAGACGAGAGGCTTGCGCCGCCCCAGGCGATCGGACAGCACGCCCGAGCCCAGTCCGGATACGACCAGCGCGACGAAGGTGACGATCGACATGCTCGCGATCATCTGGTTCGCGCGCCCCTGGCTCATCCCGATATGATCCTGGAGGATGTAGAGCAGATAGGTCAGGATCGCCTGATAGCCCATATAGATGCAAAAGCGGCCCAGGAACGCCCAGGCGAAGTCGGGATAGGCGCGCGGCGATATCCAGAAGCCCTTCAGGAACGCGCCCAGCTTCAGCGGCGTCGATGGCGGCAGCGCGACCTGCGGCTCCGGATTGACGAGCACGAACGCCAGGCACACGACGATGATCGCGGTGCCGACGATGCCATAGGCCAGCGGGATCTGGCTGGCCAGCGTACCGGCGAAGAAGGTGCCGAACGACACGCCCGCCGTCATCGCGCCGCCGACGACGCCCGAGGCGAGTCCCCGCTCCTCGGGCGGAAAGCGATCGGCGACCAGCGTCGTGATCGCGGGCTGCATCGCGTTGAGCGTGACCACGGACACAAGCCAGATCGCGGTTATCCCCACCAGCCCGCCGCCATGGGGGGTCAGGATGATCGCGACGCCGCCGATGGTCGCGCCGACGACGATCCACGGCGTCCTGCGTCCGAAGCGGCTGCGCGTCCGATCCGACAGTGCGCCCGCGATCGGCGTCGTCAACGTGCTGAACACCGACGTGATCGCGTAGATGATGCCCAGCGTCTTCGCCTTGCCCGCGGGATCAATATTCTGGATCTGGTTGGGCAACAGCACGCCAAGGCAGGATGCGTAGAGGGTGAGCAGCGTGAAGAACACGAGGCCCAGCGACACCAGCAGCACCCATTTGCGTCGCCCGGTGACGTAATGGCGCGCCGCCGCACCATCGGTCGCGGCCGCCAGCACGGCGGCGGGTTCCTCCAGCGACGGCGTCAACCCGACGCTCATGCCGGGCGCTCCCAGCCGGGCGCGGGCGGCAGCGCATCCTCATCGAGCGGCTCGGGCGTATGGTGGGTCGATCGCACCGCCTCGCTCAATCGCAGGCCGTGACCCGGCCGGTCATGCCCCCGGATCAGGCCGTCCCGGATCACATAGGGTTCCTCGACCAGATGCTCGAAATTCTGGAAGCTGTATTCCAGCCACCGCACGCCGGGTAGCGCCAGTGCCATGTTGACGCCGATCTCCAGGAAGCTGTTCCCGAACGTCACCTCGACATTGTGCTCGCCCGCCAGCCAGCCCGCACGCATCACGTCGCTGACCTGGCCATGGACGTTCAGCATGTCGCAGGCATCGGCCTGGAGCAGCTTGCGCTTGCCCGACAGGTCCAGATACTCGCCGCTGTTGACGCGGGTGTCCGGACAGGCGAGCCGCAGCCGACGAAGCCCGTCGAAATCGTCGCGCGGGATCGGATCCTCGATCCAGTAGATGCGGTGCCCGGCACGCTCGAACATTGCCAGCGCGGCCCGCGTCTCGGCGGCCGTCCAGGCTTCGTTGGCGTCGATCATCACCGGTCTGCCGTCATCGCCCGTCGCCTTGCGCAGCAGGTCCAGTCGATGCAGGTCGCGCGCGATGTCGGGGTGGCCGACCTTGATCTTGTATCCGCGATAGCCCGCATCGGCGGCGCGGCCGAACAACTCGGTAAAGTCGTGGTCCGACAGATGGAAGTCGAGACCGCTGGCATAGACCGGGACGGTGTCGCGCTGTGCCCCGAGCAGTCGCCAGAGCGGCAGGCCGCTACTCTGCGAAAACAGATCCCATACCGCGTGCTGGATCGCCTCCTCGAACGGGACGAGCATCTTGCGGACATTGCCGCCGCGCGGTCGCCCGACGCGCAGCGCCAAGGCCCCGGCCTCCTGCCCCTCCAGCATCGGGAAGACCTCCTGCCCGAAGGCCCAGTCGATCGTCGCCTCGGGCAGCAGGGGCTGAAACAGGACCTGCGCGAACCCCAGGCCGACGCGCCCCGCCTCGTCGATCAGTTCCAGGGCGACGATGTTCGCCTGGGTCGTACCGACCTGCGAATCCCCGACTTTCCGGTCGCGACGAAATTGAAGACGGGTCACGCGATAGCCCGCGATCCTGTTGGCCGTCATTCCCCCTCCTGAAATATCATCGTCGCCGTCCGCTCGATTGGCGAAACGGATCAACGTGTTGGACAGCCCATTCTTGCGGCGACACGCGCCCCGCCGTCAATCATAAAAATGTGCAAAACATTTTCTGAAATATCAGATCAACTTTTTGATTTGACTATTAGCGCCGGTGAAACCTAGGTTGCACGTCAAGCCGACGATCGAATCGACCGCGGTTACAAAAGGAGGGGATATGAAAAAGGCTCATTGGTTATGTGCCGTGGCGAGCATCGCCTTGCCCGGCAGCCTCGCGGCACAGACCACTCCCACCGCCTCGGTCCAGACGCCACCCGACGTCCAGACCGGCGAAGGCGCGACTGCCGGTGATCCCAGCAGCGGCGACATCATCGTCACCGGCATTCGTGCGAGCCTGAAATCCTCCGAAGCGATCAAGCGTAACTCGACGATGATCGTCGATGCGGTGTCGGCCGAGGATGTCGGCAAGTTCCCCGACGTCAACATCGCCGACTCGTTGCAGCGCGTGACCGGTGTCGCCATCGATCGCAGCGGCGGCGAAGGCCAGTTCATCACCGTTCGCGGCCTGGGTCCGCAGTTCAACACCGTGCTGGTCAACGGCCGCATCATGGCGACCGACAATCCGGGCCGCGAATTCTCGTTCGACGTGCTGTCGCCGAACATGATCCAGCGCACCGAGATCTACAAGAGCACCGTGCCGCAGCTCCAGGAAGGCGGCATCGGCGCGACCGTCAACATCATCACCGCCAAGCCGCTGGATGGAAAGACCGGCGCGCACCTCACCGTCTCGGCGGGCGGCATGTATGACACGCTCGCCAAGAAGACGAGCCCGGACTTTTCCGGCACCGCCTCCTTCGCCAACACGGACAAGACGATCGGCCTGGTCGTCGCGGCCTCCTATACCAAGCGCTACAGCGCGTTCGACCAGTTCGCGATCCATGGCTGGCTGCCCGGGGTGCAGGGCCTGATCGCGGGGACACCCAGCTCGGCGGGTCTGACCCCGGCGTCGCTCGTCAACAGCGCCGCCAATATCTACACGCCGCGCGACTCGGCCTTCTACCATTATGACGAAAGCCGCGAGCGGCTGAACGTCTCGTCCACCTTCCAGGCCAAGCTCGGCGACCGGCTGCTGCTGACCGTCGATGGACTCTATTCCAAGTTCAACGTGATGAGTAACGGCCACTATTTCGGCCCGTTCTTCACCCCCCGCTTCATCGGGCTGACCACGAACAGCAACGGCACCGTCGTCGGCTTCAACCGACCCGGCACCCAGTTTCTCGCGAACAATCCGGCACTGACCGATCCGGCACTGGGCGACCAGCGCGTGACCGTGTCGCAGAACGACAATGCGTCGACCTATGGCAACCGTTTCACCAATTCCTACCAGATCGGCAGCAATCTGAAGTGGAGCGTCACCGACAATCTGGACCTCAAGTTCGACGCCTCGACCACCCAGGCCAAGAACCGGACGCCCGGCGCCTTCATCGTCGTCGGCGCGCTGGCGCAGAGCGCGCCGCGCTACGACCTGCTGCCCGGCGTGACCATGCCGATCATCAGCAACCTGGGCAACGTGACCGACCCGTCGCTGATGCGCGCGCATTACAGCTCGGTCGGCGAAGGCCATGTCCGCGACCAGGGCAGCGAATTCCATTTCGACGGCGATTATCGCAACGACGATAACGGCCCGGTCAAATCGATCCTGTTCGGCATGGCCTATAACCAGCGGCACAAGACGCAGACCACGGCCGACAATTCGGACACGGTCTGCACCTATTGCGGCTATGACATACCCATCCCTGCCAACTTGCTGTCGCCCTATACGCTGAACAACTACCTGCCCAAGATCTCGGGCAGCGACCGGGCCCCGGTCAACTTCCTGACCTTCGATCCCGCCGCCGTGCTCGCCTATCTGTCACAGCCGTCCGTACTCGCACTGGCGCGCCAGGGCCGGACCTCGGCGGAACAGGCGGCGGTGGCGGCGCAGCAGCTCGCGCTGCCCGGCGGACCGTTCGGGCTCCGCGACCGGCCGGCCCAGTTGCTCGACGTGGTCGAGAAGGTCTGGGCGGGCTATATCAATGTCGGGCTGGGCGGCCCGCGCTGGTCGGGCAATGTCGGCTTCCGCGTGACCGACACCTCGGTCGTCTCGAGCGGCTTTTCGCAACCGATCCTGGGAATCTTCGTGAACCCCGGCGACGACAATCTGAACATTCCGCTGGGCAGTCCGGTCGCGGTCAATGTGCGCAATCATTACCGCAACTTCCTGCCCTCGGCGAACGTCAAATATGATCTGAACAGCCGGATGGTGCTGCGCGGTGCCTTCTCGCAGACGATCACGCGGCCGACGCTGACCGATCTGGGCGTCAACAATTTCTACAATGGCCGCGTCACCGCCGCCGTATCGGGCGGCGGCAATCCGACGCTGCGCCCGTTCAAGTCGACCAATTACGACCTGTCCTATGAATTCTACATCTCGGATGTCAGCTATATCAGCGTCGCGGGCTTCTATAAGGATTTCTCCGACTTCCTCGAGCAGCAGACGCTGCCGGTGCAGATCGGCAACTACACCTTCCAGGACACGCGCACCCGCAACGGCGCGACCGGATCGGTCGCGGGCGTCGAAGTCGGCGCGCAGCTGACCGCCGACCGGATCGCCTCGGGCTTCATCGGCGGTTTCGGTATCGCGGGCAACTACACCTATGTCAGCGACACCGCCAAGCGCGCGGCGAACACCAACAGCAGTTGCGGCTATAACGGCCTGTCGCCCCACTCGGCGAACGGCAGCCTCTTCTACCAGAAATACGGCATCCAGGCGCGTGCGTCGTACAACTGGCGCTCGTCCTTCCTGCGAACCTGCTTCAGCGACTATGGCCAGCCGGAGAATCGTCGCGCCTACGGCCAGCTCGACTTCAGCGCGTCCTACGACATCACGCCCGCGTTCCAGATCTATGTGCAGGGGGTCAATCTGACCAACTCCTACACCTTCGATTATTCGGTCCTCGAAGAACGGGTGAAGAACATCCAGAATTTCGGCACGCGCTTCAATTTCGGTGTCCGCGCCTCGTTCTGATCCCCCTTCTCCACCTCCCCCTCTGGCCCGGTGATCCGTCACCGGGCCAATTTTTCATGCAGCGCGGCCGGGAGGCTTCAGACGGCGGGCGACGCGTCCGCCTTCTCCGAAGCATCCGCCCCGACCGGCTCGGCCCCGGGCAACCGCGATTGGACGAAGGCGATGCTCGCACCGTGCAGCCGGACCGCCGTCAGCACCCCGGTCGCGTAGACGCCGGTGTCGATGCCGATCCGATGGTCGGTGACCTGCGGCGTGTCCGACGTCCAGCTATGCCCGTGGACGACGACCTTTTCGAACGTATGGTCGGACGACAGGAACTCGTCGCCGATCCACAGACAGTCCTGCTCGTCCTGCCGCGCGAGTGCGACGCCGGGCCGCAGTCCGGCATGGACGAAGACATAGTCGCCGCAACTGATCCGGACCGGCAAGCCGCGCAGGAACTCCAGATGCGCGGCGGGCATCGCGTCGAGCAGCCGGTCCCGCAGCCGGAAGCAATCCTCGTCCGCCGCCGCAACGACGCCATAGGAGGCCAGCGTGCGCGCGCCGTCCCGGTTCAGCCAGGGCAAGGCGCGATCGGGGGTCTCCAGAAATTCGAGGAACATCGCCTCGTGATTGCCGCGCAGGAACACGACCTCGACCGGCGCCTGGCGCGCCATCCAGACCAGGGCCGCGAGGACCTTGAGCGATTCCGGACCTCGATCGACATAGTCGCCGCAGAACACGATCGAAACGGGCTGCTCGTTCCTCAGCTTGGCGATGTCCGCGACGATCGCCCGGATCAGCGCCGTGAGTTGGGCATAGCAGCCGTGAATGTCCCCGACCGCATAGATGACGCGCCCCTCGGTCGAGGTCGCGCGCGCGGACGGTGGACAGTCCGGGCCCCATTGCACCATGGCCAGGGGTGTGGGTTCGGTGGCGGCGACGGTCACTGACCCGGCCCCCGCCGCAGATCGTCGAGCGCGTCCGCCAGTTGCTCATAGCGGCGGATCGTGCCGTCCGGGTCGTCCTCCGCCCTGTTGCGCGCCTTTCGCCAGCTTCGCCCGATCTCGGTCAGCTCGCGGCTGGACACGCCATCCTGTCGGGCCCGTTCATAGGCGCGGCGCAGGCGACCATCGGCGGTCAGGACATCCTGATAGATGCACTGATCGCGCAGGCTTCCCGGCGCGCAATCGGAGGCGTTGCCACTTGCGCGTCGCTGGCGGCGTTGGCGCGGGGCGGCATCGACCGCGCCGCGATACGATGCCGCGCGCGGGCTGGTCGTGGTGGCCGTGCGTGCGTCGAGGGTATCGCCATAGAAAGGCTCCGACGCCGCTCGGCCCTCACGCGGCAAACCGGCGCGATCCGCGGCCGCAAGCTCGGTCATCGTCTGTCCGCCGGTTCCCACCCCACTCGGCACCGCGCCGGGCGCTGCCATCCTGTCGGTGGCGGCGGGCGGCGGCGCGATCGAGGGTCGCGCCGGTGATGTCGCCGGGGCTACCGCCTTGGATGGGGCGGTGGGCACGCGCCACGCGTCGCCGACATAGTTGAAGCTCAGCGCCGCTCCTCCAACCGCGAGGACGACCGGCACGCCGAACGCCGCCCAGCGAAGCCCCCGGCGCCGATGCCCGCCGCGATCCGCCTCAGTGGCCGAGAGCGCCGCGGCGGCCCGCCCTGCGATCGGCCGGAACAGCCGGTCCATATCCGCTGCCACCGCCTGGGCCTGCATATTGATCGCCATGGCAAATCATCCTTCCCCGTCGGCCTATTGCCAGGCGACACTGTATTCCCGCTGAACCACCCGCGCCAAGATGCATCGTCATCCGCCACCGCCTGCCCGACCGCGCCAGCAGCCACGATGCTAAGCGCCTGTTCCTACCCGGAGAGTCGTGGAAATCCGCCATTGCGTGGGGATCGACCGTGAACCCATCTCTTTCCCGAGCGGTCGATCTGGTCTCGTGCGAACGCCAGTGCTGAAATGACGGCTCCGAGAAATATTCGAACGGGTATCTCACGTTTCGTTCCTCGCAATCTGAGCATCAGGGCGTTCCGCCCGGCACCTCCGGCCCACCGTCGTAGAGCATCGAGCGATCTTCGGAATGGGATATCGCCGCCTATATCGGCGGGGCATTCGTATCGCGCTGCGGTAGTCCGCTTGCGTGCCCGTCCGGATAACTCGCATCGCCCGGCGCAGGCGTCGGCAATGCGCTCGGCCAGAGGGGTTGGCGAACGGTCGACAATCGCGTCGGCGTGGCGTTGGACCTGTCCGCCAGGATCGATGGACAGGCGGCCGGTGCCTGAATCGGCCTGCGCCAGACGGCTGGGCATCGGCGTCTGTGCCTTGCACATAGCGATGCCATGCGGGAGGGGGGCCAAGAGCGCCCCCCTCCCCGTCGCGACATCAAGCGACCACGCCCTCCCCCGCGACGATCAGCGCGACGCCGATCGGGTGGCGGGCGCGGTCGGGCAGCGTCACCTCCAGCGCCTGGCCGGTCCGCCTGAAGGCCAAGGGGGTGTTGTCGCCCTGCATCGTCACACGACGGACCTGACCCGGCATCGTGGGGTTGCCGCTGCCCAGCAACGTCATGCGGACCACCCCGTCCTCCGGCCAGCCGAGCACCAGCGCATGGAGGTTGCCGTTACGGGTGACGTAGCGCACGTCCTTCGCGGTATAGGCCGATTTGGGGCCGCCTTCCGAGAACAGGCCGGAATTGGCCTTGGTCGGGCCTTCGCCGTGAATCTTCCAGGGACGGCTGCCATAGATGGCCTCGCCGTTGCGCCCCATCCAGTCGGCGATCTCCTCGACCACCTTCTCTTCCTTGTCGTCGATCGTCCCGTCGCCGCGCATCGGCACCGACAGCATCAGGTTGCCGTTCTTCGATACGACGTCGCACAGCGTGTGAAGCACATTGGCCGCCGACTTGTACCCGTCATTCCTGTACGTCTCGGCATCGTAATGCCAGCCGCCGATGCAGGTGTCGGTCTGCCACGGGAAGCGCTCGATATAATTCTTCCCGCCGCGCTCGACATCGTCGACGATACCCATCCGCCGCTGCGGCGGGGTCATCTTGCCCGTCACCACCGCGTCGAGCTTGCCGCCGTTCCACTGCATCGACTGGTTGTAGAACCAGGACGTGAACTCCAGCCCGTATTTCTCGAGCGGCAGGTCGAAATTGTCGAAATAGACCATGTCGGGCTTGTATTTTTGGACCAGGTCCTTGGCGCGGAGCAGCCAGTTGCTGGCGAAATTGGTGCCCGCCGGAACGCCTTCGTTCCACATCAGGTCGGTGGCGTCGTGCCAGGCATTGGCTTCCTCGAGCGTGCGGATGCCGTCGGGCATCGGCATGTGACGGCCGACATAGAGCTGCTGCGGGTCCAGCCCCTCCCACCACTGTCCGCGCCCCTGGGCGGCGGTCAGCTTCCAGGCGTCGTAGCGCTCGCCCGCGCGCCTGCCAGTCGGGTCATAGCCATAGGCGGGCTGGTTCCAGTGCCAGGCATGTGCCGAATGGTTCGATACGGCGAAGCGCAGCCCGCGCTCGCGCGCCGCCTTCTCCCAGGTGCCGACGATATCCTTTCGCGGTCCGACGCACATCGTGTTCCAGGGGTGGTATTGCGAGTCATAGGCGTCGAGATTGTCGTGATGGTTGGCCAGCGCCATGAAATAGCGCGCGCCCGCCTTCTTGTAGAGGTCGAGCAGCCGACCGGGATCCCAGCGATCGGCCTTCCACATGTTCTGGATCTGCATGAACCCGACATCGGCGGGATGACCATAATGTTTCAGATGATGGTCATAGGCGCGATTGCCGGGCAGATACATGTTGCGGGCATACCAGTCGCCAGCCTCGGGCACGCATTGCGCTGTCCAATGCGCCCACATGCCGAACTTGGCATCGCGAAACCAGTCGGGCGCGCTGTATCCGGCGGTCAGCGATTCCCAGTCGGGGGTGAAACGAGCGGGCGGCGGGACCTTCAGTGCACGTCCTGCGCCCATTTGCTGGGGCGCGGTCGCAGCGACCGCGACGGCCGGGGCGAGTGCCGTCGCCGCCACGGTTCCGCCGATCATCTCGCGTCGCGTCGCCTTCATGTCCGACTCTCCCGATCCGGACGGCCGGTGCGCGCCATGTCGGCCCCGCGCCTCTCGCTCCGCCCTGTTCTCATCTATGCGAATTCGCTATTGCATATGCGAGGCTATGCGAGCCGGGTGCGGCTTGGCAAGCCCGATCGGACGATGCGTCAGCGACGGGCCAATTTGTCGCGAGCCGCGGCCCATGCGGCGTCCCGCAGGGCGACGATGGCCTCGGGCGTAACGGATGCCAGATCGAAGCGAAGCTCGTGCATCGTCATCCCCGACCGATAGCCTTCGGGCCAGACCGCCGTCTCCTCGAACCCGCAATGCCGGAAGAAGGGCGCGATCTGCGGCGAGGTGTCGACCGTAACATAGCGGGTGCGCGGCTCGGCACTCGTGGCGACGTGGAGCAGCCGCTCGAACAACAGCAGCCGGCCCAGCCCGCACCCCTGATAGCGTCGCGCGGCCATGCCCCAATAGAGCAGCGCCTTGTTGTAATGCTCCCAGATCTCGTAGCCGCCGAACGCCGCCGCGTGGCCGTCTACCGCGACGACGAAGGCCGGGCCGTCGGGTTCGTCGAGCGTCTCCTCCAGCCATTCGCGGTCGCCCGCCCCGAAATAGTCGGACCGGTTGTCGTCGAAGATCGCCAGCACGTCGGCCCGGTCCTCGGGACTGTATGGACGAACGATGGGGTCGGTCATGTGGCATCCTTCCAACAGGCGACGGTATCGATCGCACCGTCCCGTTCGCGGGTCCAGCAGTGGGAGACGCCTTCGCAAGCCGCCGTCGCGAAATCGCGGTCGATCACCCGCGTCTCGATCGTCTCCGGTGCCAGCCGACGGGGTTCGCCGGTCAGCTTGGCATGGGCCTCCTTGATCGTCCAGCGACGCAGCCATGCGCGCGGTCGATCCTTGGGGTCGAGCGCCTGAAGCGCTTCCGCCTCATGCATGGTCAGCATGTCCCATAGCGGGGGATCGTCGCCGATGACCTCCCGATCGACCGCGATCGGACAAGGCGCGACCGCGATCAGGCACTGTCCCCCGCGTCCCGCCAGCCCCAGATGCCATCCCGCCGGATCGACGATCAGCGGCGCGCCCGCGACGCTGCGCGCCAGGCGGACGGACGCCGTATCCCGATCCGCCAGATGCGCGACGAGCGATGACGCAAGCCCCGCCCGCCGCCCTCGCCCCGGATCGTCGACACGCCAGACCACTGGCCCGACGTCCCCTCGATCCAGCCGATCGAGCGCTCCGTCATGCCAGAGGATCGGGCTCATCCCCCGGTCACGATCCGCGCCGGGCTGCCTTCCCAATTGGTGCCGTTGGGCAGGGTCTCGCCCTTCATCACCACCGACAGGTCGCCAAGCTGCGCATCCGCCCCGACTTCGGCGTCGTACAACACGATGGCCAGCGATCCGATCGTCGCGCGGTCGCCGACGGTGATCGCGCCGACCTTCATCACCCGGTCCTCGAACAGATGCGTCTGGAGGCCCGCATAATCGTTGAGCGCGACATCGTCGCCGATCGTCACCAGGTCGTGCTCGGTCAGGTCGGTGGTATCGATATAGCAGCGCCTGCCGACCTTGGCGCCCATCAGGCGAAGGTAGAGGCCGATCCACGGCGTGCCGCGCAAAGGCTCGAGCAGATTGGCGACCGCGAGATTCTCATAGGTCGCGGTGACCAGCTCGGTCCGCCAGACGAAGGTGCTCCACAAGGGTGCCGTCGTCGCCCTGTACCGCCCGACGACCAGCCATTTGAGCGCGAGGACGAACAGCCCGCACGCCAGGCAGAAGCCGACATAGAGGAAGGGGAAGGTCGATACGATCACCAGCCCGCCGCGCTCCAGATCGTCGAGATCGCCGACCACCGACAGGAGCGCGCTGAAGAAGACCAGGAAGGCGGTCAGCGACAGGGTGGTCCGGATCGCCTCGATCGACAGGCGGGTGGCGATCAGGCCGCGCGACGGATTGAAGCGCGCGCCCTCGTCGAACATCGTCGCGACCTGTCGTACCGGCAGCTTGAACGCGGGCGACCCGAACCAGGTGCTGCCCGGCTCGGTGGCGAGCGCCGGGTCTTCGGGCGGCTTGGACAGGACGCCGATCAACACCTCGTCACCGATCTGCGCGCCGGTGGGGAGCAACGCCGAGTTGCCGATGAAGCTGCGCCGCCCGATCCGGGTATGCGCCAGTTCGATCGTGCCATGGCCGATCTTCGCCGCGCCGAAGATCACCGAGTCCGCGATGAAGCTCTCCGCGCCGATCTCGACCAGGTCGGGAACGATCGCGCTGGCGGTCGAAATCTCCGCCCTCCGCCCGACCTTGACCCCCAGCGCACGATACCAGGGAATGACGTAGAGCGTCGCGAAGATCGGATGCAGCAGCCGTAGCGCCAGGTCGTTGATCTGCCGCACCATCCAGTAACGGACATAGAACCAGCTATCGAGCGCATAGACACCCGGCTGGACCCGGCCCAGAACCAGTCGCTTGGCGAGCACCGTCAGCACGCACATCATGACGATATAGGTCGCGGCGAGCAGCGGCGAGACGAGCATATAGCCATAGCCGGTGGTCGCCCAGTCGAGCTCGATCAGCGCGATCAGGCCCGGTGCGATCGGCAGGATGGCGATGATCGGCAGCAGCAGCGCCCCGATCAGCAGCCCCAGCGCGGGCCCCGGTCGCTTGCCTGCCGTCCGCACCTCGCCCGGCTCCACCATCCGGTCGAAGGCGGCGGGGGAGCCGGTCCAGCGCTGGCGCGCGGGGATGACCGTCTCGGCGGGAAGCGCGGACATGTCGTCGAGGACCGCGTCCTCCTCCAGCCGCGCGTTGCGGCCGACGACCGCCTGTCCCCCGACGAAGGATCGCGCGCCCAGTTTCACGGTGCCCAGGCGCAACAGCCCCCGCTCGACCGAACTGGTCGCCATCACCGCCTGGTCGCTGACGATCGCATCGTCGCCGCAGGTGAACAGGTCGGCCGTGTCGATGATCCCGGTGCCGAGATAGGCACGCTTGCCGATCCTGGCGCCGAGCATCCGGTAATAGCCGCGGATCATCGGCGTGCCCGCCAGATAGGGGGTGGCGGTGACCGCGATGATCCGGCGGACCAGCCACCAGCGGAAATAGGTGCCGCCCCATAGCGGATAGTCTCCCGCCTTGAACCGCCCGGCGATCAGCCATTTGGCGGCGATCGAGAAGAGCATCGAGGCTACCGGCACGATGGTGAAGAACAGCGCGCTGGTGATGAGCGCATCGATCCGGCTCATCCGCCCCGCCAGATGGGTATAGGCGACATAGGGGAAGAACCATTGCAACCCGGCGATCGTGTAGATGGGCAGGAGCGCGACCGTCTGCGCCGCGATGCACAGCCTGCGCTTCCATTCGGGCACGCGGTGGAAGCTTTCCTCGGTCGCGACGTCGACCGGCGCTGTCCCGCCGATCCGCAACGCGAGCGCGCGGATGGTCGGCGCGGCATAGAGATCCTCGAGCGACAGCCCCTCCAGCCCCGGCACCTTGCGCGCCGCCGATACGAGCCGTGCCGCCTTGAGCGAATGGCCGCCCAGATCCTCGAACAGATCGTCGGTCACCGACACCGGCTGCGGTGCAAAGGCCTCGGTCCAGATGGCGTGGAGCTTTTCCTCCATCGGGGTCACCGGCGCCTCGACGCTGCGCCCGGTATCCAGGGTGATCTCGGGCTTGACCAGCGCCTTGCGGTCCACTTTCCCCGATGCGGGCAGGGTCGGCAGCGCGGCCATCATCTGATAGGCGGCGGGGCGCATGTAGTTGGGCAGCCGCTCGGTCACCCGCGCCTTGATCGCGGCTATGTCGACCGTCTCGCCCCCGCGCGCGACGATGAACGCGGCGAGGAATTCGGAACCGTCGGCGTCGTTAAAGAGATGCACCACCGTCTGCGCGACGCCCGGCGCCTCGCCGATCACCGCCTCGATCTCGGCAAGCTCGACGCGGAAGCCACGGATCTTCACCTGGGTGTCGATCCGCCCGACGAAGTCGATGTCCCCCGCCGCATCCAGCCGGACCAGATCCCCCGAGCGATAGATTCGCTCCGGTGCCCCCGACACCGTGTCGAACGGGGTCATGGTGAACTTCTCGGCGGTCAGGTCGGGGCGGTTGACATAGCCCACGCCGACGCCGGGGCCACCGATCACCAGCTCGCCCTCCTGCCCCGCCTCCACGGGTTGCAGCGCCTCGTCGACGATCCACGCGGTATAACCGGGCAAGGGCTTGCCGATGGTGATCCGCTGACCGGGATGAACCTCGGTCCAGGTCGCGGTGACCGAGGTCTCGGTCGGGCCATAGGTGTTGAGAAGCCGCAGGCCGGGTCGCGCCAGGCGGCGTGGCAGGTCGGCCGGGCAGGCCTCGCCCCCCATGTTGATCAAGCGCAGGCTGGGAACCGGATGCTCGACCAGCGCGATCAGCGAGGGGACGACGTGCCAGATCGTCGCCCGCTCCGCCGCCAGCGCGACCGCCACATCGGGCCCGCTCGACGCCAGCGCGTCGGTCGCGACGAGCAGCCTGGCGCCGACGAAGAAGGCGCTCCACATCGTCTCGACCGACATGTCGAAGGCCAGGCTGAACCCGCCGAACACGATATCGTCCGGCTCCAGCGCGAGGATCGCGCTTTCCGAGCGGACGAGGTGGCAGGCATTGGCATGGGTGATCATCACCCCCTTGGGTCGTCCGGTCGTGCCCGAGGTATAGATGATATAGGCCAGATCCTGCGGATCGCCGCCGGTGACGTCGCGGCCCAGCGGCAGGGCCGGTTCGGCGGCGAGATCGCCCAGCTCGGCGTCGAGCGCCAGCGTCGCGCCGGGGATCTCGCCCGCGCGGCCGGAGGTGGTGATGGTCAGCGCCGCGCCGCTGTCCTCGATGATGTAGGCGATGCGATCCTGCGGATAGCCCCAGTCGACCGGTACATAGGCCGCGCCCGCGCGCAACACGCCCAGGATCGCCATATACTGGTCGAGCCCGCGCGGCAGGCACAGGACGACACGGTCCCCCTTCCCCACCCCCAGGCTGCGCAGATGATGCGCCAGCGACAGGCTGCGCCGGGCGAGCGTGGCATAGCTCCATTCGGTCGAGCGCCCGAACTCCTCGTCCGCACCGATCAGCCGGAGCGCGGTCCGCTGGCCGTGATCGCGGCAGCTCGCATCGAACAGTTCGTGCAGCAGCTCGTCGCGGGCATAGGGCCGACCGGGCCGCAGCGCTGGCGCGGGGGAAATGGAGGCATGGATGCTCGGCGCGACGGGATCGGCGTCACGGGGCGGCATCGTTTCTACGGACATCGACAAGCCTTCTGAAACAGGGCGTGGCTGAACCTCTCAACTCAGCTACGTCGGATAAGCGCCCGCGATAGTCGCCGATCTTCGAGCGAATAGTAAAGCCAGATCCCATCCGGTCCGACCACGACCGAGGCGGCGAAGGCGATATCGGTCGCCCCGCGATCGTCGGCGGGGGGCGGGAGGATCAGCGGCTCGATCCCGCGTGCGACGACGCGGGTGTAATCCCGATCGAAGGCGACCCAGCCGATCCGCCAGCGCGCGTCGCGCGTCGCGCCGTTGTAGAACATGACCGGGCACGTCGGATCGTCGGTCAGCAGCGGACCGGTCGACAGATGCCAGTCATCCCAGCTTTCCTCGCGCGGCATGAACGGCGTCGGCTGTTCGGTCCAGGGGCCCGCAACGTCGGCGCCGATCGCCAGGCCGATGCGCGACGCCTCGTCGGCGGCATATTCGTAGAATAGCCGCCAGCGGCCATCGGCGCTTCGATCGACCGTCGCCTCCTTGGTATTGCCCTCCGACTTGGACGACGCCAGCGCGACGCCGCTCTTGGTCAGGCGATCGATCGATGGCCCGGTGGCATAGGAGAGTTCGCCATGCGCGTGATCGGCGAGCACGCCGGAATAATAGACGATATAGCCGTCCTCGCCGCGCACGACCGTCGGATCCTCGACCCCGCCCGCGTCATGGTCGCCCGGTCCCGGCACGATAGAGGGCTGGTCGAGCATGGCGAAGTGCCGCCCGTCCTCGCTCCATCCCGCCCAGATCACGCCGGTGTCGGTCAGCGTCTCGCCCGGACGGACGACCGCGCGCACCATGATCCCGAAGCGCCCATCGGCCTCGCGCCAGACAAAGGGGCTCATCAGGTCGCGCGCCATCAGTGCGGGGGGGCCATCGAGCGTCACCGTCTCGATCCGCTTCACGTTGAAGTCGAGATCGAGCGGCGCGTCGGCGACCCGGTCCTTGCGATGCGGGTCGGCCACCGGGTTCGCGGCGTCGGGCCCCATCATGCGCCGACCGCCTGCAACAGCGACAGGCCGCCATCGACCACCATCCGCGCGCCGGTGATGTAGCGCGCCTTGTCGGAGGCCAGGAACACCGCGAGGTCGGCGACCTCGGAGGCGTTGCCCGCGCGGCGCATCGGGATATTCTGTTCGAGCTTGTGGCGATAATCGAGGTCGGTCTGCGCCTTGGCGTTCATCGGGGTCAGGATCATGCCCGGCTCGATCGCGTTTACCCGCACGCCGCGCGCCGCCTCCTCGATGGCGAGCGTGCGGACCAGGTTCGACAGACCGCCCTTGGCCGCGCAATAGTCCGCCCCGCCCGCGCGTACCGCAAAGGCGTGGATCGACGAGATCTGGAGAATGGTCGCATCGCCCGTCGCCTCACCCCGCCCGGTCAGGAATCGGCGCGAGGTCAGGAAGGCGCCGGTCAGATCGGTATCGATCATCCGCCGCCATTGGGTCAGGGTCATATCGCGCACGTTCACGCCCGCCATGTTGAGCCCGGCCGAATTGACCAGCACATCGGCCGGACCCCATTGCCGCTCGACCGCGCCGAAGGCCTGGTCGACGGATGCCTCTTCGTTGACCTCCGCCTGCACCGTCATCGCCTCGCCGCCCGCCTTGCGGACCGCCTCCGCGGTCACATCGGCGGCGGCCTGGTCGCTGTGGAACAGCACCGCCACCCGAGCCCCGGTGGCTCCGAACGCCTCGGCACAGGCGGCGCCGATCCCCGATTCCGCCCCTGTCACGATCACCGTCTGCGATGCCACCGGCCTACTCCTAAACTGGATGATGGCCGGTAACGATCCTTATCCTGGATTGTTGCTGGACGGGAACGACATTACCGATCCGTCATTCGTCGTCGCCGCCGTGCGACCGATGCCCGCTCATCGCCGCGCCAGCATCGGGGGCGAAGCGGCGGTTCCAGATGATCGCCGAGGTGGAGATCACCGCCACCACCACGAAGGCGGCGGAGAAGCTGTCCAGCGTCGGCCCGCCTTTGCCCTCGACCAGCGTCCCCAGCTCCAGCACGGTCGCGGCGGTGCAGATGCCCAGCGACAGCGTCAGTTGCTGGAAGGTGGCATAGAAGCTGGTCGCGGCGCTCATCCGGTCCTTCTCGACATCGGCATAGGCGATCGCGTTGAAGCCGGTGAACTGGAACGAGGTGAAGAAGCCCGACAGCGCCAGCACGAAGGTGATGAGCGGGATCGGCCAGTCGGGACGGAACAGCGCACAGGTCGCATAGCCCGCGCTGCTCACCAGTCCCGAGACGATCAGGCTGCGCCGAAAGCCCCAGCGGCGCAGGACACGCGGCGCGAGCGCCTTCATCGCCAGCGCGCCGACCGCGCCCGCCATGGTGATCGTGCCCGTCTTGGCGGCGCTGAGGCCGAAGCCGATCTGGAACATCAGCGGCAGCAGGAATGGCTGCGCCCCCTGGGTGATCCGCGTCAGCGATCCGCCGATCACCGACAGGCGAAAGGTCGGCACGCGCATCAGCGTGGGGTCCAGGATCGGATCATGCGTGTGCCGCGCGTGGCGGACATACAGCCAGCCGAACACCACACCGATGATGAGGAGGACCAGCGCGACCCAGCCCGTCCCCGGACGGCTCGCCAGCTCGAACCCGAACAACAGGCAGCCCAGCGACACGCCCGAGAGAACGAAGCCCGACACGTCGAACCGCAACCGCGCATCGCCGCGCACCTCGGGCACCAGCATCCAGGCGCCGATGATCCCGATGATGCCGATCGGAATGTTGAGGTAGAAGATCCAGCGCCAGTCGAGCCAGGTGACGATGAAACCACCCAGCGGCGGCCCCAGGATCGGCCCGATCAGGGCGGGCATCACCAGCCAGGACAGTGCCTGGACCATATCCTCCTTGGCGACGCTGCGCAGCAGGACGAGCCGCCCGACCGGCACCATCATCGCCCCGCCAATGCCCTGCAGGAAACGCGCGGCGACCAGGGTCGACAACGACCCCGACTGGGCACACAGGATGGAGCCGAGCAGGAAGATGCCGATCGCCGAGCAGAAGACGGTGCGCGATCCGAACTTGTCGGCCAGCGTCCCGCTCGCCGGAATGAACAGCGCGAGCGCGAGCAGATAGCTGGTCAGCGCCAGGCTGAGGCTGGTGGCGGGGGTCGCCAGGTCGCGCGCCATGGTCGGCAGCGCGACGGTCAGTACCGTTCCGTCGAGCTGCTGCATGAACAGCGCCGAGGCGACGACGAGCGCGATCACCCGGTAGCCGCGGGTCTGGGCAGGCTGAGACCGGGGGGCGCCGCTGGTCACCGCCTCGACACCGGGGGCCAGCCCATCATTCACGTCGGCACTCATCGAGGCCAAATTACGTCGTCTCCACCGCATCTCGGTCCATTCGTCTAACGCGCCCCGCCCCCTAGGCCGGATCGACATTCAGCGTATTCTCCCCTCTACCCTGAACAGGGGAGAGGGTTAGCGAAGCTTGCCAGCCAAGCTGGCTAGCGCAGCTTGGGTGAGGGGTTGAGCGAGCCTTCGGCTCGCGCGCTCTTCGAGCGCTTCACCCCTCACCCAGCTCCGACTAAGCCTTTGCTACGCAAAGACCAAGTCTGCGCAACCCTCTTCCCTCTACGAGGGCGAGGGAAGGACAGGCATAGGTGAATGTCGATCGGGCCTAGAACGCGATTGCGCCCGAGCGATCAAGGTCTGGCCATGATCCTGGGCCAGCCGCCCCGCCACCGGGTTTGCGACCGACCAGTCGATCGCATTCAATTGCAGCCGCACGAAATTGTTCAAATATCGTGCCCGCATCCCTCTAGGCTTCGACGATCCGACGACCACCGCGCCGACGCCCCAACTCGTCCGAGGTCGCTGCATCGCCAATGGAACGGGCCGGAAGAGTGCGGGTTACCCCCGCATGTCGACGATCACCACCGACCACCTCGCCATCGCCTGCGACCTCTACGGGCCGGAGGACGCCCCCGCCGTGCTCCTGCTCCATGGCTGGCCCGACGACGCGACGACCTGGGCAAAGGTCGCGCCCCGGCTCGCACAGGCGGGACTGCGAGTCGTGGTTCCGACGTTGCGCGGGTTCGGCGCGACGCGTTTCCGCTACGACCATGCTCCGCGCACCGGCGACAGCGCGATCCTGGCGCTCGATGCGATCGCGCTGATGGATGCGCTCGGCATCGACCGGTTCATGGTCGCGGGCCATGACTGGGGCTCGAACGCGGCCGAAGCGCTCGCGATCGGTTGGCCCGAACGGGTCCGGCGGCTGGCGATGCTCAGCACGCCACCGCGCCTGGGCGGCATGGCGACGCCGTCCTTCGACCAGGCGCAGCGGCAATGGTATCACTGGTTCATGGCGACCCGGCGCGGGGCGCAGGCCGTGCGCGACGACCGGCGTGGCTTCGCGCATGTCCACTGGGTCAACTGGTCGCCCCCCGGCTGGTTCGACGAGGCGACGTTCGAGCGCGTGGCCAGATCCTTCGACAATCCCGATTGGCCCGCCGTCACGATCCACAGCTACCGTGCGCGCTGGGACGAGGCGCAGCCCGATCCGCGCGGCACCTGGCTCGCCGACAGGGTGAAGGCGACGAAGACGCTGTCGCTGCCCGCGCTTTACCTGCACGGCGCGGTCGACGGGGTGAACCCGCCCTCCACCGCGCGCGACGTGCCGGGCAAGTTCACCGGCCCGTTCACGATGGTCGAACTGCCCGGCGTCGGCCATTTCCCGCAGCGTGAAAATCCCGAGGCGGTGACCCGGCACCTGCTGGACCTGTTCGGCGATGCGGTCCGCGAGACCGGCGGCGGGAGCGGGCCGAAGATCGCGGCGGGCGTCGCGGCGGCCGGGTTGATCGCGGCGGCGATCGGCATCGCCTGTACGCGCGGCAGGACGGAGGATAGCGGACCGGATCCATCCGCTCCCGCGCCGGAAGCTGAGGGCGCATAGCTCACTGACGGGGGACACATAGCGGGCGCCCCGCCCCCTCCATCACGCTTCGCATGGCCCCCCTGCCCCTAACCGGGGAGGATTTGATTGCCTCCGAATGCGGGCCGTGTGACATCGCGGCAGGGTGTTCGCTGGTGAAGCGCGGGCAGGATGATCGTTGGTCGGGCCGCCAGCGAGGATCAGCCTCGCCCGGACCACAGCCATGAAAAATCCCATGCGCGCCAGCGCCATCCGCCAGTTCCTCGAATCGCAGACCGCCGCCGGGATCGTCCTGATGGCCGCTGCGGCGCTGGCACTGGTCCTTGCCAATTCGCCGATCGCCGACTCCTATGCCGCGATCCTCCATCTGCCGCTGGGTCCGCTGTCGCTATTGCACTGGATCAACGACGGGTTGATGGCGGTCTTCTTCCTGCTCGTCGGGCTGGAGATCAAGCGCGAGGTGGTGGACGGCCAATTGTCGAGCTGGCCGCGACGCGTGCTGCCCGGACTGGCGGCGCTGGGCGGGATGATCGTGCCCGCCTTGTTCTACCTTGCCTTCAATCGCGGGGGCACCGCATCGGGCTGGGCGATCCCGGCCGCGACCGACATCGCCTTCGCGCTGGCGGTCATCCGCCTGGTCGGCGACCGCGTTCCGGCGACGCTCAGGGTGTTCCTGGCCGCACTGGCGATCATCGACGACCTGGGCGCCGTGGCGGTGATCGCGGCCTTTTACTCGACCGCCCTGTCGCTGGCCGATCTTGGCGGCGCGGCGGCGATGCTGCTGCTGCTCGTCGCATTCAACCGAAGCGGCGTGACCCGGCTTTCGCCCTATCTGCTGGTTGGCGTCGTGCTTTGGGTATTCATGATCCGGTCGGGCATTCACGCGACGATCGCGGGCGTCCTGCTCGCACTGACCATCCCGATGACCCGCACCCCCGCGCGTCCCGATTGCGAGGCGGATACGCGTGACAGCCCGCTCCACCGTCTGGAACATGCGCTGCATCGGCCGGTCGGGTTCCTGATCGTCCCGCTCTTCGGGCTCGCCAATGCCGGGGTGCCGATCCTCGGCCTGCCGGTCCAGGCCTGGGTGTCGCCGGTGACGCTCGGCGTCGGCATAGGATTGGTGCTGGGCAAGGTGACGGGCGTCTTCGGCATGACGATGCTGGCCGTTCGCCTCGACCTCGCCGACGCACCGGCCCATGCCACCCGCACCCAGATGTTCGGCACCGCGCTGCTTTGCGGTATCGGCTTCACGATGAGCATCTTCATCACCCTGCTCGCCTTTCCTGGTGACCCGCTGCTTCAGGCCGAGGCGAAGCTGGGCGTGCTGGCGGGATCGCTGCTGTCCGGCATTCTGGGATTCGCCATCCTTCGCCGCGCCAGCCGATAAGCGCTTGCCTGCATTCCCCGGCGCGGCCATCCTCCCCACATCGGAATTTGAGGGGGCATGATGATGCGGTGGTTGGCAGCGACGAGTCTGATGGCATTGGCCATGCCCGCCCCGGCGCAGCAGGCGACGCCGCCGGTCGTGGCCAAGAAGCCGTTCCAGGTCACCTCGCCCAACGGCTCGCGCGAGGACGATTATTACTGGCTGCGTGACGACACCCGCAAGAACCCGGAGATGCTCGCCTATCTCAATGCCGAGAACGCCTATGCCGATGCGCAGCTGGCGTCGCTCAAGCCGCTCGAGGCCAAGCTGTATGACGAGACGGTCGCGCATATCAAACAGGACGACAGCAGCGTTCCCTATCTGAAGAACGGCTATTGGTATTCGTCGCGCTTCGTCACCGGCGCCGACTATCCGCTGATCGAACGGCGTCGAGGGAGCGAGACGGCACCCGCCGCGATCCTGTTCGACCAGCCGAGCATGGCGAAGGGCCATAGTTTCTTCGCGCTGTCCGACTGGTCGGTCAGTCCCGACAACACATTGGTCGCGTGGGCCGAGGACACGGTCGGGCGGCGGCAATATGTCCTGAAGGTGAAGGACATAGCGACCGGCCGCGTGTACCAAGACACGATCACCAACATCGAGCCCAACATCGTCTGGGCCGCCGACAACAAGACGCTGCTCTACGTCGCCAAGGACCCGACGACGCTGCGCGGCTACCGGGTGATGGCGCATCTGCTGGGCACGCCGGTCAGCGCGGACCGGATGCTGTACGAAGAGAAGGACGACACCTTCAACATGGGGGTCGGGCGGACCACCGACGACCGCCATATCTGCATCAGCGTCTCGAGCACGGTCAGCGACGAGCAGCGCTGCGCCGCCGCCGACGCGCCGACCGCCTTCACGGTCCTTGCGCCGCGCGAGCGGGAGTTCCGCTACAGCGCCGACCATCTCGGCGGCCGCTGGATCATCCGCACCAACCGGGGCGCGAAGAACTACAAGCTGGCGACGCTGGCCGATGGCGATGCGGCGCGCGGTGTTGCCGCCTGGCGCCACCTGGTGCCCGGCAGCGACACGGTGTTCATCGAGGATTTCAAGCCGTTCAACGGCTTCCTCGCGATCGACCAGCGCGAGGGCGGCAACCGGATGATCCGCCTGCTCACCGATGCGGGCAAGTCCATCCCCGTCAAGGCGGACGAGCCCGCCTATCGCATGGGCCTGTCGACCAACGAGGAGCCGGACACGCCCTGGGTCCGCTACACCTATGGCTCGCTCGTCACGCCGACCACCACCTATGAGATCAACGCCCGCACCGGCGCGCGTCGCACGCTGAAGGTGACGCCGGTGCCCGGCTATAACCCGTCCCTCTACGTCACCGAACGGGTCTGGGCGCCCGCCCGCGACGGGACGCGGATTCCCGTATCCCTCGTCTATCGCAGGGGCGTGAAGCGCGACGGCACCGCGCCGCTCTTCCAATATGCCTATGGCAGCTACGGAATCTCCACCGATCCGTCGGTCGATGCGGGGCGGATCGGGCTGCTCGACCGGGGCGTGGTCTATGCCATCGCGCATATCCGGGGCGGCCAGGAAATGGGGCGCGGCTGGTATGATGACGGCCATCTGCTTCACAAGAAGAACAGCTTCACCGACTTCATCGATGTCACCCGCTATCTGGTCGCGCAGAAATATGCGGCGCCGGGCCGGGTCGCGGCGATGGGCGGCAGCGCGGGCGGTCTGCTGATGGGCGGCGTCGCGAACATGGCGCCGCAGGACTACAAGCTGATCATCGCACAGGTTCCGTTCGTCGACGTGGTGACGACGATGCTCGACGCCTCGATCCCGCTGACCACCTTCGAATATGACGAATGGGGCAATCCGGCGAACAAGCCCTATTACGATTACATGCTCAGCTACTCGCCCTACGACAATGTCGCGGCAAAGGCCTATCCGGCGCTCTATGTCGGCACCGGCCTTTGGGACAGCCAGGTGCAATATTACGAGCCCGCCAAATGGGTGGCCAGGCTCCGCGAGAAGAAGACCGATGCCAACCCGTTGCTGTTCCGCGTGAACATGGAAGCCGGGCATGGCGGCAAGTCCGGGCGGTTCGAGCGGATCCGCCAGAATGCCGAGTGGCAGGCCTTCATGCTGTCGCAGCTCGGGGTGGCGGGGCGATAAGGTCCGGCGGATAAAGCTGGCCGCGCGCTGCCCTTCTCACTCCCCTCCCGCAGGCGGGAGGGGTTGGGGGAGGGAAAGCCACCGGCGACGTCGCTCGTGGCGAGGCCCTCCCCCCTTCCCCCTCCCGCCTGCGGGAGGGGGTGGGATCGGTGGCGAGGCCCGCCTGCCACCTGCTACCCCCTCCGCCTCACGCCCCCCTTCCCCCCGGCCATGCGCGCCGCTACGCCCGTGCGATGATACGGCTCGGCTGGCTCACCCTGGGATGCCTGTTCGTCGCGCTCGGCGTGATCGGGGCGATCCTGCCGTTGATGCCGACGACGATCTTCCTGATCCTGGCGGCGGGCTGCTTCGCGCGCTCGTCGCCACGGCTCGAGGCGTGGCTGCTCGACCATCCCCGCTTCGGCCCCGTCCTGCGGGCCTGGCGACGGAACGGCGCGATCGGCGTTCGCGGCAAGGTGATGGCGTGCGGCGGCATGGCGCTGGGCTACGGCCTGTTCCTGCTCAGCGCCACGCCGCGCTGGCCGTTGGCGCTGCTGGTTGCCGCGATCATCGGCAGTTGCGCGGCCTTCGTTCTCAGCCGCCCCACCGCGCCATCCTGATCGGCCTTGCACCGCCGCTATACGAAGCATATACGGTTCATATATGGGTATCGTAAAAATCGCCGACGACCTGCATGAGGATATCCGTCGCGCCAGTGCGGTCATGTGCCGCTCGATCAACGCGCAGGCCGAGTTCTGGATGAAGATGGGCATGCTGGCAGAGGCCAATCCCGGCCTCACCTTCCACGAGATCGTGCGCGGGCAGATGACCATGGCCGACCTGTCGCTGCCTCAGCCGCAAGTCGCCTGACATGGTGAAGACCCCCGACGAACTGGCGCTGATGCGCGGCTCAGGACGGTTGCTCGCGCAAGTCTTCGAAATGCTCGACCGCGTCGCGCTGGAGGGCATGTCGACGCTGGCGGTCAACGATCTGGTCGAACGTTTCATCACCCAGGACCTGGCGGCGCGGCCCGCGAGCAAGGGGCAATATGGCTTCGCCTATGTGCTCAACAGCTCGATCAACCAGGTGGTCTGCCACGGGGTTCCCAGCGCGGAGGACGTGATCCGCGACGGGGATATCGTCAATCTCGACATCACGCTCGAGAAGAACGGCTTCATCGCCGACTCCAGCAAGACCTATATGGTCGGCACCGTCTCGCCCGGAGCCAGGCGGCTGGTCCGCGTGGCACAGGAGGCGATGTGGCGGGGAATCAGGCAGGTCCGCCCCGGCGCGCGGCTGGGCGATGTCGGCGCCGCGATCGAGAAGCACGCCAAGGCCAGCGGCTATTCGGTGGTCCGCGACTATTGCGGCCACGGCATCGGGCGCGAGATGCACGAGGCACCCGATGTCCTGCATTTCGGCCGCCCCGGCACCGGCGACGTGCTGCGCGAGGGGATGACCTTCACCATCGAGCCGATGATCAACCAGGGCACGCGGAAATGCTCGACCGCCGACGATGGTTGGACGGTGGTGACCGACGACGGCAAGCTGTCGGCACAGTTCGAGCATACGGTGGCCGTGACGCGGACCGGGGTCGAGGTCCTGACGCTGCGAGCGGGAGAGACGTTCTAGGGCCGATCGACATTGAACTATGCCTGTCCTTCCCTCGCCCCTCGCAGAGGGGAGAGGGTTGCGCAGACTTGGTCTTTGCGTGGCAAAGGCCTCGTCGGAGCTGGGTGAGGGGTGATGCGCTCGAAGAGCGCGCGAGCCGAAGGCTTGCTCAACCCCTCACCCAAGCTGCGCTAGCCAGCACGCTGGCAAGCTTCGCTAACCCTCTCCCCTGTCCAGGGGAGAGGGGAGAATAGGCTGAATGTCGATCCGGCCCTAGGGCCCGTCATCCCAGTTAAGGCCGGGGCGATTGGCTCACGCGTCGACCCGCAACCGATAGCCGACACCCAGTTCGTTGGCGATGACGCTGCCCACGGGTTGGGGCGCCTCCAGCTTCTGGCGCAGGTTGCGCACCACGATCCGCAGGTAATCGATGCGCGGGTCCTCGTCCCCGCCCCAGGCAGCGTCGATGATCCTGTCATGCGTGACCACCCGACCCGGATGCCGCGCGAGGATCGCCAGTACGTCATATTCCTTGCGCGTCAGGTGCAGTTCCTCGGCCCCGCGCATGACAAGCCGCCGGTCCAGATCGATCGCCAGGTCGCCGGTCCGCACCACGCTCGGCGCCGACTCCGCCGCACGCGCGTGGCGAAGCGCGACCCGCAGCCGGGCGAGCAGTTCCTCGCTGTCGAACGGCTTGGTGACATAGTCGTCCGCGCCCAGATCCAGCGCGGCGACCTTCTCCTCGGTCGCCTCGCGCGCCGAGACCACGAGCACGACCCGTGCCGGCCCGCGCAGCAGCGGGATCAGGCTCAGACCGTCACGATCGGGCAGGCCGAGATCCAGCAGCACCGCATCCGGATGCTCCGCCGCCGCATGGGCCAGCGCCTCGCGCCCGTCGCGCGCCTCGACGACGCGGTGCCCGGCCTGTTCCAGCGTATTGCGCAGCAGGCGGCGGATCGCGACCTCGTCATCCACCACCAGGATCGTCGCTGGCATCAGGCCATTCCCTCCGGCGCGCCATCGCGCATGATCAGATGTCGCGGAAAGCACAGCGCGAATGCCGCGCCGTCGCCGTCCTCGCGATTGCCCGCCTCTACGCTCAACCCCATCGCTTCGGCAAAGGCCTTGACGATGGCGAGCCCGAGGCCGGTGCCGCCGATCACCCGGTCCGAACCTTCCAGCCGCCGGAACGTCTCGAACACCTCGCCCTCACGACCCGGTGGCAGGCCGGGGCCGTGGTCGAGCACCGACAGCCGCAGCATCCCATGGCGATGCCGTCCCTCTATCACGATCTCGGTGCCCGGATCGCCATAGCGCCCGGCATTGTCGAGCAGGTTGAGCAGGCAGTGATGCAGCAATTGCGGATCGGCCCGGACCATCGGCAGGTCGGGTGGCACGTCGAGCCGCACCGCATGTCCCTCCAGCGCGCGGCGGGCGTCATGCGCGGCCCCCGTCACCGCGTCGCTGAGGTCGATCGCCTCGATCTTGAGCTTGAGCGCCCCAGCCTCGACGCGCGCCATGTCGAGCAGATTGGCGACGAAACGGTTGAGCCGCGCCGCCTCCCCCTCGATCGTCGCGATCAGGTCGGGCGTCGCCCCCTGTCGCAACTGCCCGGCGGCGGCCATCACGGCGGTCAGCGGCGTGCGCAGATCATGGCTGACCGACGACAACAGCGCCGCGCGCAGCCGGTCGCGGGTACGCACCGCATCGACGTCGCGCACCTCCGCCTCCAGCCGCAATCGCTCCAGCACCAGCGCGGCCTGGTCGATCAACCCGGTCAGCAGCGGCAGGCGATCGGCGCGCACCGGCTCTCCCCCCGTCTCCCGCGCGAGCCCGAGGACGGCCAGCACCCGCTCGCCCGCCTTGAGCGGCTGGAACAGCCATTCGGACGCCGCCAGCGTCGCCGACCCCTTGCCCGCGGGTGCGCCCGTATCGAACGCCCAGTGCGCGGCGGCCATCTCCATCGTCTCCAGCCGATAATCGGGCTTGGTCGCCGCCTGGACCGCCAGACCAGCGGGGGACGGCGTGAGCAGCACGGCCTGCACCTCGAACAGCCGTGCGATATCCTCGCAGATCACCCGCGCCGCCTCGGCCGGATCGGCAAGCCCGCTCAGCCGGTGGAGGAACCCGGCCAGCGTCGCATTGTCGCGCGCGCTCGCCGCCGCGAGATCGGCCTGTGCCCGCACGCGCGAGGTCAACTGGCTGGTCGCGATGGCCACGCCCAGCAGCACGAAGATGGAAATGACATTCTCGGGATTGCTGACGCTCAGCGTGCCCACGGGCGGCAGGAAGAAGAAATTATAGGCCAGGCTCGATGCGATCCCCGCGAAGACGCCGGTCCGCAGGCCATAAAGGCTCGCCGCCGCCATGACGGGCAGCAGATACAGGAGAGCGACATTGCCGAGGTCGAGGATGTGGAACAGCGCGCTCGCCATCGCGGTGATCGCGACGACCGCCAGCATGGTCAGCGCATAACCGATGGGCGAGCCCCATTGCCCGCGCCGCCATCGCCGGTCCTGCGGGTCGGCCGGGGCTTCGCCGACGGGCAGGACGTGGACGGTGACGCCCGGCGTCTCGCGCACCAGCCGGTCGACCACCGAACCGTGACGCAGCTCGAACCAGCGCGATCGCTTGGCCTTGCCGACGACGAGCTGCGTGGCGCGCGCATCGGTAAGGAAGGCGCGGATGCCCTCGACCACGCTGGGCGCGGGCACCGTCGCGACCGCCGCGCCGAGCTGCGTCGCCAGCGTCATCGTCGCCGCCAGCCGCCGAAGCTGCGCCTCGCCCAGGGTCGCGGTGCGCGGCGTATCGATGAACAAGGCGGTCCAGGGCGCGCGCAACGCATCGGCGGCGCGCTTGGCGGCGCGGACCAGTTCGTCGGCACCGGGCAATTCGCTGACCGCGACGACCAGCCGCTCGCCCGCCGCCCATTGCCCGCCGACGCCAAGGCTGCGCACATGGTCGAGCATCTGCGCATCGACCGCCTGCGCCGCGCGACGGAGCGCCAGTTCGCGCAACGCCGACAGGTTGGATTTGGAGAAGAAATGCGACAGCGCGCGCGTCGCTTCCTGCGGCAGATAGACCTTGCCTGCCTTCAACCGCTCGATCAGTTCGTCGGGCGGAATGTCGACCACCTCGATCTCGGCGGCCTCCAGGATGCGGTCGGGCACCGTCTCGCGCACGCGGACGCGGGTGAAGCTGGCGACGACGTCGTTCAGGCTCTCGACGTGCTGGATATTGACCGTCGAATAGACGTCGATCCCCGCCGCCAGCAGCTCCTCGACATCCTGATAGCGTTTGGGGTGGCGGCTGCCCGGCGCGTTGGTGTGGGCGAGCTCGTCGACCAATGCGAGGCGGGGCGCGCGTTCCAGCACCGCGTCGAGGTCCATCTCATGCAGCGTCCGCCCCTCATAGGGGACGGCGCGGCGGGGCATGACCTCCTGCCCCCGGACCAGTGCCTCGGTCTCGACGCGGCCGTGCGTCTCGACCACCGCGACGACGACATCGACACCGTCGCGCCGTCGTGCGGCCCCTTCGGACAACATCTCGAACGTCTTGCCGACGCCGGGTGCTGCCCCGAGGAAGATTTTCAGGCGGCCGCGCCCCTCGCGCTCGGCGGCGCGAAGCAGGGCATCCGGATCGGGGCGCGGCTCGCCTCCCGTCATCGCGCGGGCGTTGCGTCCAGCGCGCGGTTGAGGGCGAGGACGTTGACGTGCGGGTCGCCGAACACCGAGTCCTCGGTCTTGGCGACGACGAGCGCGCGGACCTGCTCGACGCCCACACCGCGGACGCGGGCGATGCGCGGCGCCTGCGCCTGCGCCGCCTCGGGCGACAGATCGGGGTCGAGTCCCGAGCCGCTGGCGGTGACGAGGTCGGCGGGCATGTCGCCCATCACGCCCTCGGCACGGCGCCTGGCGACGTCGGCCTTCACCCGATCCGCCAGGGCTTGCGAGGTCGGCCCCAGATTGGAGCCCGACGAGGCGAGCCCGTCATAACCCTTGCCCGCCGCCGAGGGCCGCGTCTGGAAATAGCGATCGCTGACAAAGGCCTGGCCCACGACCTCGGAGCCGATGACGTGACCGCCGACCTCCACCAAGCTGCCATTCGCCTGATGCGGGAAGATGGCCTGGCCGATCCCGGTCATCGCCAGCGGATAGGCGATCCCGAGAAGCGCGGCGAACAGGATCGTCATCACGATCGCGGGCCGCAAAGCGGAGGTGAAATCCTTACCCATGATGTGAACTCCTTATGCGAGGCCGAGGCCACCGACCACAAGGTCGATGATCTTGATGCCGACGAACGGCGCGATCAGGCCGCCCAGACCATAGACGGCGAGGTTGCGGGCCAGCAGCGGCCCCGCCCCCATCGGCTTGTAGGCGACGCCCTTCAGCGCCAGCGGAACCAGCAGCGGGATGATGAGCGCGTTGAAGATGATCGCGCTCAGGATCGCGGATTGCGGCGTCGCCAGCCCCATGACGTTCAGCACGCCCAGGCCCGGATAGAGCGCCACGAACATCGCCGGGATGATCGCGAAATATTTCGCGACGTCATTGGCGACCGAGAAGGTCGTCAACGCCCCGCGCGTCATAAGGAGCTGCTTGCCGAGGCCGACGACCTCGATCAGCTTGGTCGGATCGCTGTCCAGATCGACCATGTTGCCCGCTTCGCGCGCCGCCTGGGTTCCGGTGTTCATCGCGACACCCACGTCCGCCTGCGCCAGTGCGGGCGCGTCGTTGGTGCCGTCACCGCACATCGCGACCAGCTTGCCGCCCTGCTGTTCCTGACGGATCAGCGCCAGCTTGTCCTCCGGCGTCGCCTGGGCGAGGAAGTCGTCCACGCCCGCCTCGGCGGCGATGGCGGCGGCGGTCAGGGGGTTGTCGCCGGTGATCATCACCGTGCGGATGCCCATGCGGCGCAGCTCGCCGAAACGTTCGCGGATGCCCGCCTTGACCACGTCCTTGAGGAAGATGGCACCCAGCAGGCGGCCATTCTCGGCCACCGCCAGCGGAGTGCCACCGGCCCGGGCGATTTCGTCGGTGACACGACGGAGTTGCGTCGCCGCCGCCGTCTCGCCGACACCCGGATGGGCGCGCAGGATCGAGTCGACCGCGCCCTTCTGAATCAGCCGTTCACCGATCCGCACGCCCGAGATACGGGTCTGGGCGGTGAAGGGGATGATCTCCGCATCGAAAGGCAGGCTGGCGATCGCAACCTTGAACTGCTCGCGCGCCAGGACGACGATCGAGCGACCTTCGGGGGTTTCGTCGGCCAGGCTGGCCATCAGCGCCGCCTCGGCCAGCGCGTCGACATCGGCGCCACCGACGGCGCGGAACTCGCTCGCCTGACGGTCGCCGATGGTGATGGTGCCCGTCTTGTCGAGCAACAGCACGTCGACATCGCCCGCCGCCTCGACCGCACGGCCCGACTTGGCGAGCACGTTGAAGCGGACCAGACGGTCCATGCCCGCGATGCCGATCGCCGACAGCAAGGCCGCGATGGTCGTCGGGATCAGGGTGATGAGCAACGCCGCCAGGATCGCCACCGGGATGCTGCCGCCCGCGAAGGACGCGAAGCCCGGAATGGTGCCGACCGCGATCAGGAAGATGATGGTCAGCCCGACGAGCAGGATGGTCAGCGCGACCTCGTTCGGCGTCTTCTGCCGCTCGGCGCCCTCGACCAGCGCGATCATGCGGTCGAGGAAACCCTGACCCGGATTGACGGTGACGCGCACCCGGATCTCGTCGGAGATGACGCGGGTGCCCGCCGTCACCGCCGAACGGTCGCCGCCCGCCTCACGGATCACCGGCGCGCTCTCGCCGGTGATCGCGGCTTCGTTGACGCTGGCCACACCGGCGACGACTTCACCGTCGGAGGGGATCAGGTCGCCTGTTTCGACCAGCACCACATCGCCGATCTTCAGCGCGCTGGCGGGGACACTCTCCCACTCCTGGCCAGCGCCCTTCAGCCGCTTGGCGGTGAGTTCGGCCTTGGCGGCGCGCAGGCTTGCCGCCTGCGCCTTGCCGCGACCCTCCGCAAGGGCTTCGGCGAAGGTGCCGAACAGCACGGTCAGCCACAGCCAGACGACCAGTTGCAGCTTGAAGCCGGTGGTCAGCCCGTCATGCCCGACGACGAGCAGAACGGTCAGCAGCGCCGCGACCACGGCGGTCACGAACATCACCGGGTTGCGGATCAGTTCACGCGGGTTGAGTTTGACGAACGACGCCTTGATCGCCGGGAGCACGAGCTCGGCGGTGAACAGGCTCTTGGTAGGGGAATTGGCCACGACTGGCGCTCCCGATCAGAAGAGTTGACCGCGGATCATCGCGAGATGATCGGCGATGGGACCAAGGGCGAGGCTCGGCAGGAAGGTCAGGCCGCCCAGCACCAGCACGATGCCGACGAGCAGACCGACCCACAACACGCCCGTGGTCGGGAAGGAACCGGCCGAGGCGGGGACATGCTTCTTCGCCGCCAAGCTGCCCGCGATCGCGAGCATCGGCACGATGATGAAGAAGCGGCCCACCCACATGGCGACGCCCAACAGGCCGTCATACCAGGGGGTCGACGCGGTCAGGCCCGCAAAGGCCGAGCCGTTGTTCGCCACCGCACTGGTGAAGGCATAGAGGATCTCGCCAAAGCCATGCGGCCCCTTGTTGAGCGGCCCGGCCAGCCCCTGCCCCGTGACGCAGGACAGAGCCGTCATCCCCAGGATGAACAAGGGCAGGACGGCGATGGCGAGGACGGCGAGTTTCACCTCGCGGCTCTCGATCTTCTTGCCGACATATTCGGGCGTACGACCGACCATGAGCCCTGCGACGAACACGGCCAGGATGGCGAACAACAGGAAGCCGTAGATGCCAGCGCCGACGCCGCCGATGACGACCTCGCCCAGCTGCATGTTGAACAGCGGGATCAGGCCGCCCAGCGCGGTGAAGCTGTCGTGCATCGCATTGACCGCGCCGCACGATGCCGCCGTGGTGACGGCCGCGAACAGCGCCGAGGCGGCGACGCCGAAGCGGACCTCCTTGCCCTCCATGTTACCACCGGCCACGCCGAGCTGGTGCAGCACGGGGTTGCCCGCCGCTTCCGCCCAGTAGCAGACGGCCGCACCGCCCAGGAACAGCAGGATCATCGCCGACAGGATCGCCCAACCCTGGCGCGTGTTGCCGACCGCCTTGCCGAAGCACCAGGTCAGGCCGAAGCCGATGACGAAGATGGACAGCATCTGGACCAGGTTGGTCAGCGCGGTCGGGTTCTCGAACGGATGCGCGCTGTTGGCATTGAAGAAGCCGCCACCATTGGTGCCGAGCATCTTGATCGCTTCCTGGCTGGCGACGGGGCCGAGCAGGATCGACTGGCGAACGCCCTCCAGCGTGTCGACGCTGACGACGCCCGCCATCGTCTGCGGCACGCCGCTGGCGATCAGGAACACGGTATAGACGACGCAGATCGGCAGCAGCAGGTACAGGGTGATGCGCGTCATATCGGCCCAGAAATTGCCGAGATTCTTCGTCTCGCGCCCTGCGAACCCGCGGAACAGCGCGAAGGCGAGCGCGATGCCGGTCGCCGCCGACAGGAAATTGTGGATGGTCAGGCCCAGCATCTGGCTGAGGTTCGACATGGTCGACTCGCCGCCATAGCTCTGCCAGTTGGTGTTGGTCGTGAAGCTGATCGCGGTGTTGAACGCCAGATGCGGGGTCAGCCCGGCCAGCCCCTGCGGGTTGCCCGGCAGATAATATTGCGCGCGCAGCACGACATAGGTCAGGACCATCAACGCGACGTTGAAGATCAGCATGTGCAGCGCGTAGCGCCGCCAGCCCTGCTGGGCGTCCGGGTCGATACCCGACAGCGCGTAGAAGCCGCGCTCGACGGGACCGAGAACGACATGCAGGGGCGTGCGCCGCCCCTCATACAGTGCGAACAGCCACGCGCCGACCGGCTTGGTCAGCGCGAGGAGGATCGCGACGAAGCCCAGGATCAGGGCCCATCCTTGAAGCGTCATGATGCCGCCCCCTTAGAAGCGTTCGGGGCGGATCAGCACCGCCACCAGATAGACGAGAAGGCCGAGCGCGGTCAGCGCCGCCAGCCAGAGGTCGAGGGTCATGGTCTCAGCCCCCTCACGCGTGGTCGCAGAGCCGGGCATAGGCGAGCGTCGCCGCCACCAGCCCGGCCATGACCAGCAACCAGATCAGATCGTCCATATCCCTGCTCCTCAGAATGCGGCGGTGAGAGTGGCGAGGAAGGTGCTGCCCGCGATATTGCCGGTGCCGTCCTGCCCCTTGCTGAAGCTCGGCCGCAGATAGGCGGCGTCACGGTCGGAGATGCTGGTATCGACCCAGGCGAGACCCAGCGTCAGGTTGCGATATGTCGTGTCCGCGCCGAGCGACCAGTCCCAGTAATCGCCGGTCGGCGTCGGAGCGGTGGCGTTGGGGCCCAGGCCGTTCATGCCCCAGCTATGGCCGACATGCGCCTTGGCGGTGATCGGCGTGCCGTGGATCGCGGCGGCACCGTCGCCCCAGAGATAGAGATTGTCGCTCTTCGCGCCGGGATGGTCATAGACACCCGCCGCCGCGCTGGCGCCGTTGTCGTACCATTTGCCGATCGCCTGCTGCTTGGGCGCGTAGGCGGCGCCCGCCGTCAGCGAGACGGGGCCGGTCGTGCCCGACAGCTTGACATAGGGTTCGGCATAGTCGGTCTTGTTCGCGCCGCCCGGATACATGTACCAGGTCAGTCCGACGTCGAGCGTGCCGTTCGGCGTGATCTTGGTCTTGTACCCGCCGATCAGGTCCAGCTCCATGTTCGCGCCGCCGAACGTGCCCCACCCCGCCAGGTTCGATGCCCAGGTGCCGACATAGACGCCGCTTTCGTGGGTCAGGGTCAGACCACCCTGCACCGCCATATGCTCGTCCGACTGCGAGATGCCGCGCAGGCGATAGTCGGATGCGAGGGCGACCGATCCGCTGACCGTGACGGGCGGCGGCGGTGCGGTCTCCGCCGCGCTCTGCGCCGAAACGGCGGCGGGAAACACGAACAGCGCCGTGGCGGCGCAAAAGGTGATGGTCTTCATATATGCCCCTATGGAAAGACCGCCGCGAACAAATGGGCGACCTCCAGGGCCGGGCAATTAGGCTTGGCCAGCGTAGCAATGCGAGAGCGATTGCCCGGTTTCGCATATAGACGGCGTATAGTGGCGCCTCTGCTCCCTCCGGCACGGGGAGGATCGGGGGTGCGTCATGCTCCGGTCAAACATGTCCGCCATGGCGGGGCATGGTCACCTTCTCCCGCCGCTCCCTCCTCTCTGCCGGGGCCATGCTCGCCGGGTCCGCCGCGTTGCCCCCGGCGATCGCGCGAGCCGCCGCGATCGCGCCCGATCGGCGAACCGGCACGATCCGCGACATCGACCACGTCGTCATCCTGATGCAGGAGAATCGCGGCTTCGATCACTATTTCGGCACGCTGCGCGGGGTGCGTGGATTCGGTGACCGCTTCCCAATCCCCCTCAGCCCGACGGCGCCTGGCGAAGCCCCCCGCACCGTCTGGCAACAGATGGATCGCAGCGCCGCGGATGGCCCGCGCCTCGTCTCCCCCTTCCGCCTCGATACCGAGCGGCATTTCGCGCTGATGCGGATGAAGGGCACGCCCCATAGCTGGCCCGACGCGCAGGCTGCCTGGGACGAAGGGCGGATGGGCCATTGGCCCGAGGTCAAGCAACAGCGCGCCATGGGTCATTACGGCCGCGCCGACCTGCCCTTCCAGTTCGCGTTGGCCGAGGCGTTCACGATCTGCGACGCCTATCACTGCGCGGTGCAGACCGGGACCAACACCAACCGGCTGTTCCTGTGGAGCGGCACCAACGATCCGAGCGGACGGGCGGGCGGCCCGGCGATCGCCAATTCGCATGACAGCTTCGTCGAGAATGGCGGTGCGGCCGATCCCTATCGCTGGACCACGACGCCGGAGCGGATGCAGGCGGCGGGCGTGGACTGGCGCATCTACCAGGACATGGCGGACAATTTCACCGACAATCCGCTGGTCGGTTTCAAGGCGTATCGCGATGCGTATCATGGCCGGGGCGACCCGGCCCTGAGGGAGCGGGCACTGACCACACGGGGGCTCGACCGGCTGAAGGCGGATGTGCTCGCGGGCCGCCTGCCGCAGGTGTCGTACATCATCGCGACCGCCGCCGGGTCCGAGCATCCGGGCCCCTCCAGTCCGGCCCAGGGCGCGGCCTATACCGCCGAGGTGCTCGACGCGCTGACCGCCGATCCCAGGGTCTGGGCGCGGACCGCGCTGTTCGTCATGTTCGACGAGAATGACGGCTTTTTCGACCATGTGCCACCGCCCGCCGCGCCGTCGCGCGCGGCCGACGGCACGCTGCTGGGGGCGTCGACGGTCGACCTTGTGGGCGAATATCACGACGTGCCGTCGAGCGGTGACGCGGATGTCGACAAGCCCGCCTATCGCGGCCGCCCCTATGGCCTGGGGCCGCGCGTGCCGATGTATGTCGTCTCACCCTGGAGCAGGGGCGGCTGGGTCAATTCGCAGGTCTTCGACCATAGCAGCGTCATCCGTTTCCTCGAGACGCGGTTCGGCTTTCACGAACCCAATATATCGCCGTGGCGGCGCGCGGTCTGTGGCGACCTGACCAGCGCGTTCGACTTCGCCGCCACCGATCACGCGCCGCCGCCCCGCCTGCCCGACCCGCGCAAGACGGCGGCGCGGGCCGCGTCGATCCCGGGACAGGTCAGCCCCGACGCCCCCGCCCTCGTCGGCGCGCCCGAGCAGGAAACCGGGATCCGCCGCTCGCGCCCCCTTCCCTATCGTCTGGCCGTGACCCAGGCCGCCGATCCGGACCGTGTCCGGCTTCGCTTCGTGGCGGAGGGAGCAGGCGCGGTGTTCCATGTCTATGACCGCAACGCGCTGACCCAGGCGCCGCACCGCTTCACGCTGGCGGCGGGGACAGCGGTGGACCATGTCTGGCCCACCGATACCGCCATCGGCCATGACCTCTGGATCCTCGGCCCCAACGGCTTTCACCGCCATTTCGCCGCCCGCGCGTCGGTCGCGCCGGTCGAGGCATCCGTCGACGACAGCGGCGTCACGCTGCTCGTCCCGGCGACGCTCGGCGATCTGAGGATGGTTCGGCGCGAACCGGGCAACGCCGCCCCGTCGCCAGCGCCGCTGAAGCCCGGCCGCCATCACTGGCCGCTCGACGCTTCGCTGGGCTGGTACGACCTGACCCTGACCCGCGCGAGCGACCCGCGATACCGGTTCCGGCTGGCCGGGCGGCATGACCGCGCCGGCCGTGCGACCGTCAGCGACCCGTTTCGCGCCTGACGCCATTTCCCCTTCCCCCATCGCGGCACCAGCGATAGGGTAGCGTTCACACAAAACGCTTTATTTAATGGGGGATGGATTGATGCGGGGCATGGCGCGCGCGGCGGTGATGACGGGTGGGCGGCGCTGGGCCGTCGCCGCATCGGCTCTCTTGGCCAGTGTTGCCCCCTCGGCGCTGGCCGCCGATCCGCTGGCGACCGTCGAGCGCAACGGCGCGCTCGTCTCGGTCGAGCCCTATGCCCCCGGAATCGTCCGCGTCACCATCGCCACTGACCGGGCGGAGGCGGAGGGCAAGCCCGGCTATGGCCTGATCGCGAAGAGCGACAATGGCGGCTGGTCGCACCGTACCGATACGACCGGCGACATCTTCGCCTCGCCCGGCATGACGGTGACCGTCAACGCACAGCCATGGCCCAAGCCCCCCAGCCAGATGGAGCGCTACTTCGCGCCCTCGCTGCCCCCCGTCTCGATCAGCTTCGCGGGTGCGGACGGCAAGCCGCTGACCAGGATGAACGGCTGGGAGATGGCGCCGCACACCGTCTCTGGCGAGAAGACGTTCCGCGCCGGTGCGACCTTCTCCGATACGCTCGACACCCATTATTACGGGCTCGGTCAGTTCCAGGACGGCGTGCTGGACCTGCGCGGGCGGACGATCGACTGTCGCCATGATTACGACCGCCCCGGCGGCGAGTCCGTCTGCGTCCCCTTCATGGTCACCGACAAGGGCTATGCGATCCTGTGGGACAACCCGTCCGCGACCACCGTCTCGCCGGGCCTCATGAACGCGACCAAATTCGCGTCCAACGTCGGCGAGCGGGTGTCGTTCTTCGTCATAGCGGGCAAGACCACCGACGAACTCTATGCCGGATACGCCCGGCTGACCGGCGCGACGCCGCTGCCGCCCAAGGCCGCCTTCGGCCTTATCCAGAGCAAGGCGCGCTACGAAACCCAGGGCCAGCTGACCGAGGTCGCCGACGGCTATCGCAAGCGTGGCCTGCCGCTCGACATCATGGTGCTCGACTGGTTCTACTGGACGCGGATGGGGCAGCTCGACATCGACCGCACCGCCTTCCCCGATCCCGCGGGCATGAACGCGCATCTCAAGTCAATGGGGATGCACAGCATCATCAGCATCTGGCCGCGCTTCGAGCGTGAAAGCCGCTGGTACGACACGCTCGCCGCCAAGGGCTGGCTGATGAAGGACAAGGACGGCAATCCCGTCGACGGCCTGCCGATCCGCTCCGACCGCGCGGGCGCGCTGATCGACAGCACCAATCCGGACGCGCGCGCCTGGTTCTGGGGCAAGATCCGCGACAACATCTTTTCCCAGGGCTTCGACTATGCCTGGCTGGACGAGACCGAGCCCGATCTGGTGCCGGAGGGGCATTTCTACGCCATCGGTTCGGGCGATCGCTACCGCAACGTCTATCCGCTGCTCCATACGTCCAGCGTCGCGGAAGGCTCGGCGCGCGACCGGCCGGACATGCGCAACGTCATCCTGTGTCGCGCCGCCTATCTGGGCACACAGGCCAATGGCTGCCTGTTCTGGTCGTCGGACGTCCAGTCCAACTGGGAGGCGCTGCGGCGGCAGGTGCCCGCAGGGCTCGGCATGACCGCGAGCGGCATCGCCTATTGGTCGAGCGACACGGGTGGCTGGCAATGGCCGAGCGGACCGGAGGCGCAGCATCCCGTGCTGGTCGATCCGGCGGGTGCGACCGCGATGGCGCCGTCCTACCGGGACTATCCCGAGCTGTTCGTCCGCTGGTTCCAGTATAACGCCTTCACCCCGACACTGCGCATCCATGGCCAGCGGCCGGGCACCGCGCTGTGGGACTATGGCACGGCGGCCGAGCCGATCCTCGCCAGCGCGCTGCGGCTGCGCTATTCGCTGATGCCCTATATCTATGCACTGGGGCGGCAGACGAACCAGACCGGCGCGCCCTTCATGCGCGCGCTGTTCATGGACTTCCCCAACGATCCGACCGTCAAGACGCTGGGCGACGAATATATGTTCGGCCCCGCCTTCCTGGTCGCGCCGGTGACCGAACAGGGACAGACGTCGCGCCGTGTCTATCTGCCGGGCGGCACCGACTGGTATGACTGGTGGACCGACAAGCGCTATACCGGCGGCCAGTGGATCGAGGCGGCGGCCCCGATCGACCATATCCCGCTGTTCGTCCGCGCCGGTTCGATCGTGCCGATGGGCGTGCAGGTGCCCAGCACCGCCACCGCGCAGAGCCTGGAGAGCATCCGCGTCTATCCCGGCCGCGATGCCGCCTTCCCGCTGTACGACGATGACGGCTCCAGCAACGCCTATCGCAAGACCGGCGGACGAAGCGCGACGCTGCGCTGGGACGACACCGCGCGCCGCCTCTCCGCAAGCGGGCGCCTGCCGTCGGGACAGGCCGCGGAACCGCTGGTCAAGATCATAGGACAATAGGGCCAAGGCGCTGTAAAATAGCGCTTGGCAGCCATTTTGGGAGCGTTACAATCGATTCGACGGACCGGGATAATCCGGCCGAGAGGAGGGAATAGCCACATGATCGGATGGATGCTGATGCTGACCGCCGCGCTGCCTGCGGCGACGACGGACCAGGCGGGTGCGCCCAGCGCGGCGGCACAGCCGAGTATCTTCGACAAGGCCATCAACACACCCGGAATCGGCTGGACGCCCTATGGCCCCAACCAGACCGCCAAGCAGGTTCCGGCGACCGACGTGCCCGGCGGCAATGCGGTGCAGATCAAGGTCGCGCGCGCCGGGGCCAACCCATGGGACAGCGGCGTCACCTATCCCACGGTCAAGCCGATCGCCGTGGGCGACACGCTGATGACCATGGTCTTCCTGCGCGCGCCCGCCGCCGCCGAGGGCCAGACGGTGACCATACCGGTCGGCATGGGTGGCTCCGAGCCGCCCTATACCCCGATCGCGAGCGAGCCGGTGCAGGTGGGATCGACGTGGAAGCGCTATTTCGTGACGGGTGTCGCGGCGCAGGCCTTCGCGGCGGGCAAGGCGAACATCTCGGTCCAATTGGCGGGCGCCAAGCAGGTAATCGAGGTCGGCCCGGCGTTCCTGCTCGACCTGGGGCCGAATTTCGATCGGTCGAAGCTGCCGCACAACTGATATGACGGCCGGGGCGGCCTAGCGTCGTCCCGCCCGTTTCGCGAACAAGAGCCTGTTCGCCCCCGCCCCGTTCGCACCGAGCGAAGTCGAACTGAACGGGGGATGAGGGTACAGCCCATAGCAAAAACCGCCCGCCTCCCCTTCGGGACGCGGGCGGTATTTCGTTCGGTCACCTTTCGGCCGGAGCCCGAAGGCTCCGACCCTCACCTCCGCATCAGAAGGTTCCGCGAAGCGCGAACGAGAAGCGGCGATCGTTGACGATGTACGAGCGCGGGGCGGTCGCGGTCGAACCGCTGATATAGGCCTGCTCGGTCTTGATGACCTGATTGGCCAGGTTCACGCCCTGCACGCCGATCTTCAGATACTTGTTCAGGTTGATGAACGCCGAGGCGTCCAACTGCCCGCCCGCATCCTGATAGATGGAGGTGTACGGGAAGATCACGTCCGCCGGGGTCAGCAGATACTTCGAGCGCCAGTTATACGCCGCACGCAGCGAGACCGGTCCCTTCTCGTAGAACAGCGCCGCGTTCACGGTATGCTTCGACAGGCCCTCGAGCGGGATATTGCCCGGCTTGATGTTCGAGGTGCTCGCGGGCGCGCCGCCGTTCAGATAGGAATTGGGCAGGCCAGAGCTGTCGATATAGGTATAGCTCCCGCTTGCGCCGAACCCGCTGAGCAGACCCGGCAGGAAATCGAAGGTCTGCTGATAGGCGACCTCGACACCCTTGATCTTGCCGGTGCCGTCATAGTTAGACGGACCACGGACCAGCACCGTCTGTGTGATGCCGTTGCTGGTGATCGTGCGGTTGGTCAGCGACTGATAGAAGAAGTCCTTTACCGACTTGTAGAAGACGTCGACCGACAGCTGACCGACGCGGGCGAAATACCATTCGACGGTGGCGTCGAACTGCCATGCGGTCGCGGGCTTCAGATAGGGATTGCCCGCCGTGGCGGTGATCTGGCCGCTGTTGGTGTCAAAACCCAGCTGCAGGAAGTTGCGGATATTCGCAAAATCCGGACGGGTCATGACCTTCGACGCCGCCAGACGCAGCACCACGTCGCGCCCGATCCCGAACTTCAGGTTCGCGCTGGGCAGGAAGTAATGATACTGGCTGTGCGCCGTGTCGGGCGTGGTAATGCCGGTCGAGAACTGCTGGATCGCATTATACCCGGCCTGCCCGAGCTGACAGATACCCGAGGGCACCGCGACGAGCGGGACGCCGTTCTGAAGAACAGGCTGCCCGTTCTGCGTAACCGGCTGCGGCGCGCAACGGCTGGCGAACGCGTCGGTGGTGCCCGTCTGCTGCTGGGTCGGCGCGCCGATCGAGCCCGACGACGTGACGTCGGTCAGAACATAGCGAACGCCGATATTGCCGCTCATCCGGACATTGCCGAACAGATTTCCCGGCGTCGCGAAGTTCAGCTGCGCATAGGCGTTCTTGTCCTGCTGGTTCACCAGCTGGATTTCGGACGGCAGATACGGCGTACCGGCGACGACACCGGCACGCTGGGCGAGCGGGGCCCAGACGGTTGGCGGCGTTGCGCTGGGGTTGGCGGTCAGGACATTCTGCTGCCACAGCTTGCCGATCGACTGGAAATACGCCGCCGACTGCTGATAGCCATCGGTCAGATTACCGGTGTAGTAATAGGCCGCCGGCGAGCCGTTGGTCGCCCCGCGGAAGAAATTCGGGAAGCTGTAGAGTTCCGACTGACCCGGCGACTGCGCGAACGACACCGGATTGGCGCCGCCCCATACTTCGGACAATGCACCCCAGTTATAAGTGGTGTAGCGCACTTCCGACGCACGGTCGGCATAGCGCGCACCGAACTTGGCATGGGTGAAGAAGCTGCCGTCGTCGAACTTATAGTCGACATCCGCCTTGAAGGCGTATTCGCGACCCTTGCTCTGTTCCAGATGATCCATCGCCGCACGCCAGAACTGGACGTTGCGGTTGGCGAAATAATCCGCATCGCTCTGCTGGTTCAGCGTCGGATTGGGGGTCGCCCAGCTCGCCTGGAGCGTCGACGGCTTGTGCGGGATGACGACCGGGAGATTGCCCGTAAGGTCGAGCTCGGAATCGGCGAAGGTCGAACCGAACACGCGGAAATCGGTGCTGGTCTTCGTGGCGCGCGTATAGTCGCCGTCGATGTTGATCGACAGGTGATCGTCGAGCTGCGTCTTCAGGTTCAGGCCGAAGTCGGTGACGGTATTCTCGTCACGCGTCATACCGCGCGCCAGCGACTGCTGCGTGCCCCCGGTCGGAACCCAGCACGTCGCCTGGCCGCTGCACGCCGAGCGATAGCCGTTACCCGGTGCGGTGATGTAACCCGACTGGAACAGGCCACCCGCGTCGTAGGCATAGTTCTTGGTCGTGCCGGTCGGGCATTGCGCGATCGTCGAATTGGCGGGCCCCAGATTGTTCTGGAGACAGCCGATCGGATAGGTATCGTATTCGGACAGGTCGGGCGCGGTTTCGAACGTGCGTTCCGAGGTGTTGTTGACCGTGTGCGTGCGCAGGAACTGCGCGGTCAGCAGCGTCCGCTCGTCATTGCTCTGCCACTGACCGGCGAGCGCGATGCCGTCACGCTTGCGGTCGAACTCCTGCGTCGCGAACTGACCGCCGATCGGGGCGTACCGCAGCGAGGCCGGATCGAGGAAGCCGTCCGCACCAGGCGTGCTGGTCGCACCACATGCAAAGCCGCTCGCGCCGCCCACAGGCAGAGTCGTCTGATCGACCGTGCCGGGGAGAGGATTGCGGCAATTCTGCGCCGTGGTCGAATTGGCCGCCAGCGCCAGCGTATTGTCGCGGGTCTGGATGTTGGTGATGCGGATGCTGTCCGCGCGGCTCTGCACGCGCGAATAGGAGACGTTGCCGAGCAGGCCGAAGCGGCCGATGCCCGTGTCCCAGGTGTCGCTCACCAGCAGCGAGCCCGTCGGCGACCACTTCTTCTTGAAGTCGCCATAATTGCCCTCGGCGGTGAAGCCGAGGTGGAAGCCCTTGTTGTCGAAGGGCTTGCGGGTGTTCAGGTTGACCGTACCAGCCAGGCCGCCTTCGATCAGCTCGGCGGTGGCGTTCTTGTACACCTCGACCGAGCCGAGCAGTTCGGCGGGCACGTCCGAGAAGTTGATCGCCTGGCCGCCGATACCGGCCGAGAAGGTGTCGCGGCCGTTGAACTCGGAGCGGACGAAGGTCAGGCCGCGCACCGCGACGCCCGACCCTTCGACCGAGAAGTGGTCGGGATCGTTGGCGGCGGCGAAGCGGCTGATCGACACGCCGGGAACGCGCTGCAGTGCCTCGGTCACCGAACGGTCGGGCAGCGCGCCGATGTCGCTGGCGGTGATCGCATCGACGACCGTGTCGGAGTTGCGCTTGATCGACTGCGCGTTCGCCAGGCTCTGGCGGATGCCGGTGACGACGACTTCCTTTTCGTTGCCGACGTCATCGCCCGCAGGCGGCTGGGAACCGGGTGCCTGGGTGCTGGCGCTGGTACGCGGCGTCGCCGAACCGGCCGTACCCTGTCCCGCGATCGAACCGGTCGGCGAGCTCGGGCTCTGGTCCGGATCGGCCGAGGTTTGCGAACCGGTGGTCTGCGCCATGGCGGGCACGCTCAGCCCGGCGATGCACAACGCACCGGCAGACGCGCCGATGAGAAGGCGGTTAACGCGAACGGCATAGGCAGTGAAAGGCGCAAAGGTGCGCATCATGGTCATCCCCCCCTTTGTGCGCGCCCCTGTGGCGTCGCCCGATTAGGTCGAATCTGCGCTTATCGGCGCAATATTCAGACAGCTGATTGCGCTACCAAAAACCTTTTCACAAGACATTTAACTTATCGCGTAACCGACAAATAACCGATCCGGACCAAGGTGCGACATTCCTGCAACGCTTCGATCTTGATGGATTGCGGCGCGGTTAAAGGCGCGCCATGAAATGGCCGAACGGCCTGGCTTTACGGGTCTGATCGAGGGGAACGCGGCGTGTCGCAGGAAAGGGTGCGGGTCGTCATCGTGGGCGGCGGCACGGCCGGATGGATGGCGGGCGCCGCGCTGGCGCGTCTCCTGCCGGGACAGTGCAGCGTGCGCCTGATCGAATCCGAGGCGATCGGTGTCGTCGGCGTTGGGGAGGCCACTCTGCCCCATATCCGCGCATTCAACGAGCGGCTCGGCATCCCGGAGGCCGAGTTCATGGCGCGCACCCGCGCGACCTTCAAACTGGGAATCGAATTCCGCGACTGGGGCCGGATCGGGGACAGTTACATTCACCCGTTCGGAACCTTCGGACGCGGCACGGGGGCGATCGACTTCCACCATTACTGGACGCGGCTGTTGCGCGAAGGGCATGATCTGCCGCCGCTCGACTCGCTGTCCTATGCCTGCGCGCTGGCACGCGATGCGCGGTTCGACCACCCGCTGCGCGAGGGGCAGACGCTCGCCTCGACCTATGGCTATGCCTATCAGTTCGATGCCTTGCTCTTCGCCCCCTATCTGCGCGGCCTGGCCGAAGAGGCGGGCGCGGTGCGGACCGAGGGGATGGTCGTGGACGTGGAGCGGGACGGCGACACCGGCCTGATACGCGCGGTCACGCTGGCCGATGGCGAGCGGGTCGAGGGCGACCTGTTCATCGACTGCTCGGGCTTCCGTTCGCTGCTGCTCGGCCAGGCGCTGGAGGAGCCGTTCGAGGACTGGTCGAAATGGCTGCCGACCGACCGGGCGGTGGCGATGCCGTGCCGGACCGAGACCGCCGTCACCCCCTATACCAGCGCGATCGCCATGCCTGCCGGCTGGCGCTGGCGTATCCCGCTGCAGCACCGCACCGGCAATGGCTATGTCTATGCGAGCGATTTCGTCAGCGACGCGGATGCCGCCCGCGCCCTGGAGGCGGCGGTCGAGGGCGAAAAGCTGGCCGAGCCGCGCCTGCTGCGGTTCAAGGCCGGGCGGCGACGGCGAAGCTGGGTCGGCAATTGCGTCGCGATCGGCCTGGCCAGCGGCTTTCTCGAACCGCTCGAGTCGACCAGCATCTATCTCGTCCAGCAGGCGATCACCGCGCTGGTCGAACTATTCCCCGATCGACAGGTCGCCGCGTCGGACCGCGACGAGTTCAACCGGATCACCGACCTGGAATATGACCGGATTCGCGACTTCCTGATCCTGCATTATCACGCCACGACCCGCGACGATTCGCCCTTCTGGAACTATGTCCGGACGATGCCGATCCCCGACAGTCTGGCCGAGAAGCTGGACCTGTGGCGCAGGCGGGCGCGAGTCGTGAAGTATCGCGAGGGCGTTTTCCTCGATGCGAGCTGGATCGCGGTCTATCTCGGACAGGGCGTGGTGCCCGGGGGATGGGACCCACGCGCCGATGTCGCGAGCACGTCCGATCTGTTGCGCGCGGTCGACGGTCTGCGCCGGGAAATCGCGGACGAGGTCGCGGGACGGCCCGATCATCGTGGCTTCCTCGAGCGATACTGCCCGATGGTAGCGGCGGCATGAGCGACGCGACGCCGATACGCAGCATCCTGGTCGTCGGTGGCGGCCTGACCGCATGGTGCGCCGCCGCCGCGCTCAAGCGCCGTGCGCCGTTCCTCGACGTGACCTTGCTCGCGAGCCCGGTCCCGCCGGACGCGCTCGCCGACCGGATCGCCTGCACCCTGCCCTCGCTGCCCGGCTTTCAGGCCGATCTGGGCATCGGCATCGACGACGGCGTCACACGATCGGGGGCGGGCTATCGCCTCGGTACGCGGTTCATCGGCTGGGCGGAGGGATTGCCCGACTATGTCCACGCCTATGGTCCCTATGGCCATGGCATCGGCCCGGCGGCGTTTCATCTCCACTGGGTCCGCGCCGCACGTGACGGCGCGGCACAGCCGTTCGACGCCTATTCGCCCGCCGCCCGGATCGCGCGCGACGGACGCTTCGCTCCGCCAGCACCGGGCGGGCTGTTCGGCGCGCACGAATTCGGCCTGACGCTCGACCTGCCGCGTCATCTGGCGATGATGCGCGCCTTCGCGACCCATGTCGGCGTGGTCGAGATCGCCGACTCGGTGGCATCGGTCGGCGTCGACGCGCGCGGCCATGTCGAGGCGGTCACGACCGCGCAGGGCCGGTCGCTGACCGCCGACCTGTTCCTCGACGCCAGCGGCCCCCAGGCTGTGTTGCGCGGCGCGATCGACGATGCCTGGCAGGACTGGAGCCGATGGATTCCGTGCGACCGGGTCCTGCTGGGCACCAGCCCGGCGGGCACCGGCGCACCCGTCCTGACCGAGGTGATCGCGCAAGCGGCGGGATGGCGCTGGTCGAGCGGCGAACAGGTCGGCCTCGCCTATGCGAGCGCCTATCTGTCCGATGCCGACGCCGCCGCGACGATGGCGCAGGGTGGCGCACGGCCGGAGCCCGTGATCGCCCTTCGACCCGGCACGCGGCCCCGGCCCTGGCACGGCAACTGCATCGCGATCGGCGACGCCGCGACTCAGGTCGAGCCACTCGAATGGTGCAACCTCCATCTGGCGCTGAGCGCGATCGACAGGCTGATCGCGATGCTACCCGACCGCGCCATGGCCCCGGTCGAAGCCGCCGATTACAACCGGCAGACGCTGGCCGAGGCGGAGCGGGTTCGCGACTTTCTGGCCGCGCGTTACCGCACCGCGCGCCGCCCCGAACCCATGTGGCGGGCCGTCGCCCTTGCCGAGCCCCCGGCCAGCCTGGAGCACAGCCTGACCCAGTTCGCCGAGCGCGGCCGCCTTCCCTTCTACGAAGAGGAAACCTTCGCGCGCGATAGCTGGGCCGCGATGCTGCTCGGTCAGGGATTCCTGCCGCGCCGTGTCGATCCGCTGGTCCACGGCGTACCCGATGGCGAGGTCGCGGCGGTCATGACCCGCCTGTCCGACGCCATCGCCGCCGCCCTTCCCCAGATGCCCGCCCATGACGAATGGCGCGCGGCCCAGATGAGACGCCTTGCCCGATGAGCGTGACGCCCCCCCATGACCACAGCATCCGCCGGGTCGTCATCGTCGGCGGCGGCACCGCTGGCTGGATGGCCGCCGCCGCCTTCGCCCGGCTGCTCAACAACGGCTATACCCAGGTGACCCTGGTCGAATCCGAGGAGATCGGAACGGTCGGCGTCGGCGAGGCGACGATCCCGCCGATCATCACCTTCAACCAGATGCTGGGCCTGGACGAGAACGACTTCCTCGCCAAGACCGGCGGTACGTTCAAGCTGGGCATCGAATTCGTCGACTGGGGCGACAAGGGCGAGCGCTATTTCCACCCTTTCGGGCGGTTCGGCCACGATCTTCAGGGGGTGCATTTCCACCAGCTCTGGCTGCGCGAACATCACCGCCGCGCGATCCCCGGCATCGCCGACTGGTCGATGAGCGCGGTCGCCGCCAGGGCGGGCCGGTTCGGCCGGGCCAAGGCCGACGCCCGCTCGCCGATCCGCGAGCTGTTCTACGCTTTCCATTTCGACGCCTCGCTCTATGCCCGCTATCTGCGCGGCTATGCCGAACAGGGCGGCGTCACCCGGATCGAGGGGCGGATCGACACGGTCGCGCTGCGCCCCGAGGATGGCTATGTCGAGGCGGTCACGCTGGCCGACGGGCGGCGGATCGAGGGGGAGCTGTTCATCGACTGCTCGGGCTTTCGCGGCCTGCTGATCGAGGAGGCGCTGGAGACCGGCTACGAAAGCTATGCCCGGTGGCTGCCCTGCGACCGGGCGGTGGCCGCCCCCTGCGCGCTGCCCGATCCGCGCGAGCCCGACCCTTTTACCCGCGCGACGGCACGCGACGCCGGATGGCAATGGCGAATCCCGCTCCAGCACCGGATGGGCAATGGCCTGGTCTATTGCAGTGACTTCCTCGACGACGAGACCGCGCGGGTAAAGTTGCTCGACAGTCTCGAAGGCGAATTGCTGGGCGAGCCGCGCCAGTTGCGCTTCACCGCGGGGCGACGGCGGCAAAGCTGGAACCGGAACGTCGTGGCGCTTGGACTGTCGAGCGGGTTCCTGGAACCGCTCGAGTCGACCAGCATCCACCTGGTCCAGGCAGCGATCCAGCGGCTGGTCGCGCTGTTCCCCGACACGCGCTTCGACCCCGCCGAGCGTGACGAGTTCAACCGCCAGATGCACGATTTGTACGAGGATGTGCGCGACTTCATCATCCTGCATTACAAGGCGACCCGGCGCAGCGACACGCCCTTCTGGAACCGCGTGCGGACGATGGACGTGCCCGACAGCCTGGCGCGCAAGATGGCGCTGTGGTCGGGCAAGGGGCGGCTGTTCCGCGAAGGCTATGATCTCTTCGCCAATCCGAGCTGGGTCGCGGTGTGCCTGGGCCAGGGCCTGGTGCCGCAAAGCTGGGAGCCTGCCGTCGATGCGCTGGACGAGGATCTGGTCGCCGACGCGCTTGAACAGATACGCGGCGGCTATGCCGATGTGGCGGCACGCCTGCCCAGCCATGGCGACTTCCTGCGCATGACCGCGCCCTCGCCGCTCGCTCCCGGATTGACGTCGACGGACGCGGCCGACGGTGGGTTCGCCTTCTCGCGAACAGCCCCCGCTGCGGGAGGACCGCTGCTGTGAAGCGGATCGTCCTTCCCCTGATCGCGCTGCTCGGGATCGGTGCAAGCGATGCGCCGGGCCCGCATCTCAACCAGCTCGGCTTCCGCCCGGACACCGCCAAGCGCGCGATCGTCGCCGCCAGCGGATCGGCGCCGCTGCCCTGGCAATTGCTGGACGAGGCTGGCCGTGTCGTCGCGGAGGGGCGGACGACGCCTTTCGGAGCCGATGCCGCATCGGGCGACAAGGTCCATCAGATCGACTTGACCCGCTATGCCACCCCCGGCACCTACAGGCTGCGGGTCGACGGCCATGTCGGCCATCCCTTCGCGATCGATGCGAAGCTCTACGATCCGCTCGCCCGCGCCGCGCTCAACTTCTTCTATCAGCAGCGCGCCGGCGTGGCGATCGAGGCGCGCTTTGCGGGTGGGCCGCAATGGGCGCGCGCGGCGGGGCATCCGAAGGAGGTCGTGACCTGTTTCAAGGGCATCGATCTCGCCGGGACCGATTGGCCGGGCTGTCCCTACACGCTCGACGTCACCGGCGGCTGGTATGATGCGGGCGACCAGGGCAAATATGTCGTCAATGGCGGCATCGCCCTGTGGATGCTTCAAAATCTCTATGAAGTGGACGCGAGCCAGCCCCCCTTCCCCGATGGCGCCGCCGCGCTGCCCGAGGCGGGGAACGGCGTCAACGACCTGCTCGACGAAACTCGTTGGGAAATGCGCTTCCTGCTCGCGATGCAGGTGCCCGACGGCCAGAAGCTCGCGCTACCCGTCGGGCAGCAGGGGCGAGGCCCCTACCGGCTGACCATGGTCGATGCCGGGGGCATGGCGCATCACAAGGTCGCCGACCGCAACTGGACCAGGCTGCCCACCGCGCCCGCCGACGATCGTGAGGAACGGCTGCTCTATCCGCCCAGCACGGCGGCGACGCTCAACCTCGCCGCGACGGCCGCGCAATGCGCGCGGATCTGGCGCGGGATCGACGACGCCTTCGCCAGGCGCTGCCTCGTCGCGGCGGGCAAGGCCTATCAGGCGGCGCTGCGCAATCCCGACATCTACGCCGCGCAGGCGTTCAACGGCAGCGGCGGTTACGGCGACAACGACCTGACCGACGAGCTTTATTGGGCCACCGCCGAACTCTATGCGACGACCGGCATGCCCGAACTCGCCGAGGCGCTGCGTCGCAATCCGCTCCACACCGCGCCGCTCCATGGCGAGCCGAGCTGGGCCGGCACCGCCGCGCTCGGCACGATCACGCTCGCCACCGCGACCGGCGTCATGCCGTCCGAGCGCGCGGCGGCGCGCGCCAGGCTGATCGCGCTGGCCGACCGGTTGCTCGACGAGGATTCGCGCTCGGGATACCACATTCCCTTCGCCTCGACCGCCTATAGCTGGGGATCGAACAGCGCGCTGATGGGACGCGCGATGATCCTGGCGCTGGCCGCGCGTTTCACCGGCGACCCGCGCTACCGCGATGCCGAGGTCGACGCGATGGACTATGTCCTCGGCCGCAACCCGCTCGACCAAAGCTATGTCAGCGGGTTCGGGTGGAAGCCGCTGAAGAACCCCCATCACCGTTTCTGGGCGCACCAGTTCGACGCGAAGATGCCCGGCCCGCCGCCCGGCGTCCTGAGCGGTGGCGCCAACAGCACCAGCTTTCCCGAGCCGGTCTCCGCGCCGATGAAGGGGCGCTGCGTGGGGCAGCGCTGCTGGATCGACGATGCGCGGGCCTATGGCCACAACGAAGTCGCGATCAACTGGAACGCGCCGCTGGTCTGGGTCGCGAGCGACCTGACCCGCCCGCTCGCCCAGCCGCGCTGAAGGCACGGCCAGCCACCGTTCAGATCACGAATATCATACCGATTGCAGAGAGGACTTTCGATGGACCGTCGCGATTTCATGAAGACCGGCATGGTGATGGGCGGTGCCGCGCTCGCCACCGGCGGGGGCACGCTCGCCGCCACCCGCGCCGCCGCCGCCCAGGCAGAGGATTTGAGCTTTCCCAAGGACTTCCTGTGGGGATGTGCCACCGCATCCTACCAGATCGAAGGCGCGGTGAAGGAAGATGGTCGCGGGCAGACCAACTGGGACGTCTTCTCGCACACGCCCGGCAAGATCGCCAATGGCGACAATGGCGACGTCGCCTGCGACAGCTATCACCGCTATAACGAGGACATCGCGCTCCTGAGGAACCTTGGCGTGAAGGCGTATCGCATGTCGATCGCGTGGTCGCGCATCTTCCCCGAGGGGCGCGGCAAGTTCAACCAGAAGGGCCTGGATTACTATAACCGCGTGATCGACGGGCTGCTGGCGGCGGGTATCCAGCCCAACGTCACCATGTTCCATTGGGACCTGCCGCAGGCTTTGCCCGGCGGGTGGCAGAATCGCGACACCGCCAAGGCGTTTGCCGACTATGCGGGCTTCATGGCGGGCAAGCTGTCCGACCGCGTGCACCGTTTCATGACGGTCAACGAGCTGCGCTGCTTCACCGATCTGGGCCATATGGTCGGCATCCACGCGCCGGGGCTCAAGCTGCCGCAGGGACAGGTCAACCAGGTCCGCCACCACGGCGTGCTCGCGCACGGCCTGGGCGTCCAGGCGATCCGCGCCAACGCCAGGACGGGGACCGAGGTCGGCATCGCCGACAATGCCAGCATCTTCGTCCCCGTCATCGAGACGCCCGAGCATATCGCGGCGACGAAGAAGGCGATGCGCGACGAGAACGCCATGTTCCTGACCGCCGTCCTGGAAGGCAAATATATCGACAGCTATCTCGCCGCCGCCGGGGCCGATGCGCCCAAGGTCCAGGCGGGCGACATGGCGGCGATCGGCAGCCCGCTCGATTTCGTCGCGCTCAACATCTACACGCCGACCTACGTCAAGGCGAACCCCGTCGATCCGCGTGGCTATACCCCGCTGCCGCATCTGGCGCATTCGCCGCGCATGGCCTCGCCCTGGCTTTATGTCGGCCCCGAAGCCGCCTATTGGGGCGTCCGCGCGGTCAGCGAGCTGTGGAAGCCCAAGGCGATCTACATCTCGGAGAACGGTACGTCTGCCGACGACGTGCTGAACGACAAGGGGCTGGTCGATGACGGCGACCGGATCATGTACCTGCGCAACTATCTCGGCCAGTTCCGCCGCGCCGCCGCCGAGGGATATCCGCTCAAGGGCTATTTCCTGTGGAGCCTGATGGACAATTTCGAATGGGCGGACGGCTATGCGCTGCGCTTCGGCCTCCATCATGTCGATTACGCGACCCAGAAGCGCACGCCCAAGCTGAGCGCCCAGTGGTATAAGGAACTGATCCGCCGCAACGCGCTGGTCTGATCCCTCCTCCCGGACGCAAAGCGCCCCACCGGTCGACCCCGACCGGTGGGGTTTTTGCTGACCGCTCGGACACAAAAAAAAGGGCAGGAATGGCGGCATGCCATCCCTGCCCCGTATCAGGGTCGATCGGATCAGAAGCGGAAGCGAACGCCCGCGCCGTAATAGCGCCCCTCGTCGCGCACGTCGCGCGGGTAGGACAGTCCGTTGCCATAGCTGCGATAGTTGTTGAACGGCTTGGCCAGCAGGTTGGCCGCGTCGAAGGCGATCGTGATCTCCTTCGTCAGGTTATAGTTGAAGCCGAAGTCGAGCCGCTGGAGACGGGTCGTGCCCTCGCCGTTGTAGAAACCGTCGCCGTTGATGAAGTTGCCGTTGAGGAACGCATCGCGATTGTTGAACGACAGGCGGGTCGAGACGTCGCCCTTCTCGTAGAACAGCGCGATATTATAGGTCCACTTCGACAGGCCGGTGATCGGCACGAATGGCGGCGGCGTGGTGCCACCGGCCGAGGCGAACAGATTGGCCGGATAACGCTGCTTGCCTTCCAGATAGGTCACGTTCGCCTGCACGCCGAAGCCGCTCCACAGCCCCGGCAGGAAGTCGAAGAAGGTCTGGCCGCCGACTTCCACGCCCTTGATCCGGCCCTTGCCCGCATTTTCCGGCCGGTTGATCTCGATCAGGCCATAGAACGGATCGATGGTGCGGTTGACGTAATTGCTGATGAACCCGTCGAGATCGCGGTAGAACACGGCGGCGGTCAGCGAGGCGGTCGGCGAGAAATAATATTCGACCGTCGCGTCATAGTTGCTTGAGGTCAGCGGGCGCAGGTCCGGGTTGCCGCCGCTGCCATAGGCGTTCGGCCGCGTGTTCAGGCCCGCCGGGAAGCGCGGGTCGAGCGGCTGGTTGGGGATGACCGCCTGGCTGTTCTGCTCGATGTTCAGCGCCGGGTTGAGCTGGCCGAATTCGGGCTTCGTCCGCGTCTTGGTGAAGCCGAAGCGGATCTGCAGCTTGTCGTTTGGCCGGACGCGCAGCGAGACGTTGGGCAGGATGTCGACATAATTGGCGCGCGTGGTGCGCACCTCGCTGCGACGAACGCCATCGAACAACACCGTCGAGATACCGCGATATTCGCCCACCGTGTTGACCACGCGGGTGCCGATCAGGCCGTCGAACCGGATCGAGCCGACGTCGAACTCATATTTCGCCTGGCCATAAAAGGCGTAGGTCTGTTCGGTCGCGTAGAAGGCGGCGAGCGGATCGAGCTGGACCTCGGGCGAGGCGAAGCGGTTCAGCGCGTCGCGATAGCCCTGATCCGCCGGATTGCCCGCAACAAGCCGCTGAAGCGCGTCGAAGGCATATTGGCGAAGCTGCGGCGCGTTGCCCGCGATGCCGTCGCGCGATGGCATCAGCCAGCTCGTGAAGCCCTGATTGCCACGGAAGGCATTCTGGGTCAGCCCCAACTGGCCCGCCGGTACGTCCGCCAGCGGAATCGCGAGCGGCTCGGTATAGGCATAGCGGTTGCCGCGCTTGAGCGACGCATCGCGATCCGTCCAGCGGACACCGAATTGCAGCCGGGGCAGCAGCGACAGGTCGGTTTCCAGATCCAGGTCGGTGCGCCATTGCCACCCCTTGCCCTGCACGCGGTAGGTCGCTTCGTAATAGCCGCGCCAGATATAATTGGCCGGATTGGTGTTGTCGAAGCCGGGCAGGTCGAACGACACGCCGTCATCGACGAAGAAATTGACGTTGGCGACCGGCACCTTCGAAAAGGCCGTGTCGAAGCTCCACTCGTCCGAACCATATTCCGAGTTGGTATAGGCCAGGTCGGTCGACAGATGGGCGCGGCCCACATCCCATTTGGCGCCGCCCGCCGCCTGATAGGTGTTGGTGTAGCCCTTCGCCGTGCTGCGATACGCCTCGGGACGATAGCCGCCGGTCTTGGTCAGGCTCTGCACCTGAAGCGGCTGGCCGGGGCGCAGGACGACGTCGCTGAGCGTCGGATTGTTGTCGAGCAGCGGAACCCGGAACCAGTCATTGGCGATTTCGCCGCGATAGCCCTGATAGAGGAAGTCGTAATAGAGTTCGAGATTGTGCGCCGGGCGCCACTGGACGCTGGCATTCAACGCCGGGCGCCAGCGCTTGCCACTGTCGTTATAGACGCCGACGGCGGTCGGGATCTGGAAATCGCGGCCGACCGAGGTCGGCAGGACCGTCGTGCCCGCCGTCGGAGAGTTGGTGTTGCCCTCGCCCCAACGGACGGCGTTGCGATACTGCGCCTGGGTATAGGAGGCGTTGATGAGCCAGCCGATCTCGCCGATCGCGGTGTCGGCGCGCTGGCTGATGAGCAGGTTGCCCTGCGGGTCGAACTTCTTCGACTGATCGTTATACGTGCCGCGAATGCCCCCCGCGACGGTAAAGCCCTTCTCGAAGTCGAAGGGACGACGCGAACGCACGTTGATGAGGCCCGCAAGGCCCGGCTCCAGCAGGTCCGCGGTCCCGGACTTGTAGACTTCCAGGCCTGCCAGCGCACCCGCCGGGAAATCCTGGAGCGCGACGCGGCGTCCCTCCGCGGTAAAAATGTCGCGACCGTTGAAGGTCGTCGCCACGTCGGGCAGGCCACGAACCAGCACCTGGTTCACTTCGTCGCTGTAGCGGCTGACCTGGACGCCGGTAACGCGCGCCAGCGATTCCGCCGCCGTATTGTCGGGCAACTTGCCGATATCCTGCGCCACGATCGCATCGAGGATCGCGTCGGAATTGCGCTTGATCGCCTGCGCGCTGCCAAGGCTGGCGCGATAGCCGGTGACGACGATGTCGCGCGGGTCGACGGCCTCGCTTTCCAGGCCGGTGGTCGAGGACTGGACCGGGCTGCGATCCGGAACCTCTTGAACATCCTGCTGGATACCCACTTGAGTCTGGGTCTCGATCGGCGCGTTCGGATCGGCTGTCTGTGCGCCCTGATCGGGTGCGGCGGTCTGCGCCATGGCGGGCGCGGCCATCAGCGCCCATGGCGCAACCGACAGCAGCAGGACGTGGTGCTTCATCGAATCTCCCCTCATATGGCCCGAACTTTCGGTGCCCCTCGCGGGGATTTGTCTGACTATCCCAAGAATTGGTCAAGCCTTTGATGACGAATTTATGAGGGAGTTTTCATGTCGTGGTTTTTCAGTAACACCGTCACTGCGCGCGGTCGCAGCACTGGTAGCGCAAACATTCGGCGAATAGTGCCGCATAATCAGCGCTTACGGTTTTTCCGCAGTGCAAGACGCCGCAACCGGGTCTTGTCCGATATATAACCGCGATCAACCGCGCTATGGCCGACGAGGTAAGTGACCTGCTCCGTCATATTCATTTTCGACCAAGGGTTTGCTCGAATCGGGCGGCACCCGAAGTTAAGGCGCCTCCGCTCCGACGACCGGCCATTGCTCCGCATCCCAGCCGAGCCGCGCGATTCGCAAGGTCGACGCGCCGTTCGCGGCGGCGTCATAGGCATGATGGATCAGATAATCGCGCCCGTCACGGTCCTGGAGCACGCCCGCATGACCCGGCCCGCGAAAGCGATCGCGTCCCTCCGCGTCCGCCCGCAGCAGAACGGTCCCACCGCCCTCGCGCATCGCGCGACCGGACCGGTCGCGATACGGCCCCTCGATCGATCGGGAGCGTCCGACACGCAGATGATAGCTGCTCCTGCTGCCCCGACAGCACAGGTCGAACGACACGATCAGATAGTACCAGCCGCCATGATCGACGATGAACGGCGCCTCGATCGCGTCGGCGCCGCCATCGGCTTCCCCGGCCGCGCGGCGCGCGATCATGGTCGGGTGCGCGCCCGGTGCTGGCTTGCCGGAGCGCGGATCGAGCCGGATCAACTGGATCCCGCCCCAGAAGCTGCCGAATGCCAGCCACTGCCCGCCCGCCCGGTCGCGGGCGAAGGCCGGATCGATCGCGTTGAAATCGTCGCCCGGATGCGACGCGATCACCAGCCCTTCGTCGCGCCATCCATAAGCGCGGTCGGCGGGATCGAGCGTCGTCGCCGTCGCCAGACCGATGGCCGAGCGCTGCTTGCCGAAGGTCGAGACCGAGTAATAGAGTCGATACCGCCCACCGACCCGCGTTATGTCGGGTGCCCACATGTCGCGCGCACCGGAGACGGCGGCCCGCGCCCAGGCGGGGATGGCGGGCAGCGGCGAGGCCAGCGGCGTCCAGTGGTGGAGGTCACGCGACATGCGCGCGACGAGCGGTCCGCGACCATTCTGCCCGGTCGAATAGGAATAATAGGCGTCGCCCGCATGGATCAGCACCGGGTCGTGCGCGGGGACGATATCGCCCGACAGCGTCCATCCCGCCGATTCGGACCGCAACGCCGACCCGCCGAGCGCGAGCGCGCCCGCCAGGAGCGACAAGCGCAGGACGCGCAGGCCCTGCGACCGGTTCGATTGCGCCATGACCGCCCCCTCCCTATCCTATTGAGGTCGCGTCGGAACGACCCGCCTCGTGCCACGTAAAGTCGGACATTAGCCGAGGCAAGACACCTGTGCCGACGGTTCTTTCCCGCCCGCTCTTGTCCCTGCCGAACGGACGCGGCATCACGCCCATATGCGGATCGCGATCATCGACACGAGCAGCACCCGCGCGGCGATCATCTCCGATGGCCTTCGGGAGGCGGGGCTGACCGATCTGGTGGTGATCGACCCCGCCGGCCCGCTGGCGGCGCAAGTCGAGCGCGCCGCGCCCGAGGTCGTCCTCATCAACCTCGAAAATCCCAGCCGCGACGTGCTGGAGGATTTCTTCGCCATGTCGCGCGCGCTCGACCGTCCGATCGCGATGTTCGTTGACCAGTCGGACGCGGAAGCGACGATGGCCGCCGTCGATGCGGGCGTCTCCGCCTATGTCGTCGATGGCCTGGCCAAGCAGCGGATCAAGCCGATCCTCGACCTGGCGGTGCGCCGGTTTCAGGCCTTTTCGCGGCTCCAGGCCGAGCTTGCGGAGGCACGGACCGCACTGGCCGACCGGCAGGTGATCGACCGGGCCAAGGCGATCCTGATGCGAATGCGCGGGGTGGACGAACCTGCCGCCTATGCCTTGCTGCGCAGCCACGCGATGACCTCCAACCGCCGCATCGCCGAGGTGGCCGAGGCGATCGTGACCAGCGCGGAGTTGATGGGAGATTTGCCGTGAGCCTCGACCTCTTCCGCATCGGCTTCCTGCCGCTGGTCGATGCCGCGCTGCCCATCCTGGCGCGCGAGTTGGGCTTTGCCGAGGCCGAGGGCATCGGGATCGAACTGGTGCGTGACGTCACCTGGGCGGCGGTGCGCGATCGTCTGCTCTATGGCCATACCGACGCCGCGCACCTCGTCGCGCCACTCGCCATCGCGACCGCGCTCGGCCGCGACCGTCCGGCGGTGCCGATGGCGGTTCCCTTCGTGCTGGGGTTGAACGGCAACGCCGTCACCGTCTCGATCGGGCTGGGCGAGGCGGTGAGCCTTGGCGAGACGCTGGGTGATCCGGTGGCGATCGGCGCCGCGCTCAAGCGCGTGGCGAAAGAGCGCCGCGATGCCGGACGCCCCTTGCGCTTCGGGGTGGTGCACCGCCATTCCAGCCACAATTACATGCTCCGCTACTGGCTGGCCGGGGTCGGCATCCGGCCGGACAGCGATGTCGAGATCGTCGTCACCAGCCCGCCCTTCGCCGCCGATGCGCTGGCCGCCGGGGAGGTGGACGGCATCTGCGTCGGCGAGCCGTGGAATTCGATCGCGGTCGATCGCGGCGTCGGACGGATCGCACTGGCGACCGCGCAGATCTGGCGGCGCGGGGTGGAGAAGGTGCTGGCGATGCGGGCGGACCGGGCGGACGATCGACGCGACGGCCTGTTGCGGCTGGTCCGCGCACTTCACGCCGCGGCGGCGCATTTCGTCGATCCGGAAACGGTGCGGGAGAGCGCCACGATCCTCTCGCGGCCGGATTATCTCGACTCGCCGGTCGACGCGGTCCTGCGCGCGATCACCGATCGCATCCGCGTGACGCCGGGTGGCGAGCCGGTCCATTATCCCGATTTCATGTTCCAGTATCGCGAGGCGGCGAACTTCCCGTGGCGCAGCCAGGCGGCCTGGCTCTATGCGCAGATGATCCGGTGGGAGGGCATGGCCTTCTCGCCCCGCGACGCCGAAATCGCGCAGGGCGTGTTCCGCCCCGACCTCTACCGCGCCGCGCTGGCCGGATCGGGGGCACCGCTGCCGGGCGCGAGTTCCAAGCTGGAAGGCGCACTGATCGAGCCTATCGGCGCGGGCTCTACGCAAGGGCGGCTGGTGCTGGGCAGCGACCGCTTCTTCGACGGGCGGGCGTTCGATCCGGATGATATTCCGGGGTATCTCGCCAGCCTGCCCTGATCCGTCCCGGCACGAGGGAAATTCGAGGCATTTTGCTGCAGCCGCGAAATACACTTGCACGCTCGCCGCGAATCAGGCAATTTTCGATTCGCCCGGCAATGGCGTCGGGCACGAGATAGCAGCGCAGGCCGCTCCAACGACGGGGTAGCGCGCTGGCGGAGGCGGGCACGGCCCGTTCCCCGCTTGGAGGCAACGAAGCCGCCAGGATGTGACCGAAAGGTCCACGTCCTGGCGGCTTTTTTCGTTTTGGGCCCTGGCCCCAAGGAGGCGGCACGATGGCGACGGCATATTGGGACGACACCGAACAGGCAAAGACGGAGGATGGCGGTTTCTGGTCGAGCGGCCACACGCCGACGCTGATCGCCGCCTTCCTCTATTTCGACCTCGCCTTCATGGTGTGGGTCCTGCTCGGCCCCCTCGCCCCACAGATCGCGACCAGCCTTGCGCTGACGCCCGCGCAAAAGGGCGTGATGGTCGCGGTTCCGACGCTGGCGGGGGCGATCCTTCGCGTCGTCAACGGCCTGCTGGTCGACCGGATCGGACCGAAGCGCGCGGGCGCCATCAGCCAGATCATCGTCATCGCCGGATTGTTCTCGGCCTGGGTGCTGGGCGTGAACAGCTTCGGCGGTACGCTGGCGCTGGGCGTGATCCTGGGCTTTGCGGGCGCCAGCTTCGCGATCGCGCTGCCGCTCGCCAGCCGCTGGTATCCGCCAGAGCATCAGGGCAAGGCCATGGGTCTGGCGGGCATGGGCAATTCGGGTACGGTACTCGCCGCGCTGTTCGCACCGGCGCTCGCCAAGCTGTTCGGCTGGAACGCGGTGCTCGGGCTCGCCTGCCTGCCGCTGGGGCTGGTCTTCCTCGCCTATATGGTCATGGCCAAGGACGCGCCGGGCGCGCCGCCGCCACGCCGCCTGGTCGAATATCTCGCGCCCCTTCGCCAGCCCGATGCCTGGTGGCTGATGGGCTTCTACGCGGTCACCTTCGGCGGGTTCGTGGGTCTCGCCGCCAGCCTGCCCATCTATTTCACCGACCGTTTCGCCCTGACCCCGGTTCAGGCGGGCTATGCCACCGCCGCCTGCGTCTTCGCCGGGTCGCTGGTGCGGCCGATGGGCGGCGCGCTGGCCGACGCGATCGGCGGGGTGAAGGCGCTGATGGCGGTCTTTGCCGCCGCCGCCGTCACCCTGACCGGCGTGGCGCTGGTCGACGGGTTCGCCGCCTCGCTCGCGCTGTTCGTCCTGTCGATGCTGGCGCTGGGGGTCGGCAACGGATCGGTGTTCCAGTTGGTGCCGCAGCGGTTCGCGGCCGAGATCGGCGTGATGACCGGACTGGTCGGCATGGCGGGCGGCATTGGCGGCTTCTACCTCGCCTCCTCGCTGGGCTTCGCCAAGCAATGGACGGGCAGCTTTTCGGGCGGCTTCCTGATCTTTGCCGCGCTTGCCCTGGTCGCGCTGGCCGGACTGGCACTGGTCAAGGGCCATTGGCGGCGTAGCTGGGGCGCGGCCGAAGGCGTGCGGATCTGATGTCGATGCGCCGCGCCCTTCCCCTGCTGTCTGCGATGGCCATCGCCGCCCCCGCGACGGCCCAGACGATCAAGCCGCTCGTCGATGTCCGGCTGCGCGAGGAACATGTCGCGCAGGACGGACTGCCCCAGGACGCCGATGCCGTGACGATGCGGGTCCGCACGGGCTTGCAGGCGAGCGAAGGCCACTGGTCGGCGCTGGCGGAGGCGCAGGGCAACCTCGCCATCGTCCCCGACTATTTCGACGGCGTGCACCCGAATGCGGCCCGTCCGCTGATCGGCGATCCGCAGAGCATCGGCCTCTACCGCGCCCAGGTCCAGTATAAGACCGATCCGCTCACCCTGACCGTCGGGCGGCAGCGTATCGTGCTGGACGACGAGCGCTTCGTCGGTGCGGCGGCGATCCGGAACAACGGCCAGACCTTCGACGCGGTGCGGGTCGAGCTGGTGCCGGTGAAGGGTGTGAAGGCCGACCTCAGCTATGTCTGGGGCGTGCGTACCGTCTGGGGGATAGACGGCACCGGCGCGCGGCCGCGTTCGATCGGCGGTGATACGGTGCTGGCCAATCTCGGCTGGGCCTCGCCGATCGGCACGCTGACCGGGTTCGCCTATCTGATCGACGAGGACGAGGCCGCCGTGCAGGGTTTCCGCCTGTCGAGCCAGACCTATGGCACCCGGCTGGCGGGTAGCAAGGCTTTGGGCAAGGCGAAGCTCGCCTATCAGGCCAGCTGGGCGCGTCAGTCGGACTATCACCGCAATCCCAACAGCTATTCGGCCGACTATTGGCTGGCCGATGTCGCGCTTGACCTGAACGGCCCGCGCCTGGGCGGCGGTTATGAGGTGCTGGGCGCCGATAGGGGGCAGGCGTTGACCAGCTTCCAGACGCCCTTGTCCTCGATCTTCAAGTTCCAGGGCTGGGCCGACAAGTTCACCACCACCCCGCCCGACGGTATCCGCGACCTGTACGCCAGTACCGGCTGGGGGTGGAAACAGGTCGGCGCGGTGAAGGCGGTCAGCCTGTCGGCGATCTGGCACCGGTTCGAAAGCGACCGGCTGGTCCGCCATTACGGCAATGAGATCGACCTGCTGGCGCAAGGGAAGATCGGCCGCACCACCGCCTCGCTCCGCTACGCGAATTATCAGGCGGATCGCTTCGCCACCGACACCCAAAAGCTTTGGCTGCAACTGGACTGGACCATCTGATGGAACACCGCCCCGTCGTCGCGGCGACCGATACCCGCGAGCATTTGCCAACGGGCGACGCCCGCGAGCACTTAGTCGTCATCGGCAACGGCATGGCCGGTTGCCGCGCGGTCGAGGAATTGCTGGCGCGCGATCCCGCCCGCTACCGCGTCACCATCTTCGGTGCCGAGCCGCTGGTGAACTATAACCGGATCATGCTGTCGCCGGTGCTGGCGGGCGAGAAGACGTTCGACGAGATCGTCATCAACGGCCTCGACTGGTATGCCGATAACGGCATCACCCTGGTCAGCGGCGATCCCGTCACCGCGATCGACCGCGAGGCGCGCACCGTCACCGCGAAGAGCGGCATGGTGCTGGGATACGACCGGCTGCTGATCGCGACCGGCTCCGATCCCTTCATCATCCCGGTTCCCGGCCATGACCTGCCCGGCGTCATCAGCTTTCGCGACATGAAGGATGTCGAGCATATGCTCGCCGCCGCCGAGCGGGGTGGCAGCGCGGTGGTGATCGGTGGCGGGCTGCTCGGGCTGGAGGCGGCGCATGGCCTCTCGCTCCGGGGGATGACGGTCACCGTGCTTCATTTGATGCCGACGCTGATGGAGCGGCAGCTGGACGAGGCGGCGGGCTGGCTCTTGAAGCAGGCGCTGGAGGCGCGCGGCCAGACCGTGCTGACCGGCGCGGACACCGCCGCGATCCTGGGCGACGGCAGGGTCGAGGCGATCCGCCTGAAGGACGGGCGCGAGATCCCCGCCGATCTGGTGGTGATGGCGGTCGGCATCCGCCCCTCGGTCGCGCTCGCCCGCGCGGCGGGCCTCGAGGTCGGGCGCGGGATCAAGGTGGACGACCATATGGTCACCTCCGACCCGCGCATCATGGCGGTCGGTGAGTGTGTCGAGCATGACGGTCAGGTCTATGGATTGGTCGCGCCGCTCTGGGACATGTGCCGCTCGCTGGCCGATGCGTTGACCGGCGCGCCGTCCGGCTACCGCCCCGCCCCCACCGCCACCAAGCTGAAGGTCGCCGGGCTCGACGTCTTCTCGGCGGGCGATTTCGGCGGCGGCGACGGCGCGGAGGACATCGTGCTGCGGGATGCGAGCCGTGGCATCTACAAGCGCGTCGTGGTCAGGGACGACCGGATCGTCGGCGCGGTGCTCTACGGCGATACCGCCGACGGCAACTGGTATTTCGACCTGCTCAAAAAGGGCGAGAGCGTCGGCGATATCCGCGACGCGCTGATCTTCGGCCAGGCTTTCGCCCAGGGGGGCGCCCTCGCGGACCCTAAGGCGGCCGTTGCGGCGCTTTCCGACGATGCGGAAATCTGCGGCTGCAACGGCGTGACCAAGGGCAAGGTCTTCGCCTGCATCGACGGCGGCGCGCACAGTCTGGATGCGGTCCGCTCCGGCTGCAAGGCTTCGGCAAGCTGCGGGTCGTGCACCGGCATCGTCGAGAGCCTGCTCGGCTTGCGGCTGGGTGGCGAGGTCGAGGCGGGGCCCAAGACCATGTGCAAGTGCACCAGCTTCGGCCATGACGATGTCCGCCGCGAGATCGTCGCGCAGGGGATGACGTCCATTCCCGAGGTGATGCAGAGGCTCCACTGGTCGACCCCGGACGGTTGTTCCTCCTGCCGCCCGGCGCTGAACTACTATCTGCTCTGCGCGCTGCCCGGCGACTATGTCGACGACCAGCAGAGCCGCTTCGTCAACGAACGGATGCACGCCAACATCCAGAAGGACGGCACCTATTCGGTCGTGCCGCGCATGTGGGGCGGGATCACCAGCCCCAAGGAGCTGCGCGCGATCGCGGACGTGGTCGAGAAGTTCAACGCGCCGATGGTCAAGGTGACGGGCGGCCAGCGGCTCGACATCTTCGGCATCAGGAAGGAGGATCTGCCCGCCGTCTGGGCCGATCTGAACGCGGCGGGAATGGTGTCTGGCCATGCCTATGGCAAGTCGCTTCGTACCGTGAAGACCTGCGTCGGTTCGGAATGGTGCCGCTTCGGTACGCAGGATTCGACCGGCCTCGGCGTCAAGCTGGAGCGCGCGACCTGGGGGTCGTGGATGCCGCACAAGTTCAAGATCGCGGTGTCGGGCTGTCCGCGCAACTGTGCCGAGGCGACGATCAAGGACTTCGGCGTGGTCTGCGTCGACAGCGGCTACGAGCTGCATGTCGGCGGCAATGGCGGGATCAAGGTCCGCGCCACCGACCTGCTCTGCAAGGTCGCGACCGAGGAAGAGGCGATGGAGATGTGCGCCGCCTTCATCCAGCTCTATCGCGAGGAGGCGCGCTATCTGGAGCGGACCGCGCCGTGGATCGAGCGGGTCGGCCTCGCCTATATCCAGTCTCGCCTCCTGCCCGACGAAGAGGCGCGCGCCGAACTGGCCCGGCGCTTCTTCTATTCGCAGCAATTCTCGCAGGAAGACCCCTGGGCCGAGCGCGTCGCCGGGGCCGAACGCGAAATCCATGCGCCGATGGCGCGCTTCCAGCCGGTTGGAGAATTGGCATGATTGGCGAATGGCTCGATATCGGTTGGGTCGAGGAAATCCCGCTGCGCGGCAGCCGCACGGTCCAGGTCGAGGGCGGCGACGACATCGCCGTCTTTCGCACCGGCGAGAACAGCGTCTTCGCCCTCCTCGATCGCTGCCCGCACAAGCATGGGCGGCTGAGCCAGGGCATCGTCCATGGCGGCGCGGTGGCGTGCCCGCTGCACAACTGGCGGATTTCACTCAGCACCGGCGAGGCGCTGGGCGAGGACAAGGGCTGTACGCCGACCGTACCGGTGAAGATCAGCGGCGGCCGCGTGCTGATCTGCCGCGCCAGCACCCTGAAGGCGGCGGCGTGATGATCCTCCCCGGCACGGGGAGGGGGACCGCGGCCACAGGCCGTGGTGGAGGGGGATCGCCGCGAGCGATCCGCCTGCGGAAGCCCCCCTCCACCCGCTTCGCTGGTCCCCCTCCCCGTGCCGGGGAGGATCTATGATCCGCACCACCTGCGCCTATTGCGGCGTCGGCTGCGGCATCCGGGCGACCGTGACCGGTGACCGCGCGGTCCGGATCGAGGGCGACCCCGACCACCCCGCCAATCGCGGCAAGCTCTGTTCCAAGGGCACGCATCTGGGCGAGACCGTCGGCCTGGAAGGCCGCCTCCTCCACCCGATGATCGGCAAGCGCCGGGCGTCGTGGGACAAGGCGCTGGACCTCGTGGCGAAACGCTTCCGCGACACCGTCGCGCAGCATGGGCCTGACAGCGTCGCCTTCTACGTCTCCGGCCAGTTGCTCACCGAAGACTATTACGTCGCCAACAAGCTGATGAAAGGTTTCATCGGCTCGGCCAACATCGACACCAACTCCCGCCTTTGCATGTCGAGCGCGGTCGCTGGTCACACCCGCGCGTTCGGCGAGGACATCGTCCCCGCCAGTTACGAGGATATCGACGCCGCCGACCTCATCGTGCTGGTCGGCAGCAACACCGCCTGGTGCCATCCCATCGTCTATCAGCGCATCCGCGAGCGATGCGACGCGGGCGCGAAGCTGGTCGTGATCGACCCGCGCCGCACCGAAACCGCCGAGCAGGCCGACCTCCACCTCGCGATCCGGCCGGGCAGCGACGTGGCCTTGATGAACGGCGCGCTCGCCTGGGCATGGGCGGCGGGCGTGGTGGACGAGGACTTCGTCAGGACCTCGCTCAACGTACCCGCCGACTTCTGGACCGCGCTGGACGAGGGCAGCGACCTCTGGTCGGTCGCCAGGACCTGCGACGTCGCGGCCGCCGACCTGCGCCGCTTCTACGAGCTGTTCGCCGCCACCCCGCGCACCGTCACGCTGTTCAGCCAGGGGATCAACCAGTCGACGACCGGCACCGATCAGGTCAATGCGATCATCAACCTCCACCTCGCCACCGGTCGCATCGGCAAACCGGGCGCGGCGCCCTTCTCGATCACCGGACAGCCCAATGCGATGGGCGGGCGGGAGGTCGGCGGGCTGGCTTCGACGCTCGCCGCGCATATGGACTTCGCACCCGAGAACCGCGCGCGGGTTCAGCGGTTCTGGGCGTCCCCGACCATCGCCCCCAGGCCGGGGCTGAAGGCGGTCGACCTGTTCCGCGAACTCGGTCAGGGCCGGATCAAGGCGATCTGGATCATGGCGACCAACCCAGCCGTGTCGATGCCCGATGCGGGTTCGGTGCGCGAAGCGCTGGCCGCCTGTCCCTTCGTGGTGGTCAGCGACGTGATCGCCGAGACCGACAGCTCGGCCTTCGCGCATGTCCGCCTGCCCGCCGCCGCCTGGGGCGAGAAGGACGGCACCGTCACCAACAGCGATCGCACGATCAGCCGCCAGCGCGCGCTGTTCGCATTGCCCGGCGAAGCCAGGCCCGACTGGTGGATCGTCAAGGAGGTTGGTCGCCGCATGGGGTGGAAGACCGCCTTCTCCTATGACCGCCCGGCCGAGATCTGGCGCGAGCATTGTCGTCTATCCCATTATGAAAACGACGGTTCGCGCCTGTTCGCGCTGCCCGGCCGGTCGAGCGGCGGCAATGGCGACTATGACGCGATGGCGCCGTTCCGCTGGGGCGGCACGCCCTTCGCCAATGGCCGCTTCCCCACGCCCGATGGCCGCGCGCGCCTGATCCCCGTCGCGCAGAAGCCGCTGGCCGAACCGCTGCGCGACTGGCCGATGACGCTCAACACCGGGCGCTATCGTGACCATTGGCATACGATGACCCGCACCGGCCTGGCCCCCAGGCTGGCACGCCACCGCGAGGAGCCCCTGGTCGAGGTTCATCCCGACGATGCCGCGCGACTGAAATTGCACGATGGCGGACTTGCGCGGGTCGGCACGCCGCAGGGGGAGAGCCTCTACCGCGTGTCGGTGGGTGTGGGGCAACGGCCGGGTGAGCTGTTCGTGCCGATCCACTGGACCGACCGGACCGCCACCGGCGGGCGTACCGGGCTGCTTCCACGCCCGCTGACCGATCCCCATTCGGGCCAGCCCGGTTTCAAGCGGACCCCCGCCCGCATCACCGCCGTCGCGACCCGCTGGCGCGGCTTCGCGATCCTGACCGGTGAGGCGACCACGACGCCGGACTGCCTGTGGGCGACGCGGGTGGCGGTGCCGGGCGGCTGGCTGTGGGAGGTCGCGGGCGATGGCGATCCGGCGGCGCTCGAGGCGATGCTGCCCAAAGGTCAGCGGGTCGAGGCGACCGATCCCGCGCGCGGATCACGCCGGGTCGCGGTGATCGCCGATGATCGACTCGCCGCCGCGCTGTTCGTCACCGAACGCGGGGAACTCCCCGGCCGGGACTGGCTGATCGCGCAGTTGAGCGCGCCGCAGGTCGCGCCCACCATCCTCGCCGGACGCGCCCCCGGTGCGGCGGTCGAACGCGGCGCGATCGTCTGTGCCTGTTTCGATATCGGCGTCCGCACGATCGTCGCCGCCATCCGCGACCGGCGGCTTACCGACGTCGCCGCGATCGGTGCGGCGCTGGGTGCCGGCACCAACTGCGGATCGTGCCGCCCCGCCCTCGCCCGACTTCTCGCCGAAACCCAGGAGCCCCACCATGCGCATGGATGATTTCCCCGCCGGATCGGTCTGGCTGGTCGGCGCAGGTCCGGGAGATCCCGATCTGCTGACCCGCAAGGCCGAACGCCTAATCGCCGCCGCCGACATCGTCTTCCACGATGCGCTGGTCGGGCCCGATATCCTGGCGTTGATCCCCGACGCGACCGAGCGCGCAAGTGTCGGAAAGCGATCGGGCCGCCATTCGAAGGATCAGGCTACGATCGACGGCCTGATCGTCGCCGCCGCGCGCGCGGGGCGGCGCGTCGTCCGGCTGAAAGGCGGCGACCCGTCGATCTTCGGCCGCTCGACCGAGGAGATCGACGCCTGTCGCGCGGCCGGAGTCCCGGTCCGCATCTGTCCCGGCATTACGGCTGCCAGTGCGGCGGCCGCCTCGGGGACGATCTCGCTGACCCTGCGTGGGCTGGCGCGTCGCCTGACGCTGGTCACGGCGCACCTGCGCGAGGGGGAAGCGCTCTCGCTCGACTGGTCCGCACTGGCCGCGCCCGATGCGATGCTCGCCGTCTATATGGGCCGCGCGGCCGCGCCGGTCATCGCACGCCAGCTGGTCGCCGCCGGGATGCCGCCCGAAACGCCGGTCATGATCGCGGTCAACGTCTCGCTGCCGAACGAACGTCTGCTCACCGGTCGCCTCGACGCGCTGAGCTTCCTCACCCGGACCATCGGTGACAAGGATCCGGCCCTGCTGCTGATCGGCGACGCTATCGGAGCGCGTCGGGCCGATGGGGCCTTGGCGCCGGAGGTTTCAGAGGTTTCCGCCTTTAACGCGGATTGATCGCGCGGAGCGTCCGCGTCCGCCACCGCGCCAGCGGACGGGCGCGATGGCGGCGCTGGTCCGATCAGGTCAGGCGGGCTTGGCGCCAGGCGTGCCGCATTTGGCGAACTTGCCCTTTGCGTCCTTGCAGCGGGCCGCCTTCACGGGTGTCTTGTCGGGGCATTTGATGAACTTGCCCTTCGCATCGCGGCACGGCGCCGCCAACGAGGGAGTCGCCACCATCGTCAGGGCGGCGGCGGCGAACAACAGGGTCCGAACCATGGCATCCTCCAAACCGATTGAGTCGGTTAAGGGAGGTTATCGATTTTACCACGTGGATCAACGCCGCCTTGCGAATCGTTCCCTCTTTGTTCTATTCGTTGCAAAGCAAAGGGACATGGTCATGCAACACGACACGCAGCTTCGCGCGGCGGCCGAGGCGATTTACAACGAGGTCTATCCATCGGAGGATTGGTCGCCGCTGCCGTTCGCGGAGGCCGAGCGCTATGGGACGATCCATTATCGCCAGGCGGTCGGGGCGGCGCAAAGGGCCAAGGCCGTCCTGTCGCGCAACGAGGTTCAGTTGCCGCTGATCACCTTGGCGTAGCACGCGAACCCGATGGGCAGGCGGTGGGTCTGGCCAGGACAATCGCGAACGTCACGGAACATCATCGCGGGCGGAACGATCCTCCTGCGACGGAGAGCCGAGACGATATGACCGCCCCCCTGAACGCCGCCGCCCATGTCATCCAGTTGGCGCTGACACCGATATTCCTGCTGACCGCGGTCGGTTCGCTGCTGAACGTCTTCGCGACGCGGCTCGGTCGGATCAGCGACCGGATCCAGGCGCTGAAGCGCGACGGGCGATCGGACAGTTTCGAGATGCGCCGCCTGCGCTTGCGGTCGAAAATCCTCGACATCGCCGTGACCCTCACCGCGGCGGCGGGGGCAATGACCTGTTGCGCGGCGATAACGCTGTTCCTGGGCACGTTGCGCGATTCCGGCCACGCGACGATCCTTTTCGTCTTCTTCGGCGGCGGACTCGTCTTCGCGGTCGCGGGGCTGGCCTGCTTCGTCAGTGAGATCACGATCGCCGGACGCGCGCTCCGCGACGAAAGCGACGATACCGCCTGACCACGCCCCGTCGCGATAAGGCACGGGACAGCACTGGCGATCGGAATCGCCGACCCTCTCCGCGTCGACGGCCAGGCAGTCCTTCGTCGCCCGAAACCGCGATCAGTCTCGCGCATCCCGGATGGCGTCCAACTCGGCCAGCCTCACCGGATCGTCGGCCGCCAGCGCCTCTTCGAGATAATAGCCATAGGGTATGTCGCGCACCGCTTGCTGGTTCTCGACAGAAAATTGATCGGCGATGGCCCCGAACGCATCTATCAGTTGACGCAGGAAATCGCGGTCCAGCTCTTCGAGTTTCGCCCCAAGCCACTCAAGGAACTGTGCCCCCGTATCGGCATCGATTTCGTCCCCTTCGTCCATATCGAGCAAAAGGATAACATTGGCGATAATATGCGCGATCTGCTCGGCTATCATGGCTTTACCACCTTTACATGAATGTTGCGGACGTTCAGCTTTTTCAACAGCCTGAGAGCTTTGGCTTTCTTGACGGGCGACGGGACCTCCCACAGTCCGATCAGGTTATGCTGCGCCAGAACCTCGGACTGTCGTATGACCTGCGCTCGCGACCTCGCCTGATCGCGAACGTTCCACTTTCGATCGATCATGTAATCGCCCTGGACGCCATCGAACTTCACCGGCCGCTTCGAGCCGTCCGCCATCGTTCGCATCAGCGTCGGCGCGTGGCCCGGACGCGATCCGACCGCAGCGTCGTTATAGGCTTTCCAGGGATCCTTGGGCGGGAGCGTTTCCCTTTTCCAGCCGACTTGCGGAGGATCGAAGGTCGGGCGTGGTTTCGCCATGCGCAGTCGACGTAGTTTCGCGACCTTGGAGATCGCGGCCGCGGGCGCCGCCGTCAGCGCGGCATTTGCAGCGATCGTTCCCGTCGCACGACCGAGATCCCGCGCGGAGGCATTGGCGACGGCCGATGCCGCACGCGCGATCTGGATTCGCGCAGGCGTGTCTTCCGCCGCGATCACCGTATCGATCGTGTTCGCAATTCCGCGTCCGGCTTCGCGAATGGTGACGACGGGATTTGTCGTGAGCACGGAGTAGACACCCGCCACCGTCCCTCGGCCGACGTCGTAAATCCCTTCTCCCGCGCCCAATGCGAATTCGGCGACAGGCTCGAGCGGATTGTCGCGTCGCGTCCCTCCGACGCCCTCGGCTTTCGTACGCGACGCGTCCAGTGTGCGAGACTTTCGGCCGCCGATCGTCGACGGCACCACGCGCGCCGATCCCGGCCTCGGCGCCGTAGCGATCGGCGATCGTCCCGGCTTGCCCAGGGACTGCACGCGTCCGCCCCGGCTCGAGACAGGCCGGTTAGCCGCCTGCCCTCCATCGCCACCGCCAGCACCATGACGACTCCCCGCCCCCGCAAAGGTGAACCGGCCGTCTGCCGCATCATGCCACGGGTTGAATTTGAGTTCGCGACCATCCGAACCCAGAGCCGACGGCAGCCTACCCGTCCGCAACCACCATGAAAATGGACTGGATTGCCTATCGCCAGATGTTCCCGCCATGCTGTCCCCCAACAACTACCGGAACATATAAAGAACAATCATGGAAAAGTCAATATTGCCTAGCCTGCTTCGGACGAAGACCAGTAATCCTTTCAGATTCGTCCAATTTCTTACTCTGACGACTTACAAATATGGAGTTTCCACGAAAGTCACTGACTTATTTAATTCCTGAGGTTGGCGTGAGTCTCAACGCAACCTAGCGGCAGAGGCACATTCCCTCATCGGCTGGCGACCAAGGCGGATAAAAGACTGGTTTATCGCTGAAATTCCGCAGCAACGAACGTCTGCGACGCTCGAACGCATTCTTCTCTCCTTCGATTTTGTCAGGGTAGAAGTAGGCGGCCTCGATTTTCCATCGCGCAGTACCTATTCGCGCTTCGGGCACCGATCACGCCCATCCCGCCTCCCACAAGCGGTAGCGGCCCCGGTCGACATTGGCATCCTGCGCAAGGTGATCGAGCGCCTCGGTCGGACCGTTGAAGCCCGTGGCGATGTAATGTCCGCCATCATCGCCTGCGCGGCACTCAACGCCGCCCGCCCGGCGCTGTAGCGTGCGAACCCGCCTCGCCACGTCGGCAACGGTCAACGTGCCGGAAATGCGCCGCCCCCAACTGAAGCTGCCACCAGTCCAAACGCCCCGAGCGGTCGATCGTGAAGACGCGGACTGCCTGCTGGAAGACGCAATCCGCGTCGAGCCGCTTGAGGGCCCATGCCGTACCGAATTTCGCGATTTCGATCGCAAGGGCGGCTATGATCCGCGCTCTGACGGAAGTGGTGCCCCGCAGGAGACAAAGCTGGCCACTCAAATCATTGGAGAATTTCGATCTCGCGCCAAACGCCCAACAGGATGTGACCTACAAGCCATAGCTCTGAAGTTCGTCGTCTGTGGGTAAGGGTGGGTATACGATCGGCTTCTCTCCGAAATGTCGCCGCAGCGCACGCTCGCGGCGCTCGATCACGTTTTCCTGCGGATCTATTTCGTCCGGGTAAAAGTAGGCCACTTCGAATTGGCCGTCGCGAAGCACATACTCCAGTTCCGACCATCGGTCCTGACCGTCCTGCGCCTCCCACAATTCGAGGAGTGCGTAGGCAAGGCGTTCGTTCACCGGCCACCGAAAAAGGAGCTGATTGCCGAGTTCCTTGTAGATCGACTCTCCGATCATGTTGTGATTGAGTTGCGCGTAGAGCAGCGTAGGTTCTGAAGGATACTCGCCATCCTCCATCAGCAATCCGCCGATCTCCTCCAGCAGACGTTCCGATTCAGTTTCCGCCACGGCGCTTCTCCGATCGTTCGTTGGGAAATCTCACGCTCTTTCTTTCCCCATCGACTGTCCACCACACATTGATCGTCGACGGCCGCACGGAACCACCTCCGAACTGCGGAACAATCTTCACCGACACCGCCCGTCCGGCACGTTTGTCCCGCGCCCATTCGTTCTCGAGCAGACGGTAGCCGCCCCGGTTGAAATTGGCGTCCTGCGCAAAATGGTTGAACGCCTCGGTCGGACCATTGAAGCGCGACGCGATATAATGGCCACCGTCGTCGCTCGTGCGGCGCTCTGCTCCACCAGCGTGTCGCTGTGACGTACGAGACCGCGATGGGGCGTCGGCAACCGTCAACGTGCCGGAAACTCGTCGCGTCCGCTCTCGCGCGTCTATCTGATACGTATAGCCGTTGCGAACGACCGTACGGAATTGCTCGCTTTGTGCGCTTGCAGGTCGTGGCGATGCCGTGTTCGTCGCGCCGGAACGATCCGAAAACCCGATGGCAGTCGCCGAACCGCGTGAAACCGGCCGACGTGTCGGCTCGGGGGGCCCCCACGTGCCGGATGCTCCCGCCCCACCAAAGCTACCACCGCCACCCCCCGTGAACCCACCACCGGCCCATGTGCCGCGAGCGGACGGCTGCGAAGGTGCCGGCCGCTTGCTCGGAGAAGCAGTCCGCATCGAGCTTTTTGAAGTCGTGTGATTTGCCGAATTCTGCGATTTCGGTTGCAATGGTCGAGCCGGCCAATCCCCTGATCCGGTCGCACCGCCACCCCCGCCCTTCCCGCCGCCACCGCCGGAAAAACCACCGCCGCGCCACTGACCGTAATGCCGCCCAGCACCGGCGAAGGTGAACCGTCCGGTTTCAGTGTCATGCCACGGATTGAATTTAAGCTCTATCCCATCAGCACTTCTGACCGATGGCAGCCTACCGCTCCGCAGCCATACCGAGAAGGCGCGTCGCCGTTCGTCGTCTGAAATGTCGATCATGCTGCTGCCCCGCTATCCACGCGGCGAGAACATCTGAGCAACATTCTCCAACATGTCAAGCTATGGGTGCACGGGTCGGAGGCCCGGCGCCTGGGCCTGGCACCGCGCTTCGGCGGTTATGATAAACGATCTGACGGAAGTGGTGCCCCTGGCCGGTATCTAACTATTTGACCGCCACCGTTCGTTCCCGACCGCTTCCTCTCCTATGACGAGAACAGACAAAGTCCATTTGTTCCGTAATCGTTCGTGGACGTTCGCTATAAGCCGCGATATAGTGAGGGAACGGTTGAGGGAGAATTATGGGCAAGCTGACAGCCCTATCGGTCAAGAACGCCAAGCCCGGACGCCATGCCGATGGCGATGGCCTGTACCTGCTTGCCAAGCCGACTGGCGCAAAGTCCTGGCTGCTGCGCGTGCAGGTCGATGGGCAGCGACGGGACATTGGCCTGGGTTCTGTCGACACGACCAGCCGCGTCGGAGCGGATCGCAGCACCCCTCCCCCGATCGCCATTCCCATCCTCCATAAAAAGGTCCTGACGCTCAGCGAGGCACGGGAGAAGGCCGGGCTGCTGCGCACTGCTGCCAAGTCCGGGCTGGACCCTATCGCTGAACGTGACCGTGAGCGCCGTAAGGTCCCGACATTCGAGGAAGCAGCGAAGGCGACACACGAAGCGCTGAAGAGTGGCTGGTCGGAGAAGACCGCTACTGTCTTCCTCAGCTCGCTCAAGAATCACGCCTATCCGTCCCTAGGCAAGATGCGTGTCGACCGGATCGATGCCGAGCATATCCGGGACGCTGTCGCGCCGATCTGGACCAGCAAGACCGACATGGCGCGGAAGGTGAGGTTCCGCATCAGTAAGGTGCTGGACTTCGCCAAGTCGAAGGGGTGGCGGAAGAGTGAGGCGCCGCGCAAGTCGGTGACGGTCGGCTTGGCCAAGCAGGCACAGGGCGGGAATTACGCCGCCATGCCCTATGATCAAGTCCCAGCCGTCGTGGCGCAGCTGAATGCCGGGGCACCGACCAAAGGGCGTCAGGCGCTATTGCTGACGATCCTGACGGCAGCCCGCTCGGGTGAGGTTCGGTCGGCACGGCGCAAGCATTTTGATTTGGACAAGGCGGAGTGGCACCGGCCGCCCGAGGTGATGAAGGCCAGGACCGCGCATACCGTCACGCTGAGCAAGCCAGCGGTCGCGCTGCTGAAGCAGATATTCGAGGAAGGCGGTCACGAGCCTGACGACCTCGTCTTCCCCAACCGTAAAAATGAGCAGCTTTCCGATATGACGTTGAGCAAGGCCCTGCGGGACGCGGGACACGCCTATACCGTGCATGGCTTTCGCAGTTCATTCCGGGACTGGGCAGCCGAGAAGATGCCCGAGGTGCCCGACGCGGTGGCCGAAGCCGCCCTGGCGCACGTCGTGCCCGACAAGGTGATCCGTGCGTACAAGCGGGCCAAGTTCCTCGACATGCGGCGTGGGTTGCTGGAGGCGTGGGGGCAGTTCGTGGGTGACACCAGCGCTGGAACCGTCGCATGAGTCATCCTCCATTGGACCACGGAGCGATGCAGCAAGCCCTGGATTTGTTCGTCAGCAGGACGAGCCATTTGCGGACAAACCCAGACGACGAGGAAGATTGGGCGCCAGTAATCGCCAGGGAAGCCCTGCAGCTTGCGGCGAAGCTATGTGGTGAACGGGTTTTGCGGCATGCCTATGGGCCCACGCCTGACCCGTCTGATCGGCAAGCCGCACTATCGACAGCGTCAGATCGGCTTACCACCTTGTTCCATTTCTTTGCGTCCATAGAAGAAATAGGTTCGGGCTCGTCTATTACCGATGTGTCAATAGAAGCCACGAATGTAGCAGGCGGCGACTATCCAGTATTGTTTGCTCCTATAGATCCCCGCCAAGGCAAGAGGCGAGATAGTTACACGCGCGCCGTGTGGCAGCTCAGGGCTTTAGAGTGGGAGGCATATTTGGAAGGAGCAGGGATCAAACTTGAAACTCGACGGGAAATGGTAACCTCTGCCTTTGGAGTAACTTGGTCAGCTATGCAAAAGTGGCGAAGCCGTGACCTTCCCCCGATCTTCGGTGCCGACCTCTTAGATATGAAAATTGCTGCAGCAAAACTGGAGGGTAAAAGCGATCTCTGGTTTACCGATCGCGGCTCAGACAATCGGCAGTTGCTGCACGATGGAGCGACCTACAAGCGCGTCCTCGGTTTTTAAGGCGTTCTGCCAAGCGTGGACAAGAAAGCCGTTTAATGTCCTTGGCAATTCACCCCTAAGGCCCGCTACTAATCCTGTTGCCCGCTGGTGTTCGCCAGCATCCATACGGAGGCAACGACATGGACGAACCTCTCTTTTCGGTTACTCAAGCCCGCCAAGACCTCGGCGGAATTGGTCGCACCAAGCTGTATCAGCTGGTTGCACGAGGAGATCTCGAACTCCTAAAACTCGACGGCAAATCCGTCATCACCGGACGCAGCGTACGACGCTTCAAGGAAAAGCTGCTGACGCAGCTTGCCGCCTGATCACCGATGGCAACCGGAAAGGGGCACTCGCGCCCTATGAAGCGAGAAAGCCGCCCGGCTGGCACCGTGCGGCTTCCCAAAACTTGTCAGCTTGGCTGCGACGATTTTGGAAATAGCACCTCCGCCCTGCAGCTTCAACGGCTGAATGCCGCGTTCGGATTGACCGGCCTTCGTGCCGAACTGATCGCGTCGCTCCATTGGGGCGCCCTTCCCTCTTACAACGAGGGGATGCGGTGATGCGCCAGACAGACACTTCAGCCGCAGCATGGGCATCCATTGCGGACGCCTCGGGCCACCTTGAGCGCATCGTCATGAAGACGCTGCACGCCCATCCCAATGGCCTGACCGTCGATGAAACGTGCGCGGCCGCTGGATACCCCCGGTATTCGCTCCAACCTAGATTCACCAGCCTCAAGGACCGCAAAGCGATCTTCGACACTGGCTTGCGTCGTCGCAACGTCAGCGGCGCTAAGGCGATCGTCTGGCGGATCACTCAGTTCCAGTCGGACGCGGCGAACGATAGCGATGCCCAGAAAGGCGGTGCCGCATGATGAACGTCGAGATGTTCAGCGGCGCGACGCCGGTCGGGGACGGGTTCACCGTCTCCTTCCGGTTCGCCAGCCAGCAGCTTGAGGCAGACTGGTCCCCCCGTATGCCGGTCGGGCCCTCTGGTCGGAATGAGTAGCCCCTAGATTTCTGGACGCCTCGGGTCCTAATTTTGAGGACAGGAGGCGACGATGGGGAAACCCAATTTC
>NZ_CAKASM010000010.1 GCF_916858675.1 Sphingomonas sp. Leaf21
CCGACCGCCCATGACGAAAGGATGTCTATGGCAAGATAAAACCGCGGGGCTTGACCACCGCAACGAGAGAATACGCGTCCGCCTCCCGGCCGAAACTGATTCGGGCCGGGCATTCGGCTACTAAGAGCGAGGTTATCACGCCTCGGTCCGCCTGCTGGCGAACAGCCCACCTCTACGCCGGGCGGGTTAACAATCTCAAGCGCTGAACTGCGACCGCGACATTATCGAGCGGAACGTGGCGACGAGATAACACAATTTATGAAAGGCGGCGTGACGAGCGATTACCCAGCCAAAAGAGGAAAGATGCCATCTGACGGCTCCGCCTTTCCGAAAAAGGCACGAAGAGCATTCCTTAAGCTTCAAGAATCATGCTGCCGGATCGGCTAATTAAGGCGGCAAAAATCGGTTCAATGGGTATACGCATGTCGCTGGCGGCGAAGGCGACCCAGGCTCCAATGACGATAGTACCCAGCTTTACAGCACCGATTCACATTCGTTATTCGAGGGTCGGTTCCACCGCGGCAGAATGATCAAACACATGGTAGACGGTGAGCCCAGCAATTCGCAAAGCCCAGTCGTGGCAGGAACAGAATTGAAGACAGCTGCGAGAGACATCGTTCGCCGTTGGGTCCGCGACACCACTGACCTCATACTCGACCGAATTGGCGAGGGTACCATCCGCGCATCTTCCGATGCCACGGCCCATTTGCCTGCATTGGTCGAGGGCAGGTCTGCACAGATCATCTTAGCTGACGTCGAGCGATCGATTGCAGCATGGGACGAACCCCCACCGCCACCTCGCTTCCAGTGGCTACGGGTCCGTCAGCATCCTGCTCCCGGCCTATCGACCAAAGACATCGACACGCTGGTGATGCGCCTGGATGCCGAACGGGATGATTCCACACGGCGGATGATCCTTCTCACATCGGCCCGCGATCGCTTGGCCAAGACCGCCAGCGGATTGGAGCAGGATTTGACGACAGTTGGGCTATTGCGGCCCATGATAGAATCCGCCGCGCGGGAGTTGCGGGTCGAGCAGCCGGAACGCGCCGCCGCCGTGCAGGATCGCGGATCTGTTATCCTGCTGGAACGCGAACAGGCCCTGCTCACCCAGCAGGCCATTCACCAGCAGGCCATGATGACGCTGGACCTGCTAATCGCCAATCAGACCGTCCTCGACAAGGCGATCATCCAGGCGCGCACTGCAACGCTGTCGGCGCTGCAAGTCGCCTTGGCGGCTAGGCAGGTGATGAGCGATCAGACGCGTATCGAGCCAAGCCTCGCCGCCGAACGCGCCCGAGACAAGCTTCGTGCTGCCTTGGCCGAGGCGCACCAGGCGATGGAGACACTGGCATCGCGTGACAATTCCACCAGCCCGCTGGATTTGTAGCCGCTGCATGCGGTAGTCTCCCGTCCGGACGGAGGCGACAAGCGCAAGACATGGTATCGGGGTTTCTTGATCGGATCGCCAACTGGCTCTCAGCTCCCGATGACGTGTCGGCCACCCAGCCCCCTGCGCCCGTTCCGAGCAGCCCTGTCATCAGCCCCGACGACGAACGCCTGCCCGATGCGTCGCGCCCGCGCGTGGCCCGACTTGTCTCGCTCATTGCCGATATCGAAGCGCGTGCCCGGGACAATAGCTTGATGGTCTCGGCATTGGCCGAGGTTCGCCAGATGCGCGACACGCATCTGCCGCGACTGATCGCCAGCTATGCCGAAATTCCCCCTGCCCACCGCGCCGAGATTTTTCGTACGACGGGTCGTTCGGCGAGCTATAATCTTAACGAGGCGCTCGATCGCATGGTCACCCGCGCGGAAACGCTGTCCCGATCGATGGCGCAGGACGATATCGACAGCTTCGCCGACAATCTGCGCTTCATCGAGCAGCGCTATGGCGACAACGGCCCCGCCTGACGTCCCTCAGCCGAGCCGCATCGTCGGAGTGAGCCACACCGTGCCGCGCCCGGAAAACACGAAGACCAGCCCCTCGCCACTCCGCATCGCATTGCGCAGCCCCCGGACCAATGGGCGCAACTCGACCTGCAAGCCGGCCGAATACATCAGCATCAGGTCGCCATCGACGATCAGTTCGTCCCGCCCGTCCAGTTCGACCACCTCGATCTCGTCGACCGGCACCGGCGACTCCACGACAAAGGCCCCCGCCCCGGTCAGCTTGGGCTGCATCAGGCCGTTGCCCGACAGCACGCCCTGCACCGAGCGATGGATATGGGTCGACACCGCGATATTGCCGTCGCAGGCGTAGAAGGCGCCGTCATCGAGGATCAGGGCATCCTGCGGCCCGTCCATCTGCGCCAGAATGAAATGCTTGGGGGTCGCCTCGGTCCACACCTCGCCCTGTCCGGCATAGCGGGTCGCGAAGGCGCTCTCGCCGGTCCCGGCGGAGGTGATGGCGCGGGCAAAAAAGCCACCGGCACCGGCATTCTTCTGAATGTCGATCTGCAACCGGCCCTTGGCATATTGCAGAGCGCCCGGCTCCAAGAGCGCCGCACCGCCATCGAGCACGATCCGCAACTGGCGCGCGGTGGCGGGATGCGGCGGGTGAAGGTGGATGGTGGCGGCGGTTCCGTTGGGAGAGGCATTGGGAACGTGCATCGGCGTGCCGAGCGCGTGGCTCTTGCGCACGAACTGATACAGTTCGAAGCGGACGCCCCTGCCGACCTGCTCGTCGATCTTGGTCCGATAATCGCTCATGCTACTCTCCCCTATGCTCATGCGCGCAGCGGTATCGACGCAGGGCGTGACATGGAATCCGCCACGCCGAAGGTATCGGCGCGGGCGAGGATCCGCTCGGCCCAGCCGCGATGGGTCGATGGTTCGCACATGACCCCATGATGGGCAAACACCGCCGCACTGTCCGGCGCCAGGATCGCCTGCGCCTCCCTCCATTGATGGGACGGCACCGCGAGCGCCGCCTGGATGACCGGAACCTGATCGGGATGGATCGCCGATTTGGTGAACAGACCATGCTCGAGATCGCGCTGCACTTCGTCGCGGAGCAGCGCGGTGTCGCCGAACCGCTCGAACACCGGCGCGCTGAGGACAAAGCCCCATGGCGCAAAGCTGCTGACCAGCATTCCGATCACCGCGCCCAGCGGCCCGTCATAGGCGGTTCGCCCCGCCACGCGGCGCAACCCCATGGTCTGCAGCAGATCATTGCCACCGATACGCAGCGCAAGGATCCGATCCTGCACCGCCAGCAACTGATCCCGCAGCCGACGCAGCTCATAGGGGTCGAGTGCCTCCCGCGTCTCCAGCGTCGGCATCAGTTGGTGCCCCGGCGCATAGGGCAACGAGAGATAGGCGGCCATGTTGTCGGCATGGGCCTTGGGCAGGACGAAGCCCTGGACCCGCTCGATGCCGGGCAGGCGGAGGATATGATCCAGCATTGCCCCATCGCGCGGCCGGACGAAGATCATCGGCTCGCCCGATACGGCGTCCCGCTGCGCCAGCCGACGCAGCAGCGCCGCCAGATGCGCCATCGCCAGGGGGATGTCGAAATCGAGGACCGCATCTTCCAGGCACAGTACCGCCGAGCGCAGCCCTGGCACGGCAACAGGACCGAACAACCGCTCGAACAGATCGGGCCGGGTACATGGCATGTAGAGCGTCGCACCCAGCGTCATCGCCGACATCATGAGTCGTTCCCCAGGCTGCGGATGATGGCGACCGCGCGGTAACGGCTGTCGTCGCCAAGGTCGGAGACAGGCAGGCCGCCGCGTTCGGCCAGATGTAGCAGATGCGCGACATCGGGGTCGTCGCGATCGCGGACCAGCAACCGCTCGGGCATACGACGCAACAAGGCGCGGGTCGCCTCGGCGATGCCCGGCTTGATCCGGTTGCGGTCATTAGTCTGCGCCGATGCGAGCAGACGCGTGACCATCGCCTCGCAGGCCTTACGAAGCGCCGGTCGCCGTGCCGCGTGCCCGTCGATCGGCTGCACCATCGCTCGCAGCGCCAATGGCGTCAGCGCATCGACAAAGATGCGCGAACGGTCGGCGGCGGCGAACTGCGGATAGCAGACACAGGCATGGAAATCGTCCGGCCCCACCAGATCGTCGCGCAGGATCGAGCGGCTGACCAGCCCCGAAACGATCCCGTTCAGCAGGCCTGAGGCGATCAGGTAATCGTCATCGGAAGCGGCGATGTCCGCCTGCCCGGCGGGATCGGCGACGACCGCCAGCACCGGCGCGAAGCCGAAGGGCCGGTCGGCGAGGCTGGCACGCAGTTCCTGCGCGATCGCCCCCTTCCCCGTCCACCCGTCGACGAAGACGATATCGGCCGGATCGTGGCGACCGGCGATATGGCGCAGCGCGTTCCGGTCGATACCACGATCGCGAATAATGCTGATGGCATAGTGATCCGCCACTTGCCCATTGGCCCGCAGTACCCGCGTCAGCAACACCCCGATGGGCGTGCCCGCACGGGCGAGGCTGGCGATCACCACAGGCCGACCGGGGCGTCGCGCCGCCAGATACGCGGCAAGGCTTGCGATATCCTGCGCCAGCCGCGCGCCATTACGCGCCAAAGCCGCGTCGTACAGCGAGAGATAGGCGTTGCCGGGCACGGCTTCGGGCGCGATCATCTCGGAGTAATGGCGGCGGCCCGATTGGATCAGCACCTCCTTCTCCAAGACGTCCGTCGCGTCGAGCGCGACCGGCTTGAGCAGGAACGTCACATCCTCGGCCGCATAGCTGCCGGAGAATGGCACTCCGACCGGGACGGTGACGGGATCAGCCGTCACGCAGCACCTGCTTGCCCAGTTGCGACCCCACCGGCATCATCGCGAAGTCACAGACCTCCATGAACGGCGCATCGGTCAGGCTGTCGCCGATGCCCAGAACCGGCAGGTCGCCATGCGCGGCCCGCAACCGGGGCAGCAGCCGCTCGACCGCGTGCCGCTTGCCCAGATAGGGCGGCATCAGCGCGATGTTGTTGCCGTTGCGGTGATCGGTCCAACCTGCGGGTAGGCCCGGTACGGCGACGTCTACCACCTGATTGAGCGCCACGCTGTCCGCCGTCGCATGTTTGACCAGCACGTACAGCGGGACATCGTCTTCGGTCAGGACGCGAACGCGGATCGCCTGCCCGCTATGCTCGGCCTCGGCTGCAATGGCGTCGGCATAACCTGTCAGCTCAGCGACATGCGCAGCGGCGCTGGCGGCGATGCGGGCGGCCCATTCCTCGTCCACCTGCCCATGATCGTCGAGGATCACCCCGCCATGCGCGCAGATCGCGGCGGTGAAGGGGATACGAACCCGGCGCAGCGCATCCAGGCTTCGTGCCGTGACCGGGATCAGACGCGTCGTCTGAGCCAACCAGGTCAGGAAAGACATCTGGCGGGGCGTCGCATAGCTGAGCGGGTCGCCCTCCCGGGTGAAGCCCAGCGGCGTCAACCGGTCGATGGGAACATCGCCGGGACATTTCCCGATCGTCTGAAACAGTGTATCGTCCAGATCGACGAACGCGATCGCCCCTATCGTCATCGCCACCGCAGCACCCTTGCATCCAGCGCCGCAATCAGCGCGGGATCGACACTGGCTATCGGCGTTTCGTGACAGATCCAATTCGCCCGCCCATCAGCCGGATCGGCATTGTAGAGATAGTTGGCGACCCCGGTGTCGTAATTGTCGCCGAAGCACAGCTTGGTCGCCATCGCGCCGCCGATCCGCGCCGGGCTGCGGCTGGTTGCCTGCACCACCACGTCGCGTCCCTCCCCCTCCAGGCGTTCGGCGAGGCGGAAGGGCAGATAGGTGAACTCGCCGGTGCCGATGATCCGCAACGGCTCGGTGCCTTCGGGTAAAGGCTCGACCGGCAGTGTGTCGGGCGAGTCCGACCGCCCCAGCCGTCCGTAATTGACATGCGTCGTCATGGTGCCGAGCGATCCCGCCCGCGCCTCGAAGCCCGGATCGGCCTGGTGGTCGGTGGCAGGCGTCCAGTCCAACCGCCCGCGAAGCAGTGACACCACTTCGGTCGGGCGGGGCATGACGCTCCAACAATCCGCGCCCGCCGTCCAGTCGGTCAGCGTCGCGACGACGATACGCTCGACCTGCGGCCATTCGGCGACCAGTGCGGCGGCCAGGTTGCGGACGGTGGTGCCGGTCGAAATCTCGTCATCGACGATCACCAATGATCGCGGTAGCCCCAGCGCCTCGGGCTCCGGGCGATAAATCAGATGCGCCGAGGCGTGGCTATGCGGCTCCTCGAACCGGCACAGCAGCGATGCGTCGACCCTTTGTCGGGTGGAATGGATGAAGCCAGCATCCTCGCGCCCGGCCAGACGCTGCCATTCCTCGTGCAGCGTCTGGCCCAAGCAAACCGCCGTCTCGGCCAGTCCGATGACCAGTACCGGGCCGGGCAAATCGGCGGGGATGGCGGAAGCCAGGTCGCGAACGCTGCGCCGCATGATGCTGGGCCGCGCGGGTAGATGCCGCCCCAGCACGCGCGACACGACCAGATAGCCGCGCTTGGGGTTCTCCCGCGCGGCAAAGTCACAAAGCGCCTCCAATGGCCAGCGGCTGTGGTCGACGCGGATGGTCAGCTGCCCGGTCGGCAGAGCGATGCGATAGGGCGGAGGCGCGAGGTCCGGCACGGCCGACATGAGGTGAGAATGTCCCGAATGAACGGCCACAACTAGCCGATCCCGCCGGTTTTCCCGGCGGGATCGCGTCATCAGATATTGACGCCGAGCGACTGGGCAAGCGGCCCCAGACCACCGGCGAAGCCCTGGCCGATCGCCTTGAACTTCCACTCGCCATTGTGGCGATACAGGTCGCCGAAGATCATCGCCGTCTCGGTCGAGGCGTCTTCCGACAGATCGTAGCGCGCGATCTCCGTGCCGCCGTCCGCGTTGACCACCCGGATATAGGCGTTGGACACCATGCCGAAATTCTGGCGGCGCCCCTCCGCTTCGTGGATCGTCACCGCGAAGCTGAGCTTCTGGATGTCGGCAGGAAGCTGATCGAGGCCGACGACCACGACTTCGTCGTCGCCGCTGCCCTCGCCGGTCAGGTTGTCACCCTGGTGGACGACCGCGCCGTTCGCGCCGTTCTTGTTGTTGTAGAAAATGAAATCCGCGTCCGAGCGGACCCGGCCGCCTTCGTTCAGCAGGAAGACGCTGGCATCGAGATCGAACGCGCTGCCATCGGTCACACGCGTGTCCCAGCCCAGTCCGACCCGCACGCCGCGCAGGCCCGGTGCTTCCTTGGTCAGGCTGACATTGCCGCCCTTGGAGAGAGAAACTGCCATCTTTGCTATCCTCGATAGGGTCGGCGATCAGCCGACATTGACGCCATAATTGCGGGCCATGGGAGCCAGGCCGCCCTTGAAACCCTGGCCGACTGCGCGGAATTTCCACTCGCCATTATGGCGATAGACTTCCCCGAAGATCATCGCCGTCTCGGTCGAGGCATCCTCGGACAGGTCGTAGCGCGCGATCTCGCGACCGGTGGCATCGTTGACCACGCGGATGAACGCGTTCGACACCATGCCGAAGCTTTGGCGCCGCGCCTCGCCCTCATGGATGGTGACGCTGACCGCGATCTTCTGGACATCGGCGGGCACCTTGCCCAGTTCGACCTTCAGCGCCTCGTCATCGCCGTCCCCCTCGCCGGTGCGGTTGTCGCCGGTATGCTCGACCGAGCCGTCGGACGAGCGCAGGTTGTTGTAGAAGATGAAATCGGAATCCCCGCGAACCTTATCGCCTGCACTCAGCAGGAAGGCGCTGGCGTCTAGGTCAAAATCGGTGCCGTCCGTGGTCCGCGTGTCCCAGCCCAGACCGATCAGGATATGGGTGAGGCCGGGTTCTTCCTTCGACAGGCTGACATTGCCGCCCTTGGCCAGACTGACTGACATGAATGTGCTTCCTCTCTCTTGATCGTTCAGATGGACAGGCGTTCGCCGGTCGGCGCGACCGGCACCGCATCCTCCAGCGCCACATCGCCATCGCCTTCCCGCCGATTGGCGCGAACCGATGCGAACAACGCCATGCCGATAAACGCCGCGCCGATCAGGCCGGTCACGGTTTCGGGCACTTCAACCCGGACCGAGATCAGCATGATCGCGGCCAGCGCTATGATGGCGTAGAATGCGCCGTGTTCCAGGTAGCGATATTCGGTCAGCGTTCCCTTATCGACCAGCATCACCGTCATCGACCGGACGAACATGGCACCGATGCCCAGCCCGAGTGCGATGATGAACAGGTTGTTCGACAGCGCGAACGCACCGATCACCCCATCGAACGAGAAGCTGGCGTCCAGCACCTCGAGATAGAGGAACGCCGCCAGCCCCGACTTTGCGACCGCGACCGTCGCAGCCGCATTGCCCGAGGCGGGTTCCTCCTCGTCTTTTTCCAGGATCGCACCGACCGCCTGCACCGCGATATAGGCGAGCAGGCCGAAGATTCCGGCGGTCAGGAAGGTCATCGCCTCCTCCGCAGGAATGGCGCGCGAGATTCCGTAGAGCGCTAGCAGCACTATGCCGATCGCCAGCCCCGAAATCCGCGAGAGACCGGCAAAAGGCCGCTCGATCAGGCCAATCCAATGCGAATCCTTTTCCTCGTCGAGGAAGAAGGTCAGCCCGACCATCGCCAGGAACGCGCCACCGAAGCCCGAGATGCCGACATGCGCGCCGGTGATGATCCGTTCATAGGCGACGGGGTCGGTCGCCGCGAGCACCACCGCGTCAATCGGCCCCAGGCGTGCCGCGATCGCGACGATGACCAGCGGGAACAGGATGCGCATCCCGAAGACCGCGATGATGATGCCCCAGGTCAGGAAGCGACGCTGCCAGACCGGCGTCATGTCGCGCAGCACGGTGGCATTGACCACCGCATTGTCGAACGACAGCGAAACTTCCAGGACACCGAGCACCAGTACGATCCACAGTATGCCCAGCGTGCCTGCAATATCGTGCGTCAGCGTCCAGCCGATCCAAGCCCCGATCGCGAGACAGATCGCCGCAAACACGAACGATCCTTTGAAATATTTAAACATTCTTCCCCCGTATGCCGTCGACCATGGTTGGACGGCCTTAGTCCTTGCTGCCCGCGACCCAGCGAAGACCCCAGTCGAAACGTTCGTCGAGCACCTGCTGGTCGCGAACATATTCGACGATCCGCGTCGCCTTCAGCCGCCCGCCGTCATTCTCGATCAGAACGATACCGCACAGACGACGGTCATTGCGCCCCTCGGTCATGCGGACTTCGATCGGCGGCTGCTCCGGCATGGTGACCGTCACCACGCCGTCGGTCTGCTGCCAATTCGGGACACCGTCATAGATATTGGCGAAAACGACGATGCGACGCAGGTCCGACCAATGCGCGCCATTGATGCGCATCGTCTCCCCCTGCGAGATATCGCCCGTGCGATCGTCTCCCGACAGGGCAATATAGGGGGGCTGATCGAAGCCGCCGAATGCCCGTCCCAGCGCCTGCACCACGCCCTTGCGCCCGTTGGTCAGTTCGAACAGACACCCCAGATCCAGATCGATCGCGGTGCTGCCGCCGAAAAACGCTTTGCGCCCGCGCGACCAGTTCAGGTTGACAACGATCTCACCGAAATGATTGCCCTTCTTCTCCAGGCTGACCGTCTGGCCCGGCTTGTCGAGCGTGACCTTGCTCAGACGAACAGGCGGCGCCTGTGGGGGTGGCGGAGGCGCCGGCGGCGGAGCGGCGTCCTCGGCCACCTCGATCCCGAAAGAGCGCGCCAAGGGTGCCAGACCGCCATTGAAGCCCTGCCCCACGGCCCGAAACTTCCACTGGTCGCCCCGGCGATAAAGTTCACCCAGCACCATCGCCGCTTCGGTCGCTCCGGCCAGCATCGGGCGATAGCGGATCGTGTCGCAGCCGCCCGCCGGGGTCACGGAGATTTCGGCATCGGCGAGCAGCGCCAACATCTGCCCCTTCGCCTGCGCCTCGTGGATCGTCACACAGAAGACGATGCGCTCCAGCTCGACGGGCAGTTGCGCCAGATCGACGGTAAAGCCACCGCGCGGCCCGGCACGATCGCCGAAGCGCACCGCACCGGCCGCGCCATCAGGCTGATTATAGAACACCATGTCCGCATCGCCGCGAACCTTACCGCTTGCGGTCAGCAGATAAGCAGACGCATCCGCCTCGACATCACGCCCCGACGGTATGGCCCATGAAAAGCCGACAGACATCTGGCTGCCGCTGACAGCTGTGTTGCCGCCCTGTTGAAGCTCGGTCATGCCCCGCAATTCCCCGCCTGGACGATCGTTCAGAGAACAGCGTTGATCGTGGAACTCATGTCGTGGAACGTGCGCCCTGTCGTCTTCTCACCCAGCGCCTTCATGTCCCAGCCCTGGCCGTTGCGGGTCAGCTTGGCCATCACCTGCCCGGTGTGGCTGCCCTCCCCCGTCAGGTCGTAGCGCGCCATCTCGCGTCCCGTGGTCAGGTCGACCAACCGGCAATAGGCATTGGCGATCCGCTCGAAGCTGTCACCTTGGAAACTGTTGACCGTGAAGACCAAGGTCTGAACCGAGGATGGAACGCGCGACAGATCGACATTGATCGTCTCGTCATCGCCGTCGCCAGCACCGGTCCGATTATCGCCACTATGGACGATGCTGCCGTCCTTGCTCGACAATTGGCGGAACCAGACCTCGTCGACCATGCGGCGGTTGCCATCGAACAGCAGGCACGAGGCATCGAGATCGATGTCGCCGCCACCGCCGCCGAACAGACCGAACAGTCCTTTACCCTTGCGGACATCCCAGCCCAGTCCCATCGCAACCTTGGTCAGGCTGCCGCCATCGGACTTCGCAAGCGAAACCGTCTGTCCCTTTTGCAAGCTAACCATATACGATTGTCGCCCCCGTTAGATATCCAGATGGTGGCGCGAACAGTGACACAAGGTCAAGGTCGCAACCGCCCGAATTTTTTCATCCATTTTGGTCAGTGCAAAAAAGATGACCGATACCCCTTCATCTTTCTATGCTTGGCGTGTGAAGGTGGGATGACATCGAGCAAAGGCGACGGGGGTTTATGATCGAGCGGGATCGCTTGACGGCACTGATCGAATATGTCGAAGCAACCGAACGAGATCGATTGCGCACGGTCAGCGACATAGCGGACTATCGTGCGTTTCGGCGATCGGGTGAGGATATCATCCTTCTTCCCGGCGTCCTCGTCAACGTGCGCGACGGCGACGATCATCGCTGGTTGAGTGTCGACCGCCTTGTCCGCCGCCCGCCACCGGTGCCAAGCGACCCAGAATTGCGGCGCTGGATCGACCTGCGCGACGATGTCGCGCAGGTGCCAAGTCTGCGCCGCGAACTGCCTCGAGAGATGCTCGACGACGCGCTACGCGACGGGATCGAAACGCCCGGCTTGGCGCTGATCGATCACCCTGAAGCTGCGCGTTTGAACGCGGCACTGGAGGGCTACAAACGCGAAATCTGGTCCGCCTGGGCACTGGAAGAACGGCCCCGCCGCCAAGCGATCGACCTATACAACAGCCTGTTCGCGCTTCGCCAGACGCTAGACGGCGGGTCGGAGCAGCCAGTCGAACTGGTATGGGGCATCGGCGTCGCACGCTGGACCCGGCCGTTCGGACGGCTGCATCACCCGCTGCTCACCGTCCCCGTCGAACTCACGCTGGACGAGGTTACCCACCGGATCGACATTCGACCGCGCAGTGAAGCCCCACCGGGGATCGAGACAGCCCCGCTCGACGCACTCGACGCGCCCTCGGTCGATGAGTGGCAAGCAGGCACGCAACGCTATCTCGACGCAATGGAGGGCGAAGGCCTATCGCCTTTCGATGCTGACAGCTTTGCACCACCGCTACGCCGGGCGGTCGCGCTGCTCGATCCCGATGGACACTATCTGCCCGATCTGGGCGAACGCCACCCACCGACTGGAGAAACCCTGCAGGTCGATGGCGGTTGGGTCCTGATCGAACGCACGCGGCAAGCGACGCAGCTGATGGACGATCTGCGTCGGTTCAAGGCCGCCCTCGGCACGATCGACGATCCAGAAGCCCTGCCACCCGCCGTCCGTGTCCTGTTGCAACCTCCCGCCGACAGCGCGACGACGGAGGCCTATCCTAGCTATCGCGGCGTCTCGACGGTGCCGGGCGTCACGTCCTCTGACGGATCGGGCCATGACCTGTTCTTCCCTATGCCGTTCAATCGCGAACAGGTGGAAGTGATCCAGCGCCTCGCTACCCGGCCAGGGGTGGTCGTTCAGGGGCCGCCAGGCACCGGCAAAACCCACACCATCGCAAACATCATCAGCCACTATCTCGCGCTCGGCAAACGGGTGTTGGTCACCTCACAAAAGGCACCCGCGCTGAAAGTGCTGCGCGACAAATTACCCGCCGCCGTCCGCCCGCTCGCCGTTAGCCTTCTCGACAGCGACCGCGATGGGTTGAAACAGTTTCAGGAATCGGTCGATATCATCGCCGATCGGCTGCACCGCACTCGCCCGACCGAAACGGCGCAGCAAATCGCGGTGCTCGATGCCCGGATCGGAGCGATCCATCGTCAGCTCGCCACCATCGACCGGCAAGTAGAGGATATCGGTCGACAGGCCATGACCGGGGCTATGATTGACGGCGCGTCGGTCGAACCCGCCGATGCCGCACGACGCGTGATGGCGGCGGGAGAACTGGCGGATTGGCTGCCCGATGCGATCGACGTCATCGCCTCGCACGAACCCGAGTTCGACGATGCCGCGATCATCCGGCTGCGCGCCGCGCGCAAGGAAGCGGGTGAGCGGATCGCGCTGCTCGACCAGCCACCGCCGCCGGGTGACCTGCCCGGTGCGGCGGCAATTGGCACGATACACCGTGATCTGGTCGAGGCCCGCGCTTTGGGTGAACGAACCGGGGGCGATCAGGCACTGGGACGACAGGTCGGTGCCGAGGCCGTCGCCACCTTGCGCGCGCAGGCCGATGCTCTGCTTACCATCCGGCGGCAGGCGATGGCGGGCGCTTTTGCCTGGTCGGCCACCGTGCGCGACCGCTGGTTAGCCGATGCCGACGATCCCGCGCTGGTCGCCCTCGACGGACTGGCAAAGGAAGCCGGGCAGGTTGCTGCCGAGGCGCGGCACTTTCTAGTCCGCCCGGTCATTTTGCCCGATGACGCCCTCACCGATACTGCTTTCCGCGAGACCGTTGGTCGATTGGCGGCGGGTGAGGATCTTGGCCTGTTTCAGAGCCTGTTCGCGCGACAGCTCAAGACGCAGGTCGCCACCGTCCGGCTTTCGGGCCGCGCCCCCGGTGATGCCAGCGAATGGGCCGAGGTTCATCGCTATCTCGCGCTGTGCGATCGGGCGATCCGGCTGGCGGCGGCGTGGAACCATGCGGGACCGCTTGCCGGAGTTGATCCGGTGGCCGGGCAAGAGCCAGCCGCTGCCGAAGCCATGCGGCGGCAGCTTGGACACATCGCCGCCCTTCGCACATTGGCGCACGAAGAGCGGGCATTGGCCGATGGCGTTCAGACAGTCCTGCCCGGATGGCGACGCCCGCTGATCGGCGACGATGCCGCGACCGAGGCGCTGATCATGCTGTGTGACCAGCATCTGCTGGTACTCCGCCTATCCGCCGCCGAACAGGACCGCGACCGACTGGTGACTCTGGCGCGCACCATTGGCGGCGCCATCGGTGATGAAGTATTTGCCATACTGCAGGACATGGTCGGACAGCAGGGCATCGACGCTCATCTGCTCGAACGTCGGTGGTACGCGGCGCTGAGCGAGGTGGCGGTGCTGCGCGCACTGATCCCCAGCTTCGCGACGATCCGCGATCTGACCGCGCTGATCGCCGAAAACGGCGCACCCGGTTGGGCGGAGCGACTACGCAGTGAGGCCGTGACGGGCACCGAAGATGCGCTGACGCCCGGCGACTGGCGCGAACGTTGGACGCTACGCAGGCTGTCCACTTGGCTGCGCCGGGTCGACCGGCACGATCGGCTGCGCGCGCTGGGGCAGGAACGCGGCGAGCAGGAATTGCTGCTGCGCCGCGCCTATGAAGAGGCGATCGAACTTCGCACCTGGTGCCGCTTGGCTGAGAAGGCCAGCGATCAAGTCCGCACGGCGCTCGCTTCTTATGCGCAAGCGATGCGAAAGCTGGGGCGCGGCACCGGCATCCGTGCGGGTCGCTATCGTGCCGATGCGCGTGCCGCGGCTGACCGCGCCAAGAACGCCCTACCCTGCTGGATCATGCCGCATTACCGCGTGTCGGAATCGCTGCCCGCCGAATTGGGCCTGTTCGATCTGGTGGTGATCGACGAAGCGTCGCAATCGACCGTCGCCGCACTCCCAGCCCTTCTACGGGCCCGCCAAGTCCTGATCGTCGGCGATGACCGGCAGGTCAGTCCAGATGCAGGTTTCCGTGAAGAGGCACGGATGAACCAACTGGCCGACCGCCATTTGGGTGGACAGGTCGCAGACTATCGATCGGCGCTTCGCGAGGAAAAGTCGCTATACGACCTGGGTACGGTCGTCTTTGCCGGTGGGGCGATCCTGCTCAAGGAACATTTCCGCTGCGTCGGGCCAATCATCGAATACTCCAAAGCGCAATTCTACAGCCACCAGCTAGTACCGCTGCGCCTGCCATCGGCATCCGAGCGGCTCGATCCGCCGCTGGTCGATATTCTGGTCGAGGACGGCTATCGCCGGGGGAAGGTCAATCCGCCCGAGGTCGACTGTATCGTCGATGCCATCGGTCGCATCGCCGATGACCCGGCGATGCACAGGCGCTCGATCGGCGTGACCACGTTGCTCGGCCAGGAACAGGCTGTCGCGATCATGACGGCGATCGAACAGGTGCTGGGCTCCGAAGTCCAGTTGCGTCACAACATCCGTGTCGGCGAGCCCGCAGCCTTTCAGGGCGACGAACGCGACATCATGTTCATTTCACTGGTCGCGGATGGGAAGAGCAGCGGCCTGTCCGGCCTGGGCTATGAGCAGCGCTTCAACGTCGCCGCATCACGGGCGCGCGACCGGATGGTGCTGGTTCGCTCGGTGGAGTTGGAGGATTTGCGTCCGGCCGACAAACTCCGCCGAAGCCTGATCGAGCATTTCCATGCACCCTTTGCGGGCGACGCCACCATGGTCGCCGATCGCCGGGCCAGATGCGAGTCACCATTCGAAATCAAAATGTACGATCTTTTGGTCGAACGGGGTTATCGCGTCGACACGCAGGTGCCGGTGGGTACCAAGCGGATCGACTTGGTTGTCGAGGGCGAGAACGACCGGCGACTGGCGATCGAATGCGACGGCGACCGTTACCACGGCCCCGATCAATGGCCGCATGACATGGCCCGTCAACGCATGCTGGAGCGAGCGGGTTGGACCGTGTGGCGCTGCTTCGCCTCGCGTTTCGTTCGCGAACGTGATGGTGTCATGGCCGAATTGATCGCTTTGCTGGATTCTCGCGGAATTGAGCCACAACGGGAGGAAGGCGCCCCGCCTAGCCGCTTCACGGAGCACCGCCGATGGCGCAGCACGCCAGAACAATCGGACCCTGTTCCTTACGCGTGGCTTGTTGCGGAGGATATATTCTGAAGAGCGCTCGGAAAATTGATAGCGGCTTGAAAGAAACGGGTTCCCGCTCGCACCTCCCCGTAATATCACGCGGGTGAATTGACCGCGTCGTATTTAAATGGTCTTACGAGAATCTGCATTCTGGGTTTCTTTAACCCATATATATTATTGAACATTGCCAAAGCCTGGACAGAATAAGGGCTTATAACGCCTCAGCACGTCAATGGCATCGACGACCAAGGGAATATGGCCTTTGATATTGCCGCAAGCGAAAGCCTTACTATGTTGTGCAACTCAACCGCGTTGGTACAGCAAGCAGGTACAGCGTGGCTGATCGCAAGACACAAAAAGCCCGCAAATCTGCGCTTTTTGTGACTGTGACATCCCTCCCGTAGGGGTCACCAGCACCCGCCAGAATGGCGGATTTGCGCGGTTTTGACGGTCTTCATGGACGCTTTACCCATCCTTGTGTACAAAGGATGCGTACAAAGTGATCCGTATGGCCAGTCCCTTCAAAGATCCTCGCACCGGCATTTTCTACTTCCGACGGGTCGTCCCCGCCGCGCTGCGACCATTCTTCGATGGCGCGTCGACCGAGTATAAGCGCACCCTTGACACCCGCGATCCTAATGAAGCCCGTCAGCGCTACCACCCGCATGCCGTGATCTACGAGCAGAAGCTCGCCGCCGCCCGTCGCACCTTAGCTAGCCGGCATCTCCGGAAGGCACGCGTGATGGTCGACGATTTTCTCGACGGACAGTCGGACGAGCAACTTCGCGGCGTGGCGCAAAAGCTCGCGGCGCTCGAGCTCGGGGCATTCGAATATGCCAACGGCCTGACTGACTATGCGCCCGGTGCTCGATACGACTTCGGGGTGCCGCCGGGCCTTGATGATCTGCGCGATCACGCAAGCCGAACCGCCATGCTGAATGCGGTGCCCGACTTCATGCCCCTGCCCTGGCTGGAGACGCTACAGCGGGTTGCCCTCCTCCCCACCCTCGATCCGATCGAGTGGTTTATCGCAGCGGTAGCCTCCGCCAACGCCCTCGGCTGGCCGCTGGCACCCGAACTCTATGAGGCAATTGGTCGCGCTTACCTCGACAGGCTCTGCGACGCCTGCGCCCTCTGCATCGATCCCACACGGAGCCGTATCCTACCACCCTCGGTCCTTGTTACGGGCACTGCGGCGGTGGTACCCGCGCTCTCCCTACCGTCGAACGAACCACAGCTGCCGACACCGCCAGCCAAGACGGTGCCGACCATCACCCAGGTCTATGAAGCCTGGGCAAAGTTCGAGCCGCGCGAGGCCAAACTCGTCGACGAGTGGCGAACCGCCGTGAATCGCTTCGCCCAGCTTCATGATGACCCGCCAGTCGATCAGATCACGGCATCGATGGTACGCGCCTATCGCCGCACCTGTGCCGGACTTCCAAGCCGGGCAAAGAAAGAGGTCGCCGCCCTGCCCCTGCTGGAACAGGTCGAACTCGCGGAAACCGAGGGAATGCCCACGCTGTCGCCCGCGACCGTCAACAAGGCCTTGTCGGCCATAAGGGTGACCCTCGAACACGCGGTTGAGGAACTGGAGGTCATCGACGGCAACGTCGCCAAGACCGTGAAGTCCGTGCCCAAGAAGTCGATAGAGGATGCACGCCTCCCCTTCGAGCCGGAGGATATGACCAGGATTTTCACCGCGCGCCTGCCTGAACGCAGCGGGGTGGCGCCCCGAACGCTGTTCTGGATACTGATGCTCGCCCCATTCACCGGTTGCCGCCTCGACGAACTGGGCAAACTGCGGCCGGGGAACATCAAGACCGACGAAGGCATCCCGTACATCGCCATCGAACCCGATCGTCTGCGCGTCCGCCAAGAGCAAGAAGGCCCGGCCAAGCGGATGAAGACTGCCAGCGCCAAGCGGGACATCCCGCTGCATTCGACGCTGCTCCAAGCGGGCTTCCTCGATATGGTGAGCGCGCGCCGCGCGGAAGGCGCGGAATGGCTGTTTCCCGAACTCGAAGCCAATGCCTATGGCAGCCGGACACAGCGCCTGTCGCGCGTGCTAAACGATTTTCTCGATGCAATCGGCCTGTCCGATCCGGAACTGGTGTTCTACTCGTTTCGCCACACCGGGAAGCGCGCCGTGCGCGGCAAGGTATTAAAAGAGATCGTCGATTTGCTCTTCGGCCATGCAGATGGATCCGTCAGCACGCTGTATGGGCGCGGCGCGGAAATGACGGTACTCCGCGACGCCGTAGAGAAGATTCAATACCCTTCGGTCGATTGGCAACCTGTGATCGCAACGGGCCGAACAATGACATGAGAACCAGCGCGGCGAGCCAAACTTCACGTCGCTGCATGATATGTATCTCGCCCTGATGGACGACAATGAGCGGCGGCTACCGACCAAGGTCAGTCGTCCACTTAATCTCGGGCGAAGGTCCGCTACTCACGGAAGCTGCCAGTCGCGCGGTTTGAAGCGAACCATCCGCAATTCGCCCATCGCGGAACCTTGGAAACTGGATGAGTGAACGGTCGCCTCACGATTGATCATCCGAGTCGAAGGCTACCTGAAGTTCCTGGGGATCGATGGTGACCGTCCGCACCATATTGTGGGTCCGGACATAGAGGAGCGTTGCCACCCGCAGGTAGACCGTGCGCTCGTTCCCCTCGATGATTTCCTCCTCCGTATCGATGTCGTAGACGCCAGCGGGCAGAGTCTCGTCCAAAGCGGTCAGCCGAAATGGCGCCTTGAAGGTGATCGACGTTCGGGTGGTTCGCAGCGCCATCAGATTGCGAGACCGCGGTCGGGATTTTCGCTGAAGGCCGCATCCTCTGCTTCCTCAGATAGCGAAGCCGCGGCCGGCAGCCGATCTTCCCGGCCAAGCTGGCCCTCGCGGCGAAGGGCGACCACGGCTTCGCGCGCCCATGCTGCTGCTGCGGATGCCGCGACGATCCGGACATTGTCGAGATTGGCCGCCACCGCCCGCTCGCGATGCAGGGCCTCCTGAGCCAAGCAGAAGGCGGATGTATGAGCCATCAGGAACTCCTTTGCGACATGATTCTGGGCCAGTGGAGGCGTGTAACGCTAAGCCGGAGGCTGATCCCTCATTGCCTGTCGCAAGGCATCGTCCAGACGAGAATAGCGGAAGGACTTGTAGTGGAAGCGGTCGGTAGGGACGCGCTTGATATCGTATTTGAGCATCAATTCATCTTCGGTGAGATCGATGTCGTATGTCGATTGGGAGGTCATGAAGCTGCTCCTGGTGACGAGAGGACGAGATGGGTCAACCGTAGGCGAGCGTTGCTGCCCGCCCCCGTCACCGTTTGTCAGAAGCCCCTGCCGCCGATGCCGCCGGTCATGGATGGCGTGCTGCTTTCGTCGGTGAACTCCGCAACAGCCGCTTCAGTGGTGATCAGCAGGCCCGCAACCGAGGCCGCGTCCTGCAGGGCAATCCGCACGACCTTCGTCGGGTCGATCACGCCGGATTGGAAAAGGTTCTCAAACTGCTCGGTCTGGGCATTGAAACCCAAATTCTCGTCGCGCTCATCGAGCAAGCGGCCGGCGATCACGCCTCCATCATGGCCAGCATTTTCGGCGATCTGCCGCAACGGGGCCTGAAGCGCTTTGCGGACGATGTCGATGCCGCGCCGCTGATCGTCATTGACAGGATTGAGGCTATCCAGCGCCTTGGAGGCGTAGAGCAAGGCGGTGCCACCACCCGGCACGACGCCTTCTTCCACCGCCGCACGCGTTGCATGCAGCGCGTCGTCGACGCGATCCTTGCGCTCCTTCACTTCCGTCTCTGACACGCCCCCCACTTTGATGACAGCGACGCCACCGGCGAGTTTTGCAAGCCGCTCCTGAAGCTTCTCGCGATCATAATCGCTGGCGGTGTTCTCGACCTGCGAGCGGAGAGCTTCGACACGCCCCTTGATCGCGCCCGGATCGCCGGCGCCATCGACGATGGTGGTTGTGTCCTTGTCGATCGTGACACGCTTGGCTTGTCCAAGCATGTCCAGCGTCACAGTCTCGAGCCTGATGCCGAGATCCTCGGTGATGACGTCGCCTCCGGTGAGGACGGCGATATCCTCGAGCATCGCCTTGCGCCGGTCACCGAACCCAGGCGCCTTGACGGCGGCGACGTTCAGACTGCCGCGCAGCTTGTTGACGACGAGCGTGGCGAGAGACTCCCCCTCGATGTCTTCGGCGATGATGAGCAGGGGGCGCCCGGCCTGAACCACCGCTTCCAGGATCGGGAGCAACGGTTGAAGAGCCCCGAGCCTCTTCTCGTGGATCAGGATATAGGGATCCTGAAACTCGACCAGGCTCCGTTCCGGGTTTGTAATGAAGTAGGGCGAAAGATAGCCACGGTCGAACTGCATGCCTTCGACCACGTCCAGCTCGAACTCGACGCCGGTCGCTTCCTCGATCGTGATGACGCCTTCCTTGCCGACCTTCTCCATCGCCTCGGCGATCTTGCGACCGACAACCTCGTCGCCATTGGCCGAGACGATGCCGACCTGGGCAATCTCCTGATTGTTGGAGACCGGCTTCGAGCGCGCCTTGAGCTCGGCCACGACAGCCCCGACGGCAATGTCGATGCCGCGCTTGAGATCCATGGGATCAACGCCCGCGGAGACTGATTTCATGCCTTCCCGCACAATCGCCTGAGCGAGTACCGTCGCGGTCGTCGTGCCGTCGCCTGCATGGTCCTGCGCCTTGGACGCGACCGCCCGGATCATCTGCGCGCCCATATTCTCGAACTTGTCGCTCAGTTCTATTTCCCGGGCGACCGTCACGCCGTCCTTGGTGATACGCGGCGCGCCATAGCTCTTGTCGATGAGGACGTTGCGGCCTTTGGGGCCGAGCGTCACGCGGACGGCGTTGGCGAGAATATCGACACCGCGCGCAATGCTTTCGCGGGCGTCGCGCGAGAATTTGACGTCTTTGGCTGACATGGTGTCTGATCCTTGTGGCTGATTGTCGGCTGCCCGGACGGGTAGCGGCGTAAGGTGGGAAGGCTGGGGTCAGCCAATGACGCCGAGGACGTCGCCTTCCTTCATGATGAGGAGATCCTCACCGTTCAGCCTGACCTCCGACCCGGACCACTTGCCGAACAGGACGCGATCACCAGCCTTGAGGTCGAGCGGCGTGAGCGCGCCGTTCTCGGCTTTGACGCCTGCGCCTGCGGCGACGATCTCGCCCTCCTGCGGCTTCTCCTTGGCGGTTTCGGGGATGATGATGCCGCCGGCGCTTTTGTCGGCCGAGTCGATACGGCGGACCAGCACGCGGTCGTGAAGAGGTCGAAATGTCATGAATAGCATCCTGCCGCTGGACCGCGACGAGATGTCGTCGCTTCACAAGCGGGGAGCCAGCGCTGCCGATTTGCGATTGAATATCGCGGAGACGCGAATGCCAACGACCTTAATGTGGGGGCCAGCAATCGAGAAAACAAGGTGGAGCTTCCGCCGGTCAGCCCGCTCAGGAAAACGGGCATTCGCGGTGCAAACCAACCAACCTCGGACCGTTAGCTGGCAAGCCTGCCACGATCCATCCGGAGCGTCACGACGAGACCGCTTTCGGCCCAATCGTAGTCGATCGTGCCGCCGAGCTGACCGGTCACGCTGCGCTGGACAAGCTTGCCCCCGAAACCAGCGTGTCCCACCGGATCGATAACCTTGGGCCCACCATGTTCCAGCCACGTGAGCACCAAGTCCTCGCCGTCAGCAATGCTGGAGAGGTCGAGCGTGCCGGCCGGGGCCGAAAGCGCGCCATATTTCATCGAGTTGGTGGCCAGCTCGTGGATCACCAGGGCCAGGCCGGTCGCCGCTCTCTCGCCTACGCCCATGCGTTCAACAGCCACGCGAATTCGGCCTTTGAACGCGCCAAGGTCATCATATGGGGCCAACAGGACGGCAAACAGGTCTCCGAGCAGTGCGGCATTGCCTCGGCCATTGGGGAGCGGCCGAACCAGATCGTGCGCGCGACCGAGTGCCGAAAGCCGGTCGGTCAATTCGCGTGCCAGATCCTCGACGCTGCCGGCCGAGCGCGATGAGATCGCCGTCAGACCCGAAGCGATCGCCAGCAGGTTCTTGACGCGATGGCTCATCTCGCCGGCCAGCAGTTCGTGGCCTTCTTCAGCCTGCTTGCGCCCCGTTACATCGAGGAAGATGCCGTACATCGTCCGGCCGACGATGCCGACATCCTCGCCTTGGCCGCGCGCCGCCACCCAGCGGACCGTGTCGCCAACGATGATCCGAAAGTCGGTCTCGTAGGGTCCAAGGATCGCGCGGGTGGCACTGAAGGCAGACTGAACACGATCACGGTCCGCCGGGTGAATCCGCGCGGACAGCTCGCCGAAGGTCACTTGGTCGCTGGCGGGCAGATCCCAGAGCTCGAACCCCAATTCGTCCATCGCGAAGGCGTCTGTATCGACGTTCCACGACCATAACGCGACCCCAGCCGCCCTGATCGCGTGACGCAGTTGATCGGGGCGGCAGTCATGCATATCGGGCGTCCGTGCGGCCAATATCGTTCGTCCGATCGTGAGAGAGACCTTCGCTCTACACGGTTGCTGCGACGCTGTCCGGGAAAAGATGGAACGCGGCTTCGAACGCGTTCTCAGGCCGCGGTGAGACTCCGCATTGTTTCAATCAAGGCGGGCCATATCGGAGGCTTGGCGATGAAGGGGCAGCCGACCGGCAACGTGCTTGCGTCAAGCAGGCCTCGCCCTGAGGTTACGATGATATGCATGGGAGGCCACCGATCGCGAACCAGCGCGGCAAGCTGAATGCCGTCCATCGATCCCGGCATCTCGATATCGGTGAAAACCAACTGGATGTCTGCGCTCAGCATCAAGATGGCGATGGCTGCATCGGCATCTTCGGCCTCCACGGCGGTGAAGCCGGCGTCCTCGATCATGTCGATCGCGTGCAAACGGAGCAGCGGTTGGTCTTCGACGACAAGAACCGTAATTTTGCGTATATCTAACCCTTCGCTGACGAGGGCTGATCGCGAGCAAGGTCCTAACAGACGGCAACAACATTCGTTCCGGGAGCGCATTCGCTTTACCGGCCGTCATTTGTTCGTCCGCCGGGCAGAGTGGGCGTTAAGCGCGAGATTCAACCCGACGCCGTTGCCACCGGTCGAGCAGTCGCAATGCCGGTGTTACGGTGATGCCGTGCAATAGGATCGAGGCGAGCACGACACCGCCGATGATCGCCCAGAGCCGGTGCGGGTCGGCGAAAGACCCATGATTGAGCGCAAAGGCGAGATAGTAGATCGAACCCATCCCGCGGATGCCGAAAAAGGATATCACGAGCTGCTCGCGCCAAGGCAGCTTCGATCCAACAAGGCTGAGCAGGCCGGCAGCCGGGCGCGCCACCAGCAGGACGCCGGCAACGAACAGCAGCATCAGCCAGTCAAAGCCAGCGAGTAGGCCGCCGAAGGCAATGATGCCGCCGAACAGGACGAGCAGCACCATCATCAGCAACCGCTCGGCTTCTTCGGCGAATCCATGCAGCCGGTCGTGATAATCATCGTCGCGACTGGCGTTGCGCAGTGCCAGCGCCGAGACAAAGACGGCCAGGAAGCCGAACCCGCCCAACATCTCGACCACGCCATAGGCGATCAGCGTAACCGCCAGCGCAACGAAGCCGTCCCCCGTGCGCGAGAGACTTGCGCGCATCGGCAGGTGAAAGGTCAGAGACCTGCGAACTGGGGGCGCGGTGAGACTCGGTGGCAACGGTCATGCCGGCGCCCAGCGGCGCGGCCGAGGGCTGCGGTCGTGCAAGCTCAGCTCGGCCTTCGGCCCGCGCGTCAGCCAGTCCCCAGAAGCTCGCGATCCGCCGCGTCGAAGAAATCCCGGCCTCGAGCATGTACGGCCCCGCCGTTCCGCAGGCCTGCGCGCCGGAGGTACTGAGTGGAGTGCCATGGCCGAGGCCAGCGATGCGATATTCCTCGATCACGTCGCGCCCATTGGCATCGCGCCACACACGGCGAAGATATCCTTCGTCCTCCTCGACAGCGCTCGGCCTGTGCTCAAGCCCGTGGATCGCACGCCATTGCTCGACGATGAGTGCCGAATTCTCGTGGCTGACGGTCGCGTCGCTGTCGCCCTGCCACACCGAGATCGTCGGCCAAGGCCCCTTGTGCGGTGACGCAGCAGTGACGAGCTTGCCCAGCGCGACCGCCGGAGGGCCGCCGTGCGCCCGCATGCGATCGAACGCCTCGGGGATGGAGGTGGCCGTGCCATAGGGTAGGCCGGCGATGATCGCGCCCCCGGCAAACACGTCGGGATAGGTGGCAAGCATCACCGACGCCATGGCACCGCCGGCCGACAGCCCGGTCACGAAGATGCGGGACTGATCGACTCCATGCTCCTCGACCATCGCCGAGACCATCTGGCGGATCGACAGCGCCTCGCCCGCGTCGCGCTTCGTGTCGCCCGTGTTGAACCAGTTGAAGCAGAGGTTGGCGGTGTTGCCGCGTTGCTGCTCCGGGTACAGCAGCGCGAACCCCTGTTCGTCAGCCAGCCGCGACCAGCCCGAGCCATGGTCATATCCGGCCGCATTCTGGGTGCAGCCGTGCAGCACGACCACCAGCGCTTTCGATGCATGCCGAGAGTGGGGAAGGTAAAAGCGGCCGCGAAGTGCACCGGGATTGGACCCAAATGCGCCGAAATCCGACAGGCGGTCTTCAGCGAACCTGCCTAGTAAGCCGGGTAAGGCATGATCCCGCAATTGGGACAGACGGCTGAGCGTATCGTTCAAGCTTCGCATGCGGCTTTCTCCTAGCCACGGCGGAAGCCCTGACATGCAGATCGCTCCAATCGAATTGCTGTGCTGCACAATGTCGGCTTGGGCGGGGCGAATAGCAAGGATGTAGATGAATTATCTGCGAACTCGGGAGATGGGGCTGGCGCTACGCGGCTGCCGTCCCCATATGCTCTTCATCGCGCCGTCCGTTTCGAGCTTGGCTGCGACTGAGAGTTGTTCATGCTCCCGCTCTGGACGCGGAGCGTATCATTCGATCTATCCTCCATTCGAGCTTTGCGCGTCCTAGGCCGCGCATCGTTCTCGTCCGCAAGTCGACTGCCGACACAGAGAAGGCGGCACATGCGCAGTTTCGCATCCCACTACCCGCAGGTGGAGCACCTCTACTCCAGCGGCTTTCGGAGCGCTGATCATCTGCACGGGGTCCAGCCGGGCTCTAATTCAAGGAAATGACGACATGGCCAAGGGACAACAACGTGGCAACCGCGAAGCGCGAAAACCGAAGAAGTCGGAGCCGCCCAAGCAGAACGCTTCCAATCCATCGCTGAAGGGCATGCCCCCTGCGGCACAGTCCAAGAAGGATTGATCTCTTCTTTCACGGAAAGGCCGTTCCCATGCAGCTATCCTCTATCCTCTGCCGCGCCCAGGAAGCGCATCACTATGCGGTCGCCTGCGCAACCACGCTCGACAATGTCAGACTGGTCGCGAACGTCGCCGCTGCCGCCTGGGCCAAGGAAGGCGTGGCTGCCGGAGTGCGCGAAGATCGCAAGCTATCTGCCAGGGCATTCGCCGAGGGACGTCTGCTGTCGAACGAGCCGCCCGGCGTCGATTTCCGCGCCCTGAGCGAAAATCCCGACCTGGGGCATGCCGTTCGGAGTTGAGAAGGCTTCCGGACCCCAATGTCGCAAGTCAGGAGGCGACGGAATGCGGCTGCATATCCTGCATGTCACCACCTACGCATATCGGACACCGGTCGAGCTTCTCGCGCATCGGACGATGCTCACTCCGCGCAGCTCGCATGCACTACGCCTCATTTCGGCCAACATCAGTTGCGAACCCGCGGCGGAGCTGGAGTGGACGCAGGATGTCTTCGGCAACCTTATCGCCACGGCCTCCTTTCCGAAGCCTTCGGAACGCCTGACGATCACCAATCATGTGATTGTCGACCAGACCGCCGCTGCCTGGCCCATCCTCAAGATCGCGCCACATGCGCACCGCTATCCGTTCGATTATTCGCACGAGGAGCGGACCGATCTTGGTGCGCTGCTGGTGACGGAGCATGCAGATCCCGACGGCCGGCTCGCCGCTTGGGCGCGTGCCAAGGTACTCGGCGCCGACACCGACACGCTGTCGCTGTTGCAAGACGTGAACGCCGCTGCCCGCATCGGCATGACCTACGTCACGCGAGAAGAGGTCGGGACGCAGTCCCCGCAGAAGACGCTCGATCTCGCTTCGGGCTCGTGTCGCGATCTCGCCACGCTGTTCGTTGAAGCGGTCCGGCATCTCGGTTTCGGAGCCCGTGCGGTGTCCGGCTATCTCTTCGATCCGCCGATCCTGGGCAATCCCGCCGAGACGGGCACCCAGCACGGGGCGACGCATGCGTGGGCGGAGGTGTATTTGCCCTGTGCGGGCTGGGTCGCGTTCGATCCGACCAATGGCCGCATGGGAGAGGCACATCTGGTCCCCGTCGCGGTTGGCCGGAGCATTGCGCAGTTGAGCCCCGTCGATGGCCGCTATGTCGGTGCCGCCAACGCCTTTCTCGGCATGACGGTAGAGGTCACGGTTTCGACGACGAACTGCACCGATCTCGATACGCAGGAAAGATCATCGGCCCCCGAATGATCGCGCCTACAGCCTGACGCGCGCCTTGTCGGCCGTGGGCTTCGTCAGGTTCGGCTTTACGACCAGCATAAGCGCTCCTGCCGCCGACGTACGCAGAAGGGACAAGATCAGCTACGTCGCTGCCGACTGGCAGGTCGGGCCGGAAGCTGCCGTTCGACTGATCTGCAACGAATGGCAGTTTTGTCCCAGTTTTCACTATTCAGCGGCGCTGCAGGCAATCGCACACTTTCGAATGAACGTCGGAGGCTGGCGAGAGTGAAAGGCACCGGGAGTAGTAAATTCTGCAGAAAAGTTACAGGAACCCCTTGCCGGCATGCTCGCGAAACCGTTCATGATCCCGCACATATTCCGCCACCATTTCCAACGATGAATGCCGGCTATGCTCCTTCATCTTGAACAAATTGGCATTTTTGGCGACCGGCCTCAGTGAGGAAACCAGCACGGAGCGAGTGGCCTGAGAACAGCTCGGGCGCGTAGCCTGCCGCGACCGCGGCCGCCTTCACGACCAGGGCCACTCCCTGGGGGCTCATAGGTTTGTCGGTCAGCCGTCCTTGCGGCGTGAGCTTGCGAAACACCGGGCCGGTGGTGATACCGGCAGTCTCCAGCCACGCGCGATAGTGCCGCACAGGTTCCAGCCGGCGCCCATCTGGAATTGCGACCGTATGACCCTTGCCCTCCTGGTCAGTCTTCGAAGCCGCGATGCGTACCAGCAGGCCGCGACTGTCCTCGCTCACACGCGCCACGGTGATTGCCACGAGCTCCGAACGGCGGAACGCTCCCGCCATCCCAATGGCGAGTAGCGCCCGGTCGCGGTAGCTGCGCAAGTCCTCGCCGGCGACCGCGCGTACCATGTCGCGCAGCACGTCGCCGTCTGCGGGCCGCTTCTTGCCAGGCAGCTCGCCGCGCTTGTCCTTGCGGATGCCGCGCATCGCGCGCTCAAGACGAGCCGCGTCTGGCTGCGAGGTCGGCGGCTCCACGTCGGCGGCCCGGTGCGCGAATACGATGGCAGCAAGCCGCCGGCCGATCGTCGCGCGGCCGAGCGGCACCGGTTCCTTGCGTGGCAGCACCGTGCCGCGCTTGGTCCGGCGAGGTTCCTGCGGACTGAACCCGCTCTCGGCGAGCAGCGTCAGGAACGCGGCGACCGTCGCCGGCGTGGCGGGAAGCGGGCGGTAGCCGCTCTCCTGGCACCACGCGCAGAACAGCCGCCAGTCCGACTTGTAGGCGCGCAGGGTCGCGTCGGCCGACGCCCGGCGGACATAGTCGTCGACGCGCTCGCGATCGTGGGGCGCAAGCTGCGGGAGATAGGGTTCGAGCGACTGGACCCGATCAACGACGACCAGCGCGTCAGCCACGATCGCGTCCAGGTCCGCGCGGTCCACGCGAGCCGCATCATCGATGTCATCATCGGCCAAGCCGACCTCCTGCGCCGCGTGTTCATCAAACCGGCCGGTGAGTGAGACCGCCCGGACTCCGGGAAACGGGCTAACCGATCACTGAAATTCGCGCCAGCATATAATTAGCGGGAATCAGCGTTATCGCTAAAATGAATCGGCTGATAATCCCGTTCTGGCGGATGATCCAGATCTTGCCGCTAGCATCTATGAAACGGATCATACCGTTCTTGACGGATATGCCGATTCGCCGTAAATTGCCGATGTCAGGCAACGCCCGCATCTCGATCGTGACCCCGCGTCCAGGCTGAGTCTGAACTACGATCGAAATCCCGCCGCGCAGGCACAACCTGCAACGCATCCAGCACAGGAACACCCGCTCATGGCGTCGAGCATGGAAATCGTACCCTCGGGCGAATTGCAAAAGCAGTTCGGCCGCTATTCCGATGAGGCGATGATCCGCCCGGTCGGGGTCAGCCGGAACGGCCGCGTGCGCTTCGTCATGGTCCCCGTCGATGAATATGAACGCCTGCGCCGTCGTGAACGCATTGCAGGTCGCGTGGAGGATCTTGATGACGAAACCCTCGAAGCCATCCGCGGCGTCGAACCCGGCCGCGGCGCCCAAGACGCCGAAAAAAGGCTCAACGCTGCCGCAACCGGGTGAAGTCCTCAACTACAGCTACCTGTGGGAATACGAGTACGTTAAAGGTCGCAATGAAGGTATAAAGGACCGACCCGTTGGCGTCGTGCTGGCGACCCGGCTGAAGGACGGGATCGACCAGGTGCACGTTGTGCCGCTGACCACGAAGGCCCCTCTCCGCGATCAGCTGGCGATCGAAGTGCCAGATGCCGTGCGACGTGATCTTGAGCTTTCCGGCGATCGGTCGTGGATGATCATCACGGAGTGGAACCGGTTCGCATGGCCAGGCTATGACATTCGGCCTATCGCAGGGCGTGAGCCGGCGGTGAGCTATGGTTATTTGCCGGCCAGTTTCTTTCGGCGCGTCCGCGATGCGATCGTCGCGGCTGGGATCGGACGCCCCGTCGATCGCGACTAGCGGGCGGACAGTCGCCAGAATCGAACGTACATCACCTTTAAATTCGTGCTTTCGACGACATTTCCGTCCGATAGCTGCGGACATAGGTCAGGCCAGAGGCCGAAGTTGAGATACCCCTGCTCCGCTATCTAACTACAGCTTATAACGTCCGGCAATAGTCTTGGGGTGAGCAGCCCTTCCGGCGATGCAAATGCAAAAGCCAAAGATCTCTGATAATTACTCATGGAGATTCGTGCTGACATCGGCGCACCGCCGACAGTATACTATAAATGTGCAGGATTATTACCCCTAGAACAGAGCCCAGCTTATCAGCAGTGCTCGGTGGCCCGGTTGAATGTCGAGTAACTCTACCGGAAGCACTCATTCCGTGTCTGAGTTATGCGACAGCCAAGCGGTAGACTCTCTTCGTTGCGACTTTACTTGATGCGAAGCCTAAAAGTTCTACGGCATGGCTAGCATATTTGCCAGTCTGTGGAGTTCTTCCAACGAGACCTTCTGTGAAAGGTTCTCACACTATCCCCTGGAAAGGAGGCTATGACATCGGACGGCGCCGGCATCCGGCCGTCTTGCTTTCTATCTCGATAATAGGTCCACTCCGGCGCCAGCAGATGGGTTCGATCGCGCGCAGGTTATCCAGAAAGACGGTCAGATCGTTACCGTGATAGACGCTGTTGACCGTTAGGCGCGCCAGGTCCGGACTGCCGAAACGGACCTGCACTCCGGTACGCGCCGCGATCCGCTTAACGGCTTCGGCTAGGGGTGTCTCATCGAAAACAAACACGCGGGGCTGGGCTAGCGACGCCTGGCGCGCGCGGGTTACCGTCAGCCGTCCCGCGCTGCCGATGTCGGCGCGGTCGCCCGGTTTCAGATGGGTCAGCACAGCGCCGGATGCGCTATCGCGCAGCCGAACGCCGCCCTTCCACAGGGCGACTCGCGTACCCGTCGAACCGGTGCCCACCGCGAAGTAGGTGCCGGTGGCCTCAACCGCGATCGGGCCGGCATGCACTGAGAACGGCCGGCGGGTTTCGTGCGCCACCGCGAACGCAGCGATCCCGGTTCCCAGCGTCACGTCCCGTGAAAAGAGACTCATGCGCACCCGCGCCGTGCTGTTGGGCTGCAGACGCAGGTGGCTGCCGTCCGCCAGCATGATGTCGCGGGCACTGCCGGCGGTAATGTAGCGGTGCGGCAAGCCGAGCCCCACGCCCTGCTGCTCCGCGCCGATCATCAGCGCGATGGCGGCGGCGAGGCCGGTCGCCCAGCCGAACTGCCGGGGCGAAACACGTCGTCCGTGAGAAACTGAACGTCGAGTGCTCTCGCTCCAACGGGACGCCGGCATGGGGAAGCTCGCGGTCGGCGCCAGTGCAGCGGCATGATGCCAACCGCGCTCGACAAGATCGATCGCAGCGGCATGGCGCAGATCCAGCGCCATCCATCGGCGGAGCGCCGCCCGTGTCTCGCCGTCGCGCTTCTCGCGCAGCCGCACGAACCACGCCGCTGCGTCTTCGAGCAATTCGGCATCAGTCCGCGCGGTCATCGTCCGCTTCCCTGCGCGCCAGACGCGCCACGATCTTTTCGATACAGCGACCGACCGCGACGACCGGCATAGCCAGCCGCGCCGCGACATCCTTGTGACTGAGGCCTTCGACGCGCGCCATCACGAATGCCTGCCTGCAACACGCATCGACCTGAGCCAGCGTATCCTCGACGCGCGTAAGTCTCGCACGACGGATCGCGGTTGCCTCTGGATCGGCCAAGGGGTCGGCGATCAATAGCGTATCCTCCGCCAGTTCGACATGGCCCTCGCGCCGCCGCGCCGTATCGCGCCGATGCCGGTCCACGATAACACTAGACGCAACGCGGCCGAGAATTCCGCGCCAGTTGCGAATTTCATCCGGAGGCGGCGTTGCCTGCATGACCCGGACATATACGTCCTGGACATAGTCTTCGACATCCTGTGGTGAGCGAATGCGTTTTGCGATATATGCCTTCAGAAAGCCGTGCTGAGCAAGCATCGCTTCCCCGGCCGCGTTCAACGGATCCCGATCAGGGTCCGCGCGTAGTGCCGGCGGCAAGGATTTCGGCACGGATCTACAAGCCTCGTGATGGGCGGCAAGTATTCATACGAGGCCCTCCGGTGCATGGAATGACACATTATCATTACATATTTATGAAACAACCAATCGTCTGCTTGTCTTTCCTTTCCATGCTTTCAACATCGATCCGATATTCAGAAAATAATTGCGGGTCCGGCCGGAAATTGACAACCTGCTGCGTCTCATCCCGGTAGGAGGCGCCGTGATGGCGTCCGGGGGACACTTATGACATTCCGCACCAACGCCCTACAACTTCTCGCCGTATCCACGCTGACGGTGCCTGCGATGGCGACACCGTGCAATGCGCAGCAGGCACCGGCATCGATCGATATCCCAGCCGGACCGATGGCCGGGTCGCTGCGCAAGCTGGCGCTGCGCTCCGGTCGCAATATCCTGTTCAAGGGCAACGTCGTCGCGGGCCGGGTGTCCCACGCTGCCAGCGGGGCGGGCACGGCGGAGAATGCCCTCGACCAAATGCTTCGCGGCAAGGGGGTGACTTATCGTCGTCAGCCCGACGGATCGTTGATCGTCGTCGCGCTGCAGCCCGAACGCAAGCGGCCGGCCACGACCGCAGCGATCGTGCCGGTCCCGACCGTGGCGGCCGATCCGGTTCTTGGCGAGGAGGCGGACATCGTCGTCACGGGCAGCTATTCTAGGAGTCTTGCGACGGCCATCGCGCGCAAGCGCAACGCGTCCGAAATCGTCGACTCGATCACCGCAGAGGATGTCGGCAAGTTTCCGTCACGTAATATCGGCGAGGCGCTGCTGCGGATCCCCGGTGTCACGGTCGACCGTGTATCGGCCGGCGCACGTGGGCAGGCGGTCTTCATCAACGTCCGCGGCCTGCCGGCCTATTTCCAGAACGTGCAGCTCAACGGCCGCGACATCGCGACCAATGAGAATGTCGAGAGCAGCGGGCAGAACGGCCGCAGCTTTCGCTTCGACCTGCTGCCGCCAGACATCGTCTCGGCCGTTGATGTCTACAAGACGCCGAGCGCCGCGATGAGCGAGGGAGGGATTGCTGCCAGCATCGACTTGCGCACCTATCGTCCGCTTGATATCGGCACGTTCGGTACCCTCAACGTGCGTGGTAGCCGCAACGACCTGTCGCGCCTGGTTGGCGTCACCGCATCGGGGCTGACGAGTTGGACGAACGCGGACAAGACCTTCGGCATCGTTGCGTCGGGTGCCTATACCGATCAGCACGATCGCGAGGATCGCAATTTCACCAGCCCATACACTCTGGGTGCAAACTCCGCGATCGCTGCCAACCGCACCGCGCAGTTCGCGGGTGTCTATATGCCGCAGGCGCAGCGACCGACGATCGAGCAATATTACACGCGCCGGGCGACGGGCACGCTGGCGATGCAGTATAGGCCGAGCGACGAGTTCGAAACCAATGTCGACTTTCTGTATTCGACCCAAACCAACCGATACAACCAGCCTGGCTTACAGTTCGACATCGCAAACAGCGTGATCGACCCGGCGTCGGCGGTGATCCGCGACGGCGTGCTCGTGGCGGGATCATCGAACCGGATGGAGATCCAGACGGTCAACGAGACATCGACCCAACGCTATGATATCTTCAGCGGCGGAATCAACCAGCGGTGGAGCCCCGGCCGATGGACGATCACCGGCGATTTCAATCATTCGCTGGCGAACAGCCGCACGAAGGACCCGGTCGAGCGGGTCCAGTACAGCGCTTTCGCGCCGGCCAGCTTCGACTTCACCAACGGCCCGGGCAGTATCCCGACTCTCGCCACTGGTCTGAATCTGCTCGATCCGACGCTGGCCTATCGCGGGTCGGGTACGATGCTGGCGCGTGTCATCCGGTCCAGGACGCGACTTGACGTCGCCAAACTCGACGTTGCCCACAGCTTCGACGGCTTCTTGTCCAGCGTGTCGGCCGGCGGGGCATTGGAAGATCGCAATCGGACCTATTTCCGGCTGGATCGCAACTCGACGGCGTTCATCGGCACGACCCCGTCGGCGGCCGGACCCAACAGTCTACTGCCGCTTGGTTTGCGACACGTGTTCCGCGACGTCGACGGCGAATTCCCCCGCAACTGGCTGCAACCGAACCTTCCGGCCCTGTTCGACCGCTATTTCGACCCAGCCACGCTGAATACGCCGCAGACGCCGACCGACCTGGCCACCAGTTCGGAGCTGAGTGAACGCAGCGCCGCAGGATATGCGATGGCGGCGTTCGCAGCGCCGGTGGGTGGCGTCAGGATCAGCGGCAATGTTGGTGTCCGCGTCGTGTACACCGATCAGCGTGCACGAGGTTATGCCAATCCCGGCGGTGGTGCCGCGGCCATTCCGATCGATGTGACCCAGCGCTACACCGAGCTGCTGCCGGCGCTGAACGTCAAGGCCGACCTGACTGATGAACTGACGTTACGACTGGGCTATGCCCGGCAGATGTCGCGTCCGCAGCCGGAATTGCTCGCACCCGGCCTGACGGTCACTTTGCAGAATGGCACGGGCCGGGGCGGCAATCCGACACTCAAACCATTCCTATCGAACAATCTCGACGCCTCGCTGGAATGGTATTTCAGCCGACTGGGCAAGGTATCAATCGCAGCTTTCGATAAGGAGTTCGACAATTACCTGACGCAGCAGGTGTCGCAGGTCAGCGTCCCGAACAATTTCGGCTTCGACTTCTACAACATCACGACGCAGGTCAACGGCGGTGCCGCGCGGCTGTACGGTCTGGAATTCGGTTACCAGCAGACGCTGGATTTCCTGCCTGGTGCACTGTCCGGCCTAGGGATCGAAGCCAGCTACACACGGGTCTTTCAGAAATCGAACTTTGCAGTGGCCGCCGGCAGCACCGAGACGCGCACGGTGAACAACCATCTGCTCGGCGTGTCGCCCAGCAGCTATTCGCTAGTCGGCTTCTATGAGAAGGGTCTGGTATCGGGCCGCCTCGGCTATGTCTGGCGCGAGGCTTATCTTCAGGCCAACGGCGGCGTCGGGCAAGTAGATACCTATTTCGACTCCTTCGGATCGCTCGATGGCAGCTTCAGCGTGGCGGTGACGCCAACGACCAGCGTTACCTTGTCGGCTGTCAATCTGCTGCGCTCTTCGCTCAGCCAATATGGCCGAACCGCCGCGGGGGGGAAGGTGCCGGGCGAAGCCTACGCCTATGGGCGCACGCTGTCGCTCGGCGCGCAGTTCAAGTTTTGAGACTTCCCATAAAATGCTCACTGGTCGCCGCCGCTTGCCTGGCGGCGACCGTCTTCGCCGGGTCGCCGGCGCCCCCCCCCTATCTGGGCGGAATCGATACGTTGCCGGCGGAGGCCTTCCGACAGAACCTTGCCATCGCGATCCGCATCCAGCGTGAAGCGGACGCCGCGCGGATGGCGCGCGCCGTGGCGGAAGCGTTCGAGCAGGTTGGCTATGCCGGCCTCGGCCCGCGGACAGCCGCTATCATGGATGCCGAACGCCGGGATCGGTCGAGCGAGGCTGGTGACGTTCTCAATGCGATCGGTCGTTTTGGCAACAAGGGGGCCGGTGGTGAAAGCGAGGTTGCCAAACGCTATTATGCTGTCGCCAACGCCTATGGCCGTGCCTATGCTGGAAGCTCGTTGCTGACCGGCAATCCCCGCCCTTGGCAGGTCACGCCGCTGATCCGCCGCGATCCGCGTCTCGGCGTCGACTATTCGGTCGGATCGCCTGCCTATCCCAGCGGCCACACTACCGATGGCTATGCGCAGTCGCTGCTGCTTGCGATGATCTTTCCCGGTTGCGCGCAGCGACTGCTGGCGCGGGCTTCAGACTATGCAGATAGCCGGATCGTGCTGGGGGTGCATTACCCCCTCGACGTCATCGGCGGACGCATCCTGGCCACCAGTTCTGTCGTGCGCCTGCTGAACGCGCGGTCGACCGCTTTCGGCGTGGCGCGGCCCCGCGAGTTTGCGGCCGCCGCCGCCATCCTGCGGGCGGGGGTCGCACGTGGCAATGCCGCGACCGACGTCGCATGCGACCTGGGAGGGGCCGTACCTTATCTTGGTCGAACACGGGATCGCGCTGCCTACCGCAGCCGTCTGACGTACGGCATGACGCCGGTTGCCGCGACCGACCGGCCTGCGATCGTGCCCCGGGGTGCCGAAATCCTGCTAGCCACGCGGTTCCCTTGGCTTGATGCGTGGCAGCGGCGAGACGTGCTCGCGACCACGGAAATCCCGTCGGGCCAGCCGCTGGATGACGGTTCGGGCTATGCCCGGCTTGACCTGTTCGCGGCCGCAGGGGGATATGGCGCGTTCCCAGATGACGTCGCTATCACGATTCCCGCCGGGAGTGACGTTTTCAGCAACGACATTCGCGGCCCAGGGCGCCTGACCAAATCGGGTGGCGGGACGCTTGTCCTGACCGGTAACAACAGCTTTACCGGCGGTATCAGTATCCGCGAAGGCACGCTTGCGGCTGGCACCTCCGGACTTGGCCACGGCCCGGTCCGCAACGACGCGACGCTGAGGCTGGACGTGCCGGTCGACGCCCTGATCGGGAATACGATCACCGGTCATGGCCGGATCATCAAGACCGGCGCCGGAACGCTCGAACTATCAGCGATATCGGGCTTTCGAGGAACCATCATCGTGAAAGCAGGCCAGGTTCGGTCGTCACCGCCTCCGTTCAGGAAAAGGCGGACGATTGGATCTGACGCGACCCAGTCTTTCATCCAGTGGCAACCAGAGACCGGCCATTGTTGCCGCGCAGGAGCGCGGGTGAAGCAACGGGTGGCTTTTAGCCCGCCCGTTGCTTTTTGAGATCAGCATCAAAGACTGCCGGCGAGGCGTAGCCGAGCGAAGAGTGCCGCCGCTCGGTGTTTTAGTCATTGACCCAGGGCCCCGGGGATAAAGCGCGCTTGGCAGGCCGTGGAGAACAGCGTCTCGTCGCACATGCGACCGGTGAAGCTGCCGACGAACCCGTTCTGCGTTGGCTTCGCCGGCGCGATGTAGCGCCACTCGACGCCGGCATCGCCAGACCACGCGAGCACTGCGTTCGAGGTCAGTTCGGTCCCGTTTTCGCTGACGATCGTCCTGGGGGCACCGCGCTAGGTAATTAGGTCTGAGAGTTCGCGCGCGACCCGCTTGCCCGACATCTACGTGTTGAGCCTCGCCTGTAAGCACTCCCCCGTTACATCATCAGCAATGTTGAGGATACGGAACCGCCGCGCCGTGGCCATCTGATCATGGACGAATCCAGGCTCCAGCACTGGTTGGGTAGCGCCAGCACCGTGGACGGCGCCGGGGCGCCAGCGGCGCGCTTCTTCGCGGTGGAGCCGCTGAACGTTCTTGCGGGTGATCGTGAGGTCGACCCGGCACAGCAGGGATGTGCAGCCGTCGATAGCCGAACCGACAACGTTGCTGCGCCAATTCGCGCAAATGCGACCGCAGGTCGCCATCATCTTCCCGATACGAGAGATACCGCATGCTCTTGCGATCCGCACCGAGGACAATACACGCCAGCCGCTCGCTCATCCTCGGCGCTGTCTGAAGATGCGCGGCCGCTTCCCGCTTCGCGGCGGGCGTCGCGATTTTTTGAACAACAGATCCTTAAGGCCCGCGTTGTCGAGCATCGCGCCCGCCAGCAACCGTTTGAGCCGGGTATTCTCCTCCATGAGCGCCCGCAGCATCACGCTGGTCGGTCTTCACCCGGTCGCCTGCATGGCAACAATGGTCCGGCTGGAATATCAAGCGATGCAATCCGTATGCTGTCCGCCCGGCTTCGTCGCAGCAATGCACCACGTCTTATTTCATCTTTCGCAGCGATCCGTTGTAAGATGGGCTTCATCGCATCAGCCGACGAGTCGACTTCGTCGATGAAGCGTACCTCACCGCCACGCCGGCCATCAGGTACCGCTATCGCGCTGCGCTCCTTTGGCACATCGATTCTGGTGAAAATTTCTTTGGGATCTCCCACGGTTCGTCCTCCGCCAGTGAGAATAGGCTCGGCCCATCCGGGCAACTCTCGGATCACGACTGTAGGGCGAACATACCCGGTCAACGACACGGACATACGGTCTTTCCGGCAGACGCTACTGGTGGCCAGTTCCGCCTCAGGACGAAATCACACTCTAAGCGCCAGCATCCTAGGGCCAGAGGTATTCGCCGGTGAGTAGAATGATCGAGCGCACGATTGGATGGCCCAATCGATGCCGACGGCTTGCCGAGGACTGGGAGGCATCCATCGCTTCCTGCGAGGCATGCCTCGTAGTCGCTTCCATCAGGCAAATGACCGGCCGCATCGCAAAACTTGAGTTACAAGTCGGGCTCTAAACACCGGATCCCGCCGCAAACCACGCGCCGAGAAAGTCGATGAATGTCCGGACCTTGGCGGACAGGTGGCGGCGGCTGGGGTAGACCGCGTGAAGAACCGTGGTGAAATCGAGCTGGTCGGAGAGGAGGCGGATTAATTTGCCCGCGGCGACGTCGTCGGCGGCAAGATGATCGGGCAGCAACGCAATTCCGGTGCCTTCCAGCGCTGCGAGAAGAAGCATCGTCTCGTTTTCGCTGCGCATCCGGATGTTGATCGTGCCGCGGCGGGGTGCTGTTCCCGCTTCGGGCGCGAACAACCGCTCCGCATTGCCGACCCCGCTGTACAGGAGCAGCGCGTGGTCCAAGAGCGCGGTGCGGCTGTCCGGTGTTCCCGCCTGTTCGAGATACGATGGTGCTGCGAACAGATGGAACCTGATATCGGCAAGCGGGCGGGCGAACAGCCCGGAATCGAGCTGGTCGGCCCGCGTAGCGCGTAGCGCAAGGTCAAAGCCGTCTTCGACCATGTTCACCATGCGACCGCCGAGGTGCAGGTCCAGGCAGACCTCCGGGAAGCGCGCCTGATAGGCGGCGAAGGCACGTGCCATGACGCCGCTCGCCATCCATACCGGCGCGGCGATGCGCAGCGTGCCGCGCGGCAAGACCGCGACGTTGCCGATCTCCGCCTCGACCTCGTCCAACGCTTCGATCATCGGGCGGACCCGCGCTAGATAGAGCGCGCCGGTTTCGGTGAGGCTGACGCGACGGCTCGTGCGATTGAGCAACCGCGTGCCCACGCGGCGTTCGAGATGCGCGACATGCTTGCTGACCATCGCGGCGGATATACCGGATCGACCGGCGGCGCCGGAGAAACTGCGCAGTTCCGCGACGAGGCAAAAGGTGCGCAGGCTGGTCAGCGTATCCATCAACCATCAACTATCAGGAAAGCAAGCGACAACAAAGGTGCGATTGTTCCTTGTAGGTAGGATATCTATTTATCTCTCGAAGATTGAGCCGAGCGCGCAAACCGAGGACATCCCCGATGATCGCCACATCCCTGCCGACGTACTTTCTCAGCCATGGTGGCGGACCGTGGCCGTGGCTGGATGGCCCGTTCCGCCGTGGCTTCGACGTGCTGGAGGCATCGCTGAAGGGTATGCGCCGCGAGCTCGCCGACGCACCCCGAGCGGTTTTGATGGTTTCCGGCCATTGGGAGGAGTTCCGCTTCACGCTTTCGTCAGGCCATCGGCCCGGCATGGTTTATGACTATAGCGGCTTCCCCCCCGAGACCTATCGCATCCGCTATGCAGCGCCCGGCTTGCCGGTGCTCGCGGAGACGGCCGCCAACCTGCTCCGCTCGGCAGGGCTCGAGGCCGGAACCGACGCGACGCGCGGCTTCGATCACGGCACGTTCAGCCTCATGGAGGTCCTCTATCCCGAGGAGACGATGCCACTGGTGCAGATGTCACTGCGCGCCGATCTGGACCCGACCGCGCATCTGGCGGCTGGCCGCGCCCTCGCGCCATTGCGGGACGAGGGCGTTCTGATCGTCGGCAGCGGCCTCAGCTATCACAATCTGGCGCAGCTGCGCGGCACGGCTGGCCACGAGCCGTCGCGCCGCTTCGACGCCTGGCTCCAGGAGACGTTGATCGCTGCGTCGCCATCGGATCGCGAGGCGAGGCTGATCGACTGGGCGCGCGCGCCCGCGGCACGCGCCGCGCATCCCCACGAGGATCATCTGGTCCCGCTGCTGGTCGCCGCTGGTGCCGCCGGGTCATCGCCTGCCGCGCTGACCTATCATCAGAAGGATTTCGCCGGCGGCATCACCGCATCGAGCTTCCGCTTTGGCGAGGCGCCCACCATCCAACATATCGAGGAGGCATTCGCATGACCGACACCGATTTCACCCCCATCCTCTACCTGAAGCAGAATTGCCCCTTCTGCCAGAAAGTGCGTATCGCGCTGCTCGAAACGGGGCAGCGGGACGGCATCGACATACGTGATTTCGCTGGCGGTAGTCCGGAAGAGCAGGCGATCTGCACGGTGCTGGAGCCACATGTCGCCAAGATCAGCTTTCCTGCCGCCAAGATCGCGCCCGGCCGATTTCTCAACGAATCCGACGAGATCGTCGCCTGGGTCGGCGAGCGCGCCGGTCAGGATCCGGCCGCGCTTCCTGTCTACCGCAACTATGTCGATGGCCCGTTCACGGCGATGATGTCGCTGTGGCGCGAGAACCACGAGTTAAAAGCCGCCAAGCCCTGATCCCTGACAAGGAGTTTCGACGATGATGACACCCTGGGCACCGCGCACGCTGGCCGTGCTGCGGATCGTAACCGCGCTGCTGTTCCTAGAACATGCGACGATGAAGTTCTTCGAGTTTCCTGCGGAAATCCCGGGCGTTCCCCACCCGCTGCCGACGATCATGCTGATCGCCGGTGCGATCGAGGTGGTGACCGGCCTGCTCATGACCGCAGGGCTGTATACCCGGGTTGCGGCGTTCGTTGCCTCCGGCGAGATGGCCGCCGCGTACTGGATGGCGCATGCGCCGCAGGGGCCGTGGCCCGCGCTCAACATGGGCGAGCCGGCCATCCTGTTCTGCTTCGTTTTCCTGCACATCGCCGCCGCAGGCGCGGGTGCCTGGTCGCTCGACACGTGGCGGCAGCAGCGCACACGCACCTGATCGTAGTCCATTTTGAAAAGGCCAAGTTCGATGTCGCCTCCTTACGTTTCGCCCCGCCCCGCATCCGGTCGGCCGGTGCTCAACATCGGCCTGTGGGCCTCCCAGACGCTGGTTTTCATCGCCTTCGCCGGCATTGGGGCAATGAAGCTGTTCCTCCCTGTCGATCGGCTCGCCGCGCTGTGGATCTGGCCGGGGCAGGTGCCCGAGCCTTTTCTGCGGACGATGGGCCTGATCGACCTCGCTGGCGGGGTCGGCATCCTGCTGCCGATGCTGACAGGGGTTCGACCGCGGCTGGTCGTGGCGGCGGCGCTCGGCTGTACCTTGCTCCAGCTGGCCGCTATCGTCTTCCACGTCAGTCGGGGGGAAGCGAACGTCACACCGTTCAACCTCGTCTTGCTGGTGCTCTCGTCCTTCGTGCTGTGGGGGCGGGGCGCCCGCCGCTAGATTTCGGAGCGGACGCCTCCCAGGGCCCCGGTCATATGCGGCTACTCTTATGGCGCCATTTCAATGACGCGGACGGTGTCCGCCTTGGCCCGTCCGACGATCGCGGCGACGGTGTTCTTGCTGAGGCCGAGGTCGCGTGCGATCCAGCGATAGCTGCGTCCCTCGGCGACGAGGGCCAGCACCTTGGGAGAAAGCCGATCCGACTTCGGGCGAACGCCGGTTTCCCGTCCGAGCTTGCGGCCCCGCGCGCGCGCAGCAGCTAAGGCGGAGCGGACGCGCTCACTTAGCATATCACGCTCGAATTGCGCGATGCCGGCGAGCATCGTCGCCATCATCCGCCCGTGCGGCGTATCAACCTCGAAGGTCATGCCGCTCATCGCGACCACCGACACCCGCTAGCCGACAGCCGGACGGGAGTATCGAGCCGGTCCTGCGTCGAGCGCCCCCACCGACTGAGTTCGGTGACGAGGATCGCGTTCATGTGCCGCGCCTGCGCCAGCTTAATCACCTCGACCCGCGCCGAGCGGTTGGCCTTCATGCCCGACGCGGTTTCGCGGAAGACCGACCACATTATATCCGCCACGCTCCGCAAAACCAGTGAGGTCGCGAAGCTGCCGCTCGCACGACTGGTCGGCTGTCGAAACCCTGGCGTAGATGGCGGCGCGCTGTCCCAATTGAACCTTTCTGAATTTAGGGCTCGAAAGGCCTTAATCTGCGTGGGGTTCAGAGTTGTCCTAAACAGACTGCGGTTAAACAGGAACGCTGCCGTATGCCGAAACGCCATATATCCTCAGCGCTCGGCTGCGGTCATCGCTGCTCGACCTGCCGACCGACGAGGCTTGGCTGTTGCGGCATCACATCCTGGCCGATGACGACCTGACCTACATCGATCGATGACGCCGGCCAGAGAACCGGATCGACTTCGCGTTGCAACGCTGCGCGCTACGCTACCCTCGCCGGATGCTTGCGCCGGGCGAGGTGATCCGGCTCGCGGTGTCCGCCTTCCTCGGCGCCTAGCGCGGTATCGCCGTGACGCGCCTGCCTCTATGCTCTGCCTCTATGCGTTGCAGCCGTCGATTTCGTATCTGACACGGTCAGCGTTGCACCGCTGCCTGCAGCGGCATGGCATATCCCGTCCACTGGACATCGAAGGGGCAAGCCGAGGCGACAGCGCTTCAAGCGCAACCCGATCGGCTTCTTCCACATGGATATCGTCGAGGTTCAGACTGCCGACGGCAAACTTCATCTGTTCGTCGGCATCGACCGCACGAGTAAGTTCGCAGTCACCCAGCTCGTGACACGGCTAACAGGCGAACGGCGTGGAGGTCCTTGAACACTTGCTGAAAGCGATACCGTCCCAGATCGACACGATCCTGACCGACAATGGCAGCTAGTTTGCCGAGCAGCCGCGCAACCGTAACGTCGTCTGGTCGCATCAGATGCGCTTCGACATGATCTGCGAAGCGAAAGACATCGAGCACCGGCTCACGAAGCCGAACCACCCCAGTATTAACGGACAAGTCGAGCAGATGTCTCGCACGATTGAGAAGACGACCGTCAAACGCTTCCATTGTGAAAGACTCGAGCAGTTAAGGGTGCACCTCGCAGACCTCATGGCAGCCTATAATTTCGCCCGTCGGCTCAAGACGCTCCGTCGCCTTACGAATACATTGCCAAAATCTGGACGTCAGAGCCGGACAGATTCATCGTCAATCCGATCCACCAGATGCCGGGACTAAACACCTAGCCACCCGTTTTCGGCGCTGATGTGACCGCACAAGGTGCCTAGCTCGGCTATGGTTTCCTGACGGCATCCTTGGACCGCTTCCGACACAACCGCCGTCGCCACAAGCGTCGCCCGCCCTTGCAAATCCAAGATCGGATACGCGGTGGCATGAAGGCCGGGGATGACCGTACCTGTCTCGACAGCCTTGCCGTCGGTTCGAACCGCAGCACGGATCTCGTCAACGGACGAAGTATCCATCGACAAATGCTCGCGTTCCGCATTCATCAGATCGGCAGTTTCCGACTCAGGAATGAAGGCAAGGAAGACGCGTCCGGTCGCAGAGGTGGAAAGCGGCAACACGGTGCCCAAATTCAACGTCGTCAACAGCGCCGGGCGACCATTGAACAGCCTCACTATCGTTGGTCCCAATGGGCCAAACGCCGAAATTTGCACGGTTTGTCCCGTGCGCTCGACGAAGCCGTCCATGACGCGGTCGACGATTTTGAAGACATTTGTTCGCGCCAGCGCGACAAGGCCAAGCCTCAGCGCGGCTGAGCCTAGTTCGTAGCGTCCCGACGCAGCATCCTGCCGTGCCATGCCTGACGTTATTAGACTCTGCAGATACCGGTGGACCTGCGGAGCCGGCATACCAACCACTTGAGCGATTGCGCCTAGGGACGAGGCCCCTACTCCTGCGCCGAGCGCCTCGAGGATACGCATCCCGATCTCGATCGACTGTATTCCGCGACGCCGCGACGTACCCCGTCGATCGCTGCCAATCTCATCATCTTCTGCCAAATTTCCGTTATCCTTGATCAGACCGGGATCACCGATTAGACTCGCGAGCTACAACAGCCAACCCTTTGCGATCAGAAGCTTGATTTGCCTGTCCTCAGCGGATTACCCCCTGCTTTCAAGATGGGGAAAGTTTACTAGCGGATGTGCCGGCGTCGGCCGGAGGAAAACCGCCAGCAGCATGCAAGTAGCAGCGATCCAGAAGCAGAATTGATAGGCGTCGATGTAGCTGAGCACATAGGCTTCTCGCCGAGCGCTCGCGGCGAGAGCCATGGGGCTATAACCCAAAGCGGCAGCGCGGACCCGATCAACCACGCTCCCAAGTAGAACCGAATGCAGCGCCTCCCGCTTCCGGACCAACGTGGTAAGAACCGCGGCAGCGAGTTCAGGACCTATGACGCGCGGGACCTGAATATAGGCGACAAGGCTGATTAGCTCCTCGCGGGCGGAATTAGCGACGGTGATCGCGATGCAGGTGAGCAGCACGGCCGAGTTTCCAGCGCCGAACAACATGCTCATCATCGCGAAGTCGTCGCTGCGCCAGACATGCGTGAGACCGGTACCGAGCCAGCACCCGAGCATCACCTGGACGAGCCCGAGCGCCAGACTGAGGCGAATGTCGCTACGCCGGATCGACCAGATCGTGAGGGGGATCGCGCCAAGCTGGACCAGGTCGATCCACCACAGCGCGGAGCCCGACTGCGCGGGCTTGAGCTGCCCCACCGTTGCCAGAAAGTTCGGGATCAGCAGCGACGTCGCGCCGCTCAATATCCCGAACATCGTGACGATGATCAGCGGTAGACAGATGTTGCGGCGACGCAGCGCGGCGGGATGCGCAAACGGCACGGGCGATATGAACTGCCAAACAATAGCTATGGCAACGAGTCCAATGCCACCTGCGAGCAGCGCGATGACCAGCTCGGATGCGAGCCAGTCGAGCCGGTTGCCCTGATCGAGCCCTGCGCAGAGCAACGTCAGCCCCACACAGTACATCACGATTTCGCCCTTGTTGATCTTCTGCCAGAGGGCCCGGTCGGGCGGACGATCGGGAAAGCTGATCATGGCCAGGGCCAGGAAAGCCACGCCGAACAGCGTCGCCTGCCAGTAGATCGCCTGCCAGCCGAGATCCTCGACGAACCAGCCGCTCAACGACACGCCGGTGTGGAGCGCGAGCGTCAGGCGCACCGAATAGAGGCCAAGCGCGATCAACCAATAGCGCGGCGAGAGATTGCCGAACACGATCGCCAGCGTTGCGGGCACGAAGCAGCCCAGCAGGAAGCCGTCTGCCGCATGAAGCGCGAAGATTGCCGGAATGCCTGAGGCTAGCGGTGTAAGCAGCGTTGTACCGATGAACGACACCGCCGACGTGACTAGGACCCGTCGGGCGCCGAATATCACCACCATCAGCGGGACCGCGGGCGCGGACAGAAGCTGGGCAGCGTTGGTGACTGTGTTGAGCCAAGCCCCCTGATCGACGCTGAGGCCATAGGCGCCGCGGAGGTCGGCTAGCGATATGCCGAAGTCGCGCGTGAACAGGCTCGTCATGAAGGTGCCAAGCAGAACTGCGATCACGCAGCCGACCGGACGCGCCTCGATGTTGCCCGACGCCAGCACGCGCCACAAGTTCAGACCGGCAAAGGCTGGCAGCCGGTGTGGTCGCACCGACTGTTCAGCCACGCGTATCGATCCGCGTCGTAACGGACATTCCGGCCCGCAACCGCATGATGATTGGCTGCGTCGGATTCAGATCGATGCGCAAGGGAATGCGCTGCGTTACCTTCGTGAAGTTGCCGGTCGCATTGTCGGCCGGCAGCGCGGCGAACGTCGCGCCACTCGCGGGCGCCAGGCGCGAGACGCGACCGTGCAGCCGCACATCGGGGAGACTGTCGACGAGGATCTCGACCGGTTGCCCGGGCGCGATCCGCGACATCTGCGTCTCCTTATAGTTGGCAAGGACATAAGGCATCGTCTTGGCGACGAAGGTCACGACCGCGGCGCCTGGGTTTAACAGACTCCCAGGCTGGACGATGCGCTGGCCAATCGTGCCATCCGCCGGCGCGACGATGCGGGTATAAGAAAGCGCGATCTTCGCTGAGTCCAGGGTAGCGTGGGCGGCCAGTACATCGGCTTCTCGCTGGGCACGCTGCCCTTCGAGAACGTCGCGCTGGCGGTTCGCGAGATCGACGGCGGCAAGACTTCCGGCTTGGCCTGCCCGAACGACGGCAGCGTTCGATCGGGCGCTATCGGCCTCCTGCCCCGTAACCGCGCCAGAACTGGCCAATGCTGCAAAGCGCCGATTGTCATCTAGCGCAAGTTTGAGCTTGCTCGTGTTGCTGTCGGCGTTCGCCCTGGCCTGCGCTATCGTCGCGCGCTGCGCTGCGATCTCATGATCGAGATTGTCGAGGATCGCCTGTGCTTTGGCGAGAGACGCTTCGGCATGGAGGACGCTAGCGCGGAAATCGCGGTCATCGAGCTGAACAAGAACATCGCCTGCCCGCACGGTTTGAAAATCGACGAAATCTACACTGCGGACATAGCCCGAGACCTTGGCCTCGATTACCGCAGAATCGGTCTGGATCGTGGCGTTGTCCGTCGTTTGAATGACGCGATCAGCCTCGAAGCTGTTCCAACGTACCGAGACCAGGATGATTGCGCCGATCACTAGGGTAAGAATGATCCACGGAACCAGGCGCACCCAGCGGCGCTCACTTGGCGACGTCGCCGCGTTGGTCGCGTTCGAGGGGGTAAGAGCGGCGTCGGCCATGTCAGGCTCCGTTGTTTCTATAGTCAGGCACCGCCGCCGAGCGCGCGCACGAGCGCGACATCGAGGGCGAAGCGGCGGGTCTCGAGCTGCGACACCGCACGACGGGCCGAGATGAGCGTGTTTTCCGCGGACAGCACCGCGATGTAGCTGAGCAATCCGCCACGGTAGCGTAGGGTCGCAGCGTGGTAGGCGGTGCTTGCGGCATCTTGGGCAGCCCGCGCGTGACCTAACTGCTCGGTCAACGCGCGCGTGCTCGTCGTCACCTGCGCGACGTCCTGTAATGCGTGGATTAATGCCTCGTTGTAGCTCGCGACCGCCTCGTCATAGTCGGCGCGCGATCCGCGGTAATTGGCGGACAGAGCGCTGCCTCGAAAGAGCGGCAGGCTGATCGCCGGGCCGATATTGCCCGCGATCGACTGCGCGTTGAAGAATTGCCCCAGCCCCAGCACCTGCGGGCCAATAAACGCCGACAGATTAATGCTTGGGTAGAAGCCCGCGCGTGCTTGTTTGATTTGCGCCGCACGAACTTCGACCCGGTAGCGCGCGGCGCGAACGTCGGGCCGACGGCCGATAAGGTCGGCCGGAACATTCGACGGCAGGCCAAATACCGCCAGCGCGGGATCGGCCGGGCGCGTAATGGTTTCGGCACGGTCCGGCCCCGCACCCAGCATCGCAGCCAGTCGCAGCCGGGTGAGGTCGACCAGTTCGTTCGAAGCATTAAGCGCTTGGCGGGCGCTTTCCAGCGCACTCTGAGCCTGGCCTTGCGACGCAAGCGTCTCTAGGCCTTCGGCTCTACGCCGCCTCACAAGATCGGCAGTTCGTTCGCGAACGCTGACCGTGTCGGTTGCGAGATCGACATCGCGCATCTGGCCGAGGAGGTCGGCATAGGCACTGGCAACCGCAGTCGTCAGGACAAGGCGCGCCTGCGCGGCGTCGGCCCGGGACGTGTCGGTCGCTGAAAGTGCTGCTGCGATCGCTGCGCGGTTGCGGCCGAAGAAATCGAGATTCCAGTCTAGCCCGAGTCGTACGCTCGCGGCATCGTTGACGCCTTTCGGCACGCCCGGAAAAGGCACCCCATTCCAATAGCTCGCCTTGGCCTCGGCGAACGAGGCGCCCAGAGTCAATTGCGGAAGATCGGAGGCACGCGTCTGTTCCGTGATGGCTTCGGCGCGGCGGACGCGGGCCGCTGCGACCTTTAGCGTTGGCGAGCTTAGGATCGCTTCACCGACCAGCGTGTCAAGCTGCGGATCGCGGTATCGCTGCCACCATGTGTCCGTCGGCCAGTCGACGGCAGACGCGGTCAGCATCTTTCCCCCATGCAGATCGGACGGGACCAGCATTGCCGGGCCGGGCGTGGCATGCGGCACGCTGGCGCAGCCGCTTGCCAACAGGGCAACCGTAATGGCGAGCATACGGGGCAGATGGCGTGCGTAGCGAGCCATAGGGATGGTATCGTCTCTTATGTGGAATGGGGGCGCGGCCGTTGAACGGCCGCGCCGGGGGATCAGAACGGGTAAGGCTGATCGGCCTGCTCGATCGTGACGCATTTGAGTTCGGTGAACTCTTCTATCACTCCGTTGCCGTCGCAACGGCCTTAGCCACTTTGCTTCATGCCTCCGCAAGGCGGCCTGAAGCTCGTTCTGGATGGTCGCACCTATAATGTGGACGCAGCCCGCATTAATGAGCGATGCCACGTCCAGCGCCACGTAGCGCCTGAACACGGCCGACGACCGCCCACACAGCGCGTCGTTGGCGACCCTGACGGCGTCTTTGGTATCCTTGACACTGACGATTGTCGTGTTCACACCGAAGGTCTTCTCGTCATAGATCGCGATGCCGGCCCTTACGTGATCGACGATCGTCGCGGGCATGACGGCGCCTTCACCCTTGTCACCGATTGCAAGGGTCACACCCTTGGCAAAGGCATCCTCAATGAGCTCGGCAATCCGCGTACCGGACCGGGCGTCGATCAACGGCCTGCTAACGGACCCGGGATTAATAGCGGGATCACCCAGAGGCAGGGCGGCGACCTTGGCCACAAATTTTTCGAGAAAGGCATCCGCAATCGTCTCGGCGACAACGAATCGCGACATGCAGATCTCCCCTTGGTGCAGAAAAGCACCGAAGATGGCGGCGTCCGCAGCCCCATCGAGATCAGCATCGTGAAGCTCCAAGAAAGGTGCCTTGCCGTCAAGTTCGAGAAGGCAGCGCTTGAGCTGGATCGCGTATTTTTCCGCGATGATCCGGCCGACTTTGGTCGAGCCAGTGAAATTGACGCGACGAACCGCCGAGTGCGTGATGAGCGTGTCGATGATGTCGGCCGCATCTTCGGGAATGTTGACGATGAACTTGATCGCGCCCGCGCGCAAACCGGCCTTGTAGAGGGCTTCTGCGACCAGCGAGTGGGTTCGCGGGCTAGCCTCTGATGCGCGAAACAGAACGGTATCAACAAGAGCGAGCGGATACGCGATCGCGCGCGCGGCGAGCAGGATTGGGCCGTTCCACGACACGATGCTGACCGGCTGACGTAACGTCATCGATAGCCTGCCCGGCTTGTCCGTCGGGATGGTCGAACCCTGGACCTGCGTCGTAAAGCCTGCGACTTGCCGTAATAGTGCCGATGCCCCAACTTCGGCGGCCATGACCTCGGCGATGGCTTCGCGCTTGGCCTCCAGCCTTTCGGCGGCGGCGAGCATGATGCGTCTGCGCTCGGTCGGCATGCGACCACGGGCCAAAAGCGCGCTGGGCGGATTCCACCGCGCGTACCGCGTCGGCAATGTTGGCGGCGGCATGTGCTACGACCTGGCCGAAGACCGGATTGCGCCGCTCGAACATTCGGCTCGAACCGCATCCACCAATTCAATATCGACTACCAGTCGGACGTCCATCGCGCTTATCCATTGCGTCAGCGGCAACGCCGCCAACCATTGCAGCCCGGCGATAAAGGCGGCTCAGCAAGCCGACACACTCAAAGACCTGATCTCTAGATAAAGCGTTATTACGCTATGTCAAATCAGTTACGCATTGAAAAACTCAGTTTTACCACATATGACGCTGTTGGTGGAGAGAGTCGCAGGGCGCGGCAGCCGCCCGTCAGGAGGCAATCATGCAAGACGCATCCAAAGTCGCACAATGCGCGCGGCGTCAGTCCACGAAGCGGCAGGACCATTTCTGCTGGAAGAGGTTGTACTTGCCCCGCCTCGCCCGGCGGAACTCCCCTTCGGGTGGTTGGTAGCGGTGTCTGGTACACTGACATGCTCGTCCGGTACCAAGGCTATACGACGCCACTGCCGCTGATCTTGGGCCATGAAGACTCCGGTATGCGCGTGGCACGAATGGGCTATCGCATCGATAAAAGAAGGTAGTGCCCCGTGGCTAGCGGCTCCACCTTGCCTTTAGGCGGCGATCGGCTCGCAAGAGATGCGCAGGATCGGCTTGATTGTGACGCCGCGTTCTGAATCCTCCATCGCTTGGTTGATCTCGTCGAATAGCAAAAGCAGATGGCTGGATGGCTCCCGCTCACGGCATCGAAGTGCCAAGATGTGACTGCTGTCAGACGATCACGAGCAAATAGGAGCCACCATATGGAGATTACCAGTGTTAGCCTCGATTTGACCAAAAGCATTTTTGAGATTCATGCAGCTGATGCAGCCGGGGCGGATGTTGTCCGAAAGGCGGTGCGTCGATCTCAGGTCCTGCCGTTCTTCACGAAGCTACCGTCGTGCTTGGTCGGCATCGAGGCGTACGGCACGTCGCATCATTGGGCGCGAGAGTTGGGGAAGCTCGGTCACGAAGTTCGGCTGATGCCCCCTGCATACGTGAAGCCGTCAGCATGCTGGAGAAGAAGCCCGCACGGGTTGTGCCGGTCGCTGCTGCCAATCGAACGGCTTGGGTTGCATGGGCGATCATGGCGCGGGGTGGAACATATCGCGCGCCGAACAGCTTGGCGGCGTAACAATTTAGCGGCTCAATACCGACCGGCTTCAGGAGGTTGTGAGCTCGAAGAGAAGTGATGGCGTACCTGTCAGACCGGGAGTTGGACACCCCGTGGCCAATCCAAGGCGTTACAGCTTGCAAAGCAGAGTGAGACCCAGCTTGCGGATACCATCAGGGCCAGCAGTCAGGAAACGGCTGCATCAACATGCTGGACACGAGACTGCACCCGACCATACCGCCAGATCATCAAATCGCCACTTGCAACGCGGGAGCCATCGAGACAGGACGAGCCGGTCAAACAGGAAACGACCCTGCTTATATAAGTCAATCAGGACCGGAATGAATGTCTTGGCGACGATATCGCTTTGAACGCTGCCCATGGTCCGTTTCCCCGCGATTATGACGTCGTTGACGTTAGAGGCCACTTCGGTTCCCTGTTTGGTCGCCCCTACGACGCCGCAGATGCCCAAGGCGCGATCATGACGCTTACGATGGCGGCGCAGGGGTTTCACGCGGGACGCGCCATCGCGAGCGCAGGCCGCTGGCCGCGCCCGTCGTTCCAGCCGCCCTGCCCTGCATCACCGCTCGTCATCGCCGAAACCGTGGATCGGGTGATGCCTGAGGAATTCTCGCAGGACGCTGCCAAACGGCTTCGCGCGGCAGGCCCGCGCCTAGAAGGACTGGTCCGCGTCACGACCGTCGATGCGCTTGCGACACACATCCGCACCGCCGGTCTCAAGCCGCTCCAAGACGCGCATTTATGTATCGTGATTGAGCTGATCATCGACAATCGCTCGCTAAGCCTTGCCCGCCGCGAAGCCGACATCGCCGTCCGCCTCGGTCGGTTTGATGCCCATGGAATGGTGGGGCGAAAGTTCGGTGAGATGGCGTTCGCCGTCTATACCTCGCCCGTCTATCTCGAAGCGCATGGATGGCCCGATTCGGGAAGCGGCGCTCCGGGCCAAACAACCGTGCGCGTCCAGGACGATCTACTCGACACGCCAGACGGACGCTGGTTCGCAGACTGTACGACGCAAGCCGAACCCGCTCTCCTCGCCTCCAGCCGCGAAAATCAACTCCAAGGCATGATGGCAGGCCACGGGTTCGGCCAACTGCCTTGTTACCTTCCCGCGCGTCCGTCAAACCTGCTCCGCCTCGACACCGGCAAAGCCTCCACGCGCGAGATCTGGATGGGCGTCCACCCCCACACCCGCCATGTGCCCCGGATCACGGCGGTTCAAGATGTCCTCGTTGCCGCGATCGCCCTGAACAAGGCGGTGCTATTGCCGGAATTCGACACGGTCGCTCCCTCACCCTCCCCTGTTTCTCAACCTCAAAAGGAATGCATCATGACCGCCAAGCCGACAATCGGTATCCTTATCGGCAGCCTGCAGGCAAATGGCCTGTCCCGCAAACTTGCGGCCGCGATCCAGACGCTCGGCGCCGACCAGTTCCATGTCTCCGTGATCGAGATCGGGGCCCTCCCGCTCTACAATCCCGAGCGTGAAGGTCAGGGCGTGGCCGAATGGAATGACTTCCGTGCGGCGGTCGCGCCGATGGACGGCATCCTGTTTGTCACCCCGGAATATAACCGGTCCGTCCCCGGCGCGCTCAAGAACGCGATCGACGTTGGCTCTCGTCCCTATGGGGCGAGCGTCTGGGCAGGCAAGCCAGCCGGGGTCGTCTCACAGTCACCCGGCGCGATCGGCGGGTTCGGCGCCAACCATCACCTGCGGCAGAGCCTCGTCTTCCTCGACATGCCGGCGATGCAGCAGCCGGAGGCCTATCTGGGGCACGCCGCTAGCCTGTTCGACGATGCCGGCACACTTGTCGAAGGGAGCGGCAAGACGTTCCTCGAAGGCTTCGTCACGACATTCACCGCTTGGGTGGCACTGCACCCAGCCAAGACCGTTTGATCGACCGACGGGACCCGGCTGGCTTGAATTCGGGCCGGGGGGTCCACCGGGATACGCCAGACTCTGCGGGTGTTGCTGTAGATGGTCGGCCATGAAGGTCGAGGTGAAGTAATAGCTGTGGTCGTGGCCAGGCTGCATCCGCAACGTCAGGTCGATCCCGGCCGCATCCCATGCCGCCTTCAGCAGTTCGGGGCGGAGCTGTTCGACTAGGAACTGGTTGGCATCGCCTTGATCGGCGAGTCGCGCCGGTGTGCGCGGACCGTCCTTGATCAGCGCGACCGCGTCATGCGAACGCTCTGTCGCGCGATCGTCGCCCAGGTTGGCTGTGAGCGCCTTGACGCCCACGGAACCTTGATCAGCGCGACGATCGGCGGGAGGGCCAGACCGCCTTGAACCATCCGGGATGGCGCAGGCAGATGGTCAGTGCGACGTGCCCGCCCATCCAATGGCCCATGATCGACTGGCGCGCCATGTCGACCGGGAAATTCGCCGGGATGTTGGCGTGCGTGTACGACAGCCCCGACAGGAACCACACGACCGGTAGCGTCGCTGCCTCGTCATGCAGCGGAACATAGACCGAGAACATCATCTCGGTACCCGTGGCGGCAGAGGCGTGTTTGTACAGTCTGCATCTGCCCTTGCTGGGTTCGGTCGCCAAGCTTCTTACCACAGCGGCAAGGACATGCCGGATCGTCGTAGTGTTCCACAGGACCCAACTTGTCACAAGCTTGGCGCCTGACTTCGACACCAGAACTTATCGGCTGGAAAAGGACTGCGGCGATACATTCCTGGATAGCGTTGACGATCATTACTGTCGCTCGGCGTGGCCCTTACGCTGATCCGGGCCCTGTCGCTCCCTGCGTTCTTGGCTGGCGTACGTGAAACATACCTTCGTGTCGTCAAACCAAGTGGCGATGTAGCAGCAGCGCCCGCTCGGTCCGGTCTATCCGCTCGTTTTCTTCGACGCACTGCGGGTAAAGATCCGCAATGGCGGCATGGTCCGTAACAAGGCCATCCATATCGCCCTAGGCACTCGCGCGGACAGCACCAAGGAGGTGCTGGGTTTGTGGATCGAACAGAACGAGGGGCAAATCTTGGCTCGGGGTCGTGAGCAAGCTCAGGAACCGCGGCACCGAGGACGCCCTGCTCGCCGTCATGTTCGGCGAGCGGTTCATCAGGGCCAAGGCGGCGTGCTATTCAACTGCCCGCCCGCACACGAAAAAATCCTGACAGTGCCCGGCCGCCACCTCGGTCTGCATCCGATCGCTCGACGCACAGCGCTACCGCGTCGCGCTTGGACTCGTCCGTGAACCTACGCTTCGTCGTACTCGCCATCATCGACGTCCCGGTTCGGCAGAGCCAATCATCGGTGTCCGTCAATCTGAGGGATGATCAGTTCAACGGCAGCCTGCGGAACGAGTGCCTGAACACACAATGGTTCGTCACCAGAGGATGCCAAGGCCAAGATCGAGGCATAGCGGCGCGACAACAACGAAAGTCGTTCTCACGCATCGCTTGGCGGAGCCGCTCAAGGTTCCAACGATGCCCAGCATCGTTGGAAAGGTGCTGGAGGTTGGATGAAGCCGGTCGGATATGCTGTTGCACGGCCGTTCGAGGGGTCGATTGACCGCCGGAAATTCACCTTTAGGTTGGACGCGAAACCGGGGACCCTCAGACGCTGACCATCGCTAGTGAGCCGACGAGGAAAGCGCGGTCATGCGCATCGTCGATTTCCTCCAGGCCGGCACCGCGCTGGCATAATATCCCATGGACCTTCCGCCCCATCGCCTGCCGGAATGGCTAGTCCGGCCGGAACGTCAGCAATGCCGTGACCCCCCGTTCGCGTGACGGATAGGTGAGCGTGCCGCGCAGCGACCGGGTCATGGCCGTGATGATCCCTGATCCGAGCCCGGTGCCACGCGGTTTAGCGTCCGCCTGCATCCCGCAGCCATCGTCGGCTACCGACAGTCGCGCCGATCCGTCCGGCGCGATCGTCAGCGTCACCGCCACGGGCCCGGCGTGGTCGGCCGGATAGGCATATTTGCAGGCGTTAGTTATCAGTTCGAGAACGATCATGCCGACCGCGACCGCCTTGTCCGCTTTCAGCAGCAGCGGCGCGGATTCGAACGCGATCGGACAGGGGGCGTTGTCGCAGGCCAGCATCCAGCGCAGCCGCTCGACCAGGCTGTCCAGATATACTGCCATGTCGACGTGCATCACGTCCTCGCCGGTATAAAGGCAGTGATGGATCTGGCCGATCGCGTGGATGCGGGTCTGCGTCAACGCCAACGCCTTGCGCGCAACCGGATCGGTCATCTGCTGCTCCTGCATCCCGACCAGCGCGCAGGCGAGCTGGAGCGAGTTGCTGACACGATGGTTTACCTCCGTCAGCATCGTTTCCAACCGCTGATTGGCAAGGCGCAGATCGGCATCGACCTCCGCATGGACCAGCACTTGGTCGAGCGTGGCGAGCAGCAGATCGAGGAAATCGGGGTCGACGGTCTTCGTAACGTAATCCGCCGCTCCCGCTTTCAGCGCGGTGACCGCTAGTCGCACGTCGTCGACCCCGGTGACGTAGACCACGGCGGGCGGATCTTCGCCGTCGCGCAGGCGTCGCAGCACTTCCAGCCCATCCATGTCGGGCATGTCGTGGTCGACAGTGACCAGATCGAACCGGCAGGCGGCGGCCTGCGCGATCGCTTCTGCGCCGCTCGCCGCCTCGACGACGCGGTATTTCTGTCCACGCATCCGACGCGCCATCAGGCGGCGCAAGGCGGGGTCGTCGTCGATCACTAGGATCGCATGGTTGCTATGCGGCATCGGGAACCTGGATCACCGTCAGGAACAGCCCGAGTTCGCGGATCGCGCGGCTGAAGCTGCCATAATCGAGTGGCTTGGTGACGTAGACGTTGCAGCCGAGATCATAGCAGCGCCTGATCTCCTCGGTATCGTCCGTGGTGGTCAAGACGATGACGGGCGCGCGGCGCAGGGGACTGTCGGGGGCCTTGACGCGGGTGAGGATCTCGATTCCGCTCATATCGGGCAGGTTGAGATCGAGGAGCATCAGCCTCGGCCCAGTCGACCCGTCGAACAGCCTCGCCAGTCCGCTCTCGCCGTCGGCGAAGCGCTCCAGCGGATTAAGGATGCCAGCGCGACGAATGTTCTTCTCGATCAGCAGCGCATGGCCATCGTCGTCCTCGATCATGACTATATGGACGGCATTGGACGCGATCATCGTACGGGTGACTCTTGCGGGGCGGGGGGAAGGGTGAGGGTGAAGACGGCGCCGTCGCCGAGACGCGAATCGACCGCGATGCGGGCACCGAGCCGCTGAACCAGCGTGCGGACATAGGCAAGGCCGATGCCCTCGCCGGGCTGGTCCTGCCGGCCGGCGCGGCGGAACAGTTCGAAGATCCGGTCGTGGTCGCGCGGATCGATGCCGCGGCCGTTGTCGCGGACCGACAGCGTCGTCCAGCCTGCGGCGTCGACCGCGCCTGCCACCTCGATCCGCGGTGGGCGGTCGGGATGGCGGTACTTGCCGGCATTCTCGATCAGGTTGGACAGGATCTGTTCGAGCGCGAGCCAGTCTGTGATGACGACCGGCATCGCGTCCGCGACATGTAGGTCGACGCCCCAGTCGTCGAGACCGTACTTCGTCGCCGCGGCGACCTCTCGCACCATCGCGCCGGTATCCACCGGCTCCGGCACCAGCAGCCGCTTCCCCTCCCGCGCGAGCCGCAGGATCGCCAGGATCAGCCGGTCCATTTTCTGCGTCGACGAGCGGATGAAGCCGATCGCTTCGGGCAGGTCGTCGATCGCCGCGCGGGCGGCGGGGGTGACCGCGAAGGTTCCCCCGGCGGCCGCGGCATCCATCATTGCACGCAACTCGCCGGCGGCCCGGTCCATCTCGGCGGTGAAGCCGACGACGTTGACGAGCGGCGCGCGCAGATCGTGGCTGACGACATAGGCGAAGCGTTGGATTTCCTGGTTGGCCTCGTGCAGGTCGGCGGTGCGGATGGCGACGCGCTCCTCCAGCGTATCGGTCATGTCGCGCAGCGACCGGTTCGCCCCGTCGAGCGCGGTAGCGATATCGGAGAGCGCGCGGAACTGTCGGCGTACCAGCAGCGCCGCGATTAGCGCAATCACCATGACCAGCAGTCCCATTCCGAAGAACAGGTGAAAGAAATCACGACGTACAGCGCGTTGGCGGCGGTCGTGCACGTCGAGTTGCCGCGCCGTTACCATCGATAGCGAGCGCAGGTCATCGCGCGCCTGCATCAGCGACCGCGCTCCGTTATCGCGCCGGAACATCGCCAGTGCCCGCTCGCGCTCGCCGCTCCGCGCAAGGCGGATGGCCATCCGCTGGTCGCGGGCGATTACCTCGACGAGCCGGGCGATCCGCATGACGCTGTCACGCGAACCCTCGGGCATTGCCGCGGCGAGCGACGGGAGGATCGACCCGAGTTGTACGAGCGCACGGTCGTGTCGGGTCAGAAACGACGGGTCGCCGGTCAGTAGAAAGCCGCGACGGGTCGCCTCGGTTTGCTCCAGCAGCCATCGAACCTCACCAATCAGAACCTCGGTACGATAGCTGCTCACTACGATGTCGGCCTGCTGGTCGCTGCGGCCAGCCATATACATTGCTGCGGTGCCGACGATCCCCAGCACCGCGAAGCAAACGACCAACGCGCCAAGCAGGATTTGCCCGGCGCGCTGTTGAATGGTCCGTTCTATCTGTCCCAGGATCATGGTCAGATCCGTATACTTATACGATCCGTTTCGCTATTGTTATGATACAACGTGCTAAGAAAAATTTTCTGCCGGACCCTCTGTGCATTACTCGGACACAGATTCACGGTAGCGGTTTGACGTTCAGCTGGCGTCGAAATCGAGGCTATCGGATCAGACGTAATCGCCGGTGAGATTGATGCGGTCCCAGCCGAGTGGCGAGAGCAGGGACAGGATTGCCGGATCGATCGGCGTCCCTCGACGGCGTATTTCATCAACCTCGCTGCCGAGATATCGGCAGTTGAACAGGATGATCGCAGCGGCGACAAGATTGAGCGCGGCTGCGCGGCTGCGCGGCTGCGCGGGTTTGCTGGTTCAGCAGTAGGATGCGCTGGCGATCGGTCAAGGGAATGCATGCGGGCATTTTTCATCCTCCAAAAACCTCTTGGCTTTTGCTTGCTTTGTGAAAGGCGGGACGCGGCGGAAACCCGTCACTCCTATTTCTGCCTCCAGATACGGCCGAGACTTTCGAAACACGGCTGATTATGAGCCGCGTAATAGATGGCAGGTGTTGTCGGCAATCGGGAAGAAGGGAGCGTATCATGCCTGGCGAGGCCTTCCGGGCGAGCAACTCGAGGTTGTGGGCCACGGTGGCCATGGTAACTCTTCGGCGGCTCCAGCGAGACCTCCCAGCTTGAGCGTTCGGAGACCCAGGTTGGGTTATAGGTGGCCGAACACGCGCTCGATCCGCTGTTTTCGACGCCGCACTTTCACGTAGGCGTCAGTGCCGGCGAGGGCGGGGACGGCATCGCCGGCATCCTCGCTCACTAGGCGGGTGACACCGCGCTTCTTTCCGATGGCGCATTGGGGTTTCAGTTCGCAGTCGGTGCAATCGGTGGGACGGCTTCGATAGACGCGAACTTGGCTGGCGCGGTTATTGCCGCAATTGCCGAGCAACGGTGCGGCGCGTGGAGCCGCGATGCGCGGCATCACGGCCAAGGCCGGGTCCAACTCACGGCGGGCGGCGTCAAGATCGGTGCGAAAGCCGCTGTCGCCATGCAGCCGCGCGACCATCGCCGCACCCGCCTGTCGTCCTGCCGCGACCGCGCTGGCATTGTGCGCGCCGCAGATCACGCGGCTGTCACCATAGTCCCGCCCCCGTGCGAGTAACTCCGTCGCGCGGGCCGGAACGAGTTCGGCAAGCACGATCGCGACCGCCGTTCCCCAGCTGGTATGGCCGGACGGATAGTCGAAGCTGTTCGCCAGCATCGCGCGTCGCTGGCAGACCGGCCCCGCATCGACCAGGAACGGCCGGCGTCGCGCATATACCGGCTTCACAGCGTTTACTCCGGCGGACACGTCGCTACGCATCCGCGTCAGCAGATGGGCCAGCGCCGGTGTCGCGGTCGGCGAGAGAGGGCGACCGGCTGCAGCCGTGAAGTCGGCGAGCATCGCGGGAATCGCTTCGTCCGCATCGCCTATCGCCTGTAGCCAGCGTGCGGATCCTTCCAGCGCGCGTGTCGCGCGGAAAGAGGCCCGGTCTGCCTCATCCTCGACGGACCCGATTTTCGGGGCGGGCGGCAGTACCCGCTCCAGCGCCACACCCGGTCCCGAAAGATAGCGTTGCGCCGGTGCGGGCGTCGCCAGCATCATCAACGGCAGGAGGATCACGCCACGCATCAGAACCGGACCAGCCCGCCGATGTAGAAAGCCCGCCCGTTGTCGATCTCCTCGCGCAGCAGCCCGTATCCCGGTCCGAACAGGCGCTGCGGCCGGAAGTCGGTCAGGTTCTTGCCCTGCGCCACGATGGTCAGGTGGCGGTTCACCCTCAACCGGACCTGCGCGTCGAACAGGTCGCTCGCGGCGTAGACGCGGTCCTGCAACGGGTCCGTGGTCGATACCGAGAAGAGGATCGGAGACAGGTGGTTCCACGCGCCCTGAAGCTGGAGCGGGCCGGTGGTGTAGAACAGCTTGACGTTGGCTACCGTGTTCGCGCTTTCGAACAGGTTGGTCAGGCGGCGCGTCGTCACCCGATCCGCCAGCGTGATGGTCGGCGGGGTCGGGTCGAGCAGCGTGACGTTGGCGGACAGGCCAAACCCATCGAGCGGCCTCGGCAGGAAGCGCATCCGCGACACGACCGCGTTCAGCTCGATGCCCTTCACCCGGCTGCTGGACGCGTTGACCGGCTGGATCCGGGTGACGAGCGTCGGCAGACCATCGACGGTTTCGGTCGCCTGGTTGCGGACCGTCAATATTTCGTTGCGGATGTCCTTCAGGAACATCCCCGCCGAGAACAGGATGTCACGATTGGCGTAGAATTCGACGCTGACGTCGTAATTGTCGGCGATACGTGGCTTCAGGCCGGGATTGCCGCTGGTGATCGTACGTCCGCCGCCATCGGTCTGGCCGGCGATCGATACGACTTCGCGTGCGGCGAGGTCGTCGTAATTGGGACGGCCAAGCGTCCGGCTTGCCGCCGCGCGCACCTTCAACTGATCGGTCACGTTCCAGTTGGCCTGCGCCGAGGGCAGCCAATAGCCGTAACGCTGGCCCTGCTGCGCATAGGTATAAGTGGTGACGGCGTTCCTCGTGGCGCCCGATACCGAACCGGTCCGCAGATCGGTATGTTCGTACCGCACGCCAGCCGTCAGTTCGACGGCGTCGGTCGCGAACCGTCCCATCGCATAGGCGGCGACGATATCCTCGCCCAAGTTGTAATCGGGGGTCAGGCTACCTGCTGAATTGGCGCTGTTGGGCGTGAAGCCCGCCGCGTTCGCGGCATAGAAGGTGGCTGCGGCTTTGGGATCGACGAACAGCATCGGTTGTCCGCCGCTGTTGTACGGCGAATAGCGGGCATCGGCATCATCGACCGACGACAGCAGGTAATTGCTCGCGCCGAGCGGGCGATAATTAAGGACGGTATAGTCGTACCGACGCTTGAGGAACCGGCCATAGGCACCCGTCTGGATGCCGAACCCGCGATCCTCCGCCTGATTGTTGACGCCCAGATTGCCCTGCGCGGTCAGCGCGCGTTCGCGGTTGTCGTCGGTCGCCGTGCCATATTCGAACTGGCGATAGTTGGCGGGGTCGAAGGCGTAGCCGGCATTGACTGGCGTGAACCGCGTGAAGTCGCCCGGCTTGATCGTATAGGCATAGGCCAGGCTGTTGGTGTTCGCGATCCGGTAAGTCGCGAAGGTCGCATTCTGCCGATAGGTGGAGATGGCGTAGTTGACGCCGAGATCGGCGTGGATGCCGCTGCCCGGCGATAGTTCGGCATGGAAATCGCCGTAGCGGACGCGGCGTTGCTGGGCATATCCAGCAAGATCGACCTGCGCATTGGCGTTCGACACCAATCCACCGGCCGCAGTGACATTGCTGAAATTGGTGTAGCGGTTGGTCGCGATGGTCACACCCGTATTGGCGATAATCGCGTTGGACTGGCGCTCCTCATCGTTCTTGTGCCGAAAATCGGCCAGCGTGAACGCTGCCCTGAACATTCGGTGGTCGTCGAATTCCAGCTTGCCGAACACGCCGTAACGCTGGCGAAGATTGTCATAATGAAGCCAGCGCCGACGATCCGGCGCGACCAGCGCGTTCGACACGTCGCTGGTCGGCGATACGAGGCGGCTGCCGGTCGTTGGATCGATGTAGAGATAATTGTCCGTCGCCGAGTTGAGTGAGGCGGAATCGCGACGGAAATAGCTGCCCGATACCACGGCGCCGAATTTCCCCTCCGGCCCGAAGGTGGTGGATGCGACGATCTCGGCCTGGCCGGACGGCGTTTCCTTGCCCCGCGTCCGTCCGAAATCATATTTGCCGATATCGAATCGCCCGCCCACGAACGGCTTGCCGCCCTTGTCGAACGCGCTACGCGTCCGCAGATTGGCTATACCGCCGATCGCGTTGCCGTTCATCGATGCGTTGACCGACTTGTAGACCTCGACCCGGTTGGCGAGCGACGAGGGGATCACGTCGAGCGAGACGTTGCGCCGCCCCACTTCGTTTGCGGGCAGCGGCACGCCGTCGATCTGGACGAGGTTGTAATCGGCATTGAGGCCACGGATCGACAGGAACTGCGCCTCGCCACGCGCATTGTTCTGGACCGTTGAGACGCCGGGTACGCGGGCCAGCGCCTCGCCCAGACCGAAGTCGGGAAGCGTGCCGATCTCGTCGGCGCTAATGCTGTCCGAAATGACCGAAATGGTCCGCTTCGCCTCGATCTCACGCGCTGCCTGCAGGCGGGCGCCGGTGACGACGATGTCCTCGGCCTCGGCAACCGACGGTTGGGCTACGGTATCCGCCACTCGCTCGGGTGGCGTCTGCTGCGCCCGCGCCGCGCCGGCAAGCGGGATGCAGGACAGCGCGCTGGAAACGAGCAACAGGCTACGCAAGGCAATCGGCGTCATGGTGGTATCCCCCCTAATCGAACAGCATCGAACGTGCTGGTACATTTAATCACTATAGGTGACATACTTATGACGGTAGATTAATCGTCTGGCAACGACCAGCAGACAGGATATGGATTCCTATGTTTATCAAGATGATGACAGCTTTGTTATCCGTTGGACCTTTGCCGACTCCGAGAATCGAAGCGCAGCGGCTTTATGCTTGCGGCGACGACCAGGTCCGCGAATACCGGATCGAGAATGGCCGACCGGTCGAAATATGGCGGTGGAGCGCGGCCCAAGCGGCGGACCTGCCGGCGCGCTATCGCACGACGCTCCTTGCGCATATTGATGACTGCAAGCCGGTCGACGACACGCGCGGCATTCTGGTCACGGCGTCTACGGGGGGCGTGGTGCTGATCGACCGCGCAACCGGTCGGGTGACGTTCCGTGCAACCGCGCCGATGGCGCATTCCGCGGATCTGCTACCCGGTGGCCTGATCGCGGTGGCCCTCTCGATCAACCCCGAAGGCGACCGGCTGGAGGTCTATGACCGGACCCGCAGCGAGACGCCGCTGGTGCGGTTGCCCCTGCCATCGGGTCATGGCGCTGTGTGGGACGCGACCCGTGCGCGTCTCTTCGTCCTGTCGCATGACCTGATCCAGGCCTTCGGCATTGCAGGCACGCGGTCCGAACCCGTCCTCGCCGAATCCGCACGCTGGACCTTGCCGGGACGCCGCGACGGCCACGACCTGTCACGCCGCCCCGATGGCCGCTATCTGGTGACCACCGACGACGGTGTCTGGACATTCGATCCGGAAGCGGGCGAACCGGCTACCGGCACCTATACCCCGTTGCCGGCGCTCAACCCGAAGTTGCGTGTCAAGGCGGTGGGAATGATGGGCGATCGACTGGCCTGGGTACAGGCGGAGGAGAGCTGATGGGCGAAGGGCTTCACGATCGCGCGGGTCAATGGCAGCGACCCGGTACGGATGCCGGTGGAGGGGCTGCACCTCTACAAGGTCCGCTGGATCCGATGAGCTGGCGCCGGACATGGGCGATGTACGGCATCGCCCATGTCGGGAAGAGCCTGTTGTGGACGGCGAGCGACCTGCTGACGCTGTATCTGCTGGTGTCGGTCTACAGGGTCAATCCGATTGTCGCCGGGGCGCTGTTTCTTGCCGGGCTGGCCGCCAATGCACTCGCCGATCTCGGCGTCGGCATCTGGCTGGAGCGCCATCCGCACCATGCCGCAAGGGTGGCCGGCGTCGCGCTGGTGCTCGCCGCGGCAAGCTTTCCGGCGACGGTGCTGCTCGCGCCATACGGCCTGGCCGTACTTCTCGGCGCAACGGTCGTGTTCCGTGTCACCTACGCCGGCTGCGACGTGCCGCACAACGCATTGATGACCCAGCTCGGGGACACCCCGGCGCGTGCCGCTTGGCTATCCCGGGTACGGACGGTCGGCACTGCGCTCGCTTCGATATCTGCGGCTTCGGGCGTGAGTGGATCGGGTCGGGTCGCGACCGCGCATCTGCTGTGGGGCATTGCCGGTGCCGCGCTGCTGATCGGATCGACGATGCTGCCGCTGCTGAGCGCTTTTCCGTCCGCGTCGAAAAATCGACAGCGTGGCGCGGTGCGGTGGATCGGCCTGCCGCTGCGGTTCCTGGCCGCCAACGTGATCGGCATCGTCGCGCTGGGCGCACTCGCCAAGGCACTGCTTCACATGCCCGCCGGTCTGCCGTATGGCATGGCCCTAACGGCCGGTAAGGACACGACGATCCTCGTGCTGCTGATCGTCGGGCGGAGCGCTGCGGCGCTGATCCCGATACGTCTAGGATCATCACCACGCCACGGCCTGGCACTTCTGGCTGCTGCCTATCTCGCCGCCGGGATCGTCGCGGCCGGGTTCGCGTGGAGCGCGGCGCCGGCGATGCTGGTGCTGCTCGGCCTGGCAATGGGGACGACCAACCTGATCGGCTGGGCGCTCTTGCCAGCGCTGGCGCAGGGACCGCGCGGCTTTGGCGTCTACACCATGGCCTCCAAGCTCGCGCTGGGCGCGGCCGGCCTCGCGCTCGCCGGCGGGCTGGGACGTGTGCCGACCTTTACGCCCGATGCATTTGCGGGTTTTGCCGTCCTTGCCGGGCTCGCCTGCGCAGCCGCGGCACTGTTGGCGGTACAGCGCTTGACTTCGCTCCGGCGCGACGGCTTTGCAGTGCCATGACCGGCATCACCGCGGGCGATTACCCGACACGTTTCCTGCGCGCCGATGGATGGCGTACCGCGACCGAAAACGAAGGCGTCGTCATGGACCTACTGTCGCGGAGAGGTGGCGCAAGCCGGGCCGATCTGGCGCGGCTGACGGGACTCGCACCACATTCGATCACCCGCCTTGTCGAACCGCTCCTGGTCCGCGGCCTGCTTAACGAAGCCGCACCGATCATCGCCGGTCGAGGAAAGCCGAGCGCCAAGCTAACGCTGAACGGAGCCGCGGCATTTTCGGCTGGCGTATCGGTAATGACCGACGCGGTGTCGCTGGTGCTCCTGGATCTTGCCGGCACCATCGCCGCCAGCTGTAGCGCACGGCTCGCCGACACCGCGATCGCTCCTGCCTGCGCGCAGATCCGGCAGATGCTCGATGCCGCCATCGCCGATACAGGCTGGGACCAGGCTGCGCTGGTCGGGATTGGATTCGGCGTCACCGGCTATTTCATCGGCGATGGCGCCCGGCTCAATCCGCCACGACTGCTCGATCCCTGGGCGCTGATCCCGCTCGACACGGTGTTGGCCGACGCGTTCGATAATAAGGTCTGGGTCGACAATGACGGGAACGTCGCGGCGCTGGGAGAAACCTCGCTTGGCCATGGCCGAACCACGGCAGACTTCGCCTATCTCTATTTCTCGGCGGGGTTCGGCGGGGGAGTCGTGGCTTCAGGCCGACCGCTCAGGGGGCGGAACGGCAATGCCGGCGAATTCGCGTCGATTCTGCCGACCGGCTGGCCGCAGCCCAATCTGGAAACCTTGCGTGAGACCTTCGGGGCGGCAGGCGTGACTTATCACGATATTCATTCAATGCTCGACCGATTCGATCCCGGTCATCCCGCGGTGGACGCATGGCTGGATACCGTAATGCCCTCGATAGACCTGATCGCATCTGCCATTTCCGCCACGCTCGATCCCGACATGATCGTCTTGGGCGGGCGCCTGCCCGCGGTTCTGGCATCCCGCATGATCGAGCGCATCGCCCTTATCAACCCGGAACGCCGCGGCTTCCACCGGCCATCGCCACGGGTCGTGGCATCGGCGATCGACGGCGATGCCGCAGCCATTGGCGCTGCAACCCTTCCACTACGTGCAGCCTTTTTTGATCCGGTGAACAACGCTCGTTCTGAGGAAAAACATCAGCCTTCCTACCGTAAGTCTGTGTCAGACTAATGTACAGCGGCCAGATTAAGTGAGACGCGCACTTTGTTAATCGCTGATGCAGGGGGTAGAGATTGGAGGCTCAAGGTCGGGGAGAATACTTTGATGCACATGGTCGCTATCGGCGAAGGGATCACCCTCACGGCCGCCGCGGCCACGCACGTGCCGTTTCCCGGCGTCGTCTTCCGGACGCAAGCCGGCGAGTCTGACGCGGCCGGATTCCGCGCGGTGTGGTCGCCGCGCAACCCTAGTCCTGCCCTCAAGAATTTGCTGGACCTCGCCGACGCGATGATCCGATCGGTGCATCCGCCGGAAAGCCGCAAATCCTGACTGCCGTATGGTCGGGCATCTTCGTCTCAATGCGCTTTGGTCTGCGAGGTCTATTGCAGCCAAGCCAGCTCAATCAGCAGATTTACCGCCCGCGAGCGGTTCCGTACCGGTGAGCCCATCAAACCGAACCGACGGTAGAGCGGTGCATCGAGTTGTACCGTTCGCAGGCCCTTCCGTGGTTCAGGCAGTGTCGATTCCCACACGAGGCTGACACCCACATCTTCCCTGACCATCGCAATTGCGCTGGTCCGATCGATAGGCCAAGAGGACCGGAACGATCCACGCAGCGACGGTGTCGACCGAGTGTTGCGACAAGCGCTTTGCCAAAGCGGCGATAATGAGCGCTGTTCTCCATATAAGCATGATTGGACCGATGTTTATGATGCTGAAGCGACCACGAAGCGCCATTTCGGTGAGCTCTCTCAGTTGCTCCGTCGCATCCGATTTCAATCTGCCCTGATCGGCCATACCTGTCTCGTTACCCTGTTATCCAAAACTCATGCCACACGAAATGCCTTCATGACGATGACCAAGCATCCATCGGATCAATCCCAGCTTCATTCGCGGCTGCCTTCCACCACCGAGCTAGGAACGGATCTACTTCCGTACGCGAACGGATCAGCAATGTGCGTCCGTCGCACCGAGTGTGGCTTCTTCCTCACAGAGCGTGCGTTTCCCGCATCGATCTGTCTCGCGCAATGCGAGCAGGAAACTGCACTGTATTGGAGTGCAGGCCGATTATCAGTGCGAGCCACTACACATAGCGTCCCCGCCAGGATTACGAGGTGCCGTTCCACCATCGGAAAGACCAAAAAACGGGCCGTCCGCGTCGATATCTGCGATGTTGATCCGCCACCCGAAGTCATTAAGCCTGGCCCCAATCGGCAAGCTGACGACCTCGCTAGTGCGCCCGCCACCGTTCTTCCAAGGCCGTAGCTCCCGCATCGCGGCCGTTAGCATGGCCGGCGCGCTCATCAGAGGATCGCCGGCAGGTCGAGCCCCTTCTCGCGAGCGCATTCTACCGCGATCGGATAACCGGCGTCCGCGTGCCGCAAAACCCCCGTGGCTGGATCGTTCCACAATACCCGGCCGAGCCGTACTGCCGCTTCGGTGGTACCATCGGCCACGATCACCATGCCGGAATGTTGAGAGTACCCCATGCCAACGCCCCCGCCGTGATGCAGAGAGACCCAGGTTGCGCCAGACGCAGTGTTCAGCAACGCGTTCAGCAACGGCCAGTCGGCTACCGCGTCTGAGCCGTCCCGCATCGCCTCGGTTTCACGATTGGGGCTTGCCACGGAGCCGGAATCGAGGTGATCTCGTCCGATCACTACCGGCGCCGATAGTTCGCCGTTCGCCACCATCTCGTTGAAGGCTAGGCCGAGCCGGTGGCGATCACCCAGACCCACCCAGCAGATGCGTGCCGGCAGTCCTTGGAACTGTATTCGCTCGCGCGCCATATCGAGCCAACGATGCAGATGCGCGTTGTTGGGCAGCAACTCCTTCACCTTGGCGTCGGTCTTGTAGATGTCCTCGGGATTACCCGAAAGCGCGACCCAGCGGAACGGTCCGACCCCTCGACAGAAGAGCGGCCGGATATAAGCCGGCACGAAACCCGGAAAGTTGAAGGCATTTTCTACGCCTTCATCCTTGGCGACTTGGCGGATGTTGTTGCCGTAATCGACCGTAGGTATGCCCAGTTCCTGGAACGCGAGCATGGCTTCGACATGGCGCGCCATTGAGGCTTTCGCCGCTTCGGCCACCGCAGCCGGGTTCTGCTCGCGCGTCGCCTGCCAGCGCTCTACGCTCCATCCCTCGGGTAAATATCCGTTTACCGGGTCGTGAGCGCTTGTCTGATCGGTAAGGAGATCTGGGCGCACCCCGCGCCTGAGCATTTCAGGCAGAAGTTCAGCGGCATTGCCGAGCAGCCCAACGGAGATCGGCGACGTCGCGTCGGTGACGAGAGCCAATGCCTCGTCGAGGCTGTCGGTGGCGCGGTCAAGATAGCCGGTGCGCAGCCGCATATCGATACGGTTCTGCTGGCACTCGATCGCGAGGCAGGATGCACCGGCCATTACGGCGGCAAGCGGCTGCGCACCGCCCATCCCGCCCAGACCGGCGGTGAGCAACCATTTGCCGGACAGATCGCCGTCATAATGCTGGCGCCCCATCTCGACGAAGGTCTCGTAAGTGCCCTGCACGATGCCCTGTGTGCCGATGTAGATCCAAGAACCGGCCGTCATCTGGCCGTACATCGCCAGCCCCTTGCGATCGAGCACATCGAAATGCTCCCAGGTCGCCCATTTCGGCACCAAGTTCGAATTGGCGATCAGCACGCGTGGTGCATCGCGGTGGGTGCGAAATACCCCGACAGGCTTGCCCGACTGCACCAGCAGGGTTTCATCGTCGCCCAGTTTTAACAGGGTCTCGACGATCTTGTCGTAGCTTGCCCAGTCGCGCGCCGCCCGACCGATGCCTCCGTACACCACGAGCTCGTGCGGGTTCTCGGCAACGTCGGGATGAAGGTTGTTCATCAGCATCCGCATCGCGGCTTCGGTCTGCCAGCTTTTCGCAGTGATCGACGTGCTGGTCGCTGGGCGAATGGTGCGGGTGGCATCAAGGCGGTTCATCGGGCGAACTCCAGGCAAGCGGTCAATATATTGGAAAGGGTCGCTCGCATCGGCGTGGCGAACGCGGGATCGAAAGGCGGAGGCCAGTTTTCCGGCGACGGCGATGGCGGCTCTGCCAGGTAACCGCGGATCGCCAGCTCCATCTGGATCGCATGGACGCCGCTATCTGGCCGGCCGTAGTGACGGGTGGTCCAGCCGCCCCGAAAACGGCCATCGACGACGTACCATTCCTCCGAGGCTGCGCAGGTCTGAACAACCATATCCCGAAGCTCGGGATCGCAGGTCGTGCCACCATTGGTCCCGATGTTGAACACCGGCAGTTCGCCGTCGAACAACCTCGGGATATGACCGCGGATGGAATGGCAATCGTAGACGACGACGCGGGAATGCAGCGCGCGAAGGCGCGCGATCTCACCGGCCAGCGCGGCGTGGTATGGATCGAACCAAATCGCACGCCGGTGAGCGATGGCGGCTTCGTCCGGCGCTACAGTCGGGCTCAGGTAAAGGGGCTCGCCGTCGAAGGTCGTTGTCGGGCAGAGTTCCGTCGTCGCCTGACCGGGATAGAGCGATGCCCCCGAGGGGTCACGGTTGACGTCGATAATGCTGCGCGAAACGTCGGTGCCGACGATCGTCGCATCGACCAGCCCGCTGTACAGCGCCTTGATATGCCAATCCGCATCGCGCCGCGCGAGCCATGGCGAGCGAAACGCCTCTTCAAGACTGTCCGGAAGTTCAGTCCCGCCGTGTGGCATCGCGAGGATCAACGGCGTGTCGGACCGATGCACATGGAGCCAGGGGGGCGTCATGCGATGATGCCCGGCAACCCGGCCACGAGTTCGGCAAGAACGTTGTCCGTCACCAGCAGCGTAGCGGCCGCCATGTCGGGTGCCATGTAGCGGTCGTCGGCAAGAGTTGGGACATCACGACGCAGGCGCAGACGAACCGCCTCGACCGCGTCGCTCGAGCTTAGCGGCGCGTGGAAATCACACCCCTGGCAGGCCGCCAGAAGTTCGATGCCGATGATGGCATCGACGTTCCCCGCCATCGCCAGGAGGCGGCGTGCGCCGTGCGCCGCCATGGAAACATGATCTTCCTGGTTGGCCGACGTCGGAATGGAGTCGACCGACGCGGGATAGGCGCGTTGCTTGTTCTCGCTCACGAGCGCCGCAGCCGTAACCTGCGGGATCATGAACCCCGAATTGAGACCGGGCTTCGGCGTCAGGAATGCGGGGAGTCCGGAGAGCGCTGGATCCACCAGCATGGCGATGCGGCGTTCGGTGATGCTGCCGATCTCGCACAACGCTATGGCGATCATGTCTGCCGCGAAGGCGACGGGCTCGGCGTGAAAATTCCCCCCGGATACCGCCTCGTCCGTCTCGGGAAATATCAACGGATTGTCGCTGACGCCATTTGCCTCGACGATCAGTGTGGCGCCGGCTTGCCGGAGTAGGTCAAGGACGGCGCCCATCACCTGCGGCTGGCACCGCAGGCAATAGGGATCCTGGACGCGGACATCGTTCTCACGGTGGCTTGCCCGGATCGCCGAGCCTTCCATCATCGAGCGAAGTGCTTCTGCCGTATCGATCTGACCCCGATGGCCACGCAACGCATGGATGCGCGGATCGAAAGGCGCATCGGACCCTCTTGCCGCTTCGGTCGAAAGGATGCCGGTGACGAGTGCGGCCTGAAAAATGCGCTCCGCCTCGAAAAGGGCCGCCAAGGCATAGGCTGTGCTGAATTGCGTACCATTGAGAAGCGCCAGTCCTTCCTTGGCACCAAGTTCGATGGGTGCAAGGCCAGCCTCTTCCAGTGCTGCTGCGGCGGGCTTGAACAGCCCGTCCACGATGATCTCACCGACGCCGATCATCGCGGATGTCATATGCGCTAGCGGCGCCAGATCGCCGCTAGCGCCGACCGAGCCCTGCGCCGGCACAACAGGGACGAGCCCCTTGGCCAACATCTGTTCAAGCAGGGTGACCGTCGCAGGCCGGACGCCCGAGGCGCCTTGGGCGAGGCTGGCGAGCTTGAGCGCCATCATCAACCGCACCACAGCGACAGGCATTGGGTCGCCTACCCCGGCCGCGTGGCTCAGCACGATATTGCGCTGGAGCGTGACTAAGTCCGCGGTGTCGATCCGGACGCTGGCGAGTTTTCCAAAGCCGGTGTTGATGCCGTAGACCGGCTCGCCCTGCGCCACGATCCGCTCCACCGCAGCGGCACTTTCTGCGATCAACCCACGACAATCCTCGTCGAGCATGAGTACGGCGCCGTGGTAGATGGCACGCCAGTCGGCATAGGGCACGTTGCCCGGGCGAAGGATCATCGGCCGTTCCTGATACGAGTGTGGAGGGGATTGAAACCGATCCGGTAGACCAGTTCGGCGGGGTCCTGGATCGACCAGATCGCGAGATCGCACGACTTGCCGACTTCCAGAGAGCCGATTGCGTCCCCGAGACCGAGCGCCTTTGCCGCATTGACGGTCACCCCCCGCAACGCCTCGACGACGGTCAATCGAAACAGCGTGGCCGCCATGTTGAGTACAAGGAGTGGTGAGGTGAGCGGTGACGTCCCCGGATTACAATCAGTCGCAAGCGCGATCGGCACGCCCGCCGCCCGCAGTGCGGCGATTGGCGGCAGCTTTGTTTCTCGCATGAAATAGTAGGCGCCTGGTAACAACACCGCGACGGTTCCTGCGGCCCGCATGGCAGCGACGTCTTCATCGGTAGCATGCTCGAGATGGTCAGCCGAGAGCGCACCGAAGCGTGCGGCGAGACTGGCACCACCGAGCGGTGACAGCTGCTCGGCGTGGAGCTTCACCGGCAATCCGTGTGCCGCGGCCGCGACGAACACACGCTCCGTTTGCGCTGTCGTAAAACCGATGCCCTCGCAAAAGGCGTCGACCGCATCGGCAAGGTCGCTTTCTACGACCGCAGGCAGCATGCGATCGACAACGGCATTGACATAGCCTTCCACGTCATCGGCGAATTCGGGTGGAACGGCGTGCGCGCCAAGGAATGTGGTAACCACACGCACGTCGCGCTCACGGCCCAGCGCACGCGCCGCCCGGAGCATCTTCAGTTCGTCATCAAGCGAGAGGCCGTAACCCGACTTTACTTCGACCGTCGTCACGCCCTCGGCCAACAGCGCGTCGAGGCGTGGCAGCGTCTGGGCGATCAACTCGGCTTCGCTGGCCGCGCGGGTCGCCCGCATCGTCGAGACGATCCCCCCACCCGCGTGGGCAATCTCTTCGTACGTCACCCCCTCCAAGCGTGCCGCGAACTCACCGGCACGATCGCCACCGAAGACCAGGTGGGTGTGACAATCGATCAATCCTGGCGTGATCCAGCGCCCCTCGCAATCGATCACCTCGGCATTGGCAAAGGCGGGCGCGGACGCAGCCGGCCCGACATAGACGATCTTGCCGTCTGCGGCAGCGACGAGGCCGTCGGCAACGATGCCGATTCCGTCATCTGCCATTGTTGCCAACTGCGCATTGCGCCAAACTCGGTTCGCCATCGCTCCCCTTCCAATTGTCTATACAAAACCACGAATGACGATTACTGTCCAGCCCCAACACGAGCGGAGGCGCAGATGAGGACATTGTGGTTCGAGCAGGCACTCCTCCCTTCGGGATGGTGCTCGTCGGTTCGCTTTCAGATCGAGGCCGGCCGCTTTGCCGGTATCGAAACGGATGTGGACCCGGCACCCCGCGAGGTCAGGCATCGTACCGCGGTGCCCGGCACGCCCAACCTTCACAGTCATGCGTTCCAGCGGCTCATGGCGGGCTTTGCCGAGGTGCGCTCGGGACCTGCGGGCGACGACTTCTGGAGCTGGCGCGATCTCATGTACCGGCTCGTCTCAGCGATCTCCCCGGAAGACCTGGCGGCTATCGCAGCGATGGCGTTCATGGAGATGCTGGAAAGCGGATTCACACGGACCGGCGAATTTCAATATCTCCATCACCAGCCCGACGGCCGGGCTTATGATGACATCGGCGAGATGGCGGGGGCGCTGGCTGCCGCCGCAGAGCAGACCGGCATCGGCCTGACGCTTCTGCCGGTTTTCTACGCTCATGCCGGGTTTGGCGGTTCGCCCCCCAACGTCGGGCAGCGACGGTTCGTGACCGACATCGATGCGTTCTCTCGCCTATGCGATGCCAGCGCGCGCGCGGTGTCCTCGCTGCCCGATGCGGTACTCGGTATTGCGCCACATTCGTTACGGGCCGTGACAGCCGACGAACTTTCAGCGCTCGTCTGCATGTTCCCTGATCGACCCATCCATCTTCACATCGCCGAACAAACCAAGGAGGTGAGCGATTGCCTCGCTTGGAGTGGTCAACGTCCGGTCGAGTGGTTGCTCGACCGGTATCCGATCGACCCGCACTGGTGCCTGATCCATGCGACCCACGTCACCGAGGCCGAATGCCAGGCTGTGGCGAACAGCGGGGCAGTGGTAGGCCTCTGCCCGATCACCGAGGCAAATCTGGGCGACGGCGCCTTTCCCGCGGCAGCCTTTCTGACGTCAGGGGGCGCCTTCGGAATCGGAACCGATTCCAATGTACGCATCGACCTTGGCGAGGAACTGCGACTGCTGGAGTACGGCCAGCGACTGACGCGACGCCAGCGCACGGTTCTGGCCACTCCCGATCAGTCGAATGGCCGCGTCCTGTTCGACAATGTCGTATCCGGTGGACGCACGGCACTCGCCGGTGGTGCGATGCTGCGCGTTGGGGAGCAGGCCGATCTTGTCGAACTCGCACCCGCGGTGATCGACACCGGAGACCGGGCGCTCGATCACTGGATTTTTGGAACCGGCCGCGTCGACCGGGTATGGCGCGCCGGCCAGGAGGTCGTTGCCGGCGGACGGCACCGACATCGCGGCGCAATCAGCGAACGGTTCGAGGCCGTCGCACGGCGCCTCCTGTCCTAGTCGAACAAGGATTAATCGAACAACGGCAGCGCGGTGGTCGATTTTATTTCCTGCATCGCAAACGACGAGCTCACGTCGTGCAATGGCGCGACCTTGGTCAGCTTGCGATAGATGCGATCGTAATCGGCAATGTCCCGTGCCACGATCTTTAGCAAATAATCGATCTCGCCGCTCATTCGATAGAACTCGACCACCTCCGGAATTCGGGCGACGCCTTCCGCGAACGTCTGCAACCAGTCGTCGGTATGCTGCGCCGTACGGATCGCGACGATGACAGTCACCCCGAGGCCGAGCCGGTCGCGATTGAGGACCGCCACGCGGCTCTCGATCACCCCTTCGTGTTCGAGCCGCTTGATCCGCTTCCAGCAGGGCGTCTGGGACAAACCGACCCGCTCCGCGATATCGGCGATCGGCACCGTCGCGTCTTCCTGCAGCACCGCCAGGATTCGACGATCGACCAAGTCGAGAATGATCTTCTCCATATATCCCCTTCCGCAGTAGCTGCCTTCTCCCATTAAGCACTTGTATATGCAAATTAGAAATCGCGTTTCGCCCTGGTCGATTAGGATGTCGCCATTGGAATCAGATGGAGGATGGCATGATCGATCGGCTGCTTTTCAAGCACCCCCGCTCCGTGGGCGAGAGCTACGGTGAGCATCTGCTGGTAGCCGGCAGCTTCGGCGTATCGATGGTCGGTGCCGGCCTCGCCTGCTTGGTGCACGCGGTCGTGCCGTGCCTGTTCGAGCGCACCGGCAGCAAGACCATCGAACATCTCCACGGTCGCATGATCCGCAATCGGCGACGCGTGGGCATTCCCGCTCAGCCGGGCGGCGCACCGGTAAGCAGCGAAGCTGCATGACGAGGGGTATGGCGGCCGACCTATATGGTGACGTGCCGCCACTGAAGCGTGACACATGGCGCGAATTCGTGCCGGGCCTTGTCGTCGTTACGCTCGGGACGCTCGCTGCCGGCTTCATCGCCGATCATTATGGCGCTCCCCTGACCCTGATGGCGCTGCTTCTGGGGCTTTCGCTGAATTTCCTCTCCAGCGACGGGCGACTGGCGTCAGGGCTCGCGCTTGCATCACGCTCGCTTCTACGGTGGGGAATCGTCCTGGTCGGGGCGAGAGTGACGGCGACGCAGATTATTGGGCTTGGCCCTGTCGCGCTTCTCTGCGTTGTGGCCATCGTGGCGGTGACGATCGGTGTTGGGGTCGTTGCCGCACGCAAGTTCGGCTTCGATACCGGTTTCGGGATCCTGGCGGGCGGATCGGTCGCGATCTGCGGCGCCTCGGCTGCCATGGCGCTTGCGACAACGCTCGGCAGTCGGCGGATCAACGAAGCACAGCTCACCCTGGTTCTGGTCGGCATATCGGCGATGAGTGCCGCGGCGATGGTGCTCTACCCTGTCGCTGCCCATGCGCTGTCGATGTCAAATCTCAGCGCAGGCTTCATGCTCGGCGCGTCCATCCACGACGTCGCGCAGGCGCTTGGTGCCGGGTACGCCTATTCGGATGCTGCAGGCCAGATTGCTGCGATCGTAAAGCTCACCCGCGTTGCCCTGCTTGCGCCGGTTCTCGCGATCGTCGCCTTCTTTCTGCCCGGCAATGGCAGCAAAGCAAAGGGAACCACCCTGCCCTGGTTCGTCGTCGGCTTCTTCGTTCTTGCAGGCATCAACTCGTTCGGATTGATCCCGCCCGTTGCCGCAGCAGGGTCCGCCAAGATCGCTACCGCGTTCCTTGCTGCGGCCGTCACGGCGACCGCGATCAAATCACCGTTACCAAAGTTGCTCGAGGCGGGGCCGCGCCCCCTGATGGTGATCGCCGCGTCCACACTTGCTGCGTTCGGATTGTCACTGCTCGCCGCGCTGTTCGCTGTGCACTAGTTACCAGGAGGGATGGAATTGTCCCTTCAGGCTGTGGTCGGCGCCGGGGTACCAGAAGCGACCCAGCGTAACCGGAACCACGCCATTCCATGTTCGCCGTTCGACCACCAGACAGGCATTGCCCTCGTCAAGCGCGAGGTGCTCCGCGACCATCGGTGTTGCCGCGCGCGCGGAGATCGCATGGCGTGCTTCCGTCCAGGGAACGTTGGCAAGCAGCCACTGGCCTGGACTAACGTCTTCAAGCGGCTGGCAGGTGATCTTGGGTGCGGCGTCGACATTGATGAGGCGCTCTTCAAGCTGGAACGGCCTGCCGTCAGACAGGTGCAGGCACAGCATACGGATCATCGGCGTGTCCGCATCCACAGCAAGCTCCGTCCGCAACGGAGATATGGCCGGGACCATGGCGCACCCGAGCAGACGATAGCTGTAATGTCCCCCGGTCTGGCGAACCGTGTCAGCCGCGTCCCAAATCTCGAAGACGGGGCGCTCGCGTGCCCGGGCGGTCACGACCGTGCCGATCTTCGGGCGGCGTTCAACGAGCCCTTCGCCAGCGAGACTTTGCACTGCCTTGTGCACTGTCATCCGCGACGTTGAATAATAGCTCGCCAGGAAAATCTCTGTCGGCACGCGTGTCCCGGCGGGCCATTCGCCAGTCAGGATTGCCATCGCCATGGAACGACGAATCTGGAGCCAAAGTGGACCCTCGCCGTCAAGCGAAGGGATCTGCGCGGCGGGCAGCACGTGATCGACCAGCTCTCGCTCTTGCGTGTCCGTAAGCATCCAGGCTCCTACTTTCATTCCATCCTGCGATGTGGACGTTGCCGTATGCTGCATCAATCCACGCCCTTCGGCAAACCCGCGCCCATTTATTTCATAAGGATCACGTGAGGGTCCCCCGGTTTCTCATCCAATCTGGAGGTGAGTTTCCGGCGTTCATTCGGCCGCTTTGATGGCCGCGGCAGCAGCATATTCGACCGGCGTCATCCAGCCAAGGGATGTGTGAGGGCGGCTCTCGTTATAGTCCCGTCGCCAGGCCTCGATCTTGGCGCGGGCGTCGGCGATGGACAGGAACCAGTGTGCGTTCAGGCACTCGTCGCGAAGGCGACCGTTGAACGATTCTACGAACGCATTGTCGGTTGGTTTGCCCGGTCGGCTGAAATCCAGCGTCACGCCGTTCTCGTACGCCCAGCGGTCGACTGCCTTCGAGATGAACTCCGGTCCATTGTCCACACGAATGGTCTTGGGCGCGCCGCGGATCGACGAGATCCGTGCCATCGCCTCGACTACCTGTTCGCCCTTGATGCCCTGGTCGACGTCAATTGCCAGCGCTTCGCGCGTGAAGGCGTCGACCACGGTCAGCGCTCGTAACCGCCGGCCGTCGAACAGAGAGTCCGAGACGAAATCCATCGACCACATCTCGTTCGCCGCCAACGCCGCAGGTTGCCGCTAGCGGTTGGCAGCGCTGGCTTTGCGCCGGGGCTTCTTGAGCCGAAGGCTCAGTCCATCATTTCGATATAGCCGATAGACGCGCTTGTGGTTCACAGCCCATCCTTCCCTGCGCAGCAGGATGTAGATCCGGAAATAGCCATAGCGCGTCCGCGTCGCCGCCAGATCACGGATGCGCATCACCAGCGGCGTCTGATCCGGCTTGTGCGAGATTTAGCGCACCGAAGACCGCTCGACGCCCAGCGCCGAGCAACTGCGCCGTTCGCTTACGGCGTGGGACGCCTGGACGTGTGCGACGAGCTCGCGTCGTCGTCCAGGCGTCAGAGCTTTTTTGAAAGGACGTCCTGCAGGATGTGCTTGTCTAGGCTCAGGTCGGCGACCAACTGTTTCAGCTGCCGGGTCTCATCCTCGAGCTGCTTCAGGCGCGTCAGCTCGCCGACGCCGAGACCGCCGTACACCTTCTTCCAGCGGTAGAACGTTTGCTCCGAGATCCCCATTCGCCGGATCACCTCGCCACCGGCGTACCGGTTTCCCCCTGCTTCAGCGCGAAGCCAATCTGCTCGTCCGTGTACCTACATTCTTCATTTCCACCTCCTTGCCCGAAGGCTTCACAAGGCCGGAAAACTCTCGCTCAAAATGGACCAAAAAAACAGGCGGGACATCACTATTCCTGACCTAACTAGCTATTGGTGAGAACATATTAACTGCTAGTACTGGCCAAATTCTCATTAAATCTGGCCAGTAAAGAGGATCAGAAATTATAAGAAGCGCGGATACCGCCATACCGCCGAAAATCGCGAGGTAGATAGCTTTGCGTTGCCAATGCATTTCCCTGGTTGCCAAATGAATTTGCCAAGTTCGAAAAATACTGCTTGTTTGTCAGATTGTTTACAAACCCTACAATTTCCCAGCGACGGTCAGCCTGCCGAATGCCAGCCGAAAGGTTCACGATAGTGTAGCCCGGCTGCTCGGTTTGCGGATCTTGTGAGATCGAGTAGTTGATCCGGCTCTGGTACGTCGCTGCTGCTTGCAGCAGCCCATTCAGATTGTCAGTCAGGCGAGGGGTAAAGTCGCCGCTGACGGCAACTTTCCATTCCGGCGCCTGTGCTGGACGGAAGCCAGCGAGGTTCTGACGGCCTGGCGAGCCAACGCATCCCTGCGCGGCCGACTGACCTGGGTAGCATTGCGCCTCGGGGAAGGAAGTGATCTCCGCGTCGTTGTAGGTCGCGCCCCCGGTTATATTAAGCGTCTGCGACAGGCGGACGCTACTTTCGACTTCAACACCACGCGTCCGGAGCTTGCCGACGTTTGCCAAGCGAAAGTTGATTGTGCCATCAGGCAGCGTTTCAATGCCCTGAGCTTGAAAATTATCAAATTTAGTATCGAACAACGTGACATTCAAAGTCAATCGTCGATTGAAAAACTGACTTTTTACACCGAACTGCAAATCTTTTGACGTCTCAGGCTGAACTGGTCCGGTACGTTGACGGAGCAGATTGAACCCAGTCCCAATATCATATGCCTGACCTTTGAAGCCTGTCGCATACGTGAGAAACGTCATAACGTCAGGCGCAACCTGCTGCTGGATACCCGCCTTATAAGTCTCGAACGTTTTGCTATCGGCCCCCGAGAAGAACGCACCGCCGTTAGCGATGTCGCGGAATGTATAGTCGATTTCACCACGTCCAGCACGGACGCCACCGATCAGCGTTGTCCCCTTCAACAAATCGAACTCGAGCTGACCGAACGAGGCGTACTGCTTGGTACCGTTTGACGCGAACCAGCGCGCCTGCGAGAAAAACGGACCGCGAGTAAAGTCGCGCGTTAGCTCAAGGTTTGAGTAAAATAAGCCGAGTGTATACCGAAACCGGTCCGCGCCAGGAGAAACGAGACGAAATTCCTGTGAGAATGCCTTCGTCCGAAATGTGCCGAACTGGCGATTGTCCAACGAAGCGATCGCTGACTCGTCCTGGTCCAGGATATCGAACTGCTTGAACTTGTCGTACGCCGTGATCGACATCAGTGTTGCCGGCCCAAGATCAAGCGAAGCACGGAGCGACGTCGCAAAATCCTGATAATCAGTGCCGGAATTGATATTGTTGACAACCTCCCGGTTTGCATCGGTGAACGTCACACCAGGAGCGAAAATGGCTGGCGTGTTCGCGGGGACTCCGCGCAGCCGAGCGCTCGGCGATACGCGGATGAAGGGGCGCCCAATCGTGGTCTGCCCGTCGATATAGCCGACTTGCGCGGTGAGGTTCAGCGTGGAGGTCGGATCCCAGACGAGTTTCCCCTTCAAGGACAGAGTCTCATAGCCACTGACCTTGTCACCGTTAAACAGGTTGCGAACGTTGCCACGGAATTTGTCGAAATTGCCGCTTGCCCGGAACCCTAACGTATCGGTGATTGGCCCCGCCCCAGCGATATTCCAACCGTATTCGTCATCGCTGGTGGCCAGCGTGGCGACCCGGCCGGTCAACGTCTTAGTCGGGCCTTGTGTCACGATGTTGATGAGCCCTGCCGAGGCCGAACGCCCGTAGAGCGTGCTTTGAGGCCCTCGCAGAATCTCGACCCGCTCGATGTCTGACAGATCTGCAAATGCACGTGCTAGGAACTGCACGGGCACGTCATCGATCTGCACGGCAACGCTTGGCTCAACGCTCGGCGAGAACGCGAACGTGCCGATGCCGCGGATCGATATGGAGTTGTTCACCGGCTGTTCGGAGGGTTTAATCACCAGCGACGGACTTGCCTTAGTCAAGTCAGCAAATTGACGAACGCCCTGTGCCTGGAGGGTGTCCCCCGTAAGCACCTGAACCGCTAGTGGCACGTCCTGTACCCGCTGCTCGCGCTTCTGTGCGGTGACAACGATGTCGTTGCTGGTTTCGTCCTGTGCCGTGCCCTGCTCGGCCATCTGCGGCCCAGTGCCTCGGCCATCCGTGGGCTGCGTAGGCGCAGCCTGAGCCAGCACTTGACCGCTTGTTAAAAGCGCGCAGCTGAGCAGCAGCGAACGCGACAAAATCGTGGAATCAAGCAGTTTCATGACATCCCCTTCAATTAACGCCGGTTCTACTCCGACTTGCATGCGCCGTAGCACCTAGACCTACCGCACGCAATAGTTATAGTACAAATAATAGATGTTTGACCTGCAATGAACCTGGATTACCGCTCATTCGGCATATTTAGATTACAAGTCTGTCAGCGGAGCTGGCAGATATCCAGCACGTCCATGTCACCATAATCGAGGTTTTCACCAGCCATTGCCCAGATGAAGCCGTAGGCGCTCGTCCCAGCGCCCATATGAACAGACCACGGCGGCGAAATTACCGCCTGTTCGTTTTCCATTATGATGTGACGGAGATCGTCCGGACGCCCCATGTAGTGGAAAACGCGGTCTTGATCCGCGAGATCAAAATACAGGTAAATTTCTGAACGACGTTCGTGGACGTGCGGCGGCATCGTGTTCCATACGCTTCCAGGCTTCAACAGCGTCATGCCCATGCATAGCGAGGCACTTGCGCAGGTATGCGGCAGGATCAATTGGTAGATCGATCGGGCGTTCGACGTTTCCAAGCTGCCGCGCTCCATAGGCTCGACTTCACCGAGCGTTAGTTTGCGCAACGGGAATGCGCGATGCGCGGGCACGCTAAGCAGATAGAATCGAGCGCCTTCCCCGACGAAGCTGACGTCGACGGACCCCATTGGAACATAGAGCGCGTCCAGGCGGTCGAGCGTGATCGTCCTACCATCGATAATGACACGTCCCGGAGCGCCGATGTTGACGACACCAAGCTCCCGCCTTTCGAGTAGCGAATGGCCGGCGGCGCTGACCGGCTCGGTCTGGCGAGGCAGAATAAGCGGCGTTGCTCCAGGCACTGCGCTACCAATTATAAACCGCTCACCATGCGAATAAGTCAGCACGATTTCGCCACTGCGAAACAGTCCGTCGACCAGATATCGATCGCGCAAATCCGAAGTGGAAGCATCCACCATCATATCAGGATGCGTCGCGTAATAAGTTTTCTCGTACACTAACGAATTCCTATCACTTTGAATGTTGTCTTTGACGAGTGCCGTCTGGGCCCCTCATCGATCTTGATCGAGCGCGGCTACTTCGGTCGCGGCAAGCAGGAACGCCCCTACACCGTAATATTGCGTGTCGGTTGCCTCGACCTTTTCAGGCCGATCGCTGACTTGCTGAACCCATCCGAGCCGCCCATCCGGCTGGATCGCGCGTTCGAGTGCCGCCCAGCCGCGATTTACCACTGGTCGGTAGGTTCGCGCATCCAGTAGTCCGGCCTTGATGCCCCACGCCATGCCATAGGTGAAGAATCCCGTGCCACTTGATTCAGGCGGGGATCCTTCGGGGGCAAGAAGCGACGGCGCCCAATAGCCGTCTGCCTTCTGCAACGCCTTCAGCCGCGCCGCCATTTCGACGAACAGCGCCTCCATCCTCCGACGGTCAGCACTTTCCCTCGGCAATAGTGGAATTAACCGCGGCATGCTGGCGAAGACCCAACCGTTGCCCCGAGACCAGAATTGTTTGCGCGCCCGCTCGTCGCGGCGTTCGAAGAAGCGACTGTCACGATAGAACAAATGCTCTGAGGGATCGAACAGGAAGTCGACCGTCGCCCAATATTCCCGCATCGCGTAGTCGCGATAACGTGAGTCGTTGGTCTGCGCAGACAGTTCCAGCATCGCGGGGGGCGTCATGAACAGCGCATCGCACCAGCACCAGCGCTTCAAGCACTCGGTATCATCATAGCCGCTAGGCGGCTGGTAGAACGGCAGCCCGACCCGCGGGGGGTTGGCGAGAATAAAGTCGAAGGCCTTGCGCGTCGGTGCCAGTGCTGCTGGCCCCGCACCGTTGCGCGCCCCCCAAAGATAGGCTTGGGTGATAACCAAATCATCGGCATGATAGGGCCGCGACGCGGGCAGCCACTGATTGCGCTTCCCCATTTCGAGCACTGCCTGCCGGATCGCAGGTGGCCCACCGGCGTCGGCAAGTGCCGTCATACCAATCCAAAATACCGCTTGTTCCCAGGCACGGGGGTTTTTTGTTTCCGTGGTGACTCGCGATATGTGCGCGGCGTCGAGCCGGGCTAATTGCCACGTCGCAAGCTGCACCGCCAAGGCTATCGGCTGACCGCGTACCGGGGCGGATCGCACGCTAGAAGGTTGTGCAATTGATTGCGTGGCCACGCCAAGCAAAGCAATGACGGCAATGGATCGCATGATCATGCGAGTGTCTCCGATGTCGGAATGGAATCGAGACCTGCACGCGTGGCAGCAAGCCTTGGGCTGAGAACGTGAAGCGCGAGCAGGGCAACGAAATAAGCACCGCCCGCGACCGCAAAAATCGATGCATAGCTACCCGAAAGGTCCAGGACGTAACCGACGAACTTTGCGATGACCATGCCGCCTATCGCCCCCGCTGTCCCGCCAATGCCAACGACAGATCCCACCGCGGCACGGGGGAACAGATCGGATGGTAGCGTCAACAGATTGGCCGAGAATGCCTGATGCCCCGCTGTCGCCAGCCCGATCAGCAGCACAGCGACCCAAAGAGAGTCGATGTATTGCACAGTGACAATCGGTAGCACGGCAAAAGCACATGCGAGCATTGTGAGTTTGCGGGCGGCATTCACGCTGCGACCCGCCTTGATCATTCGTGACGAAGCCCAACCACCAACCACGCTGCCAAGATCCGACAGCACGTAAATCACGACCAGCGGTGGGCCAAAGCTCTTGAGATCTAGACCATAACGCTTGCCGAGAAAATCAGGCAGCCAGAAAAGGAACATCCACCAGATAGGGTCGGTCAAAAATTTGGGGATGGCGTAGGCCCAGGTTTCCCGGACCGAAAACAACCGCCGCCACGGCAAAGGACGCGCCGGCATCACCGGGTCGCTACGGATCAGTGCGAGTTCCTGTGAACCAAGCCGCTTATGTTCTTCCGGCCGGCGGTAGATAGCCAACCACGCGACGAGCCAGACGACACTGAACGCCCCCGTTGCGAGGAACGCAGCACGCCATCCGTAGCGTAGCGCTATTACGGGGACGATCAGCGGCGTCACGATTGCGCCGACGTTAGCGCCCGCGTTGAAAATGCCGACCGCGAGCGCGCGCTCACGTTGCGGGAACCAGTCGGTCACGGCCTTCAGCCCTGCAGGAAAATTGCCTGCTTCACCAATACCGAGTGCGAACCGTACAAGACCGAATTGACCGACAGTGGCGACCAGTCCGTGCGCCATGTGAGCGAGTGTCCACAGCGTGAAGGTGATGGCGTAGCCAAAGCGGGCACCGGCCAGGTCGATGAACCGACCCATGCCAAGGTAGCCGATCGCATAGGCCGCCTGGAACCAGAAAACAATGTCGGCATACTGGCTTTCGCGCCAACCGAGGTCCCTTTGAAGCAGCGGCTTGAGTACCCCGATCATCTGCCGATCAATGTAGTTGATCGCGGTCGCGGCGAACAAAAGACCGCAGATTACCCAGCGATACGAACCGGCACGGTGCACGGCCTGGGCAATCACATCTGGGGGCGGCGCATGCGCGGCATCGCCGTCATTCGTCCTGATGCGCTGATCCACCCCGAACCTCCTTTTGGTCGCGAGAGCTGATGCCGCGCTGACGATGTTGTACTATAACCCCTCGATCTTCCCGTCAATCGCGCCGTCGCGCATTTGAGCTGTTTGGCTAAGTTCACTGTGTCTGCTGAGACTCTCCTGCATGTGATGGCGCGCGGCGTCGCGTGCCCGTTGGGAATCCATACGCACGATCGCATCGAGGATCGCGTCATGCTCTGTGCGCACCAAGGCTGCGTATGCCTGATGAGCCTCGGTTGACTGATCACGCAGGTAAAGGCTGCGCGGAGGAACCAGCCGCAATCCCAGAAAGTCGATCAGGCGCACGTAGTAATCGTTTTGTGTCGAGCGAGCGATCGCCAAGTGGAAGGCGATATCAGCCTGCGCTGCAGCGGCTGGATCGTCACTTACGTCAGCCATTCGCTGCAAAGCCTCACGGATCTCCCCGATATTCGCGGTGGTTCGGCGCGCTGCGGCCAACGACGCCATCTCCGTTTCCACCGCCAGTCGCATTTCAAGCAGCTTGATGACGTCAGCAAGTTCGCCAAGTTCCTCCCGAGTCACTTGGAAAGCTCGGTAAGCTGCATTTTCGGCGACGAATACCCCCGATCCCTGCCGCGATGTCGTCAGGCCTTGCGCTGCAAGCCTTGCGGAGGCTTCGCGCACGACCGTGCGGCTGACGTTTTCGGCAGCGCAAATGTCCTTTTGAGCCGGGAAGCGCGATCCTGGAGGCATCTCGCCTGAACGGATACGGGCTTCGAATTTTGCGAACAGATCGTCTGTCAGCGAGGAGGTGCGTCCGGGCAATGTCGTTTCCTTACCAAGCGAAGTCTGCAGATTTACCTGGCACACTTGTATTATATGTTTCTTCTTGTATGACCAATTTAACAGTGGACGAGGAGCGCGTCGACCCTGTCTTATTATCAATATTCGCGGGTGGCTTTGCCGCACGACGAGGTCGATTACGGAAGGGAGTGCGATGCGGTCAACGGGGCGATTGCGACGGATTCTGGTAGGTACCGTAATTGCTATTGTCCCGATAACGCATGCCGTGGTCGCGCAGAATCTGCCCGCCCCGCCGATACAACCTCAAGCCTCCCCCGTACGCCCTGAGTGGGAGAACCCGTCGGTCTTTGCAATCGGCAAGGAGCCGGCGCGCGCAACCGGCTTCCCTTTTGAAACGCGGGCGAAGGCAATCGCCGGCCACCGCACGAAATCCGACCGTTTCCTCTTGCTCAGTGGAATGTGGCGTTTTTCCTTTTCGCCCAGCGCAGATGCCGCGCCCGCCGGATTTGAGCGATCGGATTACGACGTATCAGCGTGGAAGCAGATTAAGGTTCCCGCCGACTGGCAGGCCGAGGGATATGATCAGCCGCGCTACAACAACATCACCTACCCCTTCCCTGCCAATCGACCGTTGATCCCACATGCGACCAATCCGGTCGGATCGTATCGCCGCGACGTCGACATGCCAGCGCACTGGTCGGGCAACGATGTGATCCTACACATCGGCGCGGCGGGATCTGCCTACTACGTCTGGGTCAACGGAGTGAAGGTCGGCTACTCGGAGGACAGCAAGCTGCCGTCAGAGTTTGACGTTACTCGGCACATGAAGCCCGGGCGCAACACGATTGCGATCCAGGTTTATCGTTGGTCAGATGGCAGCTATCTGGAGGACCAGGACTTCTGGCGCGTGTCCGGGATCGAACGCGAAGTGTTCCTGATGGCGGCGCCCCGAACGCGGGTACGTGATTTCTTCGTCCATGCCGGGCTCGACCCAAGCTACCGCGACGGCACGCTCGCGGTCGATGTCGCGGTGACACCTGGTGCGGCGACCTCCGCGCGGATGACGCTGCTGGATGGCGACAAGCCTGTGCTTACGCGCTCCGCCCCGATCGTCGCGGGTACTTTCGAGCGCACGGCCACGCTGACGGGCACCGTCCCCGGTGTGCGTCCGTGGACCGCCGAAACCCCCGCGCTCTACATGCTACTGGTCGAACTCTACGACGCCAAAGGCGCAATCATTCAGTCGACGTATAGCCGGATCGGCTTTCGCACGGTCGCGATGCTTAAGGGGCTGGTGACCGTCAACGGCAAACCGATCACGATCCGCGGCGTTAACCGTCACGAACACGATCCTGACACTTTTCACGTTGTGTCGCCAGAGACGATGGAACGGGATGTGCAGCTGATGAAGCGCAACAACATCAACGCGCTCCGCACGTCGCATTACCCGAACGATCCGCGACTATACGAACTCGCCGACAAGTACGGCCTCTATGTGATGGATGAGGCGAACATCGAGAGCCATGGTTACATGGACTATGCCAACAAGCATCCAGAGGTTCGCGGCCAGTTTCAGATCGGCTTCGATCCAGCCTGGGATGCCGCGCACCTCAGTCGCGTCGTCAATATGGTCGAACGTGACAAAAATCACCCGTCGATCATTTTCTGGTCGTTAGGCAACGAAGCCGGGATCGGCCCTGCCTTCGCACACGCCGCTGCCGCAGCGCGGACACGCGATCCGGATCGACTGCTCAGCTATCTCGGTTGGGGGACGTGGGTCGGGGATCCCAGGCCCAACGATTACACCGATATCTATGCGCCGATGTACGACACCCCGGAGCGGATGGTCGACTATGCGGTCAACTGGAATTACCGCCAGCCGCTGATCCTTTGTGAATACGCGCACATGCAGGGTAATTCGGGCGGCAACCTGAAAGACTATTGGGACGTCATCTATGCGCATCCAGACCGGATGCAGGGCGGGTTCATTTGGGATTGGGTCGACCAGTCAATGAACCGAACGACCCCTGACGGGAAGCCTTATTGGGGCGATGGGGGCGAGTACGGCCCTAATCCAGGCGGGGACATTGAGTTCGGCGACGGTCTTCTCCAGCCCGATCGCACGCCCAACCCGCAGCTGTTCGAGGTACAAAAGGTCTATTCGCCGGTCCAGTTCGCCGACTTCGACGCGGTTAGTGGCCGGGTGATGATCCTCAACCGACACGACTTCGTCAACCTTTCCAACTACGAACTGTCATGGGACGTGCTGGAGGATGGTGTCTCGGTCGCACACGCTGTGCTGCCGACGCTGCGTACGCCCGCCCACGGGCGCGAGGCGGTGACACTCCAGCTACCTTCGCTTGTACGCAAGCCTGGCGCCGAATACCTGTTAATGCTCCGTGCCCGTGCCAAAGCGGATAGTGTGCCGCTGGTACCCGCCGGGCAGGTGATCGGTTGGGAGCAATTCGCATGGGGGCATGCTGTTCCCGCACGGGCTGTGGCGTCGGCAGGAGCGGTTGTACTGTCGAACGCGGGCAAGGCGATCCGCCTTAGCGCCGCAGGTGCAACGTTAACGATCGATCGCAACACAGGGCTGGTTGTCGATTATAGCGCCCGGGGCCGCACGATGCTGACGGGGGGCTCTCCCAATTTTTACCGGGCGCTGATCGACAACGACATCGGCACCGGCGTCGAGAAGACCCACGACATCTGGAGGGTTGCGTCCGATACGCGCCACGTCGAGGGCATCGAGGCGCGTGGCGCTACCGTTACCGTCCGCTACACGCTCGGTAATGGTGCAGCCCGCTTTGTCACCAGCTATACTATGCGCGGAGACGGATCGGTAGCAGTCGAAACTGACTTCACGCCCTTGAAAGCCGGTTTGCCCGATCCGCTTCGTATCGGACTTGCCTATAGCATGCCATCGCGGATCGACACGGTGGAGTGGTACGGTCGAGGGCCACATGAAAGTTATGCCGATCGCAAGACGGGGGCAGCGGTCGGCCTGTGGCGCGGGCGGATCGCGGACCAGAACCATGACTACATGCGCCCGCAGGAAACCGGTAACAAGACAGACGTACGATGGATGGAGTTGTCGCAGGCGGGGGTCGACGGACTGCGCGTCACCGGCAACGCCCCGCTGTCGGTGAACGCCCTCGCCTTCCCGTATGATGATCTTTCGCGCCGATCGCCAGGTACACGGCGGAGCAGCGATATCGCCCCACATGACCATAACACCCTGCTCATTGACGCCGCGCAGTCCGGCGTTGGCGGCAACACCAACTGGGACGCAACCGGAAGGCCTTTGATGACCTATCGCATTTCTCTGGCACCACGCAGCTTCGGCTTTGTACTGCATCCTTTCACTGGCGACGGCACAACGCCTGCCATGGCACAGCCGGCCAGCGCAACGGTGGTGCAATGATTGCTCGGCTTGCGCCGCTGCTGCTGCTGACCGCGGTCGCGGCCATTGCCCATGCGCAGGACATGCCGCCAATCTCCAAGCCGCTGACGCCGCCTGTCGGCACCGAACGCGAACCCGCGTCGCGCGTTACACTAGCGGACTATCGTTACGACGACCTCCTCTGGGAAAACGATCGTACCGCTCACCGCATCTACGGCCATGCGCTTGAGGCCGCTGAGCCGCCGTCAGGATCAGGAATAGACGCCTGGGGCAAGAACGTGCGTTGGCCGTTCGCAGACCGGCAGCTACGTACCGGCGACCAGCACGCTTACCACGGCGAGGGAATCGACTTTTATAATGTCGGCACCGGGCGCGGCATGGGTGGCCTTGGCATCTGGTATGACGACAAGCTTTGGACCTCACGTAATTACCGCACCTACCGCATCCTGTCGGATGGCCCTACCGCAGCGGATTTCGAGGTTGAGTACGCACCATGGCCTATAGATGTCGGTCGTAAGGTTTGGGAGACGCGACGCTTTACTCTGCCGCTCGGCACCAATTTCACCCGAATGGTTTCGACCCTGTCCTCCGACAAGCCGGGCGACATTATTGTTGGCATCGGTATCGGAAAGCGCACGACCGGTGCCGGTGGCGACCTGACTGTCGACCGGGTCACGGGGGTCCTTTCCTGGTGGGGGCCGCAGGACGGAGAGCATGGTCGGATGGGCATCGCCATCCGTGTTAACCCCGCCACTATCGTGGCTGTTCGCGACGACGCCGACAATCATCTGGTTTTGGTAAAGGCCACCCCGGGCAAGCCATTCGTTTATTACGCAGGTTCCACGTGGGACAAGGGCGTCAGCGGTTTCCGCACCCGGGCCGCCTGGGACGCCTATGCCTCGAGTGAACGGCTAGACTTCATCGTACCGAAGGATACCAAATGAACGAGGGACTGGAACGCCGCGGCTTTCTCGCCGCGCTCGCTGGCGGTCTGGCGGGTGGGGCGATGCTCAACGCAGCCCCTGCCGAAGCGCAGGCGGACAAGCTGACCTCCTCCCTGCCCGGAGGCGCAGCCGATCGTGCCTATATGCTTACGTTGCTCGAGAAGATGGCTAGCCCCATACTTGGACGCATGGCGCGCGGACGACTGCAGCGCGAATGGAAGCTCGAGCTGAGTCCGACATGGGATGGACGCGACCCGCGGGTTGGCTATCTCGAAGGGTTTGGTCGACTGATCGACGGCATCGCGCCGTGGCTTGCGCTCCCCGACGATACAACGCCTGAAGGGCGCATGCGCAGCCAGTTACGACAGCAAGCGCTGCAAAGCTACGCGCATGCCGTCGATCCCAAGAGTCCCGATTATCTGCTGTGGCAAGGTGTAGGTCAGCCGCTGGTCGACTCCGCCTATTTCACGAGCGCGCTGTTGCGCGCGCCCGATGCCTTGTGGAAGCCTCTTGACGCTAAGACCAAGGCCAGGATCATTGCGGAAATTCAGGGCCTTCGCAGAATTTCTCCGCCATATACCAACTGGCTCCTGTTTGCAGCGATGAACGAGGCCTTCCTTCTAGCGGTCGGCGCGGAATGGGATCCGGTGCGTCTCGACCTCGCGATCCGGAAGTTCGAAGAATGGTATGTCGGGGACGGCTGGTATGCCGACGGTGTCCATTTCCACTTCGACTATTACAACAGCTACGTCATTCACCCGATGCTGACACAAATTTTGGAAGTGCTGGTCAACACCAACGCCCCGTTCAACAGCCTTGAACCAAAGGATCGGCTCCCGATCCAGATCAAGCGGATGCAGCGCTATGCAGCGCAAATCGAACGGGCAATCGGACCAGACGGTGCATACGCGGCTATCGGCAGATCGTTGACTTATCGCACTGCCGCGCATCAACCTATTGGGCTCCTCGCGTGGCGCCGAATGTTGCCGGCAACGCTTCCCGCAGGTCAAGTGCGCGCCGCAACAGTCGCTGCCCAACGGCGCGTGTTCGCCGACCCGTCCAATTTTGACGCTGACGGCTTTCTGACGATCGGTTTCACGCGACACCAACCATCATTGGGCGATTGGTATTCTAACGCTGGTAGCATGTATATTGCTGCTGAAAGTCTGCTCTCCCTAGGCCTTCCAGCAGACGACATCTATTGGACGACCACGCCGAAGCCGTGGACAATGTTGCTAGCCTACGAAGGAAAAGATTTCCAAAAAGATTACTACGTGAGCTACTAAGAGATTTAGGCATTCTGATGCAGAAACACTATCTATTGATAGCACAAAGATACTTCAGGTAGATGGTCCTGCCTACCATACAGGTATGTGAGAACCCGTATTAGAATAATCTCGATGGATCGGATCAGGCATTTGCAGTCTGTAATCTCGGGTAGCGTCACTTGAAATGACGCGAACGAAGCTATGCTACGATAACGTGCGACCCGGCCAATTTACTATATTCTTCGTATCTTCCTAAACCGCACACTCCCTTCCAGGGAGGAAAGCAGGAGCAGCAATGAACCCCTTCGATCTTTCTGGCCGCATCGCCGTCGTCACTGGCGCAAATACCGGAATCGGTCAGGCGATTGCGATCGCATTGGCCACAAGCGGTGCCGACATTGCCCTCGTCGGGCGAACCCCAGCTGAGGACACCGCGTTGGCGATCCGCAGTCTTGGGCGACGCGCGCAGATCGTCTCGGCGGATCTCTCCAGCATCGATCCCGTCCAGCGCATTGTCGATGAAACAGTCTCGGGCCTTGGAGGCCTCGACATTCTCATCAACAACGCCGGTATAATACGCCGCGCGGATGCAGTCGATTTCTCCGAAGAAGATTGGGATGCTGTCATAGATACCAATCTGAAGTCGGTGTTCTTTCTCTGCCAAGCTGCCGGTCGCCACATGATCGCGAATGGTCGCGGCCGGATCGTCAACATCGCGTCGATGCTTACTTTCCAGGGTGGCGTCCGTGTACCGAGCTATACCGCATCGAAGTCAGGCATTGGCGGCCTTACCAAACTCCTCGCCAACGAATGGGCAAAGCACGGCATAACGGTCAACGCGATAGCGCCAGGCTATATCGCAACCAACAATACCGCGGTTTTGCAGGACGATCCTGCGCGCAATGCCGCGATCCTCGACCGGATCCCGGCAGGGCGTTGGGGCGATCCCCACGATGTTGGCGGTGCTGCGGTGTTCCTCGCTTCAGACGCGGCAGCGTATGTGCAGGGCCACATCCTTGCGGTCGACGGTGGGTGGCTCGCGCGATGAGTCGCCGACTTCTTGCATTCGGCGAAATCATGCTGCGTATGTCACCTCCGGGGCGTGAATTACTGATGCAGACACCCCGTCTCGACGTTTGGGTAGCGGGCGCAGAGGCTAATGTCGCAACGCAGTTGGCTCGGCTCGGACATGCCGTGTCCTTTGCCAGCCGAGTACCCGATAACGATCTTGGTCGGGCAGCCATCACAACGCTGCGCGGGCACGGCGTCGATACGCGGGGTATCCATTATGGCGGCGAGCGCATCGGTCTTTATTTCGTCACTTCAGGAGCAGGTTCGCGCGCTACGGACGTCCTTTACGACCGTGCGGGGTCCGCCTTTGCCGAGGCGCCGGAGACTGTCTGGGATTGGGCTGCCCTGCTAGAGGGCGTCACCCGGCTGCATTTATCCGGAATCACGCCTGCATTGGGTTTAGTTTCGGCACGCACCGCTCTTGCAGCGGTCAAAGCTGCGTCGGCACGCGGTATTTCTGTTTCATTCGACGGCAACTGGCGTGGCAAGTTATGGGCGCGTTGGGACGGAGACCCGCGTCAATTTCTCTCGGAGATCGTTGCATATGCTGATCTTATGTTCGGCGACTATCGTGACATTGAGATGCTCTTGGGCCGCAATGAGTTCTTAAGGGATGGCTCCGATCCGCGTCGTGGGGCTGCAGAGGCAGCTTTTGCTGCTTTTCCAAGGTTGCAGATGATAGCTTCGACGAAGCGAGTAATAGAGCATGTCGATCGGCACCGACTGTCCGCTCGAATCGATACCCGCGCCGAATGTGTTCAAGAAAAAGAGGTGCCACTTGCTGGCATCGTAGACAGAATTGGTGGTGGGGATGCATTTGCCGCCGGTGTGCTGCACGCGCTGGAAAGCGGACAAGGCATCGCGGGAATCGCGCGAACGGGACTTGCTCTCGCAACGCTCAAACATTCGCTGCCAGGCGATGCCTCGTTATTCCAACAGGCCGATCTGGATGCCTATCTCGCTGGTCAACTGGATGTTCGTCGCTGATAGATTTTCAGCTTCTTACGATCTACTTGATCGAATAAATTACGCCGGTTTAGCCGCATAGGCAAAGGATTTCGGGGGCGTCGGTTTCTATATTGGCGGTTCTCAAATATGCCGAAGCTTAACGCGCTGCTTCGCGGGCTAACTGATTGTAATAAAACGCTCGTTCGGGTACATTATCCAAAGTAGGTCTTGGTAATGACCATGAAAAAGATTCACACCGAGCATATATCGTAAAAATCATAACTGTATCGGAAGTTAGATCTACAATGAACTGATCATAATATTATATATGATATCCACTCCGCGCGCGCCCTTATAAAATGCTTGATTTCTATCTTAATTCTATGCCACCTGGCATGGCGATATACTTCATGATCCAAGACTCCTTGTTGCTACTAAGATGGCACTCTCTACAAGAGGAGGCAGGTTTCTGATGATTTTCATCAAGCACCATACTTTGTGCTAAACGCGACCGCTTGGAGTTTTCTATACGCACTATTTATCGCACGCGCCCCGCCCCCCCCCCCCTTATTGTAGCGACCGACGACGGAAGTACCCTATAATAGTGAGGGTCCCCCGGTTTCTCATCCAACCTGAGGATGAGTTTCCGGCGTTCGTTCGGTCGCCTTGGCAGCCGCTGCAGCAGCATATTCGACCGGCGTCATCCAGCCAAGCGATGTGTGAGGGCGGCTCTCGTTATAGTCCCGTCGCCAGGCCTCGATCTTGGCTCGAGCGTCCGCGATGGATAGGAACCAATGTGCGTTCGGGCACTCGTCACGAAGGCGACCGTTGAACGACTCTACGAACGCATTGTCGCTTGGTTTGCCCGGTCGGCTGAAGTTCAGCGTGACGCCGTTCTCGTATGCCCAGCGGTCGATAGCCTTCGAGATGAATCCGGCCCATTGTCCACGCGAATGGTCTTGGGCGCGCCGCAGGTCAACGAGATCCGTGCCATCGCCTCGACCACCTGCTCGCCCTTGATCCCCTGGTCGACGTAGATCGCCAGCGCTTCGCGGGTGAAGGCGTCAACCACGGTCAGCGCTCGTAACCGCCGGCCATCGAACAGGGCGTCCGAGACGAGATCCATCGACCACATCTCGTTCGGCGCCAACGCCATGGGTAGAGTATCGGCCTCGCATGCCGATCGCCGCCTGACGCTCAAACCGCAACACCCAGGTCTGCAGCACGAGGAGTGATGGCAAACAGTCGATGGCGATACGGTCCAAGCCGGAGCAAAAATGCAGCCGTTGAAGGCTGGTACGCCTCCGGTAGCGGCCGCCTTGCCGGTCAGGCGAAGGACCGGTCTTAAGCGCGCTCTTAAGAGTACGCTTAGGAGTAGGTATTGTGGGTCAAATCACGGTTTTTGGCGGGCCTGAGCGCCGTCGCCGGTGGAGTGATGAGGAACGGGTGCAAATCCTGGCGGAGGCCTTTGCACCGGGTGCGTTTGTTGCGCAGGTTGCTCGGCGGCACGATGTTTCGACGGGGTTGATCTATACCTGGCGCCGCAAGCTTTGCCGACGGTCAGATGCGACGACTGCGGTCGCCGGCTTCGCCGAAGCGGTGGTCGTTGATGATTGCCCTGTCGAATTGCCTATCGTGCAGCCGACCATCGTCGTTGATCTGGCGCGGGGCGGACGCGTGAGCGTCTTTGCATCAGCGTCGCCCGATCAGGTGGCCGCGGTGCTCAAGTCCGTGATCCGATGATACCTGTTCCGAACGGCGCGAAAGTTTGGCTGGCGTTGGGTCACACGGACATGCGGCGTGGCATGCGTTCGCTCGCATTGCAGGTTCAACAAGCGCTGAACAAGGACGTCCACGCCGGCGACCTGTACGTGTTCCGCGGGAAGAGCGGGGCGCTGTGTAAGATCCTTTGGCATGACGGGCTGGGCATGTCGCTGTATGCCAAGCGGCTGGAGCGCGGCCGCTTCGTGTGGCCAGCTGCAAAGGACGGCACAGTCGCGATCTCGGGCTCGGCGATGGCATGCCTGCTCGAAGGTATCGACTGGCGCAACCCGCAGGAAACGTGGCGTCCGACCCACGTTGGGTAACAAATTCCAGCGGCAGCCGGGATGACAAAAGCGGCTGAAATCTGCCAAAAATCGTAGGTTCCTCAAAGGTGTTCTGGTATAATCGGGCATGCTTTCGAGCGATGCCTCCGACGAGCTTTTGCAGCTTCGCACTGAGTTGGCGGTCGCTCGTGATCTCGCGGAAAAGGGCCAGGCGAACGCGCTCAATGCCGAAGCCGAAGCCGAAGCGGCGCGCGTCAGAGCGATCAACGCCGATCTGCTAGCCCGCAATGCTCATCTCGAGTTGATAAACGAGAAGATGCGCCGCGACAAATACGGCGCCAGCTCGGAGCGCAGCCGTCGGCTGATCGACCAGCTGGAACTGACGTTCGAGGAACTCGAGGCGGACGCTGCCGAAGCCGAGAGCCTCGGCGCAATAGCCGCCGCTAAAGCGACGACGGTGACCGCGTTCACCCGCGTCCGGTCCACCCGTCGCGACTTCGATCCAGGCTTGCCGCGCGAACAGGTCGTCATCCCGGCGCCCGAGCTGTGCCCCTGCTGCGGGTCTGCCGACCTTAGCCATCTTCCGGCCGACATCACCGAGACGCTCGAAAAGGTGCCCGCCCGCCACAAGGTGATTCAGACCGTGCGGGAAAAGGTCTCTTGCCGTCGGTGCGAGAAGATCAGCCAGCCACCGGCGCCGTTCCACGTCACCCCGAGGGGCATGTTCGGGCCGCACTTTCTGGCCAGTTTGGTCTTTCAGAAATACGGTCTGCACCAGCCGCTCAACAGTCAGCGCGATCGCCTCGAGAGCGAGGGCATCTCCTTGAGCCTGTCGACGCTCGCAGATCAGATCGGCGCAGTGAGCGTAGCTGCCAGGCCCTTGTTCCTGCTAATTGAAGCGCACGTCCTGGCGGCCGAGCGTCTCCACGGCGATGACACCACCGTCCCGCGGCTGGCGAAGTACAAGACCGACGTCGCGCGGATCTGGGATTACGTGCGCGACGACCGCCCGTTCGGCGGTCCAGCACCGCCGGCAGTGCTGTGCTATTACTCGCGGACCCGGAAAGGCGAACATCCCCGCGGCCATCTCGCTGGCTATACCGGCATTTTGCAGGTCGACCGCTATGCCGGCTTCAACGACATGTTCCGCGATGGCTGGGCTGACAAACCGATGACGCGGGCGAATTGCTGGGCTCACGCTCGTCGGCAGTTCTTCGAGCTGGCCGATGTGGCGCGTCAGCTCAAGCGCCAGAAGGGCGGCGTGCCGCTCGTTTCGCCGTTCGCGAAGGAGGCGCTGGAATGGATCGACCAGATCTTCGCGATCGAGCAAAAGATCAACGGGCTGACTGCCGGCGAGCGCCTGAGCGTGCGCCAGGAACGCGTCGCACCCCTGATCCAAGCACTGGAAACCTGGATGCGGGAAAAGCGCGGCATTCTGTCGCGTCACGATGCCGTCGCCAAAGCGATCGCCTATCTGCTCAACGACTGGTCCGGATTCACGACATTTCTCGAGGACGGTCGGATCTGCCTGACGAATAACGCGGCCGAGCGAGAGTTGCGCAGCGTAGCCCGCGGCAGGAAAGCCTGGCTGTTTGTCGGCTCGGATCGCGGCGGTGAGCGCGCTGCGATGATGTACAGCCTGATCGGCACCGCCAGGCTCAACGGCGTCGATCCGCTCGCGTGGCTTACCGACGTACTTGTCCGTATCGCCGATCTGCCGCAATCCCGGCTTCACGAGTTGCTGCCTTGGGAATGGACCCGCCTTCGTAAAACGCCGCTCGTGCAAGAGGCTGCCTGATGACTGATCCCCAACCCGAACCCGAACTGATCGAATCTTCGCTGAACCGGACGATCGAGCGAGGCGGCAGGCGACTGGAAGTCCGCATCGTCCGTCTAGCAACTGAGCGAGGGTGGTCTCTCGAAGTGGTCAACGATCACAACACCTCGATCGTCTGGGACGATCAGTTCGAAACCGATCGGCAGGCTGATGCAGCCTTCCAAAGCGCGCTGGCCGAAGAAGGTTTCGAGGCCTTCCTCGACAAGGACTGACGCACCAGCCCCGCTCCGATAGCCGTCAATCCGCGGCCCCTATCGGATGCGTACGAAGGCTGAACCAGCTTGTTAGGACGACCGTGCGCGTATCCCATCATGGCCAGGGATCGAGATGTCTCACAAACAGGCCGGATTAATTTACGCAGATTGAGCAGCCTATCGCGTTTCATGTTTGCCAGACGGGGGCGGGCCATACATTTTTTGCCAAAACGTCCTGCAGGAGTGCTTGTCCAGGCTCAGGTCGGCAACCAGCTGTTTCAGCTGCCGGTTCTCATCCTCAAGCTGCTTCAGGCGCCTCAGCTCGCCGACCCCGACCGCCGTACAGCGTCTTCTGGCGGTAGAACGTCTGCTCCGAAATCCCCATCCGCCGGATGACTTCGGCTACCGGCGTGCCGGTTTCGGCCTGCTTCAGCGCGAACGCAATCTGCTCGTCTGTGTACCTAGATTTCTTCATTCCCAGCTCCTTGCCCGAAGGCTTCTCAAGGCCGGAAAACTCTCGCTCAAATTGGCTAAAAAACAGGTAGGACGTCAGTACGCGGGCCACCTGTCCTCCTGCTCGCGCTACCCAACCAGCGCTGGAGCCTGGACTTCGTCCATGATCAGGCTTCACTCCTCGCTCGCTACGCCACACCCGCAGCGTTCGCCACCGAACTCGAAACTCGAAAAGCAACGGGTGGGTTTAAACCCACCCGTTGCTTCACTAGGGCCGGAATTCCGTGTTGGACAGCAAACGACACGGTTGATGAGAGGACGGTCGATAACGGCCCCCGTACGATGAAAGTCGCGGGGGATTCCTCGATTCCCCCGCATAGGTCAGATGGTCCATCGCTGGTTTGTGCCGGTATTGCATTCATACTGCTTTAGCCGGGTGCTGTTTTCAGTGGAGCCCGCCGGAACATCAAGGCACTTGCCCGAGTGTCGCGCCACGAGCTGAAAGTATAACCCAACCGCGCGGAGTTGCCACTGCTGATTTGAGCCACTAGAGCAAGTATACTGCGCCACCTTCGCGCCGTCAGCGTTCGAGGCGCCGATGACGTCCAGGCACTTGCCTGTCAATCCCGACACGAATTGGTAGTAGCCGTTGCCGACATCCCGCAACGACCAGCGCTGATTCGCCCCCGCCCCACAGGTGTATTGAGTGACTTCGGCACCGTTCGCGGTCGAGCCTCCAGCAATATCAGCACATTTGCCTGAATTCTGGTTGATGAGCGAGCCTGTCCCGATACCGCCGTCACCGCTCACAGCGTCGCCGAACGCGTAGCGCAGCCGGACTCCGCCATTAGGGTTACGCAGCGCCAAGTTGAGATCGGTTCCGGTGCCGCTCTTGGCAAACATCGAGTACCAGTCGTAGCCGATCGCGCCCGGCTTGCCGCCGAGTGCCGGCCAGTACGATCCGCCCATGGCGTTTTCGCGCATCACCTGCGTCAGCGCGCGGATGTGCCTCACGAAGTTATTGGTGCTGTTCGGGTCGCGATAGTTGAGCCCGCTATTCATGGGAGCACCAAACTCCGTTACGACCGCACGGGAAGCGCAATTGCCCAGACGATTGATGACGCTCGAGCGCCACCCATCATAGGTGTTGGTGCCGAAGAAGAAGGCATAATGGTGGAACGAGAACAAGGTATCGGAGAAACGGGGATCACTGCAAACCTCTCGCAGGTCGTTACTATAACCGGTGCCACCGATCAGCACCCGGCCGCGCACCGCCGCCGAATGCGTCGAAAGCCAGTTCGCCGCGAAGTTCCGCCAATCCGTCGGCGAATAGCCGTGAGGCTCGTTCATCGGTTCGAAGTAGACTAAATTATTTGAGCCGTACTGGCTGATCACGGTCGACCACATTGCGTTGTACGCAGCCAGATTGCTGACACGTCCTCCCGAGGCGGCACCGTCCTCCCAATAGGCGAGGATGACTTTCCAGCCGCGCGCCGTCGCGGCGTCGATCGCGCCGCGATAATTATTCCACCAGGCGGAGCTGATCGTATGGGTGTTGATGGGCAGGCGTATGGTGTTGATACCAAGAGACGACTGCATGTCGTCATACAGCGCGTTGGCCTTCGCCTGGACGGTGGCGTAGCTATCGGTGCTTGCTAGTCCGTCGATCACCAGCGGGCTCTTGCTGAAGTTGTCGCCCGGTTGTGCCCAGTTCATCCCGCGGAACTGCGATGTTGTCGCCGCAGCGGGCGTCGCAAAGCCCAAAAAAGCTAATAGTATAGCAAATAGGGTGCCAATAAGGGGGCGCCCGATACAACGCCGTTGGGCTATTTCTAAAGAAGATAATGCCATTTTCTCGCCTCTCTCTAAAGCTTTGCTTTATTTTCCTTTGATGGGAACGCTATTTACTCGACTAAGAAGGTAATCGGCAGATGCTTAAATCTCGTGCTTCAAAAACAGCAGGACGGCGGTGTCATCGCCCTGCGTCTTAAATTGGTCCGGGCCGGGTGAATAACCCAGAGCGAAGATCGCGTCGTAGAAGCTGACCGATCGAAAATACCCCCCCCGCGGTCCATCGATAGCTGTGGGCATGTCACCAGATATGCGACAGGTTAGCCCAGCGCATAAGATGACCGGGGAACGCAGACCTGGTAACGTCGTCTTGACGATGTCGCGAAGGCGGACTTCATCGCTTGCGGCACGCTGATCCCGAGGGCTAGCTGCCATCTCCTTCTCCATTAAGGCGACCTCATCCGCAGGCGGGGGCGGCATAGCTCGAATGCCACCTCGGATCTGAATGCTGTCGGTCGTCCTCACCGGCGCGGCTCCATGAACCACGGTAATCGAGTCGGTGTCGGTAGACCTGTCATCGGTCCCACGCCGGACCAGGAAGGTGACGCAAACGATCGCCAGCGTGATACTGGCGATGACCGCTCCGATCGATAACGATCCGCGCCTTTGGGCCGGCCCAAGCATTAAATCGTCAACCATCGACTATTTGCGCCGCCGCAGCACGGGGAGACGAAAGCAGCTGGAGCGAAATCCGCGCCACCCATGATTAAGGGGAAATTCGGGGAGTGAGCCATGAATGTAGAGCTGAAAAAAGACATGCCAGTCCCCTAAATTAGCAGCCGAACTTAGGCCGGCTTTATCAGAATATGACCGAAAAGCTATCACGGTGCAAGAACATATACTACATATCTAGCGGCAGAATCCCTGATCCAAGGGGGCAATAGTAAAAGGGTATGAATCTATATGCCAAATATCATATGATTTGCACTCGTCGAAATCACTGGTGATCAGCGCATCGATCGAGTGAGGCTCCGTGACCCGATTGGCTTTGCTATCGGCGCGGCACCGAATTCGATTTTCGCGGTCGTAAGCTCTGCCTGCTATGATTCGATACCCAATTTGGCTCACGCTCCGGGCGTGTTAGCGAAGGCACGAAATCAGTCACATGCATTATATGCGAGGTGTAGGAGCGCAACAATCAAGTAAATGCCAAACGCGACAACGGTTAAGGGGTTTCTCGCCTGGCCGGTCAGAATGCAATACAGAAGGAGGAACCAAGCCGGATAGGCGGCTATAAGTGTTGCCCCTTTTAGCCATAGGGGAAGCGGCCGCCACCAGCCTTTGAAAAATGCAATGAGTTTCATGCTTCGATCTAACCGTAAACTGGAGCCGATTGACGCCGGATCCGTCAGAATATGGCTCATAAACTAGCAGCCCACAAGAATGTGTATGACAGATTCAAGGGCGGATGGTGTAGGAAAATGGTTATCGATGCGGAAATAGTCGGACCTATATGCCAAATTCAGGAATATTTTACGGACGTCGCGTCCCCCTGCGGCAAGCAACGCATCGACCGCATGTTTTAAAGATCGGCGGTAGTGAACGCCGTCCTCCAGAGACCGGATCGCGAGCTTGAACGTCAGGGTGCGGGCATTCAGCCGATTGCGAGCAGAACATCGACTGGTGGAATGCATCTCCGGTGCGGCGGACCAGCCCGGCGGTATCGTGAGGAGCGGCTGATGGTGCGCACGCGTGGCGGCCGCAAGCGCGCGCTTGGGACGCGAGCCCCTATGGCGATCCCGCAAGGACTCAAACAGCACTGGTCTCTCGACTTGGACGGCGGGAACGCCTGCCTCGGTTTCCAAGCCCAGGTCCACCCTGCGCTAAGGCCGGCATTTTCAACACGATCGCCCAAGAGTTGACATTCGGTCCCCGCTCCGGCCTTCGGTTCTGCTTCGCTCAACCTACGCCCGGCAATGGCGGCGGAGGCGACAATACAATAATTAGCTATCCGGACGGACCGGTGGAGGTTGCTCAGCCTGCGCTATCCCGCAAAAAAACTCACGCTTCCGAGTGTCACTTTTTCGTAATCGTCCGTCAAACATGGTGGAGCGACTTTTGCAGTCGCTGCCGCTGGGGGGGGGGGACGACTGTGGACGCAATGTGGAGCAAGCAACTTCGGGGAGCGACGAGCGCAATGATCGCCATAATGGCAGGATCAACGCCTGCTTTCGCTGCTGAAAAGACTGTACACTTCAACATTTTCCAAGGTGCTTTGGGTGAGGCCCTCATCTCGATCGCCGCGCAGTCGGGCCGGCGCATTGTATTCGATCCGTCCATTGTCGAAGGTCGCACCGTCCCAGGGCTGCAGGGCGCAATGTCGGCCGACGCCGCGCTTCGGCAAGTGCTGCAGGGTAGCGGACTTTCCGCGCGACCGGACAAGTCGGGGAACTGGATCGTCGTTCGCGACCTCGCTCCGGACCAGATCTCCGCAGGCGGAAAGGTGCTGGGCACGGTTCGGGTGGCGGCAAGCACGTCCGAAAACGCTGACGTGGGTGCTAACGGGAGCAGCGATCCGATCGCAACGGAGGGCACCAAGAGCTATACGACGAACGGCGCAATCGTCGCGTCCAAGCGTGCGCTGGCGCTAAAGGACACGCCCGCTGCGGTATCGGTGGTGACGCGGCAACAACTCGACGACCGCGTGATCACCGGGTTCAACGCGGGACTCGACGTCCTGCCTGGCGTCACTTCGACGGGCGGCATACTCACGTCTCGCGGCTACAGCATCACCAACATCCAGATCGACGGGGGATCGCCACTGGCGATCGGGACCACCCAGAACTTCGCATCGCGATACACCGTACTCGACGACCTTTCGATCTATGACAGCATAAGCATGCAGCGTGGCTCCGCCGGAACGTTTACAGGCGTGGGGAGCGCCAGCGGCTCCGTGAGCCTGGAACGCAAGCGCCCGCTCGATCATGCCGCGTTGGAAGCCACCCTGCAGGCTGGATCATGGAACAATTTCCGCGGCATCGTGGACGTGTCGTCGCCAGTGCTGCTGGACGGACTGGTCAAGGCTCGTGGGGTGTTCACCGCGCAGAGCAACGATTTCTTCTATGACACCGCGCATCGGAAATTTTGGCAGCTCTATTTGAATACCGAAGTGCAGCCAGCGCCATCGACGAGAATCAATATCGGCGGAAAGATCAGCTATCAGCGTAGTACGCCTTTTTTCGGGCTTCCCGCAAATGACAAGGGGCAGTTGCTGGACCTGCCACGTGCCACATGCCTGTGCACGCCTTGGAGCTATTCATCGACAAAAACGCGAGAAATATTTGCGCAACTTGCCCAGAAAATCGGGCAAAGCTGGACGTTCAAAGTGAACTCGTCGTTCAACTGGCAGAACGGAAATGCCGATGCGTTTAACTTTGGGAACACGCCGGGTACGATCGGTGTAACGCCAGGCGGGCCTAACCAGGGCGTTTTGACGGTCACGCGCGGCCCGACGACGTCCAATCAGCAGATCATCGATTCATTCATCGACGGCACCTTCCATGTCCTGGGGGTGAAGGTCGACCTGACCGCTGGCGGCAACTCCCAGTCCATCACCCAGCGTACGGTCGTTCCGCTCAAAACGTTTTTCCTTAGGAACTACACGGTCGTGCCGTTCGACCCCAACGCGTTTCCTCCGATTCCCGCGGGGGCAACGCCGGGTTTCACGGGGAGATCCTTCCCCCGTTCTAGTCAACGGCAGCTGGGAATTTATGGATCATTGCGAATTTCACCAGCTGACTGGCTGCATTTGACAATATCCGACCGCTATTCAAAGTTCGACCTCAATCTGACCTCCCGGGCGCCTTCCGGGAGTGAGCGCTACACGGCGATCAGCTACGACAATCTTACCGTACCGAACCTCGGCCTAGTTGTCGATCTGACGAAGCGGTTTTCAGCCTACGCAAACTACAACACCATCTTCGACCGGGCGAACTATGTCACCGCGCAGGGGGCTTACCTGCCACCCATGGTCGGCAAGAACATCGAGGGCGGCCTGAAGGGCACGTTCGCGGGCGGTGCCCTGAACGTGGCGGGATCGTTGTTCTACATCGAAACCAATAACACGCCCGTTTTCGATCCCAGCACCTTCCTGCCGAACAATGCGACTACCGGTGCGAGTTGCTGCTATCGCATCGATGGATCCTATCAGACCAGCACCGGCGGAGAACTCCAGGCTCAAGGCGCCCTGACGGCCCGTCTGAAGATTGATGCGTCCTATACCTATACCCAGCTCGGACAGCGGCCCGGCCCGGCGGCAAGCGCGTCGTCGGGCTTTCCGGCGCAGCGCATCACGCCCGAACATCTGATCAAGATCTGGACCGCCTGGCAGCCGCCTGTCCTGGACGATGCCCTCACCATCGGCGGCGGCCTGCACGCCGAGACGTCAATCAACCCCTGGAGTGCTCTGTCCACGTTCTCGAACGGCGCATTCACCAACGCGTACATCCCGACCAACAGGCCGGGTTATGTCCGGGGAGACCTGATGGTCAAATACCAGATCGACGATAACGTGGATCTGCAGGTCAACCTGAACAACGTTACAGACACGAAGTACTATGCGATCGTGAACAATGCCGGGCTGAACTTCTACGGAGAGCCCCGATCGGTGATGTTCACGCTTCGAGGTACGTTGTGAGGCACGACATGTCGACGATACCGAAGGGGGTGGATACGGTTCGGGGATGGCGTCTGCGCGTGCCCGACATCATGCCACTGATCGAGGCGCGCCACACCTTCCAGCGCCATATTCTGTCGAACGGACTGACGGTGCTCTTGCAGCCCGACACGACGACGTCCCTTGCCCACATCTCGGTGGCATACCGGGTCGGATCGATGGACGAACGGCCAGGGCAGAGCGGCCTGGCGCATTTTCTCGAACACATGATGTTCGCGGGCACCCGGGCCCTGCCGGGCAGCTACATGACGCGAATGCTGGACGCCGGCGCGACCCAGGTAAACGCGATGACTATGCGGGATATCACCCGGTACTTCCAGACGGTGCCGTCCCATGTTGTCGAACTGGCGCTGTTCGCCGAGGCAGACCGCATGGCCGACTTCGCAAACAGTCTGGATCCCGCCATCATCGAACGTGAACGCCAGGTGGTGATCGAGGAGAAGCGCGAGAACGAGGGGCGTCCCCTCGGCCGGCTAAATCAATGGCTTTCCGAAGGAATGCTATCCGCCGGGCATCCATATCGGCATCCCGTGATCGGCCATGCCACGGATATCGCACATTATACGGCCGAGTCGCTGCGGGAATGGCACGCCACCCATTACAGCCCCTGTAACGCGGTGCTGGTGGTCACCGGCGGGTTCGACGTAGAACCGACGTTCGCCTTGATCGAACGCTTTTTCGGGGTGATCCCCGGTGGAATGATGCCCCCGAGAACGGAGGCGCGGGTGGAGGCGCCTCCCGTCCAGAGCGTCGTCCGGGCATATGACTGGATCGACGGACCGGGCTTTCATGTCCAGACGTGGAATACCGCGTCCGCGGTCGCCTCGCCGCGTGAAAACCTTGCCCTTTCGCTGGCCGCGGACCTGATCGGCAGCGGAACGGCGAGCCCACTGCACCGGAAACTGGTCAACGGACTCGGGTTGGCGAGTGCCGCCGCCGTGACGCTGACCCCGGGGCGGGCCAACGGCATGGTGATGGCCCAGGCGACCCTGGCGACCGAAGGCGCGCGCCTTGAGGGACAGATAGACGACGTCATCGACGCGTTCGTCTCGACCCCTGTCGATGCCGAGCATCTGGACCGGCTTCGGATCAGGCGGCTTGTCACTGCGACCCGTTCGATGAGCGAATTCGAGCAGGTGGCGGCGCGCCTTTGCAGCAGCGAGGCATTCTATGGCAATGCAGGCTGGTTCCTCGACGAAGCCAGGCTCGTCGCCGAAATGGACGAAAGCGAGATACGTGCCGCGGCGGCCAAATGGCTCCGGCTGCCATCCATGACGCTGATCGTGCTTCCCCACGGGACGTATCCCGCTGTGACCGTCGGGGTTACGACCGTCCCCCAACCCGGCGATCCCGCAGTGACTCGTGTGAACGTCCCCGCATGGGAGGAGACCAGACTTAGAAACGGGACGCGGCTGCGCATCTCGCGCCGGCCAAACGATCCCGCCTTCCACCTGCGCGTCCTCAGCGCCATGGGAAAAGGGAACGAACCAGAAGGCCTGGAGGGTTTGGCGTCGCTCGTCACATCCGTGCCCTTGATCGGCGCAGGACCGGACGACGCCGCCGCTTTCGGAGAACGCGTTACGCGTGCCGGTTTGTCGGTGGCCATGAACGCCGCTTCGACGAATCTCTGGCTGGACGTCAGCGGGCTGATTGCTGCGCTGCCCGCTGCGGCGGCAATCGCTGCAGACGCGATCCTGCGGCCTCGCTATGGTTCGAACGACTATGAACGGCGCGTCGCGGTGCTCGCTACGGAAGCAAGGGGTGCAAGTGCCCCCGGCCAGAAAGCGCAGCGCGAACTATACGCATTGCTTCTTGGCGACCGCCACCGTCTCGCCGCAGTCGCTGGAGCATCGCCCAACCTCATCGACAATCTGACCGTTCCCACGGTTACTGATTTTCATGCGCAGGCATGGGACCCAGCGAGCACGGTGGTGCTGCTGGCCGGCGACGTGGACGTCACCGAAGTCTGCGAGATGTTCGACGACATGATGGAGGGCTGGGCATCGACCCATGTGCCGGCGCTGACCCAGCGGCTCGATGTTTCGCCCGCAACGCCAGGCATTCGCATCGTCGAATCTTCGGGCGATGCCGTCGCAGTAACCTTGGCCTGGATCGCCCCGATCGAAGGCCTGGCTGACGAAGCTGCATTGGGATGCCTGGTCCATGCCCTGGCCGGCGATTTCGGGTCGCGCGCCAATGCGCTTCTTCGCGAAAAGCGAGGCCTGACCTACGGCGTCAATGGCAGCGCTGGTCAACCGACGCCCGGTATTGGGCCAATGAGTGCGCGGATCACCACGAACGTGTCGCTGGACGCGGTTGGTGAGGCGGTTCGCGCCATAGAGGATCTGCTCGCCGGACTTCGTCAAGATGCCCCTCCAACCGATGCGGAGATCGAAGCTTTCCGCCGCCAGGAGCGTCAGCGACTATCCCGCCTGAACGAAAACGCCGGAAGGGCGGTCTCCACAATGCAGGATCTGCATACGCGTGAGCGGGCAGGAAAGGGAGATTTGCATGCCTATCGCCATGCCGTCGAGGAACTAAGCCCAGCGTTCCTAGCTGCGGCGGCGCTCCGCCTGCTGCCCGAGCGTGGCAGGCTGGCCGGAACGGTGTCGGGCAATCGCGACCTGATCGAAGCAAGTCTACGAGCGGCAGACCTTGCAACACCCGTGCTCGCTCCCCGGGCGGACTGATGGCGCGCCAAGCCAGATTAAAGCCCGAAAGCGGGACGGCGCGCTCGCGCATCTACATCGATCCGCATGACAGACGGATTGATGCGAAGTTCTTTCGACGGATGCTGCTCGTTTGCCGGCTCTACTGGTGGCGGCGAGGATCGTGGACGGCGTGGTCGATGTTCGGCTACACTTTCGCGATCAGCGCCGTGAGCGGATTACTCTCCGGCTGGATGACGATCCTGACGGGCAAGCAGACGAACGCGATCGTTGGGCGTAATGTCGACGTGTTCTGGTCAACCACCTGGCTGATGGTCGCGGTGATGGTCGGCACGTTCCTCATCGGAATGACCAGCAGTGCGGTCGCCCCCTATCTGGTGGCGCAGTGGCGCAAATGGCTCACGGGCGACCTGATCGATCGCTATCTGGAACAGCGCTCCTACTACGATATCAACATCGACCAGGACATCGACAATCCCGACCAGCGGATCCAGGAGGAGGTCGGGCCGATGTGCGAGGTTCTGGTTTCGGTGCCGCGCACTATCTTCAGCCTTGGCTTTTCCAGCGTCATCCAGATCAGCATTCTGATGGCGATATCGCCACGTATGACGGTTGCGGTGCTGGCGTACGTCGTTCTTCACGTAACGGCGAGCGTGTACATGTATCGGCCAGGCATCGCGATCAGCTGGGACCAGAAGATCGCGGAAGCCGACCTTCGCTACGGTATCCTGAATGTCCGCGACAATGCTGAAACCATCGCCTTCTACAGTGGCGAGGCGGCGGAGCGCAAACACCTCGCCGCCCGTATTGAGCACGTGATCCGGCAGGCAATGCGCAAGATCGTGTTCGACCTGCAGATCTCGGTAATCATGGAGATATTCAGGCTGGCCTGGTTCGTATTGCCTTTTCTCTTTGTCGTGCCGCTGTTCTTTAACGGGACGATCCAGTTTGGAGCCATCGCGCAGGCGGGGGCGGCGGCATTCCTCATCTCGAGCGACCTGAGCAACGTTATCAATCTCTTTCCTCGGCTTACCGGAATCGCGCCCAACATCGTCCGCGTCGCACAGATCTTGGAGAAGACGGAGGCGCTCAAGCAGCGACGCCGCGATCGCAATTCGGCCCACGGCGATGCGGGCATCGAAGTGCGGGGAAATGCGGACGCCATCCGTCTCGATCACGTCTCTTACCAGACGCCGGGTGGCGAACTGAGTCTGGTCAAGGACATCTCGCTCGAACTGCGGCCAGGCCGACGAATGCTCATCGTGGGGCAGACGGGCGTCGGCAAAAGCTCGTTCCTCCGCGTGCTGGCGGGTCTGTGGACGCGCGGCACAGGGGTACTCCACATGCCCGCGCTAGACCGTGCGATGTTCATGCCGCAGAAGCCGTACATGACCCTCGGATCGCTGCGCAGCCAGATACTGTATCCCAGGCAGGACGATGGCAGCGTGGGCGATGACGTCCTGTTGGCGGCGCTCGATACCGTCCGTCTGCCGCGGATCGCGGAACGCAACGGGGGCCTGGCTGCCGAAAAGGACTGGGGGCGGATACTTTCGCTGGGCGAACAGCAAAGGATCGGCTTTGCCCGGGTCATCGTCAACGCACCCGAATATGTCTTCCTGGACGAGGCGACCAGCGCGGTCGATCAGCCGATGGAAGCTCACCTCTATGGCCTGTTGCTCGACAGCGGCGCGACGATGGTCAGTGTCGCACATCGCGCCAGCGTGATTCCGTTCCATGACTCGATACTCGATCTCCGGGAGGACGGCTGGTCGATCAGGCCAGTCTCTGCCCCTGCCACCGACCCTCCCTCTTCACCGGATATATGACCATGCGAACCTGTCATCGATACAAGCCGATATCGCGTCGCCTGGCGATGATCGCCACAACGGCGGCGTTCCTCGTTTGCGCGCCGTCGCCCGCCTTGGCGCAGGGCATCGATCATACCGACTTCGATCCGGCGTCAATGTTCTGGGCCGCCGTTCCCGTCGTCAAAGCCGTCATGATGCTGCTGTTGATGGCGTCCATCGCCACTTGGGCGGTGTTCGTCGCCAAGATGCGGGAAATTTCGCGAGGCAGTCGGGCAGTCGGGGATGCGACGGAAACAGTGCGCATCGCACGCACGCTGGCGAGCATCGACGTCGCCGACGCGCCATCGGACGCGATGGTGGAAGCCGCCCGGGAGGAACTCGGCAAGTCGGAGGCCCTGATCCTGCAGGGGAGGACGGCAGGGGCGTGCGAACGCGTCGCTGATCGCATATCGCGGGTCGAAAGCAACGCCGTCGCGAAGATGCGCAACGGCGTGCCGTTCCTGGCGTCGGTCAGCTCGGTCGGGCCTTTCGTAGGGCTTTTCGGCACCGTATGGGGCATTATGCACAGCTTCGTCGGGATCGCGAAGTCGCAGTCGACGAGCCTGTCGGTCGTGGCGCCGGGGATCGCAGAGGCGCTTCTGGCCACCGCGCTAGGACTGGTGGCCGCAATCCCGGCAACCATCATGTACAATCTGCTCAACCGTCGACTGGCCGAATATCGTCATCGCCTTGCCGACATGGCGACGATGGTGAACAGTCTGACCGGCCGCGAAGTCGAAAGCAGGCATATCTCGCGGTAAGCTTGCGTCACCTTCGATCCAGATTGCAATTAGACGGGAGAATCACGAATGGGTATCGCTGAAAAACTTGAAGACGACATGGAGGATCTCAGCGAAATCAACCTGACCCCGTTCATCGACGTCATCTTAGTGCTGCTCATCATCTTCATGGTCGCCGCGCAGACCAGCGCCGTGTCGCAGGATGTCAACCTGCCGTCTTCAAAGGCTGACACGCTGATCAAGCCGAAGCCAATCACGGTGACGGTCAAGGCCAATGGCTCCTTCGTGGTCGGAAACCACATAGTTGCGCCAAGCGGCTTGCGCGAGGCGTTGCTTGCAGTTCACGCGATGCATGATGATCGCATCCTGCTTTTGGGCGACCAAACACTGACCTACCAATCGCTAATGGATGCATTCGATGCCCTTCGAGCAGCAGGCTATTCTCAGGTAGGGCTCGTGGGCAGAGGCGCGCAGCAGACCAAATGACGCCGACAACCGGGTCTTCTAGACGCGACTGGCAGGTCGCCGTGTTGGCAACGGCGCTGCTCCATGCCGCGGTCCTCGTCATGCTGTTCGTGCGTGTCCTTCCTGCACAGCGCATCGAACCGGCTCCGCCGAGCCTTTCGATCGAATTGCTGAATGCACCTCCTGCCCCGGTTGCGCAGCCGAAGCCCGTAACATCTCAGCCGCATGATCGACCCAGGCCCCGGCCCGCGACGCCGGACGTACCTACCGTCCCTCGGGGGCTCGATCCGATCCCTGTACCTGTACCTGTACCCGTCCCGTCGCGCGCGAACGACACCCCCCCGCCCCGGCCAGACAGTCCTGTTACGCCGCCACGTGCGTCTGCCGTCGCCCAAGCAGAGCAGAATCGCATTGCGTCGGACGCAAGTGCTAATCCCCAAGCGCGGGAGACATGGGAGTCGGCGGTCCTCGCACGACTGGAAGGCGCAAAACGCTATCCTGCCTCGGCTCGGTTCGCTCATCAGGAAGCGACGATATACGCGCGTTTCGTGGTAGACCGAAAAGGCTCTGTGGTGCAGGCCGAGCTGGTGAAGTCCAGCGGGTACCCTGACCTCGATGGCGAAGTCCGATCGCTGCTCCGTCGCGTCCGCCTGCCGGCTCCGCCTGCTGCCGTCCCAGATATGGCCTTGACGATGACGGTACCAATCGAGTTCACTTTGAATCGGCAGTAGGTCAAGTGGCATGCGGAGTGTGTCTCGGGAAGCAAGGGTCTATGCCGGTGGGGGGAGGATGTCTGCTCTGGCGACAGCAAGGGAGTCGCGGCGTGGATCGTGTGTCCGGTAGTGAATCGATGATTGCGACGGACTGCACGGCCCGTCCACACGTCGTCGATGCGATATTTCGTGAGCATTACGGCTGGCTCAATCGCTGGCTGAGCCGGAGGACACCCGCCGATTGCCTTGCCGAAGACGTCGCGGCGGAGACGATGCTGCGGATGATTCGCGTTTCGGCGGGCGAAGCGATCCGGGAACCCCGGGCCATGATGACGACCATCGCCCGCAGACTTTTGATCGACCTGCGCGCGCGCAGCGACGTGGAAAGCTCCTATGCGTCGACAATTGCCAACCTTCCCGCCTCACTGGAGCCGTCGGCTGAAGACCGGCTCCTTATCCAAGAGGCCCTGCTGCGGGTCGACGCCATCCTGAAAACGCTGCCGATCAAGGCGCGATCCGCGTTTCTCCTCAGCCAGATCGACGGCTTGCGCCATGCTGAAATCGCCATGACGCTCGGGGTCTCAGTCAGCATGGTACGCAAATATATCGCGGCTGGTTTCAAGGCCTGCTATCGGGACTATCTGACCCATGAATGAGCGCGTCGCGGTCGACGATCCCGTTGTCGATGAGGCCGTTGCCTGGATGGTCCTTGTTCAGGACGGACAGGCCGACGAAGAGGCCAGCGCAGGCCTGCAGCGGTGGCTCGATGCCGATCTTCGCCACCGCACGGCTTGGGACAGCCTCCAGAAGTCGCTTACGCCTTTCAAGGTCGTAGACCGAGTGCCGGGATTGGGGGGGAGCCTAGTCGAAGTGATAGACCGCAAGCGCTCGCGACGTGAACTGCTAAGTGCGGCTGCCGTGATCGGCAGTTCGGCGACGGCGCTGGCAATCACCGAACGTGTCTATCCCCTGGACGGTCTGATCGCCGATGCAAGCACCCGGACAGGGGAGCGAAAGCGCGTCGAACTTCCGGACGGAAGCCTACTATTACTTAATGCTCGAAGCCGTTGCAATTTCGACTTCGATGGTGACCGCCGCGGCATCGACATGCTGGAAGGCACGGCGATGGTCACGATTGAAGCAGGAGCTTCGCCATTTCTCGTGCGAAGCGGCATTCTGGACGTCAAGGTCGACCATGGCGAGTCAATAGTGACGCGTCGGTCCACCATCGCATCGGTGATTAATGTCCGGGGAGATGCCGCAATGGGCATTCGAGGCGGTTTTGCGTTCGCGCTAAAGGCTGGCGAGGGATATGCTGTCCGGGGGGTCACGCTTTCCCGCATGACCCGGGAGGAAACGCAGGGCGCATCGGCGTGGAGCGAGGGGCGGCTTATTCTGCAGAACCGAACCCTCGCGGACATGATCGATGCCTACCGTCCCTATTGTTCTGGCCTGATCTTCCTTGCCGAAGCAGTTGCACAGCAGCGCCTTAGCGGCGTCTTCGACCTAGGCCAAATGGAGGAAGCTCTGGATTTGGTGCGCAAACTGTTGCCGATCCGAATCATGACTCTGGGAAATCTCGTCACTCGCATCGGTTTCGACCCGGGTGGGCTAGCCCGCTGAGGGCATCACGTGGTCCCTTCGAGCGAACTGAGGGTCGCACGTTGATATCCCTCCGGATATCCGAGAAGCAAAAGACTGACTTTGTACCTGTCGAGTCCCGACGGTGCGCCCCGCGTTTCTCCGACTGGGTGCGGCACGCTATCCGCTAGAAATGTTTGTCGAGGCATCGGCTTGGTCATTTACCTCAGTTTCGCCGCCGCGCGCCCAGCGACTTAAGGCGATAAAATAGCGAGCGCGTTCCACACGAGAGCCATTGATTGGGTGCCCTGTCTGGCATTTCATGTCGCGATCGGTCGGCATTCATCACTCCAGGGAATCGGTATTTCCAGTCGTTTGCTAAGGTATCACTGATAAGTTTACAGAGTGTTCACAAATCCTTGTGAACCGCCCCACGAGAGGCAATATCTTCTGCCGGATGGAATTGAACTGTTACCCGGTCTTGGACCGCGCGGCTGGCGTGGTCCCGTTCCTGCTATGACCTGCTGCCCGTTTCCTGGACCGTTTTGAGCTGAAAAATTCCAATTTAGGACTGAGGGTCAGGTGACGGCGGCAGCGATGAAGAGATCGAAGTTCAGCGAGGCGCAGAGCGCGTTTGTTTTGAAGCAGAGAGGTGGCTCGGTTCATCTGAACAGCTCGACGCGATTGCTAAGTGGAGCGTCCGCCGGTTTCATGCCGCTGC
>NZ_CAKASM010000011.1 GCF_916858675.1 Sphingomonas sp. Leaf21
GATGCTGTCGCCCGTCGAGTTCGAACGGCAGCAGGCTTTGATGGCTCAAGGCGTCTAGAAAACTAGGGGCTACTCAGATACCTTGAATTCCTATAGCGCTGGCCTTTTACATGCACACGAATTTTCTTCGGTCGGGTGGGGAATGGTTCGTTCCGCACGAAACGACGATTATTCTGCCTAACGGCAGCGAACTCCGGGTTGAAGGAATACCTTATGAAGGATGGGGAACTGACCCCGGTATGTACGGCTACTTCGCAAACCCCGATGCACCCGACCTATTTTCAGCTTCAAATTATACGGAATGGGCTATTGGCCCTCTAATGGCGTTCTTTCCCGAAGCGCAATCCGCCAACTCGGACATATATCAGGCTCAGCGTTGGAACAGTAAAAGTCCCGGCCATCCGGATCATAATCGACGTGACTGCCGGAAGTTGTCATAATGGTTGCAAAGCCGCAGTGGCTGCAATGAACCCCGAAGGTTCTGATTTCGATACGCCGGTTACCTGCCATGCTCACGCCCCTAGCGCAGGGCAAAGCGTCTCGCCAAGCTTGAATTAGCCCCCCCTCCCCGCGCCATGGTGCTGTAATTTCAAAGTTTGCGATGCGTTATCTACATTGCCGTGTGGGTCAAAAGGCCCGCTATGGCCGGATGCGCATGACCAACAGCCTGTAATGCGCCATATCCCCGCAACAGCCAGTCGCCTGCCTCTGAAACGTCTTTAGCGAACTTAACACGCTCAAAAACATTCCGAAGAAAATCACCGGTGCGTTTTACAATTGCCTCGTACGGTGGCGATTGATTCGCCTCTGGCATTCCACGCTCTAATGCCATGTAAGCGGTAATGACTGCTTTCAAAGACTCAAAAGAATCAGGCCATCCAAAGCTACCAACTCGCTCAATTCGAAATAGGAAACCTTCAAGTCCCTCGATGAGCGCGGCTCTTATAAAATCTCTGTCCACTATTTCGTGATCCCGCAACCACGATATTAGCGCCCTTACGTCGTCAGATATGATTTCTATTTCTTCATCATCGGGTATTTCGTAACCATAATTAATTCTGACGTAGCCGCTAGTCATTCTTATTGGTGTAAGGTTCGCATTAGCAAGATAGTTCTGGATCGAATGGTTCCACGTATTGCTAAGTCCATTTATAACAAACGCCTGCCTCACCCCCTCAAGGCAAGAATAAGCTGTGTCCTTGATATCTTCATCCAAATCAGTTTCGGCTATCATCAACTTCAACGCTTCTATTCTCTGATGAATCGACGCAAGGATGAGCATGAAGTCGGTCGACCAAGCGTTGACGCTAAACATGGCCGCTAAAGCTTCCGCGCCGGGACGATCCGCGTACTTCAGTCGCAGACGGAGACACAGGTCGGTGAAATCCCTCGCAGGGTCAGATTTTGTCGACATGCTTCACCATACCAGAGACCCTTCCTTCGAAAAGGGTCAATGTTGGAGTGCTAAGTCTCACCGGGGCATTTGGTGCGGTGGCTGCCTGATACCATGAAGGTGGTGCACCCGGCAGGATTCGAACCTGCGACCTACGGCTTCGGAAGCCGCCACTCTATCCAGCTGAGCTACGGATGCGTGCGGGTCGCTTAGCGTGGCTTAGCTCACCACGTCAACGGGCAAACGAACGGAAGAGCCTACTGTTTAGAAAAATGCAGCGTCCTTAGCGAACGGATACCAACCGCCCGAAGAGCAAATGCGCCCCCTACCTCCCCGTCGCAGCGGGCAGCAGGATTGGGTTTGAACGTTTGATCGGGAGGCATATAATCAGGACATGGCTGTATCCAACCAATTACACAAAGCCTTGGCAAGCGACGACCCCGCCGAACGACGCGACGGATTATTGCAACTCGCGCTGCTCTTGGGGGACCGAATAGAGCTATTAGATGGATTACGCCGTCAAGCAGAGCTCGCAGTGCAACAGATTGACCGCAACGAAGGCCACAAACCGGCCGACGGCCGTAAAGTACTCAAATCACGTCATCTAAAATCGACACAATCGACAGTGGAAAGCATCGAAGCGCTGATAGCAAGCACTTAAGGCCAGTGAGCGTGCACTATCAAGGCATTTCAGCCAGACGCTGCTGAGTTTAACTAACACCATATGTTAAACGAAAGTAACCTGATTTTCGCCGAAAAATGCTAGCCATTTGCTAGCCAGAATTCTCAATTAAATTTGAGAATCTCCCCGTAATCAACTAAGATTATTGAGAAATATTCAGCGAATTTTTCAAGGATTCCCGCTTTCGGAGGGCAGCGCTCTATCCAGCTGAGCTACGGGTGCGTGGGCTGGCCGACTAGCATCGTGCGCAACCCCGCGCCAGCCTTTTTATGACGGGGTCGCCGCTTTTGCGGCTTTGGCGACAGGCGCTGGCGTCTTGGGGCGATAGGTGCACAGGTCGGCGACCGGACAGCGCCAGCATTCGGGACGGCGCGCCTTGCAGATATAGCGGCCGTGCAGGATCAGCCAGTGATGCGCGTGTACCCGGAACGGCGCGGGCGTCGCCTTGTCCAGCTTCCGTTCGACCGCCAGTGGCGTCTTGCCCTTGGCCAGGCCGGTGCGGTTGCAGACGCGGAAGATATGCGTGTCGACCGCGAAGGTCTCGTGACCGAAGGCGACGTTGAGCACGACATTGGCGGTCTTGCGCCCCACGCCGGGCAACCGCTCCAAATCGGCGCGCTCCTCGGGAACCTGACCGCCATATTCGTCGACAAGCATCCGGGACAGCGCGATGACGTTCTTGGCCTTGGTGTTGAACAGCCCGATCGTCCTGATGTGCTGCTTCAGCCCATCTTCGCCCAGTTCCAGCATCTTCTCGGGCGTGTCGACCTCGGCGAACAACGCGCGCGTCGCCTTGTTGACGCCAGTGTCGGTCGCCTGCGCCGACAGCGCGACCGCGACGACCAGCGTATAGGGATTGCGGAATTCGAGCTCGGTTTCCGGATGCGGGTTCGCCTCCGCCAGCCGGTGATAGAATTCGACGATATCGGCCTTCTTCACGACGCCGCGTTCCTACAGGCCCAGCACGTCGCCCATGCGATAGCGACCCGGCCCCTGCCCCGCCAGCCACAGCGCCGCGCGCACCGCCCCACGCGCGAAGATGGTGCGATCCTGCGCGAAATGACCGAGTGTCACGCGTTCGCCCTCGCCCGCGAAGATCACCTCGTGATCGCCGATCACCGAGCCGCCCCGCAACGCCGCCAGTCCGATCGTCCCCTCGGTCCGCGCGCCCACCAGTCCGGCGCGGCCGTCCACGCGCAGCTCCGACAGAGGATGCCCGCGCCCCGCCGCCGCCGCTTCGCCCAGCAGCAGCGCGGTGCCCGACGGCGCGTCGACCTTGTGCCGGTGGTGCATCTCGGTGATCTCGATATCCCAGTCGCTGCCCAGCCGCGCCGCCGCCTCGCGCACCAGATTGGCGAGCAGCGTGATGCCGAGCGAGGTATTGCCGGTCTGCAGCACCGCGATATCAGCCGCCGCCGCGTCGATCGCGGCATGTTGCGCGGGCGACAGGCCGGTGGTGCCGATCACGATCGGCGTGCCCGCACCGCGTGCCGCCGCGAGATGCGCATCGAGCGCGCCCGCGATCGAGAAGTCGACCAGCACGTCCGCCCGTCCCGCGAGGATCGCCGGATCGTCGTGCGAGTCGCACCCACCGGCCAGCGTCGCACCCTCTCCCTCGATCAGTTCCGCGATCACGCGGCCCATCCGTCCGGCGCTGCCATAGATGCCGATGGCGGTCATGCGGAGGCTCCGATGGCGAGGGGAGAGGCGGTCGTCATGCGGCATTCCTTGGCACAAGCATGTTCCGGTGGAAACCGGTCGTTGGCGTCGGGTCAACGATCGGTGACGCGTTCCGGGTCATCGCTCCGCCGTTCGCCGATGTCGATGCGATTGCCGTCGGGATCGGCCAGGACGAAGGCGCGCTGGCCATAATCCTTGTCCGCCAGGCGCTTGACGATCCGAACCCCGTTCGCCTCGCAATGCGCGTGGAGCATCGTCACGTCGCTGACGAACAGATGCATGACGTTGACGGTGGAGGGATTGTGATCGGGCATGCGGCTGACATGGATTTCCGCGCCGTCGCGCTTGAGGACGAGGAATCCGACCGGGTCGCCATTCTCGAACACGCAGCGAAAGCCGAGGACGCGGGTGTAGAAATCGCGGGCGACCGCGATATCCCTGACCGCGATCCCCGGTGCGGCGCGTCCAAAGCGGATCGCGGACAAGGGCGGGTTCGGCATGATTGGGTCCTGTCGGGCAGAGGCGGCGGTGCGCGTACCGGGAGCGGAGCGGTGTCCTGCCACGATGCTGCGCAGTCGGGCGTTCGGAGTCAACCGTCGGAGCCGCATCCGCCTTTGTCCGGCGGCATGGTTGCCGGGCTCGCCTCGGTCCTCCACATGACGGTCATGCGCAATATCGTCATCCTCACCGGAGCGGGTATCTCGGCCGAGTCCGGCATCGCCACGTTTCGCGGCCCCGGCGGCCTGTGGGAAGGGCACCGGGTCGAGGATGTCTGCACGCCGGAGGCGCTGGCGGCCGATCCGGTGCTGGTGCATCGCTTCTACGACCTGCGCCGCGCGGCGCTGCGCGACGTCCGGCCGAACCCCGCGCATGAGGCGCTGGCGCGGCTGGACCGGGAATGGTCCGGCGCGTTGCTGATCGTCACGCAGAATGTCGACGACCTCCACGAGCGGGCGGGCGCACGGCGTCTGCTGCACATGCATGGCGCGCTGAACCAGGCCCTGTGCGCGGCGTGCGCGGCGCGGTTCGACTGGACGGCGGACCTGCCGCCGGGAACGCCATGCCCCACCTGTCACGCGCCCGCATTGCGGCCCGATATCGTGTTCTTCGGAGAGATTTCGTATGGGATGGACCGGATCGAGGCGGCGCTGGCCGAGGCCGATCTGTTCGTGTCGATCGGCACCTCGGGCGCGGTCTATCCGGCGGCGGGGTTCGTGCGGATGGCACAGGCCTGCGGCGCCGCCACGCTGGAGCTGAACCTCGACCGGTCGGAGGGCAGCGGATGGTTCGATGAAAGTCGGCTCGGACCGGCCGGGCAACTGGTGCCGGCATGGGTGGAGCAGATGCTCAGCGCGTGAGCGGCACGATCACCTCGCGGGCGCGGGGACCAAGCCGCTCGACCGCCGGGCCCTGTAGCCCCCGCGCCGTCACCAGAACGCCGAAGGCGCGCGGATCGGGCTTGTTGAACAAGAGCGGCTGGCCCAGCGCGTCGGCGACCCCCGCCCCCGCCTCGGACGCGATCAGCGCGGCGGCGGCGATATCCCATTCATTGCCCCAACGCAGCGTCGCCACCAGATCGGCCTCGTCGGCGGCGACCATCGCGATGCGCAGCGCGATCGAATTGGGCTTGAACACCGCGACCAGATCGCGGTCGGTCTTGGGCAGCGCATCGACCGGCACGCGCGCGCCGGGCATCTGGCGGCAATAGCCAGCACTCAGCGTCCGCCCGTTGCGCGTCGCCCCCGCGCCCGCCTGCGCCAGCCACAATTCGCCGCGCGCCGGGGCGGCGAGGACGCCGATCACCGGCCGCCCGTCCTCGATCAGCGCGACCGAGACCGCCCAGCCCTCGCGCCCGCGAATATAGTCGCGCGTGCCGTCGATCGGGTCGACCACCCAGACCCGGCGCGCAGCCAGCCGGTCGGGTTTGTCGGCGGTTTCCTCGGACAGCCAGCCCGCTTCGGGGACCAGCGCGCTCAGACGGGCATGAAGCATCCGGTCGACGTCCAGGTCGACCTCGCACACCGGGCTGCCCGGCGTCTTTTCCCATTGGCGGAAATCGGTGCGCCAACGGGCGAGTGCCATCGCCGCGGCCTCTCGCGCCGCCGCCACCACGGCCGGGATCAGGTCCGGCGTCGCGATCGGATCAGCCGCCGGCAACCGTCATCCCATCGATGCGCAGCGTCGGCACGTTCACCCCGTAGCGGAATTCCAGATCGTTGGCGGGAGTCATGGCGCGGAACATGTCCTTCAGGTTGCCCGCCACGGTGAACTCCGCAACCGGTTCGGCGATCCGTCCGTCGACAATCCGATAGCCCGCCGCGCCACGGCTATAATCGCCGGTGACCGGGTTCACCCCGCTGCCGATCAGCTCGGTGACGTAGACGCCGTCGGCGATCTCGCCGATCAGCGTGTCGACGGGCACGCGCCCCGCCGCCATGAACAGGTTGCTGGTCGACACACCCGGTGCCCCCGCCGTACCCCGCGCGGCATGGCCGGTGGGCTCCAGCCCCAATTGCCGCGCGGACGCAGAATCGAGCAGCCAGGTTTCCAGCACCCCGTCCTCGACGATCGCGACCGGCGACACCGCCAGCCCCTCTCCGTCGAACGGGCGCGAGCGGAGGCCGTGCGGGCGATGCGGGTCGTCCTCGATCCGGATCCCCTCCGCCATCACGCGCTCGCCCAGGCAGTCGAGCAGGAAGCTGGTCCTGCGGGTGATCGCGCTTCCCGCGATGGCGGAAACCAGATGGCCGATCAGCGACGAGCCGACTCGCGGATCATAGACGACCGGCATCGCGCCGCTCGCCAGCTTGCCGGGGTTCAGCCGGGCGACGGTCCGCTCGCCCGCGCGCGTGCCGATCGCCTCGGGACTTTCGAGCAGACGGCGCAACCGGGCGCCATGATGCGCATAATCGCGCTGCATCCCCGCCCCCTCGCCAGCGACGACGCTGACCGACAGGCCATAGCCGGTCGCGGCATAGCCAGCGGCGAAGCCATGACTGGTCGCCAGCGCAGAGACGACGCGCGAGGCCGACGCGCCGCCGCCCTCCGAATTGGTGACGCCGGGAACCGCACGCGCGGCCTCCTCGGCTTCCCGCGCGGCGGCGCGCAACGCCTCGGGCGAGACCTCGCCGCCATCGTCCAGGTCGAGCATCGGCGGCGCACCGCGCAGCAGCCGCTCCTCGGGTGCCAGCCCCGCCCACCGATCCTCGGGCGCTTCGCGCGCCATCGCGACGGCACGCTCGACCGCGAGGGCCATTGCGTCGCCCGACAGGTCCGAGGTCGAGACGCTGGCCGAGCGCCGCCCGACGAACACGCGCAGGCCCAGCTCCTCGCTCTCCGAGCGCCCGACATCCTCCAGCGCACCCAACCGCACCGACACCTCCAGCGCGGCATCGGCGGCAAAGATCGCATCGGCGGCATCGGCGCCCGCCGCGCGGGCCCGGGCAACGATATCGGCGGCCCGGTCGCGGGCTTGTTCGGGGGTCAGCATGGGTACGGACTTAGGGGGGCGAGGGACGGGATGCCAGTGCTTGTGTTCGGTCAGTCCCGATAGGCGATGGCGGGGGACCGGGATATGGTGGCCAGCGACGATCCGGCGGATCAAGCGCGTTTGATGCCCAACGCCTTCCCAATCAGAGCGGTTTCCAGAAGGGCAGCGGGGCGAGGTCTGGTTCGATCCAGCCCCGGCGAGCCGCCACGCTGAACAACACCTCGCGGCTCCAATATGTGAGAAGCCAGTCTGGACGACCGTATCGTGACGCCATCAAAGCTGAATGCACGACATGAAGGGGTACGTCCTCGGGATAGCTGGCGAGATAGTCCGCTGCTCCACGCATCGATGCCAAGGTGATCGTGTGGTGATAGCCACCCGTGTCGGTGTTCGCGGTCTTGGTCGCCTCATTGTATCGGGAAATGAGCGTTCGTATTTCGTCCGCTTCGGTAAGTTCGCAGCGATGGCGGCAAAGCCAAAGTGCCGCAGCGAAGTGGCCTGCATGTGTCCACTCGCTCTTTGGCAGAGTGTGGTCGATCACACCCAATGCGACACGTTCAATCGCGGCGTCATCAAAGATATGCATTGCCCTGTTGTCCTTAAAACTAGGCCCAACCGGCAAAAAAAACCCCGCCGATTGGGCGGGGCTGTCAGCATCACGCTAAGGGATATGTTCTTCAGCTATCCCATGAGCCGAGCGCGCGCACAGACACCGCCGTAAAATTGCGGCGTTGTTGTTGGATGTGTGCAGCCACGCGGATCATGCGAGTTTCGTAACATCGCTCAATGCCGTGCTCAATCCGATTCCCGTTTCACCATCCTTTTGGGAAGGGCGGCGGGGCCACTCAATGTCGGCTATTGCATTACGCCTGCTCGAAAGCTGCCGGTCGGCAATCCATCTAGGCCCGCTCGACATTCGACTATGCCTGCCCTTCCCTCGCCCCTCGTAGAGGGGAGAGGGAAGAATGAGCTGAATGTCGATCCGGCCTAGCTTCGGACATCCCCCGAATACAATCCTCTGGGAGAAATGCAGAGCCCCCCACCATATAGGGACCGAGCCCTGATCGCCTTCCTCTCCAGCAACCGCCCGTCCTATACCGGTGCGGCATCCGCTCCGGCGCCGTAATGGTGCCAGGTGAAGATCGCGAGCGCGCTGCGGTGCGGGCGGAACGCTTCGGCGAGTTCGCGGACCAGCTTTTCCGAAGGGCGCGTCTCGTGACCGAGGATGCGGCCCATCTCGATCTGTACCGCGAGGTCGCCAGCGGGCCAGATATCGGTCCGGCCCTCCGCGAAGAGCAGATAGACCTCCGCCGACCAGCGGCCGATGCCCTTGACCGCGACCAGTTGCGCGATCGCTTCCTCGTCGTCCAGCGGAAGGTCGGAAAGATTGAGCCGCCCGCTGGTCACCTCTTCGGCAAGGCTGCGCAGATAGCCCGCCTTCTGCCGCGAGATCCCCGCGCCGCGCAGGTCTTCGTCGCTGACGCCGTGCATCCGCGTCGGATCGGTCGCATCGCCGAGCAGCTCGTTCAGCCGCCGCCAGTGCGCGTCCGCCGAGGCGACCGACACCTGTTGGCCCAATATGGTGCGGACCAGCGTGGCATAGCCCCGCGCGCGGATTCGCGGCGCGGGATAACCGATCCGGCCGAGTGCCGCGGCAATCTCGGGCGAGGCGGCGGCGAGCGCATCCATGCTGTCGCGAATCTGTTCGGCGCTCAGCCCCATGATGCTTGATCCGCGCGTTCAGGCCCGGCAGAGCCGCGACCAACAAGGAGAATGGACATGCCCAAGCTTATCGTCGTGACGCGCGACGGGGAAGAACGCGAAATCGACGGCGAGGCCGGTCTGTCGGTGATGGAAGTGATCCGCGACGCCGGAGTGGACGAACTGCTCGCGCTGTGCGGCGGCTGCTGTTCCTGCGCGACGTGCCATGTCCATGTCGACCCGGCCTTCGCCGACAGCCTGCCCCCGATCGGCCCGGACGAGGACGACCTGCTCGATTCGACCAGCGACCGCGACGCCACCTCGCGCCTGTCGTGCCAGTTGCCCTTCGGCGAGGGCCAGGACGGGATGCGGGTTCGGATCGCGGCGGAGGATTGACGGCGCATCGCCGTTGAACGTCGCAGGGCGGGGTTATGGCCCCGCCCTTTTTTTATGCGAATGGCAGGCCGGTTTGCGCGGGAGCCCGTTTCCCGTGGCCTTCGACTTCGCACAGGCGGAACGGTGGGGAAATGGGGTCGACCGACCTCGCCAGCGGCCGCCACCTTGCCAACACGATCGAAGGCCGTTCACGCCGAGCGACGTCGAAGCGTACGCCCGGCGCTCATCCTCCGCGCGCAAAAAGGCGGCAGGGACCGGCCCCGCCGCCTGGAATTTCACCGCGCCGCCACCGCATACAAGGCGATCGCCGCCGCGTTGGACACGTTCAGGCTCTCCACCTTCGGGCTGATCGGCAGCTTGGCGAGTTCGTCGCAATGCGCCTCGGTATTCTGGCGCATCCCTTCGCCTTCCGCGCCCAGCACGATGCAGATGCGCTGCGTCCCCATCGCTTCCGCCAGCGTCTGGGTGGCGTGGCCGGTCAGGCCGATGCGCCAGAAGCTGGCTTCCGCGATTTCCTCCAGCGCGCGGGCCAGGTTCACCACGCGAATCCACGGCACCGTCTCCAGCGCACCGCTGGCCGAACGCGCGACCGTACCCGATTCGGGCGGCGCGTGCCGGTCCTGGGTCACGATGCCCAGCGCGTCGAACGCCGCCGCCGAGCGCAGGATCGCGCCGACATTGTGCGGGTCGGTCACCTGATCGAGCACGACGAGTGGCCGCTGATCGTCCTGCCCCTCGAGCAACAGGTCGCCCAGCCACATATCCTCCAGCGGATCGACCTCCGCCACCAGTCCCTGGTGCGGCGCGTCGGAGGGGACCAGCCGCCCCAGATCCGCGACGTCGGCATAGGTGATCGGCACGACCGGCGGCAGGTCGAGCGCGGCCAGCGCCTCGCGCGTGCCCCAGATCTTGCGCACCGTGCGGTTCGGGTTGGCGAGCGCCGCCGTCACCGCATGCCGCCCCCAGAAGCGCGGGCGGTTGGATGAGGCCTGGCTGGGGCGATGTCCTCGGCGTGCCATCAGTCGTCGGTATCCGTATATGCAAAGGGGTTGGTCGGCGCCGGCTGGGTGGGAACCGGCGGGCGCGGCAACGCCTTGTCCGCATTCGCCGCCGCGAGCAAGACCCCCGCGAGCACGACCGAGGCCTGGCGCATGTCCTCGCCCTTCAAATGGTCGAAGGTATCGGCCGAGCTATGGTGGATCCGGCTGCCATAATCCAGCGGGTCCTGGATGAACTGGAAGCCCTGTACGCCGACCGCCTGCATGAAGACATGGTCGGTGCCGCCGGTCGTCCGCTGCACGACATTGCCCGCGCCCATCGAGGCATAGGGCGACAGCCATTCCTTGAGCATCGGCACCGCCGCCGGGTTGTTCTCGGCATAGAGCCCGCGCAGCTTGCCCGAGCCGTTGTCGATGTTGAAATAGGCCGCCAGGTCGCCATAGCCGGGCTTTGGTGTGATCGGCCAGCGATTGGTCCAGCCATAATAGCGCTTGAGGCCCGTCTGCGGCGCGTCGCCGGGGCGACCGCGCGTCGCCAGATGCTGCTCGACATAGGCCATCGAGCCGAGGATCCCCTGCTCCTCGCCCGACCACAGCGCGAAGCGGATCGTCCGCTTCGGGCGCTGCCCGGTGGCGGCGAGGATCCGCGCCGCCTCCATGATCATCGCGCTGCCCGCCGCATTGTCCGCCGCGCCGTCGCCCGCGACCCAACTGTCGAGATGCGCACCCGCCATCACATAGCCCGCCTTGGGATCGGTGCCGGGGATCTCCGCGATGATGTTGTACGCATTCTCGTCGCTGTCGTCGTAGCGCACGTCGCTCAGCACCTCGATCGTCGGTGCGGGGCCGATCTTGGCGAGACGCGCGAGGCGACGATAATCCTCCGCCGCCAGTTCGATGCCGGGCACCACGGGCGTCTCGCCGCGACCGAACAGATAGCCCTCGCCGTGCAGCAGCTTGCCGTCGCGATAGCTTTGCGTGACATAGGCGACCGCCCCCTCGGCCTTGAGGAAGGCGTCGAGCTTCTGCGCGAAGTCGAGCCGCTTCATCCGGCGGTCGGCGCTTTCGGGATCATGCTCGGGCTGGACATAGACGTCGAGCTTGGCGATGTCCTCGCCCGACAGGCGGCGGAAGGGCGCGGTGCCGGGCTCGTCGCCGGTGCCGGGCATCGACACCATCACGATCTTGCCGCGCAACTGGCCCCGGAACTTGTCGAAGTCGCGTTCGCGCTTCATCGGCGCGACGATGACGGGGGCGGTTACCGCGCCGTTGGTGGCGGGCGTCCAGGCGATCGGGATCGCGGTCAGCTGCAACGGACGCGGCGACACCATCCGCACGCTCGCCCGCTCGATCGACCAGCCGCGCCCGAAGGGAAAGCCTTCCTTATGGACGTTCTTCAGCCCCCATCTGGCGAACTGCTCGGCGGTCCAACCCTCGGCGGTGCGCATCGCGGGGCTGTTGGTCATGCGCGGGCCGATCACGTCGGTCAGGTGCTCGGCGGTCTGCATGACCTGGCTGTGATTCATGCCCTCGTCGATGATAGCGTTGGCGGCGCTCCGATCCTGCGCGGAGACGGAGGCGGCAGGCGACAGGGCGATCGCCGCGACCGCGACGAGCAAGGAAACGCGCATAGGAAACGGACCCCCCGGATAAGCTGATATGGGTCAGAGGCTATGTCCCGATGCCCGGACTTGCAAGCGGGCCGATCGGACGGCATCCGTCCAAAACGCACAAAACGGCGTTGACAGGCCGCGCCAGCTTCGGCATTGGGCCCGCCTCGCTCCGGTGGAGCGACACCCCGGAAGGGTGGCCGAGTGGTTAAAGGCAGCAGACTGTAAATCTGCCCGCGTGAGCGTACACTGGTTCGAATCCAGTCCCTTCCACCATCCCCGCCCATCGGCTAGGGTCGATCACGGCGCTGGATATGAGCGGGTATAGCACAATGGTAGTGCAGCAGCCTTCCAAGCTGAATACACGGGTTCGATTCCCGTTACCCGCTCCATCCCCGACGACATGTCACCCGACACATCGCTGTTCGAAGCGGAATCGATGACGCTTGCGTCGCGAGCGGCTTGACGCATACGTCAATACGCGCCATCGGCCACGCCCTCTCCCGCCGGAACAGAAAGATCAACCCGACATGGCATCGGTCAATTTCGACATCCCTCATGCATTGGGTCATGCCGCGGCGCGTCGCCGCATCGAACAGGGGCTGCCCAAGCTGGAGGCCAAGATTCCCGGCGGCGGCCAGGTCACGTCCGAATGGCCGGCGGACGACCGGCTGATGCTGACCATCATCGCGATGGGCCAGACGGTGAAGGCCGACATGAACATCGCCGACGACGCGCTGCGCGGCACGGTCGCGATCCCGATGATGTTGTCGATGATGGCCGGGCCGATCGGCGAATTCGTGAAGACCAGCGCCGAGAAGATGCTGGCGAAGGCGTAAAGTCTGCTCGCCGGTACGGGGAGGTGGCAGGCGGAAGGCCTGACGGGGGGCTTGTCGCGAGGGATGCCCGCATGGCACTCCCCCCCTCCACCATGCTGGGCCTGGCTCCCAGGACCACTTCCCCCTTGCCCCCGGCGGCGCGGCACGCCACCATTTCCGGCGATGCCCACATTGCCCGCCGTCACCACCATCGCCCAGACCATCCAGCTTTCGCTCGCGCCGGTCTTCATGCTGGCCGCGATCGGGCAGTTGCTCAACGTGCTCGCCGGGCGGCTGGCGCGGGTGATCGACCGCGCGCGCGGACTGGAGATGATGATCCACAAGGTCGATGACGGACCGGAGCGAACGCGGCACAAATGGGAGTTGCGGCTGCTCGACCGGCGCATGTCGATCATCAACGCCGCGCTGTTCCTGGCGGTGTCGAGCGCGGTGATGGCCTGCATCGTCATCGCGGTCCTGTTCATCGCCAATCTCGGCAAATTCCATATCGGCACCTGGATCGCGCTGGCCTTCATCATCGCGGTCTGCCTGCTGATCCTGTGCCTGATCGCCTTCATGATCGAGGTCCGCATCTCACTGCGCGCCATCCATGTCCGCAAGGAAATCCTGGATTGACCGTCACCCTGGCGGAGCGGCGGGCGTTGCAGGCCGTCGTCGCCATCGCCTGCCTGGTCCCGCTGGCGATCGGCGGGATCAGCGTCGCCAGGGGGCCGGGCTGGCTGGGCCATGCGCCGGTCGTGCCGACCGATCTGGACAGCCAGTTCCGCTATGTCTCGGGCATCTTCCTGGCGCTGGGCGGCGCCTTCGTCACCTGCATCCCCGCGATCGAGCGCAGAGGCGCGCGGTTTCGGCTGCTCGGCCTGCTGGTCGTGGCGGGCGGGCTGTCGCGCGCGCTGTCCTGGGCGACCGTCGGCGCGCCCTCCGCGGGCCACCAGCTGGGGCTTGTCATGGAACTGGGCGTCGTCCCGCTTCTTATGCTGTGGCAGGCCCGCATCGCGCGCGGGTATCGCTGACACCCAGGAGCCGAACGATGCGTTTTTCCGACCGTGCCTTCCTCGTCACCGGCGGGACGTCGGGGATCGGCCTCGCCACCGCCCGGCGACTGATCGACGAAGGCGCGCGCGTGCTGGCGACCGGGCGAAGCGCCGAGCATATCGCCGAGGCGGAATCCGCCCTGCCCGGTGCGACGATCCTGAACCACGACGCCGCCGACCCCGCCGCCAATGATGCGCTGGTCGCGGCGGTGCGCGCATTCGCGAGCGACGGGCTGGACGGCGCCTTCCTCAACGCCGGGATCGGCCGCTTCAAGACGCTGGAGGCGATCGATGCGGAGGAGTTCGACACGCATTTCGATCTCAACGTGCGTGCGCCCCTGCTCCAGGCGAAGGCGCTCGCCACGGTCATCAAGGACGGCGGCGCGCTGTTGTTGATCGGGTCGGGTACGGTCGGCGGCGGCCGGGCCGATGCGCTGGTCTATGCCGCCAGCAAGTCCGCGATCCGCCAGGCGGCGCGCAGCCTCGCCACCGAATTCGCGCCGCGCGGCATCCGCGTCAATGTCGTCGCCCCCGGCGCCACCGAAACCCGCTTCCACACGCGCGGCGGGATGAACGACGCGGACCTGGCCGCATACAAGGCGAAGGTGTCGAAGGCGGTGCCGCTCGGCCGCCTCGGCAAGCCGGAGGATGTCGCCGGGGTCGCCTGCTTCCTGCTGTCCGACGATGCCGCCTATGTCACCGGTTCGGAATACCGGGTCGATGGCGGGCTCACCATGGCATGACGGCGGTCCGGTGGATCGCCAAGGGCCTGGCGCTGATCCTGATCGTCGTCGGCCTGACCGCGACCATCGTGCCGCATTATCTCGACCGGCTCTATTATGAGGGACCGGAAAGCGGCCATTACGACGGCGCGCGCTTCTTCAACCCCGATGGCGACGCCGATACGCTGCGGATGCCGACGCGTGGAGGGCGGGGCGGATTTCTCTGGCGGCAATTGACCGGCGACGATGGCCGTCCGGCCTGGCCGGAGACGGTCGCGGTGAACCAGACCAGGCCCGAGGCGCGCGTGGACGGACAGCGCATGGTCGCCACCTGGATCGGCCATGCCACGGTGCTGGTCCAGACCCAGGGGCTCAACATCCTGACCGACCCGATCTATGCCGAGCGGGCGGGCCCGCTGGGCTTCGGGCCCCGGCGCGTGGCGAAGCCCGGCGTGGCGTTCGACGACCTGCCCCGGATCGACCTCGTCCTGATCAGCCACGATCACTATGACCATCTCGACCAGGCGGTGCTCCGCAAGCTGTGGCAGCGCGATCGCCCGATGGTCGTCACCAGCCTGGGCAATGACAGCGTGATCGGGCAGGTCGGCGTACCCGCCACCGCGCTCGACTGGGGGCGGGAGAAGCGGATCCGGCCGGGCGTGTCGGTGGTCGTCACCCGCAACCATCACTGGGGCAGCCGCTGGTTCGCCGACCGCAACCGGGCGCTGTGGTCCAGCTTCGTGGTCACGCTGCCGGGCGGCAACATCTTCTTTGCGGGCGACACCGGCATGGGCGACGGCCGCTGGCCCGAGGAAGCCGCCGCGCTGGGCCCGGTGCGCCTGGCGCTGCTGCCGATCGGCGCGTTCCGCTTCGTCCCCGGCCAGATGGCGTCGGGGAGCCATATCGGGCCGTCGCAAGCTGTGCAGGTCTTCGAACGGCTGGGCGCCTCGACCGCGATCCCGATCCACTGGGGCACGTTCCGCCTGTCCTATGAGGCGTATGACACCCCGCCCAGGCTATTGGATGCCGCGATGCGATGCTCCTGGGCACCGGCGTCGCGGCCCGGAGCGCGATTCTCCGCGGTTCGCCTGGGCGAGCCGGTGACGATCGGCCCGGTCGTCACGAGCCCGCCGCCCGTCATCGCATTTCCTCAGCAGACCAGCGACGGCGAGATGCGAAAATGCCTGGATACGCCACAGGTTCGCGCGCTGCGCTGAAGCGAGATGATTGGAGCTGTAAGCCCCCTCCCCCGACGGGGGGCCTACAGGCTTGATCGACCCGATGTCATTGCGCGCCAGGGTTCTTTGTGCGGCGTTCGACGGCGCGCACGCCCAGCCGCTCAAAGCGCCGCCACCGCCCCCGGCTTGAGCAGATCGAGGATCGCCGCCGTCGTCGCCACCGCACCGGTCACGATCGAGGGCTCGGGCGCGATCTTGAACTGTGGGGAATGGTGCGAGGCGACCGCAGGCCCGCCCGCCTTCGCCGCCGCCAGCACCTCGGCCGGGGTGCCGCCGACCGACAGATAATAGCCGCGCACGCCGCTGTCGGGCTGGACCAGATAGGCGAAGTCCTCCGCCCCCATGCCCTTTTGCTCGAAGGGGGTGACGCGGTCCTGTCCGAAGGTCGTGACCATCACCGCGTTCAGCCGCCGGGCGAGCGCGCTATCGTTGATCGTCGTGGGCGTCCCCTCGGTCACCGTCACGACCGGCATCCTGTCCTCGGACATCCCGTTCAATACGCCGATACCGCGTGCCACACGGCCGATACCCGCGATCAGCCGCGCGCGCTCCACCTCGTCATTCGCCCGCACCGTGACTTGGAGTTTCGCCTCATCCGAGATGATGTTGTGCTTCAGGCCCGCATGGAACGACCCGACGGTGATGACGCCGGGCTTGAGCGGCTGTTGCTCGCGGCTGATCAGGCCTTGCAGCGCGATGACGAGTTGCGACGCCATGTAGACCGGGTCCTTGCCCATATGCGGGCTCGCGCCATGCGCGCCGATGCCGGGGACCGTGATGTCGACCGAATCGGACGAGCTATACTGGATGCCTTCCGATGCCGAGACTGTGCCCGCCGCCCGCTCGGCATCGACATGGAAGGCGAGCGCATAGTCGGGCTTGGGGAAGCGCGTATAGAGGCCGTCCGCCAGCATCGCCTTGGCACCGCCGACCCGCTCCTCGGCGGGCTGGACGATGAAGACGACCGTCCCGCGCCAGCGCCCCTTGAGCGCCGCCAGCCGCCGCGCGGTCGCGACCATCGCGGTGATGTGCGTGTCATGGCCGCAGGCGTGCATGACCGGCGCCTCGACCCCGTCGACACCGATCTGCCGCACCGTCGAGGCATTGGCGAGCCCCGACTTTTCGGCGACCGGCAGCCCGTCCATGTCGGCGCGCAGCAGCACGACCGGGCCCGCACCGTTCTTCAGCACGCCGACGACGCCGGTGCCGCCGACCTTCTCGGTCACCACCATGCCCGGCACCGCGCGCAGCTCCGCCGCCATGCGGGCGCCCGTCTTGACCTCGCGGAAGGAAAGTTCGGGATTGCGGTGGAACCAGTCCCACAGCTTGCCCAGGTCGCGGTCGTAATCGGCCTTCACCGCGGCGGCGTAATCGGGCTCGGCGAAAGCGGGTGCGGCGGTCAGCAACAGAGCGGCGGCGATGGCGTGACGCATATTATCCCCTTTTTGTGCTTTTGCCCCATGCTATCCCAGAAGGACGGGTGACGAAACGGGAACAGATACCCATATTGCGGCGCATGGCGATCCAGATCCGCACCACCCTCGACGAACCCGAAACCGGGGTCAGCTTCATCCCCCACCGCCCGTCGCGCCCGGAAAAGGCCGAGGGGGGCAAGCGGTTCGAACTGGTCACCGAATATACGCCCAGCGGCGACCAGCCCGCCGCGATCAGGGAACTGACGGCGGCGGCGCGCGCGGGGGACAAGGATCAGGTGCTGCTGGGCGTCACCGGATCGGGCAAGACCTTCACCATGGCCAAGGTCATCGAGGAATTGCAGCGCCCCGCCCTGATCCTCGCCCCCAACAAAATCCTGGCGGCGCAGTTGTACGGGGAGTTCAAGAACTTCTTCCCCAACAACGCGGTCGAATATTTCGTCAGCTATTACGACTATTACCAGCCCGAAGCCTATGTCCCCCGGTCCGACACCTATATCGAGAAGGAAAGCTCGATCAACGAGTCGATCGACCGGATGCGCCACTCGGCCACCCGCGCTCTGCTGGAGCGCGACGACGTCATCATCGTGGCCTCGGTGTCGTGCCTGTACGGTATCGGCTCGGTCGAAACCTATTCGGCGATGATCTTCGACCTGAAGAAGGGCCAGAGCGTCGACCAGCGCGAGATCATCCGCAAGCTCGTCGCGCTCCAATATAAGCGCAACGACGCCGCCTTCATGCGCGGCAATTTCCGGGTGAAGGGCGACAATCTGGAGATCTTCCCGTCGCACTACGAGGATTCGGCCTGGCGCGTATCCTTCTTCGGCGACGAGATCGAGGAGATCGTCGAGTTCGACCCGCTGACCGGCAAGAAGGTCGCGCATCTCAACTCGGTACGCATCTATGCGAACAGCCACTATGTGACGCCCGGCCCGACGATGAAGCAGGCGGTCGAGGCGATCAAGTTCGAGCTGACGGAGCGTCTCAAGGAACTGGAGATCGAGGGCAAGCTGCTGGAACGCCAGCGGCTGGAGCAGCGGACCAACTTCGACCTGGAGATGATCGCCGCTACCGGATCGTGCAACGGCATCGAGAATTACAGCCGCTTCCTGACCGGCCGCCTGCCGGGCGAACCGCCGCCCACGCTGTTCGAATATCTGCCCGAGAACGCCGTGCTGTTCGTCGACGAGAGCCATGTCACCATCGGCCAGATCAACGGCATGTCGCGCGGCGACCACCGTCGCAAGATCACGCTGGCCGAATATGGCTTCCGCCTACCCTCCGCGATCGACAACCGGCCTTTGCGCTTCAACGAATGGGACGCGATGCGCCCGCAGACGGTCAGCGTCTCGGCCACGCCCGGCAGCTGGGAGATGAACCAGACCGGCGGCGTCTTCGTCGAACAGGTCATCCGTCCCACCGGGCTGATCGATCCGCCGGTCGAGATCAAGCCCGTCGAGGAACAGGTGCAGGACCTGATCATCGAGGCGAGGAAGACCACCGAACTCGGCTATCGCACCCTCGTCACCACGCTGACCAAGCGGATGGCGGAGGATCTGACCGAATATATGCACGAGGCGGGGATCAAGGTCCGCTACATGCACTCCGACGTGGAGACGCTGGAGCGTATCGAGCTGATCCGCGACCTGCGGCTGGGCGTCTATGACGTGCTGATCGGCATCAACCTGTTGCGCGAGGGGTTGGACATTCCCGAATGCGGGCTGGTCGCGATCCTCGACGCGGACAAGGAGGGTTTCCTGCGCTCCGAAACCTCGCTGATCCAGACGATCGGGCGCGCCGCGCGCAACGTCGATGGGCGGGTGATCCTCTATGCCGACCGGATCACCGGTTCGATGGAACGCGCCATGTCCGAGACGTCACGGCGTCGCGAGAAGCAGATGGCCTACAACACCGAGCATGGCATCACGCCGCAGACGATCCGCCGCCAGATCGGCGACATCATCGCGCACGTCGCCAGCGGCGATCAGGTGACGGTGCCGATCGACGAGGACCGTCCGCACATGGTCGGCCATAACCTGCGCGCCTATATCGAGGAGCTGGAGAAGAAGATGCGCAAGGCGGCGTCCGACCTCGAATTCGAGGAAGCGGGCCGGTTGCGCGACGAGATCCGGCAGCTCGAGAATGAGGAACTGGGCCTGCCGGTGCACGAGCAGAAGGCACCGATCATGGGCCGCTCCAATGAGGGCAAGCCGGGGACACGCAAGACGCGGTTCGGGAAGAGCAAGAAGTTCGCGAGTGGGCGGAAGGCGAACTGATCCATGGGGGGGCGCACTGCTTGGCGGAGCCCTCCCCCATCCCCTCCCGCTTGCGGGAGGGGTGCGTTACCTGGCTGGCGTTAAAGCGCTACGTCCGAGGATTTCCCGACGCCTCCACCGGCACGCCCCTCTCCGCGAATACCGCCCTCACCCCAAATCCAGATTCTCCGTCGCCACGCCATAATATCCCGCGACCCGGTCGGCATAAGCCTGATCGAACACCGGCGCATTATTGGCCCAGCTCGGTCCGCCCTCGAGCAGGCGGCGATCGACGGTGATGACATATTGGTCGCCCACCGGGTCGAACTGCAACAGGCTGAACGGCACCGGGTAGAAGCTCTTGCCCATGCCCAGGAAGCCGCCGAGCGCCAGCACCGCATGGGTCGCGCGGCCCGAGCGCTTGTGGACCATGAAAGACGAGACGCTGCCGATCGCGTCGCCGTCGCGACTTTCCAGCTTCAGCGTTCCCGCGACATTGGACTGGACCAGGATCAGGGTCGACGTGTCGTGATCGGCCATTCTTAACCTCCGTTTATCGCTCCCCAGAACCCGCCAGAGCGAGGCGCGGTTCCGATGCCCGCCGCATCGGCACGTCCCATCGCAGCGCAGGGTTGAGCCCGGCCGCCCCCTACCCCATAGGCTGGTTGCGATGCGTCGCCAGTTCCCTGCTTCCCTCGCCACGACGATCGTCGCGGCCGCCGCCCTGTCGGGCTGTATCCCTGCCGCCCCGCACCCCGAGGCGCCGGCGCCGGTTCGGCCGAGCCCGCGCCCCGCGCCGCCGCCGCCCGCGCCGCGCCCGGTGCTGGGGTCGGACTGGCGCGACTGGCCGCTGACGCCGGGCGACTGGCGGTATCAGCGGACGGCGCAGGGATCGACCGCGATGTTCGGCACCGGCGGCGTCACCCGCCTCACCCTGATATGCGATCCGCGCACCCGGCAGATACGGCTCGGCCGCCCCGCCTCGGTCGCTGGCAGCGTCACCATCCGCACCTCCAGCACGACGAAGATCGTCACCGCCCAGGCGGTCGCGGCCGGGGCGGAAATCGCGCTCGGCGCCAACGACCCACTGCTCGACGCGATGGCGTTCAGCCGGGGTCGGTTCACGATCGAACAACAGGGGCAGGTGCCGCTCGTCATTCCCGCCTATGCCGAAATCGGCCGGGTGATCGAGGACTGTCGGGGCTGAATGCGACGAACTTTGGCGGCCAAGGATGGTCGGCCAAACATCGTCGCATTACAAGTCTTGTTTATCGCCCCGCGACTGCGCACATTGACGGTGCGTTCTTCAAAGGGCGCATAGGCTATCCACTAGCGAAAGGAGGTGATCCGATGTCTCATGGTTCAGCAATGGGGTCGGTTCAGTTCGTTCGGGGGACCGGCTTCTGACATCGATGGGCGCGACGCGGGGGGTATCCTCCCCCAATCAACGGTCGCGTCTGATGTCATGAGGCCCGCATGGTCTCCCGGGCTGGAGCTCTCCGGCCGCTGACCATGTTTAGGGGTTGCCGGGGCCGTCGCGATGACGTCCCGGCAGCCTCTTTTCATTTTCGGGAATGTTCAGGGTTTTGCCCGGAGCCCATTCGGCGATGGCGTAGGGTCCTGCATCACGAGCCGCAGCGGCTTGTCCCCCGGCACCAGCAGTGCGGGCACATCCTCGCCCGCGCGCAGCAGCACCTGATCGACGGGAATCGCATCGTCGCTCTCGCCCGCGATGAACGCCTGCACCAGCCGCTCGCCCTTTTGCGGCACGAAGCCCGCCGGGATCGCCATGGGCTTGCGCCCCATCGCCGCCAGCCAGTCGGGACGCCCCTTCACCATGCGGGTGGCGGGATGATAGACCTGAAGATCGACGGCATCGGCATATTGGCCGACCGTGACCGGGCGATCGCCCTTCAACAGCACGGTGGAGCGCTGTAGTCCCTTCGCCGCCAGCGCCCGGCGTGCCAGCCCGGTGTCGCGACCCGCGCCGGGCCCCAATGTGACCTGATCGATGGTCAACGGATCGATCCCGGTCTTCGCCTTGAGCCGCGCCGCCATCCAACTGATCGGGGCATCGCCGTCTGAGCCCTTGATCGGTCGTTCCGCGACATGGCTGAACCCGACATAGATAAAGACTTTCGCATCAGGGGAGGCGGCCAGCGCCCGGGCCAGATGATTGGCCTGCGCTTCTTCCCGCCGGGCGATGCTTTCCGCCCGGCCGGCCGGCTCGCCCCGCTCCTCCTCCGCTTGCTCGTAGCTCAGCGGACGATAGCCCAGCGCCAGCGACTGCCGGACGAAATCGCCGAAGACGGGATCGTGGGTGTAATAGCCCGTTCCTTGCGTCGGATAACCCTGCTTGGCCAGCTTCGACATGGCGACGCCCTTGTCGCCGCCCATGAACGTTTCCGCCGCCAAGACCGAATAGCCCAGCGGTCGAAGCGCCCGCGCCACCTCCAGCGCAAAAGCACGATCGCGCGGCAGTCCATGGTTCTCGTTGAGGATGACCACACGGGTCTGGGCCGCCCGTGCGACGATCTCGGGAATCGCATCCCGCAAGCTCGCTGCGGCAACGCGATCCTCCATGGCCCTGGCTTCGGCGGTCTGGGCGGGGACAGGTTCAGGCTCGACCGGCTCGGCGGTCATCAGCGTACGAAGTTCCGCCCATTGATCGTAAAGGAAGCCGGGCTTGGGCTTGCCCGCCGCGTCGAAGGCCAGCGGGCGCAGCGCTTCGGTCGCATCCAGATAACGGCCGCTATCAAGCCGATCTCCCGCTGCACTGGCGGCGGCGAAATCGGCCTGGGTCGGCCCGTCCTGCGCCATCACGGCGGCGGGGAGCATCGTCAACACCACCACCGCCGCCGCGCGCAAGATCACTCCGCCTTCTCCTCCCGGTACTTCATCTCCAGGAACCGCCCGCGCGTCGACAGGCTGTCGAGATCGGCCTGGGCGAGACGCTGGGTCATGTCGCCAATTTCCTGTTCGATCAGCTTGAGGCCATCGAGCAACTGCGCATCGGGCGTCCGGCCATTGCGCTCGACCCGGCGCAGGGGTTCCGGCACGCGTTCGTAATCGCGCAGGAAAGCGGGGAGTTGCTCGCCGATCAGGCGGCGGACCTCCATCGCCTCGGCAGTGTCGTTGTCGACCCCCGCGAGCTGCGGCGAGAGCGTGTCGAGCCGCCGTCCGATCCGGTCGACCAGCTGCACGGCGGGCGCCGGCAGGAGCGGCCGCTGCGCCTCCAGCCAGCGTTCGGTCTGCGCGGGGAGCGCCTTGATATCGACCTGCGCCAGCTTGGCGGGCGTCGGCGCCCGCGCGGCGGGGGCGAGCGCGATGGTCAGCGTCACCGCGAGCATCAGCATCATCGCCGCCAGCGCGCCGAATATCCCGATCCCGCCAGGCAGGATGAGCCCCGTCACCATCGCCGCGATCAGGATCGCCGCGTTCGCGATAGCGATCAGGATCACCCGCTGCATCGCCGAGCGCGCGCGGCGGCGCACCCGCTTGACCGTCGCTTGCGCCTGCCCGCGATAATCCTGCGAGATGCGCGCCATCACCTCGCGCGCACGCTCGATCTGGGCATCGACCTCGTTCGAGCGGGGCGTGGTCACGGTCTTACAATGCCTCCAGCTTGAAGGACGACGCCGACGCGGTCAGCTGCGGGTTCTGCGCACCCTCGGCGCGCGCGATATAGCCCTTCGACTTCTCGACTTCCTGACCCAGCGTGTTGACCGTGGTCTTCATCGAATCGAGCGCCTTCAGCTTGAAGCTGTCGATCGCGTCCATCGTGTCGTAGATATTCTGGAAGGCGCGCTGCAGCGTCTCCAGCGGAATGGTCGAGGCCGCCGCCTGCTCATGGATCTGCGCGGTCTGGCTGCGCAGCAGCTTGCCGGTCGAATCGATGATGTTGGCGGTGGTGGTGTTGAGCGCGGTGATCTGGTCGAGCACCAGCTTCTGATTGGCCAGCGCCTGCGCCACGGTGACGGCGGTACGCAGCGCCGAAACCGTGGTGGTCGAGGCGCGGTCGACGCCCTTCACCAGCTCGACATTGTTCTTCTTGACCAGATCGAGCGCCAGATAGCCCTGCACCGTGACCGCCATCTGGGTCAGCAGATCCTGGGTCCGCTGGCGCGTGTAGAACAAAGCCGTCTCGCGGATCGCCTTGGCCTTGGCGGGATCGGTATGATCCAGCTCGTTTGCCGTATCCTCCAGCTTGGCGTCCATCGCCTTGGACAGGTGGATCATCTGCTCCAGCCGCCCCATGGCGGACCAGAGGTTGGCGCGTTCGGTGTCGATCGCGGCATTGTCCATCAGCAGTTCGTCACGGCCCGAGGACAGGCTCTTCAGGATCGCGGCGATATGCGTCTGCGACGAACGATAGCCGTCGAAATAGTCGCGCATCTTGTTGCCGAAGGGCAGGATGCCGAGCAGCTTGCGCGGCGCGGAGAGATTGCCCTGGCGACCGGGATCGAGGCTTTCGACGACGCGGCGCAGCTCGGTCAGGTCCTTTCCGACCCCCGTCTCGCCATTCATCGCCTTGACCGGACGATCGAGGAAGCGATTGGACTGGCCCGCCGCCTCACGAATTTCCTTCTGGCCCATCGCGGTGATCGCGTCGACGCGACGGCCGAATTCGGGGCTGTTGACGTCCTGCGCGATCAGTTCGGCGACGAAGCCGTCGACCTTCTGTTCGAGCTGCGTCCGGGTCTTGTCGTCGACGGGGACCAGCCCGGCGGCCTGGGCGGGCGCGACCGTCGGCACGGGATCGGGCGGCGTCAGCGTCAGCCCCTTTTCCTGGGTCACGGTATCGGCGGTCGTGGCCATTCCATAGTCTCCAAATGCGCGTGTCTAGTGTGGAGGGGATGGCCGCGGGGTTCAAGTGTGTTATGCGGATAATACTATGGACGGGGTCGCATGGACCCTGCCCCCCTCACGCGTCGAACAGGCCGTCCTGCGATCCGACCGGCGGGTTCAGGCCCAGATGCTTCCACCCGCCCGCGTTCAGGATCCGCCCGCGCGCGGTGCGCGCCAGCAGGCCGAGCTGGATGAGGAAGGGCTCAATCACCTCCTCGATCGTGTCACGCGGCTCGGACAGACCCGCGGCCAGCGTCTCCACGCCCACCGGCCCGCCGCGATAGACATCGGCGATCATCGTCAGATAGCGTCGGTCCATCGCGTCCAGCCCCAGCGCATCGACCTCCAGCCGGTTGAGCGCCTGGTCCGCCGCCGCCGCATGGACGACCTCATGCCCCGCCACGCTCGCGAAGTCGCGCACGCGGCGCAACAGCCGCCCGGCGATACGCGGCGTGCCGCGCGAACGCCGCGCCACCTCGATCGCGCCATCCTCGGCGATCGGCAGGTCGAGCAGGCGCGCCGCGCGGACGACCACGCGGGTCAGTTCCTCGACCGTGTAGAATTGCAGCCGTACGGGGATGCCGAATCGATCCCGCAAGGGGGTGGTGAGCAGCCCCTGCCGCGTCGTCGCGCCGACCAGCGTGAAGCGCGGCAGGTCGATCCGCACCGAACGCGCCGACGGTCCCTCGCCGATCATCAGGTCGAGGACGCGGTCTTCCATCGCGGGGTAGAGGACTTCCTCGACCGCCGGTTGCAGACGGTGGATCTCGTCGATGAACAGCACGTCGCCGTCCTCGAGATTGGTCAGCAGCGCGGCGAGGTCTCCCGACTTGGCGATCACCGGGCCGGAGGTCGCGCGGAAGCCAACGCCCATCTCGCGCGCGATGATCTGCGCCAGCGTGGTCTTGCCGAGGCCGGGCGGCCCGAAGAACAGCACATGGTCCAGCGCGTCGCCACGCCCACGTGCCGCCTGGATGAAGACGCGCAGATTGTCGCGCGCCGCCTGCTGCCCGACGAATTCGTCGAGACTCTTGGGGCGAAGCGCGGCGTCGACATCCTCGGGACGGCGGCTGGCGGACAGGAGGCGATCTTGGTCGGTCACGCGTCACGCCCTAGCGAGCGCGGGCGGGGCGTGTCGAGCAGCAGCATCCGGACGGGGTCGGCGAACATTTGACGAACATAGCAGGGGACGGGCGACAAGGACAACCGCGTGCGCAGAAAGCTGATCCGGATCGCGGACTCATGACGATTTTCGCGCTAGACCCGGACACATGCCGCACGACATTTTTCTGGCGACCGCCATCCCGCCCGCTCTGGAAATCGCCCTGGCCGAGCGTTTCACGCTTCACCGCGACACCGCACCGCCGACCACCCGCGCGATCGTCGGCGGCGGCATGATGACGGTCGACGCCGCGCTGATCGAGCGACTGCCCGAGTTGGAGATCATCGCGGTTCACGGCGTCGGCTTCGACGGGATCGATCGCGTCGCGACCACCGCGCGGGGCATCCAAATCGCGATCACCCCCGACGCGCTGACCGAGGATGTCGCCGATCAGGCGATCGCGCTGTGGCTGGCGGTCGACCGGCGCATCGCCGCGAACGATCGGGCGCTGCGGATGGGCAACTGGACGGTGCCACTGGGCCGCCGGGCGAGCGGGCGGCGAATCGGCATCTTCGGGCTGGGTCGGATCGGCCAGGCGATCGCGCGGCGGGCCGAGGTCTTCGCCACCGAGGTCCTCTATACCGCGCGCTCGGAAAAGCGGGTGCCGTGGCGGTTCGTGCCCGATCTGGCGACGCTGGCGGAGGCGAGCGACGTGCTGATCCTGGCGGCGCCGGGAGGGCGGGAAACGCGGGGCGCGGTGGACGGCGCGATCCTCGACCGGCTGGGCAAGGACGGGGTGCTGGTCAATGTCGCGCGCGGCAGCCTGATCGACGAGGAGGCGCTGATCGCCGCGCTGGAGGCGCATCGGATCGCGGGGGCCGGACTGGACGTCTTTGCCGAGGAACCCGATGTTCCGGCGATGCTGCGCCGGATGAATCATGTCGTCCTCGCGCCGCATCAGGGCAGTGCGACGCGCGAGGGTCGCGCGGCGATGGCGGAGATGGTGGTCGCCAATCTGGAAGCCCATTTCGCGGGCGGCGAACTGCCCGGTCTGCTTGGCTAGGGAGGCCCCACGCCCCTATTTGGCCGCCTTGCGCAGCGCCAGTCGCACCAGCGCGTCCAGCGTCGCCCCCGCCCCCAATTCCTCTTCCGCCGCCGCGACCGCCGAACTCGCCTCCGCCGGACGGAAGCCCAGGTTGAGCAGCGCCGACACCGCATCCGCGCCCGCCCCGACCGGCGCCGCGATGCCGCCCGAACCGGCGGGCAGCACGATCCCGCCGACCCTGTCCTTCAATTCCATCACGATCCGCTGGGCGAGCTTCGGCCCGACGCCGTTGGCGCGCGCGACCATCGCCTTGTCGCCGCTGGCGATCGCACGCATCAGATCGCCAGGCTCCAGCGCCGACAGGATGGCGAGCGCGACCCGCGACCCCACGCCCTGCACGCCCGTCAGCAACCGGAACCAGTCGCGCTCGTCCGCGCTGGCGAAGCCGACCAGCCGGATCGAATCGTCCGACACCAGCATCTCGGTATGCAGCATCGCCGCCTCGCCCACCGGGCCGATGGCGGACAGCGTGCGCGCCGACGCGCCGACCAGATAGCCCACGCCGCCGACATCGATCACCGCATGGTCGATGCCGGTGGAGTCCAAACGTCCCTTGAGATGCGCGATCATGGGGATGGGTTAGAACAAAAGGGGGGATTGGTCACCGGTGTTATCGCAGGGCGGATCGCATGGGGCCTGCCCTCCCCCATCCCCTCCCGCTTGCGGGAGGGGCGTGCCAAGGTCTTCTTGCAGGAAAACCTCGAAGCAGCGCTTGCGGATAGCCCAGTAACGCACCCCTCCCGCAGGCGGGAGGGGATGGGGGAGGGCTCACCGCGAGCAAGACGATCGCCTAAACCGCCCCGACCCGCCGCTGCATCGCCCGCGCGCTGGCGAGATGGTGCGCATGGGTGATCGCCACCGCCAGCGCGTCCGCCGCATCCGGCCCGGTCAGCTTCACGCCGGGCAGCAGATGGCCGACCATCGCCTGCACCTGCTTCTTGTCCGCGCCGCCGGTGCCCACCGTCGCCTTCTTGACGATGCTGGGATGATATTCGCCGACGACCAGCCCCGCCTGCGCCGCCGCCAGCAGGACGATGCCACGCGCCTGGCCCAGCTTCAGCGTCGATTGCGCATTGCTGTTGCCCAGCACCTCTTCCACCGCCGCACCGTCGGGCTGCTGCTGGCGGATCACGTCGTAAAGCGCGGCGTGCAGGTTCGCGAGACGCCGGGGCAGCACCATCGATGGCTCGGTCTTGATCTGGCCGTTGGCGACGTGGCGCAGCCGGTTGCCCTCCACCGCGATCACCCCCCAGCCGGTGGTGCCGAGGCCGGGATCGAGGCCGAGGATGATCGCGGGGGGTGGGGTCATGTCGGGCTTTCGGAGAGGTTGGACAGCGCTTGCCCCTCCACCACGCGGCCCTGCCGCGCGGTCCCCCTCCCCAAGCCTGGCCTGGGGAGGAATGGGGTCAGGCCAGCTTTTCCATGATTTCGTCGGAGACTTCGTAATTGCCCCAGACGGTCTGGACGTCGTCATCGTCGTCCAGCGTGTCGATGAGCTTGAACAACGTCGCCGCCGCCGCTTCGTCGACCGCGACCATGGTCTGCGGCCGCCAGGCGAGTTTGGCGCCTTCCGCCTCGCCCAGCACGGGCTCCAGCGCCTTGGCGACTTCGTGGAGATCCCCCTGCGCGGTCCAGATCTCGTGGCCGTCCTCGGTGGAGGTCACGTCCTCCGCGCCGGCTTCCAGCGCCGCCTCGAATATCTTTTCGGCATCGCCCGCGCTCGCGGGATAGTTGATCAGGCCCATCCGGTCGAAACCGTGGCTGACCGAACCGGCCGTGCCCAGATTGCCGCCATTCTTCGACACCGCGGTGCGCACGTTGGTCGCAGTGCGGTTGCGATTGTCGGTCAGCGCCTCGATGATCAGGCTGACGCCGCCGGGGCCGAAGCCCTCATAGCGGATTTCCTCGTAATTTTCCCCGTCACCGCGCGAGGCCTTGTCGATCGCGCGCGCGATATTGTCCTTGGGCATCGAGGCCGCCTTGGCCGCGTTGACGGCGGCGCGCAGGCGCGGATTCATGTCCGGGTCGGGCGTGCCCATCTTCGCCGCGACGGTGATTTCGCGGGAAAGCTTGGAAAATGCCGCCGAGCGCTTCTTATCCTGCGCGCCCTTGCGGTGCATGATGTTCTTGAATTTGCTGTGGCCTGCCATCGGTGCCTCTTGAGATAATGGCGCTCTCTACGACCGCTCTAGGGCCTTTGCCAACCCGTCGATCTTCGCCTCCAGACTGTCGAGCCGTTCGGTGACCGCGCCATCGAGCTTGTGATGCAGCCGCAATATGTCGATCTCGGCGCGCAAATTGGTCCGATAGTCGAGGCTTGCGGCGAGCCGGTCCTTCGACGCCTGGCGATTCTGGCTCATCATGATGACCGGCGCCTGGATCGCCGCCAGCGTCGACAGCATCAGGTTGAGGAAGATGTACGGATAGGGGTCGAACGCCAGCCCGAAATGGCTGAGCACATCCGAATTGAGCAGCATCCAGCCGAGCAGGATGACCGTGAAGGTGATGATGAAGCCCCAGGATCCGCCAACCGCCGCCACCCGGTCGGCCAGCCTTTCCCCCCAGGTCGAGGTTTCGTCGGCGACATCGGCGGCGTCGCGCGCGCTGAGCTGCCCCGATTCGATATCGGCGATGACCTGGGTTTCCTCCTCGTCCAGTTCATGCGCGGGCTTACCCAGCGTGCGGCGGGCGATTTCGGCGGCGGTCGACAGGGCCATGGGCAATGGGCTCCGCTGGAAGCATCAAATACCTTGCTCCTTGGGGCGTTGATCGGCCAAACGCCAGAGTCATGACGGTACGCGTGGATATGGGAACCGATGAGCGTGGCTCGTCGGTGCCGATCGATCTTGAGGAACTGCTGGCGACCCGCCTGCTGGTGCAGGGCAATTCGGGGTCGGGAAAGTCGCACCTCCTCCGCCGCCTGCTGGAAAAGTCGGCGGGCCAGGTGCAGCAGGTCGTGATCGATCCCGAGGGGGATTTCGTCACCCTGTCCAAGGCCTATGGCCATGCCGTGATCGAGGCGGGCGACTATGCCGAGCGTGAGGTCGGGCGCTTCGCCACCCGGATCCGCGAACATCGCGCCTCGGTCGTCCTCAGTCTCGAGGGGCTGGAGATCGAGGGGCAGATGCGCTGCGCCGCGACCTTCCTCAACGCGCTGTTCGATGCCCCGCGCGAGCATTGGTATCCCGCGCTGGTCGTGGTCGACGAGGCACAGTTGTTCGCGCCCACCACCGGCGGCGAAGTATCGGAGGAAGTCCGCCGCGCCTCGCTTTCGGCGATGACCAACCTGATGTGTCGCGGGCGCAAGCGGGGCCTCGCGGGGGTGATCGCGACCCAGCGACTCGCCAAGTTGGCCAAGAACGTCGCGGCGGAGGCGTCCAACTTCCTGATGGGCCGCACCTTCCTCGACATCGACATGGCGCGCGCCGCCGACCTGCTGGGCATGGAACGGCGACAGGCCGACTCGATCCGCGACCTGGCGCGTGGCACCTTCCTGGCGCTGGGTCCCGCCGTCTCGCGGCGGCCGATCACGGTGAAGATCGGCGCGGTCGAAACCTCGGCGCGCTCCGGCAGCCCCAAGCTGACCCCCCTGCCCGACGCGCCGCCGCCCGACCTGCAGGAACTGCTCTTCGCACCGGTCGAGGAAGCGCCGACGCTGCCCATGACCTTCGACCCGCGCCCGCGCCGGGTGCCCGCCGAGGAATTGATGGCCGATCTGGGCCGCCCGCCCCTGCCCACCACCGCCGCCCCGCCCGCGCCGGAGATGGACGAGGCGGAGGTCGAGGCGATCTACGAACAGGTGCTGCGCGCGATCGTCGAGGATCCCGAATCGACCTTCCGCCCCGCTTCGGTCCTGTTCCAGGATTTCCAGGTGCGCTGCCGGATGGCGGGGCTGGCCCGGCCGCCGCTCGACCTGAATGGTTTCGCCCGGCGGCTGGCCTGCGCGCGGGCGGGGATTTTCGATATCGCCGATCCCGACTGGCAGGAGGCGCTGGCATTGGCCGGACTGTTGCCCGACGACATGCTGGGCGCGTTCCTGCTGGTCGCGCGTGCGGCGCGGGAAGGGTTGCCTTGCCCACCGGACACCAAGATCGCCGAGACCTATGGCACCAGTTCGCTCGGCCGGGTGAAGCGGCTGATCGCCTATATCGAGAGCCGCGACCTGTTCGTGTGCCGCACCGACCTGACCGGCAAGCGGTCGATCACGATTCCCCGGCTGGGCTGGACGACCCAGGCGGCGGAGATGGGGTGAGGGTTTCGCTTGGCCTTCGACTCCGCGTGAGGGGAACGGGGGTTGGCGTAATCTCCCCGAAAAGATCAGGGCTTCGGGGCCGCAGCCTTGTCCTCCGGTCGCGGCACCCAGATCGTACATGAGAGCCCTTCGACCAATGACCCGCCATCCGGCATCCGAACGCGCTTGAAACAACCGCCAAGCGGAAATTCACGGCTTAACCATTTCCCCTCGGGCGTGTCCTGCTCATAAGATTGAATCTTATGGCGCTCCAAAAATGCCCATAGCCCGTCCGCTGCCTCGCCAGCGCAGATGTATTTGTGGCTCTGCGCCGTGTCGCTCACCTGACCGGCATCAATCGCCTCGCCCAGACAGGCTTCCATGAGGACAGGCACCCGCTCTGGAAAGGGCTTATCGATGGCGGCGGCAAGCAAGGCGAGAGGGAAGATCAGCATGATGAACGGACATGCCCGATCGACAGAAGGCCATCAAGCGCCCCCCCCCCCCCCCGTTCAGCCTGAGCGAAGTCGAAGGCCACACCCCACCGCCCGCCAAGAAAAAAGGGCGGCGGAGCCATACGCCCCGCCGCCCTTCGCATATCCAAACCCGAAACCGGGATCAGATCATGCCCAGCGCCTTCATATACACTTCGAGGATGGCTTCCTCTTCCTGATATTCCTCGCGCTTCTTCTTGCGGATCTGCATGATCTTGCGGATCGCCTTGGGATCGTAGCCGCGCGCCTTGGCTTCGGCGAAGACATCCTTGATGTCGTCCGAAATGCCCTTCTTCTCTTCCTCCAGCCGCTCCGCGCGTTCGATCAGCAGGCGCAGTTCGTCCGCCGTCACATTGCCGCTGCTGTCGAAATTCTCGTCCGCCATGTTCTTAACCCTCTGAATAGCTTTCAGCCCCTATGAGGCCGACCATGTCGCGGCTCGGACGCCCCTCGTCGGTCGAACGAAGGTCGGTCTGGCGCGGCCGGATCGGGCCCCATGTCGGGATCGGCGGTGGGTCTAGGCGGTTCCGCCGCCGGGCTCAAGCGCGCTCGTTCGTCAGGCGTTCTTCTTCACGCTCTCGGCCATGCGGGCCAGTTGCTCCGGCGTCGCCTCGCCCTGGTGCTGCGCCTTCCACTGGTCGTAAGGCATGCCGTAGATCGCCTCGCGCGCGGTCGCCTTGTCGACACCGGCCGCCTCGCCGACCCAGTCGGACAGGCAGTTGCGGCAGAAGCCCGCCAGCCCCATCAGGTCGATATTCTCCGCGTCGCTGCGATGCCGCAGGTGGAGGACCAGCCGCCGAAAGGCAGCGGCCGCCGCCCGGTCATCGATTGCATTCAACGCATCCATCGCATCGGCCATATTCGTCGCTCCAAGGTTGATCGCGCCGCATTAGGCTTTAGGACGCAGACAGCAAAGAAGCAGGATGTAACATGACCCAGGCCCTCCCACCGCGTTCGCGAAAAGTCCGCGTCCTTGCCACGCTCGGCCCGGCGAGCAGCGATCCCGAGACGATCGCCACCCTGTTTCAGGCAGGGGCCGACGCCTTCCGAATCAATATGAGCCATGGCGACCAGCAGTCGAAGGTTCCGCTCATCAAGGCGATCCGCTCGCTAGAGGAGCGATTCGGCCGCCCGACGACGATCCTCGCCGATCTCCAGGGGCCCAAGCTGCGCGTCGGCAAGTTCGCCGAGGGCAAGGTGATGCTGGAGACCGGCAGCACCTTCGTTCTCGATCGCGACCCGACGCCGGGCGACGCGACCCGCGTCGAGCTGCCGCACAAGGAGATTTTCGCCGCGATCGAGCCGGGTGCGCGCCTGCTGCTCGACGACGGCAAGCTGGTGCTGCGCGTCGCCTATCATGACGCGGACAAGATCACGACGCTGGTCGAGGTCGGCGGCGCGCTGTCGAACAACAAGGGGTTGAACGTCCCCGACGTGGTGCTGCCGATGGCTGCGCTGACCGAGAAGGACCGGTCGGACCTGGCCTTCGCGGTCGAACAGGGCGTCGACTGGATCGCCCTGTCCTTCGTCCAGCGGCCCGAGGATCTGATGGAGGCGCGCGGCCTCATCAAGGGGCGCGCCGCGCTCCTCGCCAAGATCGAGAAGCCGCAGGCGATCGACCGTCTTGAGGAAATCGTCGAGCAATGCGACGGCGTGATGGTCGCACGCGGCGACCTGGGCGTCGAACTGCCGCCACAGGCCGTGCCGCCGCTCCAGAAGCGCATCGTCGAGGTGTCGCGCCGCATGGGCCGCCCGGTGGTGGTCGCGACCCAGATGCTCGAATCGATGATCCAGAGCCCCTCGCCCACCCGCGCCGAAGTGTCCGACGTGGCGACCGCCATTTATGACGGCGCCGATGCGATCATGCTGTCGGCCGAGTCGGCGGCGGGTGCCTGGCCGGTCGAATCGGTCGCGATGATGAATGCGATCGGCGTGTCGGTGGAGAATGATCCCGGCCACGGCGAGCGCGTCCACTTCACCGCGATGACCCCCGACCCGACCACGGCCGACGCGCTGGCCGAAGCGGCGGCGCGGATCACCAACACCGTGTCGTCCAAGGCGATCATCTGCTTCACCTCCAGCGGCTCGACCGCCCGCCGCGTCGCGCGCGAGCGCCCCTCGGTGCCGATCCTGGTGCTGACGCCGCAGTTGGAAACCGCGCGCCGCCTGGGCCTGCTCTGGGGCTGTCATGCGGTCCACACCCGCGATGTCGAATCCTTCGAGGAGATGGTCGCCAAGTCCAAGCGCATGGCGCTGCGCCACGGCATCGCCGAGGCGGGCAACCAGGTCGTGCTGATGGCGGGCGTCCCCTTCCGCACGCCGGGGTCGACCAATGTGTTGCACGTGACGCGCATCATGGGCGACGAACTGGCCAATTACGGGGATCGTAGCGAAGAGGCGTAATCGCCGATCCCGGTCCGAGAAGGGCGGCGGCGCGAGAGCGTTTGCCGCCCTTTTTCATGTCCGGCCCCGATGCGACCGGCGGCCGGGCGCATGGGTGAAGCGACTGGGTGGCCGCGAAATGTCAGTGGAAAACGACCATGTCCCTCTCTCTCGATAACCGCCCCGACCTCGACACCACGCGCCTGTCGCTGCGGCGTCCGGCCGAGCATGATGTCGACGCCATCGTTTCGATCGTGGGGGATTGGGATGTCGCACGCCGCCTGGCCCGCGTACCGCACCCTTACGGCTCAAGGGATGCCCGCTTCTTCCTGGAGCGGGTTGTGCCTGCTGAATGGGTATGGGCGATCACCTTGCGCGACGCGGACAGGATGATCGGTGCGGTCGGGCTGACCCCGGAGAGGGACGCGGCCGAACTGGGCTATTGGCTGTCCCCTGCGCATTGGGGCCAGGGGATCGCGACCGAGGCGGCGGGAGCGGTCGTCGATTTCGGGTTCGAGCGCCTGGGGCTTGCCCGCCTGACCTCGGGCTATTTCGAGGACAACCCGGCGTCCGGTCGCGTGCTTGCCAAGCTCGGCTTTGTCGAGACGGGGCGGGTCCTGCGTCCCTGCGTCGCGGTTGGCGGGGACGTGCCATCGGTGCGGATGGTGCTGGGACCTCAATCCTATTCGGCACGGGGAGGAGGCAGGGCGAAGCCCTGACGGAGGGGGGCTTCCTCATCGGGCGCACTTCGCGCCCCGCCCCCTCCATCACCGCTTCGCGGCGGTCCCCCTTCCTGTGCCGAGGATATGCATGACAAAAGGGGCGGGCACCTCGCGATGCCCGCCCCTTCGTTCGTCCAGCGAGCGCCGATCAGATGTGGATCGGCTTGCCCTGCACCGCCATGGCGGCTTCCTTGAGCGCCTCGGCATGGGTCGGGTGCGCGTGGCAGGTATAGGCGATGTCTTCCGACGTCGCGCCGAATTCCATCGCCTGCGCGGCCTGCGCGATCATCGTGCCCGCGAGGCTGGAGATGATCCACACGCCCAGCACGCGGTCGGTCTTGGCGTCGGCGATGACCTTCACGAAGCCGTCGGTGTCGCGGTTGGTCTTGGCGCGGCTGTTCGCCATGAAGGGGAACTTGCCGACCTTGACCTCGCCACGCTCCTTGGCGGCTTCTTCCGACAGGCCGACACCGGCGATCTCGGGCATGGTGTAGACGACGCTGGGGATGACGTCGTGGTTCACGATGCCGGTTTGCCCTGCGATGTTCTCAGCCACCGCGACGCCCTCGTCCTCCGCCTTGTGCGCCAGCATCAGGCCCGGTGCGACGTCGCCGATCGCCCAGACGCCATCGACGTTGGTCGCGAAGTCATGATCGATCTCGACCTGGCCACGGCCGTTGAGCTTCACACCGGCGGCTTCCAGGTTCAGCCCGTCGGTGTTGGGCTTGCGGCCGATCGCGACCAGCACGGCGTCGGCCGACAGCGTTTCCGCCGCACCGCCCGCCGCCGGTTCGACCGACACGGTCGCGCGGTCGCCCTCGACGGTGACGCCGGTCACCTTGGTCGAGGTCTTGAGTTCCATGCCCTGCTTCTTGAACAGCTTCGCCGATTCCTTGCGGACCTCGCCATCGAAGCCCGGCAGGATCTGGTCGAGATATTCGACGACCGTGACCTTGGCCCCCAGACGACGCCAGACCGAGCCCAGCTCCAGCCCGATCACGCCGCCGCCGATGACGACGAGATGCTCGGGCACCTTGGGCAGCGCCAGCGCGCCGGTCGAGTCGACGACGACCTTCTGATCGATGGTGACACCCGGCAGCGGGGTCACGACCGAGCCGGTCGCGATCACGATGTCGCGCGCGGTGACGGTCTGGTCGCCGACCTTGACCGTGCTCGAATCCTGGAACGCGGCCTTGCCCTTCAGCCAGGTGACCTTGTTCTTCTTGAAGAGGTACTCGATGCCGCCGGTCAGCTCGCCGACCGCCTTGGCCTTTTCGGCATGCATCTGATCGAGGTTGAGCTTCGCGCCCTCGATCTCGACACCGAACTTGGCGAGCGCGCCGTGGCTCGCTTCCTCGAACAGCTCGGACGCGTGGAGCAGAGCCTTGGACGGGATGCAGCCGACATTGAGGCAGGTGCCGCCCAGCGTCTCGCGCGCCTCTGCGCACGCGGTCTTCAGGCCCAGCTGCGCCGCGCGGATCGCCGCGACATAGCCGCCGGGGCCGGCGCCGATCACCAGGACGTCATAGTCATACTCAGCCATTTGTCTCTCCCGTTCCCCGGCATCGGGGTCCAGCCTGCGGGCGCGCCCGCCGTCTTATAGTAGGAACGGACCCCCGCGGTTGCGAGGATCCGTATAGATCACAATAGGATCAGAGGTCGATCAGGATGCGGGTCGGATCCTGGATCGCGTTCTTGAGCGCGACGAGGAAGGTCACCGCCTCACGACCGTCGATGATCCGGTGGTCGTAGGACAGCGCCAGGTACATCATCGGGCGGATGACGATCTGGCCGTCGACGACGACCGGACGCTCCTCGATACGGTGGAGGCCCAGCACCGCCGACTGGGGCGGGTTGATGATCGGAGTCGACATCAGCGAGCCGAACACGCCGCCGTTGGAGATGGTGAAGGTGCCGCCCTTCATCTCGTCCATCTTCAGCGTGCCGTCCTTGGCGCGCTTGCCGAAGTCGCCGATCGTCTTTTCGATGCCCGCGACCGTCAGATCCTGCGCATCGCGGATAACCGGCACGACCAGGCCGTTCGGAGCCGAGACGGCGACCGAGATATCGGCATAGTCGTGATAGACGATCTCATCGCCCTCGATCGACGCATTGACCGACGGAATGTCCTTCAGCGCCATCGTCGCGGCCTTCACGAAGAAGCCCATGAAGCCCAGGCGGACGCCATGCTTCTTCTCGAACAGGTCCTTGTACTTGGCGCGCGCCTCGATCACCGCGGTCATGTCGACGTCGTTGAACGTCGTCAGCATCGCCGCGGTGTTCTGCGCTTCCTTCAGGCGCTTGGCGATCGTCTGACGCAGGCGCGTCATCTTCACGCGCTCTTCCTTGCGGGCCGAACCGGCAGGCGCGGCAGCCGGAGCGGCGGCGGCCGGAGCCGGGGCGCTCGACTTGTTGGCGGCGGCGGCGGCGACATCCTCCTTGGTGATGCGGCCGTCCTTGCCGGTGCCCTTGATCGTCGCGGGGTCGAGACCATGCTCGAGAACCGCACGACGGACCGATGGCGACAGCGCGGCGGGCGAGTCGCTCGATTCGTCAGCGGCAGGCGCAGCGGCGGGGGCGGGAGCCGCCGCCGGAGCAGCGGTCGCGGCAGGCGTCGCCGCTTCGGTCTTGGCCGGGGCCGAGCCACCGGCGTCGACGGTCGCCAGCAGCGCGCCGACCTGTACCGTATCGCCGACCTTCACGGCATGGTCGCCCATGACACCCGCCACGGGCGAGGGCACTTCGACCGAAACCTTGTCGGTCTCCAGGCTCGCGATCGGCTCGTCGACCGCCACCGCGTCACCCGGCTGCTTCAGCCATTCGCCGAGCGTCGCCTCGGAGATCGATTCGCCCAGTACCGGGACCAGAACTTCAGTCGCCATTTCCATTTCCTCCACCCGGCCTCTGCGCCGGGGTTCTTACGCGGGCGGGCAAAGCGCCCGCGCCAGATTTCATCCCGCCCCGGCCCGTCTGACGAGCCGGGGCACTCGTCGATCGTTCAGTCCACCGCCGCGGTGGTCGGCTTGGCGGTCGTATTGCTGCCCTCGGCGCGCGTCCGGCGAATTTCCTCGCGGACATTATGGCCCAGCGCATCGGCGACCAGCGCGCCCTGCTCGGCGGTGTGGCGCTTCATCAGGCCGGTGGCGGGCGAAGCCGCCGCCGCGCGACCCGCATAGCGCGCCCGCTTCACCGACGCCCCGGCCTCGGCCAGCGCCTCCTCGATCAGCGGCTCGACGAAGAACCAGTAACCGTTGTTCTTCGGCTCTTCCTGCGCCCAGACCACGTCCTGCAGGTTGGGCATCCGCGCGATCCGCTTGGCCAGCGCATCGCTCGGGAACGGATAGAGCTGCTCGACGCGAACGATCTGGGTCGTCGTGTCGCCGGCGGCATCACGGGCCTCGATCAGGTCATAGGCGACCTTGCCGGTGCACAGGACCAGCCGCGTCGTCGCCTCGTCGGCGGCACCATTGGTATCCGACAGCAGGCGACGGAAATGGCTTTCGCCCTGAAAATCCTCCGCCTTCGACACCGCCAGCTTGTGGCGCAGCAACGACTTGGGCGTCATCACGATCAGCGGCTTGCGGAAATTGCGGTGCATCTGGCGGCGCAACAGGTGGAAATAGTTGGCCGGCGTGGTGCAGTTCGCAACCTGGATATTGTCGTTGGCGCAGGACTGGAGGAAGCGCTCGGGACGTGCTGACGAGTGCTCCGGCCCCTGCCCTTCATAACCATGCGGCAGCAGCATCACGAGGCCGTTGGCGCGAAGCCACTTGGACTCGCCGCTCGTGATGAACTGGTCGATCATGATCTGCGCGCCGTTCACGAAGTCGCCGAACTGCGCCTCCCACAGCACCAGGGTCTTGGGATCGGCAAGCGCATAGCCATATTCGAAGCCCAGCACGCCATATTCGGACAGCGGGCTGTCCAGCACCTCGAAGCTGCCATGCTCGACCGTCTTGAGCGGCACATATTTGTGCTCGTCGGTCTGGTCGACCCAGACGGCGTGACGCTGCGAGAAGGTGCCGCGACCCGAGTCCTGACCCGACAGGCGGACGCCGTAGCCTTCCGACAGCAGCGAGCCGAAGGCCAAAGCCTCACCGGTCGCCCAGTCGAAATTCTCGCCCGTCGTAAACATCTGCCGCTTGGCGTCGAGCACGCGGTTCAGCGTCTTGTGGACCTGCAGGCCTTCCGGGATCGTGGTCAGCGTGCGGCCGATCGCGTCGAACAGCTTCTTGTCGAGGCCGGTTTCGACATTGCGGCGACCCTGATCGCTTTCCTTGGGCGCGGACAGACCCGACCAGCGACCGGCGAACCAGTCGGCCTTGTTGGGCTTGTAGCTCGCACCCGCCTCGAACTCGCCCTCGCAGCGCGTGGTGTACTGCTTGATGTTCTCGTCGACCCATGCCTGGTCGACCACACCCTCGGCGACGAGGCGCTTCGCATAGGTCTCGGCAACACCGGGGTGCTGACGGATCTTGTTGTACATCAGCGGCTGGGTGAAGCCCGGCTCGTCGCCCTCGTTATGACCGAAGCGGCGATAGCACCACATGTCGATCACGATATCGCGGTGGAACTTTTGGCGGAACTCGATCGCCATCTTGGTGGCGAAGGTCACCGCCTCGGGATCGTCGCCATTGACGTGGAAGACCGGCGCCTGGACGCCCTTGGCCACGTCCGACGGATAGGGCGAGGAGCGCGCGAATTGCGGGCTGGTGGTGAAGCCCACCTGGTTGTTGATGATGAAGTGGATGCAGCCGCCGGTGTTGTAGCCACGGATGCCCGAGAAGCCGAGGCATTCCCAGACGATGCCCTGGCCCGCGAACGCCGCGTCGCCATGGATCAGCACCGGCACCGAGGCCGTATGATCGGTCAGGTCGTCGGCGATCGTCTGGATCGCGCGGGTCTTGCCCAGCACGACCGGGTTCACCGCCTCGAGGTGCGAGGGGTTGGCGACCAGCGACATATGGACCTTGTGGCCGTCGAACTCGCGGTCGGTCGAGGTGCCCAGGTGATACTTCACGTCGCCCGAACCGCCGATGTCATCGGGGTTGGCCGAACCACCGGCGAATTCGTGGAAGATCACGCGCAGCGGCTTGGCCATCACATTGGCCAGCACGTTCAGGCGGCCGCGATGCGCCATGCCGAACACGATCTCGCGCACGCCCATCTGGCCACCGTACTTGATGACCGACTCGAGTGCGGGGATCATCGACTCGCCGCCGTCCAGGCCGAAGCGCTTGGTGCCGACATATTTCTTGCCGAGGAACTTTTCCCACTGCTCGGCCTCGATGACCTTGTTCAGGATCGCCTTCTTGCCATCGACGGTGAAGTCGATCGCCTTGTCCTGGCCTTCCATCCGGTCCTGGAGGAAGCGGCGCTCCTCCACGTCCGCGATGTGCATGTATTCGAGGCCGATATTCCCGCAGTAATTCTTGCGCAGCGTGTCGACCAGCTCGCGAACGGTCGCCCATTCGAAGCCCATCGTGCCGCCCAGATAGACCTTGCGGTCGATATCGGCGTCGGTGAAGCCGTGATATTCGGTCTTCAGATCCTCGGGCAGCTCGCGCAGGCCCGACAGGCCCAGCGGGTCGAGGTTCGCCGCGAGGTGGCCGCGCACCCGGTAGGTGCGGATCAGCAGCTGCGCGCGGATCGCGTCGCCCGCCGCCTTGACGATGTCGGCGGTCGAGGGCGCGGCGGCGGCCGGAGCGGCAGCGGCGGCAGGCTTGCCTCCCTTTGCGGGCTTCGGAGCCGGTTCCATCTGCGTCGGGTCGAGGCCCGCCGTCAGATCGTCGGTCGAGGTCAGCGGCCAGCGCTTGCTTTGCCAGCTGGGGGCACCGACGCCCTGCTCCAGACCGTCGAAGAAGCTGCGCCAGCCCGCATCGACCGACGACTGGTCGGCCTGATACTTGGCGTAGAGCGCTTCGATGAAGGCTGGGCTGACGCCCGCCGCGATTTCGCTGAATTCCTGGCCTTCGTAGCCCATGAGACGCTTCCTCGACCGCCCGTCTTATCAACTCATCGCCACCCCGGCACATCCGCCTGGGGTCCGCAGCCGCGAGCGGCCCGCCTGCCGCCACGGACCCCGGCGGTTGTGCCGGGGTGACGCGATACGCCTTACTTGTTCAGCACCGACAAAAGGGTCGAGCCGAGTTCCGACGGCGAAGCCGCGACTTTGATCCCGGCCGCTTCCATCGCCGCGATCTTGTCCTCGGCGCCGCCCTGGCCGCCCGACACGATCGCACCGGCATGGCCCATGCGACGGCCCGGAGGCGCGGTGCGGCCCGCGATGAAGCCCGCCATCGGCTTCGAACGGCCGCGCTTGGCTTCGTCGCGCAGGAACTGCGCGGCTTCTTCTTCGGCCGAGCCGCCGATCTCGCCGATCATGATGATCGACTGGGTCTCGTCATCGGCCAGGAACAGCTCCAGCACGTCGATGAAGTTGGTGCCGTTGACGGGGTCGCCGCCGATGCCGACCGCGGTCGTCTGACCCAGGCCGGCGTTCGAGGTCTGGAACACCGCCTCATAGGTCAGCGTGCCCGAGCGCGACACGACGCCGACCGAGCCCTTCTTGAAGATCGAACCCGGCATGATGCCGATCTTGCACTCGCCCGGCGTCAGCACGCCCGGGCAGTTCGGACCGATCAGGCGCGACTTCGAACCCGACAGGGCGCGCTTCACCTTGACCATGTCGAGGACGGGAATGCCCTCGGTGATCGCGACGATCAGCGGGATCTCCGCGTCGATCGCCTCGAGGATCGAGTCGGCCGCGAAGGGCGGCGGAACATAGATGACCGACGCGTCGGCGCCCGTCTTCGACTTGGCTTCGGCGACGGTGTTGAAGACCGGCAGGCCGATATGCTCGGTGCCGCCCTTGCCCGGCGTCACGCCGCCGACCATCTGCGTGCCATAGGCCAGCGCCTGCTGGGTGTGGAACGTGCCGGTTTCACCCGTCATGCCCTGGGTGATGACCTTGGTGTTCTTGTTGACGAGGATGCTCATCTGCTAATCGCCCTTCCACCCCGGCGTACGCCGGGGTCCAGTTGGGAAGACGGTCATGGAAGCGCGATCCGATCGTAAAGATCATCCCAGTCGGGATTGAGTCCTTCGATCTCCTGCAACTTCCAGCCCCGTCTCCATTCTTTCATCTGCAGCTCGCGCTGCCGTGCAAATTCCAGGCTCTCATGCACCTCGTACCAGACGAGCAGATGACAGCCATATCGTTTCGTGAACCCCTCGACGACGCCGTTGCGATGCTCCCAGGCACGCTTCGGCAGATTGATCGTCGACCCCAGATAAAGCGTTCCGTTCCGGCGGTTGGCCATGATGTAGACACAGGCCGGACCATCCATCGTCGGGGACACTCCCAACTGGACCCCGGCTTTCGCCGGGGTGGGTGCTCACGTCTTGATTACGCCAAGCTCTCGTCGATGCCCTTGCACGCGACAAGCAGCTCCTTGACCGCGTCGACCGAGACCTGGAGGTTGGCCTTCGCCTCGTCCGACAGCTTGACCTCGACGACCTTCTCGACGCCACCGGCGCCGATCACGACGGGGACGCCGACATAGAGGTTGTCGATGCCATATTCACCCGACAGGTGCGCCGCCGCGGGCAGGATGCGCTTCTGGTCGTAGAGATACGCCTCGGCCATCGCGATGCCGCTGGTGGCGGGGGCATAGTAAGCCGAGCCGGTCTTGAGCAGCGCGACGATCTCGCCGCCGCCGCCGCGCGTGCGCTTGATGATCTCGTCGACCTTTTCCTTGGTCGAGAAGCCCATCGCGATCAGGTCGCTGACCGGGATGCCGCTGACGGTCGAATATTCGAGGACCGGGACCATCGTGTCGCCGTGGCCGCCGAGCACGAAGGTGTTCACGTCCTTCACCGACACGCCGAACTCTTCGGCGAGGAAGTGCGAGAAGCGCGCCGAGTCGAGCACGCCCGCCATGCCGACGACCTTGTTGGCCGGAAGCCCCGAGAATTCGCGCAGCGCCCAGACCATCGCGTCGAGCGGGTTGGTGATGCAGATCACGAACGCGTCGGGCGCGTTGGCGGCAATGCCCTCGCCGACCGCCTTCATCACCTTCAGGTTGATGCCGAGCAGGTCGTCGCGGCTCATGCCGGGCTTGCGCGCGACACCGGCGGTGACGATGATGACATCGGCGCCCGCGATGTCCGCGTAATCGTTGGAACCCTTGATATTCGCGTCGAAGCCTTCGACCGGGCCGCACTGCGACAGGTCGAGCGCCTTGCCCTGGGGCACGCCCTCTACCACGTCGAACAGGACGATATCGCCCAGCCCCTTGAGCGCGGCGAGGTGCGCCAGCGTGCCGCCGATGTTACCGGCGCCGATCAGCGCGATCTTCTTGCGAGCCATTCCAATCCTACTCCGTAGTGGACGTGCGTGATTGGTCACGCGGCCTACGCCCATATGGCCGTCGGGGCAACCGCTAATCCACAGAGTTTAAGATTTTAAACGATAATGGTTCGCAAGTGCATTAGGGCGCAAAAGCCGCCTCGTCCGAGCCATGGCCCTGCGCCAGATACTCGTCCGATCGCATCTCCTCGAGGCGGCTGATCGTGCGTTCAAACTCGAACCGGCCGTCCCCCGTTTCATAGAGTTCGGCGGGCTGCGCATCCGCTGCGGCGAGCAGTTTGACCTTGTGTTCGTAGAGCGCGTCGATGAGCTGGACGAAGCGCGCGGCCTCGTTGCGGTTCTCCGGGCCCAGCTTGGGAATGCCGACCAGGATGACGGTGTGGAAGCGCCGCGCGACCGCGAGATAGTCCGCCGCGCCGCGCGCCTCGCCGCACAGCCGCTTGAACGAGAAGACGGCGACGCCCTTCAACGCCTTGGGCACATGGAGCACGCGCCCGCCGACCTTCACGTCCTCGGACGGGACATGCGCGGCGTCCTCCACCGGATAGTCGGTCAGGCGGAAGAACGCCGCCGACAGCGTCATCGTCGCCTTGGGACCATTGGGCACCAGCCAGGTATCCAGCCGCCCCAGCCGGTCACGGCGATAATCGGTCGGGCCATTGAGCGCCAACACGTCCAGCCGCGCCTCGATCAACGCGATGAAGGGCAGGAAATGCTCGCGGTTGAGCCCGTTCTTGTAGAGATCCCTGGGCGGACGGTTGGAGGTGGTCACGATCGTCACCCCCGCCTCGATCAACGCGGTGAACAGCCGTGACAGGATCATCGCATCGGGGCTATTGGTCACCATCATCTCGTCAAAGGCCAGCAACCGGGTTTCCTCGGCGAGCGCGGCGGCGACGGGGGCGATCGGCTCGCCCGCCTGCTTGGCGCGCTCGGGGGCGATGCGGGCATGCACCTCCAGCATGAACTCGGCGAAATGGACGCGGCGCTTGGCCTCGACCGCGACCTGATTGAAGAACAGGTCCATCAGCATCGACTTGCCCCGCCCGACACCACCCCAGAGATAGACGCCCTTTGGCGCGGGCGCGCCTTTGCCGGTGAGGCGGGCGAAGAGGCCGGTCTTGCGCGGCGTTTCGATTTCGGTGGCGAGTTGTTCGAGTCGCTTGGCGGCGGCGGCCTGCTCGGGATCGGGGCGAAGTTCTCCGGCCTCGATCAGGCGGCGATAGGCGTTCAGGATATCGGACATCGGGGGCGATGTCTGCCCTGCCCCGCCCGGCGTCAACCCCTGCCCTCACCCTTCCCGCCCGCTTGCAGCGGGCGCCGGAAGGGTGAGGGTGGTTGGCGGACCAGATGGAATTGAAAAAGGGGGCCGTTTCCGACCCCCTTCCCGTTTCCGTCGAAACCAGTCGGATCAGATGATCCGCTCGGCTTCCATCTTCTTGATCTCGGCGATCGCCTTGGCCGGGTTCAGACCCTTGGGGCAGACATTCGCGCAGTTCATGATCGTGTGGCAGCGATACAGGCGGAAGGGATCCTCCAGTTCGTCCAGACGCTCGCCGGTCATCTCGTCGCGGCTGTCGGCCAGCCAGCGATAGGCCTGGAGCAGGATCGCAGGGCCGAGGAACTTGTCGTTGTTCCACCAATAGCTGGGGCACGAGGTCGAGCAGCAGGCGCACAGGATGCACTCGTACAGCCCGTCGAGCTTGGCCCGGTCGTCGGGCGACTGGAGCCGCTCCTTGCCCGAGGGGGCTGGCGACACGGTCTGCAGCCACGGCTTGATCGAGGCATATTGCGCGTAGAAATGGGTGAAGTCGGGGACCAGATCCTTGACCACGTCCATATGCGGCAGCGGGGTGATCTGGACCGTGCCCTTCACATCCTCGATCGCGGTGGTGCAGGCGAGGCCGTTGCGGCCGTCGATGTTCATCGCGCACGACCCGCAAATGCCCTCACGGCACGAACGGCGGAAGGTCAGCGAGCTGTCCTGCTCGGCCTTCATCTTGATCAGCGCGTCGAGGACCATCGGACCGCACTCGTCCAGATCGACCTCGAACGTGTCGTAACGCGGGTTCTGGCCCGAGTCGGGATCGTAGCGATAGACCTTGAACGTCTTCAAACGACCGCCGCTGGTGGCTTTATGCGTTTCGCCCTTCTTGATGACGCTATTCTTCGGCAGGGCAAATTCGGCCATGGTCACTAACCCGCTGGATGGGCCGACAGGCATGTCGGCAAAGGATCGCCCCCGCCGATACATGACAGGGGCGCTTGTCGCAAATGTCTTGGCCGATTTAGGCGTTGGGTCAGATCACATCAAGCACGAGGCCCAGGTCGCGTGCCTCCTCGGCGTCGATATACCAGTTGCTGCGCGCCTTTTCCTGGAGCGTCTCGAACGACACTTTCGATCCGTTGACGATCGCGCGGAACCCCTCTTCCTGAATCCGCACCGACTGCTCGATCTCATGCAGTTTGGCCTTGAGCACGACCGGCAGGTTGGTCAGCGGCCCCGACAGGTCGATCGAGCCCGACATCTGGCGTTCGTGCAGCATCAGCCGGGTGCCGCGCGTCAGGAACCGGTGCTCGACGGGAAAGGCCGACATGAAGGTCGCACCCGCCGAATAGACCGCGACCTTGCCCAGGAACAGTGTCTCGCGCCCCGTATAGTCGCGAAGCAACCGGACCGAGTCGCCCATCGCCCGCGCCATCTCGGGATCGCCGCCCAAGGTGGTGATCGATACGACCAGCGGACCGTCGGCGGGGGCGGCGGCGAGCTGATCCTTGAACCCGGCATACATCGCCTCGTCCACCGTGCCGTAAAGCTGGATGTGCGGGCGGGCGAGCAGCGGGTAGTTCACCGCGTTGTTGGGTTGGTCTTGCATGACCTTGCGAACCGGGGGCGCGGGGGAAGGTTCCGGTTCGGGGGTCGGGGCGTGGCCTTCGACTTCGCTCAGGTTGAACGGAAGTTTGTATCCAGCCGCCTGTCCTGCCCCCGTTCAGGCCGAGCGCTTCGGCTGGCTGGCCAGCCAGCCGCTCAGGATAAACTTTGGCGCATGGCGCCAAAGTCGAAGCCTATCCCCGCTTCCCCCTGGCATAATCCTGCGTCCCGCGCGTAACCACCTCGTCGCCCTCCACGATCTCCGCCACCGGAATATCCGGCATCGCCTTGATCTCCTCGTAAAGCGGCGCGAAATCGGTCTCCAGCGTCATCCGCAGCAGGTCCTCGTAACTCGGTATGACGAAGTAATTCTGCTGGAAGTCGTCGATCCGGTACTCGGTGCGCATCACCCGCTTGAGGTCGAAACCGATCCGGTTCGGGCTGGGGTCCTCCAGCGCGAAGCGACTTTCCGAATAGCTCGATACGATCCCCGCGCCATAGATACGCAGATCGCCACCCTCGCGAACGAGCCCGAACTCGACCGTGTACCAGTAGAGTCGCCCGAGATATTTGAGCGCATCCATGCCCAGCGCGCGCTGCCCCCCGCGCCCATAGGCCGCGAGATAATCGGCGAAGACCGGGTCTGCGAGCATCGGCACATGCCCGAACACGTCGTGAAAGACGTCCGGCTCCTGAAGATAGTCGAGCTGGTCGGGTCGCCGGATGAAATTGCCCGCGACGAAGCGACGATTGGCCATATGGTCGAAGAACACGTCGTCGGGCACCAGCCCCGGCACCGCCACCACCTGCCATCCGGTCAGCGTCATCAACCGTTCGGACAGCTCTTCGAAATCGGGGATGCCCGGTCGCGAGAGCTTGAGCACATCGAGCCCGCGCAGATACGCCTCCGACGCGCGGCCCGGCAGCAATTGGGATTGGCGCGCGAACAGGGTATCCCAGGTCGCATGCTCCTCCGCCGTATAATGCTCCCACCCCTGCGGAATGGTCCAGTCGGCCCCCGCGCCTTCGGGCGGGGCGGCGAGAACATGGGTATCCTGTGCCATGGCGCGAGCCTATCATGAAGATGGTGACAAATGAAACCATATCGTGGCGACGCCTCGGGCGTGTTGCAAGGGGTGTGCTGGGCACGGTCGCGCTGATCCTGTTCGCCTATATCGCGATCGGGCTCGCCCTGGGCGCGGTTCCCCGCCGGGCGGTGGCGATGCCCGCCGCCGGACCCGACGCGGTCACCATCTTCGTCGAGTCGAGCGCGGTCCATACCGCGATCATCCTCCCCAAACAGGCGGCGGGGGTGGACTGGCGCGGCTGGGCGCGGCCCCAGGACCTGCGCGATCCGCGCTATGCCGGCTTTCCCTACCTGGCGATCGGTTGGGGCGAGGCGGGATTCTTTCGCGAGACGCCGCACTGGCGCGACATCAGGCCCGGCACGATCCTCCATGCCGCGTTGGGCAGCGACCAGACGCTGATCCATGTCGACCATTTGCCGCTACCCCATGCGAACGGCGACGACGTGCGCGCCGTCCGCCTGTCACCGCAGGCCTATCGCAGGCTCGTATCGTTCATCCGGGCGAGCCGGCGACGGGATGGCCGGCACTATCCGGGCTATGACGTCTATGACGCCTTTTACGAGGCGAATGGCCGCTACAGCGCGCGCCATACCTGCAACAGCTGGACCGGCGATGCGCTCGCGGCCGCGGGGGTGCGGATGGGATGGTGGACGCCGTTTCCCTGGACGGTGACGTCGTGGCTGTGATGCAGCCCGTCCAATTTTCTACCCTCACCCCTCGCCGAGGGGAGAGGGTCAGGCCTCAATATCCGGCGCGGTAGCCATCATAGCCTTGCTGGCCCTGTTGGCACTGATCGGGGTGCTTGCGGCACTGCTTCTCATACTCGCGCCGCTCGCGGCCTTCCCTGGCCTCCTGCTTGCGCATCTTGCGGCCATAGTTGCGGTCCGCCTCCGACTGGCTGGTCGTCGTCCAGTCGACCACCTGCCCCGCCGCCTGGAACGGCGCCTTCACCACGCTGGCGACCGTCTTGACGCAGCCTCCGGTCGCGAGCGGCAGGGTCAGGGCGGCGAGCTTCAGGACGAGGTTACGCATGAACGGTCTTTCAACGAGGACGCACGACGGCGTTGCGGGTGTCTACCCCGATTTGCGGGAAATCGGTGAAGAAACCGTCGATGCCCTGGCCGAGCGCGGCGCGAATTTCACCCGCGACATCGCCATGCGTCTTGGGATCGCTGCCCCGGCGAAAGGCGGGCCGAACGAAATAATTCTCGGCGCGATAGGTCCAGGGGTGGACGCGGAGCCCCGCCCGGTGCGCGTCGGCGACCAGCGACGTCGGGGTATCGCCCGACCACAGCATCGCCTTGTCCGGTCCGATCCCCCAGGCATAGGTCGCGACCCGCTTCAGCCCTTCCGGCGTCATCATCCTGGCATAATCGGGCGCGGCCCCGTCCGCCGGACCGCCCTCCGCCGCGACGAGCTGGATCAGGCGGATGCCCGTCATCGTCTTCAGATGCTGGAGGTTCTTCACCTCGAACGACTGGATGAAGACCGGCGCGTCGGCGGTCGTCCACCCCGCCTTGGTCAAAGCGGCGATCAGCGGTGCGTCGGTCCCCTTGCCGATCCCCGCGAAATAGGTCGGGTGCTTGGTTTCCGGATAGATGGAGATGGTCCGCCCGGTGTCCTTCGTCCGCTGCTTGGCGAGCGCGATGATCTCCTCCAGCGTCGGGATCTCGAACTGCCCGTCATACGCGGTCGAGCGAAGCTGCGGCAGGCGTTCGCGGGCGCGAAGGGTCTTCAGCTCGGCGAGGGTGAAGTCCTCGGTGAACCAGCCGGTCTCGCTCTGGCCATCGATCGTCTTGGTGGTGCGGCGGTCGGCGAATTCGGGATGCGACGCGACATCGGTCGTCCCCGAAATCTCGTTCTCGTGCCGCGCGACGAGGTGGCCGTCCTTGGTCGGCACCAGGTCGGGCTCGATCACGTCCGCCCCCTCCCGGATCGCGAGGTCGTAGGCGGCGAGCGTATGCTCGGGCCGCTCCCCGCTCGCGCCGCGATGCGCGATGACGATGGGGGGCGACAGCGGCGTGGTCGGTTCGGCGGACATGGCCTCACCCTGCCCCAACGCAAGCGTCACGGCAATGAGAGTGGCTCGCAACGGGAAACGCAAGAGATTCATGACGTTTAATCTTCCGATAACAGTCCCGAGGGGATGTGCCCGTGCATTTCACAATCAATGGTCAATCGCATGACATCGACGTCGATGTCCGAACCTCCCTGCTCGACCTGTGTCGCGAACATCTGGGGCTGACCGGCTCCAAGAAAGGTTGCGACCATGGCCAGTGCGGGGCGTGCACGATGCTGGTGAACGGCCGCCGGGTGAATAGCTGCCTGACGCTGGCGGTGATGCACCAGGATGACGAGATCACCACGATCGAGGGACTGGGTCAGCCGGGCAATCTCCACCCCCTGCAGGACGCGTTCGTTCGCCATGACGGATTCCAGTGCGGCTATTGCACGCCGGGGCAGATCTGCTCGGCGGTGGGTATGCTCGACGAGGTGAAGAAGGGCTGGCCGAGCCACGTCACCGAGGATCTGGGCCAGGCCGAGCTGACCGTCGAAGAGATTTCGGAGCGGATGAGCGGCAATCTTTGCCGCTGCGCCGCCTATCCCAACATCGTCGACGCGATCCGCGAGGTAGGCGGACAAGGCGACCGCAACGCCAGCGAGACCATGGACCGGGAGGTCGTGGCATGAAGCCGTTCGACTATGCGCGCGCCGATTCGATCGGCACCGCCACCCGTGACGGCGCGGTCCCCGGCGCGCGCTTCATCGCGGGCGGCACCAATCTGCTCGACCTGATGAAATTGCAGGTCGAGACGCCAGACACCCTGGTCGACATCAGCCGCCTGGCGCTGACCGAGATCGAGGAGCGCGAGGACGGCGGGCTGACCATCGGGGCGCTGGTCCCCAATAGCGACCTCGCCGCCGACGCGCGCGTGATCGAGCGCTATCCGGTGCTGTCGCGCGCGTTGCTGGCCGGTGCGTCGGGGCAGTTGCGCAACAAGGCGTCGACCGGCGGAAACCTGCTCCAACGAACGCGCTGCTATTATTTCTACGATCCCGCTACCCCGTGCAACAAGCGCGAGCCGGGCAGCGGCTGTTCGGCGATCGGTGGCGAGAACCGTATCCTCGCGATCCTCGGCACCTCCGACCAGTGCATCGCGACCCATCCCAGCGACATGGCCGTCGCGATGCGTGCGCTGGAGGCGGTGGTCATCACCCAGACGCCCGATGGCGACCGCCGCCGCATCGCGATCGGCGACTTCTACCGCCTGCCGGGAGCCACGCCGGAGATCGAGACGGTGCTGCAGCCGGGCGAGCTGATCACCCATGTCGAACTGCCCCCCGCCCCCAAGGGTCGTCAGACCTATCGCAAGGTGCGCGACCGCGCCTCCTATGCCTTTGCGCTGGTGTCGGTCGCGGCGATCGTCGCGGTCGAGGACGGCAGGATCGCCTCGGCCCGGCTGGCCTTTGGCGGGCTCGGCCCGATGCCGTGGCGCGACGAGGCGGTGGAGCAGGCGCTGGTCGGACAGGCGCCGGGCGACGCGGCGTTCAACGCCGCCGCCGATGCGCTGCTGGCCGATGCCAGGGGCCATGGCTCGAACGACTTCAAGATTCCGCTGACGCGCCGCACGCTGATCGCGACGCTCCGTGAACTGACGCAGGAGGGCTGATCCCATGTTCGGATTCGGCAAGGACGACACGCATTCGCTGACGATGAATCAGCCGCACCCCGACAGCCTGCTCGACACCGGCGTGCAGGGGGTGATCTCCAAACCGCTCGACCGGGTGGACGGACCGAAAAAGGTGACGGGCACCGCCACCTATGCCGCCGAATATGCGATCGAGAATTGCGCGCACGGCGTGCTGGTCAGCGCGCGCTTCGGCCATGGCAAGATCACGTCGATCGACGCCGACGCGGTCAAGGCGATCCCGGGCGTGATCGACGTCATCACCGATTACGACACCTTCATCCGCAACTCGCAGCAGGGCGGCGAGACGGAGGCCCCGACGCAGGGCGTCCGCACCGTCGACTATTTCGGCGAGATCATCGCGATCGTCGTCGCCGAAAGCTTCGAGGTCGCGCGTGACGCGGCCAAGCGGCTCAAGGTCGACTATGAACCGCTGGACGGCACGTTCGACTATGAAGCGAACAGGGCCGAGGCCGAGCCCGCCACCGATGGCCTGATCAAGGGCCATTACGACCAGGGCGATTTCGACAAGGCGTTCGATGGCGCGGCGGTCAAGATCGACGTGACCTACACCACCCCCAGCCAGAACTCCGCCGCGATGGAACCACATGCCTCCATCGCGGTGTGGGAGGACGGCGCGCTGACGCTTTACGGCGCGTATCAGATGCCGACCTCCGACGCGCAGCAGCTCGCCAAGGCGCTGGGCGTGTCGCAGTCGAAGGTCCGGATCATCTCGCGCTACATCGGCGGCGGGTTCGGATCGAAGCTGGGCATCGCGCCCGAGAGCGTCGCCGCCGCCATCGCGGCCAAGCGGCTGAACCGTCCGGTCAAGGCGGTGATGTTGCGCCAGCAGGTGTTCGACGCCACCGTCCGCCGCTCCAACACCGAACAGCACATGCGACTGGGCGCGGAAGCGGGCGGTCGGATCGTCGCGCTCGGGCACGAGTCGATCACCTCGAACCTGCCCGACGAGGATTTCTTCGAGCCCGTCGGGATCGGCACGCACTTCCTCTATGGTGGCGAGAACCGGCGCATCAATCATGATGTGGTCCGGCTCAACTGGACGCTGTCGGGCTCGATGCGCGCGCCGGGCGAGGCGGTCGGCATGGTCGGCATGGAATGCGCGATGGACGAGCTGGCCGAAGCGATCGGCATGGATCCGATCGCCCTTCGCAAGGTCAACGATCCCGAGCAGGACCCCGAGTTGAAGGTTCCCTATTCCTCGCGTGCGCTTACCCGCTCGCTGGAGGAGGGTGCGAAGCATTTCGGCTGGGACCGGCGTCAAGCTGCGGGCCAGCGGCGCGAGGGGGACTGGCTGATCGGCATGGGCGTCGCCGCCGCCTGTCGCTCCAACCAGTTGCAGCAGTCCGCCGCCAAGGTCGAACTCCATCCCGACGGCACCGCGACCGTCTCCTCGGCGATGACCGATATCGGCACGGGCAGCTACACGATCATGGCGCAGATCGCCGCCGAGATATTGGGGCTTCCGGTCGAGAAGGTGACGATGGCGCTGGGCGATACCAACGATCCCCCCGCGGCGGGTTCGGGCGGCTCCTGGGGTGCGGCCTCGGCGGGTTCGGCGGTATACCTCGCGGCCGAGCGGGTCCGCGAGAAGCTGGCCAAGGCGATGGGCGTCGACACCGACAGCCTGACGCTGAAGGACGGGATGGCGATCGGCGACAACCGGTCGGTTCCGATCGGCGAGCTGGTCGGCGAGGACGGCCTGTCCGCCATCGGCGAGATCAAGCCGGGTGCGCAGGAGAAGCAGTTCAACCAGGCCAGCTACGGTGCGCATTTCGCCGAAGTGGGCGTGAACATCGTCACCGGCGAGGTTCGCGTCCGCCGGATGTTGGGCGTGTTCGCGGCGGGGCGGGTGCTCAACGCCAAGACCGCGCGCTCCCAATGCCTGGGCGGCATGACCTTCGGCATCGGCACCGCGCTGACCGAGGATCTGATCCACGATCAGCGCACCGGCAAGCTGGTGAATCACGACCTGGCCGAATATCATGTGCCGGTGAACGCCGACGTGCCCCAGCTCGAGGTCCATTTCCTCGACGAACGCGATATCCACGCCAACCCGATCCACGCCAAGGGGATCGGCGAGCTGGGTATCTCCGGCGCGGCCCCGGCGGTCGTCAACGCCATCTACAACGCCACCGGCATCCGGGTGCGCGAGATGCCGGTGACGCTCGACAAGCTGCTCGACCATCTCCCGGCGCTTTGATGAGCGAGAATGACAGCGTCCTCGCCGCCGCGCGCGAATGGCGGGGCGAGCCGATGGCGATCGCGACGGTGGTGTCGACCTGGGGGTCGGCACCGCGTCCGCGTGGCAGCCATATGCTGGTCCATGCCAATGGCCGGTTCGAGGGATCGGTCTCGGGCGGTTGCGTGGAGAACGACATCCTCCACACCGCCGCCGAGGTGATCGCCGGTGCCCCCGCCCAGGTGAAGCGCTACGGCGTCGCGGATGCGTCGGCCTGGGAAGTCGGGCTGCCCTGCGGCGGCGAGATCGCGGTGATGGTGCAGCCGGTCTCGGCCCAGGGCTTCGATCCCGAGCTGTTCGACCGGATCGCCGAGGCGCGCGATAACGGTCGGTCGCTCACCGTCACCACCGACCTCGCCACCGGCCATTCGGACCTGCGGCCGATCGAGACGGGGGAGGTCTTCGCCAATCGCTACGACCCGCCGCGCCGGTTGCTGATCGTCGGCGCGGTCCAGATCGCGCAAAGCCTGGCGCAATTGGCGCAGACGCTCGGCATCGCCACCACCGTCATCGATCCGCGCGCCCGCTTCCTGACCGAGGAGCGCTTCCCCGGCGTGACGCTCGACGATCGCTGGCCGGACGAGGCGGTGGCCGCCTATGCCCCCGGCCCCGCCACCGCCGTCGTGACGCTCAGCCACGACATCAAGATCGACGACCCGGCGCTCATCGCCGCGCTCTCGCACGACACCGCCTATGTCGGCGCGCTGGGCAGTCGCCGCAGCCATGCCGCAAGGCGCGAGCGGCTGGCGGCGGCGGGTCTCACCGCGGAAGCGATCGACCGGATCGACGGGCCTGTCGGCCTCGATATCGGCGCGATCGGCCCGTCCGAGATCGCGCTGTCGATCGCGGCGGCGATGATCGGAGCCTTTCATGATCGCCGCTGAAGAAGTCGCACTGGTCCTGCTCGCGGCGGGACGATCGAGCCGGTTCGGCACCGCCAACAAGCTGGAGGCGGAGTTCCTGGGCAAGCCGGTCGGCTTCCACGTCACCACCGCCTTGGAGGATATTCGCTTCGCGACGCGGATCGTGGTCACCGACGGATGCCAGCTCGACTTCGCCTCGCGCGGCTATCACGTGATCCACAACGCCGATGTGGGTCAGGGCATGTCGCATTCGCTGCATCTCGGCGTGCGCGAGGCGATCGCCGCGTCGCCCAGGGCGATCCTGATCGCGCTGGCCGACATGCCGCGCGTGACGGCGTCGCATATCTATCGGCTGTTCGACGCGTTCGAGGGGCCGGACACGATCGTCGCCTCGAGCAACGGCCAATATCCCACCCCGCCGGGGCTGTTCGGCTCGGCCCGCTTCGACGCGCTGCTGACGCTCAAGGGCGACGAGGGCGGGCGCAAGCTGGTCGCCGGGGGACGGCATGTCGTGACCGCCCCCGCCGAGCTGATCGATATCGACACGCCCGAGGATCTGGAACGGCTACGCGCGCTGGTCCATGCGCCCGAACGCGTGGTCACTCGTGGCGGAGCGCATCGATCGGATTGAGCGCCGCCGCCCGCCGCGCCGGGAAATAGCCGAACACCACCCCGATCACCGCCGAAATCGCGAAGGCGACGATGTTGATCTGCAGGTCGAAGGTCCAGGGCACCTGCATCAGCGGCACCAGCGCGGCGATGATCGCCTGTGCCAGCATCAACCCGATGATCCCGCCCAGGCAGGACAGCACCACCGCCTCGACAAGGAACTGCATCAGCACCTCGCGCGCGACCGCGCCGATCGCCAGGCGGATACCGATCTCGCGCGTCCGCTCGGTCACCGACACCAGCATGATGTTCATGATGCCGATGCCGCCCACGACCAGGCTGATCGCCGCCACCGCCGCGACGATGCGGGTCAGCATCGTCGTCGTGCTGGTCAGCGTATCGCTGATCTGCTTGGTGTCGAAGATGTTGAAGTCGTCTTCCTTGCCACCGGTGATGTTGCGCCGCTCGCGCAGCAGGTCGGTAAGCGAGGCCTGGACCGCGCTGGTCTGATACGCCTGGTCGACGCCGACCAGCATCAGACGGATGTCGCGGCTGCCGGTGAAGCGGCGCTGCACCGCCTTGATCGGCATGAGGACGACATCGTCCTGGTCGCCAAAGCCCCCCTGCCCGCGCGTGGTCAGCACACCGACCACGTCGCAACTGATCGCGCCGATCCGAAAGCGCTTGCCGACCGCGTCGGTGCTGGGGAACAGGTTCTTGCGGACGGTATTGCCGATGATGCACACCGCCTTGCCGGACGCCTCTTCGGCCGGGGTCCAGAGCCGCCCCGATGCCAACGGCCAGGGCTGAACGGTGAAGTAAGCGAGGGTCGTGCCCGTCACCGTGGTCGACCAGTTCGCGCCTTCGTAGATAGCGGTCGCGGTGGTCTGCGCCTGCGGAGCGACCGCCGTCACGCCCGCGATCTGGTCCGCGATGGCCGACACGTCCTCGGGCTTGAAGTCGGGCGGGCGCGGGCCGCCGCCGCCACGCCCGAAGCCCTGGCCGGGGCGCACCTGAAGGATGTTGGTGCCCAGCGACGAGATGGACTGCTGAACCGCCGCCGTCGTCGCCTTGCCCAACGTCACCATGGTCACGACCGCGCCGACGCCGATGATGATGCCCAGGGTCGTCAGGAACGAGCGAAGCACATGCCGCCTGATCGAGCGGATCGCGAGGATGAGTGTCGTGCCGAACATCAGTTCGCATCCCTGTCGATCGGGGCCATTTCCGGCACGACGCCCGGCCGGTGCTGCGCCTCGATTCGATCGACCAGCCCGTCCTTGAAGTGGATGACGGTCCGCGCGAACGCCGCCATGTCGGGCTCGTGCGTGACCATCAGCACGGTGATGCCGCTGTCCCGATTGAGCCCCGTCAGCAGCTCCATGATCTCGACCGAGCGTTCGGAGTCGAGATTGCCGGTCGGCTCGTCGGCGAGCAGCACGTCGGGGCTGGTCACGATGGCGCGCGCGATCGCCACGCGCTGCTGCTGCCCGCCCGACAGTTCGGCGGGGGTATGGTCCCACCATTTGTCGAGCCCGACCTTCTCCAGCGCCGCCATGCCCAGCTCGCGCCGCGTCTTCTTATCCTCGCCGCGATAGAGCAGCGGCAGTTCGACATTCTCCAGCGCGGTGGTGCGCGAAAGGAGATTGAACCCCTGGAACACGAAGCCCAGATAGCGCCGCCGAAGCATCGCGCGCTGATCGCGGTCCAGCGTCTCGACCGGATGGCCACGGAACAGGAAATTTCCGCCGCTCGGCACGTCGAGACAGCCAAGGATGTTCATCGTCGTCGACTTGCCCGAACCCGACGGGCCCATCACCGCGACGAAATCACCCGCCGCGATATCCAGATCGACTCCCTTGAGCGCCTGGAACTGTGTCGCGCCGCTGCCATAGGTCTTGGTGACGCCGCGCAACCGGATGAGGGGGGCGTCAGCGGCCACCACCGCCCCCGCCGCCCTGGCGACGCTGGCCGCCGCCGCTCGCGCCACCGCCACGCGACGCGCCTTCACTGCCCGAAAGCTGGCCGGTGATGACCTGCATACCGGGCTTCAGCCCGCCCGACAGGACCTCGGTCATCGATCCGTTGGTGTCGCCGGTGACGATCTGGACCGGCTGCGGCTTGCCGTCGGCGCCGCGCACATAGACGGTCTGGGTCGCGCCGCGCTGTACCGTCGCGGTGCGGGCCGCGCGGTCGCGACGCGGGCGGAAGGTCAGCGATCCGGCGATCCCGCCGCCGCCCTGCCCTGCCCCGTCCGACGGCTGGAAGCGCAGTGCCGCATTGGGGATCAGCATCACGCCGCGCTTGTCGGAGGTCACGATATCGGCGGTCGCGGTCATGCCCGGCCGCAATTGCAGGTCGGGGTTCGCGACGGTCAGGTCGGCGGCATAGCTGACCACCTGCCCCGTGGTCGACGTGCTGCCCGCCGTCGAGGACGACGACGAGGACGTCGCCGCGCTGACCGTCAGGTTCGAGCCGAGATCGACGCGCGTGATCGTCGCCGGGAAGGTCCGCCCCGGAAAGGCGTCGACGGTGAAATTGGCCTTCTGCCCCACCTTCACCTCGCCGACATCGGCTTCGTCGATCGCGACCTCCAGCTTCATCTTGGTCAGGTCTTCGGCGATGACGAACAGGGTCGGCGTGTTGAACGACGCCGCGACCGTCTGGCCCGGATCGACCTGCCGCGCCAGCACCACGCCCGAGACGGGTGAGCGGATGATCGCGCGCTGGCGCTGGGTCTGCGACTGGGCGAGCTGGGCGCGGGCGGCGGCGACATTGGCCTCGGCGACGCGAAGCGCGGCGACCGCGCGCTGCGCATCGGCACGACCGGTCTGGAGTTCGGTGCCCGACGGCACACGCCCGTTGGACAGCTTGTAGACTTCCTCCAGCCGCCGGAGCTGCGCCTGCGCCTCGGAGACGGTCGCGCGCGCCTGCGCCACCTGCGCGACATTGGCGCTCAACGTCGCCTGCGCCGCGCGGATCTGGTCGTCGATCTGCTCGGGGTCGATCAGCGCGAGCGCCTCGCCCGCCTTCACCCGGTCGTTCACGTCGACCACGACCTTGGTGACGAGCCCCGATAGCTGCGAGCCGACCGTCACCTGATTGGTCGGCGCCAGCTTGCCGGTGGCCGAGACCGTCACGGTCAGGTCGCCGCGCGTCACCGGCGCGGTGGCGTATCCCGCCTCCTTCGAACCGCCGAAACAGCTTTTCAGAAGCAGCGCGAGCAGCACCACGCCGACGATCACGATCCCCCACTGAACCCATTTGCGCCAGCGCGGTTGCGGCTTCACGCCCAGGAAATCGTCGAGAGTCTGGTCGGCCATCAGCGGTTTTCCGGGGTTGTCGCGCGCGGCGGCGCTTCGGGAATGACGGTGTCGTCCCAGCCGCCGCCCAGCGCGGCGAACAGTGCGACCTGCGCGGTGGCGGCGTCGGAGCGGGCCTGGACCAGCCCGTTCTCGGCGTTCAGCAGCGCCGCCTCCTGCTGCGACAGGGTGGTGAAATCGGTGAGGCCCGAGCGATACTGGCTGCGCGCCAGGATCGCCGAGTTGCGCGCGGCGTCGAGCTGCACCGCGAACAGCCGCTCCCGCTCGCGCGCGGTGTTGAGCGCGACGATCGCGTTCTCGACATCCTCGAGCGCGAGCAGCACGGTGCCCTGATAGGCGGCGTAGCTCTGGTCGGCCAGCGCCCGCGCACCGCGTACCTGGCTGCGCAACCGGCCGCCGTTGAAGATCGCCTGGGTCAGTCCGGCGAACAGGCTGCCGGTGATCGCGTCGCCCAGCGAGCCGAGGCTGGTCGCCGCCGTGTTGATATTCCCCGAAATGGCGAGCGCGGGATAGAGCGCCGCCTGTGCCACGCCGATCCGCGCGCTGGCCGCCGCCAGGTTGCGTTCGGCGGCGCGGACATCCGGGCGACGGCGCAGGATATCGGCCGGAATGCCGACGCCGATCGCGGCGGGCCCGCGCGGGATCGGGCGCACCGACTCCATGCGCGCCTTGACCGCCCCCGGTGCCTGCGCGGTCAACACGCCAAGGCGCGACACGGCGGCGTTATATTGTTGTTCGATCGATGGAATGGTCGCGGCGGTCTGCGCCCGCTGGCCGCGCGCCTGCTCGGCGTCGAGGGAGGAGACGAGCCCGGCCCGCACGCGGAAACCGGCGATCTCCAGATTGTCGTCCTGCAGGGTCAGGCTCGCCCGCGCATTGGCGAGCTGCGCCTGGTAGGCCCGCGCGAGCATGTAATTGCGTGCCAGTTCGCTCTCGACCGTCAGCAGCGTCGCGGCATAGCTGAACCCGGCGCCTTCATAGGTCGCACGGGTCGCCTCAACGGTGCGGCGGACCTCACCGAACAGGCCGAGCTGGTAACTGGCCGACAGCCCGACCGTATAGCTGTTGCTTCCGCCCCCGCCGGTATCGACCACGGTCCCGTCGGGCAGCGTGAAGCTGCGCCCGCCGCCGGCGAGATTTTCGTTGCGCTGGTAGCCGGTCGAACCCGACAGGGTGGGCAGCAGCGACGCGCGGCTCTGGATCAGGCTCTCGCGCGCCTGGCGCAGCCGGGCGATCGCCTGGACGACATCGGTATTGGCGACCACCGACTGCTCGACCAGCTCGGCGAGCAGCGGATCGTCGAACGATCGCCACCAGCGGGTCAGGTCCTGCGCCTGCGCATTGGCCGCGGGGACCGACCAATTGGCGGGCACCCCCAGCTCTTGGGGAGCGGCGGGACGGTAATCGGGGCCGACCGTACAGCCGGACAAGGCGGCTGTGGCCACGAGAAGGACGCGGGCGCGAGGCTTCATGGCGGCGAACCTGCCCCGCCGTTACGGCCCCGTCCAGTGCGTTTATGTCGCAAAGTGTGACGGGAGTACGAAATTCCCGTCATTTTACAACGCACGTTTTGGCGACGGGATGGTTCCGGAGGGGACGATAAAATCCTCCCCGGTACGGGGAGGTGGCAGGCCGAAGGCCTGACGGAGGGGGGCCTGCCACACAGGTCGTACCGTGCGGCGCTCCCCCTCCACCAGCCTGCGGCTGGTCCCCCTCCCCGTACCGGGGAGGAACGGGTGTTACCGACCCACCCAGTCCGAGACCTGCTGCGCCACCTGGTTCGCCGCCTGGTTCAGCGCGGGACCGACGCTATCCGCGTCGATCCTGCCCACCGGCACGCGCGCTTCGAAGCGGCGCTTCTCGATCCCCGTCTGGCCATCGCGTTGCAGCGAGGCGTCGAACATCACCACGGCCTCGCGACGCGTGGCGTCCATGCCGAACTGGCGCAGCTCGCCGCCCAGACGATCGCCCGGATCACCGATCGAATCCCGCGCCGACAGCACCACCCGGCCCGCCCGTGCGGTCAGCGTATCCGCCATCAGCCGCGCGAACAGCCGCGTCGGCGGCTCTGCCCACTGCGCGTTCTTCACATAGGCGATGCTGGTCGCATCCTCCTGTACCGGCACCCGCGCGGTGGCGAGCTCCTGCGGCGCGCTGGGCACCGCGATGGTGATCGACTTGCCCTGCCCCGAATCCTGGGTCTGGCCCACCGTCGGCGCCGATTGCGCCTGGAGCGTCAATAGCGAGGGCGGCGGCTTCGCGCCGAAGCTGATGCAACCGGCGAGCGGGAGCGCGGCGAGCAGAACGATCAGCGGAGTCTTCATGACGGTCCTCATCGGCTTCCTCACTTGCCCTTATAGTCCGGCAGCTTCTGCTGCCCGATCAGCGACCCTGCGCCCTGCTGGTCGACCTTCTCGGCGACCGCCGACAGCGACTGGGTCATCACGCGCAGGTCCTTCACCAGACGATCCGCCTCGGGCACCGTCTGCTTGGAGAAGGTCTGCAGGCCCGGTCGCGCATCGCCGATCGCGGCGTTCAGCGTATCCGCGCTCTGCTGCGCCGAGGCGATCGCCTTGTTCAGATTGGCCATGGTCGGCTTGACGTCCTCGGCGAGCAGGCCGTTGGTCGTCGCCGCGAGCTGGCCGATCGACTGCGCCGCGTCACCCGCCTGCTGGATCGCCACGCGGGTCTGCGCCAGCGTCGCGGCGATCTCCGGCCCGCGATCGGCCAGCGCGTCGGTCAGGCGGTTGGTGTTGTCGAGAATGCCCGCGATCGACGCCTGGTTGCGATCCGACAGCAGCCCGGTCAGCCGCTCGGTCAGCGTCGACAGCCGCTCCAGCAACTGCGGCGCGGAGTTGAGGATCGCGCCGATACCGCCCTGCTTGGTTGGGATGACCGGCACGCCGTAGGGACAGACAGTGCGGTTCTCCGGCTGCGGGCAGGCGATCGGCGGCGCACCCTTGCGCGCGCCATCGAGCGAAATGGTGCTGGTGCCCGTGAAGCTGGCCGAGATCGACGCGGTCGTGCCCTGCAGGATCGGCGTCTGCTCGTTGACCGCGACCCGCACCCGCACGAATTGCGGATCGGGCCGCCACAGCGCGATTTCCTTCACCTGCCCCGAGGGCACGCCCGAATAGGTGACCGCCGAGCCCTTGGCCAGGCCATCGACCGACTGCCGGAAGAAGATGTCATATTCCTTCTCCGACGTGCCGCCCAGCCGGGCGATCCATACGGTGAACAGCGCCAGCACGACGAGCAGGATCAGCACGACGGAGCCGACAAGGACGTGGTTCGAACGAGTTTCCATCAGCGTGTCCCTGGTTCGCCTCTCGCATGGGCATCGGCTTCGGTCCCCTGCGACCGCTGGCCGGTGGCATGGGCTTCGACTTCGGTGGGGTGGCGGGCGGCGTCGGTCTCGGCTGAGCGGGGCCGGATATCGGCGACCTCGTCCTTGGCGGCGATCGCCGCACGACCGCGCGGCCCCTTGAAATATTCCTCGATCCAGGGATGGTCGAGCGCGATCAGCTCGTCGATCGTGCCGACCGCGATCACCTTCTTGTCCGCCAGCACCGCCACCCGGTCGCAAATCGCATAGAGCGTGTCGAGGTCATGGGTGATGAGGAAGACGGTCAGCCCCAGCGTCTTCTGGAGCGAGGCGATCAACTGGTCGAACGCCGCCGCGCCGATCGGGTCGAGCCCCGCGGTCGGCTCGTCGAGGAACAGCAGTTCGGGATCGAGTGCCAGCGCGCGGGCGAGCCCGGCACGCTTCTTCATGCCACCCGACAGCTCGGCGGGGTATTTGGGACCGGCGTCGGCGGGCAGGCCGGTCATCACCACCTTGTAGGACGCGATCTCGTCCATCAGCGCCTGGGGCAGGTCGCGGTAGAATTCGCGAAGCGGCACCGCGACATTCTCCGCGACGGTCAGCGTGGAGAAGAGCGCGCCGCCCTGGAACAGCACGCCCCAGCGCTTTCGCACATCGACCGCCTCGGTCGCCTCGCGGCCGATGGTCTGCTCGCCGAACACGGTGATGTCGCCCGCATCGGGGGTCTGTAGCCCGATGATCGTGCGCATCAGCACCGACTTGCCGGTGCCCGATCCGCCGACCACGCCCAGGATCTCGCCCTTGCGCACGTCGAGGTCGAGCCCGTCATGGATCACCTGCTCGCCGAAGCTGTTGCGCAGCCCCCGAACCTGGATCAGATGTTCGTCCTGCTCGGCCATCAATCCCATCCGATCCAGGTGAAGAACACCGCGAAGAAGGCGTCGAGTACGATCACCAGGAAGATCGCCTGCACGACGGCGGCGGTGGTGCGCAGGCCGACCTGCTCGGCATCCGACTTGACCTGCATCCCCTGGAAACACCCCGCGATCGCGATGATCGCGCCAAAGACGGGCGCCTTGATCAGGCCGACATAGAGGTCGGTGATCGGAACCACCTCGCGAATGCGCGCGATGAAGGTGATCGGCGGGATGCCCAGCGACACGGCCGCCAGGAAGCAGCCGCCGATCATCGCGATCAGCGACGAATAGAAGCCGAGCAACGGCATCAGCGTGACCGCCGCCAGCGTGCGGGGCAGCACCAGCGCCTCCATCGGCGACACGCCGATGACGCGCATCGCGTCGATCTCCTCGGTCAGCTTCATCGTGCCGATCTGCGCCGCGAAGGCCGATCCCGAGCGGCCCGCCACCATGATCGCGGTCATCAACACGCCCAGCTCGCGCAACGTCAGGCGACCGACCAGATTGATCGTGAATACCTCCGCGCCGAACTGGCGAAGCTGCACCGCGCCCTGCTGCGCGATGACGATGCCGATCAGGAAGCTCATCAGCCCGACGATCGCCAGCGCGGTCACGCCCACCGTCTCGAACTCGTGCACCACGGCATTGAAGCGGAAACGGCGCGGATGGCGGATCACCGCCAGCGCGGCGAGCACCGTCGCGCCCATGAAGCCGAGCAGGCCGTACAGCGTCTGGAACGCGGCGACGACGGCATCGCCGACCTCCCCCGCGACGCGCGAAAAGGGGCTGATCGCCTTGGGCCGCATCGCGACCGGCTGATCCGCCTCGACCACCTTGGCCATCAGGTGACGCTGGTCGTCGTCCAGTCCGTCGATCTGTGCATCGTTGCGCGCGGCGAAGCGGTGGATCAGCCAGGCGCCGACGGTATCGATCCGGTCGACCTGCGACAGGTCGAGTCGTCGCACCGAGGCGTCCTCGCGATCGAGGCGCTCGGGCAGGTCGCCCAGCGTCGCCAGCGACAGACTGCCGGTGAAGCGCATCGCGCCACCGTTCGCCGGATCCAGCTGATAATCGGCCTTGGCGTTCATCACCTGCCTCTTTGAGCGAAAGCGGGGGCATCGACAAGGCGCTTCATCGGCACGACGAATCGACCCGGCCCTATAATTAGACGCATGAGTGGCGTTTTCAAAGCAGCCTGTCCACGCCGTGCAGGATCAGGCCGACGCTGCCACCGACCAGCGTGCCGTTGATCCGGATATATTGCAGATCCCGGCCGACCGCGTTCTCCAGCCGTGAGGTGACGGTATCGGCGTCCCAGCCGCGTACCGTCTCCGACACCAGCCGGACGATGGCGTCGCCATAGTCGGCCGCCACCCCGACGACCGCGCGGCGCACGAAGCGGTTGATCGTCGCCGCCAGCCGAGGATCGCTCTGCAAGGTCTGGCCGAGCTGGCGAAGCGTCTCGCCCAGCCGTCCGGCGGTCACCGCCTGCGGGTCGCGGGCCATGCGCAGCAGCGCCTCGCGCGCCTGTTCCCACAATCCGTCGATCCAGCGCTGCATCGCCGGGTTGGCGACCAGGTCGTTCTTCATCGCCTCCACCCGGGCGCGGGTGTCGGGATCATATTGCAGGTCCCAGGCGAGGCGATCCAACCCCTCCTCGATCTTCAGGCGAAGCGGATGCTCGCGATCCTCGGCCACGTCGTGGAGCAGCTTGTGCAGCCCGTCGATCAGCTTGTCGGCCAGCGTCTCGTCCAGCCCGGTCCAGCGCAGGATCGCGCCCGCACGCTCATGCACCATCGCGCGGACGATCGGCTCGTTCGCCTCCAGCGCGCTCGCCGCCCAGCGCAGCACCGAGTCGAGCAACGGCAGATGCCGCCCCTCGGCAATGCTGGCCTTCATCAACTGGCCGAGGATCGGGGACACCTCGGTCGCGCGCAGCCGGGCGCCGATCCCCGCCTTGACCATGCCGCCGAGCCGCTGGGGATCGAAAGCGGTCAGCATCTCGGCGAACAGCTTGGACGCGCCGCGCCGGATCCGCCCGCCCTCCTGCGGCGGTTGCGCCAGCCAGCGCCCGGCGGCGCCCGCGACATCCAGCCGGTGCATCCGCCGCGCGACGACGCGGGGGATCAGGAAATTGGTGCGCAGGAAGTTGGCGAGCGTGTCGCCGATACGGTCCTTGTTGCGCGGCACGATCGCGGTGTGCGGGATGGGCAGCCCCAGCGGATGGCGGAACAACGCGGTCACCGCGAACCAGTCGGCCAGCCCACCGACCATCGCCGCCTCCGCGAAGGAGCGGACGAAACCCCAAAGGGGATGAACCGGCTGCAGGGCGCGCGAGATCAGGAACAGCGCCGCCATCGACAGCAACAGCCCCGTCGCAACCGCCCGCATTTTCCGCAGGGCGGCTGGAACGGGCTGACTACCCCCCAATCGCGTCGCGACTTCCATCGTTCAGGACAATTCGCGAACGGCGGCTTTGTTCAAGTGGAATCTTTCCCGAGCGTAACGAAACGGCGTGCGTGATCCTCCCCGGCACGGGGCGGTGGCAGCGCGAAGCGCGGACGGAGGGGGGCCGCCACACCAGTCGACCCGTGCGGCGCTCCCCCTCCACCATCCCTGACATGGTCCCCCTTGCCGTTCGGGCGCGGTCTTATTCCGCCGGACCATAACCCAGCTTGCCGGTCGCGGGCGGCAGCGCGGGGCCGCCCGCCGGGCCTTCGATCACTGGCCCTGCCCCCACTTCGTCACCGGGCGTGTAGGTCAGCAACCGCTTGCCCAGGCGCGGGCCGATCCAGCGCTCTACCCCGACCGCCAGGCTGAACGCCGCGGGCACGATCAACAGCGTCAGGATGGTCGACATGGCGAGGCCGCCGATCACGGTCACGCCCATCGGGCTGCGCCACGACCCGTCACCACCCAGCGACAGCGCGGTCGGGACCATGCCCGCCACCATCGCGACCGTGGTCATCACGATCGGCTGCGCACGCTTGTGACCGGCGTCGAGCACCGCGTCGCGTACTGGCACGCCCTTGGCGATCTCCTCCAGCGCGAAGTCGATCAGCAGGATCGAGTTCTTGGCGACGATGCCGAGCAGCATCAGCAACCCGATATAGACCGGCAGCGAGAGAGGATTGCCGGTGAAGTAGAGCGCCAGCAATCCGCCCAGCGGCGCGAGCAGCAGCGAGGCCATGTTGACGAAGGGCGGCAGGAAGCGGCGATAGAGCAGCACCAGCACCGCGAAGACCATGAAGATGGCGGAGATGATCGCCGTGAAGAAGTTGGTCATCATCTCGTTCTGCATCTTGGCCTGGCCCAGCACCATTTCGCTGACCCCCATCGGCAGATTCTTCATGATCGGCAGGTCGTGGACCTTCTTCATCGCGTCGCCGCTGATCACGCCCTTGGCCAGATCGGCGCCGACCGTCACCTGACGCCGCTGGTTCACACGATCGATCTGGGTCGGCCCGGCGCCGAGCCCGATATCGGCGACGACGCTCAAGGGCACCGATCCGCCGGTCTGGGTCTGGACCGGCAGGTTCTGGATGGTCGACAGGCGTGCGCGGGCATTCTGGTCGAGCGCGACGCGGATCGGCACCTGACGGTCCGACAGCGAGAAGCGCGCCGAATTCTGGTCGATATCGCCCAGCGTCGCGATGCGGATCGCGCTGGACAGCGCCTGCGTCGTCACGCCCAGATTGGCCGCGAGGTCGAGGCGCGGGCGGATGACGATCTCGGGCCGGTCGAGATTGCCGACAATCCGCGGCGCGACCAGGCCGGGGACGGTCCCCATCTGCTCGACGATCTTGTTGGCGGTATCGCGCAGCACGGCCGGATCGTCACCGCCCAGCGTGATGGTCAGGTCGCGACCGCTGGAGCCCCAGCCGAATTGCGACTGGAAGGAGACGCGGGCGTCGGGGACGGCCGCCAGTTCGGGCGCGAGCGACCGTTCGAAGTCGGTGCTCTTCATCGAGCGGTCCTCCTTCAACGTCGCCACCACGCGGCCATTGCCGACGCCGGTGCGCGAATAGACCGATTCGACATCGGGCTGCTTCTTGAGGAACGCGGCGACGCGCTTCACCACCTGGTCGGTCTGCGCCAGCGTGGTGCCGGGCACCATCTCGATCTTGGCGACCGCCTGGTCGTTATCCTGGGGCGGCTGGAAGGTCTTGGGGATGACCGCGAACATCACGACGGTCAGCGCGAAGGCGAGGAAGCCGATGCCGATCACCCAGAAGCGGTGATCGCGGAACCGCCCGAAGAACCGCCGGACGCGGCCGCGCGGTGGCCCGTCGGTCGGCCGGTCGTAGCGAAGCGACCAGCGGAGCGTCGCCATATAGGCGTCCATCAACCGCCCTTCGCCATGGCTGGCATGACCGGCGGACTTGAGGAAATAGGCCGCGATCATCGGTGTGATCATGCGCGCGACGGCAAGGCTCATCAGCACCGAGACGACGACGGTCAGGCCGAAATTCTTGAAATACTGGCCCGGCACGCCCGGCATGATCGACACGGGCAGGAACACCGCGACGATCGCCATGGTGGTGCCCAGCACGGCCAGCCCGATCTCGTCCGCCGCGTCGATCGACGCCTGGTAGGCGGATTTGCCCATGCGCATGTGGCGAACGATATTCTCGATCTCCACGATCGCATCGTCGACCAGCACGCCCGCGACCAGGCTGAGCGCGAGCAGCGTCATCTGGTTGAGCGTGAAGTTCATCAGGTCCATGACCCAGAAGGTCGGTATCGCCGACAGCGGGATGGCCAGCGCCGAGATCACCGTCGCGCGCCAGTCGCGCAGGAACAGGAACACGACGATCACCGCCAGCACCGCGCCCTCGATCATCGCATGGATGGCGCTCTCATATTGCTGCTCGGTATATTTCACGCTGTTCGAGCGGAGGACGAACTTGACCTCCGGATTGCGCTTCTGGAGTTCGTTGAGCTTGTCGACCGCACCCTTGAAGACGCTGACGTCCGATGCGCCCTTGGCGCGCTGGAAGTCGAAGCTGATGACCTGGCGCCCGTCGACCGCCGCCTGCGAACGCTGCTCGGCGTAGAGGTCGCGGACCGTCGCGATATCGGCGAGCCTTACGGTGCGGCCGCCGCCGACATTGATCTGGCTCTGCCCCAGGTCATAGGCGTTGCGCGCATTGCCCAGCACGCGGACCGCCTGTTCGGTCCCCGCGATCTCGGCGCGACCACCCGCCGCGTTCAGGTTGGTCATGCGGAGCTGCGCATTGACCTCGCTCGCGGTCAGGCCCTGCGCCTGGAGCTTCAAGGGATCGAGGATGACGCGGATCTCGCGCGTCACGCCGCCGTTGCGGATGACCTTGGACAGGCCGGGGACCGACAACAGCTCCTTGGTCACGTTGTTGTCGATATACCAGCTGAGCTGCTCGGGCGTCATGTTGGACGCGATCGCCGAGTAGCTGGCGAGGTCGTTGTCGGTCGAGTCGACGCGGATCACCTGCGGCTCGAGGATGCCGTCGGGCAGCATCGAGCGGATCTGGGTGATCGCGTCGCGCGCATCGCTGACCGCGCGGTCGATCGGCGTACCGATGTCGAGCTGGACCAGGGTCTGCGACTGGCCCTCGGTCACGGTCGAGGTGATCTGGTCGACGCCCTGGAGATTCCGCAACGCCGCCTCGACCCGCTGGGTGACCTGGGTCTCCAGCTCGGTCGGTGCCGCACCCGGCTGGTTCACGACGACCACGACGATCGGGAAATCGATGTCGGGGTCGTTGTTCACATCCATCCGCATGAAGCTGACGATCCCCGCCAGCGTCAGCGCGACGAACAGGACGATCGGCGGAACCGGGTTCCGGATCGCCCATGCGGAGATGTTGCGGAAACTCATCTTACTTGGCCTCCGGGCCGCCTAGAATCGGATGGACCTGCTGGCCGACCGCCAGGAAGCCACCCGCCGAACGCACCACCCGCTCGGTCCCGTTCAGGCCCGAGGCGATGGTCACGCCATCGTCCGACACCTGACCGATCTTGATGTTGCGGCGTGCGACCTTGTTGTCGGAGCCGACGATATACACGAAGCTGCCCTTGTCGTCGCTCTGGATCGCCGAATCGGGGAGGACGGGCGCGCGGCCCGCGCCGCCACGGATCGTCGCCGAGGCGAAGCCACCGGGACGCAGTTCGGGGCTGTAGCTGAGCGCGATCCGCGCGACGCCCTGGCGGGTCTGCGGGTCGATCACCGGCGACACCTGCCACACTTCGCCCTTGAACGTCTTGTCGCCGCCGACCGGCGTGACGGTGGCGGGCGAGCCGACGGTCAGGCCGACCAGATCCGATTCGGCGAGCTGCGCGCGCAGCTCCATCTGACCATCCATCGCCATGCGGAACAGCACGCCCGAGCCCGAGCTGACGATCTGGCCCGGCTCCGCCTGGCGCGTGAGGACGAGGCCCGCCTGCGGCGCCCGGATGTCGAGACGACCGTTGAAGGCGCGCTGCTGGTCGAGCTGCGCCTGCGCCACCCGGACGTTCGCAACGGCGGCATCGCGTGCCGCCGTCTTGGTCTCGATATCGGCGCGACTGACGAAGCCACGGTCGACCAGCGCCTTCGCGCGGTTGAGATTGGCCTCGGCCAGCGTCGCGTCCGCCTGCCGCACCTTGACCTGCGCGGCGAGCGTGGCCGTCCCCTGGATCTGCACCGACCGGTCGACGGTCGCGAGCACCTGCCCCGCGCGGACCCACTGGCCCGGTTCGACCAGGACGCGGGTGATCAGGCCGCCCTCGCCCGCGACGCCGACCGGCATCTCGCGCCGCGCCGCCAGCGTGCCGGTGGCCGAGATGACCCGGCTGACCGCCTGCTGGCCCGGGACCACCACGGTGATGTTGGGGATCTGGGTCCCGCCCGCATTGCCCGCGGCCGAATCATGCTTCTTGCCGCCAAGGAAATACCACGCCGCCAGCGCCACGAGGACCAGTATCACGGCCACCGGGATCCAGCGCCGCCGTGCGGGCGCGGGTCCTTCCAGTGCCATGTGGCCGCCGCCCCCGATCGCCGCCGTTTCGTAATTCATGTTCGTCATCGATCCCCGATCCGCATCCTAATGTCGTGACCACGCCGGCAGATGCGCCCAATCCATGGCTGTATTATCGAAATACATCACCCTGCTCAAGTCACTTTGAGTATGGGAAGATTAAGGCGGCTCTAAGATGCGTCGGACGCGTTCATCGCACGTTTGGGCGCGCTGCGCCAAAGGCTTTGCCAACATCAAAGGGAGTTGATGATGAAATCCATCTTGTTGTCCGCCGCGCTGGTTCCGATCGCCATGGGTTCGGGCGTCGCCGCCCAGACGCTACCCGCGCCGACCACGGTCGAACCGCTGGTTCCGGCGGCGGGTACGGTGCTCGACGTCTCGGCGGAGGGACGCACAACGCGCGTGCCCGATCTCGCGACGATCCGCGCGGGCGTGGTCAGCCAGGGTGCGACCGCCGCCGCCGCGCTGACCGACAATGCGCAGCGCATGGCGCGGGTGCTGGCGGCGGTGAAGCGCGCGGGCGTCGCCGAGCGCGATATCCAGACCGCGACCGTCCAGTTGCAGCCGCAATATCGCTATGGCGACAATGTCCCGCCGACCATCACCGGCTATCAGGCGACCAATACGCTGAGCATCCGCTTCCGCGACATCGCCCGGTCGGGCACGGTGCTCGACGCGCTGGTGGCACAGGGTGCGAACCAGATCGACGGCCCCAACCTGTCGATCGACAAGCCCGATGCGGCCCTCGACGAAGCGCGGACCGATGCGATCGCGCGGGCGCGGGCGCGGGCCGAACTCTATGCCAAAGCGGCGGGTATGCGCGTCGCGCGGATCGTGTCGATCACCGAAAACGGCCAGGATGCCGGTGGGCCGGAGCGGCCGATGATGATGGTCCGCGCCATGGCGTCCGATGCCGCCGCGAAGACCAGCATCGCGCCCGGCGAGCGTGACGTGACGGTCAACGTCTCGGTCCGCTTCCTGCTGAACTGATCGGGGCCGCCCCCGCCGCCCCCTTCGCCATCGCGGTCGAGGGGGCGGCGGACAGGCGTGGCGCGCACCATACCGGATATACAAAAAGAGGCCGCCCGGTTTCCCGGACGGCCTCTTTGGTTCCGCTCAGAGCGATGGTGTGCTTAGCGCACCCGACCGCGACGAACGAGGTTCACGATCGCCAGCAGGACGACAGCGCCCAGCAGCGAAACGAGGAACGAATAGAGCGACAGACCGGCGTTGTTGATCGAGCCGCCAGCAAAGATCAGACCGCCGATGAACGCGCCGATGATACCGACGACGATGTTCAGGAAGATGCCCTGCTGGGCGTCAGTACGCATGATGATGCTGGCCAGCCAGCCGATGACACCACCGATGATAAGCCACAGGATGATACCCATTGTCTTTCCCTCCGTTGGGCCCGCGAGCGGGACACGGGGGGAAGACGTGCGAATGCCGGTTATTGTTCCGTCCCCGTACCGGCAATTCGATGAAGCGTTTTCACAAAGTCAACGATGCGATCGTTTTTATCCGCCGATCGCCCGTGGGGGTCAGTATTTCTGCTGGCGTTCGTAGAGCGAGCGATAATGCTGGATACGGGTCACGCGCAGGCCCGGCATCCCCGACCGGTCGATCGCACGCTGCCAACCGGCGAATTCCTCGACCGTCAGGCCATAGCGGTCGCAGACCTCGTCCACCGACAGCAGGCCGCCGTTGACCGCCGCGACCACCTCCGCCTTGCGACGCACCACCCAGCGCGTCGTGCTGGGCGGCGGCAGCGATTCGAGCGTCAGCGGTTCGCCGAGCGGCCCGATCACCTTGGCAGGACGGATCTTTTGATTCTCCATCATCATACAACCTCACCGGGGCTCCCAACCCCTATGCCTTCTGTAAGGACCGTCCTGACACAGCCCCTTGAACATCACCTAAAGTCGAAAGGTTAACGGTTCATTCATTCTTATTCCAATGCGCCAGAAGTCGCGCCATCGGCCCGTTGAACGCACCGTCCAAGGGCGCGAACAGGGCCGGATCGGGTGCGCCGCGCACGAAGCCCGCCTGCACCACCGCCGTATGGCTGGCGGCCTGGCGCGCCGTCGCGCCGACCATGAGCACCGCCAGATCGGGCGGCAGCACCGTGAGTTCGGCATCCCGGTCAAAACGGTTGAAACTCAGATCCAAAAGCGCGGTCCATCCCGATCGTGAACCACCCTGTTACCGGGCGGATATGAAAACCGGGTAAAGGGCGATGCGTCCGCCCCCTTTTATTGTGCGACGGGGTCGGCGCCCCGCACCCTCGCCCCCTGTCGCGCGCTTTGCAAGCCGCGGGCGAAAGGCGTATGGGGGCGCCATGGAGCAGATGGTGGATTTCCAGCTTGGGGGCGATCCCCGGGCGCGTCGAATCGTGGTGGCGATGTCGGGCGGGGTGGACAGCTCGGTCGTGGCGGCGCTCGCGCATGCGACGGGAGCCGAGACGATCGGCGTCACCCTCCAGCTTTACGACCATGGCGAGGCGGTCGGCCGCGCCGGGGCCTGCTGCGCCGGACGCGACATTCGCGACGCGCGCGCGGTCTGCGACCGGCTGGGTATCGCGCATTACGTGTTCGATCACGAGGATAGCTTCCGCACACAGGTGGTCGACCGCTTCGCCGACGAATATCTGGCGGGGCGCACGCCCATCCCCTGCGTCCAGTGCAACATGGGCCCCAAATTCACCGACCTGCTGAAGCTGGCGCGCGACCTGGGCGCGGATTGCCTGGCGACCGGCCATTATGTCCGCCGGGTCGAGGGGGCGAGCGGGGCCGAATTGCATCGCGGCGCCGATCCGGCACGCGACCAGAGCTATTTCCTGTTCGCGACGACGCAGGGCCAGCTCGACTTCCTGCGCTTTCCGCTGGGCGCGCTGCCCAAATCGCGCGTGCGCGAAATCGCCGCCGAACTGGGGCTGGGAGTCGCGGCCAAGCCCGACAGCCAGGATATCTGCTTCGTGCCCGATGGCGACTATGCCGGGCTCGTCAAGAAATTGCGTCCGGAATCGGATACGCGGGGCGACATCGTCGATCTGGCGGGAGCCAAGCTGGGCGAGCATCGCGGCCTGATCCATTATACGGTCGGCCAGCGGCGCGGCCTGGAGATCGGCGGCAGTCCCGAGCCGCTCTATGTCGTCCGGCTGGAGCCCGACACGAAGCGGGTCGTCGTCGGTCCGCGCATCGCGCTGGCGGTGGAGGCGGCGCGGCTGACCGGCATGAACGTGCTGGGGCCACTCGACGGCCCGGTCTTCGCCAAGGTCCGCTCGATGGCGAAACCCGTGCCTGCCCGAATGGTCGGCGACCGACTCGTGTTCGAGGCACCCGAATATGGCGTGTCGCCGGGCCAGGCGGCGGTGCTCTATGACGGCGACCGGGTGCTGGGCGGAGGCTGGATCGCCGAAACCGAGGCGGCACGCATCGCCGCCTGAGGCGTTGGTCCCGGCATGACCGGCCCCGATATCGAAGAGTTGCGCCGCCAGATGGAAGCGGCCGCCGAACGGCTCGATTTCGAAGCGGCGAAGGCCTTGCGCGATCGCATCAACCTTCTGCGCGGCGGGGCGGAGGATACCGAGGTCGACACCAGCGGCCTGACCCGCCAGCGCCCCGGTGCGATGGGCCTGGGCACCAGCCAGTCCCGCCCCGAACGCCCCGAGGGCTGGGTCCCGCCCAAAAAGCCCGACCCGATGACCAGGGGCCGCGGGCGGCGGCAGGGCTAGGCGCCAGCCTGCCTTGCCGGGACGAAGGGGGACCGCTCAACGCCCCAGCGCGAACGCCCCTCGATAGGCGGGCTTCACCGCCGCCAAAACCGCGCGGTTTACCGGCAGGGTCACCTCATAGCTCCCCTCGGCATAGGATCCGGCGACATAGGGATCGGCGATCAGCCCGATCCGGTCGATGGCGCGACCGTTGGACGAACCGAGCAACAGCGTCAGGTCCTTGAGCGGCGGACAGGCATTCATCGAGGACAGTTCGCCGCCCTGGTTACGCCGTATCTGTTCGGCCTTGAGCCTGGCGCAATAATCGCTGCGGGTCGCGCCCTGCAGTGCGGCGACCGAAGTGAAGACCGATTTGGTATCGAGCCGCCGCCCCGCCGCCTTGTCCCAGAGCAGCGCCGAGGAGCCGGGCTGGCCATGCGCGCCGCCGGTGAAATTATAGCTGTCGCTCGACAGGCTCAGGAAGCGGGGCGTGTCGGTGACCATCTTCCATGTCTTTTCATAGGAGTAGGGGCGGAACGGAAAGTCGGAACCCTTGGCGTCGCGACGCTCGGCCGCGGCTCCCTGCGCCGTTTTGGTGCGAAGCGTCCTGGCTTCCGCGTCCAGCATCGCCCGCAGCGCGGGAAACCGCGCCACCGCCGCCGGATAGCGATAGGTGAACTCGTAATCCGCCGTCTTCGCATGGATCACCCCGGTCTGCGCCGCGACCGGCACGGCGGTTCCCATGAGCATCGCCGCGATCATCATCGTCCGCATACCGTCTCTCCTCCGAATTTTCCGGCATATTGGCCGAAACGGGCTGTACGGACGATGACCGCACCGGTTCCCCTTGAGCGCGGCGCGCCGAGAACGTATATCGAACAAATGGCGCAACTCGATACCCGTGAGAAGCTGGCGATCCTGGCGGACGCCGCGAAATATGACGCATCCTGTGCGTCGTCGGGCACGTCCAAGCGAAACAGCCTGGATGGCAAGGGCATCGGATCGACCGAGGGTATGGGCATCTGCCACGCCTATGCGCCCGATGGCCGATGCATCTCGCTATTGAAGATCCTGCTGACCAATAGCTGCATCTTCGACTGCCATTATTGCATCAACCGCAAGTCGTCCAACGTCCGCCGGGCGCGGTTCACGGCGCAGGAGGTGGTGAACCTCACCCTCGCCTTCTACCGGCGCAATTATATCGAGGGGCTGTTCCTCTCCTCGGGCATCATCAAGTCGTCCGATTACACGATGGAGCAGATCGTCGAGGTCGCGCGGTCGCTGCGCGAGGATCATGGCTTTCGCGGCTATATCCATCTGAAGACGATCCCCGACGCCGATCCCGAGCTGGTGCGCCTGGCCGGGGTGCACGCCGACCGGGTGTCGATCAACGTCGAACTGCCCACCGTGGGCGGCCTGCGACGGCTGGCGCCCGAAAAGGACGCCGGCCGGATCGAGGGCGCGATGGCGGACGTGAAGACCGCGATCGACGATCGGCAGGATGCCGCGAAGAAATACAAGTCCGCCCCCGGCTTCGCGCCAGCGGGCCAGTCGACGCAGATGATCGTCGGCGCCGACGCCGCCACCGACCGCGACATCGTCGGTCGCGCGGCGACGCTCTACGACCGGTTCCGCCTGCGCCGCGTCTATTATTCGGCGTTCAGCCCGATCCCCGACGCCTCCGCGGTGCTGCCGCTCCAGCGGCCGCCGCTGATGCGCGAGCATCGGCTCTACCAGTCCGACTGGCTGATGCGCTTCTACGACTATCAACCGCGCGAGGTTGCCGCCGCCGCCGATGAGGCCACGGGCATGCTGCCGCTCGACATCGATCCCAAGCTCGCCTGGGCCCTGAAATTCCGGCAGAATTTCCCGGTCGACGTCAATCGCGCCCCCCGCGAGATGCTGTTGCGCGTGCCCGGCCTGGGGGTGAAGGCGGTGGACCGCATCATCGCCAGCCGCAAGTGGCGGCGGCTGCGGCTCGACGATATCGCGCGGCTGACCGTGTCGATCGTGAAACTTCGCCCCTTCCTGATCGCCGAGGATTGGCGACCGATCGCGCTGGCCGATCAGGCCGATCTGCGTCCGCTGGTGAAGCCCAAGGTCAAACAGCTCGAACTCTTCGGCTGAGTGAGAGTGACTCGCGGATGAAACGAGCGTCACGCTTCGCCGTTGGATGCGCGAAGGAGACAGGATCATGGCGACCGCCGACATTTATGCCGATCTGAAGCGCGATCACGACAAGCAGCGGGAAATGCTGAAGGAACTCGCCGAACTCAAGGGCGACGGGGCCAAGCGCAAGACGCTGTTCGAGACCTTCCGCATCGAAATTCAGAGCCATGCCGCCGCCGAGGAGGAATCGCTCTACGCCACCATGCTCGCCGAACCCGATCTGCGCGACGATGCGCGCCATTCGGTATCCGAGCATAAGGAGATCGACGATCTGCTCGGCGAGATGATGGACCTCGACTTCGCGTCGGACGAGTGGGAATCGAAATTCTTCCACATGCGCCACCGCTACGAGCATCATATCGACGAGGAAGAGGAAGAGATGTTTCCGGCCGCCGAAAAGGAGCTGGATGAAGCCACCGAGCGGAAGCTCGCGAAAACCTATGAAGAGCGCAAGCCGATCGAGGCGAAGGAGGCCAAGGCCAACCCGCCCGGCGCAGACGAGCGCGATTGATCGTTGGATCGGCCCATACCCTCCCCGGCACGGGGAGGGGGACCGCCGCGAAGCGGGGCTTCCGTGGAAGCCCCGCTCCGTCATGCCTGCAGCCTGCCACCTCGCCATGCCGGGGAGGAAGCGCGCAGGATAGAAGACGCCGTTGAACCATGCGGATCGTCACCCTTCCCGCCCCCGACGACTTCGATGCGTGGCGCGACGCGGCGCGCGGGCTGATCGCCGACAGCGTGCCGCCCGATCAGGTGGTATGGCAGGTCGGCGATCGGCCCGGCGACCTGTTCGGCGCGGTCGCGGAGCACGCGGGCACCACGGACGCCCCGCGCTTCAGCGTGTCACGCGGCTTCCTCGACCTCGCACGCAGCGTGATCCTGTCCAACGATCCCGAGCGCTTCGTCCTGCTTCACACCGCGCTCGACCGGCTGCGCCGCCAACCGAGGCTGATCGAGGATCAGGCCGATCCGCTTGTCCGGCGCCTCGACCGGCTGGCCAAGGCGGTCCGCCGTGACATCCACAAGATGCGGGCCTTCCTCCGCTTTCGCGAGACCGAGGACGGCGAAGGCCCGCGCTATGTCGCCTGGTTCGAGCCCGAACATCATATCGTCCGCGCCAATGCCGCCTTCTTCGTCAACCGTTTCACCACCATGCGCTGGTCGATCCTGACGCCCGAGGTGTCGCTGCACTGGAATGGCCAGACGCTGTCGGAAGGGCCCGGCGCGACCAAGGCGGACGCGCCCGAGGGCGACCCGACAGAGGCGGTCTGGAAGACCTATTACGCCAGCATCTTCAACCCGGCCCGCGTCAAGATCGGCGCGATGCTGAAGGAGATGCCGCGCAAATACTGGAAAAACATGCCGGAAACCGCGCTGGTCGGCCAACTGATCGCAGGCGCGCAGGCGCGGGAGACGGGGATGATCGACACCGCCAGGGACGATGTGCGCTCGGGGCGCGGTGGCAATGCACTGGGTGCATGGGCGGCCTTGCGCGACGAGGCGATGGGCTGCACCCGCTGTCCGCTGTACGCGCCCGCGACGCAGACCGTTTTCGGCGAGGGGCCGGTCGACGCGGCGCTGATGTTCGTCGGCGAGCAGCCCGGCGACCAGGAGGATCTGGCGGGCCATCCCTTTGTCGGACCGGCGGGCCAGGTCTTCGACCGTGCGGTGGCGGAGGCCGGTATCGATCGCGCGACGGCTTACGTCACCAACGCGGTCAAGCATTTCAAGTTCGAGCCGCGCGGCAAGCGCCGTATCCATAGCTCGCCCAATGCGGGCGAGATCCAGGCGTGCCGCTGGTGGGTCGAGCAGGAACGGCTGCTGATCCAGCCGCAGGTCACGGTGGCGCTGGGCGCGACGGCGGCGCGATCCTTGTTCGGCAAGGCGATGACCATCGGCCGCGAGCGGGGCAAGCCCCTTACCCTGCCCGATGGCGGGACGGCCTTCATCACGGTACATCCGAGCTATCTGCTCCGCCTGCCCGACCCGGCGGCAAAGGATGCCGAATATGCGCGGTTCGTCGAGGATTTGAGGCTGGCGGCGGGGGCGAGCCGCCAAGCCTGACATTTGACAGGCTCGTCTTTCGGTCAGAGGGTGCCGAAAGCGGAATGACGGGGGACGGGCATGGGGTTTAAGACTGGACGAGTCTGCCTGGGCGCAATCGCAAGTCTCGCCTTCGCCGCCCCCGCTGTTCCACAGAGCCATCAAGCCTCCGCGCCGCGTGCCGCCGTCCATGCGCCCCCGGTGGTCGATACGGATATCGCCCGCTTCTGGACCGCGTTCGATGCCATCCAGGCCGCCGCGCCCGCCGACCGGCTGAAGCTGATCCAGACGCTCTACATCGACGCCGGCACGCCCGGCCTGCACGCGTTGATGGCCGCGCGCCGCTACACACCGCAGGAATATGTCGACGCCATCGCCAAATGGCCGAAATTCTGGGCGTCGGTACGACCGCTGACCGCACGCTCCCGCGCCGCGACGACGACGCTGAACGGCGATGTCGAGCGGTTTCGTCGGCTCTATCCCCGACTGCGCCCCGCCACGATCACCTATGCCATCGGGGTATTGCGCACCGGGGGCACGACGGTCGGCGACAAGGTCCTGATCGGTGCGGAACTCGGGCTGGGTGATGAAAGCGTCGACGTGTCCGAACTGCCCGAGCCCTTGCGGACGCGCCTCGCGACATTCTTCCGGTCGCGGCCCTTTGCCAACAATGCGCAGAACAACATCCACGAATATGTCCATACGCAGCAGCAGGAAACGGACGGGACCCTATTGCAGCAGTCGCTGCGCGAGGGCGTGGCGGAATTGGTCGCGGAGCTGATTACCGGTCGCAAGCCCGCCCTGCCCGTCTACAGCTATGGGCCGACGCACGAAGCGGCGATCAAGGCGCGCTTCGTGACCGAGATGGGCAACGATCATTACGACAACTGGCTATGGAATAGTGCCGCCAACCCGTTCGGGGTCAGCGATCTGGGTTACTTCGTCGGCTATCGGATCGCCCAGCGCTATTATGATGCGGCCAGGGACAAGAAGGCAGCGATCAGGACGCTGATCGAACTGCCCTATAACGATCCCACGGCCATTCGCGCCTTTACCGACCGGACGGGCTATTTTCTGGGGGCGTGAGCCCCCTCACATCGCGCGAGGGTCCGGCCCGATCCGGCCGTCCGCGTCGTCCAGCGCGTCGATCGCGGCCATGTCCTGATCGTCCAGCGTCAGCTCGGTCGCGGCGAAATTGTCCGCCATATGGGCGGCGTCCGCCGCCTTGGGGATGACCGACAGGCCATGCGCCAGATGCCAGGCGAGCACCACCTGTGCCGCCGAGCGGCCGTGTTTCTCGGCGATCTTCACGATCTCCGGCGTCTTCAACAACGCGCCGCCCTGCCCCAGCGGGCTCCAGCTCTGGGTGACGATGCCCTTGTCCGCGTGATAGGCGCGCGCCTCGCGCTGCTGGAAACGGGGGTGGAGTTCGATCTGGTTGACCGCGGGCACCACGCCGGTCTCGCCGATGATCCGGTCGAGATGCTCGGGCAGGAAGTTGGACACGCCGATCGACCGCGCCTTGCCCGCGTCGCGCAAGCCGATCAGGCTTTGCCACGCCTCGACATAGGCGTCCTCGGCGGGAACCGGCCAGTGGATCAGGTAGAGATCGACCGCCTCCACGCCCAGCAGCGAAAGGCTCTCGTCCAGCGCGGCCTCGGCATCGTGGTGGCGGTCGTTCCATAGCTTGGTGGTCAGGAAGGCGTCGGCGTCGCGAAACCCCTCGCCCACCCCGCGCTCATTGCCATAGATGGCGGCGGTATCGACCAGCCCATAGCCGGTATCGAGCCCGCGCCGCACCACCAGCGCGACCTGCGAATCGGGGATCTGATAAGTGCCGAGCCCCAATCGGGGCATGGTCCGGCCGTCGTTCAGCGTCAGCATCGTCTGGGTCATGGCGTCCCAAACCGACCGATGCGCGCCCCGGTTCCGATTGACCCCCGCGACCGGATCGCGCAAGTCGCTGGCCCCATGGTCGAACATATTCTTTCCGCGCTCGCGGGCTTTGCCATCTGGGTCATCTCCACCGGCGGCTATCTGGGCATCATGCTGCTGATGGCGATCGAGAGCGCGTGCATCCCGCTCCCGTCCGAGATCATCATGCCGTTCGCGGGCTATCTGGTCTCGACCGGGCAGTTCAACCTCTACCTCGCCGCGACGGCGGGGGCGCTGGGGTGCAATCTGGGCTCGATCGTCGCCTATGAGATCGGCAAGCGCGGCGGGCGGCCGGTCGCCGAGCGCTGGGGCAAATATCTGTTGATCGGTCCGGGCGAGCTCGACGCGGCGGACCGCTTCTTCGCGCGCTATGGCCCGATCGCGGTGCTGATCGGCCGGTTGCTGCCCGTCATCCGCACCTTCATCGCCTTTCCGGCGGGCGTGGCGCGGATGAAGCTCGTCCCCTTCCACCTCTACACCTTCCTGGGTAGCTGGCCCTTCTGCCTCGTGCTGGCGATCGTGGGCCGCGAACTGGGCGAGAAGTGGGATTCGGACCCGCGCGTGAAGGCCTTCTTCCACCGCGCCGATCTGGTCATCGGCATCGTGCTGGTATTGCTGATCGCCTTCTACGTCTGGCACCGCGTGCGCGGGCTCAAGCGCGCGCAGCCCTGAACCAGCCACAGCGACAGGGGCAGGGCCACCGCCGCCCATAGCCCCAGCCCGTGCCATGTCGTCCATCCCCACCATTCGGAGGGGATGGTCCGCAGGTCGCCGAAGCGGAACCGCTGCTGGATGACCGCATCCCACCAGGCCCAGCGAAAGGTCGGCGGCGCGAAGATCTCCGCCGCCGCGATGGTCAGGTTGATCGCGATCGACACGAGCAGGACCGCCACGGCGAGCACGCGCAGCCACGGCGACCGGATCGCCGCAAAGACAGGCGCCAGGCCCAGCGCCGCCACCCCGGCCAGCGGCATGGCATGACGCGGGCCGGTCGCATTGCCGCCGTCCCAATAGACATAGGCCGCATTGACCAGCAGCGCGACCAGCACCACGCCGCTTGCGGTGATGGCCAGCGCGCGACCGTCACGCTCCTCCGCGAGCCGCCACAGCCCCAGCGGCGCCAGGATCAGCACCGGCGCGACCCAGACCAGCCCCCGCGTCGGCCCCGCCAGGATCGCCCACATGATCGCGCCGTGCGGGACGGTCAGGCCGAACAGCCCCTGATTCATCCCCTCGAAGCCGACCACGCCCGAATAGCCGATCCGGAACAGCGTCCCGAAGGCGAAGACATTATAGGCGAGAAGCGGCAGCAATCCGGCCACGCCCGCCGCGATCATCGGCCACAGCGCCACCGGACGATGGCGATGCCGCCACACCGCCCACAGGGCGATGACCGATCCCGCCAGCACCGCCTGATACTCGACCACCACCGCCCAGCCCAGGGCGAGCCCCGCCACCGCCAGCCATCGTCCCCCTCCCCGCGCGACGGCGGCCAGCGCGATGACGAACAGCGCCGCGACGCTGGCATGGCCGAGCAGCGTCGTCGCATAGCCCCAGATCGGGGTGCCCAGCGCATAGCCCAGCGCGGCGAACAACGCCGCCCCGCCCTGCCCGGTCACACGCCAGGCCAGGTCGAACAGCATCACCGCGGCGATCGCGGTCAGCAGCGCCGATCCCAGCGCGGCCGCGACGCGCGTCCGCAACCGGAGATAGCGGACGAACCCCTCGTCGGTGCTCGAGAGCATGTGCCGGTCGGCGCGATCACCGGTGATTCCGTCGACCAGCGCGACGGCGGGCAACGCCATCAGCGTCATGCCCGGCGCCTTGTCGAGATAGGCGTGCTCGCCGAACTGCGCCTTGTCGATCGTCAGGGGGGCCATCGGGTCGATCGTGGCGGTGCCGTCCTCGACCATGCGGATCGCGGCGAACAGCCGGGTGGCGTTGTTGGGATTGAACTCCCACGAGCCGAACCAGCTCGCGCTGAACCAGGCCAGCAGGAACAGGACGATCCGAATGCCGCTCAAGCCCTGCCACCGCGTCATGGATTGCTCCCCCGTTGCTCCCCCGCCGCTATCCCTCCCGCCACGACGATGCAAGGCGGGGCGTCTCGGCTCTCCGGGGCGGAAGCGGTCGTGCCTCAGCCCGCCGGTATCGGCAGCGCGCTGGTCGACTTGATCTCGGACAAGGCGACGGTCGAATTGATCTCCTGCACTCCAGGCAGGTTCGACAGCCGCTCGAAGAACAGCCGCTCATAGGATTCGATATCCGCCGCGACGATACGCAGCATGAAATCGACCGAGCCCATCAGGACATGGCATTCCATCACCTCGGGGATCTCGCGGATCGCGGCGGCGAACTCGTCCAGATTGGCGCGGCCATGCGCATTCAGCTTCACCTGCGCGAAGATCTGCGCCTTGAGCCCGATCCTGGCGCGATCGACGAGCGCAACCCGCCGCTTGATGATGCCATCGCGCTCCAACCGATCGATCCGCCGCCAGCAGGGCGATGCGGACAACCCCACCGCCTCGGCGATCGCGGCGGTCGACAGGCTGGCATCCTCCTGAAGCAGCGTCAGGATACGTCGTTCCCATATATCGAGGTCATGCGGCATGGTTGACCGGTTAACGGATATAATCAGGATATATCAACCTCGACTTTGCCCCTTACGCCCCAAACCCGACCAGTTTCTCCGATCGGCCTGGGCTAGTGTTCCTCCATCAAGCCAATCAGGAACCCCCCTATGTCGCTTACCGATCATCACCAGCAGCATCTGCCACCCGAGGAGGTGGTGACCTTTCACGATCGGGCAAGCGGCGCGCACGGCATCATCGCGCTCCATTCGACGGGGCTGGGCCCTGCGGCGGGCGGATGTCGGCTTTGGCGCTATCCCGACCATCATACCGCGACGCTCGACGCGCTGCGGCTGGCCGAGGGCATGGCGCTCAAGAATGCTCTGGCGGATCTGCCCTTTGGCGGCGGCAAGGCGGTGATCTGCCTGCCCGACGGACCATTTGATCGCGCGGCGCTGTTCCAGGCGTTCGGACGCGAAGTGGCGGCGCTCAAGGGCCGCTACGTCACCGCCGAGGATGTCGGCACGAGCGTCGCCGACATGACCGAGGTCGCCACCCGCACGCGCCATGTCGCGGGGCTGGCTGCCAGGGGCACACGGCCCGGCGGCGACCCCTCGCCATGGACCGCCCTCGGCGTGCTACGGGCGATGCGCGTCGCGGTCCGTCATCGGCTCGGTGCCGACCTGTCCGACGTCACGGTCGGCGTGCAGGGGCTGGGCCATGTCGGCTATGCGCTTTGCGAGCGTCTGCACGAAGCAGGTGCCAGGCTGGTCGTCGCCGAACCGCGCAGCGACGTGGCGGCACGCGCCGCCGACCGGTTCGGCGCGATGGTGATGAGCAGCCGCGCGCTGCTATCGGCACGGGTCGACGTCCTCGCGCCCTGTGCGCTGGGGGCCTTCCTGAACGCCGCGACGGTCGCCGGGCTGAAAGCGTCGGTGGTGTGCGGCGCGGCCAATAATCAGCTGGCCGAGGATGACATGGCGGTTCGACTGGCCGATCGCGATGTGTTCTACGCGCCCGACTTCCTCGTCAATGCCGGTGGGATCGTTAATGTCGCGGGCGAATATCTCGGCTGGCGCGACGCCGATGTCCGCCAGAGGGTGATGGCGATAGGGCAGCGGATGGTCGACGTCCTCGCGCAGGCCGAGCGGACCGGAACCACCCCGCATCACGCGGCCCGCACGATCGCGCTGGACCGGATCGCCCACACACCGCGGGCACAGGCGAAGGCGGCTTGAGCCCCCTCCCCTCCCCTCTGGACAGGGGGAGAGGGGGGCGAAACCATCCTCGGCGCTGATCAGGGGTTCTGCGGTTCGCTCTGGCGTTGCCGGTCCGCGTTGATCGCGCGGTTTTCCCGTGCGCGCTGGACGAAGCAGCCGGTCGAGCCGCCCGCGCCGACCGCCGAACAGCTACCGATGCTGTTGACGCCGACGCCTTCGTTGATCGTGCCGGTCGCCCGTGCCGCCCAGCTTTCATTCTCGGGCGTCACCTGAAGCTCGCGCAGTTCCTTGGGGACGCGGAACTGTTCCTCGGCGCCGCGTCGCACGCAGACGACGATCTCGTTACCGTTATTGTCGGTCGGGCAGCGCTCGTTGCCGAACAGCGTCAGGACGCCGTTGATCGGCGCGTTGCGCGATACTTCGCCCGGCGCCTCGATCGGCTTGACCTTCATCGCGCCGGGCGCGGCGACCTGCTGCGCCAGCGCGGGCCCGCCTGCCAGCATCAGGCCGAAGCCCGCCAGCGCCGTCATGCGCCATGTCTGGTGGATCATCCTCTCTCTCCCGCTCGTCCGCGTCAGACGCGCTTGGCCGCGGCGATCGCGACCTTGCAGCCTGCCCGGATCAATCCAAACAGCATCGGATAGGCGATCGCCTCCTCCGCGCCCGCGCCCAGCGCATGGTCGCGATGCTCCAGCTCCTCGGCCTGGAAATCGGCGATCGCATTCGACAATTCGGGGTCGCTGTCGCCCAGCTCGTCGAGCTGCGCCTGGTAATGCCTGTCGATCTCGGTCTCGACCGCCGCGGTACAGGCCATCGCCGCCTTCGGCCCGATCGCCGCGGTGATCGCGCCAAGCGCGAAACCCGCCTTGTCCCAGAAGGGCTGGAACAGCGTCGGTCGCACCCGGCGCTCGGCGATCATCCGGTCGAAAAAGGCGCGGTGGCGCTCTTCCTGTTCCGCCATGTGATGGATGGCGCGGGCAAAGGGGTGCCGGTCGCCCAGCACCGCGAGCTGCCCCGCATAGATGCGGGTCGCGCCATATTCCCCGGCCTGATCGACCCGGACCATCGCCTTCATCGGTTCGCGCCGGTCGCCCGGCATCCAGCGAAGCTGGCTCATCGTGCCTTCCTCATCAACACCAGGATCGCCGCCGCGCCGCCGAGCGAGAAGATCGCGTTGAACCCGGCCAGCGAAATCCCGCCCAGGGTCCATTGCGCCACGTCGCAGCGGATGACCGGCGCCTTCAAAATGGCGTTCAGCCGGTCGGCCGCGGAGCCTCCCGAAAAATCCACGGTCGAGGTGCAGGCGGTGAAGCCCTGCCACCAGCCATATTCGACCCCGGCATGGGCGACACCGATGGCCCCCGACACTGCGATCAACAACGCGGCGAGGACGACAAGCGATCCCCGGATGCTGCGCTGGGCGACGAAGAAGGCGGCGAAGGCTGGCACCAGCGCGGCGTAATGCGGCCAGCGCTGCCAATGGCACATCTCGCACGGGTAGAGGCCGCCGAACAACTGGCTGCCCCAGGCCCCCGCGAGCAGCGCCAGCGGCAGGAAGAAGGCGATCAGGTTCGCGCGTGTCTCGTTGCGGGTGCGGGGGGTGGCCATCGTCACTTCACCGGCGGCTTGGTGGCGGCGGCGACCTGCGCGGGACCGCCCAGCCGCGCGATGGTCTTGAGCGCATAGTAAAGCTGGAAGTCCTCGATCCCCTGCTTCTTGAGCGCTTCGGGCGTCATGGCGAAGCGGGGATCGGGCTTGGTGTCCTCTTCGAGGATCGCATTGTCGGCCTTCACCTCGTTGATGAGGTGGCGGCGCAGATCGGCCTCGCGGAAAACGGGGCGGGTCTTGTAGTCGGGATCGGAAATCTCCGGCACCTTGATGTCGGGCTCGATCCCGCCCTCCTGCACCGAACGGCCCGACGGCGTGTAGTAGCGCGCGGTGGTCAGGCGAAGCGCCGTCTCCGGCCCCAGCGGCAACAGCGTCTGGACCGAGCCCTTGCCGAAGCTGCGCTCGCCCATCACCAGCGCGCGGTGATGATCCTGCAGCGCGCCCGCGACGATCTCCGATGCCGAGGCGGTTCCGGAGTTGGTCAGCACGATCACCGGCAGGCCATGGGCATCGTCGCCGGGCTTGGCATAATAGCGCTCGATATCCGACTTCTCGCGGCCGCGCTGCGACACGATCTCGCCATGATCGAGGAAGGCGTCGCTGACCGCGATCGCCTGGGTCAGCAGGCCGCCGCCATTGTCGCGCAGGTCGACGACATAGCCCAGCGGACGGTGGCCCAGCGACTTGTCGATCGCCATGATCGCCGCGCGCGTGTCGGCGCCGGTATTCTCGGAGAAGGTGTTGATGTTGATGTACCCGACATCGCCGCGCACCTCCCACTTCACCGGACGCTGGACGATGACCTCGCGGGTCAGCGTCAGCTCGATCGGCTTGTCGCGACCGGGGCGGACGATGGTCAGCTTGATCTTGGTGCCGGGCTTGCCCCGCATCTGGCCGATCGCCTCGTCCAGCGACTGGCCGTAGATCAGCTTGCCGTCGATATGGGTGATGTAATCGCCCGACTTCACCCCCGCGCGACCGGCTGGCGTGTCCTCCTGCGGCGCGATGACCTTGATCGCGCCATCCTCCATCGAGACGGTCAGGCCCAGCCCGCCATAATTGCCCTCGGTCTGGATCTTGAGATTGTCGAAGTCGAGCGCGTCGACATAGCTGCTATGCGGGTCGAGCGCCGCCAGCATCCCCTGGATCGCGCCCTTGATCAGCGTGTCGTCGTCGACCTTGTCCACATAATCGGCCTTGATCCGGTTGTAGACGTCGAGGAACCGGTCGAACTGGCGGACCGTGGAACTGTCGACCGCCGCCATCGCGGAGGTGGTGATCGGCACCATGGCCAGCGCGCCGACGATGGCAGTAGCAGTCAGAAGCGGACGTTTCGGAAGCGAGGGTCGTGAGAACGAGCTGGGCATCGAGGGTCCTGGACCAGAAAAGCAGACCGCCTGTGTAGCGGGAAGCCGCGTCCATTCAAAGCGCAACCGTGCTGAACCGGGGCTGAGCGGGATGGGCTTGGCGGATCATGGGTGGTGCGGGTTGCCCCGCCCGCTCCCCCAGCCCATCCTCACCCCAGGATCGCGGCGATATCCATCGGTCGGCCGTCGCGCCCCAACTCCACCGTCACCCGCGGATCGGCGCCCGCGCGGCCGCGCCCGGCCTGGCCCAATACCGCCCCAGCGGCGACCCGCTGGCCGGCGCGCACCGCGATCGCCCCAAGTCCGGTGATCAGGCTGGTCCAGCCCGCGCCGTGGTTCACGATGACGATCCCGCCATAGCCCCGGAACGGCGCGGCATAGCGGACCTCACCGGCCGCCGGGGCGATCACCGGCGCATGAGGGACCGTGGTCAGCGTGATCCCCCGCGCCCGCACGCCCGAGTCCGAAATCTCGCCAAAGCCCCCCGCGACCCGCCCCGCGACGGGCAGGCGGTAGGTTCCCGCGGCGATGACCGGTCCGTTGACGCCCGGATCGAGCGGCCGGGCGATCGGCCCGGCGAGCGCGCGCAGGTCGCCCTCGGTGGCGCGCGCCTCACCGCGTTCGGCCATGCGGTCGACGATATCGCGCGCGGCCTCCCCCAACGCGATCGCGCGATTGGATTCGTCCACTGCCACCTGGCCCAGCGCATCGGCACGGCCCCGGTGGCGCGCCTCCAGCCCGGCGAGCACCTGGCGCTCGGCCTCCAGCCTCGCCGTCGTGGTGGCCAGCGCTCGCGCCGCCACGGTCATCTGCGCCTGCACCCGGCGGGTCGCGGCCAGTTCGCCACGGACCGTCGCGGAGCGCGCGGCGATGACCGGCGACACGGTGCCGAACACCGCGCGAACGTGCGCGAGATCGGCGATCGTCCCCGGTTGCGCCACCGCCGCCATCGGGGGGCGCGCCGCCATGCTCTGCATCGCCGCCAGCAGATGCGCGAGCGGCGCCTGCGCCTCGGCCAGACGCGCCTGTTGCCGCGCCAGCAGCCCAGCGACCAGATCGACCCGCGCGCGCGCCGCCGTCACTTCCGCCTCGGCCGCCGCGACACGCGCCGCCATGGCGCGCTCGCGGACCTGTGCGGCGGTCGCGGCGTCGCGCTCGGCACCCGCCTGTCGCTCGAGCCCTGCCGCCCGCGCCTGCGCCGCCGCAGCGCCAGCCCTCGCATCGGCCAGACGGCGCTGGTCGCCAGCGATGTCGGTCGCCCCGAGCAGCGCCAGCCCCGCCATCGCCCATGCGCCATGACGGAACGCCACGTGCCTAGCCCTCGCGGTGATAGGGGTGATTGGCGAGGATGCTGGTCGCGCGGAACAGCTGTTCGGCCAGCATCGCGCGCGCGATCATGTGCGGCCAGGTGGCGCGGCCATAGGAGATCAGCAGGTCGGCCCGCGCGCGGTCGGCATCGTCGAACCCGTCCGCCGCGCCGATCATGAAGCGGCACTCCCGCACGCCATCGTCACGCCAGCGCTCCAGCCGACGCGCGAAGTCCATCGAGGACAGGTTCTCGCCCTTCTCGTCCATCAGGACCAGCCGCCCCTGCCCCTCCAGCGGGGGCACCCTGCCGCCGGTGTCGGGGAGTTCGGTCACCTTGGTCGGCCAGCCGATCCGCTTGATATAGCGATCGACCAGCTCTGCCTCGGGCGACCGGCCGATCCGCCCGCGCGCGACGATATGCAGCAGCACGGGCGGGCGCGCCTATGTCAGAGCTGGCGGTCGGCCGGGCTGGCAGGCGGAGTCGGCGCATCGCCGAACGCCCACATGCGTTCCAGATTGTAGAAGGTGCGCACCTCGGGACGGAACAGGTGGACGATCACGTCGTTCGCGTCGATCAACACCCAGTCGGCGGTCGGCAGCCCCTCGATCCGCACCGAGCGGCCGAACTCGGCCTTGATCTTCTCGGCGAGCTTCATCGCCATCGAGGCGACCTGCCGGGTCGAACGACCGCTGGCGATCACCATGAAATCTGCGATCGACGACTTGCCCGCGAGCGGGATCGAGATCGTCTCCACCGCCTGGTCGTCGTCGAGCGAGGCGAGAATGAGGCGGTGAAGCGCCTCCACCTCGGCAGGATCGGACGGACGCGGCGATTGCGGGGAAGTGGCCAAGTGAGCTCCTGTTCAGGGGACGTTTCGGCCCATATGCCGAAACCAGTCCGGATCGCGGGCCCGAAGGCCCGTGGCGGAAGTCGGGTCGGGGCGGAAGCGCAACAGCACGAAGGCCGGCAAACTCCACATCGTCCAGTTCTTCGCCTGGCCCGGACGCCTCTGGAAACGCCTGAACCAGCCCAGCGCGGGTGTCGCGTGGGCGGCGGCATTGTACCCCGGACGGCCGATAACCGCAATCGGGATCGCGCGGGCAATCGATCGCCACCCACGCCAGCGATGAAATTGCTCCAGATTGTCCTCGCCCATCAGCCAGATGAAGGCATGGCCGGGATAGCGGCGCTGGACCCCCCGCACGGTGTCCAGCGTGTAGCGGGTGTGCAATTCCCGCTCGATCGCGCTCGCCCGGATCGGTGCGCGGCGCGCCGTCCGCTTCGCCGACGCCAGCCGCGCGACGAAGGGCGCCATGTCGGTCGCATCGTCCTTCAGCGGGTTGCCCGGCGACACCAGCCACCAGACTTCGTCCAGGTCCAGCGCGCGTATCGCGTCGAGCGTGATGCGGCGATGGCCGCCATGGGCGGGGTTGAACGACCCGCCAAGCAGCCCGATCCTCAACCCCCGTTCCCGGCGCGAACCTGCCCCGTACCGCGTCCGACCCATTTATACGTCGTCAGCCCCTCCAGCGCGACCGGCCCGCGCGCGTGCAGCCGCCCGGTGGCGATGCCGATCTCCGCCCCCAGGCCAAATTCGCCGCCATCGGCGAACTGGGTCGAGGCGTTCCACAACACGATCGCGCTATCCACCTCCGCCAGGAAGCGTTCGGCGACGGCTTCGTCCTCGGCGATGATCGCGTCGGTATGGTGCGATCCGTGCGCGGCGATATGCGCCATCGCCCCCTCCACCCCGTCGACCAGCGCGACGCTGGCGATCGAATCGAGATATTCGGTGTCCCAGTCGTCGGGCGTCGCGGCCTCCAGGCCGGGGACGATCTCACGCACCGCCTCGTCACCGCGCACCGTGCAGCCTGCCCTGACCAGCGCATCGACCACCTCGGCGGCATGGCAGAAGGCCCGGTCGATCAACAGCGTCTCCATGGCGCCGCAAATGCCGGTACGCCGCATCTTGGCATCGCGCACGACGCTGGCGGCCATCGCGTGATCGGCCGAGCCATCGACATAGACATGGTTGATCCCGTCGAGATGCGCCAGCACGGGCACCCGTGCCTCGGCCTGCACCCGCGCGACCAGGCTCTTGCCGCCACGCGGGATCAGCAGGTCGATCACCCCGTCCGCCGCCAGCATCGCCCCCACCGCCGCACGGTCGGTGGTCGGGACCAGCTGCACCGCGTCCGCAGGGCCGCCCGCCGCCGTCCAGCCGGTCACGAACGCCGCATGGAGCGCATGGTTGCTGTCCGCCGCCTCCGAACCGCCGCGCAGGATCGCGGCATTGCCCGCCATCGCACAGAGCGCGGCGGCGTCGATCGTCACATTGGGTCGGCTTTCATAGACGATGCCGATGACCCCCACCGGCACCCGGACGCGCGACAGGTGAAGGCCATTGGGCCGCGTGCGCTCGTCGATCCGCTCGCCGACCGGATCGGGGAGCGCCGCCACCGCCTCGACCGCGGCCGCGATACCGGCGATGCGCGCCTCGTCGAGGGTCAACCGGTCGAGCATGGCGGGCGAAAGGCCGTTCGCCGCGCCAGCTGCCACGTCGCGCGCATTGGCCTCCAGGATCGTCGGGGCCGCCTCGCGGATCGCCGAGGCGGCGGCGCGCAGCGCGCTCGCCTTCGCCTCGGTCGGCATCCGCGCCAGCACCTTCGCGGCGGCGCGGGCTTTGGCGCCCATGTCGGCGATCAGGGCGGGAATGTCGTGTTGGTCGGCCATTTCGCGTCGCTAACATGGACGGGCGGTGGGCCCAAGCATCCGAATCTTTGCTCGCGGAAAGGGCGGGCCCCTGCCCCTCCACCATGCTGCGCATGGTCCCCCTCCCCAAGCATAGCCTGGGGAGGAATGGGCCGCTCAAATCCTCCCCAGGCTGTGCCTGGGGAGGGGGACCGCGCCCGCAGGGCGTGGTGGAGGGGCATATCCCCTCTCCATTTGTTCATCCCGCCCCCCTATGGTGGCGCCATGCACAGCCGTTTCGAAACCCTCCCCAACCGCCGCGCCATCGTGGATCGCCGCCAGCTTGCCGAACAGGTGGCCGCGCTCGGCATCACGGGGCCGGAGGGTCGCACCCGGATCACGCCGACTCTGCGCGCCGCGCTCGACGCCGGGCGGCAGGAGGTGGCGCGGCGGCTCTCCATTCACCCTTCGCGCGGGCTGGAGGCGGCGGCGGCGCAGGCGTACCTGATCGATCAGGTGCTGAAGGTGCTGTTCGACTTCACCACCGGCACGCTCTACCCCTTGAGCAATCCGACGGCGGGCGAGCGGCTGACGCTGATCGCGGTGGGCGGCTATGGCCGGGGCGAGATGGCGCCCTTTTCGGACGTCGATATCGGCTTCCTCACCCCCTTCAAGCAGACGCCCCATGCCGAACAGGTCATTGAATCGATGCTCTATTCGCTATGGGATCTGGGCCTCAAGGTCGGCCATTCCAGCCGCTCGATCGACGAGACGATCCGCCAGGCCAAGGCCGACGTCACCGTCCGCACGGCCCTGCTCGAAGGGCGGTTCCTGTGCGGCGACCAGTCGCTCTACGACGAAACGGCACGTCGCTTCAAAGCCGAGATCCAGACCGATTCGCACCGCCAGTTCATCGCCGACAAGCTGGCCGAGCGCGACCTGCGTCATCGCAAGATGGGCGATACGCGCTATGTCGTCGAACCCAACGTCAAGGAGGGCAAGGGCGGCCTGCGCGACCTGCATGCGCTCTTCTGGATCGGCAAATATGTCTATGACGTCGACCGCGCCGCCGACCTGATCGAGCGCGGGTTGTTCACGCGCGAGGAATATCGGCAATTCCACCGCGCCGACAATTTCCTGTGGGCGGTCCGGTGCCACCTCCACACCATCACGGGCCGTGCCGAGGACCGGCTGACCTTCGACGTGCAGCGGCAGATCGCCGAGCGGATGCGCTTCTCCGACCGGCCGGGCAAGGCCAAGGTCGAACGGTTCATGCAGCTCTACTTCCTGCAGGTGAAGACGGTCGGCGCGCTGACCGGCGCTTTCCTCGCGCATCTGGACGAGCGATTCGCGGCGCGCGGTCATCGCTTCGGCCTGCCGACCATCCGCCGCCGTCCACGCCGGTTGAACGGCTTCGTGCTCGATCGCGGTCGGCTCGCCCTGCCGCGTGACGATTTCTTCCAGGAAAACCCGGTCCGGCTGATCGAGATCTTCCAGTTGGCCGACCGTTACGAACTGGAGGTGCATCCGCTGGCGGTGCGCGCGGCGTCGCGCGATGCCAAACTGGTCGACGATGTCCGCCGCGATCCCCGCGCCAACGCGCTGTTCCTCGACATATTGACCAGCCCGCGCGATCCGGAACTCGTGCTGCGCTGGATGAACGAGGCGGGCGTGTTCGGCCGCTTCGTGCCCGATTTCGGCCGCGTCGTCGCGCAGATGCAGTTCGACATGTATCACCACTACACGGTCGATGAGCATACCATCCGCGCGCTGGGCCTGCTCGCGCGGATCGAGCGGCAGGAACTGGTCGAGGAACATCCCGTCGCCTCGGCGATCATCGCCCAGATCGTTTCGCGCCGCGTCCTCTACGTCGCGGTGCTGCTCCACGACATCGCCAAGGGGCGCGGCGGCGACCATTCGATCCTGGGCGCCGAGGTCGCCGAGCGGCTGTGTCCGCGACTGGGGCTGACCGAGGCGGAGACCGAGACGGTGGCGTGGCTGGTCCGCTGGCACCTGCTGATGTCCGCCACCGCGTTCAAGCGCGACCTGTCGGACTTCAAGACGATCCTCGACTTTTGCGAAACGGTGCAGAGCCCCGAGCGGCTTCGCCTGCTGCTGGTCCTGACCATCGTCGATATCCGCGCGGTCGGCCCCGGCACGTGGAACGGGTGGAAGCGCCAGCTTCTCGCCGACCTCTACGAAGCCGCCGAGGAGGTGCTCCGGCTGGGGCACAAGCAGCGCGGTCGCGGCGAACGTATCGCCGCCAAGCAGGCCCGGCTGCGCGAGACGCTGGGCTGGACCGAGGACCGGTTCGCCGCGCTCGTCCGCCGCCTGCCCGAAGCCTATTGGATCGCCGAGCCCGAAGACGTACTGGCGCATAACGCGCGGCAGATGGCGGCGGCGGGGGATGCGCAGCTTTCGATCGACGCACAGGTGTATGGCGAGCGGGGCGCGACACTGGTGTCGATCTACGCCGCCGACCATCCGGGCCTGTTCTACCGCATCGCGGGCGCCATCCATGTCGCGGGCGGCAACATCATCGACGCACGCATCCACACCACGCGCGACGGCATGGCGATCGACAATTTCCTCGTCCAGGATCCGCTGGGGCGCCCCTTCGACGATCCGGGCCAGCTTTCCCGGCTTCGTCGCGCGATCGAGGATGCGCTCGCCAACCGCAACAAGCTGGCCGACCGGCTGGTCGCCAAGCCCTCGATCCGCCCGCGCGCCGACGCCTTCCCGATCGCCGCCAACGTCCTGATCGACAACCGTGCCTCCAACCGGTTCACGGTGGTGGAGGTCCATGCGCGCGATCGCCCGGCGCTGCTCAACCAGTTGGCCCATGCGCTGTTCCAGTCGAAGGTGACGATCCACTCGGCGCATGTCGCCACCTATGGCGAGCGCGCGGTCGACGTCTTCTACCTGACCGATCTGACGGGCGACCGGATCACCAACGGCGGACGGTTGAAGACGCTGGAGAAGCGCCTGCTCGGCGCGGCGGCGGGGGAAGCGATGGAGATCGCCGCGTAACCCCTACTCCTCCCCAAGCTCTGCTTGGGGAGGGGGACCGCCGCGAAGCGGTGGTGGAGGGGCGGGACGGACCAGCCAGGCCCCTCCACCACGCCCTGCGGGCGCGGTCCCCCTCCCCATCAAAGATGGGGAGGAATGGCGCACGGAGGCATCCCGCACCCCGCCGCACCATCAAACGGGATGACGCCCGGCCCAAAATCCCATTCCTCCCCAAGCTCGGCTTGGGGAGGGGGACCGCCGCGAAGCGGTGGTGGAGGGGCGGACGGACCAGCCACGCCCCTCCACCACGCCCTGCGGGCGCGGTCCCCCTCCCCATCAAAGATGGGGAGGAATGGCGCACGGGGGCATCCCGCGCCCGGCCGCACCATCAAACGGGATGACACCGGCCCGAAATCCCATTCCTCCCCAAGCTCGGCTTGGGGAGGGGGACCGCCGCGAAGCGGTGGTGGAGGGGCGGGACGGACCAGCCACGCCCCTCCACCACGCCCTGCGGGCGCGGTCCTCCTCCCCATCGAAGATGGAGAGGAATGGCGCACGGGGCCATCCCGCGCTCGGCCGGGCCCAAAGAAAAACCCCGGCAGCCCAAGGGGCTCCGGGGTTTTTCATCGCCGTGATCCGGGGCGTCGCCACCCCGAGTCGGCTCGGCTCACTTGGGCGCGAGCACCATCAGCATCTGGCGGCCTTCCATACGCGGATAGGCTTCGACCTTGGCAACCTCGGCCACCTGCTCGGCGACGCGCTGGAGCACGTTCATGCCGAGCTGACCGTGGCTCAGCTCGCGGCCGCGGAAGCGCATGGTGACCTTCACCTTGTCGCCCTCGCCGATGAATTCGACCACCTTCTTCATCTTGGTGTCGTAATCATGGTCGTCGATGTTCGGACGCATCTTGATCTCCTTGATCTCCTGCGTCTTCTGCGACTTGCGGGCGAGGTTCGCCTTTTTCTGCGCCTCGTACTTATACTTGCCGACGTCGAGGAACTTGGCGACGGGCGGATCGGCGTTGGGCGAGACCTCGACCAGGTCGAGTCCCAGCTCCTGGGCCTGCGCCATCGCCTCGCGCGTGTACATCACGCCGAGATTCTCACCCTCATGGTCGATGACGCGAACCTTGGGGCTTTGGATCCACTCGTTGAATCGGGGACCGTTCATCGGCGGCGCCTGCATCGGACGGCGCATCATGGGAGGACGTATGGGTATTTCTCCTGTGGCAATTACCCTCGCAATATAGGCGATCGGGCGGAAATTTGAAAGGGCGAGACAAACGTCCCGCCCCTGGCTTCGATAGATTGTCGATCAGCCGCGCAGATCGGGGGGAGTCGCTTCCTCGCGCAGCATGGCGATGGCCTCGTCCAGCGTCATCACCTCCTGCGCCTGGCTGCCCAGACGGCGGACGGCGACCTTGCCTTCTTCGGCTTCGCGCTTGCCGACGACCAGCAGCACGGGGACCTTGGCGACCGAGTGCTCGCGCACCTTGTAGTTGATCTTCTCGTTGCGCAGATCGGTCTCGACCCGGATGCCCGCAGCCGCCAGCCTGGCCGCCGCCTCTTCGGCATAGCCATCGGCGTCCGACACGATCGTCGCGACCACCGCCTGCACCGGCGCGAGCCAGACGGGGAAGCGGCCCGCATAATGTTCGATCAGGATGCCGATGAACCGCTCATACGACCCGAAGATCGCGCGGTGGAGCATGATCGGGCGATGCCGCTCGCCATCCTCGCCGACATAGGATGCATCGAGTCGTTCGGGGAGGACCCGGTCGGACTGGATGGTGCCGACCTGCCAGGTCCGGCCGATCGCGTCGGTCAGGTGCCATTCCAGCTTGGGCGCATAGAAGGCCCCCTCGCCCGGCAGCTCTTCCCAGCCATAGGCTTCCGTCGCCAGCCCCGCCCGCACGACCGCGTCGCGCAGCTCGGTCTCGGCCATGTCCCACATCTCTTCGGTGCCGAAGCGCTTTTCGGGGCGCAGCGCCAGCTTGATCGAATAGGTGAAGCCGAAATCCTTGTAGATCCGGTCCGCCAGTTCGCAAAAGGCGCGGACTTCCTCGACGATCTGGTCCTCGCGGCAGAAGATGTGCGCGTCGTCCTGGGTGAACTGGCGCACGCGCATCAGGCCGTGGAGCGCGCCGTGCGGTTCGTTGCGGTGGCAGCAGCCATTCTCATAGAATCGCAGCGGCAGGTCGCGGTACGACTTGATCCCCTGGCGGAAGATCAGGACATGCGCCGGACAGTTCATCGGCTTCAGCGCCATCCACTGCGCATCGTCCGACACCAGCGGGCCTTCGTCCTCGACGTTCGGGACCTCGTCGGGGATGACGAACATGTTCTCGCGATACTTGCCCCAATGGCCCGACTGCTCCCACTGGCGCGCGTCCATGACCTGCGGGGTCTTGACCTCGCGATAGCCGCCGGCGTCGATCGCGCGGCGCATATAGGCCTCCAGCTCGCGCCAGATGCGATAACCCTTGGGATGCCAGAAGACCGAGCCGTGCGCTTCCTGCTGGAGGTGGAACAGGTCCATCTCGTTGCCCAGCTTGCGATGGTCGCGCTTGGCCGCTTCCTCAAGCCGGGTCAGATGCTCGGCAAGCTGCTTCTTGTTCAGCCAGCCGGTGCCGTAGATGCGGCTGAGCATCGCGTTCTTCTGGTCGCCGCGCCAATAGGCACCCGACACGCGGGTCAGCTTGAAGGCATTGGGATCGAGCTTGCCGGTCGAGGCGAGGTGCGGCCCCCGGCACATGTCGAGCCAGGCGTCCTCGCCCTTGCCCGCACGATAGACGGTCAGTTCCTCGGTATCGGGCAGTTCGGCGGCCCACTGCGCCTTGAAGCTCTCGCCCTGCTGCGTCCAGCGCTCGATCAGCTGTTCGCGGGTCCAGACCTCGCGGATCAGCGGCTCGTCCTTCGCGATGATCCTGCGCATCTCGGCCTCGATCGCGGGCAGGTCCTCTTCGGTGAAGGGCCGATCCCGACCGTCAACCTTGGGGGGCGCGAAGTCGTAATAGAAGCCGTCGTCGGTCGCGGGACCGAAGGTGATCTGCGTGCCGGGGAACAGCGCCTGCACCGCCTCGGCCAGGACATGCGCATAGTCGTGGCGGGCGAGTTCGAGCGCGTCGGCCTCGTCCTTCGCGGTCACCAGCGCGAGCGCGGAGTCGCCCTCGAACGGGCGCATGATGTCGCGCAGCTCTCCATCGACGCGCGCGGCGATCGCCGCCTTGGCGAGGCCGGGTCCGATCGCGGCGGCGATATCCGCGGGGGTAGTTCCGGGCGCGACCTCACGGACGGAACCGTCGGGCAGCGTGATACGGAACATCGCGGACATGGATACTCTCTTCGATAGCTATGGGTAATGCGCCAGCGGAGCCGGGCGCGCGGGCTCTATAGGAGAGAATCGCCCAGAGGTATATGGGCTGGACGGCGTCAGGCCGCGCGGATGCTCGGCAGGGCTTCGAGCGCGGGGCGGGCATACCAGTAACCCTGGTGATAGCGCACGCCCAGCTCGATCAAGGCCGCGGCTTCCGCCTCGGTCTCGATCCCCTCGGCGATGACGAGCGTGTCGAGTTCGCGGCACATGGCCGCGATCGAGCGGACGATCGCCCGGCGCCGGGGATCGGTGTCGATGTCGCGGACCAGCGCCATGTCGAGCTTGATCTCATCGGGCGCGAAGCGGACGAAGCGGTCGAGCCCCGAATGGCCCGAACCGAAATCGTCGATCGCGACCGCGAAGCCGATCTGCTTGTAGGTGTCGATGATGCTCGCGACATGCTCGGGCGAGCCCATCTGCTCGTTCTCGGTGAATTCGAAGATCAGCCGGTCGATCGGCAGCCCGACCGACTGCGCGGTACGCATGGTCAGCTGGATGCACGCCAGTGGCGAATAGACCGCATTGGGCAGGAAATTGATCGACAGCCGCGCATCGCCCGCCATGATCCCCGCCGCCATCGCGGTCTCGATCGCCTTGACCCGGCACGCCTGGTCGAACGAATAGCGATTGGCCTCGGTCACCTGCGACAGGACGCTGTACGCCCCCTCCCCCGCCGTCCCGCGGATCAGCGCCTCATAGGCGAAGGGCAGACCGGTCGTGGTGTCGACGATCGGCTGGAACGCCATGGCGAACGGGATCTCGAAATCGATCCCGTCGCGGCACCCGGTACAGATTTTGCGCATCTCCATGGCGGCTCTCTAGGCGCAAATGGTTAACGCGCTCCCTCACTGGGGCCAAAATGGGCAGCGCTGCCGCGGGCCCTGCGGTCGGTCACGCGATCCCGAACGGCACCAGATGATTGTCCTGCGTGTGCCCGATCCGCGCGCGGCCGAGATAGGGCACGCCCATTTCGCCGCACCAGCGCTGGATCATATATTCCAGCGTCTCGCCCCATTCGGGCTCGTTGGGCTGGACGTTGCTCACCGCGCCCAGCCGCACGCCCGCCACCCCCTTCAACTGGGTGGCATTGGCCATGGTGAACAGCATCCGGTCGACCGAATAGAGATGCTCGGACACTTCCTCGATGATCAGGACATGATCGGTCAGGTCGGGCAGCCAGGGCGTGCCGATCAGCGCGTGGAGGATCGACAGGTTGAAGGCCGCGGCCGGTCGACCGTCGAGCCCCGGCTCCAGCCCCTGCCGATCGCCGCTGGTGAGCCAGCCGAGCGAACGCGCGACCGTCACGTCGCCATGCTGGCGCCGGATGTCGCTCGCCATCGGCCCGTGCACCGGGCGTCCGATTCGCCGGGCATAGAGCGCGGCCAGCACGAAGCCGAGATCGGAATAACCGATATAGGTCTTGTGCCCCGCCGCCGCATTGAGGTTCGGCATGACCCGCGACAGGATCCGGTTGGAGCCATAGCCGCCGCGCAGGAACCAGATCGCGTCGATGCCGGGATCATTGGCGAATTCCAGGAACGCGGAGGCGCGACGCTCGTCAGAGCCCGCAAAATGCCCGTCCTGTTCATAGCATTGCGGATGGAAGACCAGGTCGACATCGGGATAGGCGATCGCCGCGAAGGCGCCGACCGGCGCCTCGGCGGCGGGGTTGCCGATGCTGGCGGGGGCGAGGATTCCGATCTTCATTTCAGCACGTCCCCCGGTGTCTGCGCCTGGCCGGGCATTGCCCTGCACCACGGAAGCGTCGATAGCGTGGGCCCATGGACAACGGCAATTCCTGTTTTCTGGTGGGCATCGGCGGTTCGGGGATGATGCCCCTGGCGATGATCCTGCGCGCGCGCGGCTGGACGGTTTCGGGCTCCGACCGGGGGCTCGACCAGGGGCGGGTTGCCGCCAAGTTCGCCTCTTTGCGCGCCGCCGGTATCGCGCTGTTCCCACAGGACGGGTCGGGCGTCGCCAGCGCCGGGCAGCTCGTCATCGCGTCGGCCGCGGTGGAGGAGACGGTGCCCGACATCGTCGTCGCCAACCGGCTGGGCTGCCCCCGCGCCACCCGCGCGCAAATGCTCGCCTCGCTGTTCAATGACAGCCGCCTGCCGATCGGCGTGGCGGGAACCAGCGGCAAGTCGACGGTGACGGGCATGATCGCCTTCATCCTGCACCAGACCGGCCGCGACCCGACTGCGATGAACGGCGCGGTGATGAAGGACTTCGTCTCGCCCGACAGCCCCTTCGCCAGCGCGCTGGTCGGTGGCGGCGAGGCGTTCGTCAGCGAGGTCGACGAAAGCGACGGCTCGATCGCGCTCTACGATCCGGCGATCGCCGTGCTCAACAATGTCAGCCTCGATCACAAGTCGCTGGAGGAATTGCGCGACCTGTTCGGCGGGTTCGCCGCCCGCGCGCGGCATGTCGTCGCCAATGCGGGCGATGCCGAGACGGCGGCGCTGCTGGCCGACCTGCCCAACGTCACCACCTTTGCGGTCCAGGGCGCGGCCGATCTGGTGGCCGAGGCGCTGAAGCCAGAGCCGTTCGCGATCGGGTTCGATCTGGTGACGGGCGGGGCCGGGTATCATGTCCGCCTGTCGGTGCCGGGCCGCCACAACGTCTCCAACGCACTCGCCGCGATCGGCGCGAGCGTGGCGGCGGGCGTGGCCCTGATCGATGCCATCCGCGCGGTCGAGCGCTTCACCGGCCTGAAGCGCCGGTTCGAGAAGGTCGGCGACGCGAAGGGCGTGACCGTCATCGACGATTTCGGTCACAACCCCGACAAGATCGCCGCGACGCTCGACACGCTCCACGCCTTTCCGGGGCGGTTGCTGCTCCTGTTCCAGCCGCATGGCTATGGTCCGCTCAAGGTCATGCGCCGCGAACTGGTCGACAGCATCGCCGCGCGGATGAAGCCGGACGATGTGCTGACGCTGCCCGACCCCGTGTATTTCGGCGGCACCGTCGCGCGCGAAGTCACCAGCGCCGACATCGTCGCCGACCTGCGCGCGCGGGGGCTCGACGCGCGCCACATCGCCGACCGCGCCGAGGCCGCGGCGGCGCTGGTGGCCGAGGCGCGGAGCGGCGACCGCATCGTGGTGATGGGCGCGCGCGACGACACGCTCAGCCTTTTGGCGCAGGACATGGTCGAGCAACTCGCGGCCACGTAAAGGACGCTTGACGTAAAGCGAACTTTCCATGTAAAGCCTCCTTCACACATGAGGGAGGTTCATCATGGCTTTGTCTTCCGCAACGCGTCGTTACCAGCGCCGGGTCATCCTGCTCGCCCTTCTCTATGCGGCGCTGCTGTTTTCAGCGGTCTATCTTTTGAACCGCCACATGGTCGATGGCGTGGCCGCCTATGCCATCGGGGTGTTGCCCGCCTTGCCGGTCGTCGGCTTCTTCGTCGCGATCGGGCTTTATATGACCGAAGAGCAGGACGAATATCTGCGGATGCTGCTGGTTCGCCAGTCGCTGATCGCGACCGGCGTGTCGATGACCGGGGCGACGCTCTGGGGCTTTCTGGAAGGTTTCGACCTCCTGCCGCATCTGGTCGGCTATGCCTGGCCCATCCTGTGGTTCGCCGGTCTGGGCGTGGGCTCCTGCGTCAACGGTCTGATCGAGCGGAGCCCGGCGTGAACAACCATCTCCGCGCCCTTCGTTCCGAACGCGGCTGGAGCCAGCAGGATCTGGCCGAACGGCTGGAGGTCAGTCGGCAGAGCGTCAACGCGATCGAGACGGGCCGCTACGACCCCTCGCTTCCGCTCGCCTTCCGGATCGCCGAACTGTTCGAGCGCGCGATCGAGGATATCTTCGTCAGCCCGTCGCGGGGCTGATCCTCATCCACCCGTCGGGGGCGACAACAGCCGTTCGAGGCCGCCGAGCGTCTGCCCCCAGACCATGACCCGGCGATAGTCGCGGCGAAAGCCCCGGTCGTTGATCGTGACCTTCAGATAGCCCCCGACGATGTTCGGCGAGGGCTGGGTCCCATCGGGCTCCTGCCCCTTGCGCAGTTCGTCCAGGATCGCGTCGACCTGGCCGCTCGCCTGCGGCGACAGCGTATAGGCCTTGGCGGGCTCGGGGCCGCATTGCGGCGATTCGGCGCACGCATAGGATATGCGCCACGCCCGGCCGTCACGGCGCGCGACGATGCTGACCATCGTCTCCATCGCGTGATGGCCGACGTCGAGCAGCTCGATCTGCCCCCGCGCGCTCTCGGCGGGCAGGCCGACCTGGCGACGGATGAAGATGTCGGTCGGCTCGCGGGCCTCATCGGTTGCGAGGGCCGGGGACGTGGCGACGAGCATCATCGTCAGTCCCAATATGCCGACCGCCTTGCGCACCATGGCTTCCTCCGTCGCGCTGCCCCTTGGCAGGGGGGGAAATCTGCCATCGGCGGTCGGGCCACCACAATTGACAATGACGTCATCCGGGACGTCATCCGGCACGTCATTTGGCCAATCCCCATCGCCATGATAGGATCGCGCCGAATGGAATAGGAGAGTGTCGACCATGTTCCGTCGCCTGTTTACCGAACATCCCGCCAGCATCGGCGAAAGCTATGCCGAGCATTTCGGCGTCGCGGCGCGGTTCGGCGGGACCATGATCCTGGGCGGGCTCGGCGCGCTGGTCCATGCGGTGGTGCCGGGGCTCTGCACCACGACGGGGAGCGACACGGTCGCCCGGCTCCACGCCGAAATGGTCGCCAAGCGCCGCAAGATGCAGGCGGCGCAAACGCAGATGAAGAGCGTCGAATATGTGATCTGAGGGAGCCGAATGCCCCTCCACCACTCGGCTGACGCCGAGCGGTCCCCCTCCCCAAGCGAGCTTGGGGAGGAATCGCGTTCAGTCAGGAGGCGCATCCCAATTCCTCCCCATCGGAGATGCGGAGGGGGACCACGCTCGAAGAGCGTGGTGGTGGGGCCTTCCCGCGAACGGCGGGAAAGCTGGCGACCGGCCGCCCCTCCACCACCGCTTCGCGGCGGTCCCCCTCCCCAAGCGAGCTTGGGGAGGAATGGCGTTCAGTCAGGAGGCGCATCCCCATTCCTCCCCATCTTCGATGGGGAGGGGGACCGCGCTCGAAGAGCGTGGTGGTAGGGCCTTCCCGCGAACGGCGGGAAAGCTGGCGACCGCCCCGCCCCTCCACCACCGCTTCGCGGCGGTCCCCCTCCCC
>NZ_CAKASM010000012.1 GCF_916858675.1 Sphingomonas sp. Leaf21
CGCGGTCCTTGCTTCGCGATCCGCCTCGGCATCTTCTGCCTGGATCGCCGCCACCGCAACGACCCTATATGTCCAGGCCTCGCGGCTAAAGGCGCCGGCGCATGTTCAAGCATGTCTCAGGGCCCGGTTCGGCGGCACAGCCTCGCCATCGACGGAGCTTTTGTACCGCTTGCCCGCCTTGCATTGGGCATCGGACGCGATAAGCTGGCAGCGTGCGGACCCCGGTCCGCATCGAGGCTTGAGGACCTTGCCTGGGATATTTTGGCCGGGACGAACGATCGTTCCGGGCTGCTGGCGTAGATGTCCAGGCCGCGCTCGTCGGCTAAAAACGCCCGCCACGTCCCTTGCGCGAGTGACCCGATCGCCGGCCCGGCCGGCTCGCCTCGGCGCTGGAGGCGTCCCATGTCTTCCGCAGACGCTGTCACGCGCGCCGCGCCGGCGCGTGTCCGCTGCTCGCCATGAGCAGTGGATCGGCACTCCCTCGCGCACGTCGCGCCAAGGACGACGATGCGCTCGTCGAGACGCTGTACGCGGTCGAGGCGCCTCGCCTGGCGCGATCGCGTGCAAGGCGCTCCGATCGCCAGGATGCCTTCGACCTCGTCCATGACGCGTTCGTGCGACTGCTCGGACTGGGGCCGGAGCGATTACGATCCCTGGCGCAGGAGAAACCGGTGGCGTATCTCTGGAGGATCGCAACATCGGTTGGACTGGACCAGGCCAAGCGCGACGTTCGCCGCGCCTCGGACATGCACGTCCCGCTCGACGGCGTCGAACTCGTTGCCCCCGATGTCGAGCGGCAACTCGAGGCGCGCGACGAATTGCGACGCATCGAACGCGCCGTCCAGGCCATGCGGCCTCGCACCCGTGCCATCTTTCTCGCGCACCGCGTCGACGGCATGAGCTATGCCGAGATCGCGCAGGCCTGCGGGATTGGCGTGAAAGGGGTCGAGAAGCAGATGAGCCGGGCGATCGCCATTCTCGCCCATGAACTGGATCAGGCCGACAATGGCTGACGATCGACGGCTCCAGCGCGAGGCCGCGGCATGGCTCGCGCGTCTCCAGGCGCCCGATGGCGAACGCGATCGGGCCCGCTTCGAGGCGTGGCGCAACGCGGACCCTGCGCATTCCGCCGCCTTCGCCCGGGTCGAACGGCACTGGCAGGACAGCACCATCATGGCGCGGAGCGGCCTGCGCTACGGCGCACCGCTGACAAGGCCCTGGTGGCATGTCGGTGCGTCCACGCCCGCCCGCCTCGCCTTCGGCAGCGCCGCCGCCATGGCCCTTGTCGTCGCGGCATGGAGCATTTCGGATGCGCCGCGCGTCGTCGGGCCGGAACGCGTCGCCAGCGCCGTCGGCCAGCTTCGTAACATCCGCCTTCCCGATGGCTCACGCGTCACGCTCGATACCGACAGCACGCTGGCGATCCGTTACTCGGCCCAGGTCCGACAACTCGTGCTCGAGCAGGGCCGCGCGCGATTCACCGTGGCCCATGATCCGCGTCGCCCGTTCATCGTGGCGGCAGGTGCGATGACCGTCGTTGCACATGGCACGGTCTTCGATGTCGACACGCGAGCGAGCGGGGCGGGCGTGACGCTGATCCAGGGCATCGTCGAGGTCATCGCCCGATCGGCAAAGTCGCCGGAGCAACGCGTCCGGCTGACGGCCGGCAAGCAGGTCACCGCCACGGCGGATATGACCCGTCTCTCCGCGCCAAGGACGGTGCCAGCGGGCGCGACAGGCTGGACGAGCGGAATGCTCGGCTTCGATTCCGCGCCGCTCGATCGCGTCGTTGCCGAAGCGAACAGCTACACGTCAACCAAGCTGGTCCTTGCCGATCCCATGCTCGCCCGGCTGCGGGTCACCGGGGCATTCCCCGCCGACAAGCCCGAGGATCTGGCGGCCAGCCTTGCCCGCATGTTCGGCCTGCGCGTCGAAACGCGAGCGGATGGTGCCATCCTGCTGCTGCCGACCGGCGGCACCTCACGTGCGTCGCAAGGGGGGTAGATGGATCGCGTGTCGTTGAACCCGGTGGAGCGGCGATCATGCCGCAGGGGGAACGACGATGAATCGCTTCTATCTCGGGGGTGCCGGCCTTGCCTGCCTGGCCTTTGTTGCACCGGCCAATGGGCAGGCACGCGACGAACACGCCTATGACCTGCCCGCCCAGCCGCTGGGATCGGCGCTCATGGCGATCGCCCGGACGACCGGGCAGGCCGTCATGGTCGATGCGGCCCTTGTTGCCGGGCGCCGCGCGCCGTCGCTCAAGGGGCGATTCGATGCTGCGGGCGCGCTGGCACGCGTGCTCGCCGGGTCGGGCCTGCGGGCGGAGCCGATCAACCAGGGATTCGTGGTTCGGCCGAGCGGCACGCCGCAGGTCCGGGCCGAGGCGGAACAGTCCCCGGACACGGACATCGTGGTCACCGGAAGCCGCGTTCGCGGCGCCCCGGTCGCCTTGACGCTGATCGTCCGCACCGCCGACACGATCCGCAACGAAGGCCAGGCGACGCTTGCCGACGTCATCCGGACCATCCCGCAGAATTTCGGGGGCGGCCAGAACCCCGGCATCGGCGCCAATGTGCCCGCGGCAAGCGGCGTCAATGTCGGGAGCGGATCGTCGCTCAACCTGCGCGGCCTCGGCAGCGACGCGACATTGACGCTGCTCAATGGCCGGCGGCTCGCCTACAGTGCCTCGCGCCAGAGCGTCGATGTCTCCGCGATCCCGGTAAATGCGGTCGAGCGGATCGAGATCGTCGCGGACGGCGCTTCCGCGCTCTACGGGTCGGACGCGATCGCCGGGGTCGCCAATATCCGGCTGCGGCGCGACGCCCAGGGGCTGACCACGAGCGCTCGCCTTGGCGCCTCCACCGACGGCGGCAATGTCGAGCAGGTGTACGGCCTCGTCGCGGGAAAGCGATGGTCCGGCGGCGGCATGCTGCTCGCCTATGAGTTCGGGCGCAGCACCGCCATCCGCGCCGTCGACCGCGACTATGCCCGCGACTGGGTGCCCGGGCTCGATCTCTACCCATCGCTCCGGCGGCACAGCGTGGTGCTGAGCGGCCACCAGGGGCTCGGCGACGCTGTCGAGCTGTCGCTCGACCTGCTCTACAACAATCGCCGCAGCTTCTCCCAGTTTCCGTTGAGCGCCGCCGGGGTGGCGCCCTTTCGACACGCCGAGCAGCCCTCCGAGAGCGACTCGGCCGCGATCGCGCCGGCACTGCGCTGGTCTCCGGGCGCGTGGCGCTTCGAACTCGCGGGCAGCGCGGGCCGGGACCGGGTCCATTATGCGACCAACCAGTTCACCGGCACCCAGCTGACCAGCCGGACCTTCGGCTGCTATTGCAATGATGCCCATAGCGTCGAGCTCGCGGCCGATGGCCCGCTCTTCGCCTTGCCCGGCGGTCCTGCCAAGATCGCGCTGGGCGTCGGCTATCGTGATAACCGGCTGGTCAGCCAGCGCGGCGATAACAGCGCACAAAACGTCGATGCGCATCAGGACAGTCGCTACGCCTATGCTGAGGCCAGCCTGCCACTCATCGGCCCCGCCCAAGCCGTCCCGCTTGTCCATCGCCTCGATGCCAGCCTGGCCCTTCGCCATGAAGACTATCCCGGCATTGATGCGGTCACCACCCCCAAGCTCGGCCTAGTCTACGCACCGACGCCCGACGTCTCGTTGAAAGCGAGCTGGGGCCGGTCCTTCCGTGCACCGACCCTCCTCCAGCGCTACCAGCCACTGGTGGTCGCCGCACTTCCGGCCACCGTATTTGGCGGGACCGGCCTGCCATCGGGGGCCACGGCCCTGCTCTTGTCCGGGGGACGCGATACCCTGCAGCCTGAGCGTGCACGTAGCTGGTCGACGACGCTGGCACTGCATCCCGGCAAGGTCGACGGGCTGAGCATCGAGATCAGCTATTTCGAGACGCTCTATCGGGATCGCATCGTGGCACCGGTCACCTTCATTGCCCGTGCGCTCGCCGATCCCGCCTATGCCGACCAGGTGCTGCGCTCCCCCAGCCTTGCGACCCTCGAGAGTCTGCGTCTCGGGGCGGGGCAGTTCCTCAACGCCACGGGTCGCGCCTATGACCCTGCGAGCGTGGTCGCGGTCATCGACAACGCCAACCGCAATGCCGGGCGGCAGCGCGTAAAGGGCCTCGACATGCTGGCCCGCCTCGATCGCAGCGTTGGCGCCGGGCAGATCAACGCCACCCTTTCCGGCGCCTATCTGCAAAGCGACCAGCAGCTGACGCCGGCACAACCCATCGTCGATCTGGCCGGCACGATCTTCAACCCTCCTCATTTTCGCGGACGAGCCACCCTCGGCTGGACCCAGGGCGGCTTGACGATCACCGGCGCGGTGAGCCGGATCGGCGGGGTCGAGGACCGACGGACCACGCCGGCGCGCCGTGTCGGCGGCATGACGCAGGGCGACCTTACGCTTCGCTATCGCACCGGCCCAGGACCAACATGGTGGCACGGTGTCGACCTTGTCGTCACCGCACAGAACATCCTGGATGCCAAGCCCAGCGCGATCGCGACGACGCTGCCGTACGACACGCCCTACGATTCGACCAATTATTCGCCCTTCGGGCGTGTCCTCGCGATTTCGGCGACCAAGTCGTGGTGAGCGTTATGCTGCTGGCCGCTGGCCTCGCTGTCGCTGATATCGATGCCGCGCCCCCGCCATGCCCCAGCATCATGCCGGCATTCACCCCGGCCGCCGCAGCGGGACGGCCGGTCTCGCTCGACGATCTCCTGGCCTTGCGGGACATCGGCCAGCCCGACCCCTCGGTCGGTGGACCGAGCCCGCTCGCCGTCTCGCCCGATGGTCGCCGGATCGCGTTCGTCATCTCTCGCGCCGCCCCCGTGGCCAATCGCGTCTGCCAGGCCTTGGTCGTGCTCGGCCTCGAGCCGCAGGCTCGGCCACGGATCGTCGATGAAGGCGGCGAGGCGATACGCGCGGAAAATGTCGTGCGCGGGTCGCGGACCGGCAGCGGCCTGCCTGCGACCATCGTCCCGGCATGGTCGCCCAATGGGCGATACCTGGCCTATCTCAAGCGTGTCGGCGGCCGGACGCAGGCCTGGCGTGTCTCGGTCGACGACGGCACCGCCGTGCGGATCACCGACGCGCCGGTCGATGTCGAGGCCATCGCGTGGAGCGAGGATGGGTCAAGGCTTGTCTTTGCGACGCGGCCCGGGCGAACGACCTTCGCCGACGCGGTGCGCGCCGAGGGGCGCAACGGATTCCTGTTCGACCATCGCGTCATCCCGCCCAACGGCTTTGCACCGCAGCTGCCGGGCAACCTCGATAGAGTCGTTTGGTCGGTTCCCCGGGAGGGCGGATCGGTTGCGCGTGCCGGTCGCCAGGACATCGCACGCCTGGGTGGTGAACCGATATTGAGCGAGCCCTCTCCTTTGAATGCCGTGACATCGGACGGGCGGAAGGCGGGCGCCGAGGCGGACGGTCCGTCCCCCTTTGCCGGCCGCCGGATCTGGGCCGACGGGAACGGCGGCCGGCTGGCCTGTATCGCCTCCGAATGCCATGGCTCGATCCGCGGGATGTGGTGGGGCCCCGATGGCCGCAGCCTTCTCTTCCTCCGCTATGAGGGCCCGAACAACGAGCGTACGTCGCTCTTTCGCTGGACGCCGGGCGAGGCTGCAGTCCGTCGCATCTTGATTACCGAGGATGCGCTGGTCGGCTGCACCATGGCGCCCCAGGAGCTGCTGTGCCTGCGCGAAGCATCGCTGGCACCACGCCGCATCGTGGGAATCGACCTGGCCAGCGGTACCGCACGAACCGTCCTCGACCCGAACCCAGAGTTCGCGTCACTAGCCAAGCCCCATGTCGAGCGCCTGCGCTGGACGAACCCTGCGGGCCTTCCCGCCTGGGGCGATCTCGTCCTGCCTGCAGGACGACCGCCCGCCAGCGGCTGGCCGCTCGTCATCGTCCAGTACACCAGCCGCGGCTTCCTGCGCGGCGGCACGGGCGACGAATATCCGATCCTGCCGCTGGCGGCGAATGGGATCGCGGTGCTGAGCTTTCAGCGGCCGCCGCTTGTCGTGCAAGCCAAGCCCAACCTCTCGAGCGCCCAGGCCGTCGCGGCAGTCTTGCGCAACTGGGACGAGCGCCGCAGCACCCATGCTTCGCTCGAAGCGGGATTAGCGAAGCTTGCCGCGCGCGGCGACATCGACCGCGACCGGATGGGCATCACCGGGCTGAGCGACGGATCGACCACGGCGCGCTATGCTCTGGTCGCCGGCATGCCGTTCCGCGCCGCGTCGCTCAGCACCTGCTGCCGCTACCTGCGAAGCGACCTCATCTACGGAGGCGCCGTCCTCGCCGACGAGATGCGTGCCATGGGCTTCCCGAAGGTGACCGCCGACGATCCCGCATTCTGGGCGCCGATATCCTTGCCCCAGGCGGCCCACCGGCTGCGGACGCCCATTCTCTTCCAGCTGGCCGACGAGGAAGGCCTGTTCGCGCTCGAGACATTCGCGGCCCTGCGCGAGAACGACGTCCCCGTCGAGCTGCGCATCTTCCCGGACGAGCATCACATCAAATGGCAGCCGGCGCACCGGGCCGCGGTCTATGCCCGCAATCTCGACTGGTTCCGCTTCTGGCTCAGGGGGGAGGAGGATCCCGATCCCGCCAAGCGCGCCCAGTATCGGCGGTGGCGGGACTGGCGCGATCATTCGGCACTGACCCGACCTCCGGCATCAGCCCCATGACCGCGCCCACGCCTCGGCGTCGGCGAGTTGCAGAAGGCGGGCAAAGCGCAGGTCGCGGGCCGGTCCCGGCGCCAGCGCGGCCTCCACCGTCGCCCGGTCGATGACGCCATGGACGGCCAGGCATCCGTCGAGCAGGAAAGGCCGCAACATGTCGGCCTCCCGCTCAACCAGTCGCGCGAGGAAGCCGGTCGGCGTCCCCTTGGATCGCCGCCCCACCACCGATGCGGGCAGGCGAGCGGCATAGGCTTGTCGGACGGGCACGCGATTGCGTCCCTCTTCGAACCACATCCAGCTCGGCACTCGAAGCGCGGCCTCAGCAATCGGCTGCGAGACGAGGGGCGACAGGAGCGCCGGCTGTCGGTCCGGATCGAGGTCATCCGCGACCGCCATGGCGGCAAGAAGCAGGCCGACCTGCGCGGCCTTGCCCGGCGGCGTTCCTCGCGGCGCCTCGAGCCATGGATGAGAAGGATCAAGGCCATCGACCACCCGGGGGTCAAGGAGACTGTGGTCGACCGGCCAGCGATAGGCCGCACGACGCGTCATCAGGCGCGCGCCGGCGCGGGCCAGGACAGCGGCAAGGCTGACCTGGGCCATCCGTGCGATAGAGGCCGCCGTTGCGAGTGGTCGGCCCCCCCTGGCCGTGGCGAGCAGGGCGTCGACTACCGGGGCCACGCTTTGCAGCGAGCAGAACATGTTGTCGCCGCCACCGCCATCGATGACCAGTGCCGAGCCGGTTTCTCTCGCCAGGTCGTCCGCGGCAGCAAAAGTGGCCTGGCGGAACTGGGCGCCGGTCGGTCGTGGCAAGCCACGCGCGAGGGGACGGGTAAGATCGACTTGCCGAGGATCGCGAACGACCTCGAACAACGGGACGTCGAGATGGCGCGCCACGGTCCGGGCATGGTCGCGTTCGTCGCCCTGCGCGTCCGCGACCGCCATTGTCAGGCAGGTGAAGCGGCGTCCGCTGGACGCCAGCGCCGCCGCCACGACCGACGAATCCAGCCCGCCGGACAGGAGCAGGATCGCCGGCACGTCGACGGGGGGGCGTGACACGACCGCAGCGTCGATCGCCCCCGCCAAGGCGTCCGCCGCCACATCGCGCGTATGGAATGCCTGCGCCCGGTCGGCCCATGACCAGGGAGACCAGTACCGCTCCAGGTGAATGCCGCGGTCGGAAACCTGGATTGCCTCGCCGCCGCCAAGTTCCTCGACGCCGTGCAGGCAGGTGCGCCCATTGCGAAGGTCGGTGGCGGCGAGGAATTGGCCCAGGGCATGCCAGTCGACAGCCGGAGTCGTACCCCCGAATGCGCCCAATAGCCGAACCGAAGAGGCCAGGACGACATAGTCGGGCGTCTCATGCCAATAGCATGACAAGCTGCCGAACGGCGCGCGCAAGGCGTAGGGGCCGTCACGCGAGGTGCCGAAGGCAACGTAATCGCCCCAATGGTCACGCGTCAGTTCACTTGCCGCGCTTACAGTCCCGGACGAGGCGCGGAGTGTCGCTTCCGTCAGCGGCGTGGCCTCTCCGCGTCGGAATAGCGATCCGACAATCCAGCTTCCCGGCGTTGGAATCGCATGCGACGCTGCGATCATCATCCGATCGTCGATGTGGCATAGCCCAAGGCCAGCCCCGCTGGCTGCCTTGGAAAAGAGAGCTTGCTCTCCTGCGCCGAAGGGCTTGGGCTTGGCCAGCCATGCAGCGAACGCCGGCCTGATCATATCACCAGGACCGGCGTGAACGCGTGAACGACATGCAACTCGTCGTTGAGCACTTCGGTGTCGCGCTGGACCCAGGCATGCGCCGCGAACGGGTTCAACTGCACGCCGAAGACAAGCCGGGCATCGGTAGAAGCACACCGCCGGGCCAGCGCCAGCGACAGGGGAAGACAGTTCCCCGCCGGGCTGACCAGCAGGCGCAGTCGCGCAAAGGCGCCCGCATGGCGATCGGCATGGCGGGCAGTTCCGCTCCACCGCTCTCGCCGACGCTGAAGCCCTGCAAGTTCACATCCTAGGCCACGCCTGCGTATGCGCCAGGTGCTCGCCGCGAAGCACAGTCCGGCAATCATCGTCGAGGACCCGGGCTTGGTGTCGATTACCTCGAGGCGACTGGTCCGCGCGCGCGGGAAATCGCAAGGCACAAGAGGCTCTCCCTTGGCGCTGTCGAGCAGTCCGGCCCGGACGAGTGCGAGGAGCGGTGCCGCCTCATCACCCGCAAGTTCTGCACCGGCGCATTGTCGGTTAAGGGCTTGGCTCATTGCGACTGGAAGCATCCAATAGCGATCCAAGCGGGCATCGAGGAAGATCACGCTCTCGCCGATTGAGCAGAAGCCGACCAACGGGGGTAGGAAGAACCTCATCGCGAAACGGCGGGGTGTTCCCGGGAACACCCCGCCACCCTTTTAATCGTCGGCCAAGCCGGCGCCGAGGAACCCCTGGACCTCGTCAATCGGGGTACCGGCCGGCCCCTGGGTCAGGGCACGGGCATCGCCCAGGTCGACCAACGTCGGGGCGTTGTCGTTATCGCGTTCCATGACGTTCTCCTTGAATTGCCGCGATCATTCGCGACCCTAGGAGAATGTGCAGGTTGGACAGATATACGAACTTTATACGGGCTTGATATCTCGAATGTCGGCGCTGCTGGCGCACTGAGTCGATCCCAGTCGTTCCAAATGGGCGTGACTCAGACAACCGCTCTCGGCTCATGGAATGCAGCTAACGCTGGCCCTTTACAGCCCATTGTCCGTTTATGACCGGGTACCCTGCATCACTGATAGTCCCTGACCAACGGCCCGCTTCGGGAAAAACAATCATGAACATGTCATTGGAAATTGGCTGCGAGAAGCGACTGCCGCTAACCTGCTGCCGGTTTTCTAGACCGCTTTGAGCTGAAACATTTCAGTTATGATGGAGGGCCGGGGAAGCGGAGCGAGCAATGAAGAGGTCGAAGTTTTCGGAGGCGCAGATCGCCTTCGTGATGAAGCAGGCCAAGGACTGCACGAACGTTGGCGAGGTGTGCCGCAAGACCGGGATCGGCGAAGCGACGTTCTATGCCTGGCGCAAGAAGTATGCAGGGCTGATGCCGTCGGAGATGTGACGGCTGCGCCAGCTTGAGGAGGAGAATGCCAAGCTGAAGCGGTTGGTGACTAATCTGAGCCTCAACAAGGCGATGTTGCAGGATGTCGTCTCCCGGAAGCTCTAAGGCCTGACCGGCGTCGGCAGTTCGTCGACGCCGTCGGAAGTGCATGGCAGGCCAGTATCAGGCGGGCCTGTGGAGTGCTCCGGCGGTCGCCGCCCTGCGACTTGGCCGCCGGCGTGCCGTGCTGAACGACCAGTTGCCGCCAGCGGATCGCGCCCGCTGCGCTCACCCCGAACCGCGCTGCCGCAGCCCGGCATGACATCCCACCATCAATCGCGGCGACCATCCGGTCCTGAAGGTCCTGTGATAGCACTCGCGGCATCGGTGCCGGCCTCCTGACCCGGCCCAGAGCTTGAATCAGAAAAACCGCGCCCGTGTGAATCCTCAAAGAATCAGAAGGCGCGGAGATTGATCTACTATATAACGCGCCACGTTTCCATTGTGGAAATAGAACTAATGGAGCGTCTTCAATACGATTTATCATCTATCTTTAAAGCAAGGCGAATAATGATAAAAACATCAGCTCCAACAAAGGGAGTAAGCGCCATATAGAAGCCATTTAATCCAGATTTACTCATTAAAATAGCTATCGGAAAATGGAGTAACACAACAATTAAGAAGAATGGAATGAACCACTTCTTCCTCCTGAGAGGCCAAAGCATTCTAATCGATATTGCGACGGCTAGCATACAAAAAGACATCATAACGGGAAGCGCAGAAGAAAAGAATCTTCCTATTATTTCTGATGAAGCGATAGCCGCCGCCGCTATTAAAAATGCGTCTAGCGTGGTTAAGTCTTGAGTCCTGTTAGGCATTTCACCTACTTCTTTATGCAGTTATCATAATTAGATTTCACAGATTGATAATCATAATAAGTTCCGACCAGAGCGCCAGCCAGGCCGATCTTACCCCAGTTTCTTGCGACAAGGCTGCGTGCTTCCGATAGTTTCGCTTGTGCGGATCCACCAGCCTGTAAAAACCCAAAGGTCGAAATTGAGAGCGACCGAATAGATCCCCACATATCTTTACGGTTGGTCGTGATGCCGGATGCGATAAGAGAGGTCCCTGATAGAGCCAGTTGAGCAAGGTATGCTTCTGGCGCAAATAATCCAACACCAATACCAAGAGCATCCAAACCGAGTGCCACTCCTTCTTTTGTCCATAAGGCTCGGCCAATACATCCAAATGTAGAAGGCTGAACTGTCGGGGTTCGTTGATAGGTGCCAGCCGGTAGATTAAATTGCGTTGAACCATAGGGTATGCTGAGCTGCAAAGGGTCATCAGGAATGTCATATGTGACATCGTGACACCTGACCCCAGTTACAACAATATCGCCATTTGTCGCGGTGTCGGATCGGCCAGAAGGCACGGGAGCCGGGCAGAAGCTATAACGCAAGGTGGTAAGCCCGGTTGGATCTACATTATTTATTGGATCACCTTGTGCGTAAGCATACCAATTTAGCCCGTCTCCGTAGCCGATGGGGTCGGTCTGCATGAACCGGCCCAGGCTCGGCGAATACATTCTTGCCTTGTAATCCCACATACCGAGCTCCGGCAGCCAAATCTGGCCCGTATAGCCCAATCGGCCCTGATTATTCGGCGCCGGAATCCCGTACTCGTCGTAGCTATTGATCGTAGCACCACCAGATCCGTTTGTCACAGCCACGATGCTTCCCCGCTCATCGGCCAAGGGCCACCGCCTGTCAGTTGTGCCCGATCCCTCATACCACACGAGCAGTTCATCCGGACCAGACCCATATACATAGCGCCTGAGTATATGATCGCTCGATTCTTGAGCGAGTTGTCCATTGACCCAATCGTAATTTATGCCAGGGGTCTGTCCTAAGTATCCCATCGGGCCACGATATATAAGCTGACCCGAACCGTTCATAAACAGCTGGTTTCGTGTATTATATTGATAAGAGTTGCCACCTGACTGCGTGAGATTTCCGCGCGTATCATAATTAAAATTTATACCGCCAGCACTGGTGTACTGATTAAGTGCGTTAGTAGCGTACGTGCGGTCAGCGCTAGTGCCGCTCGTCCAAACAAACGCATCGTTGTTGCTGCTGCGGCCTGTGATCTGTCCTGCGGCATTGTAACTAAATGTGTAGGTGTTTGGCGCCGCCCCGGTAAACGAAAGCGTTCCAAGCAAACCGTTGGCATTATAGGAGTAACTGGTTGATACGCCGTTTCCCCGAGAAAGAACTATTCGCCTGCCAAGATCGTCGTAGCTCATAGAAGCAAGGACAAAGTTACCGTTCTCACGGACAGTCGATAACTGACCTGCGGTATCATGTTCATACGTTACGAAGAACCCATCAGCCCACGTCTGTCGAATCAGCGCCCCAGATGCGTCGTATAGCAAGCTTGTGCTTGATACGTTGCTTGCCTGCGTTGTAGCCCTACCTAAGGCATTATAGCTAAACGCATTGTACCAACCGTTCCCGTCAGACGCGCGCAACAAGCGCCCCATATTATCGTATGTATAGTCAACACTTACTTCAGCGACATTGGTATTCGGATTATGATCTTGGACACGCTGATTTAGAGCGTCATACGTATGAGTCAGGATCTGGCCATCGCGTAGGCGTCGACTTACGATATTTCCGCTTGGATCGTAGCCGAGTTGCTCGAAGCTTTTGTCTGGGTAAGTAGTAGTTTGCAGCCTATTCATGCCATCATAGGCATAGCTTGTAAGGTTGTTATTCGAGTCTGTGATAGATCCGAGGCGACCCAAGCTGTCGTACGTCTTAGACTCAACTATCGGATTGCCACTTCCCAGCCCACTTGTGACGCTAATTGGCCTGTCCAGGCTGTCATATGCAATGCGTGTAATGCGATCTGGGCCCGCGCTACCTTGCGTAGTGGAGGTACAGGCATCGGTGGCTCCACCGAAGCCATCGGGGTTCATGCGCACAGCAGTACATAACGGCTGACCTGTAGTAGTATAACTAAACTCTGTAAGGCCAAACGTCGCACCGTTTGCTGATCGCCGCGTCGCTGCTGGACGCCCTTGGCTGTCAAAAGTGGTTGAAACAGACTGTAGAGGGGAGAACCCGCCCATGTCGCCGTCGGCCTGCCCCGACGTGGTTCCCTGATCAACAGCGGCGACCTGACCGTCTGGAGCGTATGTCGTACGTATCGCTCGATAGCGTAACGGCCCACCACCATCTGGATCTGGGCCGACAATTCCTGTCTCACGGCGCATTGAGTCGTAATAATAGCGCACTGAGTCGGCGTTACCTGGCAAAGGTCCGTCAACAGTCTTGACGTCACCTGTTGCATAGAACGTAGAATTTACTACCGATGAAACAGAATTATCGCCCGAGGTGCGTGATACGGTAGTTGGCAAAAGCGCGCTGGTTGCATCATATGATATCGTGGTTTTGACCTCGTCAGCTGAACCTGCACAACTCGCCTGCGTTTGACATTCGGAACTGCCCCCAAGTAGCCATATTGAATCGCCTTGCTTGCCGCCAAACGATGCCGCGGCCTGAACATAGCTCATTGTCGTCATGGGGCGAACCCCATTAGCTCCTGCAGGTCGAGTAATAGTCTGGATTGCGCCGAACGCGGTATACGTATAGTCGGTTCTATTTCCTCTTGCATCAACAGTATAGGTCGGCTGATTGCACGTTGCTTTATTTTCACATGATGCAGGAAACGATGAGCTGGTAACTATATCTGCCGGCGTTCCTGATGTAATTGATCGCTGGCGCTGTTCTACTAGGTTTCCCCGTCCGTCATAACCAAAAGTTGTCAAGCTATAATTGTTGCCGTCGCTAACACTTTTTAAAGTCATGCGACCGTTTGAGTCATATTGCATGCTTTCTGAAAGAGGATTTGTCGATGTCTTTTGATGACTTATAATTTGGCCGTTTGGTGCGATATTAAATAATTCCGGACTCTGTGAACCAGGATTATACCTTTGCATTACACCCTGTGATTGCTTCCCTATTCTGTTGTACTGCCATACCCCCTTGCCATCACTAAAGGAGCTAACAATGTAAGAAGGGTAGGAAAGTATTCCTACTCCGCGATAATCTTGGTCCTGTGTAACATTATAAGTTAACTTTCTGCCTGACGGCAGATTTATGACCAACACGCCATTTGCATCGACGGCAAAGTTGGCCTTCCGACCCAAATTGTCTGACATAACATATGTATTCATGTCCCTTGTAACGGTCGGCCATGCGGACGAGAGGGTGCAGGTCGGGGCAGAAGGATCGCAGTTTTCATTTGCCATGTTAAAGACTACAGTCTTTGACAGACCATTGAATGTTGGATAGTGAGTCCACTCCAACCTTAACTGGTAACCAAGGCTACTTGTTATTGCTGTCAAGTACTCCGACTGATAGCTTGCGCCTGTTTGATCCTGCATTGCGTATTTTGTATAATAATACCTAAGAACTTGACCGGCTGGATAAATCAAAGAACTAATAGAATAGTTATAACCACTAGACGTTGCGTGGAAAGTTGCTTTTGCGCCATCTCTCATTGTATATGTGAATTGGTCTGATCCGGGGTCGTATGTGAGGGAAGATCCATCCGCCTGATCTGATGTGAACGTCGGTGAGGACTGCGACCCAGAGAAACTAAACGTTCGCGTTGATCCTCCTAAAACTACACTCGTCTTGTTGCCTGAAAAGAAACTAGTATTGATATAACCTCGAATTTCAGGCCTTTGATCTTGATCGTTTGTGCTCCAATTAAACCCGAGGCTGCCCGGCCCGCCTGGCCCTATTTCTATGCCAAAAAAGCGGAATACTAGGCGTCCCGACGCAAGGTCGACGCCATTCTCATCGACGCTTTGGAAGACAGGCGGAGGAGTCGGATTAGTTTGTGCGCCGACCGGACTAGCAAGCGATGTGGAAGCCAATAAGCTGCCCGCGAATGCGGTGATACGAGCGGAACGATTGAGCATGTTGCCACCTCCCCTTCGGTAAACAAGTCTTGCCGCTATCGGCGACTTCCGGCGATGCTTAAAAATAAGCGACCAAATACTATTAAACGCACGCAATTTTCTAATCATACTAATTGACATTTGATGCAATCAATAGATTAGCATCTGCCCGGACCGCCGTGATTTATCACGACATTAATACTGCCTGAACTAGCTAAGCCACGGCTATCTGTTACGGTATAATTTCCGGTGAAAGTACCTGCCGTACTTCCAGCGCTAATGACCGCAATTCCCTGCGCAGAATTGCCGACCGATATACTAAAACCACCGTTAGATCTTACCGATGTGAGCGATATGCTATCGCCGTCTGGATCTGAGTCGTTGCTAAGGATGTTAAAACCGCCGCCGGAATTACAGTTGAGCGTGATATTATCGGTCGTAGCTACTGGAGGTCGATTTCCAGACGGTGTTGGCGTCGGTGTGGACGATGATCCCCCTGTGCACGCTGCGATTCCAATGCCTGTCGCGTAACGAGTTCGATTGCCTGCGCCATCAAGACAAATTACCGACCCTACAGAATTATTTGGACCGCCGCTAACTGCAACCCCGACCAGGCGTCCTAACGCATCATAGCTGTAGGATTTGGTCTCCGAGGCATTCGATGACGGCGACATACCCAACAAACCCGCTGTAAAGCATGGAATATATAGAAGACGACGCCTCATGTTCACACCCCTAATTATTTCATTAGCATGAGAGCAGCACAATTAAATGAGTTTCGCAATAACGAATATAAGACGTAGTCAAAGTGGGACTTGTACTGCGGACACACGATCGTGAAGCCTTCGTGAATTCCTAGTTACATGAAATTCATGAACCCCTTTTAGAGCCAAGCTCATTCAAGGTGAATTGGCCGGAGATTCCCATGGCGCTTGACGTCTGATTCGAGCTGCTAGTTGTGCAGAGGCCGGAAGGTATCCGCCGAGCCCATTCGGATGATCTGCGAGAACCTGTAGTTGCTTCGGTGCTGAGGTCGCCGGTCGTGTCGTGCGACAGCCGAGTTGTTCGGCATCAGCGTATCAAGTGCGGTGACGTGGCCTCGGCGTCTCCAGTCGACCGGCAGTGCCGCTGCCCGGCCGCTGGAGCACAGCCAGCCCCGTTCGCTTTCGGCCGAGCGGGTGTGGCTGCTAGGGCGGCCGGTAATCGCCAGACGCCGCGCAATGGCGCAAGTACCAGCGCCGCATCGATCCGGGTTGAGTCGTCTTCATCGACGAAGCCTGAGCCCAGGCCAACATGATGCGCTTGCGGGGCTGAGTGCTCGCGCCCTGCCGCTCGTCGACTAGGTCCCGCACGGCCATTGGCGCACGCTGACCTTCCTGGCCGCGCCACGCTGCGAACGGATGATGCGTCGCTGGCACTGGACGGGTCCGATCCACGGCGAGAGTTTCACGGCGTATGTCGAGCAGTTCCTGCCGCCTACGCCCTTACCCGCCGACATCGTCATCATGGACAACCTGTCGAGCCACAAGGCCCCTGCCGCGCGCGAGGCCATCGAAGCGGCTAGCGCCAGGCGACTCTTTCTTCCGCCCCCAGCCTTTGCCGGGGCAGACTCTACAGTCCCGACTTTAACCCAATCAAGCGGGTCTTCTCCTAGCTCAAGGCGCACCTGCGCAAGGCTGCCGAGCGCACCATCCAGGCCTCTGGAACGCCATCAGCCGCATCCTCCACCTCTACCCTCCACAGAAGTGCGCCAACTACCTCGCTGACGCTAGCCACGATGCAGACTGATCAGAAACCGCTTTAGTGGAATCACGCTTTAGTAAAATGAGTTAAGGGCATCCATTGCAATAATATTATCCCATTTTAAAAAATTGCTAATACTCTCACATTCAATATACTGTATTTATATGACCATTATTATTCATATAAGAGCTAGATTGTCGCCAGTATATATGAGATATACCTCGAATTCCCCTTGAATGATGCAATTGTACGATAACATCTATGATTGTATGTGCATAAGATATTAAATCGTTATTTATTCCAAAATGAGCCTTACTTGCTCCGAGCATCGCCAGTTGCTGGAACGCGCCATTAGGCGTGTCGGCATGGATCGTCGTCATAGACCCCGGGTGGCCAGTATTTGCTGCACGTAGGAAAGTAAGGGCTTCGGGTCCACGTAATTCGCCGACAATGATGCGATCGGGACGCATGCGCAGAGTTGCCGTAAGGAGATCGTCCGACGTCACGCTAGCTTCGCCGAGCTCTCCGCGAATGGAAATCAGTCCAATTGCGTTAGCGTGCGCGATCTTGATTTCAGGTGTGTCCTCAATCAACACAAGTCGATCACTCGATTTGACCTCCCGCAGAAGGGCATTTAGAAACGTTGTCTTGCCTGTCGAGGTGCCCCCCGAAACCAAGATTGTCTTCCGCGCACGCACGACCCCCCGGAGGAAGCCCGTCCAGTTACGTGCCTCGTACAGTGCTGCAAGCTGCTCGTCCCCGTCTGTCGGAGTGGTACCAGCGCGTGTCTCATCAAATGCACCCTGTCTCGCATAGTCGTCGAGTGAGATGTCCACGATAAGATGTTTGCGGATCGCGATCGCGATCGGGCCACGGGTGGCAGGTGGCGCGATGATCTGGATGCGCGAGCCATCGGGCAGCCGCGCGGACAAAAGAGGGTGCTCGCGGCTGATCCCCTGATGGGTTATGCTCGCCACCTGCTTGGCCAGTCGCCACAGCAAGGTGTCGGTCAGTCCCGGCGCATCGTGACGCTCAGGCTTTTGGCCGAGACGCTCTACCCACAGTTCGCCCGGCCTGTTGATGTAAATGTCGGTGACATCGCCCTGCTCCAGAAACTGGGTCAAGGGCGCGAGATAGACGCCGAGGTAAGACGCGACAGTGTCGGTCACGGTGTGGCCGACGCGAGGGAAAAGTCGAGATCGCGCGCGACGAACACGTTGATCTCGGCCCCCTGCTTGACGGTGATCTTGGGTCGCAAGTCGTTGGGAAGCAGGCCCTGGCCGACGGTGGTGTTGATCTGGTTGGAAGGCAGCCCGACGATCACCGAGCCATTGCCGGGGCGTGAGGCGAGATTGACGCCGACGGTCATCGCAGACTGGAGCAAGGCGGCCCCGAAGCGCTGGAAAAAGAAGCTATGCACCTTGCCGGGAACGCCGGCACCCCCAAGGGCATCAGCGGCTGGCGACGACAGCGCGATGGTCACGCCGTCAGGGCGGATGAGGCGTGTCCAGTTGACGAGCACGCGATTTTGCCCCCCCTGTACGACGGCCTGATACTCACCGACCAGCCGCGAGCCGCGCGGCACCAAGACGCGCCGTCCATCGAACCCGCGCGTATCGCTGCTGACAATCGCCCGGACGAGGCCGGGCCGCGCGGTGTCGATCGGCGTCTCGATCACGGCGGGGATCATCGTGCCGGTCGGCATGACCATGGTCGGGTTGCGAAGCGATACCGCCTGCGCGGGCGCCGTATCGCTACCCAATCCCGGCCCCTGCATCATGGGATTGCGCTGTTGATTGCCGTTTTGCGCCACTTTGGCGGCCTGGGATGTCCCCCCATCGGGCTGCCGTTCGATACCGCCATCGATGATCAGCGCCTGGGGCTCTTCGGCAGGCGCAGTCCGCCGCTCTCGCGCCATGGCGGATTGCGGCATCGGTATCGGCTGTGGCGGCGCGGCGACGATCACCGGCTGCGAGGGCTGCGGCGCGATATAAGGCCGCGGCATGACAGGCGGCGCGGTAGGGGCTGGCGGCGCGACCAGGACAACCGGCGGTTGAGGTGTCGCCTGTGGCTCCGGCGGGAGTGCTAGGCTCGGTGGTGACGGAAAGGCGCTGACCTGTTGGGCGGTATCTACCCTAGGTCCGGTGCGATCGTCACGGCGCCGCGCATCAAGGACCGCGAAGAGCAGCCCTGCGGCGAGCACCGCCCCCCCGGCGATCGCGACGCCCGGGACACCCGCGCGCGGCAGACGCACGGTCGGTCGTGGATCACGGCTGCGGGGCGTGGGCGCCGTCATCTCCGGTTTCCGTTTGCGATAGCCGTCGCCATGGCACGCTGTTTGCCCAGACGGAAGGTATAGCGCCGCGCGGCACCTTCGATAATGTAGACGCCGTCGACCATACGTCCGTTGACCAGCGTCTCTTTCATGCGGCCATCATCGGCAAAGATGGCTGGAAATGGCACGTTCGGCTTCCATCGGATACGGGTGCGTTGACCGTCGCCTGACATTTCTTCGGGGAACAGGCTTTTGTCGCCTGACAGGCGGAAGGTGCGGGCTTGTTCGCCTGCATCAGCACTCGCGCGCGGCTCGGGTGGCGGGGTGAAGCGGACGATGAACGGCGTGCCCATATCGCCGTTGCCCGGCTGGAGCAGGAATGCGTAACGCCGCGCTTCGGTGATGACGACGAGGTTCGTGGTCGTGGCCCCCGCCAGCGGCTTGACGACGATCTTGTCGCCAGCGCGCGAAGCGGTAACCTGCCAGCCAGCGCTATTGCCGACTACAACCGTATCGACGCGTTCCTCCGGCACCAGTTCGACGACCGTCGCATAGCCTTGCGCGACCGCCAGCGTCACCACCTGCCCCGGATTATAGGCAAGCGTCTGAATCCGGGGGTCGGAGGGCTGGAGCATCGCCTGCGGCGCGACCAAGGCCAGCATGGTTAGGATCATGGCTGGGCTGTCCCGGCAGGCGGCGCGTCCGCTCTCGGCGAAAGCGGCGAGCCCATCGGTAATTGATTGATCGGCACCGCGCGGGGACCACCCTCCTGATAGGATGCAGATTCGACGCGACGTGTCCTAGTCGTCTCCGGGCGCCCCAGCGTTATCGGCTGCACCACGCGACCAGGCGTGACGGGGGCCGGAATAGTGGCCAGCGGAGTCGGCTGTGCGCCAGCCGTTTGCGCGGAAGGAGGCAAGGCATCAGGTGGCGGTAAAGCTTCGGCATCGCGGCGATAACCCGTTACCTGGAAGCCAAGCGGATTGATCAAGCGATCCGAGAGCGCCATCGGCGCATCGACGAAGCGATAACGGATCACTGCAATCCAGGGTGACGGCGCAGCGACCTGCCCGTCGCGGTCGACCCGCTGGGTGTCGAAACGGACAAGCGCGACATTCTGGCCAATGCGCGACACACTCTTCACCTGCACGCTGATCGTCGTGCCCGCCGGATAGCGCGTCAGCGGGCTATTGGGATTGCTTGCTGGCATCGAGGCCAGATAGCGACTGCGCGCCGCTCCGGCCGACCATAGGGCGACTTTGCGATAATCCGGGCGAACCGTGGCCCGGTCGAAGCCTTCGCGGGCGATAACATATTGCGCCAGGTAGGATTGGGTGAGCGCATCGTCCGCCGCGATGCGCTGCGGCTGAAGCGGGTTGAGCGCCTGGACATAACCCGTCTGCCGATCGACCAGCAGGGTGATGGGCTCGACGGTCTTCAGGGGAGCGAGCATCGCAAGTGCGATGGCTTCGAACAGCCCCACCGCGACGGCAATGCCAGCAACCGTCCAGGCGGTACGGCGCGAGCGTGCCGCCTGAACCTCTCGATCGAGCGCCCAGCTCTCGGCTTGTGCGTGATAGTCTTTCTTCACCGCCCCACCTTGTCTCGCGATGCAGCAACCCGCGAACGGCGCAGCACCGTGCGACGCGCTGCCATTCCCTGCCCGCCGGGCGTCACCGCGAATTGATCCTGCGGCCTGCTTGCCGACGATGCACCGGGCGGCGTCATTGCCCCAGAGCCGCTATAGCCGCCCAACTGCTGTTCGCGTCGTACCGACATTGCCAAGGCTTCCGCGACGCCTGCGGCGCGGTCGCGCCCAGGAACGGCGTTGGTCCTGGTCTGTGCGGACGCCACTTGCGTGTTTGCCGAAACGGACACCTCCGAACGGCTGCTGTTCCGTACGGCAGAACCCCAGATGGTGCCAGCCGCTGGGGTATAGCGCAGGGCACTGCCCATCCGAACCGCGGCCAGCGTCGCGACCAGTATCGCCACGGCGCTGGCGAGTACCAGGGTGGGCAATGCCTGGGGGTCGACCACCGCCAGCACGCCACCACCCCGCCACCCCTGAAGCTTCAGCACTTCCTGTTCGATCGGGATTAGCATCACCGCTGTGACCATCGTGGCGGCAAGCCCGCCGAGCGCGGTGCCCACGAGCGCGCGAACCCAGCCATTGAACAGCCCGAGCGTGCCGTCGAAGAGCAGCGCCAAAATGGCCAGCGGCGCGAGCGCGAGCAATAAGCCGACCGCCAGATGCAGCGCCGCCAGCGTGCCGATCGTTGCCACTGCAAAAATCGATGCGCTCTGCGGCAAAGCATCCAGCCCCGGCTGACCAGCATTGGTTTGCGGCGCTGCGGCGGCCCCTGCCGTGCCAGGCTGCGATGTGGTGGACGCAGAAGACGACGCTCCCTGTTGCGGAGCACCTGTTCTCGGATCGCCACTGGCTCCCAGGCGCATGGCATCATAGACCTGTTGCACCCGCGACGGCAGATCGGTCGGCGACAAACCTGCGGCTGGCAGGATGACAGCGGCGATCTCCTCCGGCCCTTGTGTCGCCGTGTCGTAGACCAGTGTCTGGAACGCTGGCCAGCCGGTGACCAGCGCGAGCACGATGCCCAGCCGGAAGACCCGCCCTATGCCCTCGTCGAAACGCGGCGCATTGTCGAGAACCAGCCGATAGCCGATGATCGCGACAAAGATCGTCACCAGCGCCGACAACAGCCCCGCTGCAATCGGGCCGCCGATCATCGCCTGAAAGCCGTCCGCGCCGATCATCTGGGCGGCACACTCCGCGTTCGCCGCAAAGCGAAGGACGACGCCTGCATCCGCATCGACGGGAACGCAGCCAAGCGTCACCGTGCCGCCTCGAGCAGTCGGGGTAGCCAGTTCTGCGGATTGTCTCCCGTTTCCGCCCGGATCGCGTCGAGCAACCGCACGGTACGCTCGCGTCCGGACAATATGGTCAGCAAGTCCCCTTCGCCCGAAAGGTCCAGCCGCGCGACCACGCTCTCCTGGCCATGCTTGATCAGAAAGGCCCGGGCATTGTCGGGGAGGCCGCGCACCAGGTCATATTCGTGGGTGCTGAGGCCGAAACCATCGACATAGTCGCGCGCCTGCGCCTTGGGGTTGGCCATGAAGATCTGTGTCGCCGCCTGCTCCACGATCGCCGAGGCAATGCGGCTTTCCAGGGCATCCTCCGCGCTCTGTGTGGCGAAGCCGACGATGCCGTTGCGCTTGCGGATCGTCTTTTCCCAGTCGCGGATGCGTGCGGTGAACGCCTCGTCGTCCAGCGCCTTCCAGCCTTCGTCGACGACGATGATCGCCGGGCTTCCGTCCAGTCGCTCCTCAACGCGGTGGAACAGATACATCATGGCGGGCGTACGCACGACCGGCGTGTCGAGGATACGCGTCATGTCGAAGCCGACGACACGCTGGCTGAGGTCGGTCAGATCCTCGGCGTTGTCGAACAGCCAGGCATGTTCGCCGCTTCCCCACCAGGGTGCCAGGCGCGCTGCCAAATCCCCCGCGCGCGGGCGATGTCCGCCCTGCAGCAGCTGGGCGAAATGACCGAGCCGACGATAGGTGCGCGGCGCCTCCATATTCGCATCCACCGCCTCCTTGATCCGCGCCAGATCATCGGCATCGAGCGGGCGGCCCGCATCGCCGACGAGCAGGCTCAGCCACTCGACTAGGAAGCGTCGGTTCTCGGCTGTGTCGTCGAGCAGCAGCGGGTTGAGCCCGGCGGGCTCGCCGGCGCGCAGCACGTCATATCGCCCGCCGATCGCTCGCAGGAACAGCTCGGCGCCGCGGTCCTTGTCGAAAAAGACGATCCGCGGATCGAAGCGACGAGCCTGTGCGAGCAGGAAATTCAACACCACGGTCTTGCCCGAGCCCGATGGGCCGATGACGGTGAAATTGCCGAGATCGCCGTGATGGAAGTTGAAATGGTAGGGCCCGGCCGCCGTCGTCTCGAGCACCGTCAAGGCATCGCCCCAGTGATTGCCGGTTGCGCTCCCCACCGGGAAATTATGGAGACTGGCAAGCCCGGCGAAGTTCCGACTGGCAACGAGCCCGCGCCGCGGAATGTAACGGAAGTTGCCGGGAAATTGCGCCCAGAAGGAAGGCTCCAGCGCCATGTCCTCGCGCACCGCGATGATACCCAGATCCGTCAATGCCGCCTGTACCTCTGCGACATGGGCGTCGACCATTTCGGGCGTTTCACCGCGCACGGATACGGTCAGGTGATGCTCGCCGAACGCCGCGCGACCCGCCGCCAGATCGTCGCGCGCTCCGGCGAGTTCGCCGCGCAAGCTCAGCGCCTCGTCGTCCGCCGCCCGCATCCGGCGCAGCGTCAGGTTGACCTTGCCGAGCGCGGCCTGTCGGTCGACGAAGCCGAAACTCTGCGTCACCGTCAACTCGATCGGCAGCCGCATCAGTTCGTCGAGCATCCCCGGCCCCGTCGCGCCCGGATATTCCTTGACCCCGACCATGCCGACAAAGCCGCGCGGCGCATCGCCTGCACTGCCGAATTCGATCGTGTCGGCCCCAAAGCTGATCCGCCGGTCGGGTAGAGCCTGGCCGATGTCCCTCTCCGGCAACTGCACCGGCCGGGGAGAGCCTCCATAGAGCAGCGCGAGATAGTCGAGGATTTCCGAACAGGTACCCCCGGCGAGCGGGTAATTACCCAGCCGTCGCGCGCCATAGGCGCCCAGCGCCGCAAGCATCGCGTCGGTGGCCGCTTCGAGCTGGCGCCGTTCTTCGATCAGCACAGTCGAACGCCCTTCGGTCGAGATACGGCCGAACAGATTGGCAAGCCGATCCGCAAAACCGCCTCTGCCCTGCGCCGGTCTCCGGATGAGGCACAGGAACAGCTCGTTGACGAACAACTGCTTGGTGGCCAGCCGCTGCTGCCACGCCGCATCGACACGCGCGCTGAAGGGATCGGGGAAAGCACCCTCGATCGCGATATCGACGCGTCGGCGCACAATATGATGGTAGAGCGCGAAGCGCGACGAGCCGATCGCCTGCAGCATCGCGTCGCGCAGAGCTTTGCGGTAGTTGATCTCACTTGTCTCGGCCGTTTCAAACAGCAGGCCATCAAGTGCGATGACCTGCATCAGCCGCCCGTCGCGCAGCATCAGCGTATGCTGATCGATCTGCGCCAGGTACGGCAGGTGTGAGCCTGCCGCTGCCTCGCGCGCCCAATCTTCAGGCTGACCTACGGGCGGTACGAGTTGCAACGCCACAACCGGTAATTCTTGATACGAGGACAGCGCTGCACCTTGACCAACCAGAGGTCGAAGATGCGAGGATCCTGCAGACATGCCGCAAAGCCGAGAATATGGATCACCACGGCTGCGGCCAGCACCCAGGCCGACTTGAAGATCAGGAACAGCTCGGTGGTCAGGATCGCATTGGCGATGGCAAAACCATAGGTGACGCCGAGGAGCATCTGCGGACGCGTCAGACCCGTAAACAGCACGTCCCGATCGAGGCTGTCCATGTCAAAGGCCGCCGCCAGCCGATGCCTGAATGCCCCCGACGATGCTTGCCGCGCCGAACAGGATGAAGCAGCCCAGGATCACCGTCGCGCCGTAGCGCCAGTTCATCCGACCGGATAGCATGAGGAAGCCAATCAAAGCTACGGCGATGATGGCGGATACCGTCGCGACCGTGCCGAGTAGCGTATGCTGCAGCCATTGCATGGCACCCACGATGGGACCCGAACCGGCAGGGTCGGCAAAACTATCTTGCGCCAAAGCAACTTGCGGCCAAGCAACGAGAGAGATGACACTGATTTTAGATTTGATCGACACCATTCATCCCCGCCTAAAACAGTACCTACTTGTTGACGGTATGTTTGCTATCGTCAATCCTTGACCTTTCAAATTTACCTCACCGGTAAATCTGCTTGCCAGCTGCAAAAATGTCGGAAGATGCCCGTGTTTGCGGGACGGATGCTCCGGCATAGGGGTCATAGGCAGCCATGGGTGGCGCTCTCACGACGATGGGCGGATTTGATGCAGGGAGCGACATTTCGGCCCGTTCCGGCATAGGCAATGCCGAAATCCCCCGCGCGATGGCTGGCGCTCCAAAAACGACGAAAATGCCAAGCACGATCTCGGCGCCACGTCGCACTGGCAATCGGCCCATCATGATTGCTAGCCCAGCAGTGCCGACGGCGATCGTCGCAACCAACGTAGCCAATGAGCCCGTGATCATATGCTCGATCCAAACAACTGCCGATACGATGCTTTCCGACATCACCCCTTATAATCCTTTCCTTGGTTGGGCGGAAGCATGCCTCACCGCATTACGTATCCTCCGGATTTATCCGGCCACAACCAGAGCCTCCGGGGGAAGGGCAAAGAATCGAGCTTCATCTTATCTACAGGCAGAAACTTTCAAAATACGCCCTATGTGTTCCATGAGCCCTTTGTGACCAATTCAACAATTGCTGACGACGGTGACAGTCGCAGCGCCTCTACCAACCGTTCCGGGGCCTGACGCGACGGCAATGGTGGCTGTGGCCGTTGCACTATAACAATTACTGCCCGCGCCGGGGATAGTAAAATATTTGAAATCGTCGGTGGGCGCAAAGGTCAACTGGCCGGTGCGGCCCAGTCCATCGTTGTAGTTGACAACGACATTTGCTCCGCAGGCACCTGTCCGCCGCACGATGACGTCGAAGCTGAATTCGCTGTTTCCGCTGGCATCCTCAATGTTGAATGTGCAGCTTCCGCCAGGCGATGTTTGTCCGGTCGTCGAGATGAGTCTCGTTCGGTTCGCCATCGCATCGTGCGTGATATCGACGGTGGCCCCGGACGCAGGGCCGCCGCTGCGTACGACCTTCGTCAGCCGCCCCAAATTGTCATAGGAATAGGTGACCGTTTCCGCCGCTTGAACAGGTGTCAGTGCACCAGCCAATGCGATCATCATGACCAGAACAGAGGTTTTTCTCATGTCAGCCCCCGAAGCGAGCCATCTCGCGCATTAGCAAACTTTCATAATTTGATGACGGTAGCATGACACGAAGATGACGTCATAGCGTCATTTAATTTTCATGATCACGTCACAAACGTAATCGATCCTATCCCCATACGGGAGTTGGCACGGAGTCGTGGCCAGCAACACATCGGGGGATAAGATGAAAGCGAAGCTTTTGTTTTTGCTTGGCTCGTCGATCGTAGCTAGTGGCATTTTTCTCCCATCAATCGCCATCGCCCAAGCCGCCAGCGATCAGCCGACGCCGCCTGAACACTATCAGCGTGACGAGCGCGGCGTGGACCTCATCACCGGTAAATTCTATTATTCGTCTTCCGAAATCAGCATTGGTGATGTTACCAACGACTTCGGACTGTCGTATTCGCGAATTCAGCGGGATCGTGGCTATGACGATGATTATACGACCAGCTTCACCAACGCTGGCGGTTATCTCAACGTTACCATAGGCGCGACGACCGACAAGTTCAGCTTCTCGCACAACGACAGCGTAAACGGAACTGGCGCCGTCATCTCGACGAATGCGCAGGGGCATGTGTATACGACCGCGGACGGCGTCATATACCAGTTCAGCGCGGCGGTTCGGTCCGAGACCGTGCGTGTCGCCGCTGAGCGCGTCGTCAAGATCACCTATCCCAACGGCAAGATCGTCGACATCGCCTATGAACTGGGACAGGTCCCCTTCTGCGCCGGCGGGTGCGGCACTTACCAGATCAGCCGGGTCTCGACCGTATCGAGCAGCGATGGATACCGATTGCTCTTCAGCTATCGTTACGGTGGCCAGGAAGGGCTCGATCAGAATAACGCGCGCAACTGGATGACGATTTCCGGTGTCGTCGCGACAAATTCGGCCGAGCAATATTGCACCATCCAGACCTGCTTCCTCGATAGCCCGACATGGAATAACGCGCGGTACACCGCCAGCGGGACCGTGGAGTCACGCACTGACGCCGAGGGGCGGCAAACGGACCTTACCTACGATGGATCTGGTCGCATCGTGGCGATCCGGCCTGCCGGTTATCCGGAGAATTTCATTACGATCGCCTATGACGAAGGCAATCGTGTCACCAGCTATACCAAGGGTGGCTCGACCTGGCAGTACAACTATGCTGTTTCAGGTAACGACCGCACTACGACTGTCACTGCGCCCTCAGGCCTGCAAACCGTAGTCACCGGCCTTTTCGATCAAAAGCTGCTGACGAGCATCCGAGTTGGAACCGGTGGCACCACCCGCTATGAATATAGCGCGGGGAACTACCTTACCTCCATCGTCAGCCCGGAGGGTAACCGTACCAACTACGCGCGCGACGGACGCGGCAACATCGTCACCACGACCACCGTCGCCAAAGGCGGTGTCGAACAGATATCGACCTCGGCCACCTACGCGGCGTCCTGTCCGGTAGGCGCCTGCGACAAGCCTGTCACCACGACCGACGTCCGCGGCCAGGTCACGAACTACGAATATGGCGCATCGCATGGTCAAGTCACCAAGGTTACATGGCCTTCGGCGGGCAATGGCGCCCCACGTCGCGAAAAGACCTTCGATTACCAGCAACTATACGCCTATTATCGCGATGCTGCTGGCACCTTGACGCAAGGCCCTTCGCCGGTCTGGAAGCTGACTAAGACGACGGAATGCTCGGTCGCAACGACCTGCGCGGGTACCGCGAACGAGACGGTTACCGAGATCGCGTACGGCACGCCTGGTCAGCCGAACAATCTGCTGCCGACAAGCATTACCGTCCGCGCTGGCGACAACTCGGTCGTGGCCACGACGACAATGACTTACGATCTCTATGGCAATCCCGTCACGGTGGATGGGCCGCTTGCGGGCAGTGGCGACACGGTCGCGACGCGCTACAATCGCATGCGTGAGGTCATTGGCCAGATCGCGGCGGCCCCTGCGGCCGATGGCTCGGGCACCAGGCGCGCCACGCGAACGACCCGCGACGGCGCTGGACGGGTCAGCTCAGTCGCAGTTGGCACAGTCACCGGACTCGATGATGCGGCATGGAATGCATTCTCAGCTTCGGAATCCGTCACCACGCTATATGACGCTAAGGGCCGACCGAGCGCGACGGTGACACAGGGAGGCTCTGTTTCGCAGCTGACCGACTATGCCTACGACAATGACGACCGGCTGCGTTGCACCGCAGCGCGAAGCGGCGGTGCGTCGGGCGATGCCTGTGCGGTTCTGAACGGCGGTGCCAGTTCGGACGACGTTCGGGAACGTCTCTATGGTAGCGATGGACGGCTTGCGAGCGAAAAGCTGAATGGCGTCGTCATGGTGAACTACGTTTATAGTGGTAATGGACAGATCACTAGCATTGCAGACGCAAAATCGAACGTGACGGCCTATCAATATGATGGCTATGATCGGCTAATCCGGACGACCTATGCTGACCAGAGCTATGAATATATAAATCGCAACGGCTACGGCGATGTGACCTCGCTGCGCCAACGCGATGCATCATCAATTTATTACGGTCAAGATGCGCTGGGACAGATAACTACCATCAGCCTTCCAGCTGGCGGAGCAAACAGCAATATCTCCCAAAGTTTTGATCTCCTTGGTCGGGTCATCTCATCATCGAATAGTAACGGTCAGGCCCCATGGACTAATACGACGTCGATGGCGTATGATGCGCTCGGTCGAATGACGTCGGAAACCAGCAATCCGGGTGGAATCGGAGCCCGCGCCACATCGTATATGTACGACGCTGCAGGCAATCGTACGCGAGTGACCTGGAGTGATGGCTTCTTTGCCTCCTATGAATACCGCCCCGACGGGCTGTTACAGCGCATCCGCGAAAACGGTGCGATGGTGTTGGGGGAATACGGTTATGATGCACTCGGGCGTCGTACCACGCTCTCTCGCGGTAATGGCACATCGAGCAGCTACGGCTATGATGGCATTTCGCGTCTGTCGAGCCTGACCCACGACCTTGCCGGCACGACGGCTGATGTCACATACGGCTCGACCTTCGATCAATTGTCTCGGACGACGATCCAGACGCGTTCGAACGACAGCTACGCCTGGACCGCCCAAGTCGCAGCCGATCGTGCCTATACGGCCAATGCCCTCAATCAGTATACGCAAGTGGGCGCGGGAGCGTTGGGCTATGACGGTCGCGGAAACCTCATATCGGATGCCAATGGTGGGATCAGCTATTCATACGATACGCTCGGCCATCTGACGGGTTCGAGCACCGGCGCTCAACTTGCCTATGACGCCCTCGGCCGCCTGACCTATACCGCCGTCAATGGCGGCGGTATTACCAGGTTCGGCTACGCAGGCGACCAGATGATTGCCGAGTATGATGCGGGCGGCAACATCACGCGGCGTCACGTCCCCAGTACCGGTAACGACGATCCAATCGTGAGCTACGGTCCGCAGGGCCGGATCTGGCTCTATGCCGACGAGCGCGGTTCAATCGTTTCGACGGCTGACGATGCCGGCAATGCCAGCCAGATCATGGCCTATGATGAATATGGCATTCCTGGCGGCACTTATGTGGCGCGTTTCCAATATACTGGGCAGGCTTGGATTCCTGAACTGGGCATGGCCCATTATAAAGCTCGCATATATTCACCGACTCTTGGTCGCTTTATGCAGCCTGACCCCATCGGCTATAGGGCCGGCTTGAACCTTTATAATTATGTGGGCAGCGATCCCGTCAATCTCACTGATCCAACAGGACTTTATCAATTTTGTCGAGAGCAACTGACCGGTGGCTTTCCTACATATACCGGTACTAATGGAGACATTGTAGTTGGTGGCGGCCATTACGTCACGCAGTGCACTTACATCCCAGACTTCCCATCAAATCCTGGCTTCACCCCTGGCGGCGGAGGATTCACTCCTGGGCAGTCGGCGCCAGCACCAAAAAATTCACGGAAGAAGCCGCCGTGTTTCTCAATCCGAGACAGGCGGCAAAACCATGACAATTATGTCAAGTTGGAGGCGGCAAGACTTCGGGCGGCCGGTTATCAGGTTGCTACCGAGGTGTCACTCAGGGTGTTCACTCCCTCCGGAAGCGTATTAGCTCGAGCTGATATCATTGCGAGAATTCCAGGAAGTCGATATTATCAGATACACGAGATCAAGACCGGTGAGGCCCAACTGTCAGGCAACCAAGATCTGGTATATAATTCGGTTGGGGCCATCGTTGCCGGAAAGAATGGATTGCCCGTTGATCTGAAACCCGGGGAGTTTCTTCCTTTGTCAGGTTATGGTATAACCCGGTGCCCCGGACTCTAACCGACAAAGCGAGTGGTTTATGACTGATGAAAGTGTAGGAATGCGATTTACCACTCTCATAGAGCATAAGTCGCTAGTTGACGATTACTATAAAAATAGCGGATTTTCCCCCATGCGGGTTGAAGAAAATAGTGACGGAACTGTTACGTTCATCTTTAAAAAAATGCCCCTCAAACAACTCGAAAAACTCGTCAATGTCGTCCCACACAAGTACAGCGCCATACAAGGCTTTACTTCTTAATAGTTAGGTTGACTTGATAGGGGTTTGATTCCAATTTCCAATTGGAACTCGCGAGCCATTTTCATTAAGTGGCGTGCGCAGCTTTGACCTAGCATTACAGTTGCGTTTTTGATCGTATTCTGAATCAATGGGTCACCATGACGAGGAGGTCTTGGTGACGGAAGCATCGATCGAGGCGACGTTGGAGCTTTGGGCATCATCGCTGCGCGAGGTGAAGGCGCGGATGCGGCCCTTGTTCAGCTAGGCGCGTGCGGCGGCGTCGGCGAACAGGTTTCTGGATGGCCTGCTGGGTGACGAGCGCCGCAAGACCGGGTGGATGCGTGCCGAAGCGGCCAGCGACGCGGGACCATGGCGGCGGCAGGCGATCCTGGGCCGCGGACCGTGGGATGCGGATGCCCTGCACGACGTCGTGCGCGACTATGCGCTCGATTACCTGGGCGCTGATGATGCGGTGCTGGTCATCGACGAGACCGGATTTCTGAAACAGGGCAAGGCATCGTGCGGCGTGGGGCGCCAATACACCGGGGCGGCCGGCAAGGTGACCAATTGCCAGATCGGCGTGTTCGCCGCTTATGTCTCGGCCAAGAGCCATGCTTTCGTCGACCGTGCGCTTTACCTGCCGAAGGGCTGGACCGCTGATCCGGCACGCCTGGCCGGAGGGCACGGCATTCGCAACCAAGCCGGCGCTGGCGGTGAAGATGACCGAACGCGCGATCATGGCCAGTATGCCGTTCGCCTGGGTCGCGGCGGATGCGGTCTGCGGTGTCGGCGACATCGAGCAAGTGCTGCGCCGTGCCGGCAAGGGCTATGTGCTGGGCGTGAAGGGCGACCATCGCTTCGGCTCATGGGGCGACAAGCCGGTCGTCGCGGGCACCGCCGCGCAGATCGCAAACGACCTCGATTTTGCTGCCTGGCAGCGTCTGTCGGCGGGGCAGGGCACCAAGGGCGAGCGCGTTCATGACTGGGCCTATTTCGAGCTCGCCGACCTCGAAGCCGACGAATATGTCTATGGCGTAATCGGAACATGGACCAGACGCCTGCTGATGCGCCGCCACGTCGCTGGTGATGACCTTGCCTTCTTCACGACCTGGTGCCCGGCCGGCACAACCATTGAAACCCGTGTTGGGGTGGAAGGACATCGCTGGGCCATCGGGGACAGCTTTGAGACCGCCAAGAATGAACTCGGCCTCGACCACCACGAAACCCGCTCCTGGCATGGCTGGCGCCGGCACGTCTCGCTCGCCATGCTGGCCTTCGCAAGGCTGGCGGCCATCCGTACCCGCGACAATGCCGCGCCCCCAAAAAGAGCCTGGACGAGCCACCGACCTGATCCGCTGGTCCGTCCAGGAAATTCGCCGTATCGTCATCAGGCTGGCACAGCGACGCATCGAGCCTCGTCACGTTATCGCTTGGTCATGCTGGCGACGTGCCCATCAAGCCGCCGCACAGCGCTCGCATTTCCGATTAAAAACGCAACCGTAATCTTAGGTCGTGTCTGCATTTATCGCAGCCAGATCATGGCGCATGCGAGATGAACGATGCCCATGAAGGCGGAGATGGTTTTCTCGCAGCGCAGGGCAATGCGGCGGAAGCGCTTGAGCTTGTTGAAGAAGCACTCGACCTGATGACGTTCCTTGTAGAGGCGCCAGTCGATGGGAGGTTTGGCGGTTCGGCTCGGGTTGGCCTTGATCTGCGCGGTGGCGCCGAGGTCGTGGGCGATGAAGGTGCGTAGGGGATCGGCGTCATAAGCGGCATCGGCGATGACGTGGCCGACGCCCTTCAAGCCAGCCAGCAACGTCTCGGCTTCGGGACGATCGCCCCGTTGGCCGGGCGTCGGATGGATGCGGATCGGCAGGCCGATGGCATCGACGGCTGCATGTAGTTTGGTCGTCAGGCCGCCGCGGGACCGGCCGATCGCGGCAGCTTCAGCCCCCCTTTTGCGCCTGCCGCATCGGCATGGACTTTCGAGATGGTGCTGTCGATCAGGACGTACTCGAAGTCCGGCGTATCGGCCAGGCTATGGAAAAGTCGTTCCCACGGGAGTGTCAGGAATTTCGTGTGCGGGCGGGCGGATGAACATCACGCCGCCATGGCCTTGATGAAGCGTTCGCCGAAGATGACGGCGAACTGGGCCTTTGCCATGGTCCACTCACGTGGCGGCATTCTCCACTCTTTTTCCGAGCGGTTCAAGATCAGGTAGAGCAGCTTGGTAGCGGCCTCGTCGCTGGGGAAATGCCCCCGGGCCCGCACGGCCCGGCGCAGCTTCGAGTTCAAGGCCTCTATGGAATTCGTGGTATAGATGATCCGCCGAACCTCGTCGGGAAAGGCGAAGAACGGGATGACCTCGGTCCAGACGCGTCGCCAGCTCTGGCCGATGGCAGGGTAGCGGGTGCCCCACGTGCCGCCCTCGAACGCCGTCAGCGCCTGTTCGGCCGCCTCGGCGCTGGGTGCGCGGTAGACCTCCTTCAACGCGGTCGCGAGCCCCTTGCGGTCTTTCCAGGACACGAAGTCCATCGAGTTTCGCAGCAGGTGGACGATGCAGGTTTGAACCACGGCGTCGGGAAACACGGCGGTGATCGCCTCGGGAAAGCCTTTCAGCCCGTCGACGACGGCGAGCAGGATGTCCTCGGTGCCGCGGTTCCTGAGCTCGTTCATGACCCTGAGCCAGAATTTGGCACCCTCGTTCTGCTCCAGCCACAGACCCAGCACCTCCTTGGCACCATCGGCACGGACGCCCAGGGCGATGTGGATCGCCTTGTTGCGCACCATGCCCTCGTCCCGGATCTTCACCCGCAAGGCGTCGAAAAAGACGAGCGGGTAGACCGGATCCAGCGGCCGCTGCTGCCAGATCGCCACCTCGTCGAGTACGGCGTCGGTCACCGTCGAGATCAGATCGGGCGACACGTCGATGCCGTACAGATCGTGCAGGTGACCCGTGATCTCCCGGGTACTCATACCGCGCGCGTACATCGACACGATCTTTTCATCGAAACCTGGAAAGCGCCGCTGGTATTTGGCGATCAGCTGCGGGTCGAAGCTGGCTTGCCGGTCGCGCGGTACGTCGATCGCCAACTTGCCGGTATCGGTCGTGATCGTCTTCCGACCGTAACCGTTGCGGCTGTTGCCCGCGCCATCTTCACCGGCGAGGTGATGATCCATCTCGGCATTCAACGCGCGCTCGGTCAGCGCCTTCTTCAGCGCGTCGAGCAGGCCACCCTGCGCCAAAGCGGTGCCCGCGTCACCGCCGGCCAGCAACTGATCCAGTAACTCGTTCGGTATCGCAGGCTCTTTGCGTCGGGACATATCGGGTCTCCTTCTTTCCCTCTATGCCCGCCCGCACACGAAATTCCTGACACTCCCGTTCCCACACACCGGCATGCGACCAGCGCCGGAACCGGGCATGTACCCCTGTCCACTTGCCGAACACCTCCGGCAGGTCACGCCAGCGCGCAGCATTGCCGGCCATCCACAAGATCGCGTCCACGAACAGCCGGTTGTCCACGCCGCTGCGGCCGCGTGTTCCCTCGCGGCCCGGAAGATATCCAGCGATCCGCTCCCATTGCTCATCCGTCAGCGTGCGTCTGCTCAAGGCTCGGCTCCTTCGCCAGCCTTGAATCAGAACTTACCGCGAATGGGAATCCTCCAAATGCAGACGCAACCTAGCGTCTAACGAGACGAAGGCAAAGCCACCGTTCATCATGCCGTCATGGCCCCCGGCACGGAACAGCAGCAGAATCTGAAGCGCTGCCGTCACCCTTAGCGCCTTCACGGCGCACGCTACGACAAAGAAGAATTGCGTCTATCATGTGAGCACTTCGCTCGGTGCCAGCGTTGCGCTACTGTCGTCCTCGCGTCGGATTATGATGCCGCCATCCGGTAAGGCACGCGACTTAAATTATTGTCTGGCAATAATTAATTTCGCATATGATGGTGATCATCGTTGCTGACTTTATATCAATAGATGGCGACTGGTCGGCAAAGCAGTATCTGAACCAGACTTGCGCCTAACCCCGCAGGAGCGCGCGCACGATCTCGGCGATGAGTTGCTGGCGGCGACGATGATATTGGCGCCAGCCGGTGCGCAGCGCCGCTGCGTCGCCTCTGTCGACCGCCGCCGACAACCGTGCCAACTCCTCGGCGGTGTCGGCCAGCAGGTCGGCCTCGACTAAGCGGACCGCATGCAGGCGTGCGTTGATGTCGCGCATGGCGCGCAGGTGTTCCTCGTTGCCCGATGCGCAGGCGAGCCGCTCCGCAAGCGCCGCCGTGGCACCCGCGATATCGCCGCCGTGCTCCTGTTCGCGCGTGTCGACGGTAAGTCTGCCACCCGTCGATCGCAGAATGATCCCGATGACCTCCTCGTTCCAGCGATAGAGGTCGGCCAGCGCGGGCGCGTCGATCATCGGGACATGGAAGCCCCCGCCGGGGCGCGCATCGACCAGTCCTGCGCCGCACAGCTGGTTCAACGCCTCGCGCACCGGTGTTGCGCTGGTAGCAAGTCCATCCGCCAGCACGGCCGGGTCGAGCCGCGCGCCGGGTCGCAGGCCGCGCATCAGGATCATCCGCCGGACCGCCTCATGGACTCGCTCGGTCGTCGCGCCAGCGTTCATCCGCCCGGCCGTTGCCCGGCGACGAAGGCCGCGACCATCTCGGCCTGGTCGGGCCGGAGCGCGTCGACCGCGCCGATCGCCGCGTCGATGTCGTCGCCGAGCAGGATCGAGGGACATTGGCCCTCGTAATTGCCGAGATTGGGACGATGCTGGCGATAGCCGACCAGCGCCGCCAGTTCGGGCGTGAAGCTCCGCGCCACCGCTGGTGGATAGGCGAGCCACTGGTTCTCATAGGGCTTGAGCCATCCCAGCGCATAGCCGACCACCACGCCCCGCCGTACTGCGTCGCTCCGGTTCGGCCCCGCGCCGTGCAGCGTCGAGCCCAGGAACAGCAGCGCCGAGCCGGGCGCCATCACCGCCGCGCACGGCGGCGTATCGGGATCATGGCTCGCGGCAAGCTGGCCATGGCTGCGCGGCCAGACCAGCGTCGCGCCGTTGTCGGCCTCGAACGGCGTCAGCGGCCAGATCACGTTGACAAGATACTCCATCGCGCCCGGCTCGACCCGCCACATGTTCTGGTCGCGGTGCGGCACCTGCTGCGGCGCGCCCGGATGGACGGCGATCGCCTGCGCGACATTGAGCTGGAGCGTGTCGCACCACGGCGCGAGCAGCCCTTCCACCACCTCGCGCACCAGCGGATGCATGACCAGCGGCTCGGCATGCCGCGACCGGGCGAGCAGGCGGCCGAACCGCTGGGTCGTCTCGCCGTAGAAGCCGCCGCGGCCGAATGGCGTCGCCGCGAAGGCGGCCGCAAGATCCTCGTCTAATTGCGCGAGCGTCTCGCCCGGCAACAGGCCGGAGATGATGCAATAGCCGTCGCGCAGCAACTGCGCGCGCCAAGCCTCGGCATCTTTGTCGGGCTGGGCCGCCACCGCGAGCCCGCTCATGCCGCGACCGCCACGGGCACGTCCGCCCCGACGATCCCGGTGGCGGCGAGCAGCGCTCGCGTGTCTGGCTCGATCGCGATCTCAAGCGCCGTGATCTGCTCCCCGCCGATCGCCTGCACGGGTCCGAGCGGGCGGCAGCGCCACCCGAAAGCGAGGATTTGCCGGGACCAGCCGCGCCCGGCGATCGCGGTGTAGTGCGCGATGCCGTTGGCCAGGGCATGGTCGACCAGCGCCACCACCAGCGCGTCGCGCGCCGTGCGGCGGGCGCGGGCATCGAGCGACCGGTCGAGGCAGAAGCGCGTGATCTCGAATATCGCCGGCCCCGTCGGCGGCGCATCGGCGCACAAACCGGGAAAGAGCGTACCGAGCAGATGCGGGCGGGTCGTCGGCAGCAGCCGTGCCGAAGCACGATGCGCACCCGCCGCATCGGTCACGATGAGGTAGCGGGCGTGGCCGTCGTCGAACTCATCGAGCTCGAACCGGCCGTCGACCACCGGCACGTCCCATCCGAGCAGGTCGACGAACACGGCCTTGCGCGCCGCGAACATGCGCCGGAGGATCGGATATTCGAGCGGTCGTGGGACATTGCGGATCAGCTGTATCATGGCGGCTCTCCTTGCTGTGCCGCCATGATGATCACGGGGAGGGTCGGCGCTCGCCTATCCCGGAAAAGGGGGATGGCCGGGGCGAAGCACGTCGCGGAAGCTGATCGTCCCATCGAACAACGTCCGGATCACCAGCGATGTCCGCTTGTTCACCTCATATCGCTCGCAGGCCTGCCGGACATGGCAGGTGATCGTCTCCTCGCTGATCCCCAGGATCCGGCTGGTCTCCCAGTCGGTCTTGCCCCGCGCGATCCAAAGCACGCAGTCGCGCTGCCGATCGGTCAGGCTGGGCGCAGGGTCGGTTCGTGCGCCGCGTGCCATCCACAGCCGCCGCGCCGCCTCGAACGCGAACGCGCCCGCCAGCTGGGCGAGCGGCAACGCTTCAGGTGCCATGGCATGACCGGTGCCAAGCGCGAACGAACAGGACCCATGCGCTTCGCCGGGGACGTTCGCCGGCACGGTGAAGCCATCGCCGATCCCTTGTTCGCGCCCCAGCGCCAGCGTCCGGCGATCGGCCGCGGTCAGCGGGATCATCGCCGGGATGCGCGACCAGCAGAAGCCGACGCTGGTCACATGGCTGGCGCGGTGGACCGGGTCCGAGACCCCCAGCCGGTTCGCCTCGTAATAGTCGACCCATTCCGGCGGGTAGTCGTGCAGGAGGATCGCCTCGCCCCGTGCCGCGCGCAGGTCGACATGATGCGCCAGCGCGTAATGGTCGAAGCCGAGATGGCGGGTGATCCGCGTCATCGCGCCGGCCAGGTCGTCGGCATCGCGCGCGGCGTCCACCAGGTCCATCAGCTCGAACGCCATCGCACGCATCTGCATCGCGCGGCACCCCGGCCCAGGGCGGCGTTTCAAGCCACCGGCGATCCCCCGGCCGTCCTTTTCTTCCCCGTTGCGCGCCTCTCCGGCTTCTCACCCCGGCCGCGCGGCTGCTTCCCGAGCCTCGGAGGCTATCACAGCCATAACCCGGGCGAAACGAAATACCCGTCCGGAACGGTACTGACCCGTCAACATGCGGAGACCCCCGCTTGGCAACGGCGTGACTGAATGGCCGCATCCGACCGACTGGCGCGATCCCGCGCCCTACCGGCGCCTCGCCCGCACCGATCGCGCCGGCCTTATGTGGGAATGGCTGCGCCGCGACCCTGCCTATGTCGCCTGGTATACCCGCGCCAGCATGGCCACCCGCGGCGCAGAGCCGCCCACCGGCGCGCTCCAGCGCTGGGGGTTGCACTTTTGCCGAGGATCCGGGGATCGGCGCGCCCGCCGCACGGATCCTGTGGCATGAAGCGCTCGATCCCGGCACGCTGTCGGTCACCGTCACGCCGGCCTCCGGTCCGGATCCCGACGCCGTCAACCTCGACCGACTGGCGCCGTGGCTGACCGTCGTCGAGGGTCGGGACGCACGCGAGCATGCCGTCCTGTCCGATGGCTGGCGTCGCATCCGCGTCGATGTCGAGGCCGGCACGCTTCGGGCGGGCGGCACCGTCATCCTGGCGTACCGGTTGCGGGGGCTATGCTCCGCCGAGTCCCGGCTGCTGCCGCTCAGGCGGCTCGTCACCCTGTGCCGCGCCGGCGGCTTTGCCGCGACGCTCTATCCGCCCGACCGGCGCATGCCACGCTGGATCGATATCCTGCGGGTCGCCGATGCCCGGGCGAGCGGCGCCAGCTACCAGGACATCGCATGCACGCTGTTCGGCGAGGCACGCACCCGGCGCGACTGGCATGCGCCCGGCCGGTCGCTCCACTCACAAGTCCGCCGACTCGTCGCCGGCGCGCGGGCCATGGCCGCCGGAGGCTATCGCGACCTGCTGCGACGGCGCGAGCGCGGCACCAGTGCGCCGGACGCGTGACCCGACCGGGTGGACCGGTTTCCTTGCGGCGCCACTCCGGCTAGGTTGTCCCGCGATGCGAAGCGACCTCGAACACCTGCCGGACAAGAAGCGCCGCGATCTCGACCGGATCGTCGAAGTGCTGTTCGCCGAGTTCGAGCAGGCGACGTCACTGTCGACGCAGAAATGGCGCCGGCAGGGCCGCATCCTCAAGGTCATCCTCTACGGCTCGTATGCGCGCGGCGACTGGGTCGACGATCCGGTTGGCGGCTACCAGTCGGACTATGACATCCTTGTCGTCGTCAGCGACGAGCGGCTGACCGAGCCCGGCGAGTTCTGGGCCAAGGCGGATGACCAGTTCGTCCGCGAGGTGACGATCTCGAAGCGAATCTCGGCGCCGGTGACGTTCATCGTTCACAGCCTTGCGGACGTGAACAACCAGCTGACGCAAGGCCGGCCCTTCTTCATCGACGCGATCGAGCAGGGCATTGCGCTCTACGAAGTCGAAGACTTCCCGTTCGTCACGCCCAAGCCGCTTGAACCCAAAGCCGCGCTGGCGGAGGCGCGGAAGCATTTCGACCAGTGGTTTCCAAGTGCGTCCGAGTTTCTCGAACTGGGAAAAATCGCAGCTGGGAACGGCATGCTGAATAAAGGCGCGTTCCTGTTTCATCAGGCTGCCGAGCAGTTTTATCACTCCGTTTTGCTTACCCTGACGCTCTACAGCCCGAAGTCGCACAAGCTGAACTTCCTGCGCAGCCAGGCCGAGCCGCTGGTCCACGAGCTCATCGCCGTCTGGCCGCGCGATACGCGCTTTGCCCAGCGCTGCTTCGAGCTGCTCCGCCAGGCCTATGTCAACGCCCGCTATTCGCCCCACTACAAGGTGACGCCCGCCGAGCTCGAATGGCTGGCCGAGCGCGTGGCGCTGCTCCAGCAGCTGGTCAAGCATGCCTGCGAGGCACGGCTCGCCTCGGGCTGATCGCCTGATCTCAAGGTAACGCAAGCAGTTGGCGCCCCGGGCGCTGGCGCACCCGGTCGTGCTCTCGCGGCACGCCGCCGAGCCGCGGGCGCGTCTCGGCCATTCGGCGTCGATCACTGGCGCGGGGATGGAGTCGCCGCATGCGCGGCGGCGTCGTGGGTCGGGGCTTCCCCGGTCAGCGGGAGTGGCCGGCGCGCCCGCCTAGGCCCGGCGCGGCCGGCGGCAACCCGCAAGGCTTGCGGGTGCTCCAGTGCCTTTCGCCCTGCGGTGCCGCCGCCCGCTCGAACCGGGCCTTCCGGTCGCTGGTCGCCGCCCACCCCTCGCTGTCCGGGGAGCCATGCTGGGCGGGGAAAGGAGATCGGGACATGCATAGGAACACCAATGAACGTCGTGTTTCGGGAGAGCACGGGAAGGCGCGCGAGGATCGCGCGTCGCTTTACGACGAGGTGACGGGGCGGATCATCGCCGACCTGGAGGCGGGGCATGTGCCTTGGGTTCAGCCTTGGGGCGCGGATGGCTCCGGGGTCGGTCCCGGCCTGCCGCGCAACGCGCTGACCCGCCGGTCCTATTCGGGCATCAATATCCTCATCCTGTGGGGCGAGGTCATCGCCAAGGGCTACCCGTCGCAGGGCTGGCTGACCTTCCGGCAGGCGCTCGCGGCGGGTGGCCATGTCCGCAAGGGCGAGGTTGGAACGACCGTCGTCTATGCCGACCGCTTCGTGCCCGAGGCGGAGAAGGAACGTGCGCTCGCCGAGGGTGGCGATGCCCGCGCGGTTCCCTTCCTCAAGCGCTTCACCGTCTTCAACGCCGCGCAATGCGAGGGGCTGCCCCCCGATCTCGCCGCGGATCCGGCGCCCTTGCCCAAGCGCGAAATCGTGCCGGTCGCCGAGGAGGTCATCGCCGCCTCCGGCGTCGCGTTCCGGGTCGGCGGCGACAAGGCCTATTATGCGCCGTCGCAGGATTTCGTCGTCGTGCCGCCGCAGCCGGCCTTCTTCGACCAGGTCAATTACTACCGGACCTGCCTCCACGAACTGACCCATGCCACCGGCCATCACGCGCGCCTGGGTCGCGACCTGTCCAGCGCCTTCGGGACGCCGGGCTATGCCCGCGAGGAACTCGTCGCCGAGATGGGATCAGCCTTTCTCTGCGCCGCGCTTGGCATCGTGCCGACCGTCCGCCATGCCGACTATATCGCTGCGTGGCTCGCCGTCCTGCGCGAGGACAACCGCGCCATATTCCGTGCGGCCGGGGCCGCGTCGCGCGCCGCCGACTGGCTGCTCGCCCGGCATGCCGAGGCGCAAGCCCGGAGGGTGGCGGCATGACGCTCCTGACCCCCGACCTGCGCTTCGCCCTGCGCACCAACGACCTGGCCCGCCGCGCCGCCGGGCGCGCCGGCCAGGCCGAGCCGGATCCCATGCCGGTGGTGAAGCTGTTCAACCCGCTGGGTGCCGGAACCTGGCTAGCGACCGAGCTCTGGGAGGACGGCGACACGCTGTTCGGCCTCGCCGATCTCGGCTTCGGCTGTCCCGAACTCGGTGCCTTCTCGCTGCGCGAACTCGCCTCTCTCCGCTTGCCCTACGGGCTCGGTATCGAGCGCGACATCGGCTTCGAAGGCCTCGCACCGCTCTCGGTCTGGGCGGCGACCGCGCGAAGCGCCGGGTCGATCATCTGGGCGGAGGCGCTGTTGCGACGTAAGCCGCTCGCCGATCCGGAGGACGGATAACGCGTACGAAGGGGAGCCGGTCGCCGTCGTACCGGCTCCCCGGTACTGCGCGGAAGCGCGCGGCATGGTCGCACCGGTTGTCCCCGGAAAAATTCGCGCGCCGCCGCCCCGCTGCGGGGGCGGCGGCGCGCTGTCGAGAAAAGTAACGGCTTGTTATCCGGGGCACTCCAGGATGCGGGCATGACGATCACACCGCAGATCCCACTCGTGGTGGGCATGAACCCGAGCAAGCACGCCCCAAACCAGTCCTGGGCACCGACCGCACGCTCGACGCAGCTGATCGCGGACTTCGTATTCGGTGATCCCGATAGGGTCGATGAGCTCGTTGAAGGGCTCGAACTCGACAACCTCAACCCAACGATCCCTGATGGCTGCGAACGGCGCATGCGCGTCGACCCAGCCGCCGCTCGCATGACGCTCGGCGCATGGCATGCCGGCGGGCGGCTCCGGCATCGCACCATCGTCCTGCCTGGTGATGAGGTCGCCAAGTGCTTCTTCGACTGGCTGGACGTGAAGCATCCTGGCCGTGCCGAACCGTTCGACACCGGCCTCCTTCCCAAGGCGCCCGGCCTGCGCATCGTGATGCTACCCCATCCCGGTCGCATCCTTCGCCTGCGCCGCCGCTCGGCGGCCAAATGGCGCGAGGCGCTCGGCCACGCCGAAACGCGATTCCACAGCATCGCTGCTGCGTTCGCCGAGGGCGAGGCGATCCTTTTCGCGGAGGCGCGCCGCATTGATTGGGAGCTGATCGAGGACGACGCCCGCGTGGCAAACCTGCTCGCCATCGATGAGCAGAACCAGCTCCTTGAGGAGGAGGAGGAGGACATTGCCCGCGCGCTCTACGACGAAGCCTTGCGCGAGTTCCGCCGGGACGATGAACACGACGAGCAGCTCGACCGGCTCGACGACCATGTGAACGGCGGGTGGTGGCACGGCGACGACTAGCGGCGGCGTACCCGGGCCGTGACACACCGGCAGAGCGCGACTTTCGCACCTTGGCCACTTCTCTGCCCGCGTCGCGCGAGAGTTCCCCTGAGGCGATCCAGGCGATTAACGTCCACCGCCCCGTAGCGGCTGTTCCGGCAGCGCATGGCGATCGAACCGGTCGACATGGAATAGTCGCACTGGACGCGGTCTGTCGGCAATCGGACTCAGCCTTGGTCTTTTCTCCGCAATATGCTGCGCGAACGGGGTTTCGTCGTCAATCATCACGGCGCTCCCGACCTGTTCGGCGCCTGATCCCTGCCCGCCAGAGCCGCCCTCCCACGGCCTCGCCGACGGCGGGTCTGGCAGGCCCGCTCCTGTTCCCGCGCAACGGCTGCGCCGTCCTCCACGTCCGTTTCGGCCTTCGGTGCGCGTCGTCGCGCGCCTGCCGGTCGACCGCCTGTCGAGGCCGCAAGAGGGCGGCTCTCGCGAGCAAGGAGACAGTGACATGGCACAGATCGGCAGCTTCGTCCGCGATGACAACGGCGTCTTCGCAGGCACCATCCGCACCCTGACGCTCAACACCAAGGCGACGATCCGCCCCTGCGAACGCGACAACGACCGCGCGCCCGACCACCGCATCTACGCCGGTGCGATCGAGATCGGCGCGGCCTGGACCAAGGCCACACGCGAGAGCGGCACCGAGTATCTCAGCCTCAAGATCGACGATCCCTCGCTGCCTGCACCCATCTACGCACAGCTGGTGCAGGGCGACGGTGCGGAGTGGAAGCTCATCTGGTCCCGCTGACCGGCCCAGGGGGTGTCGAAGACCACCGATGCGGTTTCCGACACTCCCGCCGCGAGGCCGAATTCCGCAGTCCTGGGGTCCCAGGCGACCGGTCCCAGGTCGCCGATTTGCGAAGGACATCGGAAGCATGGACCTCGACGACGAGATCACCCGCGCGGACCGCGCCAAACGTGGCTCACCCTTCCTTAACACCGACCAGGCCGCCGCCTATCTCAAGCTGTCGGGCCGGCAGTTGAAGCGCCTGCGCCGCGCCGGCAAGGGGCCAGTCTATCGCCGCCACAGCCGCTTCGTCCAATATCATATCGACGACCTCGACGGCTGGAGCCGCGACCATGCCAGGCGGGATTTCGAACGATGAGCGCGCGTCGAACCGGCATCGTCGGCACGCCCTTGCTTGACTGGGACGATACGCTCCGCGCCGCCAAGGCAAGGCATCGTCGGCGCGTCCGGCGGATCGGAATCGGCGCGGTCGGCATCACTCTCGTGCTGTCGACCGTCGCGCTGCCGCCCGCGCCCCGCCTCGTCTGGAACGCGAGCGCCAGCGCGCCGATCGGCCTCTATGCGGTTTCCCCCGGCACTGCCGCACACCCTGGCGACATGGTGGTCGCCCGGCCGCCCGAGCCCCATCGGCGGCTCGCTGCCACGCGCCGCTACGTGCCCCTGAACGTGCCGCTGGTGAAGCGGGTCTCGGCTACTGTCGGTGACGAAGTCTGCGCGCTAGGGCGCCAAGTCTTCGTCAACGGGCGGCCGGTCGCCGAGCGCCTGGACGTTGATCGCGCGGGGCGTTCGTTGCCGCAATGGTCGGGGTGCCGGCGGCTGCGCGGGGACCAGCGCTTCCTCCTGATGGACGCGCCCGCATCGTTCGATGGGCGCTATTTCGGGGTGACTGAGGGCTCCGATATCGTCGGCAAGGCACGACTGCTATGGGCGCGGTGAGGCTCTGGATCGTCGCCGCGTCGGCCCTCTATGCTGGTCCCGCGCACGCGGAAACGGTCGCCGACTGGCGTACCTACATCGTCGAGGCCTCGAGCCGTTTCGGCGTGCCGACCTCGTGGATCGAGCGCGTCATGCATGCCGAGAGTGGTGGGCGCACAATGCTCGACGGGCGTCCGATCCGCTCCTCGGCGGGGGCCATGGGCTTGATGCAATTGATGCCCGGCACTTGGGCGGACATGCGCGCCCGGCTCGGCCTCGGCGGCAATCCCGACGACCCGCGCGACAACATCCTCGCCGGCACGCTCTACCTGCGGCTGATGTACGATCGGTTCGGCTATCCCGGCCTGTTCGCCGCGTACAATGCCGGGCCGGGGCGCTATGCCGACTATCTCGCGGGACACGCTCGCCTGCCGGCCGAGACGGCGGCCTACCTCACCCGAGTCGCGCCGCCGTCCGGCCAAGTTACGGTGCCGATAAAGGTCCCACCGCCATCACTGTTCGCCGTGCGCAGGGAGGTGCCGGTGGTCGATCCAAGCAGTGTGCAATCGGCTGTCGGATCGTCGATTTTTGTCGCGCTGTCGAAGGCGGATCGAGCGCGATGAGGCTCACATATTCGCTCCACGGCGCGCTACTTCGCCACCATCCTTCTAGCTGCTTGGCCGCCCTCCCGACGCTGTTCCCGATGGTGAGGATGACCACGCGGAAGGTCGTCATGGGCATGGCCGAGGGCGCAGGTGCGGCGTCGGACCGCGAGATGAACGCATCGTGCGCTTGGGTGGAATGGCCGTCTGGACACAGTGCCGGCAAGGCGTTGGCACACCGGTTTCTGGCGACCGGGGAAGCGGCGTTCCGCTGGAATACATGCGGCAAGGAAGGCCAGGCCGGGCGCACGATATCACGCTCGAAGCGCACGCATCGCGAGCTTTCTTGGCGGGATAGACGGCGGCGGCTCGGCGGCGGTTCTGCCCCATTTTCGAGCCTGGGAGATGCAAAGGAAGGGAGGAAGGGGAAACAAGATAAAGGCAGTGTCTCGCGACCCTGCATAAGTGATTGTCTGCACATCCTTTTTTCAGGAGACGTCCGCTTGCGGCTGCGAGACAGTCCTGCAAGGAATGGCGCAAATGCGTCATTTCCGCCCCGAAATCGCGAGACTTCGGGGCATTTCGATGCCTGACGACGACTTCAAGCCGAAGCTCGGAAGGAGCCGGAGCAAGAACGGCAAGCGCGCCACCAAGTATGGCGGGCGCATCCTCGCCGCGGCGCGGCTCGCCGGCACGAAGACCGGGGTGAAGGCGAGACGCTTCGACGGCAGCCGGATCGGGCGCGGCGCGAGCGTCGGCCGGCTGCTTTCGAGCCGTGATCGATTTACAGGCATGCGCGCGCGGCGGGCGGTGGTGAAGGCCAGCCTGATTCGGCTTCGCGGGAAAGGCGGCCAGGCCGCCCGCGCCCACATGCGCTACATCCAGCGCGACGGGGTCACGCGTGAGGGCCTGCCGGGCGAGCTCTACGGTCCCGAGACCGACCGCGCCGACGGCGACGATTTCCTCAGGCGCACTGCCGGCGACCGGCACCAGTTCCGCTTCATCGTGTCGGCCGAGGACGGCGCCGAATATCCGGACCTCAAACCCTATGTCCGCCGCCTGATGGCGCAGGTCGAGCAAGACCTCGGCACCAAGCTCGACTGGGTCGCGGTCGACCATTTCAATACCGAGCGCCCGCACACCCATATCGTGCTGCGCGGCGTCGACGATCGGGGCGACAACCTGGTCATCGCGCGCGAGTATATATCGCACGGTCTGCGAGAGCGCGCGTCCGAGCTGGTGACGCTCGATCTCGGCCCCCGCACCGATCGCGAGATCGAGGACCGCTTGCGCCACGATGTCGATCAGGAGCGGTTGACCGCGATCGACCGTCGCCTGTTGCGGCGGATGGATGCCGATCGCACCGTGTCGCCGGCGGACAATGATCCCTTCCAGCAGTCGATCGCGGCGAGTCGGTTGCGCAAGCTCAAGGCGATGGACCTGGCCGAAGATCTGGGTGGCGGCCGCTACCGGCTGGCGGAAGGGCTTGAGGACACGCTGCGTCGCATGGGCGAGCGCGGTGACATCATCCGGCTCATGCAGCGCGAACTGACCGCCCGCCGGCTCGACCGCGCCGGGGTCGAGCAGGTTATCGCCATGGAGTTACGCGAACCGCTCGTTGGACGTGTGATCCACCGCGGCTTTTCCGATGAGCATCGTGATCGCCATTACATGATGATCGATGGCATCGATGGTCGTGTCCATTATGTCGACATCGGCCGCGGCGACGCAACGCCATCCGTGCCAGAGGGCGCCACGGTGCGGATCGAGCCGACCAAGGCCCCGGCGAGCCAGGCGGATCATACGGTCGATACCATCGCCCGTGCCCATGGCGGTCGCTACTCGGTCGACCTGCACCTGCGCCATGATCCCGGTGCGAGCGAGGCGTTCGCGGCCAGCCATGTGCGGCGGCTGGAAGCGATGCGCCGCGCGGGCGCCGGACCGGATCGGTTGGCGGATGGTAGCTGGTCAATACCCGAGGATCATCTTGTCCGCGCCGAGGGGTTTGCGCAGCGCCAGCAGCGCGACCGCCCCGTCGCGCTGTCAATATTGTCGTCGCGGCAAGTCGGCGACCTCTCCACGGTCGAAGCGCCAACGTGGCTCGATAGGGGACTGGCGACCGGTATCGGCGACCCAGTGCGCGATGCAGGCTTCGGGCGAGAGGTGCGGACAGCGATGGCCGCGCGGAGGCAGTGGCTGATCGAGCAGCAATTGGCGACAGGCGAAGGCCGGGAATTTCGGCTGCGCAATGGCGCGCTGGATGAGCTTGGCCGGCGTGAGATGCGCGATGCCGGCGGCCGGCTCGCCCAGCAGTTCGGCAAGCCGTTCGAACCGGCGCAAAACGGGGACCGCATCGAGGGCGTGATCGCACGTCGCGTTGACCTGGAAAGCGGAAGCTACGCCGTTGTCGAACGGTCGCGGGATTTCACGCTTGTACCATGGCGTGATGTGCTGGAGCGCAACATCGGCAAGGCCACTTCGGGGATCATGCGAGCGGACGGCATCAGTTGGCAGTTCGGGCGAGGACGATCAGGTCCAACTATCGGATGAGGGATGTCAACTCGCCGATCCGCTGCCGAACTGAAAACTGGTCCGCTCGCAGAAAAGATTTTGTGTATGCCGGGTCTCTAGAGCAGCAGACGACCACTGATCCAGGAGGAGGAGGACCAGCGCCACGCATAAGCCGCAAGATTCACGAACTTTTTAGTCGTCTCGCCCAACCTGGCCAGCGAGTGTCGATCGTCATTGACCAACCGGCTCTTTGGCTGGAACATGTCGGAAACTTGGGGGCGAAGCTTGGCGGCAAATCCGAACGTGGCGGCATGGGTGCGGTTTTTGCGCAACTACGGGCCGATTCCCACCAACGACAATATGTACGACGAGTCGATTCAGCGCGCACTCCGTCGGCACAGAATTCGTCCGATCACCTTGCCGGCGCCGTTGCGCGATGAACTCGTCGCGATGTTCAAAGGCGACCAGCCGGTTTCGCATATCATCACTGGTACGGCGGGCGATGGTAAGACCTATCACTGCCGCGAGGTCTGGGTCGCGCTCGGCGGAGACGTCGCTGCTTGGAACCAGGGCGACAAGATCCAACGGCTCGCACTCGGCGACCGCACGCTCGTCATCGTCAAAGACTTGAGCGAGCTGCGCGACGATGAAAGCAGCGATCTCATTGCCGAGTTTGCCCGCGATGTCGCGGATCCGTCGACGACCACTTTTTACCTCTTCGCCGCCAATCACGGCCAGCTTCTCGAAAAGCTCAAATCCGTCCCCGACACCGACGCCATCGCACGCGTCAGCAAAGTTGTCGAGGATCTGCTCGTGATCGGCATCACCAGCGATCCGGGCATCGCGCTCGATCTGACCGACCTCAGCCGCTCGCCGGCCGCCACGATGGCGATGGCGATCATCGACGAGGTCACCGGTCACGAAGGCTGGGCGGGGTGTGAAAGCTGCGCCGCGAACATCGATGTGAGCTGCCCGATCTTCGAGAACCGCCGCCGCCTAGTCGGCGATGAGCTCGAGGATCCATTCAAGCGCCGGCTGACCGCTCTCATCGAATTGAGCGAGCGCAACGGCAGCCATTTCCCGGTACGGCAATTGCTGGCGCTCGTCACCAACGCCATTCTGGGACACCCCGATGCGCGCGACGGATTAATGAGCTGCGACGATGTCACACGGATAGCAGCCTCGGGCAAGGCCGATCTTGCCAGCATCTATCGCAACATCTTTGGCGAGAATCTAAAGCCCAGCAAAGCCGAAAAGACCGAGCTGTTCCGCAAGCTGAACGCCTTCGGTATCGGGGCCGAAACCAGCAACCGCGTCGACAATCTGCTGGTCTACGGCGCGGACGACCCGATTCATGCCGCCGACTATGCCGCACTCGTGCTCAACGACCCGGTCTATGGCGCGACACCGGCCTATGCCATGGCGCAACGGACCTATTTGGAAGGCGCCGACGATGGCGATCGCACCGGCTTTTTGAATGTGCTGCGCGCGCAGCGCCAGCGGCTCTTCTTCACCATGCCCGAGGGACGGGTCGACGACTACGCGCTCTGGGATCTCACCGTCTTTCGCTATGCCGGGCTCTATCTCGAGGTCGCCGAAAAGATTGCGGCGCGCCAGGCCGTGCCACGAACCGCGCTCAACATGGTCGTGCGCGGCCTCAACCGCATTTTCACCGGCATGCTCGTGCAGAACCAAGATGAGCTCGTGCTCGCCACCTCGGGCAGCTATTCGCAGTCGAAACGCAGCCCACTTCTCGACGAGCTGATCTCGGTCCCGCGCTCAGGCGGCGAGGAGGTCTGCATCGTTTCCGACCCCGTCGACGGCTCGTTCGGCGTGATGGTGAAGCTCGTGCGCGGCAACGAGATCCCGCCGGTGTTTCTGTCCTTGTCGCCGACGCGCTTCGAGTTCCTCGGCCGCGTTGCCGAAGGTGCGCTGCCGAGCAGCTTTTCGCTCGAATGCCATGAGGATCTACTGGCATTCAAGGCGCGCCTGCTGCGCGAAACCGAAAACCGCCGCCGGCTCGATGGGGATGACGAGGACGGCGATGGCGAGCTTGTGTTGCGCTTTATCGAACTCAATGCCGATGGCCGCGCGCAGCCGCGCCGCGTGATCGTACGGGTATGACCATGGAAATTTTGCCCCGTCCGACCGAATTCGAGGACCGCGCTGGTCCCGCTTTTTGGATCGACGAAGCGATCTGGGGACACCGCTTGCATGACGAGCAGGCGCCGTGGCTGATCTTTCTCGAGTTCATGAACGTGCTTCTCGCCGAGCATCGCGCGGGGCAGGCGCTCCGCGAGGACCGCTTGAACAGCCTCTCGTACAAGCCGCAGTTGCAGCTTCATCTGCGCAACCTCGTCTTCAACAACCCGCATGTCATGACGGTCAGGGCCGAAGCGCGCTCCGACGAGGCGGCCTGGTCGATGTGGCTCGAGAAAATGGCCGAGAGCACCGGCGGGATCGACCGGCCCGACTTCAGCTACTTGCGCGATCGCTTCGAGAGCTTCGACGATTTCGCCGCCGTGCTCGACTTCCTGCAGGGTTCGGCGATCGAAGGCACCAGTAACAAGCGTTGGAGCTCGAAATTCGTCTTCCCGTTCGGCCCGCACGCGCTCTACGAGGACGTCAATGTCAAGCCGAGCGGCAGCGTCTCCAACGACCGGCGCTTCTTCGCGCGCAGCGGCGAACTGCTCTATCTAATGCTCGCGCGCAGCCGGCATGCCGACGCGTTGCGCGGAGCTCTGGTGTCGAAGTTTCTTGAGAGCCCGGCGCCCTATGACAGCATGGCGCTGGCGCTGCAGGGCGAGCCCCAGCTCGCCAAGCAGGAACGCGCCGGCGCCTATCTGCCCTGCTCAAGCCATCCGATCTTCGATCGTCTCGCGAGCGACTGGCTGGCGATTCTTAATCTGCCGATCCCGGCGCACGACGCGATCCCGCATCTCGTCGCGATGACCGGCTTGAACTTGATCCTCTACCAACTCGACCGCGCGCGCGAACTGCTCGATCGGCCACCGATCACATTAGTGTGCGAGATCGTATCGCCTCGCAAATCGGTCGTGCGCGACCTGTCGGCTGATAGCTACCAGCACAACAACATGCTGCCGCAACAAGCGATCGAGCGGTTCGTGCGCCGCGTCACGGAGACCGATGCGTGGGAGGCGGCGCTCGCCTCCGACGACCCCACCCTGAACGCGACCGATATCCTGAAACGCGAGTTCGGCTGGCCCGATAGCGACGATGACGAACTCACCGCTGAGCCGCGCGACTTCGTAGACAAGCTCGTCGAGCGGGCGACGGTTCGCCACAAGCAGCATGTCGGCAAGATTCATATGACCTGGTCGCGCGCAATCGGACTGTCGTCTCGCCGGTCGAGCCGGCGCGTCCGCTACGCACCCACCGACCGGCTGCTTAAGACCTTGGTCATCGCCTGTGTCGGCGAGCGGCTCGAATTCAAGGATTTCCTCGTTCGCATCCATGAGCGCTACGGCTTTGTAATCGGCGATGCGCAAGCGCGGTCCTTCATCGATGCCGGCACCGCCGATCAGGAAGATTTTTCCGACAATGCGCACCGGTTGGAAGAGCGACTCGCGAGTCTCGGTCTTCTGAAGCGGCTGTCCGACAGCTGCGCCTATGTTGAAAATCCCTTCCAGCGAGCACAAGCCGCGTGACCCCCTCAGATCTGATCGGCGCCGCTGGCGCCACATCCATTCGCCTGCGCCTCGACGCGCTGACCGCCGAGGATGAGCTCGCCCGCTATCTGCTCGACCGATTGACTGGTGAACAGGTCGCCGCGATCACGCGCGCGCTGCTTGCAGATCCCGTTGCGGTGGACAAGTTGATGATCGCGTTGCCGCGTGATCTCGTCGGTCCGTTCGGGCTTCCCGAGACGGTCATCACCGACGAGCGCACCGTCCGTGTCCGCAACTCGGCGTGCGACAAGCCAGCGATGCTGCTCGCCAATACCGATGACGACCAGGGGGCCTCACTCGGCGACGTGACGCTGATCGGCGCCAAGCAGCTGACCCAGGACCCCGAGTCCTGGGTCGATGCCGCTGCGGCCGGGCTGGGTCTCAGCGACGGGCAGATCGCCGGCTGGAAGGCGGCATTGCGGGGTCTCAATAGCGCCGATGACTGGACCCTGCACCAGATCGGCACCTATGTCGCGATGACCCGGGAGCGGATCGAAACCGACGCCGTCCCTGTCGCGCTGGCGCTAGGCTGGGCACTTCCGGCGCTGCGCCTGCCGCGCGACAGCGGCTATTTCATGGGGCTCGGCGACAAGGATCGCGAGCAGCCGCGCCGCTGGAAAAAGCTGTTCGAAAAGCTCGTCTCCGACCGCAAGCCATTATTGGTCAAGCAGCGGCCCAATCGCCAGATCATCGAAGGCGAGGAACTGCGCAGCCAGTTCGACGAGGTGCGCGACGATATCCCGGCCGAGGTGCATTCCGCGATCGAGGCGTTCGTCGACACCGCGCCCGGCTGGGGACCCGAGGCCGAAGCGCTCGCGGGCTATGAATGGGAAGGGCAGAGCGTCCTCCAGCTCTTCTCTGGCATCAAGCTCAAGAGGACCTCGTTCGCGCAGGAAACGATCAACTTTTTCGAGTTCACGCTGCCCGACCGGCTGAGCCCGGCGGACGAAGAGTATCTTGTCGCGCTCAAGGGGCGCTCGCTCAAGGAAACGCGCGACGACGATCGCGACTTCTTTGAGGCGCATCGCGACGATCTCGGCCAGGACAAGGCGCTTCGCGTCAAATGGGAGCGGTTCGTCTTCGGCCGTCCGATCGAATGCACCGACTTTCTCGAAGGCCTATTGCGCGCGATCGAGCGATTGTTTGGGCAGGTCAGTCTGGTCGGTGGGCCGCGCAAGCTCGTCATCAAGTCCTCGCGCCGCACCCGTGCGCAATTTCTCGATCTCAATGCCGATGTCGGTCTCTCCTTCGGGCTGCGCTACCGCGGCCTGCCGGCGCTGATCGGATCGGCGGTTGAATGGGATGTGCCCTATCTCTTCGCTTATGAAGAGCTGCTCGAGCGCGCCAAGGCGCGGCAGAAGAAATATCGCCGAAATGAATCGACCGCGCGCGGGGCGATCCAGATCAAGTTCGATATCGCGCTGACCGTCGGCAGCGACAAGGCGACGGTCCAGCTCGTCTGGACCGGGCAGCCCGGCGTGATCGGCCTTGAATTGCCGAAGGATATCGCCCGGCTGCTCAAACGGCCATTCGTGCGCAGCCAGGTCGCCCGTCTGCCGGTCAGCCGCAAGGGCGCGCTGCAGTCCGTCTCATTGGGCGATGTCGGCACGTTGCAACCCGCCTTCGGCCAGGATGCAGGTACGCTCATTCCGCGCACCAATGCCGGCGAAGATATCGCGAAGCTCTTTCCCAAGGCGCTGAAAGCTGCCCGCGACCGCGGGCGGATCGACGCCGAGGGGATCGCCGCGATCGAAGCAGCCTGGAGCCGCTTTGCCGAGCTTTATGGCGAGGCGCTCATCGCCTTGCAGAGCTCGGGCTATGCCTCAGCGAGCCTCGTCGCCCAAGCCGAAGCCTATGGCGCGCTGCTCGGCGCCATGCTTCGTCATGCGCCCGGCGACCTCAACCGGCGCGATCTATGGGAGCCGCTGCTCAGTCTCGGCAGTGTGCGCGTGGTGGGCGGGGCGCCCTCGGCGATCGTCGCGCCCTGGCACCCGCTGCGCCTAGCCGCGAGCGCGTCTAAGATGCGCTCGATCGCGGGTCTCGCCGCCTATCTCCTGTCCGACGTCGATGTGAATTTCGGCGACTCGCGACTGTTCTTCGCCGATTTGCGGGACGAGCTCGCGCATCCGCTCTTCCCCGAGATCGCGGTCGGCTATGACGGCGCCGAAGCCGTGCTGCTCGCCGAAACCAGCACCGTCAACGACTATAGCCTGCTCGAACGCCCGGTCCGCGACCCCTCCGAAGCAACCACCGACGTCGATCCGGCCGAAGCTGCTCGGCAAATCCGCAGCCTGCTCGAACGTTATCTCGACTTGCAGCCGCACGAGCGCTCAAACTTGAGCATCATGCTCTATAATTGTGATGCGGCCGGGCTTCCGCTCGCGACCGTCAATGCCTTGGGCTCAGTGCAGGACCAGGACGAGGTGCACTGCAATGTGCTGGTGCGTCACCCTGATCGCACTCGGCTGTCGCGCGTCTATACAGAGCTGCTCGAACGCTCGGAAGGCGATCCCGACGCGGTGGTGGTCAGCGAAACTTCGCGCAACTTCATGTCCAAGCTGCGCATCGGCATGATGCTCGATAGTGGCACGGCGACCGGAAGCGAGACGCGCGCGATCGACGTCGCCTTCCTTCACGATGTCGTATCGCGCCAGGCGCGCGAGCAATGGTTTCCGGTACCGGCGATCGCCGACAACCCGCCAATCCTCGAGCATGTCCCGGCGCGCTGGTCTTATCGGCGTGTCACCGCCGAAGACGAATTGAAGGCAACCAGCTATCTGACCTGTCCGCGCCAGCCCGATACCGGCTGGGCCTATGTCGATGCGGTCGCCAATGTCGTGCGGCGCCAGTCGCATGGGCCCGACGAACATTATCTGCCGGCACGGCAGATCTCGTTCCAGGATAGCGGCCTCAAGTCGATGTTCGAAGAGGTCCACGGCCTTGCCGAATGGGTCGCGACCTATGACGACTTGCTCGACAAGCGCCAACTGGCCGCCCAGGGAATCAACGTCATCCGCTACCGCCGTCAGCGCACTCATGGCCGCAACATGGTGGTCTCATCGACCTCCGAGCTGCGCATCCTCCATGTGCTTGTGCTGCGCCGTCTGACCGAATTGTCACTCGGGCTGGATGATGCCCGGCTCGCAGGTCTCGCCAAGCGGATGATTGAGGACGCCAATGCGATTTCGGGCGACATCGTGCTGCGTGCCGCCAAGCGCGGCGTCTCCGCCGGCGAACTGATCGGGTTGGTGCTGAGCCGCGCGCTCATTGCCGAGGAAATGGGCAGCAGCGCCGCGATCGCCTGGTTCCTGCTCGACGACTATGCCGAATGGCTAGGACAGAAAGAGGAAGGCATCGCCGATATTCTCGGCCTGTGCCTGTCGACGGGCGCTGATGGCGAGCCCCAGCTTCGCGCGATCGTTACCGAAGCAAAATATGTCGACCAGTCGGGCGCCGCCGAGGCGACCCGCAAGTCGCGCAGCCAGCTCAGGCAGACCGTGACGCGGATCGACGATGCGCTGTTTGGCGATCCCGGGCGGCTCGACCGCGATTTGTGGCTCTCGCGCATCGCCGACTTGCTGCTCGACGGGACAACCGCACTCGGTCAGCCCAACTTGCTCGAACGCGTGCGCGACGGCATCCGGCGCGGCGTCGTGCCGATCGATCTGCGCGGTTATTCGCATATCTTCATTTCGGGGCCGGCAGGGGACGCGAGCAGTTTTGGCGACCAGGAGCCTTTGGCTGGAATTAACGGAGGGCTGCAGGAGACGTTTACGCGCGAAGGCCTGCGTCAGTTGATCAAGGCCTATGAGGCGGGCGCGCCGCTCGCCGCGATCCGCGCCGGCCTTGGCGCTAACCACCTTTGGGACAAGTCCAACTTCCAGGATCCCGCGCCGCGCGTCGAATGGACCAAGACCATCGACGTCGAAATTGCGGGGGGCTCGAGCACCAAGCCGATCGTTCACGATTATGACGAGGATGACGACGATGGCGACCCCGAAGGCGGCGTGTCCGTCGAGGAACCGCCGCAAGATGGCCCGCAGGGCGGCGGCGCCGCCGCGGCGACCGAGCCAGGCGGATCGGGCGTCCATCCTGCTCCGCAATTGGAGAAGCCCAACCCAAGCGAGCCGGTAGCGCCCGCGGCCGGCAAGCCGACCTTTTCTCAAGCGGTGGATTCGGTTGCGCCCGTGGCGCCGCCGCCGGCCGCGCCTTCATCTGGAACTGTCGAACCCGAGAGCGCTCCAACATCTGGGGCAAGCACGGGGATCGGCGGGCTGGTCCAGGCCCGTGCCGAGGCCGCGCATGAGGAGTCGGCCGAGGCACAGGCATGGCTCGAAGCGACCGCGCAGAAGCTACGCTCGGCGCTGTTGGGCTATAATCTCCAGGCGAAGGTCACCGCGACCCGCCTGACCCCGAATGCCGCGTTGATCCGCTTCATGGGCTCAGACCGGCTGCGCGTCGAAGACATCGAGGCGCGCCAGTCAGCCTTGCTGACGACCCATGGTCTCCGCCTGATCTCGGTTTCGCCACTGCCGGGAGAGATCGTCGTTGGGGTCGCACGCCCACAGCGCCAGCTCGTGTCGCTATGGGACGTGTGGGGGCGCCGCGAAATCAATCGCAATGCCGCGGGCGTGAACACCTCGTTCGTGCTGGGCTTGAAGGAGCTCGACGGCGAAATCCTCTATCTCAACCTTGGCGGACCCTTTGCCGGCGGGCAGCAGCACGAGCCGCACACGTTGGTCGCCGGTGCCACTGGGTCGGGCAAGTCGGTGCTGATCCAGGCGCTGTTGCTCGACATCGCCGCGACCAATCCAAGTCAGCTCGCGCACATCTATCTGATCGATCCCAAAATGGGGGTCGACTATGCCGCGGTCGAGCGGCTCCCGCATCTGCAAGGCGGCGTGATCGTCGACCAGACCCGTGCGGTCGAGGTCATGGAAGGGCTCGTCGCCGAAATGGAGCGGCGCTACGAACTGTTTCGTGCCCATGGCGCCCGCGATATCCGCTCGTTCAACACCAAGGTCGCCGCCGACGAACGCTTGCCCTATGTGTTCCTCGTCCATGACGAATTCGCCGAATGGATGCTGACCGAGGATTATAAGGCGGCGGTGACCTCGAACGTCTCGCGCCTTGGGGTTAAGGCACGTGCGGCGGGCATGTATTTGATCTTCGCCGCCCAGCGTCCGGACGCGAATGTGATGCCCATGCAACTGCGCGACAATCTCGGCAATCGACTGATCCTCAAGGTCGCGAGCGTTGGTACCTCAGAGATCGCGCTGGGGGTTAAGGGGGCTGAGCAGCTACTTGGTCTGGGTCATCTGGCGGCGCGGCTGAGCGGAGAGCCGGCAATCATCTATGCGCAGGCACCGTTCCTGTCGGACGATGATATCGATGCTGCGGTTGACGCGATTGTCGCGAGTGACGAAAGGTAAAACGAGGAACGACCATGGGAACATGGAACAGCAGCCCGCACCCCATTTCCGATCTCCGCGATTGGGCACTGAGCGATCGTCTTGAGCTGCGGCCATCCTTCCAGCGCAAAGAGGTCTGGAACCCGGCTGCTCGTATTATGCTGATCGACACGATCTTGCGGCAGGTGCCGATGCCCAAGATGTTCCTCTGGAATGACATACGGAACGATCACACCTATCGGCAGGTCATTGATGGACAGCAGCGCATCTCTGCCATCCTGGCGTTTCTCCGCGACGAGTTCGCCCTTGACGAGCCCTATTCGGGGGAGTTCGCCGGACTGAGATTCTCCGAACTGCCGCAGGAAATTCGGAACCAGATTCTTCAATATAAGATCGACTATAATGAGGCCATCGGCTTTACCGAGGACGAAGTGCGGGAGGTGTATTCGCGCGTCAACAAATACTCCCTACCATTGAACAAGCAGGAGCTGAGGCGTGCGGACTTTCCCGGTCGCTTCCTTGATTTGGCGACTGAACTGTCCCTCAATGAATATCTCGAGGAAAGCCGGGTGTTCACCGTCGGACAGCGCCGGCGCATGGGCGATGTAGAGTTCGTTTCAGAAATCCTCGCGGGGATGCTCGAAGGGCCGCAGGACAAGAAAGGGGACCTGGACTATTTCTACGCGCGCTACGCCGTGTGGAATCCAGCCGACGAGGCGACCACCAAAAGCGAGTTCCTTGCTGTCCTGAATGATTTACAGACGATTTTTTTGCAAGAGCGTATTTCTCTCGCGAAGACGCGCTTCAAACAGAAGTCGGATTTTTACTCCCTGTTTCTAACGATCTATGAATTTCACCGCAGCGGATGCACGCTGGCAGGCCGTGACCTCGAACCGCTGCGCGGCGACATCCGCCTGCTCGACGACAACATCGCACCGGAGTCCGAAGTCAATGTTCTAAGCGAGTATGCGATCAAGTGCGTATCGCAAGCGAACACTATCGCCAGTCGATCCTGGCGAAAGAACTTCCTCTTGGACATTTTCACCGGAACGTACCGGCAGCGGCGACCCGAGGAGAATGTCCGCCAGCGCTTCGAGTCCATGGCGCTTCAGCTCGATTTCAGCGCACATGGTAAGCTATTCGACGATTGCGGCTCCTGCGGTGAACCGCTGCACGATCATGGCGGCGGCGATCGCGTGCTAGATTGGCCGGCCGACGCTGCAGTGTTCCAGCTCTCAAATGCGTGTTGGCGTGTGGTCGGCTGCGGCGAGGCGGCGTGACATGGCTGTGCTCTTCACCGGTCGAGGAGACGCGACGCCGCGTGAAACCGTCGTCATTCCGGACGAGGTCCACTCCTCAGTTGGTCGGCAATATGAGGTTGGCGATCGGATTGCGGCTGGGGGAAACGGTGTCGTCCACAGGTGCATCGATCTCAGCGACGGCACGGAATATGCGGTCAAGTTTCTTCTCGATTTTCGTGACGATCGGCGCGCCCGTTTCGATCGCGAACGCGCGCTGCTGGCGGATCTCAAACACGAGCATCTCATCGTCTACCAGGATGCTGGTGCCGTCGATGGGGAATTGAGGCGACCGCGCAGGCCGAACCAGAACAAGGTGGTGCCGTTCATTGTTATGGTTCTGGCAATCGAAGCGCTCACCGACCTGGTCAGGCGTGCCGAAGTTCCCAGCGAGGTTTTCCAGGCGCAATTCCGTGGGCTCGCCGCGGGGCTGGGCGAGTTGCACACCAAGGCAATCCATCGCGACATCAAACCCGACAATATCCTCGTAGTTGGCGATCGGTGGGTCCTGAGCGATTATGGTCTCTGCGACGTCTTGGGTTTGCCGGTTGAAGAACGGGTGACGCCGGACTGGCAGATTGTGGGCCCACGCTTCTGGATGTCGCCAGAGGCTAACAACCGCAGCATTGGCCGGGACGATCAGATAGATGCAGCTTCTGACGTCTTCCAACTCGCCTCTGTGTTCTGGTTCGTCGTGAACCGAAGCCATCCCACCGGCATCCTCTCGCGAGACGATTGGACTGGTCCCGAAGCGCTGTTCGATCCGATCTTCCGCGCCCTGCACCATAGAGCTGCGACGCGACCGGCTGACGGCAAGGCGTTCGCGGACCAAATTGAAGCGGCAATTGTCGGTTAGAGAGGCATCGAACTTACTTGTGGCAAATCACGCAACTGCTCGAGCCTTCGTCGATGCCATAGACATCGTCGATCGTTTCGGCGGTATGCGCGGATAGCGGGTTGATCCGCCGATTGCGGCGCAGGCGCTCGCGCCGCTTTTCATAGTCGGCCTTGATCTGCGCGACCCGCTCGGGCGCAATCAGATCGATCAGGCTCTCGCCTTGGCTCCAGGTAAAGGGTGAGCCGTCCTTGAGCGCAGTCTTCTCATAGTCGACCGCCTCGGCGAACCGGTCGGGATGATGCTCGGCAAGCCGCACCCATTCGATCTTCTGCTGATAGAAGCAGAAGGTGCAGCCCGAGCGCGACCGCCACTGATAATAATCGGGCTCGCCGACATCGGACTGGTCGAGGATCTCGAGCACGCCGGCGCGGTCGATACCCGCTTCGCGCAAGGGCAGATGCACCCGCATATTGGGGTGCGTCGCCTGATAGCCTTCGCGGCTGGGCTCGTCGGCGCGGATCGCAACATAGCTGTTGATCACAGTGCCGGCTTCGAGATCGGCCTTCAGCCAATGTTCGAGCGGCCGCAATTTAAGCTGCCGCGTGCACCAGCGCGTGCGCGGCGAGGGCAGGAAATTGCCATATTCGTCGAGCCAGAAATCAAAGTCGCGATCTGGGTTGAGCCGCTGTATCGGCTTACCGAGGAACCCTTCGAGCTTGTCGAGGAAGCTATAGACTTCGGGCAGCTCCTTGCCCGTGTCGGTGAAGAAATATTCGAGGCTCAGCTCAGGGTGATGCTGGCGCATATAGACTGCTAGCGCCGCGCTGTCGCGACCGCCTGAAATCCCCAAAATATGCCGTTCAGCGCTCATGCCGCTTCCGCCTCGGTCTCGCTGTCGGCCGCGAGCATCGCCACCGCGCGCGCTAGCGCCGCCAGCTGCAGCCGGCCTTCCTTGTTGTCGGCGCGCAGCGTCGCGACCAGCTTGTCGGCCATGCCAGCAGCGGCCTTCTTCTCCGTCTCGGTGAGCACGAAGCTGCGCATCAGCGGCGCCACCTTGGGATCGAGCCCGACGACGAGCGCGAGCGCCTCGGTGTGCGAACGGCGATCGCGCACCACCGCCAGTGCTTCGAGTTCGCGGAAGCGGCGGCCATAACGAGCAATCTCGGTCAGCGCTTCCTCGCGGTCACGATCCGACCAGCTGCGCGCCGGCTTGTGCAGCAGCACGCTGACGAGGCTCTCGATATCGCCCTTGCTTTGTTCGATCGCGGCGGCGCGATCGGCAAAGGCGTCAAAATTATAGTCGTTGGTGAGGCCACGCACCGCGGCAGCGCGCTCGGCGATCCCGCCAAAATCCTGCGGATCGATGCCAAGCGCGCGCCCGAGTGCCAGTCGCAGCTCGGCAAGCAGGGTAGGATAGGCGGCCTCAGTCGCCTCGATCGCTTCGTAAATGGCCTCTGGTGACAGCTGATCGCCGAGCGCCGCCGGCAGGTCGTCGAACAGCAATTGCTCGGGATCGGTCGCCTTGGTGACCACCCCCCTGGTAATGCGCGCGAGCTCATCGACTCGGCCGGTGCGCTTGGCGAAGGGCGGAAGCGCCTCGAATCGCTGAAACAGCGCTGCTGCCACTGGAAGTGAGGCGCTGCCCTGTTCGACGTTGAGCAGTTTGGCGAGCTCACTCAGGAACGCCATCTCGCGCACCGATCGGTCGATCCGCCGCAGTTTGAAACTGCCCGGCTTCTGCAGCAGTCGATCAACTACCACATCGTCGATCGACGTCTGATAGACGCCATCGATATAGACTGCGACGCTGCTGCGCTTCGCCAGCATATAAGCGAGCGCCAATGCCGGCATAACCCCCGCCTTGATTCCATAAGGTGGTGCGGCCCAGCGCGCGAAGATTGCATCGAGCGGCTCGTCACCAGCCTCATCGATCAGCTGCCAGGCAGGCTGGAGCGACTTGCCGGCCGGACTGTCGTCGGGGTCGGTGAAATCATAGGTGCCCGGCTCTATCTCACGATGCAGGCCGAACGGCTTGATGACGGTCAAGTAAAGGCCGAGCTCAGCGGGATATTGCGTCATCCCGAGCTGCTTCTGCTCGAAGCAATTGACCATCGCATGGGCAAGCTCGCGCAGTGCCGCCATCGAATTGGACGATGGCTTATCGCGCTGCAGCAGTTCGCTCTTGAGAATCGGCGCCTTGGCGTAACCGACATCGGCGAGCGCGCTCGCGATCATCGCCAGCGGCTCGCTATGCGCTCGGCCGGGGGCTGGCGAGAGATACCATTTGGCGCCTTCGAGCGCCGCCTCGAGCTTGCGATGCAGCTCATCGATGCAGCGCGACTGACGCGCGGCGATCTCACGGCGCGCGATACGATCGCCTTCGAGCTGCGGATGCTCGCGGAATACCCGCTCGACCGCGGTGAGTTCGGCGGCTGCTGCGCGCAATGCAAAGCTTTCGCTGGCCGCGCCGATCGCCACCGCCCGGCCATCGCCCTTCAGGCGTTTGGCGGCGCCCTTGGTGAGCGCATCGAGTCCCTGGCGCGGAATATCGCCATCGCTCAGCGTCAGCAGCAACAAACCGCTGCCGCGCTGTGGACGGGCGCGGACGCGGTCGGCCAAGCTGTCAGCTGTATCGGCGCCGGTCACGACCTGAAGCGCGATCTCGAAGGTGCGCAGCGCGCCGGTCAGGAAATAATGGCGCTTGGCCGTCGCGAAGCCGAACCCGACGCGGTTTGGGACACCTTCGAGCTGGACATTGTCGACTGGTACCTCGACGCGCCCGATCGCTTCCTCAAGGTCGAAGTCGCTGCCGGCGAATAGCGCGTAGCCGCCGAGCCGCGGCTGTTTGATCAGGATCGCCCAGTCGAGCAGATCCTTGATCGCGCTTCGGATGGCCGCGGGGGAGGCGGACGGGACGGCGGCGGCCAGGAAATCATCCGACAGCGCGACGCCCGAGCCGTTGCGGAAAAACTCGATCACCGCCGCCGACTTGGTGAGCGCGACATGCAGCGCTTCGCCCTTGGCGCCCGCGCGCTCGATCGCTTCATAGGCTAGGCTGAACCGGCTGCCGTCGTTGCCGCCGGCGAGCGCCATGCCGAAATTAGCGGCGAGATAATCCCACAACATCGCCGGATCATAGGTCCGACCATCATCGCCCGTGGTTTCGAGAAATTCCTGGAACGCGAACGGCTCGGCCGAGCTCAGAAAACCGAAAACGCTGCGCTCATTCTGTGCGAACCGCGCGCGCGATACCGGGCCCAGCAGCAGCGCGGTGACCGGATTGAGTGGCCAGGTGTCGGCAAGCGCGACCGCCAGGCTTTCGGCTTCGGTCGGCCGTCGCTTGGCGACAGCCGTAGCGATATCGCTGGCTCTGGCGTGAGCGTCGGGCGGGCAAGTTGCCGCGATCGCGCGGCCGAGCAGCGCAACGGTCTCATCGGCACCCGACAGGAACCCGATATCTTGGAACCGCCCCTGGACCTTCGCCCATTCCTGCCGCGCATCACGCGCGGCACGAGCAGCATATTGGTCGAACGACTGATGCAGGATGCCGATGACGACCAGCTTGCCTTTGCTGCGCGTCGCACGCTCGGCGAGATCCTGCAGCAGATGCACATCGCCACCTTCAAGCGCTTCGTGTTCGAGCAGCTTACCGAGTTCGTCGAGGATCAAGAGCGTGCCGCTTGACGTCGCGGTGCCACCCGCGATCAGCGCACCGATTAGCTTGTCGTCGCTCGCGCCATAGTCGGCGGCCTGTTGGGAGCTCCAATCGAGCGCCACGGTCGCCGCGTCTATGATCGCATCGCGCAGCCGCGTGCGGCTGCCCGTGACCGCCACGACCTTCCATCGCCCCTGCGGTTCAGGAAAGGCTTCGGTGTAGAGCCGGGACAGCGCTTCGCCGGCAATGTCACGGGCGATCTTGCGGTTGCCCTTGGCGCCGGCGACAAGATTGGCGAGCAGCAAGGCCGCGCTTGACTTACCGCCGCCATAGGGGCCGGTCCAGGTGTACGCGCCTTGATGACTGTCGCACTGGCTTTCGCCCAGCGTCTTGAGCGCCTTGGCGACGCTCGCTTGCAGGACATAGCCGACCAGCGGCGGGGTGCCGTTGAGGTCGGCGTCGAGCCGCGCCGATCGCGCGAAGCGCCGATCGATCGTAACGCTACCGGCAAGTTTGGGGTGAGTGGGGGCGGCGAGCTTGGTCATGCCGCGACCTTGACATCGTCATAGCGACCATAAGCTAGCTTCAGCGTGGTCAGCGGGTCGAACGCTGCGGTCCGCTGCACTTGCCGCAGGCCCGCCGTATCGACCCATTGCCAAGCGCCGCCGGTCAGATCCTCGAGCCGCATCAGCCGGGTAATCACGCTGTCTTCGTCGAGCTTGAACACGCGACCGGGCGACCCCGGCGCGTAACAAATCTGCTCAGCGGTCAAAGTCGTCAAGCCGCCGCTTCGCTCCCAATATTGGTAAAGCGCCAGCGCGAAGACGGCGTCATGCAGGCTCGGCTTGGGCCCGCGGACAAATTCATACCAGCCGCCGAGCCGCGCTTCGCGGATAATGGCAAGCTCAGCCAAGAGCGGTTCGGCCGCATCTTCGTTGAGCGCGTCGCCGCGCCGGACATAGCTGCGCAGGAACACCTCGATATCGCGCTTCAACGTGCCGCGGGTCGCGCGCCAGCCATTCTCCTCGACAAGCGCGAACAATTCTTCGAGCAAGATCGCCGGGTCGAACTCGATCGCGCTCAGCAGATTAAAGGCATAATAGGCCGTTGTTGTCATCTCAGGCGTCGCGGCGACGTGCCAATGGGCTAGCCACACCGTTGCGGCCTGTTCGAGATAGGGGTCGAATCCATCGTCGGCGAGGATCGTCGCGCCAAGCGGCGTCGCTGCGATCAGTCTGTCGCGCTCGGTGAAGAAGCCGCTCGCCAGCGCCCAATAGCGGATCGATGCCGCCATATTACGCCCGACACCGAAACGTGCGATTGCATCTTGTTCCTGGAATGTTCTAGCGTCGACTCCAGAGCCTACGGCGTCATAAGCCTTTTTCAGCCACAACAGGCGCAGCGGGAAGGTTTCATGTCCCGCAAACTGCCCTCTAGAATCAAATCTAACGTTACCCCGGCGCATGTCGGGACACTACTGGCGAACTCCTCCAGCTGCAAGGCAGGAACGATGTGCAGCGGCGGCAATATGATCGATCGCCTCGATAATGTCGTCGTGAGATTGATTGCGGTGGCAGAAAATGCGGATGACCTGCCGCGCCTCGCCTTCAGAAAATCCAATTGCTTCAAGCACATGGCTCCGTTTGATCTGGCCCGATGTGCAGGCCGAGCTGGTCGAAAGCGAAACCTGGCGTGCCGCCATCGCGCAGAGTCTGTTGGCATCGATGCCGCTGAGCTGAAGCGCGGCGCTGCCGGCAACCACCGGCGCATCGCCGGTGATCCGCCGCACCCGCAGCTGTCGCTCGACAAGACCGTCGATCAGCATCTCGACGAGCCGTATGCCATGGATTTGGTCCTGTTCCAGCCGCTCGCGGGCGGCCTTGGCTGCCGCCCCGAACCCCGCGATCAGCGGCACTGGCTCGGTGCCGGGACGCATCCCGTCTTGCTGCCCACCGCCATGGATGAGCGGTGCCGGCTTGAGGGCATGCGCTGCAACATAGAGCGCGCCAATGCCCATCGGACCATAGCATTTGTGCGCCGAGAGGCTAAGATAGTCGATATCGAGGTCGAACACGTCGATCGCGATCTTGCCAGCGGCTTGCGCCGCGTCGCTGTGGACGAGCCCGCCCGCTTCATGGACCAAGGCCGCTGCCTCGACCACGGGCTGGACCACGCCGGTCTCGTTGTTGACCAGCATCAGCGAGGCGAGCAGGACATCCTCGCCAAGCAATGCGTCAAGTGCCGCGAGATCGAGCCGGCCATTGCCGTCGACCGGGGCCACGCTGACCGCAAACCCTTGGCGTTCGAGCAGCCGCGCTGGTTCGAGCACCGCCTTATGTTCGATGGCCGACACGACGATGCGGCGGCGACCCGGCTGCAGCGCCGCGGCGGCGGGGGCAACGCCAAGCAGCGCGAGGTTATTGGCTTCGGTAGCGCCTGATGTGAACACGATCTCGCCTGGCGCCGCGCCGATCAGCTTGGCGACCTCGGCGCGGCCCTCGGCGATGATACGGGCGGCACGCTCGCCCGAGGCGTTGGGCGAGCCAGCATTGCCGGGCTGTTCCCACACCGCGAGCATCGCATCGCGTGCTTCCGCCGCCAACGGCAAGGTCGCAAAGCCATCGAGATAAATTGGCGCCGCCATGCTCACACACCCCCGCGCACGCGCCGTTTGGCCATGCTATGGGAAAGCGCGAGGAGTAGATGAGTCATGAGTGACGATGTAACGCCGGTCGGGCCGGATCAGAAGGCTGTTTACGAGCAGCGCTGCCAGGACTTTCGGTCGCTCAACGGCTTTTTATGGCAATCGCCGCTCATCATCATGACGCTGACCGGCGGCCTGTGGTTCGCGGTCGCTAGCTTTTCGCTCACCAACATGGCGCGCACGATGCTGCTGGCCTTCGCCTGCATAGCCAATCTGCTGATGATCGGTGCGCTCTATCGCTTAAGGTGGGTGATGCAGCGAGTGCTCGAGGATATCCGCGACTACGACGGGAAACGCAGAACCAAGGGCGATTACACCATCGTCCGGTTGTTTGGCGCGATGTTGCTGCTCACCGCTTTGGGGTCGGCAATCGCGGCCTGCAATCCAAGCGCCTATTTCACAAAAAAGCCAAGCGCTGACGGAAAGGCCGGCGATTGATGGCGCTCGAAGATCAACTGGATGCCCCCGATTATTATGACCGCGATGCCGAGGCGTTCGCGGAACGGTATGACAGCGTCGGCTTCGAAGCCGTGCATCCGTTGCTGGCCCGCTATCTTCCCGAGCGCGGGCATGTCCTCGATGTCGGAGCAGGGAGCGGACGCGATGCGCGAGCGATGGCGGCGCGCGGGCTCAAGGTCCTCGCCGCCGAACCTTCAGCCGGCCTACGCGCCATCGCGAGCGCCCGCAGCCCCGGCGTGACTTGGGTAGATGACCGCCTGCCCCGCCTTCTGCTCATCACGGGCACCGGACAACGCTTTGACTTCATACTTTGCTCGGCCGTGCTCATGTTGGTCCCGCCATCCGCGCTCCCACCAAGTTTCGCGAGCCTGTCGGCGCTGCTCGCGGCTGACGGCCGGCTTGCACTCAACGTGCGTGCGCCGCGACCCGACGAACCTGCTGAGCTGTTCTTCGATCACACCGATGCCGCGATCCTGGCCGCAGCGCGTGCCGCCGGACTTGCTTGCATTGACCGCGACGAGGCCAATGATGCGATCGGCCGAGACGACTATCATTGGCGCAGTTTCGTGTTCGAGCTCAGCCCGTGAATTCTGACTGAGCAGCAATACGGGCTTCTCGTCGCAGTGATGGTCAATGGTTGTTGGCGACCGTCGGGCTGCTAAGATCGTCCTCGCTGTCTGGCTCAGTGCCCACCGGCGCCGCGACCAGCCCGCTGCGAATGGCGTCGTTGAGCCCTGGGACGTTGGCCTGGTCGCGGTCCTTGACGAGGATGATCACCCCCGCCTTGTTAAGGTCGCCCTTCTCAAGCGCCTGATCGGGTACGGCGAAATTCCAGGCGAGCAGCCCCATCTTCGGCACGCCATCATTTGCCCCACTCAACGATTGGATCTGAAACCATCGGTCATCGCGCGCGGATTTAAGGTCAAGGCCATTGGTGAGAATTTTGCGCAGGTCGCCGCTAGTTTTGATGTGTCCAAGCGCTTTGCGCGCTTTCTCGGCGACTGTTTCTTCAGCAAGGTTGGCTAGTGCATCGATTACGCCGTCGCAACCAGACTCGGTCATTACCAAGCGCAGGATTGAGTTACTGTCGTCATCGCGACCTACGAAGCACACCGCACCATCGGCAAGCGCGGGAATCTCGAGCCCAGTCGGCTTGTCGTCGGTCCCCGCATAATAGATTTCGACATCGACCGGAAATGTTGCAGGCATAGCAGCAACCAAGCCGACCCGGCCCAGACCAGATAACAATCGCTGCTGCAGCTCGATTGCATGGGCCTCGCGCAGCCGCGCAGCGACCTTCAGATCGCTATAGCCGAGCGCTTCTTCGAGCTGCGCGCGCGAGATCGTGTCGATGTGTTTGAGGTTCCACTTTATCCAGGCAAGCTCGCCGCTCAACCGTATTGCTGGCGTCCGCGCGTCTTCCCCATAAGTCCAAGCCGTCGCACCGAGCGGCTTAACTTCGCCGATCAGCAGTAGTATGCGCGGGGCCCCGTTTCGCTGGAGATCGCACACCGGCGTCAGCACTAACATCGCGGTGGTCTCCGCGATATCGACGGGCACTATCTTGCGCAGCCGGTTTAGGTCGGTGGTATTCGTTGTGGTCAACACGTCGCCAAACGTCACCTGCGCATCGACGGCTCCTGGCAGCCGCAGGCGCTCGCCATGTTGGGTCAGTAGCCGCTCGACCAGCTTTTGTAGTTCGGCAGATCCTGCGACATAGGGCGGCGGGTGGCTCACCGCTGAAAAGTCATTGAGTGCAAGCGCAGCGTCGATAATCCCTGCCTCGCGCTCGATCTCGTGCTGGAGCACCCGATCAAAAACATCGACTAGATAGCTGCCTGCAGGCTCACCCTCGGCATTGAGCACAAGCTGCTGGATTTGACCGACATCTGACAGTTTGAGGTTGCGAAACAGGCTTAGCGTTCGCTCGGTCGCTGCCGCCATTCCGCTTTCAAGCGCCGCGAAGAACCGGGCAAGTTTGCGCGAATCTGTGGCATTTTCAGCGAGACGCGCAAGCTGCCGTTCGAGCTTGTCACTCTCTTCGATGTCCGACTTTTTAAGAATGCGAAACGCAGAATCTAGGAGCCCGACTTCGTCACGAAACTCGTCGCGTTTCTGGTCCAGCCGTGGACTGCGCGACATCAATATGACCAGCGGTGGGTTGGCGCGCCGTCGCTCAATTGTCTCGCGGAGCCGGACCTTAGACTCGCCAAGCGCCGCATCATCCTGCGCCTTGTTGAAAAATAGGTCGATAACAATGAGATCTACCGGCTGCGCTGCATCCGCAAAATGGCGTCCCGAGGTCACGCAAGTAACGCCGAGGCCGGTCAGTTTTTCGACGGCAAGATCCACGAATTTCTGATCCGCTGCCTGGTCAGCAAGATACTGTCCAAAAAGCGGTGTGGCGACCTCTCCGAGCGCGTCTCGCAACGACCATACTGCCGCGACGTAGGCGTCATCATCGATGAGCACATCGAAATCGAGTTGGGCCGCGGCAGGATACTCCGCTGCGATCTGCGCCCGCTGCTCGGCAGTAAGGTCGTCGTTGAAGATAGGCCAAGCTTCATTGGCGGCCCCAATATCGCCCGCCGTTGGAACTGCGTCACAGACATCGTCGACGATCAGCGCGGACTTGACGCCCTTGGCTGCAAGAAGCTCTGTCAGCGTCATGCCTGAGACCCCGCCGGCAACTCTAGGAGGAAGCGGTGCAGACGACCGGTCTCCGGATTACGCTCGTCGTCAAGCACGAGCGTCCCATCATTATGCTGAGCGGCTTCGCGAGCGATATAGAGGCCAAGCCCTCTGCGGCGGCGGGTGTCCTTCAGCGAAAAGAACATTTTGAATACCTGCTCGCGATTCTCCGGTGCTATGCCGCGGCCATTGTCCTCGAACGTCAGGATGGGCGGCCCGCTAGTCAACCCGATCTTGATTTCCGGTCTAAATGATGGTTCGCGGTCGGCGCGCATGTCTAGCCAATAGACCGAGTTTGAGATGAGGTTCTCGAGGATCTGAACGATCATGCCCTTGACGGCGCGGATGCGGAGCGGCCGCGACGGAAGCTCAAGCACAGGCGTGATCTTATGCCGCAAAAATTGGGAATGATGGGCTTCGATCGCGTCACGTATGGCCTCGTCAAGCGCGAAGACCTCGGCCCGCTGCCGACCAGAGACGCTTAGCGGATCGAGCACGCGAACGCGTTTGCTCACGCTTTTCATCTCGGCCTGAAGCGTGCTGAAGTGACTGCGCAGCCGGTCGGGCACGTCGGCGCCCTTGAGATTGGCTAGCGCCTTTAGCGCGTTCTCCGATGCCCGCGCCAACTCGTGCGCGACCACCTCGACCATCAGGCCGACACCAGCCATCTCGACCATCTGTCGGCTCTCCTGCTCGACTTCGATGATCCGCTGCCGTGCGCGCGCGGCGAATTCTGAGAATTCGAACAGCGTCTGCTGCAATTCTTCGATCGCTTCATCTCCCTCGGGAGGGGTCAACCGGCGGAGCTGACGGATCGCGGTCCGGGCGCGATCCTCAAGCCTCGTCACCTGGGCTTGTGCATCGGAGAGATCGACCTTCTGGTGCTTATATTGCCGCTCAACCTCCTTCATGAATTTGCCGAGCATATCTTGGACGGCATAGCGCAGTACTTCGAGCAGAACGTATTGCTCAGAGGTCTCGCGAAGGCCTTCGCGATTAGTTTGGTCGACAAGCTGTGGATTCTCGGTCCGCGAAATATTCACCCGACCGATGAACTGGGTCTTGTTGAGCGTGTACCCCGAGCGGCGCAAGGCGCGACGGTCGAGCTCGAGCCAATCGTCCTCATCTTCGCCATATGGAAACACGCGGAAACGATCGCGGAACAGCAAGATGCCCGACCATTTCTCCTGCAGCTCGCGCACCGCCTTCTGCTCGCCAATTGTGTCGATCGCACCAAGCCGGCGGCGATTGTACCAATGCGCTTCGAAGGAAAACGGACCGACCGTCTGCAACGCGCTGTCCTCAACTGGCCCATCCTTACCGATGATCGCAGCCTGGAGATCTTCTTCCGTCAGGACAATCGTCTGCTTCTCGAGGGGGTGCTCAAAACCAAGACTGAGCGCCTCGAAATTGCAGGTCAGCACTGGCGCGCCATCTACCAAAGCGTAGGTGCCATCGACACGGGCGTGCGCCGCGGTGAGCAGCGCATTTGACATGATCGGAATCGAAATACGCTCGCCGTTCCAGTGGATCGCAACGCGGGGGCGGGTCGTTGCATTGGCGAAGGGGTCGGTCAATCGCGCGAAATCATAGTCTGCCATCTCGCGGACGCGCGGTTCTGTCCAGTTTTCGACCAGATCGCTGATGACCACAGATGTGCCGGACCAATCGGACTTGGGTTTCGGGCCACCAAGCGTCGGCACAACCGCAATCTGGTCGAGCATCGCATCGACGTCACTGAACGCTCGCCAGTCGATCTCGAGCAGGTTCAGCGCAGTGTCGGTCTCGCGCGCCGTTTCGACCAGCAGCCTTTCTCCCAAGCGCATCGCCGAAAGGCGGCCGATGCCCTTCTCGCCTAGATAGGGCGTCTGCTTGTCGCCGCGGGCAAGTGCGGCTTCGACGTCCTTCTTGCGCGAGGGCGTACCAATGACGAGAAAACTTTTCTCGAGATCCTCGCGCGACATGCCAGTCCCGGTGTCGGAGACGGTGATCGTGTTAAAGCTTCTCTGAGCTTGCTTGAGCTTGCGGCGAAGCTCCTCAGGCGTCTTCGCCGAAGCAATCGCCGCGTCAAATCCCGCTCGCGCCGCTGCCGATGCTGTCGGCAATAGCTCGTCGACTACAGCCTTTTTGAGTTCGGAGAGCGCACCACCTGCTTCTATCAACTTGCGTAACCGCAGATAATTGCGTCGGGTTAGCACGATATCGAATTTGATATCGACGCCCTGTTTTGTGCCGGCATCGAAGCCGTTTTTAATCAGTTCATAAAAGGCGATGATGTCCGAGCTAATCAGCTCGGAGCCTAGTTCCAACACGGTTCGGGCAGTTATCCGGAACAAATGCGACTCCTCCACCACAAAGGCGTATCTCGCCAGCCGCACCGAGCCAAGCTGATGTTTCAGCGGCCAGCCTTATGGGATACCGTCCAGCCTTCACAAATTGAAAGTATGCTAGCGCTGCCTTTGGAGGTTCTGCAAGTCCATGATTCGACATTGAAATCATCCGCTTATTCGGTGCCACAGAAAGCTCTTCTGGGCATCCGTTTCCCGGCATCGACATTACGAGGCTAGCTGGCTGTTTTCCGAGCTAGCCTATAGCCGCCCGACAGAGGTGAAGGCTCGCCGAATCGCCACTCTCATTAGGTCCAAAAGCAATGCACGGTGTTCCAATCGGCACGGGTTCGACGCCAAAAAGGGGACCGAATTTGGTGTGGGCCACGCAGGGGCCATGGATTGGCGGGTCGGCTAAAATCCCAGCTTTTCTGGGGCCTGCATCAACAAATGTGAGTCCTGTAAGCGCACCACTTCCGGTCAAAACCGGGCACCACGGATATGGCGGCATCGCCGTCCCGCACGACCGCGCTTTCCAGCGCCGCCTTGCTGCCCTGGATGTGGATGGTTTGGTTGTCCACGCGGACGTTGTCGATCAGCAGCCGGACATAGGCTTTTCGCAGCGCCGGGTGCTGACAGTTTCACCTTTGCCGGCGCTCGATATTCTTCCAGGCCCACCAGCCCCCCCAAAAAAAGTGTGTTGCAGCGGTAACACGGTGTCGTAGGGGACGCAATGATCGTGAGTGGCGGCGGATCTCAAGCAGTTCGATCCCAGTGAAAACAAGATCAGCGCCGCTCGAGTTTCCAATGATCAAGTCTGTTTATGGCGCGGGCTATCATCGCCACCGTTCTATCTGCCGCAAGCGGTCACGCTGATGCTCCAACGCCAGTTCGATCCGGATCGTCTCGACAGGATCGAGGCCCGACACATGGCTTTCGATCAAGGCAATTTGCTGTTCGATATGCGCTGCAACGTCGGAGAGCAGCGCGTTTCTCTCGGGTTTGGGCAGCAAAGACCAGATGCCGGCTCGTAGGCGGAAGGGGTCTACTCCGCTACTGGAGGACAGCGCGGGGTCGCGCGCCCACGTCATCAATGCCTCCCGCCCGATTGCCGTCAGCGCCAAGCTCCGGGCTCTGCGGCCTCCCGTCGGCTCCGACGCGGAGAGCAGCCCTTCCCCTTCAAGCCGCCGGACGGCGGGATAGACAGCACCGGCACTCCCCCTCCATTCGAGGGAAAAGGATTCGGCGAAAGCCCGGCGCACTTGGAACGCGGTGCGGTGTCCGCGATGCTCGATCTCGGACAAGATTGCACCTTCGAGTTCGGTAAGGCTGCGCCCCTCGACTCCCATTGCCATTCTCCTCGGTTTGCCTGATAGTACGAATCGTACCGTGGAGTGTCCAGATGCGCTATTTGCCTGTCATCGCCGCTGCTCTGAGCGTCCTCGCTCTACCGACCAGCACAATGGCCTCTGACCCTCAGCAGACCGTCCCAATTCCGCCGGCAAAGCAGTTCGACAACGACAGATTGATCGAGGCCTATAAGCAGTCGATCAGCGACGCATCTCACGGTCGCTATATCGATGCATCTTATGGTCTCCTTCAGAAGCTGGGCGTCGAGCGCGCGGACGAAACCGCCGATCCCGATATCGTCGATCAGTGGGCGCAGGTCATGTCCACGATGACGGGCGTCCCCACCTTCAATACCGCTAAAAGCCCGGACTTCCACGTTTCGCAAGAGCAGATAGCCGAGCTTGAAGCATCGAGAGGTGAGCCAGCCATTCGGGAAATCGTCAAACGCGCGCGCAATACCCGGATCGTCATTCTCGACGAAAACCACCTCGATCCTCGCGGCAGGGCATTCGGTTTGGAGGTCGCACGCGCACTTCGCCCGCTAGGCTATACCGTCCTCGCCGTTGAAGCCTTGAAGCGCGTGGACGACGATAATGAAGCACGTCGGAAAATGGAGCAGCTAGTGGCTGACGGGTATCCCCGTCAATCAAGCGGCTATTACCTCGATGATCCTGTGTTCGCCGATTTCATTAGGCAGTCGCTCGCCTTGGGGTATCGGCCCGTCACCTACGAAAAGATCAGAACCGACTATTCGAAGGACGCCAAGGTTGCCCAGGAGCAGCGCGAGCAGGATCAGGCTGATAACATCGTCAATCGCGCCGTTCGGGCATTTCCCGACGCCAAGATTCTGATCTACGCCGGCGAGCACCATGCAGCAGAGCGACCGATCGCGGCTGAGGGCGGAACGCTGCCCATGATGGCGGGGCTGCTCAGGCACGCGACCGGCATTGATCCGTTGACGATCGATCAAGCCGGACTTTCGTCGATCCCAATGAACCGGCCTGATGTCGACCTTTATAAGATTGCGGCGTCGAAGGCTGTTCATCAATCCGCCGTGCTAATGGCGCATGGCAAGCCGGTGACGGTCGGTCTGCTGGCCGGATCGGTTGACCTGCAAGTCGTACATCCGCCCGTCCGAACGCTTCACGGGCGACCGGATTGGTTGGTTGGCATGGCACGTCACTCCGCATCCATCCCGTCCATGCTTCTGCCGTCCTCCGGCATGCGCCTCGTGCAGGCATTCATTGCTTCGGAAGGCAAGGATGCGATACCCGTCGATCAGGTTCTCGTGACCCACGGTAAGCCTGCGCCTACACTCCTGCTGTCCAAAGCACGGGTGCGCTATGCTCTGCAGTCCGTCCCATAATTTGGCTTGCGACGGGTTTAAAAAAGCGGGGGCTTTCCCGGTATTTGATCCCAAATCAGACGGCTCAGGAGCGGGTCATTCATCGTCCGGGCAAACACCGCAAGGCGGATCAGCGCCGTGGAATCCAAATTTCCCAACAATCTGAGTGCCCAGTTTCGTCCGATTGGGTGCACCATTTCCGGTCAAAGATGCGCACCGCGCCGTTTCTTCATGGCACCGCCATTTTTCCAGCCTCCTGGATGACCATGAGAGGCCGATCCCGTTCGCTCGCACGCGCACCCATGCCGCCCGCATCTCGGGATAAACGAAGCGCGCATCCGGCCGGGAGCGGCGTCAGTCGCGACGCCCTCGACGATGGCCCGGCCTCTCCGGCGGAGCTTTTGACGAAACCGCCTGTATTTCGCGGGTCCGCCGGTCCATAATCGGAACGGATGGTTACCGGGGGCAACTTGAAGCACGCAGCGGCGCTGCTGTCGGAGCGGCAAAAGGAATGCCTGCGTCTCGTCGGCCAGGGTCTGCGCTCGAAGGAGATCGGGCCGATCCTCGGTCTCGCGCCCGGTTCGGTCGACACCTATATCAAGGCCGCCGTCGCCCGGCTCGGGGTCAGCGACCGCCGGGTCGCGGCCCGCATCCTCGCCGAATTCGAGCTATCCCAACGATTGGGATCACCACCGGAGCCGCTTCCGCCGACCGCCGAACTTGCGGCAGACGGGTTTCAGCAGGAGCCGCAGGGGTTCTGGAAACAGGCCCTCACGCTCCCGCCGATCGGCGGACACTCCAATGATTTATCGGTCCGGGAACGGCTGCTCGCAACGTTGCGGGTGGCATGTGTCATGACGGGGGTGGCCGCCGGTTTCATTCTTCTTTTCGTGGGGGCTCTGCGCGCGTTGAGCTGAGCCCCCGGCCGGAGGCACCATGCTCAACATCGAACCGAATTCCGCCGCCCAGGTCGCCGAGACCACCCGCAAGGCGATCCGCCAATATGACGAGGCACTGAGCAGCGCGGCACGGCTGACGCTGTCCTTCATCGCGGCGAGCAGCGACACCAACATCCCGGTCGGCGAAACGCAGAAGATCCTCGCCGCCGTCCACAAGAGCCAGTCGGACCTGATGGCCGCGCGCGGCACGATGGTCTCCGCCGTCTCGCTGATGACCAGCGTGCAGCGCCGCAGCAACATCGCCGAAACCAGCTTCGGCTGCCCCGGACCGACGCCGCTGGACTATGCCAATCTGTCGGAACCGCTGCGCGCTGTCGCCTAATCGGATCGATCCGGCATTGACGGGTGGGCAGTGAGACGTGTTGGTCCAATCCATGGTCCCAGCGATGTTCCTCCTGCTCACCGCGTCCAGCCTGATCTTCGCCATATGCTTTGGGGAAAGGGACGCGCGATGGGCAGCGGCCTGGGTGCTTGCGGCTGTCATAGCGACAGCCGTCGCGGAAGCGCTGAATCGGAATTGGGGGTCGGTGCACCTGACGGTCGCGGCGATCGACCTGTGCTTGCTGGCCGGATTGGGCCATCTCATGCTGACCAGCCGGTCCTACTGGCCAATCTGGATGGTCGCGGCCCAGCTTCTTACCGTCCTGTGCCACGTAGCCGCCGCACTGGCGGGGCCCTACAACCAGCGGGTGTACACCGCGCTGGCCACGCTCTGGTCCATCCCCTGTCTGCTGAGCCTGGTGGTGGGCGTGGTGTTGGATCGCCGTGCGACTGCCAGATTGCGGGCTGGCTGAAATCCTATCTCCGCCTGCGTCGCGCCCGCGCCCGTTTCCTGAACGGCGAGTTGTTCGCCGATCCGGCCTGGGACATGCTGCTCGACCTCTTCGTCGCGCGGGTCGAGGGGCGGCTGATCTCGACCTCGTCGGCCTGCATCGGCGCCTCGGTCGCCTCCACGACCGGGCTGCGGTGGCTGCGGACGCTGGAGACGCAGGGACTTGTCCAGCGGGCTCCCGATCAGCTCGACCGCCGACAGCGCTTCATCTCGCTGACGCCGTCGGCGATGGCGGCGGTGCGCGCCTGGACGATCGAGGCGATGACGGCCCTGCGGGATTGACGCGTCGCACCCCGACCGACCCGGCCGCTACCCCCGGATGAACAGGCTGCGCAGCCATGGCGGCCGTGCCTGGGTCGCGCTGCGCCAGTCGCCCTCGTCGCCCCTATCCTCGACCCGGTAGGTGGAGGGGTCGAACAGCCGCAGCTTCACGCCCTTGAAGCCCGCCACGTTGGTCGTGACCAGCGTCAGCCCGTGGTGCAGTGCCGTCGCCGCCAACAGCGCATCGCGCGTGTCGGTCAGCGGAACCTCTCCGCGACGTCGGGCGACGCCCGTGTCGAGCGGCAGGACATGGCCATCGAAGGCGGACAGCAACTGCCCGCCGATCCAGCTCCGCAGGCCCGCCGCCGCCGACTTGTCGCGCCGAGCGGTCCGTACGGCGACATCCTCCAGTTCGACCAGGCTGATCGCCGAGACGAACAGCCGCTCGCGCGCGATCCCGCCCGCCCAGCCGACCAGCCCCGGATCGCCGCCCCCGGCACGCGCCTTGGCCAGGTCGAGCAGGATCGGCGTGTCGAGCAGATACATCGCGCTCAGCGGCCCCAGCGGTCCGCGGGCGTCAACGCGACCTGGTCGGCGCCGGGCCAGGCGAGCAGGTCCAGGATATTGTCGCGCTCGCCGCTGAAACGTCGGAAATCCTGGATGCTCATCAGGACATGGGTCGGACGACCACGATCGGTGATGAACACGGGCTCGCTCCGCGCCAGCCGCTTGACCGCGCTGACGTCCTGATTGAATTCGCGACTGGATACGAGCTTCATCTTGGATCCGAATGGCTTGATGCGGACGGCCACGTTACCGGATGCCGGGGCCCGCGCAACCGGCGGTGCCGTTCCCCTGCCCTCGCCCCTTGCGGGGGAGAGAGGGATGAAGAACGACAATGCTCAACCGCGCTGGCCCTAGCCGAGCTGGTCGATCGCGATCCGGTTGGGCGGCAGCTCGCTGATCGCGCGTTCGCCGAACTTGCGGATTCGCTGGAATATCCGCCCGGCTTCGCGCGCGGCATCGCGGCCGACGAGCGGCGGCGCGGTGTCGTATCCCATGCCGTAGAGGATATATTGATAGTTGAAATAGGCGAAGCTCTCGACATCGATCAGGAAGTCGAACCGGCTGGGCGGTCGATGACGCCACTGGTCCAGCAAGGCCCGCAATGCTTCGGGGACCGACGCCGGATCGGCATTCTCGCGCCAGAACCGCTCCTCGCGTCGGCTGAGGCAATAGTGCAGCTTGAGGAAGGCGATGATGCTGTCGAAGCGCGCCGTCATCAGCCGGTTGAAGCGCGCCGCCGCCGCGGCGACCGGCGTGCCCGGGGGCGACAGCTCGGCGATCATCGCCGCCGCCGCCTCGATCAGCACGATCCCGGTCGACTCCAGCGGCTCGAGGAAGCCCGCCGACAGCCCGACCGCGACGCAATTGCCGATCCATTGCGCGGGTCGATATCCGGGCTCGAACGATATGGTGCGCGCGGTATAGCGGTCATGCCCGACATAGGATCGCAGGATCGCGGCGGCGCGATCGTCGTCGATATGCCGACTGGAAAAGACGCAGCCGATGCCGCGCGCGCCCTGCAGGCCGATATCCCAGATCCACCCCGCCTCATGCGCGGTCGCGACGGTGAAGCTGTCGATCGGCGTGTCGGGTGCGTCATAGGGGATCTTGCAGGCGAGCGCCCGGTCGGTGAACAGCTGGTCCCGTACCGAGCGGAATTCCGATCCCAGCGTCCGGCCGATCAGCTCGGCACGAAACCCCGAACAGTCGACGAACAGATCGGCGGTCAGCGCGCCATGCTCCGCGGTATGGACGCGGTCGATGCCGCCGCCGTCCGCCCGGTCCACCCCGGTCAGCAGCCCTTCCAGATGCCGAACGCCCAGTTCGCGCCCACGCTCGGCGAGCAGTTCGACCAGCCGCTCGGCATCGAAATGATAGGCATAGGTCAGCGGCCCGGCATAATCCCGATCCCCCGGCTGCTTGGGCGCGCGTCCGCCTTCGGCCACGCTGTTCTGGATCGTCATGGCGGCGGCGAAGGGCGGTCGCGTCGCCGCGTCCTGCGCCAGCCAATAGGGGACGAGATTGCCCTGTTCGGGCGAAAAGGGCGGTTCGAAGGGGTGGAGATAGCGGTGGCGCGCACCCTCGGCGGTCGGCGCGTGCAGCCAGTCGTCGAAGCGTATGCCCTGCTTGAACGTCGCACTGGCGCTGCGGATGAAGCGGCGTTCGTCGATGCCCAGATAGTCGAGCGTCTGGCGTATGGTCGGGAACGCCCCCTCGCCCACGCCGATCGCTCCGATACCCCGCGATTCGAGCAGCGTGATGTCCGCCCGTCCCGCAAACGCCTTGGCGAGATAGGCGGCGGTCAGCCAACCGGCCGTGCCACCGCCGACGACGAGAATGGATCGCTTGTCCGCCATGGCCGCACGCTAGCGCCAAGTGATCCGGCTGGCGCGTGCTTTTTCGTGAACCATATCCCGCGCGCCGCGTAGCGCTTCGCGGAGGTATCGATGACGAATCGCCCATTGCCGCACGCGCCGCTCTATTGGGGTCTCGCGGGCCTGATCCCCGGCCTGCTGTGCATCGCGCTCGCCTGGGGCGGCGCCGGCCGCGCCGGGCCGGGTGCGATCGCGGGGGCGCTGTACGCCGCACTGATCCTCTCCTTCCTCGGCGGGCTGTGGTGGATGGAGGCCTTGATGCGCGGCGATACGCGCGCCTGGCCCTATGGCGTGGCGGTGGTGCCGAGCCTGGCGGGATGGGCCGCGTTGCTGGCGAGCCTGGTCGGCGGCGCGCCGGTGTCGGTCGCGCTGGTCGTACTGGGTCTCGCGCTGCTGGCGACGCCGCTCGGCGATAGATGGACCGGATCGCTCGTCCGGGACATGCCCGGCTGGTGGCGGCTACGCCTTGTCCTCGCGTTCGGGCTGGGCGGCATGAGCCTGATCCTCGGCGGGGTCGCGTCGCTCTGAGGCTTCGGGGAGGCCGCGCGACTGCGCCTTGCGTCGTTTCAGGTTCTCGCGGAGCGCCGCCGCCAGCCGATCCGCGCGTTCGTCTTTTGCCATGCGTCCGGCATAATCCGAACAACAAGCGCTTGACAACGCCCGCCCGATCGTCTCTAGGCGCGCTTCCCGCGTCGAGACGCGAGTGCTGCCGTAGCTCAGTGGTAGAGCGCATCCTTGGTAAGGCTGAGGTCGTGAGTTCAATCCTCACCGGCAGCACCATTCTCCCCCGACCCTGAAAAGGGCGCCCGAACAATGGGTTGAGGGGACGATCCCGCAACTATCCCGCCCCCTTGCAATTCTTCGTTGGGAAAGTTGCGCCGGTTCGTTAGCTATCGTCGCATGAAATTCCGTTTTTCCTTCGGGGCGCAGGTGTTCGTCGGCATGGCCGTCGGCCTGCTGCTCGGGCTGTTCGCGCGGAGCCAGAATGTCGCGGGGCTGGCCGAAGCGTTGCGCATCATCGGCGAGAGCTTCGTCCAGTTGCTCAAGGTTCTGGTCGTGCCGCTGGTCTTCACCGCGATCGTCGCCTCGATCGCGGCGCTGCGCGACCTGAACAATGCCGCACGGCTGGTCGCGGCGACCTTCATCTGGTTCGCGATCACCGCGCTGATCGCGGTGACCATCGGGCTGACGCTCGGCACGCTGCTGCAACCCGGCCTCCATGCGGGCGTCGCGGCGGGCAGCGCGGTGCGGCCCGATACCGCCGGGTCGTGGCTCGACTTCCTGCGCGGGCTGATCCCGTCCAACATTCTCGGCCTGTCCGCCTCGACGAGCGCGGGGGACGGCGGGGCGCTCAAGACCGGGCTGTCGTTCAACATCCTCCAGATCATCGTCATGGCGGTCGCGATCGGCGTCGCGGCGGTGCGGGTGGGCGACAAGGGCGAAGGCTTCCTGTCGTTCAACGCCTCGGCGCTCGCCATCTTCCGACGCATCCTGTCCTGGGTGATCCGGCTGACCCCGATCGGCTCGGGCGCGCTGCTCGGCAATGCGATCGTGCGTTATGGGTGGCAGTCGCTGTCCGCGCTCGGCAGCTTCGCACTCGCCGTCTATATCGGGCTGGGCCTCGTCCTGTTCGTCGTCTATCCGTTGCTGCTGCTCGCCAACGGCTTGTCGCCCAAGCGTTTCTACGCCGCCGCCTGGCCGGCGATCCAGCTCGGCTTCGTCTCGCGCTCGTCGATCGCGACTTTGCCGGTCACCGAGGATGCGGTGGAGCGGCGGCTCGGCGTGCCGCGCGCCTATTCCGCCTTCGCCGTGCCCTTCGCGGCGACGACCAAGATGGACGGCTGCGCCGCCATCTACCCGGCGATCTCGGCGCTGTTCGTCGCGCAATATTACGGCCTGCCGCTGCATGTCGGCGACTATGTGCTGATCGTGCTGGTGTCGGTGCTGGGATCGGCGGCGACCGCCGGGCTGACCGGCGCGGTCGTCATGCTGACGCTGACCCTGTCGACGCTGGGCCTGCCACTGGAGGGCGCGGGGCTGCTGCTCGCGATCGATCCGATCCTCGACATGGGGCGGACCGCGATCAACGTGGCGGGTCAGGCGCTGGTGCCGACGATCGTCGCGCACCGGGCCGGATTGATCACCGACACGCCCGCCGTGGAACGCTTGCCGGACGTGCCGCAAACGGGGTAAATGCGGGCATGAGCTTGCGCGCGGTGTTCTGGTTGAGTAATACACGCGAGTGGCAGATCGCCGGAACCCCATAATGCGCCCCGACCCTTTCAATCCCGATCGCACCCCCATCGACCGCCCCTATGAGCCGGTGGGCGTCCACTATCCGCTCTACGATGCCGAGAGCCAGAGCTGGACCTTCGGCCCCGACGAGGAGGATGTCGGGCCGTCGACCCGGCGTCGGCCGATCCGCTGGGGCCGGTGGATCGCGCGCGGTGCCGGGGTCGGCATCATCCTGCTGGTCCTGGCGATCATCTGGCTGGCGATCACGGCGCCGTTGTCGCGCTCGCTCCAGCCGCCGACGCCGCCCTCGATCACGCTGACCGCCGACGACGGCACGCCGATCGCGCGGCGCGGCGCGATCATCGGCGCGCCGGTCGATGCCGCCAGGCTGCCCCCGCATGTGCGCGAGGCGTTCCTGGCGATCGAGGACCGCCGCTTCTACAGCCATTGGGGCGTCGACCCGCGCGGCATAGTGCGCGCCGCCTGGCACAATCTGGGATCGGGTGGCGTGCGCGAGGGCGGTTCGACCATCACCCAGCAGCTCGCCAAGAACGCCTTCCTCGATTCCGACCGGACGGCGGGGCGCAAGATCCGCGAGGCGATGATCGCCTTCTGGCTGGAGGCGTGGCTGTCCAAGGACGAGATCCTCTCGCGCTACCTGTCCAACGTCTATTTCGGCGATAATGTGTACGGCATCACCGCCGCCTCCAAACATTATTTCGGGCGGACGCCCGCGACGCTGAACGTCGGCCAGGCGGCGATGCTGGCCGGGCTGGTCAAGGCGCCCTCGCGCCTCGCCCCCACCGGCAATCTGAAGGGCGCGCGCGCGCGGCAGGCGGTGGTCGTCGCTGCGATGGAGGATGCGGGCTTCCTGACCAAGCGCGAGGCCGATGCGGTCCAGCCGCAGCGCGTGCTCGCCACCCGGCCGGAGACCTTGCCATCGGGCACCTATTTCGCCGACTGGGTCCTGCCCGAAGCGCGCGACCAGGCGGGCGAGATCAAGACCGAAGCGACCGTCCAGACCACGCTCAACCCGCGTCTCCAGCGGATCGCCGAGCGCACGGTACGCAGCGCGGGCCTCAATCAGGCGCAGGTCGCGCTGGTCGCGATGCGCCCCGATGGCCGTGTCGTCGCGATGGTCGGCGGCAAGGATTATTCGAAGAGCCCGTTCAACCGCGCCACCCAGGCGCGGCGCCAGCCGGGATCGGCGTTCAAGCTGTTCGTCTATCTGGCGGCGCTGCGCTCCGGCATGACGCCCGATTCGACCATCGAGGACGAGCCCGTCGATATCGCCGGATGGAAGCCGCGCAACAGCGACGGCCGCTATCTGGGCACGATCACGCTGCGCCAGGCCTTTGCCCGATCGTCCAACGTCGCCGCCGCGCGGCTGACCCAGGCGGTCGGCGTCAAGTCGGTGATCAAGGCGGCACGCGACCTGGGCATCACCACGCCGATCGCCAACGAGGCGACGATCGGCCTCGGCACCTCGACCGTCAGCCTGCTCGAGCTGACCGCCGCCTATGCCGCCATCGCCAGCGAAAGCTATCCGGTGGCGCCGCATGGCCTGACCGAGGTGCGCGACAAGGGCTGGTATCAGTCGCTGACCAACCGCAAGACCGGCTTCTCCTCCGCCGTTCATGACGGGATGCTCGATCTCCTGTCCTCCTCGATCAAGACGGGGACGGGGCGGCAGGCGATGCTGACCGTCGATGCCTATGGCAAGACCGGCACGACGCAGGATTCGCGCGACGCGCTGTTCATGGGCTTCGCGCGCGATCTGGTGGTGGGCGTGTGGGTCGGCAATGACGACAACAAGCCCAATCCCGGCCTGTCGGGCGGCGGCGTCCCCGCGCGGATCTGGCGCGCCTTCATGCAGTCCGCGCTCGACATCCCGCCGGTCGCCGCGCCGGTGGTGCAGGAAGCGGTGGATCCCGACGCGCTCGCCAACGGGATGGACGAGGAAGTCATGCCGACCGACAGCGATCCGGTCGGCGCGATCATCCAGGGGCTGGGCATCGACGTGCGGACCGGCGACGACGGATCGATCACCGTCGGCCCCGGCCGCCGCCGTGGCGACCGCCCCGCGCTAGGCCCCGACGACCGCCGCCCACCCGACGAGCGGGATGGCGGCGAGGGCGAGGAATAGCGACGCCGCCACCCCCGCACAGGCTCGGGTCTTTCTCGAAGGTGCATGAGCGGTGTCGGCGATCCGAAGCCGGATCAACATTCCGATATGCCCCCTCATCCCTCTCCCCTCTATGAAGGGCAAGGGGAAAAGAAGCGCATGTCTGAATGTCGATAAGCCGCAGGCCCCGAATGCCGCCGGGGCTTGCCCTTCCCGCCCCTCACCCGCTAGACGGCCGGTCATTCGCAAGGACCCGGTGAAAATCCGGGTGGCTATTCCGGCCGCCGATCCGCCGGACAACAGAATGCATGGTTCCCGATACCGCCCGCCGCCCCGTCGGCGAGAGCGTTGTGCCATGTGCCTATTCTGGTATTTTCATGACTGTAGAAACCTATCGAACCCAATGGTTCTCGAGCATCGGCGAGGCGCGCCGTGACGTGCTCGCCGGGCTCGTCGTCGCGCTGGCGCTGATTCCCGAGGCGATCGGCTTTTCGATCATCTCCGGCGTCGATCCGCGCGTCGGGCTCTACGCTTCGGTCGCGATCGCGATCGTCATCTCGTTCCTGGGCGGGCGGCCCGCGATGATCTCCGCCGCGACCGCCGCCGTCGCGGTCGTCGTCACGCCGCTGGTTCGCGACCACGGCGTCGACTATCTGTTCGCCGCGACCATCCTGATGGGCGTCATCCAGATCGTCGCGGGGGTGCTGCGCCTCGACCTGGTCATGCAGTTCGTCTCGCGCTCGGTCATCACCGGCTTCGTCAACGCGCTCGCCATCCTGATCTTCATGGCGCAGCTGCCGCAACTGACCGGCGTCACCTGGCACAGCTATGCGTTGGTCGCCGCCGGGCTCGCCATCATCTATCTGCTGCCGCGCGTGACGAGGGCGGTGCCCTCCCCGCTGGTCGCGATCCTGGTGCTCGCGGCGATCAGCATCGCGATGGGCCTGCCGGTACGCACCGTCGGCGACATGGGCCGCCTGCCCGAGGGACTGCCCAGCCTCAGCCTGCCGCACATAACCCTGACGCTGGAGACGCTGCGCATCATCCTGCCCTATTCGCTGACCATGGCGGCCGTCGGCCTGCTCGAATCGCTGCTCACCGCGCAGATCGTCGACGACATGACCGACAGCGACAGCGACAAGCGTCGCGAATGCATGGGTCAGGGTGGCGCGAACATCGCCGCCGCGCTGGTCGGCGGCATGGGCGGGTGTGCGATGATCGGCCAGTCGGTGATCAACGTCACCTCTGGCGGGCGCAAGCGGCTGTCGACGCTGACCGCGGGCGTCGTGCTGCTGGTCCTGCTCGCCGGGCTCGGCCCCTTTGTCGGGCGGATCCCCATGCCCGCGCTCGTCGCGGTGATGATCATGGTGTCGATCGGGACGTTCAGCTGGAACTCGATCCCCAATCTCCGCCGCCATCCACCGACCTCCTCGGTGGTGATGCTGGTCACGGTGGCGGTGGTCGTCGCCACCCGCGACCTGGCACAGGGTGTCGCGGCGGGCGTGCTGCTGTCGGGCATCTTCTTCGCCGGAAAGGTCCGCCGCCTGTTCGCGGTCGAACGGATCGTCGACACCGGCATGGTACGCTACCGGGTGACGGGGCAGATCTTCTTCGCCTCGGTCGACCGCTTCACCCGCGCCTTCCAGTCCGAAGCCGGGCGCGCCGTCACGATCGACGTGTCGGCGGCGCATTTCTGGGATATCTCGGGCGTCGGTGCGCTCGACAAGATCGTCGCGCGGCTGCGTCGCGACCGGTCGACGGTGGAGGTGATCGGCTATAACCGGGCGAGCGCCGACCTGGTCGATCGCTTCGCGCTGCACGACAGGACGGGCGTCGAACTGGGCCTGGCGCCGCACTGACGCAGGCGCCCTGCCGCGATGGGGAAGCGGTGTTGACGCATGGCGCCGCCTCCCCCAAACGCCGGAGCCATGCGCTTCTTCTCGGACAACGCCGCCCGTATCCACCCCAAGGTGATGGAGGCCATCGCCGACGCCGACCGGATGGACACCGCCTATGACGGGGATCGCTGGTCGAAGGCGCTGGACGGGCGATTGTCCGAGTTGTTCGGCCATGATGTCGAGACGCTCTGGGTGCCGACCGGCACCGCCGCCAACTGCCTGGCGCTGGCCGCGCTTTGCCCGCCGCATGGCGGCGTGGTCTGCCACCGCGACTCGCATATCCAGAATGACGAGGGCGGCGCGCCGGAATTCTACACCCACGGCGCCAAGCTGATGCTCGCCGATGGCGCGGGGGCGAAGCTGACTCCCGCGACGATCCGCACGCTGGTCGACGCGATCGCCAACGATGTCCACCGGGTTCAGCCGCACGCGATCTCGATCACCAACGCCACCGAATATGGCCGCGTCTACAACCCCGACGAGGTCGCCGCGATCGGTGCGCTGGCCAAGGAGAAGGGGCTCGGCTTGCATATGGACGGCGCGCGCTTCGCCAATGCGGTGGCGCGGCTCGGCTGCACCCCCGCCGCGCTGACCTGGCAGGCGGGCATCGACGCGCTGTCCTTCGGCTTCGTCAAGAACGGGGCGATGAGCGCGGAGGCGCTGGTGTTCTTCAAGCCAGGCCTGGCCGACGTCACGCGCCGCCGCCGCAAGCGTGCGGGACTGCTGATGTCGAAGGGCCGCTATCTGGCCGCGCAGGTGCTGGCGATGGTCGAGGACGATCTGTGGATCGCCAATGCCGCGCTCGCCAATGCCTGTGCCGAGCGGCTGGCGGGCGCGGCGGCCGACCGGCTGGTCTACCCGGCCGAGGCGAACGAGGTGTTCCTTCGTGCGACCGCCGAAGAGGCGGCTCGGCTGCGTGCCCAGGGCTTCGACTTCTACGACTGGGCGGAGGGGGAGATCCGGCTGGTCACCGCCTGGGACAGCGACGGCCATGATGTCGCGCGCCTGGCCGACGCGATCGCCGCGCTGTGAGCGAGTTCGACACCGGCCCACGCTCGACCCGCGCCGCGATCCTCATCCCCTTCGCGATCGTCACGCTGATCTGGGGGTCCACTTGGCTGGTCATCCGCGACCAGATCTCGGTCGTCCCGGCCACCTGGTCGGTCAGCTATCGCTTCCTGATCGGCGGGCTCGCCATGGGGGCGTTCGCGCTGGCCAGACGGGAGAGTTTCCGCCTCGGCACCACCGGCTGGCTGTTCGCGGCCGGGATCGGGCTGTTCCAGTTCGTCCTCAACTTCAACTTCGTCTACCGGGCGGAGGCGTTCATCACCTCGGGCCTCGTCGCGGTCGTCTTCGCGATGCTGCTGATCCCCAATGCCGGATTCGCGCGGCTCTTCCTGGGGCAGCGTATGGGGCGGCAGTTGCTGGTCGGCTCGGGCATCGCGATGGCAGGCGCGGCGTTGCTGTTCGTGCACGAGGCGCGGGTCGATCCGGCGGGCCCCGCGCGCGCGCTGACCGGCATCGCGTTGACCATCGTGGCGATCCTGTCCGCCTCGACCGCCAACGTCATGCAGGCGACGAAGACCGCCAAGCGCTTCCCGATGCACGCCACGCTCAGCGTCGCGATGCTGATCGGGTCCGCGCTGGACGCGGTGATCGCCTACACGCTCAATGGCCCGCCCGTGTTCGAGATGCGGCTCGGCTATCTGCTCGGCATCTTCTATCTGGGGCTGTTCGCCTCGGCGCTCGCCTTCCCGCTCTATTACCGCGTGCTGCGCGCGATCGGGCCGGCCAAGGCGGCCTATTCCAGCGTCATCGTGCCGGTCATCGCGATGAGCCTGTCGACGGTGTTCGAGGGCTATCGCTGGTCGTTGCTGGCGGGTGCGGGGGCCGCGGTCACCGCGCTGGGGCTGGTCATCGCGCTCAAGGCGCGCAGGCCCAACCGGTAATCGGGATAGAGTGGGCGCCAGCCGAGCACCCGCTTCGCCTTGCCGTTCGCGACGCGCCTGTTCTCGGCGTAGAAGCCCCGCGCCGCGTCGGACAGGCTGTCCAGCGGCACCAGCGGCGGTGGTGCCAGACCCGCCAGTTCGGCGGCATAGGATACGACGGCGTCCTGGTCGCACGGGAAATCGTCGGCCAGGTTATACGCCCCGGCCGGGCCATCGAATCCGGCGATCACGCCCGAGACGATGTCGGCGATATGCACCCGGCTGAATACCTGTCCCGCCAGCCCGACCCGGTGCGCCTTGCCACCACGAACCCGGTCGATCGGCGAACGGCCGGGGCCATAGATGCCGGGCAGGCGGAATACCCGCGCGCCCATATCCTGCCAGTCCGCATCCGCCGTCGCCCGCGCGGCGCGCCGCCCGGAGCCGATCGGCGCGCTCTCGTCCACCCAGGCGCCACCGGTGTCGCCATAGACGCCGGTCGAGGACAGATAGCCCAGCCACGCATCCGACCGCACAAGATGCTCGCCATAGGTGACGAGCACCGGATCGACCCCGTCCTCCGGCGGCACCGAGGACAGGATATGCGTGGCGGAGCCGATCCGGGCCGTTACGTTTTCGCGGTCGTCGAAACGCAACGTGCCGCCGCGTCCGTCGCGGGTCGTCCCCGCCACGGACCAGCCGCGCCCTTCCAGAAGCGCGGCCAGGTGACCGGCGGCATAGCCCATGCCGAAGACGAAAAGACGACCCACCAAAGTCAAACCTCCGTTCGCACTGAGCGAAGTCGAAGTGCACGCGGTGAACGGCGTGCTTGGCCTTCGACTGCGCTCAGGCTGAACGGGCGGAGGGAGATTTGGCTGCCATGGATGACGCCGCCGCCCCTCACTTCGCCGCCATCGGCCCCTTGTAAAGCGTGCCGAAATAATCCCCCCTGTTCCACACAGGCCGGTCGGGCGAATCGGCGATTTCGCGGGCGATGGCGTAGTTGACGCTGACGAAGCGCGGCCCCTGGCTCCAGTCGATGCCCTGGTCGATCTCGTCGCCGACCTTGTGATAGCGGTGGCTCATGAAGTCCTCGACCGCCGCCTTGCCGGGGCCCTTCTGACCCGGCCAGAGGAAGACCGAGGGGATGCCCTTCTGTACGAAGCGGAAATGGTCGGAGCGGACGAAGATCCCCTCTTCGGGCATCGGATCGGGCGCGACCGGCAGGCCCATCGCCCCGACCGCCTTGCGCACGATCGGGCCCAGCGTCGAGCGATCGGCGCCGAACACCACCATATCCTCGAACTTGTAGGTCAGGATCGGCATGTCGAGATTGACGTCGGCGACGATCGACTTGAGCGGCACGGTCGGGTGGTTGGCGAAATAGTCGGAGCCGACCAGCCCCTTCTCCTCCGCCGTCACCGCCAGGAACATGACCGTACGCTTGGGCGGCGGAGCCGCCTTGAAGCGCTTGGCCTCCTCGATCAGGCTGGCGATGCCGATGGCGTTGTCGAGCGCGCCATTGTTGATCCGGTCGCCCTCGCCGCCGTCATTGGTGCCGATATGGTCGAGATGCGCCGACAGCACCACCACCTCGTCCTTCAACCTGGGGTCGCTGCCGGGAATGATGCCGATGACGTTGCTGCTGTCCATCGGCTTGAAGCTGGTCTTGGACGCGACCGTCAGCGAGCCCCTGGCCGCCAGCGGCTTGAAGCCCGGCTTCGCGCTCGCCGCCGCCTTGACGACCGCGTCCCAGCCCTTGCCGAACAGCTTGGCCGCGCCGGTTTGCGAAAGCGCGCCGAGCACCGGGGTGGTCGGCGTCATCGCATGGGCGGTGCCATCTGGGTTCGCCCAGGTCACGCGCGGCGCATTGTAATAGCGTGCGAGCGAAGCGAAGGGCCGCTGCCGCCCGCCCCCGCGCGGCATGTCGATCTGGATCGCGCCGACCGCACCCCGCGCCGCCGCCAGCGCGGCCTTGTTCGCCGCCGAACCGAAAAAGGCGCGCTCCTCACCGCCCAGTCCCGCGGGCGTGCCCGGCACGAAGGCGACGATCTTGCCGCGCACGTCGACGCCCTTGTAATCGGTCAGGCCATATTGCGCCGCGTCGATGCCATAGCCGACGAAGACCACCGGCGCGGACAGGCTGGTCTCCTTGGCATTGGGCACCGGCGATGGCACGAAATCCTCCCCGAAGACCAGCTCCTGCGGCTGGCCGCCAGCGGGCGTCCACATCGCGCTGCCCTTGTCGGCGACATTATAGGCGACGAGCGGGACGTTCTGGAGATAGCCGCCATTGTCGCCGCCGGGACGAAGCCCCGCCGCATAGAATTGCGCCGCAACATATTGCGCGGCGATGTCGTAATCGCGCGTCCCCGCCTCGCGCCCGGCCATCGCGTCGGAGGCGAGGAACATCACATGCGCCTTCATCGCGGCCTGATCCTCGGGCAGCGGGGCGGTGATGACGGCATTGCGCTCCGCCGGGCTGCGCTGGGGCGCCGCCTGTGCGGGTGCGGGGCTGGCGGCCTGATAGGCGGCATGATCATGGTCGTGCGCGACGGCGGCGGTGGACAGGAGGAACAGCGGCAGCAGAGCCGTCGAACGCGACATGCGGGACCTTTCGGAGATATGGTGTGACATAGGGGTATCACGCCTCCCGCCGCGATCAACCCCGGCTTGCGCGCCGCGCCCCGGATTTTCGTGGCTGGCCGGTGGTCGGAAGGGTCCGCCTTGGCTATATTCGCCCGATGGATAACCAGCGCAGCGCCGCCCAGCCCAGCATGACCCCCGCCACGATCCGGCGCGCGGACTATGCCCCGCCCGCCTGGGCGGTGCCGCACGTGGCGCTCGACTTCACGCTCGACGCCGCCGAAACGCGGGTCCGCGCCGCGTTGACCGTCGCGCGCGGCGGCACGCACGACGAACCGCTTCGGCTCGACGGCGCGGGGCAGACGCCACTGTCGGTCAGGGTGGACGGCGTCGCGGTCGACGACTGGCGGATCGAGGGCGAGCAACTGGTCGTGCCGCTGACCGGGGACTCGCACCTCGTCGAGACCGAGGTGGTCATCGCCCCCGATCGCAACACGCAATTGATGGGCCTCTATGCGTCGGGCGGCAATCTGTGCACCCAGTGCGAGGCGGAGGGCTTTCGCCGCATCACCTTCTTCCCCGACCGGCCCGACGTTCTGAGCATCTATCGCGTTCGGATGACGGCGGACCGGATTCGCTATCCCGTACTCCTCGCCAATGGCGATCCGGTCGCGCAAGGCGTTAACGACGACGGCACGCATTGGGCGGAGTGGCACGACCCATTTCCCAAGCCCAGCTATCTCTTCGCGCTGGTGGCGGGCGATCTGGCGGTCCGTGCCGCGACCTTCACGACGATGAGCGGGCGCGAGGTGAAGCTCGGCATCTGGGTTCGCGCCGCCGACCTGCCCAAGACCGACCATGCGCTCCACGCGCTCAAGCTGTCGATGGCGTGGGACGAGCGCGTCTATGGCCGCGAATATGATCTGGACGTGTTCAACATCGTCGCGGTCGACGATTTCAATTTCGGCGCGATGGAGAATAAGGGGCTGAACATCTTCAACAGCCGCTACATCCTGGCCGATCCCGATACCGCAACCGATTACGACTATGACGCGATCGCCGCCGTCGTCGCGCACGAATATTTCCACAACTGGTCCGGCAACCGGATCACCTGTCGCGACTGGTTCCAGCTTTCCCTGAAGGAAGGCTTCACCGTCTATCGCGACCAGTGTTTCTCCGCCGATCAGGGTTCGGCGGCGGTCAAGCGGATCGAGGATGTGCGCGGCCTGCGCGCCAGCCAGTTCCCGGAGGATTCGGGGCCGCTCGCCCATCCGGTCCGCCCGGAAAGCTATATCGAGATCAGCAATTTCTACACGGCGACCATCTACAACAAGGGCGCCGAGCTGATCCGCATGATGGCGACCATGCTGGGCCCGGTGAAATTCCGTGCCGCGACCGACCTGTATTTCAGCCGCTTCGACGGCACCGCCGCCACCTGCGAGGATTTCGTCGCCTGCATGGAGGAAGCGGGCGGTGTCGACCTGACCCAGTTCCGCCTCTGGTACAGCCAGGCGGGGACGCCGCGCGTCTCGGCAGGGCTCTCGCACGAACCGGGCGGCGGCCGCGCCACGCTGCGGCTGGCACAGCATGTCCCCGCCACGCCGGGACAGACCGTCAAACAGCCGATGCTGCTGCCGCTCAAGGTCCGGCTATTCGGGGCGGAAACCGGCCGACCCTTGACCGACGAGCGGCTGATCCTGCTCGACCAGGTGGCCGAGACGATCACCTTCGAGGCCATCACCGAGCGGCCCGTCCTGTCGATTAATCGCGGCTTTTCGGCGCCCGTGGTGATCGAGAGCGACCGGACGGCGGAGGATCTCGCTTTCCTGTCGGCGCATGACGACGATCCCTTCGCCCGGTACGAGGCGATGCAGCAGCTGATGCTCGATACGCTGGTCGCGGGCACGATCGACGGCACGGTGAAGGCCGATGCGGTGATCGCCGCGGTGGCGCGCACGCTGGAGGCCGACGGGCTCGAATATGCCTTCCTCGCCGAGGCGGTGCTGCTGCCCTCTGAAAATTTCATCGGCGATCAGCTGGTGACGGTCGATCCCGACGCGATCCATGCCGCGCGTGAGGCGCTTCGCCAGCGGCTCGGCCAGGCGCTCGAGCCGACCTGGCGGCGGCTTTATGCCGAGCTGGCGCAAGGGGCCTATACCTATTCGCCCGAGGCGAAGGGGAAGCGGCGGCTGCGCAACGTCGCGCTCGGCTATATCGCGGCGAGTGGCGCATCCGACGCCGCCGCGCTCGCCTTCGCCCAGTTCGAGGGGGCGGACAACATGACCGACCGACAGGCGGCGCTGACCACGCTGGTCAGTTCCGACGCGCCCGAGCGCGAGGTGGCGCTGGCGCAATTCCATGACCGCTATGCGGGTAATTCGCTCGTGCTCGACAAATGGTTCCAGACCCAGGCGCTGTCGTCGCGGGGGGACACCGGCGCGGTGGTCGCCCGGCTGGCCGAGCATCCGGACTTCACCCTCGCCAACCCCAACCGCGCCCGTGCGCTGATCGGTGCGTTCGGAATGAACCAGCGTGCGCTCAACGCCGCCGATGGTTCGGGTTATCGCTTCCTGGCGGATCAGCTCATCGCGCTCGACCGGCTGAACCCTCAGACCGCCGCCAAGCTGCTGCCGCCGCTGGGCCGCTGGCGCCGCTTCGACACCCGGCGCTCGCGGCTGATGTGCGCCGAACTGATCCGCATCGTCGGCACGCCGGGGCTGTCGAAGGACCTGTTCGAACAGGCGTCGAAAAGCATCGAATGACCATGATCCTCCCCTAGCCATGCTTGGGGAGGGGGACCGCCGCGAAGCGGTGGTGGAGGGGCATGGCCGCAAGGGCTGCCCTTGTGGAAAACCCCCTCCACCGCCCTGCGGGCGGCCCCCCTCCCCGTACCGGGGAGGATTATTTCGCCGTCAGGAATCCCTCCATCACGATCCAGCGGTAGAAGGCGTCGAACCAGCCCGTGCTGGTCGTCTTCTTCGGATACATGCCGAAGCCGTGCCCGCCCTGGCCATAGAGGTGGAACTCGACCGGCTTCTTCGCGGCCATCCAGCCGTCGATCAGGCCGAAGCCCTTGCCCGCGAACAGCGGATCGTCGGCGGCGATCGCGGCGAACATCGGCGGCGCGTCGGCGGGCACGGTCATCGGCTGGAGCGGGCCATAGATGTCGCCGATGAAGGCGGGCTTGGCCTGACCATCGAGCACCGTCGCGACGGTCAGCATCGCGCCCGCCGAAAAGCCGACCATGCCGATCCGGTTGGGGTCGACCTTCCATTCGGCCGCCCGCTTGCGCACCAGCGCGAAGGCGGCGCGCGAATCGGCGATCTGCGGCGCGAGGCCCTTCAGCGCCTCTTCCGGGCTGGGCCGGGCGGCGGGGCGCGCGACGCTGGAGAACATCGCGGCCATCGACTTCTCGAATTCGCCCATGTCGGCGGGCGTCTGGTTCAGCCGGTATTTGAGGACGAAGGCGGCGATGCCGCGATCGGCGAGCGCCTTGGCGACGTCCCAGCCCTCGTTCTGCATCGACAGGGTGCGGAAACCGCCGCCGGGGGCGACGATAACGGCGGCACCGGTCGCCTTGGACGGGTCCGGCAGGAACGGGGTCAGCGTCGCCTCGGTCACGTTGCGCGCGAAGACGCTGTTATACTGGCTGTGCCAGCTTTCCTTTGTCTTCGCGCCCGGCAAGGGGCCGGTATTCAGCGGAATGGCGGTCGGCTGCGCGGGTGTGGCGATCGGCGCCATCTTGTCGCTCTGCGCCAGAACTGGCGTCGCGACTGATAGCGCAAGCATGGCGGCCAGCGCATGGCGGGCCCAGCGGTTGGACTTCATATCCCCTCCTGTCCTCCGTGGGTTATGTCCCTACGGTCGGAGGCGGATGGTACGCGTCGGGGCGGTGGGCGCAAGTAGAATGTTAAGGCTAACAGTGACGAAAGCCCGACCAAAGCGAACGACAGCGCTATGCGAAGTACGACCCGTCAGAAATCGACGTTGTCGTAATGCGACGGCGGAGACACCAGCTCCATCCGCTCGGACAGCAAAGGGCGGAAGGAAGGGCGGCTCTTCAGTCCGCGATACCAGCGCGCGGTCTGATCATGCCCCTTCCAGTCGATCCCGCCCAGATAATCGGCGACCGAGATCTGCGCCGCCGCCGCCAGATCGGCCAGGCTCATCGTCGCGCCGCCCAGCCAGTTACGATGGTCGAGCAGATAGTCGGTATAGTCGAGATGCCCGACCGCCGCCTTCATCGCCTCGCGCAGTCCCTTGGCGTCGGGGCTGCCGACCCGGGCCACGCGCTTGACCATGCGCTCGTGGAGCAGCGGGCCGGTCACGTCCTGATAGAAATGGGTGTCGAACCACGTCACCAGCCGCCGGATCTCGGCACGGTTGACGGCGGTGCCGTTGATCATCGCCGACTTCTCGACGGTCTCCTCGAAATATTCCGAGATCGCCATCGAATCGACGAGCAACACGCCGCGCTCCTCATCGACCATCACCGGGGTCTGCCCGGCCGGGTTCATGTCGAGGAATTCGTCGCGTCGCTGCCAGGGCGATTCGCGGACCAACTCATAGCCCACGCCCTTCTCGCCCAGGAGCAGCCGGACCTTGCGCGAGAAGGGACAGAGCGGGAATTGATAGAGTTGCCACATGCCGCCCATCTAAGCGGCGCAGCGCCCTTGCGCCAACCCCGCCGCGAATGTTTTCAGCGCCTCCGCGCGGCGGGGCGGCGCAACCGTCGCCAGCCGAGCACCACACCGCTGATCGACAGGGTCAGGCCGGCGATCGACCAAAGCCACATCCAGGCCTGCCACAGCGGCGGTCGCGCGGTCAGCCACGGCCAGTCCCAGGTGTGGAGGAGCGCATAGGCCCAGCGATAGGCGCGCCGCACCCGGTCCTGCCGCTCGACCAGGGCGCCGCTCATCGGGTCGATATAGAGCCAGGTCCGCGCGGCATCGTCGAAGCGCAGGCGGAGGAGCGGCAGGCGGGCGGCGTCGGTCCAGTAGAAGTCCGGCGTTACCAGCGTCTCGCGGTCGACCAGCCGCCCGTCGGGAACCAAGGTCGCGGCGGCGCGATCGACCGTCGCGGGTCGGGCCGGGACCAGGCCTGCCTGTTCCAGCCAGCGCGGATGGGACGAGGCGCGGTCGATCGCGATCCGGCGAAGGCCCGCATCGCCGCTCCACTCGACGCTCCGCGCGTCCCGTGCGGTTCGGCGCACCCGATCGAGCATCCGGGGCTGGCCCGCCTGTCCGGCATAGGCACGCAACGCCGCTTCGGGCGCGGCACCACCCGCAAAGCCATGCCCCGGATCGACCGACAGCCAGCCGCTGACGATCCATGAGGTCAGCATCACCCCGCCCAGCAAGCCGCTGACATGATGCCAGAGCATCCATCCACGATAGGGCGTCACTCGCCCGTCCCGATAACGCCTTCCGCCAAGGCGCATCCGCAACAGGCCGATCCACAGCCCGGTCAGCGCGACCGCGATGCACGGCCCCGACAGCCAGATGACCGCTTGCCGCCATGCCTCGCGGTCGCGTCGAAGCAGGGTGGGATAGATCCAGTGCGGCACCGACCCCAGCCAGTTCCAGAGACGCTGTCGCCGGGTCGTCAGTTGGACCGGCTTGCCGGTGAGGCCCGAAACATACAGTTCGGTCCCGGCGGGATCGTCGAGCGTCGCCTTCCACAAGGGACGATGACGGTCAAAGCCGCCCGCGACGGTCCATTGGTCGTCGGCGATCCGCGCGACGCGTTCTGCCCTCGCCCCGGTGAAGCGGGCGGCCACGCGGCTCGCCAGCGCGGCGTCGACGGCGGTGGGCGCTATGCCCGTCGTCGCCGACAGGATATGGGTGCCGCCCTCCGCCTCCTCGATCCGCCAGACCGGGGCCCCATCGCGCATCTCCAGCGTGACGCGACGCGCGGCGCGGGTCGCGACGGGGGTCTGGCGCACGCGGCTCCAGTCGATCGGCTCCGCCCCCGACCAGCTCCGACCGGCCGACAGCGCGGGATAGGGGACGTAGAGCATCACCAGTCCGCTGGCGAACCACATCACGAAGAACAGGCAGGCGGCGATCCCCGCCCAGCGATGGGTGAGGAAGGCGAGCCGCAAGGCCGCCCTCCCCCAGCGTCGGTCAGAACGCCGCACGGAGCGCCACGTCCAGCGAGCGCGGGCGGCCCAATATCCATTGTCCGTCGCCATAAGCGGTGACCGCATAGGCCTTGTCGAACAGATTATAGAGCCGCGCGTCGACTGCCATGCGCGGAGTCAACGCATAGGAGAGGGTGGCATCGATCGTGGCGTATCCCGGAATGCGGAACGCATCGCCATTGTCCGAGAAGCGCCGTCCGACATAGCGCAACCCGGTCCGCGCCTGTATCCGGCCGGTCGCGTCCCAGCGTAGCCAGAGATTGGCGAGCGCCTCCGGCACGTCGGGGGGCGTCCGCCCGGCATAGTCCACGCCGCCCGAGCGGAAATCGTCGAACCGCGCGTCGAGCAGCGTGCCGTTCGCCTCGATCCCGAACCCCTGTGGCAGGTCGAGCGTCACCGCCGCCTCCACGCCTTGCGCCGAACGCTGGCCAACCTGCTCGACCGGGCTCGACACGGTACGCTGCGCCAGCAGGCCGGTCTTGACGATCCGATAGGCCGCCAGCGTCGCGGCGCCCCGCCCGTTCAGGAACGACAGCTTCGCCCCCGCCTCGATCTGGTTACCCCGCGCGTTGCTGAACGCCACCTGCCCCGTCGATACGGTGGTCAAGGTGCCCAGCGGGTCGACCCCGGTGGCATATTGGCCATAGAGCGACAGGGTCGGCCTGGGCTGATACACGACGCCCGCCCGCCAGGTCGCGTTGCGGAAGGTCTTTTCAAAGGCGAAGCTATCCCGACGCTCGCCCTCGGGATAGGCGATGGCCCAGCGACGGACCTGGTTCTCCTCATACCGGACACCCCCGACGACCGACCATTTCGGCCCCAGCGTCAGCCGGTCCTCGGCAAAGATCGCGAGCGCGGTGGTGCGGGTGCGATAGCGCGGCGCGATGCCTTGCGTATCCAGAAAGCGCCCCGGATCGAACGCGAAGGGATCGACCGCGTCGACCTGCTCGATCGATCCGAAGTCGTTCTGGTGCGTGAAGCGAACCAGATTGGCCTCCGCCCCGATGACCAGCGCATTGGCGATGCCGGGGGCGAGCGCCGTGCGCCAGGTCACGCTCGCCTGATCCCCCCATTGGGTCTGGTCGTGACGGATGCCGTAATTGCTGCTCCGCCGGATCGTGCCGGGCACCCCCGTCGAGCCATCGGCACATAGGCCGGCTGTCCCAACCCAGCAATAATTCTCCAGATTACGCCAGAAGCGGTCGCTGGTCAGATAATAGGCGATGTTCGACACGCTGATATCGGCACCGGGCGTCCAGTCGATCCGGACGGACGCGCGGTCGTCGCGAAACCGCATCCGCGCATCGGCGACATTATAGTTGCGATCGCGCACGCGCCGATCGAGCCGCCCGTCGATCAGCGGCGTTCCGAAATAGGTGATCGGTCGCTGGTCGCCATGATCGGCGCGCACGGTGACGGCCAGCCGCGACGACGGTGCCCAGCGGAGCGTCGCCGACAGTGCGACGCCGTCCGAATGCCCCCGATCGACATAGCCGTCCGACCGGCGATAGCTCGCATCGACGCGGTAGCCCAATGCCTCGCCCAGAGGCCCACCGATCCCGGCGGCGGCGCGCAGGCTGTCCTGCGAACCATAGCCGATCTCCGCCTGGCCATGGGTCTGCGCGGTCGGCTGGCGCATCACGACATTGACCGCGCCGCCCAGCGCACCCTGCCCGTAAAGTACCGAGGCGGGGCCGCTCAGCACGTCGATCCGCTCGACCATCCACGGATCGGTCGGGAAGGTGATCGTCCCCGCCGCGGGAAACAGCCGCACCCCGTCGATCAGTTGCAACACCGAGCCCTGTCCCGAAAATCCCCGCGCCGACAGCGCCGTGCCGCCATTGCCGGGATTGGCGACGCTCGCGATGCCAGGGGCGCGACTTTCCGCCTCGACGATCGACAGGTCGCCGCGCGCGCGGATCGTGTCGCCGTCGAGCGACACGATACTTGCAGGCGTCTCCAGCGGGGTCAGCCCCAATCGGCTGGCGGTGGCATTGGGCGTGTCGAGCGCCTGCTCCGCGCGCGCGCCGACGACCAGGATCGTGGCATCATCCCCCCGCTCCTCCAGCCTTTGTGCCGCCGCGTCGCCTGTCGCCAGGATGAGCGCGATACCGCCCCAAAGGGCATAGCCGCCCCGCGAGGGTCTTCCATAATCGAACATCGTGATAGCCTTCAGCGTCTCGTCGCGAACAAGCCGAGGCCTTCCGTTCCTTTTCGAACGGCCGGATGCCATGCGTACTGGACGCCTTTCCGCACTCGCCATGGCAAACCATGCGCCTCCGCCAACATTGGCGTCGCTCGTCGGAAAAGACCTTAGCCTCGGCCATCCCCTGGACCAGGCATGAGCGACCTGACGCCGGCAGGTCTCCTGGCTCACGGGTCGTCGCGGACCACGCGCCTTCCCAGGTTGCCCCAGTGGCTGGCCCGGCCTTCGCCGGTCCGTGCGTATCCGCTCACCGCTTACAGTTGCAGGGACAGCCCCGGATTCGGGCGTCGCCGCCCTCACCGCGTTCCCTTTTAATCCCCCTTGGCAGGGGAACCGGCGCGATCATTACCGGAATATTCCGGCGCCGTATCGGTAGGCGGCGGCGATACCGACCGTCAAGCGGGATGAGCATCGCGCCGAACCGCGCTATGACGCCGTGATGGCACGCAAGACCCGCTATCTGACCGCGACCATGGCCGATGGCTATGTGAAGACGATCGGCCCGACCGCCGCGCCCTTCACCCATTACTGGCGCATCGTCGCCGATCTGGGCGGCGGTCGCGCCGAGGTGTTCTGGGGCCACGCCAAGTCGCGCAAGGATGCCAAGGCCAATGATGCCGCCATGGCCGAGGCGATCCGTCAGCGTGGCTGGGTCGGCTATGCCTTCGAAATGGTCGAGCTGGTCGAAACCACCGAGCCGCCCGAGGACATATCGCCGCCCGGCGGCCGGGGACGCCGTCGCCGCTGACCGCCCCCCGGCGTCACGCGCCTACCGGCCGCGCTGGATTGCCGATCACCGTCACGCCCTTCGCCACGTCACGCGTCACGACGCTGCCCGCGCCGATGATCGCGTCGTCGGCGATCGTCACGCCGGGCAGGATCAGGGCACCGCCACCGATCCAGACATTGGCGCCGATGCGGATCGGGCGGCCATATTCCCAACCCTGGGCGCGCAAGGCGGGATCGCGCGGATGGTCGGCGGTCAGGATCTGCACGCCGGGACCGATCTGTGTCCCCGCCCCGATCTCGACCCGGACCACATCCAGGATCACACACCCGAAGTTCAGGAACACCCGCTCCGCCAGATGGATGTTATAGCCATAATCGCAATGGAAGGGCGGCCGAACCACCGTGTCCGCGCCGACCTGTCCCAGCCCCTGGGCCAACAGCCTATGTCGCGCGTCGGCATCCACCGCCCCCGCGTCATTATATCGCGCGATCCACGCGGCGGCGCGCGCCGCGTCGGCGCCCAACTCGGGATCGTCGGCGCGATAGGGTTCACCGGCGAGCATCCGCACCTTTTGCGACTTGTCACTCATGTGAGGTCGTGCAGCTCCTTGCCGAGCGGCGCGGTGATCCGCAGGTCCGAAAAGCGCACCTCAAGCCCCGCGCGCTCCGGCGTACAGGCCATCGGCCCGACACGATAGGCGCTCGCCACCGGAAAGGGTGCGAGGCGGACCAGCGGCCAATCGCGTCCATCCGCCGAGACCTGCAACCGCAACACGCCCCTGGCCACCGTCGCCCGCATCCAGAAATCGCCGGGATCGCCCGCATATGGCCCCGTCGCCCAGTCTGAGCGGCCATCGGTCAGCACGCTGCTCAACATCGCCTTGCCATCGGACAATTCGATCCCCGCCTTCACCCAGCGCCGCTCGTCGAGGCGAACCATGATTCCGGCCTGATCGTACAGCTTTTCGTAGCGCCCCCGGATGCGCAACTGCGCGGTAAAGGCGTCGCCGGTCGGAAAGCCCAGAAAATGCCCGCTATCGCGCGTGAAGCCATAATGGGTCTCCCGCCAGAAATCGGTTCCCTGATCGGTGACCAGCGTCAGCTCGCCATTCGGCTCGACCCGCCAGCGCTTCGGAGCGTTCGACCATCGCCCGTCGCTACGACCCATGATCGATGCCTGCGTATCGCTCCCCGGAAAGGCCCCGGCCATCGACGGCACACCGAGGGCGACCGCGCTTCCCAGGATCGTGCGTCGCGACGGATACGGATCGGCCATGGTCTTCACCCTATTTTGCGATAGGGCAGATCGCATACCCCATCCTCCCGATCCTATATGTACATATGTACACATGTTCGCAACGGAGTTTTCGCATGTCGGACGGACGCTCGCGTACCAATGATCCCGATCGGCGGCAGCGCATCGTGACCGCAACGCTCGACGTGATCGCCGAGCATGGCGTGGCGGGCACGACCCATCGTCGCATCGCCAGCGCTGCGGGCGTTCCACTGGGCTCGGTCACCTATTATTTCACCACGCTCGACGTGCTGCTGACCGCGGCCTTCACCGATCTCGCGCGGCAGAGTTCGGATGCTTTCCAGGCGCGACTGACGCAGGCGGAAAATCGGGTGGACGCGCGCGAGGCGATCGTCGACATCATCGCCGGTTCGGTCTGGGCCAAGCCGAGAACGCTGCTGCTCAGCTACGAACTCTACGCCTATGCCGCGCGCCATCCATCGGTATCGAGCGTGATGCAAGGCTGGATGAACGCCAGCCGCGCCGCGCTCGAACGCCATTTCGACCCACTGACCGCGCGCGCGCTCGACGCCCTGGTCGAAGGAATCGGCATCCATAACTCGATCGATCCGCATCCGCTGGACCGGGCCGCGATCGCGGACATCGTCCACCGCATCAGCAACGATGATGACGGCCCCCGCGCAACGGGCAGAGACGGATAAGTCCAATTCCCGGGAACCAGCCGTCATGTCGGCGCGCGAGCACGGTTCGCGACCGCCAAGCGTGTTCCCCCGCGCAGGCGGGGGCCCAGTGTGCGGAGCGGACGCCGCCGCGCCCCTCAGTCGAAGGCTCGGTATCGGACGGCTGGCGCGGTGTCTGGACGCGAAAAAGCCCGCCTTTGTGGGGCGGGCTGTGTGTGGTGTGGTTGCGGGGGCAGGATTTGAACCTGCGGCCTTCAGGTTATGAGCCTGACGAGCT
>NZ_CAKASM010000013.1 GCF_916858675.1 Sphingomonas sp. Leaf21
TCAACCCCTCACCCAAGCTGCGCTAGCCAGCACGCTGGCAAGCTTCGCTAACCCTCTCCCCTGTCCAGGGGAGAGGGAAGAACGTCTTTCTCTCAGCGGGCATTTCCTGGCGCGCCCGCGCCCGTCGCCACCGGGTTGCTCGGTGTGGCGGGGCGTTCGGTGCGGGAGGCTTCGCGCTCTTCCGAGGTGACCGTGCCGTCGCGGTTCAGGTCCATCCGGTCGAACCGCGCGAGCATCCCCTCGAAGAACTCGCTTTCGGTGATCTCGCCGTCCTTGTTGCGGTCGAGCGCCCATAGCCGCGAATTGGTGGTGGGCATTTCCTCGGCGGTGATGACGTCGTTGCCGTCGCGGTCGAGCTCGCGGAAGCGGCGTGCCATCATGCCACCGAAATCGACGCGGCTGGTCACCGAGGGCGGCACGAATCCGGCCTTTGCGGCGGCGCGGTCGGCCTCGGCGCGGTTCTCTTCCTTCTTTCCGCAGGCGGTGGTGGCGGCCGTCAACGCCATCAGCCCCAAGCCCATCGCCCATGCACGCATTCGACACTCCCAGCTTCGTTACGCTTCCAGCTCAACGTCCCAGTACAGCCAGTCGTGCCACGTTTCATGCAGATAATTGGGCGGAAAGCTGCGCCCATGCTCCTGCAGATGCCAGTTGGTCGGGCGGATCGGCTCGATATGCAGCGGCATCGCGGCCTGGCGCGGCGTGCGTCCGCCCTTCTTCAGATTGCATGGTGCGCAGGCGGTGACGACATTCTCCCATGTCGTGCGGCCGCCCTGCGCGCGCGGGATGACATGGTCGAAGGTCAGGTCGCGGTGCGATCCGCAATATTGGCATGAGAAACGGTCGCGCAGGAACAGGTTGAAGCGGGTGAAGGCCGGAAATTGCGACGGCTTCACGAATTGCTTCAGCGCGATGACCGAGGGCAGCTTGACCTTCGCGGTCGGGCTGCGCACCTCGCGCTCGTAATGGGCGACGATATCCACCCGGTCGAGGAACACGGCCTTCACCGCGGTCTGCCAGGGCCAGACCGACAGCGGGTAATAGGACAGCGGCGTATAATCGGCGTTCAGCACGAGAGCCGGACAGGAGTCCGGGTGTCGGATCAAGTCGGGATGAAACACAGCTCCTCCCTTTGCGGTACGCCGTGCCTCTTCGCGCAGCGTCGTGACATGCCTATGACAGCATGGGAAATGAAATGCGGTCAAGGGGGTGGACGATGAGCGGAGTGCGACCCGTGACGCGTTTCGCGCCCAGCCCGACCGGTCGGCTGCATCTGGGCCATGCCTTGTCGGCGGTGCGCGCGCATGACCTGGCGCGTGCGGGGGACGGGCGCTTCCTGCTCAGGATCGAGGATATCGACGGCACGCGCAGTCGGCCCGAGCATGTCGAGGCGATCTTCCGCGATCTGGAATGGCTGGGGCTGGGATGGGACGATCTGTCCTTCCAGTCCGAACGGCTGGACCTTTATGCGGCGGCGCAGGGGCGGCTGGCGGATCTGCTCTACCCTTGTTTCTGCACCCGTGCGGAGATCGCGGCCAGCCTGTCCGCGCCGCACGGGGCCGGGCCGGTCTATCCGGGGACCTGCCGTCACCTGACCCCCGATGTTCGTGCCGGACGGATGGCGGAGCCGCATGGCTGGCGGATCGACATGGCGCGCGCGGTGGCGCTCGCCGGGCCATTATACTGGCAGGACGACGTCGCGGGTGTCGTCGCCGCCGATCCGCTTTCCCATGGCGACGTGATCCTGGCGCGCAAGGATGCCCCCGCCAGCTATCATCTCGCGGTGACGGTGGACGATGCCGCGCAGGGCGTCACGCATGTGGTGCGCGGGGTCGACCTGTTCGAGGCGACGCATGTCCACCGATTGCTCCAGGCGCTGCTGGGCCTGGCGACGCCGCTCTATCACCACCATCCGCTGATCGTCGGCGCTGACGGGCAGCGCCTCGCCAAGCGTCACGGCGCGCCCGCGCTGGCGGCGATGCGCGAGGGGGGCGAGGACGGGCGCGCGCTCGCGGACGCGCTGCGCCGCAATATGCTTCCTGCTGGATTTCGGCTGGGGGAGGCGTAAGCTTTCGTCATGAGCACTTTTCTCGTGATCCTGCTGATCGCCGCGATGATCGCCACCGTGGTCGCGCTGGTGCGCGGCATCATCTCCTTCCTTCAGGAAGCGACCGCCGAGGCGAAGGGCGAGGGGCCGACCGCGTCGCAGCTCAAGTCCAACCGGATGATGCAGCAGCGCATCTTCTTCCAGGCGCTGGCGATCACCATTGTCGTCCTGCTCCTGTTCATGGCGGGAAAGACCTGATCCCATGGTCAGGCTGACGAAAATCTATACCCGCACCGGCGATGCGGGTACCACGGGGCTGGTCGACGGGTCGCGCCGGTCGAAGGCGGATGCCCGGATGGTCGCGATCGGCGAGGTGGACGAGGCGAACAGCGCGATCGGTGTCGCGGCGCTGTCGATCGACGGACCGATGCTTCGCCGGGTGGCGCGGATCCAGAACGACCTGTTCGACCTGGGCGCCGATCTCGCCACGCCCGGCGCGGTCGAGGGCGCACTGCGCATCCTGCCCGAGCAGGTGGCGCGGCTGGAGGCGGAGATCGATGCGATGAACGCCGGACTGGCGCCTCTCACCAGCTTCATCCTGCCCGGCGGCACCGCGGCATCGGCGCACCTCCACCTGGCGCGTGCCATCGTCCGTCGAGCCGAGCGGGCGGGAGTTGCGCTCGCGGAAGCGGAGGCGGGAGAGGACCAACCGATCAACCCGCACGCCTTATCCTACATCAACCGATTGTCGGATTGGCTTTTTGTGGCGGCGCGGGTGATGAACCAAAGCGGCGCATCGGACGTTCTTTGGGTTCCAGGAGGGGTGCGCACGGACCGGTAGACGATCGGCCGGGCTCCCCCATCATCCGGGGAGCGCCCTATGCCGACCTTCGTCCCGTCCTCCGCGACGGCCGTGACGCCTGCCGATCAACTGGCGGCACGCTATCGATCGGTGCGGGCGCTGACCCTCGCATTGGCCGAACCGCTGTCCGACGCCGATGCGACGGTCCAGTCCATGCCCGATGCGTCCCCCGCCAAATGGCATATGGCGCATACGACCTGGTTCTTCGAAACCTTCGTGCTCCGGGACCATGTCGCCGACTACCGGTTGCACGACCCGCGTTTCCCGTTCCTGTTCAACAGCTATTACGAGGCGGAGGGGAAGCGACATGCCCGGCATCGTCGGGGCATGATCACCCGCCCTACACTGGACGAGGTGCGGGCGTACCGGGCGCATGTCGATGGCGCGCTGCTCGCGGCGCTGCCCGATCTCCCCGATTGCGCGCTCGAGCTGATCGCGCTGGGATGCCATCATGAGGAACAGCATCAGGAGCTGTTCGTCACCGACATCCTCCATCTCCTGTCCGAAAATCCGCTGGAGCCCGCGCTCCACGCGCCGCAACCCAAGACCCCGGTCGCGATGCCGGGGCCGATCGGCTGGATCACCGGTCGCGACGGCATCGTCCGGATCGGGCATGACGGAAAGGGCTTCGCCTTCGACTGCGAGGGGCCGCGCCATGACGCGCTGCTCCATCCGCACGCTATCGCCGACCGCACCGTCACCAATGCCGAATGGATGCAGTTCATCGAGGATGGCGGCTACCGCGATCCGCGCCTCTGGCTGTCCGACGGCTGGGCCTGGGTGAAGGGCGAGCAGATCGCCGCGCCGCTCTACTGGGAACGGCGCGATGGCGGCTGGACCCGGTTCGGGCTGGACGGGCGGCGCGCGGTGGATCCCGCCGCACCGGTGACGCATGTCAGCTTTTACGAGGCGGACGCCTTCGCCTCCTGGGCGGGCGCCCGGCTGCCGACCGAGGCCGAGTGGGAAGCGGCGGCGGCGCCGCACGACGCCTCGGGTGGCAATCAGATGGACGCGGGCGGCGCGATCGAGCCGCGCCCGGCGACCGACGGTCCCGCCTTTTTCGGCGATGTCTGGGAATGGACCGGCAGCGCCTATCGCCCCTATCCCGGCTTCCACCCGGTCGAGGGCGCGGTCGGCGAGTATAATGGCAAGTTCATGAACGGGCAGTTCGTGTTGCGCGGCGGTAGCTGCGCGACGCCGCGTGGCCATGCCCGCGCCTGTTACCGCAACTTCTTCTATCCGCATCAGCGCTGGCAGTTCACCGGCGTCCGTCTGGCAAAGGACCTCTAATCATGCTGAAGCCCGAGATCGAGGACGGTCAGATGTCCCTGGCCGACCCCGCCTTCCGCGCCGACGTCCTTGGCGGACTGGAGCGCCGCCCCCGCGCCATCCCCGCCCGCTGGTTCTACGACCGCAAGGGGTCCGAGCTGTTCGAGGCGATCACCGACCTGCCCGAATATTATCCTACGCGGGCCGAGACCATGATCCTGAAGACGATCTGTCCGGATCTGGTCGATCATGTCGGCAAGGGCCGCGCCGTCGTCGAGTTCGGATCGGGCTCCTCGACCAAGACGCCGGTGCTGCTGCGTTGTGTCGAACCCTCGGCCTATGTGCCGATCGACATTTCGGGCGACTTCCTGCGCGAATCCGCGCGCAACCTGCAACAGGCCTTTCCGGACCTGCCCATCCATCCGCTGGAGGGCGATTTCATGCGCCCGCTGACCCTGCCCGCGATGGTCGCGGATACGCCCAAGCTGGGCTTCTTCCCCGGCTCGACCATCGGCAACATGACGCCCGCCATGGCGACCGACCTGTTGCGCGCGATGCGGGGTTCGCTGGGCGAGGGGGCGATGTTGCTGATCGGGATGGACCGTACCAAGCCCAGCGACGTGCTGGTCCCCGCCTATGACGATGCGCAGGGCGTGACGGCGGCGTTCAACCGCAACCTGCTCGACCGGATCAACCGCGAACTGGACGGCACCATTCCGGTCGACGCCTTCCGTCACCGCGCGGTGTGGAACGACGACCGCTCGCGGGTCGAGATGCACCTCGCCGCCGAACGCGATGTCGCCTTCACCATCGAGGGCCGCCCCTTCGCCATGACGGCGGGCGAGACGATCCATACCGAGAACAGCCACAAATACGGACCGCGCGACGCCAAGATCCTGCTGCGTGCAGGGGGCTGGACCCCGGTCGCGCAGTGGAGCGATCCCGACGAATTGTTCGCGGTCTACCTCGCGGAGGCGCAATCGGTTCGGCTCGCCCCATGACCGCTTTAACCGAATAAAACTACACCAAAACGCTTTTTTTAAAATAGTTGCGTCTTTTTTAAACCGATGACGTTTCGTTTCATGGTCCGGCCGGAAACCCAGGTAAAAGTTTTCGGCCACGCCCCTTTGTGAGTTCTTCTGACACGTACTCAAATACAGAAGCACTCATCTTGGTTCCTTTAGGGAGGAGCATGATGACGGAAAGCGCACAACTGCTCGACGCGTTCGACGCGCGGGCCGAACGCCGCAACCTGCGGCGCGATTTCTTCAAGACCGCGATCGGCGCTGCGGCCATGGGCGTCACCGCCTTCAGCCTCACCAGCAAGGCCGGGGCACAGTCGACGATCACCGACACCGATATCCTGAACTTCGCGCTCAACCTCGAATATCTCGAGGCGCAATTCTATGCCTTTGCCGCCAACGGCACCGGCCTGGCCGCGAACCAGTTGACGGGTACGGGCACGCAGGGCGCGGTGACCGGCGGAGCCGCGGTGGACTTCAGCGGTGACCCGATCGTCGGCCAATATGCCCGCGAGATCGCCGCCGACGAGGCCGCGCATGTCGCCTTCCTGCGAACCGCGCTGGGCAGTGCGGCGGTCGCGCAACCCGCGATCAACATCTCGGGCGATGCCAGCGGTCCGTTCACCGCGGCCGCGCGCGCGGCCGGGGTCGTCGGCGCCAACGACACCTTCAACCCCTATGCGTCGCCGACCGCGTTCCTGCTGGGCGCGTATATCTTCGAGGATGTCGGCGTCACCGCCTACAAGGGCGCCTCGCCACTGGTCAGCAACAAGACCTTCCTCCAGGCGGCGGCGGGGATCCTGGCGGTCGAGGCCTATCACGCCGCGATCGTGCGTACGACGCTCTACAGCCGGGGTTACGACGCGACCAACCCGATGCCCTCGCTGATCACCGCGACGACGCAGATCTCCAACGCCCGCGACAGCCTCGACGGCTCGACCGATCTCGACCAGGGGATCGCGCAGGTCACCGTCAACGGCCAGCTGGCGTCGAACATCGCGCCGCTCGATACGAACGGCATCGCGTTCAGCCGGTCGCCGCAACAGGTGCTCAACATCGTCTATCTCAGCCAGGCGACGGCCACCATGGGCGGCTTCTTCCCGCAAGGCGTGAACGGCAATGTCCGCGCCAGCGCCGCCAACTGATCCCTTTTTCCTCGTTTCGAGAGGATTATCATCATGAGCGAAGAACGCTTCATTCTCGATGTCATCGACGAAGCCTCGGCCAAGCGCCGGACCGATCGTCGCCGTTTCATGCGGATGGCGGCCGGAGCGGGCGCGGTGGGTGGCCTGGCGATGCTGGGCGCCTGCAACAATGACGACGACGATGTGATCGTCGTCCCCACGCCGACCCCGACCGCCACCGCGACCGGATCGGTGACCGATGCCGACGTGCTGAACTTCGCGCTCCAGCTCGAATATCTGGAAGCGCAATTCTACAGCTACGCCGCCTTCGGCACCGGGCTCAACGCCTCGCTGCAGACGGGTACGGGCACGCAGGGCTCGGTCGCGACAAGCACCAGCGGCCAGCCGCGTCAGGTCCAGTTCCAGGATCCGCTCGTCGCGCAATATGCGCGCGAGATCGCGATGGACGAAATGGCGCACGTCAACTTCCTTCGCCAGGCGCTCGGCACCTCGGTGGTGGCGCAACCCGCGATCAACCTGTCGGGCGATGCCAATGGCGCATTCACCGCGGCGGCGCGCGCGGCGGGCGTGGTCACCTCGACCGGCACCTTCGACCCTTACGCCTCGGACGAGAATTTCCTCCTCGCGGCCTATATCTTCGAGGATGTCGGGGTTACCGCCTATATGGGCGGCGTCACCCTGCTGACCAACAAGACCTATGTCGAGGCGGCGGCGGGCATCCACGCGGCCGAGGCCTATCATGCCGGTCTGATCCGGTCGGTGCTGTATCGCAAGGGGCTGTCCAACGCCTCGCTGATCACCGCCGCCGGGCAGATTTCCGACGCGCGCGACAGCCTGGACGGTTCGACCGACCTCGACCAGGGCATCGTCGCGACCGTCAACGGGCAGCAGGTCGCCAACATCGTCCCCGCCGACTCGAATGCGATCGCCTTTGTCCGCACCCCGCAACAGGTGCTCAACGTCGTGTATCTGAACAAGGCGGCGGTCACCGGTGGCGGCTTCTTCCCCAGCGGCCTGAACGGCAACGTCCGGACCAGCGCCGCCAGCGGATAATCCGTCGCCCTCCGGCGCCACTCCGCCCCGATCGGCCACCAGTCCCTGGCCGGTCGGGGCATTTTCATGCGCTTGCCCGGCGTCGTCGGGTGCAGGCTTGCGAAACCGCTTCTTATCCGGTGGAAAACCGCTTATGCTCCGCCCATCCCCGGGGGAGCGCTGGCCTGCGCTTGAGAGGGGGGCAAGAGCCCCCGACCCGCTGAACCTGATCCGGCTGACACCGGCGTAGGGAGGGAGCGGCCCCATCTCTCATGGTCCGTTTCCTCCGCATGGAGTGGACGATGAAAGATACCCCCGCAAAGACCGAAATCGGCGTGACCACCGGCCCCATCCGGGGATCGAAGAAGATCCATGTCGGGCCGCTGGGCGTCGCGATGCGCGAAATCCATCTCGACCCTTCCTCGGGCGAATCGCCGCTGCGCGTGTACGACACCAGCGGTCCCTATACCGATCCGACCGCGCGCATCGACATCATGGGCGGCCTGCCGCAGATCCGCCGCGACTGGATCACGGCGCGCGGCGATGTCGAGGCCTATGACGGGCGCGAAATCCGCCCCGAGGACAACGGCCAGCTCGGTCCCGACCGTTCGGGCGGGGTTCCGCAATTCCCGCGCACCGGGCTGAACCGTCCGCTGCGGGCCAAGCCGGGCATGAATGTCAGCCAGATGCATTACGCCAGGGCCGGCATCATCACGCCCGAGATGGAATATGTCGCGACCCGCGAAAATCTGGGCCGCGAGATGCTGGAGGCGTATGTCCGCGACGGCGAGAGCTTCGGCGCGAGCATCCCCGATTACGTCACGCCGGAGTTCGTCCGCGACGAAGTGGCGCGCGGCCGGGCGATCATCCCCAACAATATCAACCACCCCGAATCCGAACCGATGGCGATCGGCCGCAACTTCCTGGTCAAGATCAACGCCAATATCGGCAATTCGGCGGTCGCCAGCAACGTCGCGTCCGAGGTCGACAAGCTGGTCTGGTCGATCCGCTGGGGCGCGGATACGGTCATGGACCTGTCGACGGGCCGCAACATCCACGACACGCGCGAATGGATCATCCGCAACTCGCCGGTGCCGATCGGCACGGTTCCCATCTATCAGGCGCTGGAAAAGGTCGGCGGCATCGCCGAGGAGCTGACCTGGGAAATCTTCCGCGACACGCTGATCGAACAGGCCGAGCAGGGCGTCGACTATTTCACCATCCATGCGGGCGTGCGCCTGCCCTACATCCCGCTGACCGCGAAGCGCGTCACCGGCATCGTGTCGCGCGGCGGCTCGATCATGGCGAAGTGGTGCCTGGCGCATCACAAGGAGTCGTTCCTCTACGAACGCTTCGACGAGATCACCGAGATCATGAAGGCCTATGACATCGCCTATTCGCTGGGCGACGGCCTGCGTCCCGGCGCGATCGCCGACGCCAATGACGAGGCGCAGTTCGCCGAGCTCTACACGCTGGGCGAACTGACCAAGCGCGCCTGGGCGCAGGACGTGCAGGTCATGATCGAGGGCCCCGGCCACGTGCCGATGCACAAGATCAAGCAGAATATGGAAAAGCAACTGGCGGCGTGCGGCGAGGCGCCCTTCTATACCCTCGGGCCGCTGACCACCGATATCGCGCCGGGTTACGACCATATCACCAGCGGCATCGGTGCGGCGATGATCGGTTGGTACGGCACGGCGATGCTCTGCTACGTCACGCCCAAGGAGCATCTGGGCCTGCCCGACCGCGACGACGTGAAGGTCGGCGTCGTCACCTACAAGCTCGCCGCCCATGCCGCCGACCTGGCCAAGGGGCACCCGGCGGCCAAGATGCGCGACGACGCGCTGTCGCGCGCGCGGTTCGAGTTCCGCTGGCGCGACCAGTTCAACCTGTCGCTCGACCCCGACACGGCGGAATCCTACCACGACCAGACGCTCCCGGCCGAAGGCGCCAAGACCGCGCATTTCTGTTCGATGTGCGGCCCCAAATTCTGCTCGATGAAGATCACGCAGGAGGTTCGGGAATTCGCGGCCAAGCAGAACGCGCCGGTGGAGACCTTCGTCGCGGCAGAGGACGCGGAGGCGGGGATGCAGGAAATGAGCGAACGGTTCCGCGAGAAGGGTGGGGAGGTTTACCTTCCGGCGGAGTGATGAAGAAGGGGCCGCACCCGGTAAGGATGCGGCTCCAGCTTCTAACGCCCGATCAGCCTTAGCGAAGTCGAAGGCCATGGGATGGGATTCAAGAAGGCGTTGTGCGGGTTATCTGTTCAAGAAATTCGGGCGTATAGTCCTTTAAAAGAACGGAAACCCAGTCACTCTTGTCCGCCTCCATAAGATGGTCACTCAAGCGTTCGATGGATGTCAAATCCATATCGCCGTCCGATCTTATTGATACCCTGATGTTTGAAACAAAAATGCGAGTTTTCAGTGCGGGATTCTTTTCTCGATTTTCGAGGTCAAAGCCTAGCTCGCTTTCCCATGGTGTTTCTGGCGGATGGATTTAGAACCATCAATAATGATACCGGCATTGCGCCACTTGCAGCACCTGTTCGTCACCACTGCCCGCCACCCGGTACACCAGCCGATGTTCATGACTGATCCGGCGCGACCACCATCCTGATAGATTACCGCCCAGCGGTTCGGGCTTGCCGGTCCCCTTGAATGGGTGGCGGCGGCACTCCTCGATCAACGCGTTGAGCTTGGCAAACAGCTTCGCGTCATGAGCATGGAGATCGAGATACTCGGCCCATGATCGTGACGAGAACTGGACCTTCACGGCTGGATAAGATCGTGCGTTTCGCCGCCGCCCGCTTCCAGCTCGGCAATGCTTTCCAGCAGGCGCTGGGCGTTCTTGGGCGAGCGCAGCAGGTACAACGTCTCCTCGATCGACGCCCATTCGCTGGCGGAGATCAGCACGGCGCCTTCACCCCGTTGGCGAGTGATCGCCATGGGGGCGCGGTCGGCGACGACCTTGTCGATCATCGCCTTCAGATTTTCGCGCGCTTCGGAATAGGAGACGGCCTGCATACAGCTAAAGTTGTACAACTACCTGTCCAATGTCAACCCTCACCGCTTGCGCACAAACTCCGCCCGCAACACCAGCCCCTTGATCCCGTCGAACTTGCAGTCGATTTCCTGCGCGTCGCCGGTCAGGCGGATCGACTTGATGAGCGTCCCACGCTTCAGCGTCTGGCCTGCGCCCTTGACGGTCAGGTCCTTGATCAGGGTCACCTGATCCCCGTCGTTCAGGACATTGCCGACCGAGTCCCGCACTACCACCGCGTCATCGTCGCTGCCCGCGCCAGCCTTGGCGGCGGCGTCGGCGGCGCTGATCCATTCGCCGGTCGCTTCGTCATAGACATATTCGTCGTCGGCCATCGCCTTTGGTCCTTGTCGCATGGGTGGATTGCCGCACCCTATGCGCGCAGTAGCGAAGCGATGCCATAGCGATTACAGATCAGGACAGCGGCGGTAATGCCCAGTCGATCGGTGGACGGCCATGTTCGGCCAGGAACGCGTTGGCCTTGGAAAAGGGCTTCGAGCCGAAGAAGCCGCCCCGTGCCGACAGGGGCGAGGGATGGACAGAGGTCAGGACGCAATGCCGCCCCGCGCCCATCTCGCGCACGAACCCCGCCTTCTTCTGGGCATAGGCGCCCCACAGGATGAAGACGACGGGATCGGGCCTGGCGGCGACGGCGCGGATGATGGCGTCGGTGAACCGCTCCCAGCCGCGCCCCTGATGCGACGCGGCCTGCCCCATGCGCACGGTCAGTACCGAGTTGAGCAACAGCACCCCCTGCCGCGCCCAATGGTCGAGCAGGCCGTGGGAGGGCGGGGCGATGCCCAGGTCGGTCGCCATTTCCTTGTAGATGTTGACCAGGCTGGGCGGCGGCCGGACGCCAGGCTGGACCGAGAAGGCCAGGCCATGCGCCTGGCCCTCGCCATGATAGGGGTCCTGCCCCAGGATCACCACGCGCACCTGGTCGAGCGGCGTCAGGGCGAGTGCGCGAAACCATTCGGCGGGGCGCGGAAAGATCCGCTGCCCGCTCGCGCGTTCTTCGGCGAGGAAGGTCTTGAGCGCCTGCATATAGGGCTCGTCGAACTGGTCGCGCAGGACCGCCAGCCAGCTCGGGTCCAGATGAATGTCGCTCATCGCGTCTTCTTGCCCCCCGTGCGATTGCCGCGCAACCGGCTTCGCGGATGATCGTTATGCAGGCGATACGGTCGTCATTCCGTCGGCCGCCGAATTCTTGGAGGATGCTGGATATGAGGATGCTGGATATGAAGCGTTCGACGATCACCCTCGCCGTGCTGGCGGCCGCGCTGCCACTGGCGGCCTGCGGCTCCTCGTCCGAGCCGGCCAACAACGCCGCGGCGATGGCGCCCGGCAACGCGAGCGTGATGAGCGCCGATGCGCTCGGTGCCAAGATCCGCAACCTGCCCGAGGGCCAGCGGCGCGGCGTGCTGTTCCGCGCGATCCGCGATGCGGGGCCGAGCGGCGCGAGCTGCCAGTCGGTCACCGCGATGAAGGAGGCCGCTTCGGTCAATGGCAATCCGACCTGGAACGCGGTCTGCGACGGTACGACCCAGTGGACGATCGTGCTGACCGCCGACCAGTCGGCCAGCGTCACCGGGCCGGGGCCCGTCACGATCAAGTGACCGATGGCGGGGCTCGACCGCGTTCCGCCTCACGGGGCGGCGTGGTCGAGCTTCGCCCGCGTCGCCGGATCGTCCTGCCCGTCGAAGAACCGGTCGAGTCCCTGGCGGAACGGCGCGGGATCATCGGCGACGGCGGCGAACAGGGTCAGCGAGGAGCGCAGCTTGATCGCATCGATCCCGCCGAACACCGCCTGCGCCGAACCCGGCGCGGCGATGGCGGCGGCGACCGCCTCGACCAGGCGCGGTCCGAGCAGCGGATGCGCCAGATAGGCGCGGGCCTCCGCGGCGTCCCGGATCGCGTAATGGCGTGCGGTCGGGCTGCGGCCGAGACCGGCGATCTGGGGGAAGACGAACCACATCCAGTGGCTCTGCTTTCGCCCCGCGCGCAGTTCGGCCATCGCGGTGGCATGGCTGTCGGCCTGGGCGACGACGAAGCGGTCGAGCGCGGATTCGGGCGGGGCGGCATGGGTCATGTCCCGGCAACCGGCCACGCCGTCAAAGCGTTCCCATTGCAAGATTATGACTGTCAGGAGAGAGACATGCGCCGCTTCGCCTTCCTTGCCCCCCTGGCCCTGCTGGCGCTCGCGGCCTGTGGCAGTCGGGAGGGGGATGCCGACTCGGACGTCGCGCCGGGCAACTTCACGCCGCCGGGCACCGCGAAGCCGACGCCGATTCCGGGCGTGGCGCAGGTCAATCCGCTGACCGCCTATGTCGGCCATTATCCCAACGACGCGGTCGACGGCGTGACCTTCTTCGATCGGACCGAGGTGGCGAGCGCGCTGCACGACGCGGTCGGCGACCAGAAGCTCGTGCAGCGGATCATGTCGCGCGGCGCGGTGACCGTGCCGATCTTCCGCCAGGGGACGCAGGGCATCGCGGCGCATGGCTGCACGCCGCACGACTGCGCCGACAACAACTGGACGGTCGAGATCGACCTCAGATCATCCAAGGCGCGGGTCTGCTATCACGACCGTGAGACGATGGGCGACCGCAGCCACTGGTATATGGGCGGCGCACCGGTGACCCAGCCGGGTGAGTGCCCGCAGGCGTGAGCGATCCTCCCCGGTTTACGGGGAGGACCAACGTCAGAAGGTATAGGCGATGCCCAACGCGCTCAGCCACTGGCTGCGCGAGCCGGCCTGCGACACGATCGGGCTGTCGCCGAAGTCGTTGATCATGCGGCCATAGGTCAGGCCGCCGACCAGCTTCCACCCCTTGAGCAGATTGCCGGTGATCGAATAGGTCGCCAGCCCGCCGACCGACCAGTCCTTCCAGCCCGCGCTGGCATTATAGACGGGCAGGCCGCTCGCCAGGCTCTGGTTCTGGTCGATCGAGAAATAGCGGCGGGCATAGCCGCGCCCGACATGCTCGGCGGTGGCGAACAGGCCGACCGCCGCCTTGGTCGACAAGGGGGTGAAATAATTGACCGAGGGCTGCCAGATGCCGCTGTCGTGCACGCCGGTGACATCGTGGCGATAGCTGAGCGAGACGGACAGCCGGTCATAGGGGCTGGTCACGACGCCGATCTTGCCGATGCCGACATAGCCGCCGAGTTCCACCGCCGGGCCGATCTTGCCCAAGGCGCGGACGCGGGCATCGTCGATCTGCGACGGGGCGCTGCGATCGAGATTGACCACGCCGATCGGTCCCGCCTGGAAATCCCAGTCGCGATTGTTCTTGTCACCGATCAGGTCGACCGAAAGGCGATTGCCGATCAGGGTGATGGTGTGCCCGTCGATATAGGCCAACGCGGCGGGCGCGGGCGAGAAGCTATAGTCGTTCGACCCCTCGTAATCCGGCAGATAGGCCGCACCCAGGCCGATGGTGACGGTGTTCTTGCCCAACTGGCCCGCCATTTCGGCGGCGGCGGGGTTGTTGGCGACGGTCGTATCCTGTGCCCAGGCGGGCACCGACAGGGACAGCGCGCCGGCCGCGATCAGCGGCGCGAATGCGCGCGAATATGGGCGCGTAAAAGGGCGCAAGACGAAAACTCCCCGAATGGATTATCCGAAATGGAACGCTAGGGTGAGGATTTCGCTCCGGTTCCGTCGTTCAGAAAATGTAACGCATCCGGATCTGTTGTGTTTCGGCAACAGAATAGAGCGTGAAGCGGGCGGCGGAAAAGCGCGGCGGGCCGAACCGGATCGCGGGGTTGCGCGAAAAGCCGAAGCCCTCGCGCGGGATACCCGCCAGCGTGTCGAGCTTGGCGTTGCCATTCTCGTCATGGATGACCGCTGCGGCATAATTGCCATGCGGCAAACCGTCGAGGTGAAGCGCCTTCTGCCCCGCCGGGACCGACCGCGTCATGGCGCGCGCGTCGTCTATACAGGCGGGGAAATTGTCCGGATCGGCGGTCAGGCACAGGCGGATCATCCCCTTGCCCGAGCGCATATTGTCCACCCCGATATCCAGGCGGCTAACCGGCGCGGCGCTCACCAGCGGCAGCGCGGCCAGCGCCAGAAGCACGGCGAGCGGCCTGCGCATGGGCGCGCCCGAAATCGCCAAGCCCCCGGTCGGTGCCGCAGAGGCGATCCCAGAAGCGGAAATAGAGTCCATAGTTGCACCCATATTGCTCATGATGCCGTTGATGGTGGCTGGCCGTGATGAGCCACCCCCCCAGGTGCCCCTGCCACAGGAATCGAGGAAAGATTTCCCAACCCATGTGGTTGGTGACGCCCATAACGGTCATGATCGTCAGGACCAAGCCAAGTGCGGCGACATGGATCGGAATCACGAAGACCAGTAGCGGAATGGCCACAGCCCCGGTCAGCGCCTCGATCGGATGAAAGGCCATCGCGGCCCAGGCGGTGGGCGGTCGACTGGCATGATGGACGGCATGGGCACGCTTGAAGATCGCCGGGCGGTGCATCCAGCGATGCGTCCAGTAGAACCAGGTGTCGTGCGCGATCAGGTAGAGCAGCACCGAAACGGGCAGATACCAGAGCGGATAGGCATGGACATCGGCATAGATCCGCGTCCAGCCGCGATTCTGCCAGCCCCAGGCGACGACTCCCGCGGGCACGCCGTAGATCGCGGCGGAGGCCAGGCTCCAGGCGATCTCGCGCCGGATCTGCGGGTCGAGACCGGCATACAGATCGGGATGCCGCGCCCGGGTCGCGAGCGCGAACGCACCCGAGGCGAGCAGATAGCGGACCCCGACGATCAGCGTCATGGCGATGGCGGAGAGGATCAGGGCGAGCGTCACGGCGGGAGTGTAGCCTATCGGAGGCGGGGCTTGAACCGTGATCGTCCGGCGCGGCGTCCTTTTGTTCGCGGACGCGCGGAGAGGAATGATTCTCCGCGTCTCCGCGCGAACCCGATCCCGCCCCCGTTCAGGCCGAGCGAGGTCGCCCACGCCCAAAGCCTTCGACACATGGAGCCTCTCGCGCTTCCGAGTCGCGCATCACCCCCGCTGGAAGATCAGAATCGGCCGCTCGTGATACACGCCCTCGACCACCGAGCCGTAACCCAGCTTTCCCGCCAGCCGGAGCGAGGCCGCGTTGCCGGGATCGATGATGCAGCAGGTACGCGGAACACCGTTGGCATCGGCCCAGCCCAGCGCGGCCCGCATCGCCTCGCCGGCATAACCCCGGCCATGCCCGGCGGCCGACAGCGCCCAGCCTGTCTCCGGCACGGTCAGTTCGGGCACGATCGCGCGCCGCGATTCGAGCATTCCGACATCGCCCAGTATCGCGCCGGTCACGCGGTCGCACACCACCCAGGCGCCGTAGCCGAACGCCGTCCAGCAACCGATCGAACGGAGCAGCCGGATCCACACATCCTCGCGCGGGCGCGGCTTGCCGCCGATCATCGCATAGACCTGCGGCTCCGCCCACATCGCCGCCAGCGCGTCGAGATCGTCGGGATGATGGCCGCGTAGCGTCAGCCGCTCGGTCGTCAGGGTGGGGGCGGGGCTGGTGAAGGTCATGACGCAGCCGTTACTATCCGATTTCGCGGATGACCGCCAGAAACGCCTCGCCATAGGCATCCAGCTTGCGCGCGCCGATACCGGACAGCAGCGACAGCGCGGCCCGGCTGCCCGGTCGCTGCGCCGCCATGTCGCGCAGCACCGAGTCGTGGAAGATGACATAGGGCGGCACCCCCGCCTCCTGCGCCAGTTCGCGACGCTTGGCACGCAGCGCCTCGAACAGCGGATTGTCCGCCGGATTGGCCGCGACCGGGGCCGTCCGGCGGCTCCTGCGTTCCCGCTTGGGCGGCACCACCAGCGACAGCCGCGCCTCGCCCTTGATCAGCGCGCGGGCGGCGGGGCCGAACTCCAGTCCGCCATGATGATTGGTGCGAAGCGCGTCGCGCAGCAACAATGCGCGGTGGACCGGCTTGATCATCGCGACCTCGTCGCCGTCGATGATGTTCCAGACCGACAGCGACTCATGCCCGTTCATCAGGCTGCGCTCGGTCGACTGGCCGGTCAGCACCTGCTCGATATAGCCCGCGCCGAACATCTGCCCGGTCCGGAATACGGCGGAGAGGAATTTCTGCGCGGTGGTGGTCGCATCGACCGCGTCCGGGCTGCCCAGGCAATTGTCGCAATTGCCGCAATCCTCCGCCAGATCCTCGCCGAAGTGGCGCAGCAGGATCCGCCTGCGGCACCCGCCCGTCTCGACCAGCGCGCCGAGCGCCGACAGCCGTGCGCGCTCGCCCGGCTGGCGTTCGGGTTCGACCTCGGCGATGCGTTGCCGGGCGCGGGCGAAATCCTCCGCGCCCCAGAACAGGTGCGCCACCGACGGATCCCCGTCGCGGCCCGCACGCCCGGTCTCCTGATAATAGGCCTCGATCGACTTGGGCAGTCCGGCATGAGCGACGAAGCGCACGTCGGGCTTGTCGATCCCCATGCCGAAGGCGACCGTGGCGCACATGACCATGTCCTCGGACGCGACGAAATCGGCCTGGTTCTTCGCCCGAACCGCCGGGTCGAGCCCGGCATGATAGGCGCGAACCGGCCGTCCGGTGCGCGCCAGCGCCTCGGCCAGCTTCTCGGTCGCGGCGCGCGTCTGGGCATAGACGATGCCGGGACCGGGCGTGTCCGCGACCAGCCGCGCGATCTGGAGGTTCACATTGGCCTTCGGACTGATCGCATAGCGGATATTGGGCCGGTCGAAGCCCGAGACGATCATCCCCTCGACAGGGATGCCGAGCTGCTTGGCGATGTCGGCGCGGGTATGCGCGTCGGCGGTCGCGGTGAGGGCGAGCCGGGGCACCTCCGGGAACGCATCCATCAACGGCTCGAGCAGCCGGTAATCGGGGCGGAAGTCATGGCCCCATTCGCTGACGCAATGCGCTTCGTCGATCGCGAACAGGCTGAGCGGGGCGGAGCCGAGCAACTCGCGGAAATGCCCCGACGAGGCGCGTTCGGGGGCGACGTAGAGCAGATCGAGCTGGCCGTCGCGGAAGCGCGCGATCGTCTCCGCGCGATTCTGGTCGACGCTGGTCAGCGTGGCGGCGCGGATGCCGACCGCCTCGGCGGCGCGCAACTGGTCGTGCATCAGCGCGATCAGCGGGCTGACCACGACGCAGCACCCCTCCATCATCACGGCGGGAAGCTGGTAGCAGAGCGACTTGCCCGCGCCCGTCGGCATGACCGCCAGCGTTCGCTGGCGATGCAGCACCCGGTCGACCACCTGCGCCTGTACGCCGCGGAACTGGCTATACCCGAAAACTTCGTGGAGCTTGGCAAGGGGGTCGGCGACCATCGCGGCTCATGTAGCGACCACTCCGCGGATGCGAAAGGGCGGCGGTGCCATCTTATCCCCCCGCCCTTATCGCCCCGCCCTTATCACTTAGGGCCGATCGGCATTCAACTATGCCTGTCCTTCCCTCGCCCCTCTTAGAGGGGAGAGGGTTGCGCAGACTTGGTCTTTGCGTAGCAAAGGCTTAGTCGGAGCTGGGTGAGGGGTGAAGCGCTCGAAGAGCGCGCGAGCCTTGAGGCTCGCTCAACCCCTCACCCAAGCTGCGCTAGTCAGCACGCTGGCAAGCTTCGCTAACCCTCTCCCTGTCCAGGGGAGAGGGGAGAATAAGCTGAATGTCGATCCGGCCTAGCCACGCTCCTCGCGAATAGGGAAGCGAGACGCTCCACGTCACCCTTTGCGGGAACATCGGGGTGGTCCGGGGTTTTCACGCACCATCGTTCCTGATCCCAGATAGGAGATGTCCCATGAACACCGACACGATCAACGGTTCGGCCACCGACTTCGGCGGCAAGGTGAAGGAAGGTATCGGCGCGGCGCTGGGCGACACGTCGATGCAGGCCGAAGGCAAGGGCGAACAGCTCAGCGGCAAGACGCAGAAGGCGTTCGGCGACGCCAAGACCAGCGTCGATCAGGCCGTGCGCCCGCTGCTCGACCAGGCGCGTCAGTTCGTGCGCGACCGGCCTTTCGCGTCGGCGGCGCTGGGTGGCGTGGTCGGCCTCGCGCTGCTGAACACGCTGCGCGGCAAGTAAGCGGGACAGGCGGCGGCGCGGGCAGGGTCTGCCGCTCGCGCCGCCGTACCCCGGTTTCGGCATGGATCGTCGGACGGCGTGCGTGTGCCCGCTTGTCCCGCCAGGCGTCATCGCCTAGCGCTCATCGCCATGAAGCGATTGGCCATATATTGCGGGTCGGCGACCCCCAGCGATCCCCTGTACATCGACATGGCGCGCGCGGTCGGTCGCGGCCTGGCGGAGCGCGGCATCGGCGTCGTCTATGGCGGCGGACGACTGGGCCTGATGGGCGCGGTCGCGGACGCGGCGCTGGCGGCGGGTGGCGAGGTGATCGGCATCATCCCCCAGGCGCTGGTCGATGCCGAGGTCGCGCATCGCGGCCTGACCGAGCTCCACGTCGTGCCCGGTATGCATGAGCGCAAGAAGGCGTTCACCGACCTGTCCGACGGGTTCGTCACCATCGCGGGCGGCACCGGCACGATGGACGAACTCTGGGAGGCTCTGAGCTGGGCGCAGCTCGGCTATCATGCCGATCCGGTCGGGCTGCTCAATACCGCTGGCTATTACGACCATCTCGTCGCCTTCTGGGAGAAGATGGGAGAGGTGGGTTTCCTGCGGCCGCAGCACCGCGACCTGCTGATCGTCGATGCGACGCTCGACGGGCTGCTCGCCCGCATGGGTGCGCATGTCCCGACCCAACCCATCGTCCGCATGAACGCGGACGACCTGTGAGGTCAGCCACCGTCCCCGATGCCGCCCCCGACGAGCGTGCGGCGCTGGTGGCGGCGGCCAGGACGTCGATCGCGAAGGGTTCGAAGAGCTTCGCGGCGGCCAGCCTGTTATTCGATCCCGAGACGCGGGCGCGGGCCTGGCTGCTCTACGCCTGGTGCCGCCGTTGCGACGATATCGCGGACGGGCAGGACCATGGCCATGGCATGACCCGCGTCGCCGATGCGCCTGAGCGTCTGGCCGAGCTGACCGACAAGACCGAGGCGGCACTGGCGGGGCGGATGGTGGGCGATCCGGCGTTCGACGCGTTGCGGGTCGTCGCCGCGGAGACGGGAATGCCGCATCGCTGGCCCCGCGACCTGATCGCGGGCTTCGCGCTCGACGCGCAGGACTGGCGACCGGATAGCGAGGAGGATCTCTACCGCTATTGCTACCATGTCGCGGGCGTGGTCGGCTGCATGATGGCGGTGACGATGGGCGTCGCGCCCGACGACGAGGCGGTGCTCGACCGCGCCTGCGACCTGGGCATGGCGTTCCAGCTCGCCAATATCGCGCGCGACATCGCCGAGGATGCGGGCGTGGGACGGCATTATCTGCCGCGTGCATGGCTTGCCGAGAAGAGCATCGCGCCCGACGCGATCATGTCGCCGTCGCACCGGCCCGGCCTGAGCGCGCTGGCGAAGCGGCTGACCGACCGCGCCGCGATGTTCGAGGCGAGCGCGCGGATGGGGACGCCCGCCCTGTCCTATCGTTCGGCCTGGGCGGTGCTGTCGGCGGCGGCGATCTACGGCGCGATCGGGCGAAAGGTCGCCAGTCGCGGGCGGCGCGCCTGGGACAGTCGCGTGGGCACCAGCAAGACCGAGAAGCTGCGCTTCATGGCCAGCGCGAGCGTCAGGGCGGCGCGGCGCGGCAGCATGACGATCACCCCGCGCGATCCGGCGCTCTGGACACGACCGCGATAGGTTTGCGCCCGGCCTTCGACGTCGCTCGGGCTGAACGGTGGTAGTGCGGGTTCAGCCCTTGGACGGCTTGCGATCCGACTTCGCCATCTGTGCCCCCATGCGGCGACAGTCGGCGCCGATCACGGGATAGGGCACGTCGGTGTTCGCGGCGATCCGGCTCGCCAGATCGGCGCGGCACTGGGCCATGGTTTCATAGCGGGCCGGCACCATTCGCGCCTCGGTGCAGTCGATGCTGCCGTCGCCACAGCCCAATATGGCCATCACATAGAAAATCGGTTCCATCGACCGCCTCCACTTGCCCTCCACAACCGGTGAGGACGGCGAGAGGTTCCGATTTTGCGCTTGTCGGAAGCGCCGGTGGGTGACATACTCCAGCAATACAGTTCATGATGGGGAGCATGAGATGGTGTTCAAGGCATTGCTCGCGGCGGGGGCCGCGCTGATGGTCGCGCAATCGGCGATGGCGGCGGACGTACCGCTGATCGAGCGCGCCAAGCTGTTCGGCAATCCGACCAGGACCGGCGGACGATTGTCGCCCGATGGCAAGTGGATCAGCTTCATCGCGCCGCGTGACGGCGTGCTCAACGTCTGGGTCGCGCCGATCGCCACGCCGGACCAGGCCAGGCCGCTAACCGCAGAGAAGACCCGCCCGATCCGCCAGGCCTTCTGGTCGCCCGACTCCCGGTCCATCCTGTTCGTCAACGACAGGGGCGGCGATGAGAATTTCCTGCTCTACGGCGTCAATGTCGAGACCGGCGAGCAGAAGGCGCTGACCCCCTTCGAGAAGACCCGGGTCCAGATCGTCGGCACCAGCGAGACGATCAAGGATCGTATCCTGGTCGGCGTCAACAACCGCGATCCGCGCTGGCATGACGTGTACGAGCTGAACCTGACGACCGGCGCGCTGACCAAGGTCATGCAGAATGACGGCTATGCCGGGTTCCTCGCCGACGACCAGTTGCGCTTGCGCATGGCCTCCAAGGCGCGGCCCGATGGCGGGTCGGACTATTTCCGCGTCAACGGCACCACGGTGGAGACCACGCCCGTCGTCCAGTTCGGACTGGACGACTCGCTGACCACCGCGCCGATGGGCTTCACGGTCGACGGCAAGACGCTCTACTGGATGGACAGCCGGGGCCGGAACACCGCCGCGCTGATGGCGCAGGACATGGTCAGCGGCAAGATGACGGTGATCGGCGAAAGCCCCAAGGCCGATGTCGGCGGCGGCCTTTTCAATCCGAAGACCGGTCGGGTCGAGGCCTATGAGGTCGAGTATCTGAAGAGCGACTATGTGCCGGTGGGCGACGCGGTGAAGGCCGACCTGGCCTTTCTGAAGGCGCAGAACAAGGGGGAGTTCTCTATCGGGTCGCGTACCGATGCGGACGACAAGTGGCTGGTCAGCTTCGATCCGGTCACCGCGCCCGCCTCGACCTGGCTGTACGACCGCAAGGCGAAGACGCTCAAGCAGCTTTATGTCAGCCGTCCCGAACTGGCCGATGCGCCGCCCGTCCCGATGGAGGCGGTCGAGATCCCGGCGCGCGACGGGCTGAGCCTGGTATCCTATCTCACCCGGCCCAAGGGCGTGACGGGGCCGGTGCCGATGGTGCTGTTCGTCCATGGCGGACCCTGGGCGCGCGACGGTTTCGGCTATAACGGCTATCACCAGTGGCTCGCCAATCGCGGCTATGCGGTGCTGTCGGTCAATTATCGTGGTTCGACCGGGTTCGGGAAGAATTTCATCTCGGCGGGCGACCTGCAATGGGGCCGCAAGATGCATGACGACCTGATCGACGCGGTCGGCTGGGCGGTGAAGCAGGGCGTCACCACGCCCGACAAGGTCGCGATCATGGGCGGTTCCTATGGCGGCTATGCCACGCTGGCGGGGCTGACCTTCACGCCGGACACCTTCGCCTGCGGCGTCGATATCGTCGGGCCGTCCAACCTGTTCACCCTGCTCAAGACGATCCCGCCCTATTGGGAAGCGGGCAAGCAGCAATTCTACAAGCGGATGGGCGATCCCACGACCGAAGAGGGGCGCGCGCTGCTCAAGGAACGCAGTCCGCTGACCTTCGTCGACCGGATCAAGAAGCCGCTGCTGATCGGGCAGGGTGCCAACGATCCGCGAGTCAACGTCGCTGAAAGCGACCAGATCGTCGCGGCGATGACGGCCAAGTCCACCCCCGTCACCTATGTGCTGTTCCCCGACGAGGGGCATGGCTTCGCGCGACCGGCCAACAATATCGCCTTCAACGCGGTGGCGGAGAATTTCCTGGCGCCATGCCTGGGCGGGCGGGCCGAGCCGATCGGCGATACGCTGAAGGCCTCGACCGCGCAGGTGAAGCATGGGGCGGAGTTCGTGAAGGGGTTGTAATAGGGATGAACCGGTGCGGGAGGGGGGGGTTCAGGATTGATCGCCGCCCGCATCCCGCTTGATGAGACGGTGCTGAACGTCAGCCTCTAGCCGCTCCCCTCCCGCAAGCGGGAGGGGCTGGGGGAGGGCACCCGCCACAGGCCATAAAGCCCGATATCGCTCCCCCCATTGAACTTCGCCCCCGATCCGCCGACATGGGGGCGACATGCCGCCCCTAGACCCCACCGCCGGTACGCCCGACCGGCCGCTGATCCCGACGCTCCGCCGTTTCCTCCCCTATCTCTGGCCAGCCGGAGCCCCCGGCCTTCGCGCGCGGATCGTGGGGGCGATGGCGCTGGTCATCGTGTCCAAGCTCATCCAGGTGCTGGGCGCCGCCTATACGCTCAAATTCGCCATCGACCGGATGGCGGGCGGCGACCGGAGCGCGGTGACGCTCGTGATCCTGCTCGTCGTCGGCTATGCCGCCGCACGGTTCGCGACGACCTTGTTCGACAATCTGCGCAATGCGGTGTTCGAGATGGTGGGGCAGGACGCCACCCGGCGGCTGTCGGCGGACGTGTTCCGTCATCTCCACCGCCTGTCGCTGCGCTTCCACCTCGAACGGCGCACCGGCGCGGTGACCAAGGTGGTCGAGCGGGGGACGAAGAGCATCGATACGATGCTCTATTTCCTGCTGTTCAACATCGCGCCGACGGTGCTGGAACTGGGACTGGTCCTCGCGATCTTCGGACGCAGCTTCGGGCCGGTGCTGGTCGTCACCACGCTGGCGATGGTGGTGCTGTACATCGCCTTCACGCGCAAGGTGACCGACTGGCGCAACGCGCTGCGCACCCGGATGAACGACCTCGACACCGGCGCGGTCGCGCATGCGGTCGATTCGCTCCTCAATTTCGAGACGGTGAAATATTTCAACGCCGAGGAGCGGGAGGCGCGGCGTTATGAGAATGGCGTCGCCGCCTATGCGCGCGCGGCGACCAAGTCGGAGAATTCGCTCGCCTGGCTCAATGTCGGGCAGGCGGCGATCACCAGCCTGATGCTCGGTTTCGCCATGGCCTGGGTGGCGCGCGAGTGGAGCCGGGGCGCGGCGTCGGCGGGTGACGTGGTGTTCGTCTCGACCCTGTTGTCGCAGCTTTTCCGCCCGCTCGACCTGCTCGGCATGGTCTATCGCACCATACGCCAGGGGGTGATCGACATGGGCGCTATGTTCGACCTGATCGACACGCCCGCCGAAGTGGTCGACGCCCCCGGCGCGCCGCCGCTGCGGGTGTCCGGCGGCCATGTCCGCTTCGATCATGTCGTCTTCGGCTATGAGCCCGACCGGCCGATCCTCAAGGGGCTGACCCTCGACATACCGGCGGGAACGACCTGCGCGGTGGTGGGGCCGTCCGGCGCGGGCAAGTCGACGCTCGCGCGGCTGCTCTACCGCTTCTACGAGGTGGAGGGCGGCGCGGTGACGATCGATGGACAGAGCATCTCCGCCGTCACGCAGGACAGCCTGCGCGCCGCGATCGGGATCGTGCCGCAGGATACCGTGCTGTTCAACGACACGATCGGCTACAACATCGCCTATGGCCGCGAGGGCGCGGACCAGGCGGAGGTCGAGCAGGCGGCGAAGGGCGCGGCGATCGCCGACTTCATCGAACGCCAGCCGCAGGGCTATGCCACCCGGGTCGGCGAGCGCGGCCTGAAGCTGTCGGGTGGCGAGAAGCAGCGCGTGGCGATCGCGCGCACATTGCTCAAGAACCCGCCGATCCTCATCCTCGACGAAGCGACGAGCGCGCTAGACAGCCGGACCGAGGCCGACATCCTCGCCACGCTCCAGGCGATCGAGCGCGGGCGGACGACGCTGGTCATCGCGCACCGGCTGTCGACCATCGTCCATGCGGACCAGATCGTCGTCCTCGACCATGGCCGCGTGGCGGAGCGGGGGACGCATGGCGAACTGCTCGCCTGGGGCGGCCTGTATGCCGAAATGTGGGCCCGCCAGGCCGCCGAGGTCGAGGCGGCCGAGGACGATGCGGTGTTGGCATGACTTCGGTCCTCCCCCTGTAGGGCCGATCGACATTCAACTATGCCTGTCCGTCCCTCGCCCCTCGTAGAGGGGAGAGGGGAGAATAAGCGGAATGTCGATCCGGCCTAGGCGAGGAACCGTGTTTACCGACAGCTCAGCCTGATCTGCTTGGCGGGTTTGTCGAACACGATCGACGAACAGCGCGCGAGCAGATCCGCACCGATCGCCAGGCGATCGTTCTTGATATCGTGCTTGCCCTTGCCGGTGACCACCACCTCATTGGGATCGGCCTGCTGGTCGGCATCGGCGATGGTGTCGGTGTTGCCCTGATCGACCGTCCGCACGCCGAGCGTTCCGATGGTCAGCGGCCCGACCGTGAAGGGCGTCTTCAGGGTCAAGGTGCGGATCGGGCGCTCGACGCCGAAGGCGATCTCGGTCGGGCTGGTCGTCCCCGACAGCGTGCCGCCATAAGCCCGCGCCAGCCGCACCGCCGCGCCCGCATTGGCGACGCTATTTGGATGATGCGGGTCGAACCGCACGCGCATCGGCTGTCCCTCCACCATGATGACCGCGAAACGCTCGGCCCAGCCGCCGAACAGGTCGCCCTGGTCGACCATCGGAAACGCGGTGGTCCGCTCGCCCGCGATGGCGTCGCGCAGGTGGAAGCGGATGACCGGATCGGGCAGGCTGCCCGGACCGAACACGCCTGCAAAGCCGGCCGCGAAGGGTTTCGCGGTGAAGCCGATCCGCTGTCTGGCGGGCTTGTCGCTACCGAAAGCGACGTGCGCCACGGCGGTTCGACCCGTGACCGTCACCTTGGGCCCAAAGTCCATCGCGAAGCCGAACATGCCCGGCCTCATGCCAGCCGCGTCAGCAAAATCCTGGGTGATAAGGGGCATGGCCGGAGCGCCTGGGTCGATTCGGACACGCCGTGCGACACCGTTGATCGTGACCATTTCCCGCCCATCCGGCGCTATGACGCGTTCCTGCGGTGGTGGTGCGGCGGCGGTGAGGGCGGCAACCAGCGGCCAGGCGAAGCGGCGCATCAACAATCCCCCCGATATCGTGACGACCGGGTAACGATCGCCGCAAATCATGTCGGCTTTGTGACCGGACCGGGCCCTTATCGAGCGGGATGCGCAAGGACGAACCGGGCGATGCCACCGACCACGCCGGGGGCGAGCGACAGGTTGGGATCGGCATAGGTCGCCAGGTTGGCGCCCCGGCTGTCGCCCTCGACCGTCTTCAACACATGGCTGACGCCCGGCAACAGGATCAGCGTCGCCTTGGGCTGAGCGGCCTTGAGCGCCGTGGCATCCTCGACGGAAACCTGAAGGTCGGCTTCGCCCTGAACGATCAGCAGCGGCCTGGCGATCGCCGCCGCCAGCCGGGCGGGGTCCTTCGCGAAGGCGTTGATCAGGAAGGGCTGGACCGCATCGGCGAACAGTCCGCGCAGAGGCGGGGCAAGCGTCTCGGCGGGTATGGTATGCCCGGCCTCCAGCGAAGCGACGGCGCGATCGGCGTCGGCGAGGAGCGGGGCGTTGGCCGGGTTGGCGTGGATCTGCGCTTTCATCACCGCGCCCAGCGGCCGTCCGGGGGTGGAGACGGCGATGACTCCGCACAGCCCCTCCGGACGGGCGGCGGCGGTGGCGAGCGCGACCACGCCGCCCTCGCTATGTCCCAGGACCCAGACGCAGGGCGCGCCGGTCCTGGCGCGGATCGCGGCGATCCAGGCGCGTGTGTCGGCGGCATAATCGTCGATCGTCACCCGGTTGGGATCGGGGACCGCGCCCGCGCTGGCGAACATGCCGCGCTTGTCGATACGGATGCTCGCGATGCCCTGCGCCGCAAGCCCCTCCGCCAGCAGGCGCAGCGAGGCGGCCTTGATTCCCAAGGGGCTGTTGCCGTCGCGGTCGGTCGGCCCGGAACCGGGGATCATCAGCACGACGGGCACGTTCGCGCCCTCCGGCCCGGTCCAGCTTCCCTTCAACGGCCCCTGCGGGCCGGGGGCGGCGATGTCGCGGTCCGAGATCGGGGTCGCGGCGGCCAGCATGGCGGCGAAGACGGCGGTCAACGACATGGAAATCCCCCTTGCGATGCGGTTCAGCGCGGGCGTGTCGCCCGCCAGCGGAAATAGGAAAACACCACCGGCGTCAGCGCGGCGGAGAGGAGCGCGGTGGTGACGATCCCGCCCCGCGCCCCGGTGTCCATGGGCAGTATCGCGACGACGACGATCGCCAGCCCCGTGCCTGCGAACAGCCAGCCGCCGAAGCGGTGGGTCGCGATCCAGTTGTCGGTATCGGTGATCGTCCAGGGCGTTCGGATGCCGACGAAGAAGCCCGGCCGCGACTTGGGCAGCGTATTGCCGATCGCGATCAGAAAGAAGCCCAGACCGACGAGCAACATGCTCCCCGGCGGCGTCCAGCCGAAAGCGGGCCCCGCGACCATCGCCTCGATCCCGACGAACAGCGCCAATATCCCCGCCCAGGCCGCGCGGAGCAGCGGCGCGCTGCCCTCCAGATTGCTTTGCAGCGGTTCGATTCGGGGCAGCGTCGCCATCATCGCCGAGGTCACGATGGTCAGGATGACCGGCATGAACAGCGCATGGGCTGCTCCGGCATAATGGTCTGCCTGCCCGGCGGCGTTCCAATGCGTCGGCAGCATCGTGCCCGGCGGCAATCGGCTGAGCGCCAATGCGGACACCAGCGCCATGCCGCCCGCCACCAGGGCAGAGGCGAGGATCAACGGTCGGAAGGACATGACTTCACCCCCTCGGCAACATCCTCACCCACCCCCAGTCGGGTCATGAAGCCCATCACCACTTGCTCCAGCACCGAGAGGTTGAGCGTGTAGAGGATGGTCGTGCCCTGCTGCTCCGCCCGGATCAGTCCGGCGGCTTTCAGCTTGGCGAAATGCGCCGACATGGTGGGGCGGGACACGTCGAACGCGTCGGCGATCGCCCCCGCCGACAACCCGCCACCGCGCAGCATCTCCAGGATGCGGCGGCGCGTGGGGTGGGCGAGGGCTTCGAACACCGGGTCCATCGCCGATACTTAGCATGGACGCTAATTAGTGAGAAGGCTAAATTACAGGACGCCCCGCTCCTCCGCTCCGTTCAGGCCGAACGGGGCGGGGTAATCGGAAACCGGAGGGCGGGGTTACCGCCGCTCCAGCATCAATGCCGCCGTCGCCTTCGCGCTTCCGACCACGCCGGGAATTCCCGCGCCCGGATGCGTGCCCGCGCCGACGAAATACAGGTTCGGTATCGAGTCGTCGCGGTTGTGGACCCGGAAATAGGCGCTCTGGGTCAGGATCGGCTCGAGCGAGAAGGCCGAACCCATATGCGCATTCAGGTCGGTCGCGAAATCCGCCGGGGCATAATGGAATTTGGTCACGATCCGCTCATGGATGTCGGGGATCAGGCGGCGGCCGACCTCGTCCAGGATGCGCTTTTCCAGGATCGGCCCGACCTCGTCCCAGTCCATCGGGAACTTGCCCATGTGCGGCACCGGGGCGAGCGCGTAGAAGGTCGAATGCCCCTCGGGCGCGAGGCTCGGATCGGTGACGGTCGGGTGATGGAGGTAGAGCGAGAAATCCTCCGACAGCACGCCGGTGTCGTAGATATCGGTCAGCAGCCCCTTATAGCGCGGGCCGAACAGGATCATGTGGTGCGGGATGCCCGGCCAGGCGCCCTTGATGCCGAAATGCACGACGAAGAGCGACGGCGAATAGCGCTTGCGTTCCAGCCGGTTGACCGCGCGCCGCGCCGAACGATTGTCGGCGAGCAGGTCGCGGTAGCTGTGCATGATGTCGGCGTTGGTCGCGACGGCATCGGCCTGGATGGTCAGGCCGCTTCTGGTCACCACGCCGGTCGCGCGGTCGCCCAGCGTCTCGATCCGCGTCACGGGATCACCCAGGCGCAGCACGCCGCCGATCCGCTCGAACTGCGCGACCATGCCGGCGACGAGGCGATTGGTGCCGCCGCGCGCGAACCAGACCCCGCCGTCGCGCTCCAGCTTGTGGATCAGCGCATAGATGGCGCTGGTCGTCATCGGATTGCCGCCGACCAGCAAGGTGTGGAAGGACAGTGCCTCGCGCAGCTTCTCCGACTTCACGAATTTGGAAACCATGGCGTAGACCGAATTCCACGCCTGATACTTCGCCAGCGCGGGCGCGGCCTTCACCATCGAGGCGAAGTCGAGAAACGCGACATGGCCGAGCTTCTCGTAACCCTCGCGGTAGACGCCCGCCGCATAATCGAGGAACTTGCCATAGCCCGCGATATCGTCGGGGTTCAGCTTGGCGATCTCCGAGCGGAGCTGCGTGTCGTCGTTGCTGTAGTCGAAATTGGTGCCGTCGACCCAGTTGAGCCGGTAGAAGGGGCTGACGGGGTCGAGTTGCACATCCTCCGACATCGAGCGCCCGGTCAGGCCCCAGAGCTCCTCCAGGCAGGCGGGATCGGTGATGACGGTGGGACCGGCGTCGAAGGTGAAGCCGTCGCGTTCCCAGTAATAGGCGCGCCCGCCCGGCTTGTCGCGTGCCTCGACGATGGTGGTCTGTACGCCCGCCGACTGCAGGCGGATGGCGAGCGCCAGCCCGCCAAAGCCCGACCCGATGACGACCGCGCTCTTCATGCCCGGCCCCGCAGCGCGGCGATGGCGCGCAGGATCGGCACCGGCGGCCGTCCGGTCAAAACTCGTGCCTTGTCGGCCATGGTCGATTGCCCCGCATAAAATCGCCCGATCAGACCGGGCGGAAGACGATAGAAACGCTCGAGAACGCGGTATCGCTCATCCGGCTCCGCCGCCTTGAACAACATCGTGTCGAGCATACGGTAGAAGCCGCGCGCGTCCCAGGCGTCGCGTGCCATGCGATAGGTCGCATCGTGCAGGTCGGCCCCCGCGAAATCACGCCGCGCGGCCAGCATCGCCGCCATGCGGATCGCATCGGGCAGCGAATAGCCGGTGGTCGGGTGGAACAGCCCGGCGCGCATCCCGGCCTTGGGCGTCCGCGCGCCCCCGCTGCGCCAGTAATTGTCGAAGTCGCCGCCCATCGCGACCGGAAGCACCCCCGCTTCCTCGCGCAGCACCTCCGCCGTCTGCCAGTCGCGCGCCTCGGCATAGCGTTCGATCCGCTGGACGATGGCGCGCCGGTTCAGCTCGGACGAGGTCGAGTAATAGGTGTCCTCGACAAAGATCCGATCCTCGGCGAAGGGCAGGGTGTAGACGAAGCGATAGCCGTCGAGTTGCTTGACGGTGGCGTCCATGACGACCGGCCGCTCGCTGCCGTGCGGGCGGGTCAGGCGGAGTTCCTGGCCGACGAACTTCTGCCAGCCGCAGGACAGCGAAGACAGGTCGCCCGCGCCGCGCGCGTCGATCACGCCGGTCGCCTCGACCCGGTCGCCATCGGCGAAGACGGCGGCGGTCGCGGTCACCGACAGCACCTTGTGCCCCAGCATCAAGGCTTCGGGCGGCAGGACGCGGCGAACCTCTGCATCGAGCCTGTGGCTCTCGATCGAATAATAGGTCTGGTTGAGCGTTCGCGCATGCGCCGGAAAGGCGACGTCATAGCCGCGCCAGCCATGCGCGACGAGCCGCTCGACGATCCAGCGATCGGCCTTGGCCACGTCGCTGCCGAAGAAGGACCAGATATGGTTGCCGCCGATCGTCTCGCCCGCGTCGATCAGGCGCACGTCGAGCGCGGGGTGACGCGCTTTCAGCGCCAGCGCGATCAGCCCACCGGCCAGGCCCGCGCCAATGATCGCGACATCGCAGGAGATTTTGGCAGCCATCGCCGCACCGCTACCGTAAAGCGCGGGCGAGGCAAAGAGCCGGTGCCATTACAGGAGGACGGCCGTGTCCGGCGAATCGCCGGTCGCGAAGCCCCCGACGATCCGCCACGCCGCCAGATCGACGATCGCGATCCGGTTATCCTCCAGCGCGGCATAGAGGATCGATCCGCCCGCGGGCAGGTTCAGGCCCGGCGCGGCGGCGGGCAGGGGAAGCCGCGCCTCCTCCGCCAGGGTCGTCGGGGAGTGGCGGGTCAGGCTCTTGTTCGCCGTGTTGGAGATGATGAGGCGGCCATCGGGCTGGACGATCACCCGCACCGCCTCGCCGCGCAGGCCGATGCGCGCGCGCGGGCGCAGCGTGACCGCATCGAGCGCGTGGAGAACGCCCGCCGGACGATCGATCACATAGAGTGTGCGCTCGTCGGGGCTGAGCGCCAATCCCTCGGGTGCGGTGCCGATATGCTGCTTGACCGGTGCGAAGCTGGCATCGTCGGGGTTCACCATGATGACCATGCCGCTCATCGTGTCGGCGACATAGGCGCGGGTGCCATCGGCCTTCACCACGAAATAATGGCTGCGCGCGCCGCCGACCGGTATCATCCGGTCGGGGCTCGTCGCGGTGGCGGGCTGGTCGAACCGGGCGAGCAGGCTGTCGGTCTCGGACAGCGCGTAGAGCCGCCCCCTGGCGTCCAGCCGCACCCCGTGCCAGCGGCGATGCGGCGCCAGGTCGATCGCGTGCGCGAGCTTGCGCGCGGTGAGGTCGATGACCCAGAGTTGATGACCGCCTTCGCCGCCGAACTGCCAGCCCTTCACGCCATAGCTACCGACATAGGCGAAGCGGCCCGCCGGATCGGCCACCATTTCATGCGGTTGCGGCCCCAGCTCGATCGTGCCGGTGCGGCGACCGCCGGGCAGGTCGTAAAAGGCGACGCGTCCCGCGCCCTTCTCGACCACGGCCAGCGTGCCGGGGCGGGGCCCCGCCGCCTGGGCACGGCGCCAGGCGAGGGGGACGGCGGCGGCGGCGCCCAGCGCGGCGAGGCCCCAAAGCCCCTGGCGACGATCGATCAGCGACATGGGGCGAGGCTCCGGCAGATAGGCATCGTCGATCAGACGTGGCGGCGCGCCGGTTGTTCCCGATTTTCCCGGCCGAGGCGGCGTCCGATGCATGTTTTCCGCGTCATGAACGTTCGCCACCAGTTGCGGTGAAACGGCCCAATAGATAGGTGAGTCGCATGATCCGCCCCCTGAATGAAAGCGTCGCCGTCGCCCCCCAGATTCGCCCCGAGGATATCGCGGCGATCAAGGCGGCGGGCTATACGGCCATCGTCAACAACCGCCCCGATGGCGAGGAAGCGGGCCAGCCCGACGGCCACTCGATCCGTGCGGCGGCGGAGGACCAGGGGCTCGCCTATACCGCGATCCCGGTGACGCCCGGCGGGTTCAGCCACGAGATGGTCGATCAGATGACCCAGGCGCTGGTCGAGGCCAAGGGGCCGGTCCTCGCCTATTGCCGGTCGGGCACGCGAAGCTGCAACCTCTGGGCGCTGGCGGCGGCCAAGGCGGGGCGCAATCCGACGCTGATCGTCATGCAGGCCGAAACGGCGGGCTATGACCTGTCCGGTCTTCGCCCGACCCTCGACGCGCTGGCGGACGCGGCGGGATGACCCTGCCGGGCATCGGCACGCTGGACGACGGCCTGGTACGGACCGTCGCCGCCGGTGTCGTCGCGGCGGCGGCCGTGATCCTGTTGCTGTTCGGCGTGCTCAAGCTGCTCCGCCGCGCCAAGCCCCGGCTCGGCACGCCCGAGGATGTCGCGGCGGCGGCCGAGGCGGCGCTGGCGGGGTTCGCGGTGTCGGGCGCGGTGGTGGGCGCGGACGGTCAGGGCGCGCTGGCGGTGGCCGCCGACGGACGCGTCGCGGCGATCAAGCTGGCCGGCCGCCGCCTCGTCGTTCGCGAAATCCCCTGGACCCGCGTCCGCTCCACCGCGGAGGGTATCATCGCCGAGGTCGAGGGGCGGTTCGGACCGGTCACGCTCGCCGGGGTCGACGTGCTGGACATCAGGCGCCTTCGCGCCTGACCGGTCCTTCCCGACCCGCTGAGGATTATCGGTCGCGCAGCGCGCGTTCGCCCTCGAACATGTAATCGCGCGTGACCGGCACCGAGAGGCGCCCGCGGGTGAGCTGCACCTGATAGTTGCACAGGCCCCCGTTGCGGAACGCCGCGCCCGCACCGGCCAGATAGAACAGCCACATGCGGTAGAAACGCTCGTCATACAGCTCGACGATCCGGTCCTTCGCCGCCACCGTCCGGTCGTACCAGATGTCGAGCGTCCAGCCATAATGGCAGCGCAGCACCTCGACATCGGTCAGGAACATGCGCAACCCTTCCTGTGCGCGCACGATCTCGGACAGGGCGGGGTTGTAGCCGCCGGGGAAGATATATTTGGTCGTCCAGTCGTCGGTGACGCCGGGGCCGTTGAACCGCCCGATCGTGTGGAGCAGCATCACGCCGTCCTCGGTCAGCAGGTCGCGGCACTTGCGGAAGAAGGTGCGATATTGCGGCGGGCCGACATGCTCGAACATGCCGACCGAGACGATTCGGTCGAACTGCCCCTCCACCCGGCGATAGTCGATCAGCTCGAACTTGACCTTGTCCGCGACGCCCAGCGCCTCGGCGCGCGCGCGCGCGACCTTCAGCTGTTCCTCGGACAGGGTGACGCCCAGCACTTCGGCACCGCACATCTGGTGCAGATACAGCGCCATGCCGCCCCAGCCGCACCCGATGTCGAGGACGCGCATCCCCGGCTCGATCGCCAGCTTGGCGGCGATATGCGCCTTCTTGTCGCGCTGTGCCCGTTCCAGATCATTGGCCGGGTCGGTGAAATAGGCGCAGCTATATTGCTTGTCGGTGTCGAGGAAGAGTTCGTAGAGCGTGCCCGACAGGTCGTAATGATGCGCGACGTTCTTCTTCGACCGTCGCTCCATGTTGATCCGGTCGAGCCGATGCTTGATCGCCCCCGCCGCGCGCACGAAGCGCGAGGGGTTCAGGTTCGCGCGGCCCGCTTCCCATTTGTCGTTGGCGGTCAGCAGCTCGACCAGATCGCGGACGTCGCCCTTCTCGACGAGCAGGCGGCCGTCCATGAAGCATTCGCCCGCCGCGAGCGCGGGATTGCGGACGATCTGCCCCGCGACCCTCGAATCGGTGAAGCGGATCGCGACATCGGGATAGCCGGGTTCGGGCGTCCCGAATTCGCGGACCGTGCCGTTATGGTGTGTAAGCGTCAGGCGGCCCTTGCGGACCCCGCGCGACAGAAAGAGATCGATCAGCGCCATATGGCACCGACTAGTGCCTTAAATCCCGGCATACCAGTCATAATCGACATGGTCTTCCCAGTATCCCCCCTTGCCTAAACCTATGTTGGACAGGCTTGCGACCGCATCGATGCGCATCAGATATTTGGCGTGCTTGTAACCGAGCTGCCGCTCAACCCGGAGCCGCAGGGGAGCGCCGTGCCCGACGTCGAGCATCCGCCCGTTCATGCCCCAGGCCAGGATCGTCTGCGGGTGGAAGGCGTCGATCAGGTCGAGCGACTCGTAATAGGGCTGGCCCCCGTACAGGTCGGCGCAGGTGAAGACGATATAGCGCGCAGCGGTGCTGATATCGGCGGCCTTCAGGATGTTGCCCAGCATCGGCCCCATCCATTCGCCGATCGCGCTCCACCCCTCGACACAGTCGTGGCGGGTGATCTGGCGGCGCGCGGGGAACTCGCCGATCTGCCGCAGCGACAGCGACAGCGGCTTGCCGACCAGCCCGCCGACGTTCAGCCGCCAGTCCTCGAACCGATTGGCGAGCATCGCGGCATATTCGGGGGTGCCGGGATTGCGGGTGCCGTTGGTGCGGAAATAAGGCGACATCTGGTCGCGTCGATATTCGGGCGCCAGCGCGCCCCGGTCCATCAGCGCGCGTTGCAGCCCTTTTTGCATATCCTCGCCCGCGAACAGGATCTTGCGCGCGGTCGGCTGCTCGATGATCCTGTCACACCCGGTCAGGAGCAGCCCGGCCCCGCCGGTCAGGATGGTACGACGTCGGATCATTCGGGAACCCTCCAGCGGCCGGTGATCATCGATCGCATTTCGTTGAGCGGGCCAGCCAGGATCACCAGCACCAGATGGACGATAATGAACAGCGTCAGCAGGGTGGCGGTGATGAAATGGATCGATCGCGCCGACTGCCGCCCGCCCAGCAGTTCCAGCACCCAGGGCCAGGCCGCGTTCATGCCCGGCGACAGCGCGATGCCGGTCAGGATGGCGAGCGGCAGCGCGACGAACAGCACGAGCACGTAACTCAGCTTCTGGAACAGGTTGTAACGACGCGGATCCCGTTCGTCATGGAAGCGGAACGCCAGATGTCGCCGGGCATCCGCCCACATGGCGGCGGGGCGCAGCTCGCGTCCCCGGATGCGCAGGTCGCGCTGGAAATGCCGCGTGACCAGCCCGCCGATCATATGGACGAGCAGCCCGAAGCCCAGCACCAGCGCGAAGAACAGGTGCCAGCGTCGCGAGATGGCGAGATTATACTGCGCGGGTATCGTGATCCAGCTCGGGAAATGCGGCAGGTTCAACCAGGCCGGGTCGAAATTGGCGCCATAGCGTCCCCAATAGAGCCGGGGATGCGCGTTGGAGATGCCCAGCCCCGAGCCGAGCAGGATCAGCACCGCGACCGCATTGACCCAGTGCCAGACCCGCGTCACCAGTCCATGGCGGCGAATGACCGTCGCCGCCGGGGGTCTTTGCGGCTCCTGCGGCGTTGGCGCTTCCATCCATTCTCCCTTTCGGTGATCCACGGCATGATCCAGAACTGGCACTTCTACGAACCCGTCAACGGCCATGGCCTGGCGCATGATCCCTTGAACGCGATCGTCGCGCCCCGGCCGATCGGCTGGATCGGCAGCCGGTCGGCGAAGGGCGTCAACAATCTGGCACCTTACAGCTTTTTCAACGTCTTCAACTACCGCCCACCGCTGATCGGCTTTTCGTCGCAGGGGTGGAAGGACTCGGTCGCCAATATCGCCGAGACCAAGGTCTTCACCTGGAACCTCGCCACGGTCGCGCTTGCCGAAGCGATGAACGCCAGCGCCGCCGGGGTGGCGGCGGAGGTCGACGAGTTCGCGCTGTCCGGAATGACCGCCGAGGACGGGCGGCTGGTCCCCGCACCGCGAGTCGCCGACAGTCCGGTCTCGTTCGAATGTCGCCTGACCCAGTTGATCCGGCTGGAGACCAAGGAGGGCCGCGCGCTCGATCAGTGGCTGGTCATCGGCGAGGCGGTCGGCATCCATATCGACGCCGCGATGATCGAGGACGGCATCTATCAGACCGCCCGCGCCCGCCCGATCCTGCGGGGCGGCGGGCCGGTCGACTATTTCGAGGTGACCGAGGCCGCGCGTTTCGAGATGCGGCGGCCGGGATAGCGGCCGTTCGGCCGCGGTCGGACCGCCTCGTTACATATAGCCCCGCCAGAAGAACACCGCCGTCGTCACCGTCGTCAGCATCAGCGTCCAGCCCCGGATCAGCCCGGCGGGAAGCTTGCGGCCGATCAGCGCGCCGCTCCACCCGCCCAGCACGCCGCCCGCCAGCATCGGCAGGCACTGCGCCCAGGCGACCATGCCGGTCAGGATGAAGACGAGCGTCGCCGCCGCATTGGCGGTCGCCAGCATCAGGGTGCGCGGCGCGGCGAGCTGCGCGGGGTCGCGCCCCGACAACAGACCCCAGGCGGCGGTCAGCATCATGCCGATGCCGCCGCCGAAATAGCCGCCATAGATGCCCAGCACCGCCTGCGCTCCCATCAGCGCGCGCGGGCCCGGGGTCGCGATCCGTGCGAGCCAGTCCGACGCACGCCGCCCGCCCGCGATCGCCAGCGTCGCGGTCAGCAGCAGCCAGGGCACGATAAGGTCGAATGCACGCGGCGGGGTCAGGAACAGCAGGATGCTGCCCAGCAGGGCGAAGACGAAGGTCAGCGCGGCCATGCGTCGCATCGTCACCCCCATCACCGGCTCCAGGCCGTGGCGATAGGCGAAGGCGCTCGCCATCGCCGCGGGCTGGAGCGCGACGTTGGAGGTGGCGTTGGCGATGGTCGAGGGCAGGCCGAGCGCGATCAGCGTCGGCATGGTCGAGAAACTGCCCCCGCCCGCCAGCGCGTTCATCGCGCCGCCGAGGAATCCGCCGGCGGCGGCGAGGGCGAGGAAGGGCCAGTCGATCATCGGGGGTTCCGTGCCTCAGGGGGACGGGCTTGCCCCTCCACCATCCTTCGGATGGTCCCCCTCCCCATCGGAGATGGGGAGGAATAGGGTGCCGCTCAAATCCTCCCCATCTCCGATGGGGAGGGGGACCGCCGGGCGTCAGCCCGGTGGTGGAGGGGCTTCACCCCAGGGCCGCGAACTTTTCTTCCGCCTCGCGGTCCAACTGCGCCCGGCTCCTCTTCTCGGCCGCCGTCTTCAATTGACCGCAGGCCGCATCGATGTCGCGCCCGCGCGGGGTGCGGACCGGCGCGGAGATGCCGCCCTCGAACACGATATCGGAGAAGCGGCGGATCCGCTCCGGCGTCGAGCATTCGTAATCCGCGCCGGGCCAGGGGTTGAACGGGATCAGGTTCACCTTGGCGGGCAGGTCGTACTGGCGCAGCAGCCGGACCAGCTCGTGCGCATCGGCGTCCGAGTCGTTCTTGTCCTTCAGCATCACATATTCGAAGGTGATGCGCCGGGCATTATTGGCACCCGGATAGTCCGCGCACGCCTGAAGCAGTTCTTCGATGCCGTATTTCTTGTTGAGCGGGACCAGCTCGTCACGCACGTCCTTGGTCACGGCGTGGAGCGAGACCGCCAGGTTCACCCCGATCTCCGCGCCCGCGCGCGCCATCATCGGGACGACACCGCTGGTCGACAGGGTGATGCGCCGCTTGGACAAGGCCAGGCCGTCGCCGTCCATCACCAGCTTCAGCGCGTCGCGCACCGCATCGAAGTTATAGAGCGGCTCGCCCATGCCCATCATGACGATGTTGGTCAGCATCCGCCCCTCGGGCTGGCTGGGCCATTCGCCGAGCGAATCGCGCGCCAGCATGACCTGCCCGACGATCTCGCCCGCGGTCAGGTTGCGGACGAGTCGCATCGTACCGGTATGGCAGAAGCGGCAGTTGAGCGTGCAGCCCACCTGGCTCGACACGCACAACGTCCCCCGATCGGCATCGGGAATGAAGACCATCTCGTAATCCTGGCCGTCGGGCGAGCGGAGCAGCCATTTGCGCGTGCCGTCGCTGGACACCTGCGCCTCGACCACGTCGGGACGGCCGATGACGAAGCGTTCCTCCAGCCAGGGATGCTGCGCCTTGGCGATGTCGGTCATGTCGGCGAAGCGCGTGGCGCCGCGATTGTAGAGCCAGTGCCAGATCTGCTTGGAGCGCAGCTTGGCCTGCTTCACTTCCATGCCCGCGGACAGCAGCGCCTCGCGCAACTGGTCCTTGGTCAGGCCGATCAGGTCGACACGCCCATCGGGGCGCGGCTGGACACCGCGCGGCACGGGCACGGGATCGATGTGCCCGGGGATGGGCATGGGGGCGGCCGATACTGTCTGCATGGGGCGCCCATAGCGTAAAATCGCGAGGATTTCCACAGCGGCGATTCATCCTCCCCGGTACGGGGAGGTGGCAGGTCAGCCGACACACGCCAGGGTCGCCGCATCGATCGCCGCCGCCGCGCCCGCAAGCGCATAGGTGTCGGCGAAGGGGCGGCGACGGGTGTCGACGGCCGAGACGCTCATGCTCCGGCCCGAGCGCATCGCGGCGACCAGCGCATGGTCGGTCGCGGCATCGGGCGCCCATACATCGCGGTCGCCCCCCACCAGCGGAAAGCGGCGCTCGCCGATCGCCAGCGTCACCGGCGCGGCACGGTCGCGGGCGATACTGAGGTGCAGATGGAAGGATTCGCGCAGGCGGCGCGCGGGCCAGGTGCCGACGGTGGCGAACCCGTCCGGGCGTCCGTTCGCGAGCACCGGCCTGGCGATGGCGTAGCAGCGATCGGGATCGCGGAACGCGCCCCAGCCCTTGTAGATGCCGATCGACTCACGCGCGATCACGGGCGCGGCCATGAGCGCCAGCAACAGCGAGAGCCGCCGCCTCACGCGACCGCCCGGTGGACCAGCGTCTCGCATCCGCCCTCGATCATCACGATCGACCCCTGCGGCAGGCGTTCAGCGACCGGCACGCCGCACAGCGCATCGTCCGCCAGCCCCAGCATCAGCCCGCGCAACACCCGGCTCGACAGGCCATGCATCAGGATCAGCCGGTCGCCGTCATGGTCATGCGTATCCGCCAGCCACGCGGCCAATCGCCCGGCCATCGCCGCATAGCCTTCGCCATCTGGCGCGCCGACCGCCATGCCGTGCGGGTGGACGATCGGGCCATGAATCGCGGCAAGCTCGGCGAAATCCCGCCCGCCCCAGCTTCCGAAGCCCAGTTCGATCAGCCGCATGTCCTGATGCGTGGCATGCCAGTCGAGCCCCAGATGCTCGGCGATCACCGCCAGTGTCTGGAGCGCCCGACCGGTGGGGGACGACCACAGGGTCAGCGCTGGCGCCGCGCCGAGCCCGTCGCGCAGAATCTGTCCCAGCGCCTCGGCCTGCGCGAAGCCGCGCCGGGTCAGCGGCGTGTGAAGCTCGGCCCGATTCCCCTGGATCCGGCCGATCCGGTTGAACACGGTCTCGCCATGCCGGGCGATGAAGTCGCGGCCCCGACGCGGATTTGCGATGCGCGGGGGCAGGGTATCGGGCGTCGGCATGGGCGGACCCTGTCGCGGCTGTTGCCCGGATGCAACGCTTTTTCCTGTTTAGCTGAGGTTCATGCAACGGCCGGGCTTTCCCGCCATTGAGCCCCTGACCGCCAACGTAACGGCGGCCTGTACAGTAACGGAGTAGTTTATGCGTAAGCTCATGCTCGCCGCCCTGGCGACCTCGGCCGCTCTCGCCGCCGCGGCCCCCGCCGCCGCCCAGACGACCACGGGCCAGCCCTTCACGGGTTTCCGCGTCGAGGGCCTGATCGGCTATGACAGCCTCAACGACCGCCAGGGCCAGGACGGCAGTTCGAGCGACGGCGTGCTCTACGGCGCGGGTATCGGATACGACATTCCGATGGGCCCGGTCATCGTCGGTGCCGAAGGCGAGATCACCGGCTCCAGCGCCGACACGCGCAGCAACGGTATCCGCGTGCCCGGCGACGAATTCCGCCTCAAGGCTGGCCGTGACCTCTATGCCGGTGCGCGCGTCGGCTATGTCATCTCGCCGGTCGCGATGGCCTATCTGAAGGCGGGCTACACCAACGCCAAGTTCGATGCGCGCTATACCACGGCGGGCGTCACCAACTCGAACGACCAGGAAGTCGGCGGCTATCGCCTGGGTGCGGGTCTGGAATATGCGATCAGCCCCAACACCTTCGTAAAGGGCGAATATCGTTATTCGCACTATGACGAACTCGATGGCGTCGGCATCAACCCGAACCGGCATCAGTTGCTCGCCGGGCTGGGCCTGCGTTTCTGAGCCGGAATTCTTTTCCACATTAACGGTGGTTTTACTACCAGTGATGGAGGGGTCGAAGCCTTGCTTCGGCCCCTTCTTGGCGGGTAGGAACCAAGGCCATTTATCACTAGCGGACTCGGACCATGCGGTCGTTCCGGCGGGGGATCAGGAAATGAAGGCGACGATCGAACGCGCAACGCTGCTCAAGGGTTTGAGCCATGTCCAGTCGGTGGTGGAGCGGCGGAACACGATTCCGATCCTGTCCAACGTGCTGCTGGAGGCGACGGCCGAGGGCCAGTTGCGGATGATGGCGACCGATCTGGACTTGCAGATCAACGACAGCGTGATGGCCGCGGTCGACCAGCCGGGTTCGACCACCGTGTCGGCGCACACCCTGTTCGACATCGCGCGCAAGCTGCCCGAGGGCGCGCAGGTCCAGCTGACCGCCGCCGAGGGGCGGATGACGATCGTCGCCGGGCGCGCGCGCTTCTCGCTCGGCACGCTGCCGCGCGACGACTTCCCGGTGATCGCCGAGGGCGAGCTGCCGACCCAGTTCGAGCTGCCGGTGGAACTGCTCAAGCAGATCATCGACAAGACGCGCTTCGCCATCTCGACCGAAGAGACGCGCTATTATCTGAACGGCATCTTCCTGCACGTCGCCGAGGAAAATGGCGCGCCCGTGCTGAAGGCCGCCGCGACCGACGGCCACCGCCTGGCGCGCGTCACGATCGAACGCCCCAGCGGTGCCGAGGGGATGCCCGACGTGATCGTGCCGCGTAAGTGCGTGGCCGAGCTGCGCAAGCTGCTCGACGAGGTGGACGGTTCGGTCGGCGTGTCGCTGTCGGGCACCAAGATCCGCTTCGACCTGGGCCAGGCGATCCTGACGTCGAAGCTGATCGACGGCACCTTCCCCGATTACAGCCGCGTCATCCCGACCGCGAACGACAAGATCCTGAAGCTGGACCCCAAGGCGTTCATGCAGGGCGTCGATCGCGTGTCGACCATCGCGACCGAGAAGACCCGCGCGGTCAAGATGGCGCTCGACCGCGACAGGATCACCCTGTCGGTCAGCAGCCCGGAAAACGGCACCGCGTCGGAAGAGGTCCCCGGCGAATATACGTCGCTCGGCTTCGAGATCGGGTTCAACAGCCGCTATCTGCTCGACATCCTGGCGCAGATCGACAGCGACCTGGTGGAAGTCCACCTCGCCGATGCCGCGGCGCCGACCCTCATCCGCGAGAACGACAAGGCGCCCGCGCTGTACGTTCTGATGCCGATGCGGGTCTGATGTAATCCTCCCCGGTACGGGGAGGTGGCAGGCCGAAGGCCTGACGGAGGGGGGCTTCCGCAAAGGACATGCCTAGCGGCCATCCCCCTCCACCACCGCTTCGCGGTGGTCCCCCTCCCCGTGCCGGGGAGGATGCTCTAAGGCGGATGTAATGCTCACCCGCCTGATCCTTACCGATTTCCGCAACCATGCCGATCTTGCGCTCCTGCCCAGCGCGGGGTTCGTCGTGCTGACCGGCGAGAATGGCGCGGGCAAGACCAACGTGCTGGAGGCGGTGTCGCTGCTAGCCCCCGGCCGGGGGCTTCGCCGTGCCGCGCTGTCGGCGATGGCGCGGCAGGGCGGCAAGGGCGGGTTCGGGGTCGCGGCGACGATCGACGGCGATGTCGAGATCGCGACCGGCGCGCTGCCTTCGGCGCCCGAGCGCCGCGTGGTGCGGGTTCAGGGGGCGGCCACGAGCGCCAATGCGCTCGCCGACTGGCTGTCGGTGCTGTGGCTCACCCCGGCGATGGACCGGCTGTTCGTCGAGCCAGCGTCGGAGCGGCGGCGCTTTCTCGACCGGTTGGTGCTGGCGCTGGCCCCGGCCCATGGGATGCACGCGACCCGCTATGATGCCGCGATGCGCGAGCGGAACCGGTTGTTGGCGAGCGATGGGCCGGTCGATCCCGACTGGCTGACCGCGCTGGAGGCCCGGATGGTCGAGCATGGCGCGGCGGTCGATGCCGCGCGGGTCGCAGGCGTCGCGGCGCTCGACCAGCGGCTGGCGGACGTGCCCGACAGCGTCTTCGCGCGTGCGTCGCTGGCGCTGGAAGGAGAGGCGGTGGACCCGCCCGCCTTCGCGCATGCGCTGGCGATGGGGCGGCGGCGCGATGCGGCGGCGGGGCGGACGCTGGTCGGACCGCATCGCGCCGACCTGATCGTCACCCATGTCGCCAAGGGGCAGGCGGCGGCGCTCTGTTCGACCGGCGAGCAAAAGGCGTTGCTGCTGGGCATCGTGCTGGCCCATGCCGATCTGGTGACGGAGCGGCGCGGCGTGGCGCCGGTGCTGCTGCTGGACGAGGTGGCCGCGCATCTCGACCCCTCCCGCCGCGCCGCGCTGTTCGAGCGGCTGGCGGGGCGGGGGCAGGTGTGGATGACGGGGACCGAGCCTGCGCTGTTCACCGACGTGCCGGGCGAGGCGACGCGGCTGGCGTTTTAGTTGGCCCCCCTTCCGCTTGCGGGAGGGGGACGGCGTGACGTCTCATCGAGCATCCCGCTCGTGGCCAGGCCCTCCCCCATCCCCTCCCGCGTGCGGGAGGGGCGTGCCTGGGGTGAGCTCTTCACCCTCCCACAGGCGGGAGGGGCGTGCTTGGGGGGGTGAGCCTCTCCCCCTCCCGCAGGCGGGAGGGGGTTGGGGGGAGGGAAGGGGTCTCACCGAGATCGCGCCTGGAAAACCCCAGCCTGGCGGCACATCCGCGCTGCGACCATATCCAGCGCCCGGTCATAGCTCGCCGTCTCCCCCGCGCTGAGGAAGCCCTGTTTCCTCACGAAGCGGTCCGCGTCTCGGCGGATGCGCGCCACCGTGTTCCACAGCTTTTGCGTCTCGGCCTGTGACAGGCGGCGGGCCTTGCGGGCGTTGCCGATATCGGCCTGCAGGATATCGGCGCGCATCGCGATATGCGCCTGTCGGGGATCGCGCGTGGGGCCGCCCATCTGCCCCTTCAACGCGCGTTGTGTCGTCAGGTCGCAGCTCGGATAATCCCGCCTCGATCCTTGCGCGGAGGCGGGTGCGCTCGCCAGCATCGCCAGCAGGGTCGTGAGAAACATCGCTTTGCCGGTCATCGCCTATCTCCCATGCCAGGGGCGGTGGGGAATACGCGCTGGCGCCTCTCGGGCTCCCGACCGGATCATGACATCGGCGTCAGCCCGCGCCGTCGCCGGTGCGGCCGCGCGCCCTCCCATTTTGCTTCCTTTAGGGGGCCGGAATTCCTATATACTCGCTATGGCAGATACCCCCCAGACGAATGAGTACGGCGCCTCCTCGATCAAGGTGCTGAAGGGCCTCGACGCGGTGCGCAAGCGGCCGGGCATGTATATCGGCGACACCGACGACGGTTCGGGCCTGCACCACATGGTGTTCGAGGTCAGCGACAATGCGATCGACGAAGCGCTGGCGGGGCATTGCGACCGCATCGACATCCAGCTGAACGCCGATGGCTCGGTCAGCGTGACCGACAATGGTCGCGGCATCCCGACCGGCATCCACCCCGAAGAGGGCGTCTCGGCGGCCGAGGTCATCATGACCCAGCTCCATGCGGGCGGCAAGTTCGAGAACACGTCGGACGACAACGCGTACAAGGTGTCGGGCGGCCTGCACGGCGTCGGCGTGTCGGTGGTGAACGCGCTGTCCGAGTTCCTCGACCTGACCATCTGGCGCGACGGCGAGGAGCATTATATGCGCTTCGCCCACGGCGACGCGGTCGCCCCGCTCAAGGTCGTCGGCAAGGCCGAACCGGGGCAGAAGGGCACGCGCGTGACCTTCCTGCCGAGTCCGGCGACCTTCAAGATCACCGAGTTCGACTTCGACAAGCTGGAGCATCGCTATCGCGAGCTGGCGTTCCTGAACTCGGGCGTCCGCCTGTTCCTGACCGATGCGCGGCACGAAGAGCCCAAGACGGTCGAGCTGTATTACGAGGGCGGGATCGCCGCCTTCGTGAAGTGGCTGGACCGCTCCAAGTCGCCGCTCTTCCCCGAACCCATCGCCATCCACGGACAGCGCGATGCGATCGGCATGGACGTCGCGCTGGAGTGGAACGACAGCTATTACGAGAACGTCCTGGCGTTCACCAACAACATCCCGCAGCGTGACGGCGGCACCCATATCGCCGCCTTCCGCGCCGCGCTGACCCGCACGCTCAACAATTATGCCGACAAGTCGGGCCTTCTCAAGAAGGAGAAGGTCACGCTGACCGGCGACGACATGCGCGAAGGCCTGACCGCGATCGTCTCGGTCAAGCTGCCCGATCCGAAGTTCAGCAGCCAGACCAAGGACAAGCTGGTCTCGTCCGAGGTGCGCCAGCCGCTGGAATCGCTGATCGCCGACAAGCTGGCCGACTGGCTGGAGGAAAATCCGCAGAACGCCCGTGCGATCGTCGCCAAGATCATCGACGCGGCCGCCGCGCGCGAGGCCGCCAAGCGCGCGCGCGAGTTGACCCGGCGCAAGGGCGTGATGGACATCGCCTCGCTGCCCGGCAAGCTGGCCGATTGCCAGGAGCGCGATCCCGCCAAGTCCGAACTCTTCCTGGTCGAGGGCGACTCGGCCGGTGGTTCGGCCAAGCAGGGGCGCAACCGCCATTTCCAGGCGATCCTGCCCCTGCGCGGCAAGATCCTGAATACCGAGCGCGCGCGGTTCGACCGCATGATCTCGTCCAAGGAAATCGGTACGCTGATCCAGGCGATGGGCACCGGTATCGGCCGCGACGATTTCAACGCGGACAAGCTGCGCTACCACAAGATCGTCATCATGACCGACGCGGACGTCGACGGCGCGCATATCCGCACGCTGCTGCTGACCTTCTTCTATCGCCAGATGCCCGAGCTGATCGAGCGCGGGCACCTGTATATCGCCCAGCCGCCGCTCTACAAGGCGACCAAGGGGCGGTCGGAAGTGTATCTGAAGGACGACAGCGCGCTCGACGAATATCTGGTCGAGGCGGGTGTTTCGACCATGGTGCTGGAAGGGCCGGGCGGCGCGCGCTCGGGCAACGACCTGAAGGGGCTGGTCGATCATGCGCGGCGGATGCGTACCCTCATGCGTTACGTTCCCCGCCGCTACGATGCGTCGATCATCGAGGTGCTGGCGCTGGCGGGCGCGCTCGATCCCGTACTGACCCGCGAGCAGCGCATGGCGACGGTGGTCGAAACCACGCGGCGGCTGGAATCGGGCGATCATGAGGCGCGCTGGTCGGCCCGGCTGACCGAGGATGGCGGCGTTCACTTCGAGCGACTGTGGCGCGGCGTGACCGACCACCACATCGTCGAGGCCAGCTTCATCGCCTCGGCCGAGGCGCGCAAGCTGCACAGCCTGGCCGCCGAACAGGCGGAGAGCTTCGCCCACGCCGCCAAGCTGGTGCCGCTGCGCAGCGCCGCGACCGAGCCGTCGGCGGATGTCGTGCCGACCGACGAGGACGGCAACAGCACCACGCTCGCGCGCGGCGAGACCCGCGTGGCGCGGCCGAGCCAGTTGCTGGAGGCGATCCTGACCGCGGGCCGCAAGGGGCTGGCGATCCAGCGCTACAAGGGGCTGGGCGAGATGAATGCCGAGCAGCTTTGGGAAACCACGCTCGACCCGGCCGTCCGCTCGATGCTGCGCGTGACCTCGGACGATGTCGCGGCGGCGGACGAGGTGTTCAGCCGGTTGATGGGCGAAGTCGTCGAGCCGCGCCGCGAGTTCATCCAGGACAACGCGCTGAACGTGGCGAATCTGGACGTGTAAGGCCCAACATCCTGCCCTCCGTTCGGGCTGAGCGGGGCGGGGGAATGGATCAGTCGAGGAGAGCAGGTATGAAGGCGATCGCGCTGGGACTGGTGCTGGCGGCGGGCACCACCGTCGCGGTGGCGCAGCAAAAGCCTGCCGCTCCGGCCAAGGTGCCGGCGTATATCACCGCCGCGCTGGCCGATCCGGCGCGCGCCGATCAGGCGGGCGACGATGAACGGCGCCAGGCGGCGGCCGTTCTCGCCTTTTCGGGGGTGAAGCCCGGCGACACGGTGATCGATTACCTGCCGGGCAAGGGATATTGGACCCGAATCTTCTCCGGCGCGGTGGGGCCCAAGGGCCATGTCTATACCTATTGGCCCGCCGCCGGACAGAAATATGCCGAGAAGTCGCTGGGCACGATCCAGGGCTGGAAGCTGCCCAATGTGACCGCGCAGGTGCAGGCGGTGAACCTGCCCGCTTCGGACAAGCCGGTCGACCTGTTCTGGACCGTCCAGAATTATCACGACGTCGCCAACAATGCGGGCGAACCGGCGCTGCGCGCGTTCGACCAGGCGGTGTTCAAGCTGCTGAAGTCGGGCGGCACCTATGTCATCATCGATCACGCCGATACGGTGGGCAAGGGGTTGGCCAATACCAACACGACGCACCGGATCGACCCGGATGCCGTCAAGCGGCAGGTCCAGTCGGTCGGCTTTCGCTTCGTCGGCGAGAGCAGGGTGCTGCGCAATCCGGCGGACGATCATTCGAAGAATGTCTTCGATCCCGCCATTCGCGGGCGGACGGATCAGTTCGTGTACAAGTTCCGCAAGCCCTGATCCTCAAGGGCAGGTAAAGCCCCTCTCCCGGCAGGGGGAAGGGTTGGGGAGGGGCAAGGGCCACCAATGCTGACCTCGGTGAGACCTCTTTCCCTCCCCCCAGCCCCTCCCGCTTGCGGGAGGGGAGTCTACCGGGTTCGTCTTCGACGAGCGGCCGTCCTAGACCGGCACCCGCAACACCGCCCGGACCCCGGAATGCGTCGGGTCATATTCCACCGCCGATTGCAGGCTCTGCGCCATCGCGCGGATCAGCTTGGCACCCAGCCCGGTTCCTTGCGGCGCCTGTCCGTCCGCCATGCCGCAGCCATCGTCCTCGACCGCCAGCACGCATTGGTCGCCGTCGCGCGACACGATGATCCGCACCTCGCCCCGGCCGTCGGGATAGGCATATTTGCACGCGTTGGTGACCAGTTCGGTGACGATCACGCCGATCGACACCGCCCGGTCGGTCTTCACCCGGATCGGCTCGGCGGTAAGCGTCAGGGTGCGCGGCATCACGTCGCTCGACCAGCTTTCGGCCAGTTCCTCGACCAGCGCGGAGAGATAGTCGCGCAGGTCGACCAGTTCGACGTCATTGGCGGTATAGAGCCGCCGGTGCACCTGCGCGATCGCGCGGATGCGGCGCTGCGTATCCTCCAGCGCCTCGCGCGCCTCGGCATCGGCCAGCACGCCCTTTTGCAGCCCGATCATCGCCGAGACGAGTTGCAGCGAGTTGGCGACGCGGTGATTGACCTCGCTCAGCATCGCCTCCAGCCGCGCGTTGGAGGCGCGGAGTTCGGCCTCGGCCTCCGCCTTGGCGCGTTCCAGCCGGGCGCGGTCCAGCACCTGCTCGAAGCTGGCGGAGAGCAGGTCGAAAAAGTCTTCGCCGACCGTCTTCACGACATAATCGGCGGCGCCGGCCTTCAGCGCGGCGACGGCGATCCGCCCCTCGTCCGACCCCGTGACATAGACGACCGGCGGCGGATCGGTCAGCGCGGTGATCGCGGCGAGCGTTTCCAGCCCGTCCATGCCGGGCATATAATGGTCGACCGCGACCAGATCGAAGCCGCCCTGTGCCGCCATTGCGACACCCTCGGCTCCCGACGCGGCCGAGGACACGTCGTAGCCCTGCCGCCCCAGCGCGCGCGCGACCAGCCGACGCAGGGCATCGTCGTCGTCGATATACAGGATATGGGGCGCCGGGCCGTCCGTCATCGCGTGTGGGGCGGTCAGCCCTCCACCTCGGGCACCTGGATCACCGAGAGGAACAGGCCGAGCTGGCGGATCGCCTGGGCGAAATTCTCATAATTCACCGGCTTGGTGATATAGACGTTGCAGCCGAGATCGTAGCAGCGCTGGATTTCCACCTTGTCGTCGGTGGTCGTCAGGACGACCACGGGCGCGCGGCGAAGCGGGCTGCCCTCTTCCTTGATCTTCGCCAGGATGTCGGTGCCGCTCATGTCGGGCAGGTTGAGGTCGAGCAGGACCATCGCCGGGCCGCTCTTGGCGGGCCCGTCGGGTGCGTGGAACAGATAGTCGAGCGCGGTGGTGCCGTCCGTGAAGTGGCGGATATCGTTCAGGATACCCGCGCGCCGGATATTCTTCTCGATCAGGCGGGCATGGCCCTCATCGTCCTCGATCATGACGATGCCCACGGAGCGATGGTCGTTCATTCAGGCGCCTTCGATGGAAAGGGTGGCGGGGAGCGACAAAAAGAAGGTCGCGCCCTCACCCAGTTGGGATTCGACGGAAATCGTACCGCCGAGACGATAGGCGAGGGCGCGGACATGGGCCAGCCCGATCCCTTCGCCCGGCTGGTCCTGCTGACCCGAACGGCGGAACAGGTCGAAGATGCGCTGGTGGTCGCGCGGATCGATGCCCCGGCCATTGTCGCGGATCGCGACGACGATGCGCGCATGGGCCTCGGTGGCGGAGACGTGCACTTCGGCGGCACGGGTCGGGTGGCGATATTTGGTCGCGTTCTCGATCAGGTTGGACAGGATCTGCTCGAGCGCGACCCGGTCGCTGACGATCACCGGCATCGGACGTTCGATGGTCAGGGTGACGCCGCGATCGTCGATGACGTGCCGGATCGAGTCGCTGATCTGTTCGACGAGCTGGTCGAGCGCGATCATCTCGGGCGCGAGCACCCGTCGGCCCTCGCGGCTGAGCTTCAGGATGGCGTTGATCAGCCGGTCCATCTTGGCGGTCGAGGTGCGGATGAAGCCGATCGCCTCGGGCAGATCCTCGCGCGCGGCGAGCCGGGCCTCTTCGGACACGATCTGCGGCGCCTCTGCCTCGGCGCGGTCGATCAGCTCGGACAGCGGCTTGGTCGCCGCCGACAGCTCGGCGGTGAAGCCCATCACATTGACCAGCGGCGAGCGCAGATCGTGGCTGACGATATAGGCGAAGCGCTGGATCTCCTCGTTCGCGAGCGCGAGGTCGGCGGTACGCTCCTTGACCTGTTCCTCCAGCGTCGCGTTGAGGTCCGCCAGGGCGAGACGCGACTGCTGGAGATCGCGCGTGTAGCGGCGCACGGTCAGGAAGGACACGATCGTGACCAGCACGAACAACAGGCCCGCGACGCCCAGCACGATCGAGAAGGTCCGGCGGCTCTTCATCTGCTCGGCGTCGCGCAGCGCGAGCAGCCGCCGTTCCTCGCGCGCCATCGAATCGAAGACGCGGCGCAGCTTCTGCATACGCTGCATTCCGCTATCCACGCGGAACAGCCGCAACGCCTCCGCACCGCGCCCCTGCTGGACCAGTCGGTTCGTCGTCCGTTGCGCGACCTCCAGCTCCGCGAGCCGCTGGATCACCGCGCGCATCGGGGCCAGTTGGCGCGGATTGTCCGCGGTCAGCCGCCGCAGCTCGGCGAGTTGGGGGATCAGCGCGTCATGCGCAGCGTCGAAGCTCGCCAGAAAGGGCGGCGTGCCCGCCAGCATGTAACCGCGCCGGGCGGTCTCCTGCTGTTCGGCGAGCCGCCGGGCTTCGATCAGCGTGGTCTCGACGCGATAGGTGTGGACGACCCAGTCGCTATGCCGATTGTCCTGGCGAATGGCATGGGCCGCCGCGATCGCGGCGATCAGCAGCGCAAGGAACCCCGTCGCCATGGTGGCGATCAGGATTCGTCCGATGGGATTTGCGCTACTGGGCGCGGTACTCAACCCCTGCATAAGCTTTGCCTTATCGAAGGATGAGGAGCGTTACCAGCGGGCCAGTGTCCGTATCACAGCAACAATTCCTGCGGGCTGGGGCGACCGACATGGCCGCCGCCGCGCCGCCGCGCCATTTCGGTCTCGGCGGTGAAGCGCACATCGACATCGCGGTCGGTCAGGAAACCCATCAGCGAATCCTCGTCGATCTCGCGCCAGTCCTTGCCGCGATCGGGTCCGTAGCGGACGCGCGGCAACAGGCCGGGGCTGCGCGACCATTCGAGCAGTTGCGCCAGGCTCGCCTCGTTGAGCTGGTCGCGGAGGTGATGCGCGGTGACATAGGCGTCGGGAAAGGCGCGGTGGATGGGCAGGCCGCGCTCATGCACCAGGCCCTCGGGCTTGCGCCAGTAGCGCAGCACCTGGTTGGAGAAGCTGGGGCTGTCGGGCCAGAGCCGGAGCGCACATTTCCAGGTGCAGATCCAATCGGCCGACCGCGTCATCGCGGGGGTGCAGAATTGCTGCTCGAAATCCGCGCGGTGCGCCGCGAGCGCGAGGCGGCGCGGCCAGGGGTCGAGTACGCGCCGCGCGACGTCGTGCCACCAGGGCGCATCGGCGACCTGCTCGTCCAGGATATGGTGGATCGCCTGGGTGATGGGGGGAATGGGGCGGCCCGGATTGACCAGGATATTGCCGCCTTCGCCTTCCAGTTCCCAGCGACCGTCCTTGCCCAGCGCCACGTCCTGCCAGCCGATCTCGCACACCCCGTGCGCGGGCGGGGCGGAGCCGGTCGTCTCCAAGTCGATGACGCGGATAATCTGGGGCTGGGGGCGTTGCATCGGCCCTATGTGGGCGCTTGGGGCCGGAAAAGCGAGACGTCTTGTCCCGACGCTATCCCATCAGCGCGCGGTCACGCAGCCCTCGCCAGACGTGCAGTGCCTGCACCGTTTCGGCGACGTCGTGGACGCGGATCAACTGTACGCCCGCCTCCGCGCCCTTCACCGCCAGCGCCAGCGATCCGCCGAGCCGGGCGTCGACCGGCGCTTCGTTGGACAGCGCGCCGATCATCCGCTTGCGGCTGGCCCCCAGCATGACCGGACAACCCAGCCCATGGAAGATGGCGAGCCCGTTGATCAGCGCCAGATTGTCGGCGAGCGACTTGCCGAAGCCGATGCCGGGATCGACCATCATGCGCGAGCGGGGGACGCCCGCCGCCTCGACCGCCGCGACGCGCGCCTCGAGCCAGTCGAACACCTCGGTCAGCACGTCGCCGTAACCGACCCGTCCATGCCCGCCCTTGTCCGGGTCGGGCGAGTGCATCAGGATGACGGGACAGCCCGCCCTTGCCACCACGTCCAGCGCGCGGTCGTCCCACAGCAGGGCGGCGACATCGTTGACGATGCCCGCCCCCGCCGCCAGTGCCGCCTCCATCACGGCCGCCTTGCGCGTGTCGATCGACACCAGCGCGCCGCCCGTGGCCAATCGCGCGATCACCGGGGCGGTGCGAGCGACCTCGTCACCTTCCCAGACGGGCGGCGCGCCGGGGCGGGTGGACTCGCCGCCCAGATCGATGACGGCCGCGCCCATCGCCGCCATCGCCATGCCGCTGTCCGCCGCCGCTGCGGGGTCGCCGACATGCTTGCCGCCGTCGGAGAAGCTGTCGGGCGTGACGTTCAGGATCGCGGCGACCTGCGGCTGATCGAAGCGAAGCGTGCGCTGGCCGATCACCCAGGGCGCTCGGGGCGCGGTGAAGGCGGCGTGGAGCGCCTCGGCCCTGGGGGAGCCGCCCAGTTCCTGCTGGAAACGCGCGACCGGCACGATGCGGCGGGACGCGCCGTCGCGAACCTCATAGGCGCCGAACCACTGCATCCCGCCCGCCAGGCGCAGGACGCTGCCGTCCTCCAGCCCCACGGGCGTGTCGACGAATTGAACGGGGCGGAGGTGCATGACGTTTCCCAAAACCCTCCCAGGCACGGGGAGGATTGCTTACGGCTGTGTCGCGAGGAGCCAGGTCTGGCGCATCGCATCGATGGGTTTCAGCGCGCCTTCCAGTTCGTAGTGCCAGAAGGTCCAGCCGTTGCAGGTCGGCCGGTTCTGGAGCACCGAGCCCAGCCGGTGGATCGATCCCGCCTGGCCGCATTCGGACAGCAGCGAGCCGTCCGCGCGCACGGTCGCGCGCCATTTCCGCTTGGCATCCATCAGCGGCATGCCCGGCGCGAGATAGCCGGTTTCGACCAGCGTGCCGAATGCGACCTTGGGCTGGGCCTTGGGGCTCTGCATCGTGGCGAGCGCGCTTTCGTCGAGCGGCAGCGCGGCCTCGATCCGCTCGATCGCGGCGGCGCAATAGGTCGGCTCTCGCTCGATCCCGATCCATTGGCGACCGAGCCGCTTGGCGACCGCGCCGGTCGTGCCGGTGCCGAAGAACGGATCCACGACGATATCGCCCGGCCGCGTGCAGGCGAGGAGGATTCGATAGAGCAGCGCCTCGGGCTTCTGGGTCGGATGGACCTTGTGCCCGTCCTTCTTGAGGCGTTCCTGACCGCCGCAGATCGGGAATTCCCAGTCCGAGCGCATCTGGATCTCGTCGTTCAGCGTCTTCATCGAACGATAGTTGAAGGTGTATTTGGCCTTCTCGCCCTTCGATGCCCAGATCAGCGTCTCGTGCGCGTTGGTGAAACGCGTGCCCTTGAAATTGGGCATCGGATTGGATTTGCGCCAGATGATGTCGTTGAGGATCCAGAAGCCGAGGTCCTGCACCGCCGTCCCGACGCGGAAGATGTTGTGGTAGCTGCCGATCACCCAGAGCGAGCCATTGTCCTTGAGCACCCGGTAGCATTCGGCGAGCCATGCGCGGGTAAAGGCGTCATAGGCGGCGAAGGTGTCGAACTTGTCCCAGGCGTCGGTGACGGCGTCGACATGGCTGCCATCGGGGCGGAACAGCTCGCCACCGAGCTGGAGGTTATAGGGCGGGTCGGCGAAGATCATGTCGACCGACCGGTCGGGCAGCGAGCGCAGCGCCGCGATGCAATCGCCCATCAGGATCTGGTTGAGCGGCAGGTCGCTTTCGCCATTCGCCGACACCGGCCGCATCCCGATCGGCCGTCCTACTGTCTGGATGACCCCCATCGTTAACCGTTCCTTCTTCCCTCAATGCCTCGCATCGGCCGGGAAGGAGTCGGTCGTCAAGAGGCGATTCGCGCGCGCGACTCGCGGGATTCCGCCAGATTCGCCGACAACGGCTATGCGTTGGGGCACATATTGGGGCTGTGGATAACTTCGCCCCCAAGGGAGTGGGGGTGTGGCACCGGCGACTCAATCCCCCGCCAATTCCTCCCCAAGCTACGCTTGGGGAGGGGGACCATTACGTCAGCAATGGTGGAGGGGCGAGACGGACCGGCCATGCCCCTCCACCACGGCCTTCGGCCGCGGTCCCCCTCCCCATCGGAGATGGGGAGGAATTAGGGGTCCAGATAAAATTGCGCCACAGGCGCGAAGCTGCGGCGGTGGAGCGGCGTGGGGCCATGTTCGCGCAGAGCCGCCAGATGGATCGCCGAGCCATAGCCCTTGTTGGAGTGCCACCCATAGGCGGGCCACTCCGCCGCGGCCTGGATCATCATCTCGTCGCGAACATGCTTGGCGACGATCGACGCGGCGCCGATCGCCAGCGACTTGGCATCGCCGCCGACGATCGCGGTCGCGGCATAGCCCCATTTGGGCAGGCGGTTGCCGTCGACCAGCACATGCGCGGGATGACTGCCCCGCGCCGCCACCACCGCATCGACCGCGAGCGTCATCGCCTTCATCGTCGCCCAGTAGATGTTGAGCCGGTCGATCTCCTCGGGATGGACGATGCCGACGCCGACCACCGCGCAGGCGCGGATCTCGGCACAGAGCCGCGCGCGGGTCTTTTCGGTCAGCTTCTTGGAATCGTTGATACCCTGGGGGCAATCGCGCTCTGGCAGGATGACGGCCGCGGCGACCACCGGCCCCGCCAGCGGCCCGCGCCCCGCCTCGTCCACGCCGCACAGCGGTGCGGGAAAACCGGTATCGACCATGGTTGGGGCTTTATCCCGGGGTGGTGGGGATGGGAAGCCACCGATTCCGCCCCGCGCCCGGGAGGAGATCAGCCCCAGCGGGCGGCGAAGGCGGGCGCGTCCCAGCCCTCGCGGCTGATCGCGGCGAGCAGGTGGTAGAAGGGGACCATCCCCAGCCCATGCCCCATCGGCCCATGGCCCTGCCCCAGTCCCGGCGCGGCGGCGAGCGCGGCCTGGACGAAGGCGATGCCGCGATCCACCGCGTCGGCGAGCGTCATGCCCTGGCCCAGACCGGTCGCGATCGCGCTGGCGAGCGTGCAGCCGGTGCCGTGGGTCGAGCGGGTGTCGAGCCGGGGATGCTGCCAGCGTTGCTCGCCATGCGGCTCGACCAGCCGGTCCTCGATCACCGGTCCCTCGCCATGCCCGCCCTTGACCAGCAGCGCGCGGGTCGAGGGGCGGACGATCGCCTCGCCGCCCAGCGCCGCCAGCTCGGGCAGGTTGGGGGTCGATAGCGTGGCGAGCGCCAGGAAGCGGCGAAAGGCGGCGATCACATCGGCATCCGCCAGCACCGATCCGCTGGTCGCGACCATGACGGGGTCGAACACCACCGGCAGGTCCAGCGCCTCCAGCCGGTCGGCCAGCGCATGTGCGGTTTCGGCCGATCCGATCATCCCGATCTTGACCGTGTCCGCCCCGATATCGGCGAGCACGCTGTCGATCTGCGCCATCACCATCGCGGTGGGGACGGGATGCACGCCCTGTACCCCCAGCGTGTTCTGCGCGGTGATCGCGGTGATCGCGGTCATCGGATGGCCGCCGAGCATCGCCACCGTCTTGATGTCCGCCTGAATGCCCGCGCCGCCCCCGGAATCGGAACCGGCGACGATCAGGATGCGGGGGGGCGGGGGGACGGTCATGGTCGTTTCGACATGCCTGTCCGCGCGCAACGGGGCAAGCGGTCGCGCCCATGTGCGACGCGGTGATTGGCGCCGTGAACCCGTGTCGGCCATGAAATCGTGCAGGTTGAGAAGCTTGGCACGAGCGCGTCTTTCCCATGCCCGAACCGCTTCATGGCACCTTCGTAATGTTTCGTTTCCGGCGGGGCGGGGGGCTTCCCCCGCTGCGTCGCACTATTATTTCGGGGCCGCATCCAACCGGAGATTTGGGGCGTTGCTGCGCCCTGAGATGCCGACCGGATGGTCGCATGAGGGAGACCTGTTTTGATCGTCGATGCCGTACCCCGTACCCGCATCATCATCGCGGAGGTTTGGCGCCCGCTGGTCGCGCTGTTCATCTGGGACGTGATCGTCACGGTGGCCTATTATGTCCTGCCGTTCAAGGCGCCGTCGCTGCCGCTGACGCTGTTCGGTACGGCGCTGGCGCTGTTCCTCGGCTTCCGGACCAACTCGGCCTATCAGCGCTGGTGGGAGGGGCGTCAACTTTGGGGCCTGATGATCAACGCCTCGCGCAACATCGCCCGTAGCGCGCGCAACTTCCTGCCCGATCCCGAAGGGCACGACCTCAAGCGTTCGATCGTCCTCCGCCAGATCGCCTATGTGCACGCGCTGCGTTGCCAGTTGCGCAAGCAGCCTGTCGATGGCGAGGTGTTGCGCTTCCTGTCGCGGGGTGAGGCGGAGCCGGCCCTGGCGCGGACCAACACCGCCAACGGCCTGCTCGACGGCACCGGCCGCCGCATCGCCGATGCGCAGAAAAAGGGCTGGATCGACACCATCCAGCAGACGCAGATGGAATCGGTGCTGGTCGACATCGCCAATTCGCAGGGCGGCATGGAGCGGTTGAAGAACACGCCGCTGCCCAACCAGTACCGCTTCATCCCGGCCTTTTTCACCCGGCTGTTCTGCGTACTGCTGCCGATCGGGCTGGTCGAGACGCTGGGTTTCGCGACGCCGGTGGGCTCTTCGATCGCGGGCCTGATGTTCCTTGCCGCGTTGCAGATCGGTGACGACCTGGTCGATCCCTTTTCGGACACCGTCCACGACCTGCCGCTGAGCGCGATGTGCCGGACGATCGAGATCGACCTGCTCCAGGCGATCGGCGATCCCGCGCCCGAGCCGATGAAGCCCGTCGACGGCGTGCTCTGGTAACGAACCTCTATTCCTCCCCCCGCAAGGGGAGGAATGTCAGGCCGCGTTGTCGATGCCCAGTTCGCCCAGCTTGCGATAGAGCGTCGAGCGCCCGATCCCCAGCCGCCGTGCGACCTCGGTCATGCGGCCGCGATAATGGCTGATGGCGAGGCGGATGACATCGGCCTCGATCTCCTCCAGCGGGCGCAGATTGCCGTCGGGGCGAAACAGGTTGATCCCGCCATTGTGAGTCGCCCCCGCCGCCGTGGCGCCGACCGAGGGACGGTCCCCCAGCGAGGCGATCTGCGGAAAATCGGCGGTGGTCAGCGCATCGCCCTCGCACAGCACGGCGGCGCGGAAGAGCGCGTTCTGCAACTGGCGGACATTGCCCGGCCAGTCATAGCGGCTGAGCAGTTCGAGCGCGTCGTCGGTGATCTCCAGCGCGCGCAGACCCGGCTGCTGCGCGATCCGGCCGAGCAGATGGCGGGTCAGCGCGGGCACGTCCTCCGCCCGGTCGCGCAGCGCGGGCACCGCGACATGGACGACGTTGAGCTTGTAATACAGGTCCTCGCGGAACCGCCCCGCCTCGACCGCCTCCAGCAGGCGACCGTCCGACGCGGCGATGATGCGGACGTCGACCTCGCGTGCGTGGCGCGCGCCCAGCGGAACGATCGTGCCCGTCTGCAGCATGTCGAGCAGCCGCGTCTGCGTCTCGGGCGGCATACCGGACACTTCGTCGAGGAACAGGGTCGACCCGTCCGCCTCGACCATCTTGCCGATCCGCCGCTCGAAGGCACCGGCAAAGGCACCCTCCTCATGGCCGAAGATGATGCTGTCGAGCAGGTTGGCGGCGGTCGCGGCACAGTTGACGCGGACCATCGGCCGTTCGGCGCGTGGCGAGGCGACATGGATCGCCTCGGCCAGCGATTCCTTGCCGACGCCGCCCTCGCCCTCGATCAGCACGGATACGCGCGCGCGCGCCGACTTGGCGGCGATGGCGAGCGCGGCGCGGAATTCGGGCGCGTCGCCGACGATCTCGTCGAAGGCGAGGAGCGCGGGGATCTTCTCGGTCAGCGGGCGAAGCTCGCCGCTCGTCTGTCCGGCGACGCACGCCTCCAGCGCGGCGAGCAGGCGTTCGGGGGCGAGCGGCTTGACCAGGAAGTCGGTCGCGCCCGCGCGCATCGCCGCCACCGCCTGCGCGACCGACTCGTTGGCGGTGAGCATCAGGATGGGCAGTTCGGGGCGAAGCGCGTGGCAGTCCGCGATCAACTGGGTGGCATCGGTGCCCGGCGCCCAATGGTCGATCAGCACGGCGTCGAGTTCGCGCCCCTGCGCCGAACCCAGGACGGAGGCCGCCATGTCCGCATCGGTGGCGAACAGGGTGCGCCAGCCGCCCCGCTGCGCCAGCGCGGCGATCAGCCGACGCTGGGCAGGTTCGTCATCGATCAGCAGCAGCAAACGTTGACCGTTGCGCGTCATATTTCGTCCCATTAGCCCTGTTGACCGCGCTATAGCGCAATTTTCTTAAAATCTGCCTTTATTCGGGACAGTAATGACATCACGGGATTAACGATGTCTTTCCGACGCTTGCCTTTTCCGATCGCGTGCAGATCGCGGATCGGACCGGGCGTTTCGGGGTTGATCCGCTGGCTGTGGCGAATAAGCTCGGATCTGGTCAGGACGGCGGACCGACCGCCCCGGCCGATAGCGGAGGTGAGGATCATGGCGGCCAATGACATCGGCACCGGCGAGATGAAGGCGCACGTCGCCACCTACGGTCTGTTGATCAGCCTGCTCAAATGGGGATCGATCGTGGTCGCCCTGCTGGTGATGGTCGTCCTCTGGCTGATCGCCTGACGCCGTGAGCGTCCGCATCGCGGTCCTGCGCGAGGCCGCATCCGGCGAATCGCGGGTCGCCGCCACGCCCGAAACGGTCCGCAAGCTGATCGCGCTCGGCGCGACATTGGCGGTCGAGCGCGACGCGGGGATGGCGGCGGGGATCTCCGACGAGGATTATGCGCAGGCGGGGGCGATTCCCGGCGCGCGCGATCAGATCCTGGCCGGCGCCGATATCGTACTGGCGGTGCAGGCACCCGAGGCCGCGACGCTCGCGGGCGTGGCGCCCGGCGCCTGGGTGGTCGGTGCCTTCGATCCGTTCCGCCGCGGCGAGGCGGTCGCCGCCTATGCAGCGGGGGGGCTGGAGGCGCTGGCGATGGACTGGATGCCGCGCATCACCCGTGCCCAGTCGATGGACATCCTGTCGTCCCAGTCGAACCTCGCCGGATACAAGGCGGTGCTGGAGGCGGCGAACGCCTATGGCCGAGCCTTTCCGATGATGATGACGGCGGCGGGCACGATCCCGGCGGCGCGCGCCTTCGTCATGGGGGTCGGCGTCGCGGGGCTTCAGGCGATCGCGACCGCGCGGCGGCTGGGCGCGCAGGTGTCGGCGACCGACGTCCGCTCCGCCACGCGCGAACAGATCCAGTCGCTTGGCGCCAAGCCGATCTTCGTCGAGGGCGTGGCGGGGATCGAGGGCGAAGGTGCGGGCGGCTATGCGGGCGAGACGAGCGACGCCTATCGCGCGGCACAGGCCGAACTGGTCGCGGGGCATATCGCCAAACAGGATATCGTCATCACCACCGCGCTGATCCCCGGCCGCCCCGCGCCGCGACTGGTCACCGATGGGCAGGTCGCGACGATGCGCCCCGGCAGCGTCATCGTCGACCTGGCGGTGGAGGCGGGCGGCAATGTCGAGGGCGCGGTGGCGGGTGAGATCGTCCAGCGCCACGGCGTGACGATCATCGGCCACCGCAACATGGCAGGGCGGTTGGCGCCGGACGCCTCGGCCCTGTTCGCGCGCAACCTGTATAATTTCCTGGCGGCCTTCTGGGACAAGGATGCCGGGCGGCCGGTGCTCGACGAGGAGATCGGCGACGCGATCCGGCTGACCAGGGGCGGGCAGGTGGTGAACCCGAGGTTGGGGTCGTGACGATCCTCCCCGGAACGGGGAGGGGGACCGGCGAAGCCGGTGGAGGGGGCGTGCCACCAACGCCGCGGCCCGAAGTAGCGCTGGCGCGAAAACTCCGCCGGTCACTGGGTCTGCCGGAGGTCATGCTTTGGCAAAAGCTTCGAGGATCGCCCGGCGGCGTTCGTTTCCGGCGACAGCATCCCATCGGATGCTACGTCGCCGATTTCTTCTGCGCCAAGGCGCGACTGGTCGTCGAGGTCGACGGTGCGATTCACGGCGTCGATCAACGTCCGCTTCGCGACACCGCGCGTGACCGTTTTATGAGTGACAACGGGTACAGGGTCATAAGGATCGGCGCCGCTGATATCCTGCGCGATGCCGAAGCGGTCGCCGCTTCGATCGTCTCGCTGGCGGCGAGCCCCCTCCACCACTCGCCTTCGGCGAGCGGTCCCCCTCCCCGTGCCGGGGAGGAATAGCATGGACTTCATAGCGATCCTGTCGATCTTCGTGCTGGCCTGCTTCGTCGGCTATTATGTCGTCTGGTCGGTCACGCCCGCGCTGCACACGCCGTTGATGGCCGTCACCAACGCCATCTCCTCGGTCATCATCGTCGGCGCGCTGATCGCGTCGGCGGCGTCGTCGGGGGCGACGGGTTCGGGCGTCGCCAAATGGCTGGGGCTGGCGGCGGTCGTGCTGGCCAGCATCAACATCTTCGGGGGCTTCGCGGTGACGCAGCGAATGCTCGCCATGTACCGCAAGAAGGAGAAGCGCTCGTGAGCCCCTCCGTCCTGTCGACCGTTCCGCAGAGCATGGCGGCCAGCCCCTGGGTCTCGCTCGCCTATCTGGTCGCGGGGGTGTGCTTCATCCTGGCGTTGCGGGGGCTGTCGAGTCCGACGACCAGCCAGCGGGGCAATCGCTTCGGCATGATCGGCATGGGCATCGCGGTCGTCACCACGCTGGTGACGCATGTGCCCTTCGCTTTGCCGGAGGGGAGCCGCAACTTCGACGCACAGGGCGTCGACTGGACCGCGATCATCGAAATCCTCGCCGCCATCGGCCTGGGCGCGGCGATCGGCATCACCACCGCGCGGCGCATCGCGATGACCGCGATGCCGCAGCTGGTCGCCGCCTTCCACTCGCTGGTCGGGCTCGCCGCCGTCGCGGTCGCGTGCGCGGCGTTCCTCAACCCGGTCGCCTTCGACATCGCCGACATGGTCGTACCGCTGATCGGACCGCCCTTTGCCAGCATCCATGTCGTCAGCCGGGTGGAGATGGCGCTGGGCGTGGCGATCGGCGCGATCACCTTTTCGGGTTCGGTCATCGCCTTCCTGAAGCTCAACGGCAATATGGGTGGCAAGCCGATCCTGCTGCCCGGCCGTCATGCGCTCAATCTCGGCATCCTCGGCGCGATCGTCATCCTGGTGGCGATGTTCACGCGGGATCAGGCGCCGTGGATCTTCTGGACGATCACCATCCTGTCCTTCGCGATCGGCTTCCTGCTGATCGTCCCCATCGGCGGCGCGGACATGCCGGTCGTGGTGTCGATGCTGAACAGCTATTCGGGCTGGGCGGCGGCGGCGATGGGCTTCACCCTGCACAACAGCGCGATGATCATCACCGGCGCGCTGGTCGGATCGTCGGGTGCGATCCTGTCCTACATCATGTGCCGGGCGATGAACCGCAGCTTCATCAGCGTGATCGCGGGCGGCTTCGGCGCGAGCGATGCGGGAAGTGCGGGCGGCGTTGCGGTCGACCGGCCGTGGAAGCGCGGCAGCGCGGAGGACGCGGCCTTCCTGATGAGCCAGGCCGAACAGGTCGTCATCGTCCCGGGATACGGCATGGCGGTGGCGCAGGCGCAGCATGTCCTTCGCGAGATGGGCGACCTGCTCAAGAAGGAGGGGGTTCGCGTCAAATACGCCATCCATCCGGTCGCGGGCCGGATGCCCGGCCATATGAACGTGCTGCTCGCCGAGGCGAACGTCCCCTATGACGAGGTGTTCGAGCTGGAGGACATCAACGCCGAGTTCGCGCAGACCGACGTCGCCTTCGTCATCGGGGCCAATGACGTGACCAACCCGGCGGCGAAGACCGACAAGTCCTCGCCGATCTACGGCATGCCGGTGCTCGATGTCGAAAAGGCCAAGACCGTATTGTTCATCAAGCGCTCGATGGGCGGCGTCGGCTATGCCGGGGTGGATAACGAGTTGTTCTACCGCGACAATACGATGATGCTGCTCGCCGACGCCAAGAAGATGGTCGAGGAGATCGTCAAGGCGCTCGGCTAAATGACCGATTTGGACTGAATCGTCATCGCGATCTCGCCCCTTCCGCTGGATCGCGAGGGCGCCATATCGTATCCGAAGCCCGTCCGCCGGACAGGATCTGGCGGTGTACCCGGCCTGGGGGGCGGGGCAACGGGGAAAAAGGGTGGACGGACAGGAGCTTTACGGCGACGGTTTCGGCGTGGTGGTGATCGGCGCGCCCGCACTGGCCGTAGCGGCGCGTGATGCCGTGCATCAGGCGGGCGGCCGCGTGCTGCGGACGATCGCTTGGGCGTCGGTGGCCGACGAAATCGGCCTTCAGGCGGGGCGCCCGCTGCTCCTGGTCGATACGCATGGTGCCGAACCCGCGATGATGGAGATCGCGCTCGCCCGGATCGATGCGGTGGCGACCGCGCTCGATCTGCCCATTGTGGTCAGTCTGACCACGGCGGAGATCGATCTGGTCGCGGCGATGCTGCTGGGCCCCAAGGTGGAAATGCTGTGCGATGCCAGCCAGACCGAGCTGATCGCGGCGCTGGCGGTCGCGGGGGTCAGCAACAGCGCCGCCGCGATGCTGCACGCGCATTTCCGCGAAGGGGAGTCGGAGCGGCTGAGGCGGCTGAATGCCGAGGTCGCGCGCATCGCCGAGGCGCTCGCCCGGCTGTCGGTGCAGGAGGAGGAGAACCGGCGCGGCGGCGTCGGCGACCGACACCAGAGCTTTCACGGGGCGCCCGCACGGTCGCATCCGGGCGACGCCGATCTGGTCCGCCGCATGATCCGCGCGCGGCGGCAGCGCGACGGCTTTTTCGGAACGGGGCTGTTCGAGGAACCGGCCTGGGACATGCTGCTCGACCTTTATGCGGCGCATCTGGAGGAGACCCGGGTATCGGTCTCCAGCCTGTGCATCGCCGCCGCCGTCGCGCCGACCACCGCACTGCGATGGATCGGCAAGATGACCGAGGCGGGGCTGTTCGCGCGGCAACCCGATCCGGTCGACCGCCGCCGCGCCTTCATGGTGCTGACCCAGCCCGCGCTGGAGGCGATGCGCGGCTATCTCGATGCGGTGCGGCGGCTGGGGACGCTGTAGGCCTTATTCTCCCCTCTCCCCTCTACGAGGGGCGAGGGGTGGACAGGCATGGTTGAATGTCGCTCAGCCCGCCAGCGCCCAGCGGATCGCGCCGCCCAGCCGCCGGGTGCCCGCCCGGATCGCGGGGCGGATCGCGGCGGGGCCGTCCAGGCCGTGCAGCCGCGCCGCCCATTCGGGAAGCAGCGCGATTCCCGCCTGGGTCAGCCAGGAAGCGACGGGCGCGAGCGTGGGGCTGGGCGCGGGCTGGTTGAGCAGGGTGCGCGCGACCATCCGCGTGCGCGCGTCGACGCGAAGCTCGGACCGGATCGATCCCAGGAAGCGTGCCAGCTGGTGGCGATCCTCGGGAACATCCCGTGCGCCCAGCCGCCGTGCGATCATCGCCATCTCGGCGAGGTAGCGGTCGGCCGCGTCGTCCGGAAAATCGGGGTCGCGATAGGTGCGGTGCGCGCGAAGGAAGCTGTCGACCTCGGCGGCATGGACGAAGGTCAGCAGATGCGGATCGTTGGCGCTATAGGGCGTGCCGTCGGGCAGGGTGCCGCTGACCCGGTCATGTACCTGCCTTACCCGCGCGATCATAGCGTCCGCCGCCTCGGTCGAGCCATAGGTGGTGACCGAGATGAACCCGGCGGTGCGTCTCAGCCGGCCGGCCATGTCGCGGCGAAACTGCGAATGGTCCCACACCCCCGCCAGCGCGGCGGGGTGGAGCATCTGGACGAGCAGCGACGCGATCCCGCCCGCCATCATCGCGGTGAAGTCGCCGTGAACCGCCCATGTCGCCGAACCCGGCCCGAACAGGCCGTCATCGCCCGGCGGCCGAGTCAGATCGAGCGAACGGGCGCCGACCACGTCTCGAATCTGGTCGGCGATCTGGCGGCGGACGGGGAGCATGTTCGATCAACGCCCAAGCGCGGGCTTGCGTTGCGTGCGGGTGGGCATGTCGTTTGCGTGGCCTTGATCGGTGCGCCGGAACGCCCCCCACCCTCCGTCCGCGCGGAGCGACGTCGAAGCGAACGCCCGCCACTCGCCGGAAGGGCTCACCCCCGCCTGGCGGCGTCCCAGGCGGCGATCTCCTCGGGGAAGCGGCGATCGACCACCAGGTCGCTGGCCGTCTCGCTGGAGAGGTCGACCTCGACCGATCCCGCCCATTCATAGGTCGCGTTGCCCGACAGCGTGACCATGCCATCCCGCCCGGCAAAGGCGCGGACGAGGCCGCCGCGATTGAACACCACGGTCGGGCGGTCCCAGCCGATACGCCCGGTCAGACAGGCGGCGTAGGTGGAGGCGGCCATCGCGCTGCCGCAACTGTCGGTCAGGCCCACGCCGCGCTCGAACGTCCGGACGAACAGCGCATCGCCGCGCAGCTCGACGAACGAGACATTGGCGCGGTTGGGCAGCCAGTCGGGCGCCGCCTCGCAAAGCTGGCCGAGCCGGACCAGCTCCGCCTCGTCCACCTGCTCGACGAAATGGACCAGATGCGGGTTGGGCATGGTCACGGCGGTGAAGCGAAGGGCGGGATCGAGCATCGGCAGCACCGCCTCGACCAGGCGTTCGGGCGCGCCGTGGATCGGCCAGGCGGCGGTCGACAGCCCTGCCGGGCCCGCTGTCTCGCGCACGGTATAGACGCCGGGCGCCAGATCGTCGTCGCGCCGCGCCTCGGCCCGCGATGTCTTGAGCTTGACGGTCGCGGTGTCGAGCCCGAGCGCCTCGAACCCGGCGCGGGCGACGCAGCGGACGCCGTTGAGGCACGTCTCCGCCTCGCTCCCGTCGCTGTTGCGCATCACCATCCCGAACGCGGCCTGCGCATCGCCGGGGACGAGCAGCAGCAGGCCATCGCCGCCGACCGGACCCTCGCGATCGGCCAGCGCGCGCGCCACGCCCGCCCATTGCGCCTCGGTCAAGGACAGCTCGCGCGCGTCGATCATCGGGAAGTCGTTGCCCGACCCATGGCATTTGACGATCGCGAACCGCATCGCGGACCTCCTGTTCGGCACTGACGAGACGCGACCGCTTAGCTCAGCGAGGGCGCCGCCGCCAGTCGGGGCTCGGGCGGCGGGGGGTTGCCAAGACGGGACGGCTATAGGACAGCCAGAGGGATACGGACGAAAGGGACAGGTCGATGATCACCGCGATCCGCGAGGTTCGCCGCGCCAAGGGCATGACGCTGGACGATGTCGCGCGCGCCTGTTGCCCGCCCACCACGCCGCAGACGATCGGTCGGCTCGAGATGGGAACGCGGACGGTATCGCTGCCCTGGCTCACCCGCATCGCCGACGCGCTGGGCTGCACCACCGGCGATCTGGTGACCCTGCCGGAGCGCGACACGCTGCCGGTCGCGGCGCTACTGGGGCCGCGCGGGGCGGTGGCGCCGCGCAGCGCGCGGGTCGTCTCGCCGCCCTGTGCGACGCCGGGGATGATGGCGGTCACGGTGACCGGCGCGATCGGGGACTATCGCGCCGGTGATGAGCTCTGGTGCGAGCCATTGGGCGCGGATAGATTCGCCGATGCCATGAATCGCGATATCCTCGTGCCCCGCCCCGCCGGTGGCTATGTCTTCGCCCGGCTCGCCGCCGTGCTGGGCGACGCGCTGCACCTGTTGCCGCTGGAGCCGGGGACGGCGGGGGTGACGGTGCCCGCGCCCGCCTGGATCGCGCGCGTGGCGCGACTGGTGCGCACGCTGTGATCCGCGTCCTGTTGCCGCTGGCGCTCGCCTTCGCCCTTCCCGCCGTCGCGCAACAGGCGTCGGCGCCCGCCGCGACGCCCGCACCCGCGCCGATCGAGAAGCCGGTACTGGTCCATGCCTATCCGCACGACACCGCCGCCTTTACCGAAGGGCTGCTGATTACCGACGGCGCGATGTACGAAAGCACCGGGCGCGAGGGGCAGAGCAACATCCGGCAGGTCGACCTCGCCACCGGCAAGACGCTTCGCCAGGCGACCGTGCCCGATGGCCTGTTCGGCGAGGGTATCGTCGCCTGGGGGCCCGAGCTGCGCAGCGTCACCTGGCATGGCGGACGTGGCTTCCGCTGGAGCCGCCCGACGCTGAAGCGTACCGGCGAATGGCGCTATGACGGCGAAGGCTGGGCGATGACCGATGACGGGCGGCACATCATCCTGTCCGACGGCACGCCCCGGCTGCGCTTCCTGGACCCGGCGACGATGAAGGTCGCGCGGACGCTGGACGTGACGGTCAATGGGCGGCCGCTCAAATATCTCAACGAGCTGGAATATATAAACGGGCAAATCTGGGCCAATGTCTGGATGACCCCCTATATCGTGCGGATCGACCCGACGACCGGGGTCGTGGCGGGGGTGGTCGATCTCAGCGACCTGGTGAACCGGGTCGGGCTGACCGATCGGGATTCGGTGCCCAATGGCATCGCCTATGACCGGGCGAAGCACCGGATTTTCGTGACCGGAAAGAACTGGCCGGAACTGTTCGAAATCCGCCTGCCATCCGCGGCGCGCTGACCCGTTGCCCGATGGCAACCACGAAAAAGAGCAGAAACGATGAAGGGGATACGTTTCGCGTCGGGAACGTTAACGCAATAATCTAATCCGAATAACATGGATTAGTAAAAGCAAAGCCCATATGGTCCATTCATGGACGCATCCCGACAAGGGTGACCACGATTATCGTGGCGACCCGCCGGGCCGCGCAGTGAGGAGCGTGATTAGTTGCCGACCAGCACTCGATTTGTCGTGTCGCTTCATATGCTTGCCTTGATGGCCGAGCATGGGGACACGCCCCTTCGCTCCGAGGATATCGCGGTCAGCGTCAATTCCAACGCCGCGGTGGTCCGCGCGTTGTTGCTGCGTCTGGCGGCGGCGGGGCTGACCCGGTCGCAGCTCGGCAATCGCGGCGGGGCGATGCTGGCCAGGCCGTCGTCCGACATCCGGCTGGTCGACGTGTACCAGGCGGTGGAGGATCGCAACTTCTTCGCCTTCCATCGCCAGCCGCCCGAGGGGGAGGGGATGATCGACCGGCACATCACCGCCAGCCTGGAGACGATGCTGACCCCGGTGCGCGAAGCGCTGGAGGACAAGCTGGCGGGACTGACGCTCGACGATGTGCTCGACGATATTCGTGGCCGTGCCGGGGTGTTGTCAGATCAGGCGCAGATCGGCCGGGGTGCTATTGGGGAAGAGCGGCGCCAGGCGACTGGCTGACAGGCCGAACTGCCGCCCGACCAGCCCGCCGATCAGCGAGCGATAGTCGGTCAGCACGGGCAGATCGCGATTCTGGTTGAGCGTCGCGGCGGACAGCGCGACCTGCTCGCCCGCCATGCGGCCGCCCGACACCCCGCCGCCCAGCACCCAATAGATGCTGCCATGGCCGTGATCGGTGCCCCGGTCGCCGTTTTCGCGGAAGGTGCGGCCGAACTCGGATACGACGACGACATTGGTCATGCGCCAGGCATCCGGCCCGATCGCCTGCGCGAAGCTGGCCAGTCCGCGTCCGAGATCGCCGATCCGGTCGGCAAGATAACCCGTCGCGCCACCCTGGTTCACATGCGTGTCCCAGCCGCCGACATCGACAAAGGCCAGGTTGAACCGGTCGCGCATCAGCGTGCCGATCCGTTGCGCCGACAGTGCGAAGCCCTTGGCCGAGACGGCACCCCGGCTCGCCGCCTTCATCTCCTGATCAAGCGTCTTGTAGACGGTGTCGCGCACCGCGAAACCCTCGCTGACCGATGGAGCGAGATCGGGATGCCCGGCATACATGCTCTGGATCAGCGCGGCCTGGCGCTGGTCGATCGGCTTGCCGACATTGGCGAGCGCGAGATTGGGGATGGGATCGTCGCCGCCCCGGAAACACAGCGGCAACTGGTCGGTGAAGGCGATCGGCTTCTCGCCCGTGCCCAGGATTTCCGCGAGCCGCGCCATGAAGCCCGAACCATAGTCGCGATGCCCGCCGACCGGCTGGCCCAGCTCGATCGTGTCCTGCGTCTCGAAATGGCTGCGGCTCATATCGTCGGTGCCCGCGAAGGGGACGAAGGCGATCTGCTTCGCCTGCCATAGCGGCAGGATCGTGTCCTTCAGCGCGGGATGAAGCGCCCAGTCGGCGTCCAGCGGCAGCGGCGCATTGGGATCGGCCGGGTTCGGCTTGGGCAGCGCGATGGTGGGACGCGACTGGTGATAGAAGTCGCTGCCGCTCGGGACCACGATGTTGACCGCGTCATAGGCGCCGCGCAGGAACACGACCAGCAGACGGCTGCCCGCCTGGGGGGCGGCGAAGGCCTTGCCCGCCATCACGAAGGGGGCGAGCGCGGCGGCGCCCTTCAACAGGTCGCGGCGATGCAAATGGGGGAACAGCATGCGGTCCTCCTATCGGTGCATGAATTCGGGTGAGGAGAAATAGAGCGCGTTCCATTCCGCCGGGGACCGCGCCTGCCCCAATGCCGCCAGCGTCGGCTTGCCGAGGCCGACCATCCGCGCGGCAAGGATCGGCATGTCCTTCAGGACCGGCACCTGCGCGGGCGGCGGCGGTGTGCCGGGCGGCGTATCGGCGGGCTGGAACAGCCGCGCCGCGCCATTGCCGAGCTGGCGCGCTATGTCGAAGCGCGTCGCCATCTGGCCCGGCGCGGACCAGGCGGCACTCGACAGGTCGTAGCCGTCGGGCGTCTCGTGATCGTACAGCCCTTCGCCCATCTGGCGGATCCAGCCGACCACGGGCTGCGGATTGGTGACCATCCGGTCGCCATAAGCCAGCCGCACCGCCGACAGCGTATAGCCGACCGGATCCTTGAATCCGCTACCCAGCGATCCCGCAAACTCGCGTGAGCGGATCATGGTCTTCAGCACCTCGGCGATGTCGCCATGGCTCTGGCGGAACCTGGCGGTCATGCGATCGACAAGGGCGGCGGGCGGGTTGTCGCCCATGAAGTAGGTCGCCAGTTTCAGCGAGACGTGGTGCGCGGTGGCGGGGCTTTCGGCAATCAGGTCCAGCGCCTGCTCGACCTCGGCAAAGCCCGAACCCCGGATCGTGTGGCCGAGGAAATGCTTGGTGCCGAAGTCGTGGCGCGCCGGATTGAACTCGAACAGTCCGGCGCGGACATAGAGCGGCTGCAACTCCGGCTTCAGCCTCGGCGCGTCGGGCTTCTGGTCTACGCCGACCCCGGTCAGGATGCGGGCGAGTTCCTGCACATCGGCCTGGGTATAGCCGGATCCGACACCCATGGAGTGCAGCTCCATGATCTCGCGCGCGTAATTCTCGTTAATCTTGCCTTTGGCGTTCTGGTCATTGTCCAGATAGCGCAGCATCGCCGGATGGCGCAGCGTCGCCTCCAGCAGGTCGCGATAGCGGCCCAGCGCATGGGCCCGGATCGTCTCCTCATAATCGCCCACCATCACGCGAATGTCGCGCTTGGCCGCCTGGACGTTGAAATGGTTGAACCAGAACCAGGTCATTCGTTCGCGCAACTGGTCGGGGGAATAGAGTGCGCGCAGTACGAAACGCTGTCGCGCCTCGTCGGCCAGGCCGTTGAGCGTCTTCTGATAGGCTTCGCGCGCGGCCTTGCGCTGATCGGGATCGGCGATCGCCTTCAGGTCGCGCTGCATCGCGTCGGTCTCGACGACCAGGGCGGCGACCCGTTCGCGCGAGATGCGCATCGCGTCGATCTGCGCCTGCGCCGCCGGGGGCAGGGGGGCGGGCGGATCGCTCAACTGGTGGCGTAGCCAGGTGTCGCTGCCCGGCGCGGGGCCGCCATCGGGCGCCGCCGACGGTCCCCAGCCGAGCCGCTCGGCCCAGGCGGCGTCGCGCGCCGCATCGGCGGCGGAGGCAGGCGCCGCCGCCAACAGCGCCGGCACCATCATTCCCAGGCAAGCGATCCGCGCCATGATCCGCTCTCCGTCGTGCCTGTACCGACCGAACGGGCACAGGCTTCGTCGGTGCCTTCTGTGGCAGAAAGAGACTGAACCTCGGCTTGCCCGGACATGACAAGCGCGTCAGCGGGCCTCCATGGAGGCGCTGTCCGGTACGGGGAGGGGGCGTGCGGCGAGGGATCTCCGCTGTGGAAGCTCCCCTCCGTCAGGGCTGTGTCCTGCCACCTCCCCGTGCCGGGGCGGAAAAGGCCTTACTTCGGCAGCCTGCACCCCTCAGGCTGCGTCACGGGATTGCACCGCTCCATCACTCCGCCGGGCAGCGTCACGGTGAAGCCGTGGTTCCAGGGGCGGCTCGGCGCGCCGGGATAATAGTCGGTCGACACGGCCTGTGCCCCGCTGTCGATCGCCGCCTGCTGGCGGGCATGATCGTTCGCGCGCGCTTCCTGCGTGTCGGCGTCGCTGCGGGTTCGCACGATGAAGCCCTGTTTCACCCACTCGCGGATCTTCGCGCCGTCGGTGCGCGGGTCGCCGACGATCTCGACCGAGGCTTCGGGCTGGTCGGTGTCGTACCAGCCGAAGATCGGGCGCCCCTTTAGCGAGGGATGCCCGGCACGATAGCGATCGGACACGTCCGACGGCGTATCGAGCACGAACCAGATCTTGCCGCGCGCGCGCTCGAGCGTCGGCCAGCCCCTGGTCGTCACCGCCTCCCGCAACGTGGTCGCGTTGCCGCGCACATCGTCCGGCGTGATGATCCGGTCCGGCGTCAGTACCTCGCGGATCTCGCCATCGAGCGCGTCGAGCAGCGGCGCGGTGAGCGGCAGGGGATCGGTGACGCCGGGCTTGTCGATCGGCCGGTCGGCGGCGTTGATCGTCACCATGATCGGCAAATGGCGCGGATGCGCGCGCGACCAGGCGTCGATCTGGGCGAGGCACTGCTTGAACGTACCGCAGGAGCGGTAGTCGACCTCGGGAATGTGGAAGACCTTGAAGCCGGGCTTCATCATCATGGCCGCGTCGAAGCCGGTCGCCTCGCCCGCCGCCTTCGCGATCGCCTCACCCTTTGGATGCGCGAAGCGACCGCCTTCGGGGTCGGCGAAAATGTCGATCTCGAGCTGCCGCACGCCCCGGTCGAGCTGCTGGGCGAGCGTGAGGTGATCGTAATCCAGCGCGGCGGCGAGCTTGGGATCGCGCTGTTCCAATGCGGCGAAGACGGCGGGCGCGATCCGCTTCTTGTAGCTGTTGTGCGATCCGACGACCTGGATGTCGTTCATCCGCAAGCGGGCTTGCGGCGCCGGGGCGGCAGCGGTCGCGAGGACCGCCGCCAGGGTGAGAAAAGCCTTCATCAGAACTCCGCCCGCACGCCGAACAGGATCGTCCGGCCATAATAGTTGATCTCGCCGAAGCGCAGGTCGTTGTCGTTATAGGTATCCTGATGCGCGCCAGCGATGTTGATGCCTTCCAGGCTGAGCGTCAGGTTTTCGGCGGCGCGCACCGACAGCTGGCCGTCGAGCGAACCGAAGGCGGCGACATAGGTGGGCGCCTGCACCGTGCTGCCCGTGCTCGACAGATACTTGTCGCGCCAGACATAGGAGAGACGGGCCGACAGCGGTCCCTTGTCGTAGAAGCCGACCAGGTTGAAGCTGTTCTTCGACAGGCCGATGAGCTGGTCCTTGATGGTGCGCGACCCCGCCGTGTAATCGGCCTTCACCTCGGTATGGGTATAGGAACCCTGCACGCCGAACCCGTCGAACGGCTGGGGCAGGAAGGTGAAGACCTGGCTATAGGCCGCCTCCGCGCCGTACACCTTGGCATTGCCGCCGTTGACCGAGCTGGAGAGGCGGACGGTGCCGCGACCGGGAATGGTGATCTCGGTATTGGACTGGGTGATGTAATCGTCCATCGCCTTGTAGAAGACCGCGCCCGACAGCATCCCCGACGGCGCGAAATACCATTCCAGCGACCCGTCGAACTGGGTGGCGAGGAAGGGAACGAGCTGCGGGTTGCCGCCGCTGGCGGTGGGGGCGTCGGTCGACACGATGATGCGCGGCGCGGTGTCGGTGACGTTGGGGCGGGTCAGCACCCGGCTGGCGGCCAGGCGACCGACGAGCTTGGGGGTCAGGTCGGCGCGCAGGTTGAAGCTGGGCAGGACGTTGTTGAACGTCTTGGGGTAGCTGACCGGGGTGGCGGTGCTGCCGCTGGTCAGCGTCCCGCTCGCCACCTGGTCGGTGTGGACATAGCGGACACCGAGATTGCCGCTGACCGGCACCTGGCCCGCATCGAACTGATAGTCGGCGCGCAGATAGGCGGCGGCGATCTTCTCGGTCACGACGAAGGACGAGCGCAAGTCGCTGTTGGTCAGCGGCTGGGCGGCGATCGCCGGGGTGAAGAAGTCGCCGACATAGGCCGACGTCACCGGCACCAGCCAGTTGCGGAAGGCATTGCCCGTCACGCCCGACAGGAAGTCGCCATAAGGAAGCTGTTGATAGGCGCCCGCCCCCAGATTGGTCAGCGGCTGGTTGGTCGCGGTGTCGATCAGATAGTCGCGGCGGAAATAGTCGCGCTTGCGCCAGTGATATTCGCCGCCCGCCTGCAGCTTCGACAGGAAGCCGTCGAAATCATGCCCGACATCGGCGCGCGAGTAGAAGTCCCAGTCCTTGCTGTTCTTGGGCGCGATGTTGAACTGGTAGAGCTTGTAATTGGCCGGGTTGGTCACGTCGACCGGCGTGGTGAAGGTCGGCAGGTTCTGATAGCCGCCGCTCGCGTCATAGGTCAGCGGCGCGATGAAATAGGCGCGGCTGCGTACCGTGCCGGTCCGGTAATCGGGGTGATAGCTGTGCGCCGCCGACCAGTTGACGTTGGCCGAGACGTGCCAGCGATCGGGGTTCCATGTCTGCTTCAACCCGATGGTCAGCAGGTCGTGGCGGTTGAGGCTGTATTCGCGCGTGCCCATGAAACGGACATTGTTGATCGTCGCCTTGGTGATCGTATCGCCGACGACCGTATAGCCCGGCTGGATCTGCGCCGGGGGGCCACCCGCCGTGCCGCCGTCATCGGGATAGATGTCCAGGCCGAACTCGTCATAGGCGACGTCGAGCCGCGTCGCGACCACGTCCAACGTCGTCTCGAGCTCGGGCGTCGGCTGCCACTGCGCCGATACGATGCCCGAGATGCGCTTGCGGTCCTCGGTCTCGATGGTCGGGCGGGTGCGGGTGGGCGAGTAGAGTCCCGCGGGAATGCCGCCCTTGTTGGCCGCCGTGTAGCGGTCGGTCAGCCAGCCGAAATTCATGAAGCGGTCGTTGCGGACCGTCTTGCCCCAATATTGCGCGCCCGCGAGGATGCCGAAGGTGCCGTCGCCGTTCTTCGCGCTGGTCAGCACGGTGACGTTGGGGCGGACCTCCTTGGTCATGGTGGTGTAGGTGCCGCGAATGTTGACGGTCGTCTTGTTGCCGAGCTCCAGCGGGTGGAAGGTCTTGACGTCGATGTTGCCGCCCAGCGCGCCCTCGCTCATGTCGGCGGTCGGCGTCTTCACCACGTCGATGCTGGAGGTGAATTCGGCGGGCAGCATCTCGAAGCGGAACTGGCGACCGGCCGCGCCGCCATTCTCGATCAGGTCGTTGAGGGCGATCGTCCGGCCGTTCATCAGCGTGTTCTGGAACTGCGGTCCCAAACCACGGACGCTGACATACAGGCCCTCGCCACGCGGGCGGGTGATCGCGACGCCGGGGACGAGCTGAAGCGCCTCGGCGACGTTCTGGGTGGGGAACTTGCCGATATCGGTCGAGCTGATCGAGTCGACGCCGTAGGCGGCACGCCGCTTGGTCTCGATCCCTGCCGCCAGGCTGCGCGCATAGGTGCCGTTGACGACGATCTCGTCATTCTGGCCATCGGTGCTGTCGGCGGCCTGCTGCGCGGCGGCGGCAGTGGCGGCGGTGTCCTGCGCATGGGCGGCGAGCGGGCCGGTCGCCAGGATGAGCGAGGCCGATGCCTTCAACAGGCTACGAAATGTCAGCATGAAATTGATCCCCCATCGGCTGTCTTGCCGGTTCGGCGGGGGCGTTAGGTGTCGTCGGTGTCAGCTTGGCGTAAAAATGATGACGTTACGGTGAAACCGGTTGAACGGATCAGAAAACGGTCAGAATATGGGCGGAGGGGCCTCCCCCGGTACGGGGAGGAGCTTACGCGTCGCTGTCGGGAACGATCGGCACCGCCGTGACCTGCGGGCTGAACCGGCCGATGGTCCGGGCGGTGCGCTCCGGGTCACGCAGCAGGACGCGGCCCGACTTCCACATCAATTCCCCGTCGCGACGCGCCTGCTGGATCATCCGGTTGACGTGAACCGGCGTCAGCCCGAGCGCGTCGGCGAGCATCTCCTGGGTCAGCGGCATCTCGAAACTGCCGCCGACGGTGAGCCCGGCAAGCGACAGGCGTTCGTAGATCTCGAGCAGGAAGTCGCCGATCCGCTCCTGCGCATTGAGCCGCCCGAGCTGGACGACATGGCCAAGCAGATAGGCTTCGTCCAAGGCTGCCCCGATGGCATAGGCCTGCGCCAGCGCCGATCCCGGTGCGGCGGCGGGGGCCGGGCAGACCACGCATTCGGTCAGCGCGACCACCGTGGCGGAGGCGATCGGCATCGCGTGGTGCGTCGCGCCGATCACTTCGCCCGGCAAGTAGAAGCTCATGAACTGGCGTCGCCCGTCGGGTAGGACGCGGACCCGCGCGGCCCAGCCCTGCAGGACCAGCAGCGGCTCGGCGACCGGGCGGCCGAGCGTCAGGAAGCTGTGCCGCACCGGATAGGTCCGCGCATCGTCCGCGGCACGGGCCAGCATCGCCAGGTCGGGCTGAGCGAGCGGGGTCAGTGCGGACAGGCGGCGGATCGCGGCGGTGGCGACGGATTCGGGCGTGGACGCCGCGATGGCGGTGGAAAAGGTCATGCGCATCCTTTGTCGGGCATCAGCGCCCCGATCGCCCGAATGACGCGGTCGGCCTGAAAAGGCTTGGCGACGATCGAGGCGGAACGATAGGGGGCCGGCAACGCCCATTCGTCATAGCCGGTCAGGAAGGTCCAGGGCACGTCGCGTTCGGTCAGCCGGTCGGCGATCTCGAACGCCCGTTCGCCCGACAGGTTGACGTCGAGCACGGCGGCATCGAGCGTCTGGGTCGCGGCGAGGTTCAGCCCCTGTTCGAGCGTCGCCACCGGGCCGATGACGATCGCATCCGCCGCGCGAAGCGCCCGCTCCAGATCGCGGGCGATGAAATATTCGTCCTCGACCACGAGTATCCGCTTGTCGGCGAGTGGCGATTGCTGGCTCATCCCTCGGCGCTCCGGTTCACAGGATCGGTGTCGTCCGCGGTCCATGGTAGCGATACCACGCACAGGACGCCGCCACCGCGAAAATCCAGTCTGGTCCGTGCGCCCAGCCCATAGGGCAGGGCCTCACGGATCAGCTCGGTCCCGAACCCCTGGCGTACTGGCGGGACCGGCATCGCTGGTACACCTGTTTCATCCCATTTTACAATCAGTTCGCATTTATTATTTGATGTATGTTCGATTTCCCAGCCGATCGACAGCCGTCCGGAGGGGTGTCGGAGCGCGCCGTATTTGAGCGCATTGGTCGTCAATTCGTGGATCGCGAGACCGATCGACTCCGCGGTATCGGCCGGTAGCGCGATGTCCGGCCCCTCGATCGACAGGCGATCATCCTCGATCGCGCCGACCCCCAGCAGCTCGTCGCGGATCAGGTTTTCCAGGTCGACCTTGCCCGACCGGGTCTGGGTCGCGACCACCTGGGTACGGGCCAGCGAGTCGAGCCGTCCACGGAAGTGATCCGAGATTTCGTCGATCGGGCCGCCGCTTTCGACCGTGCGCGTGAAGATCGACCGGACGATGGTCAGGATGTTGCGGACGCGGTGCTGGAGTTCGGCGACCAGCGTCTCCTGCCGCTCGCGCAGCCGCCGCAGCGTGTCGATATCGGTCGAGGTGCCGAACCACTCCACCACCCGGCCGTCATCGTCATGGACCGGCGTGGCGCGCGTCTTGAACCAGCGATAGCGACCGCTCTGGGCGTGACGCAGGCGCGCCTCCATCGCCAGATCGCCATTCTCGCTGGCGCCTTGCCAGAATCGGCGTGCAGCCTCGCGATCGTCGGGATGTACGGCGGACAGCCAGCCATCGCCCAGGCTTTCCTCGACCGACAGGCCGGTCATCGCCACCCATTGTGCGCTCGCCCAGGTCCAGCGGCCGTCCTGCGTCGCGGTCCAGACCAATTGCGGAATCCCCTCGATCAGCGAGCGCAGGCGGCGTTCGCTGGCGCGCGAGGCGACCTCGGCGCGCTTGCGGAGCAGCGCCTGGACGATGGCGGGGGCCAGTTCCTCGGCGATCGCGCGCTCGCGCTCGGTAAAGCCGGTGGGATGGTTGCCCAGCGCGAACATCGCGAAGGTCTTGCCGTCGCGGCGGAGCGGCACGCCCAGGAAGTTGCGCAGTGTCGGGTGCCCCTCGGGCGTGCCCACCCGATCGGGATGACGGGCGGGGTCGTTCACGATCAGGCTGCGATCCTGAAGGATGACCTGTCCGAAAATCCCGTGGATCTTCATTCCGTTGGGGAGCTGGCGCTGGCCGAAGTCCGGGTCGCTGCCCCGATAGGCGGCCCAGCCGCGCTCGCTGATCGCGATATGGTCGAGCCGGTCGTGCGATTCACGCTGCTCGCCGAAGAAGCTGAACTCCGCACCGGTCAGGTCCTCGGCGACCTCCAGGCACAATCGGCCCAGTTCCTCCTCGGTCGATGCGCGCAAGGCCTCGTGCAGGATGCGGTTGATGCCGGCCAGCACATGCGCATCGCGGTGCACCGCGCCGATCGGTGACGGGGCTGGCAGAGTCGAAAGCCCGTTCATGGAGGCCAAGTCAGTCATGCGCGAATAATCCCGATCGCCCTCAACGGTCACACGCGCCAGGGGCTCCCCGATACACACGAAATCGGACGAAGTGGCAAACCGCCCGGACGGGGTGAGGCGCGGAACATGGGCCACGGCTTTCCCTCGCCTCGATCCGCGCACGACGCTATGGACCGGGGGGTCAGCAATATACGGCCCGCTTCATGCCCCGATCCTTTCCGTCGTCGTCCGTCGCCCGGTCAGCGCCTTCGCGTCTCGCATGGCACAGCTGGCTCGTCCTGTTGGCGGCGGCATTCGTCCTGTTGGCCGTGACGACGATGCCGGTGCGGGCGCAGACCAATCCGGCGGTGAAATCGGCGACCCAGATCGCGCAGGCCGAGGTGGATGTCCGTGCGGTCGACCACGCGCTCGACTCGCAGGTCGACGACGATGAGCGCCGGACGCTGCGCGACCGGGCACAGGGCGCGAAGGACGCGACGAACCAGGCGGTGACCGACCTGTCCGAGCAGCTCGCGCTGGTCAATGCGCGGATCACCGGTCTGGGACCGCTGACCCCCGGAGAGGTCGAGGCACCCGAACTGAGCGCGCAGCGCAAGAGCCTGGGCATACTGCGCACCACGCTCGACGCCGCGATCAAGCGCGGGCGGCTGGCGGGGGTCGAGGCGGGGCAGTTGATCGACGAGATCGACCAGGGCCAGGCCGAACAGTTCAATGAAAAACTGTCGACCAAGACATCCTCGCCGCTCAGCCCCGCCTTCTGGATACTGGTGCTCGATCAGGCGCCGCGCGACCTGCGTCGCGTCGTCCTGTTCCTGCAACAGGGTGGCGAGCAGATCGCGCGGCAATGGCGCGGCGGCGTTCCGTGGCACGCGCTGCTGGGCTTCGCGCTCGCGATCCTGCTGATCGGCCCGCTCCGGCTCGGCGCGCACCGGCTGGCACAGCGCCGCCTGATCGCGGAGGCGCCGCCCAGCCGGGTGCGCCGGTCGGCCTATACCTTCTGGCGGGTCGCGGTGGGAACCCTGTGCCCGCTCGCCGCCGCGTTCGTGCTGGTCCAGGGGCTGCACTGGTCGGGGCTGTTGCCCGAACGCTGGACGGGTTTCCTCGACGGCTTCGTCAAGGCGGCGGGAATCGCCGGGTTCGCCGGGGCCGTCACCGGCGCGGTGTTGATGCGCAGCCAGCCCTCCTGGCGGATCGCGCCGCTCGACAACGAGACGGCCAGTCGGCTTCGCCCGCTGTCATGGGGCCTGACCATCCTGACCTTCACGACCGCGATGATCGGGTCGTTCGAACGCGCGATCGGCAGCAGCCGCAGCGCGGTGATCGCCACCCAGGCGACCGAGGCGCTGCTCCACCTGCTGCTGATCGTCGCGACCCTCGTCGTGCTGGGCCAGATCCGCGCGCGCCGCGCGGCGCAGGACGACACGACGAGCGCGGGGGTCAGCGCGGGGCTGAGCGTCGCGACCCTCTTCGCCTGGATCGCGGTCGGCATGGCCGGGGTGGCGCTGCTCATCGGCTATATCTGGTTCAGCTGGTTCGTCTCGCTGATGATCGGCTGGACCGTGTTGCTCGGGTCGGCACTCTATCTGATGCTGGTCGCCGCCGACGATATCGCCACCACCATCTTCGTGCGCGACAGCAAGGTCGGCATCACCCTGACCCGAGCGCTCGGCATTCGGGGAGCGATGGTCGACCAGTTCGGCCTGATCCTGTCGGGCGTGGTGCGGCTGGCGCTGATCCTGCTTGCGCTCGGCATGTTGCTGCGGCCGTTCGGGGCGAGCGGCAATCCTGGCGCGATCTTCGAACAGCTCGCCGCCGTCGCCGACGGGGTCAAGGTCGGCAATGTCTGGATCTCGCCCGGCGCGATCCTGCAGGGGCTGGTCGTGCTGTTCGTCGGGCTGGGGCTGGTGCGGCTGTTCATGCGCTGGCTGGAGCAGCGCTACCTGCCCGCGACCGACCTCGATGGATCGGGGCGCAATTCGATCAGCCTGGTCGCGCGCTATATCGGCATCGCGCTGGCGGTCATCTGGGCACTCGCCTCGCTGGGCATCGGGGTGGAGCGGATCGCGCTCCTCCTGTCCGCCTTGTCGGTCGGCATCGGTTTCGGCCTTCAGGCGATCACGCAGAATTTCGTCTCCGGCTTGATCCTGCTGGCCGAGCGGCCGATCAAGATCGGCGACCTTATCCGCGTTGGCACCGACGAGGGCGACGTCAAGCGGATCAGCGTGCGATCGACCGAGATCGAGCTGGCCGACCATTCGACGCTGATCGTCCCCAATTCCGAGCTGATTACCAAGTCGGTGCTCAACAAGACGCTGGCCGGGCCACTCGGGCGGGTCCAGATCCAGTTCTCGGTCCCGATCGAATCGGATGCGGATGTCGTGCGGACGATCGTCCTCGATTGTTTCAACGCGGAACAGGGGGTGCTGGCCGATCCGGCGCCCAAGGCCTTTATCGATTCGATCGTCGACGGGCGCATCCATTTCAACTGTTTCGCCCATGTCGAAAGTCCGCGCGCCGCCTATGCCACGCGAAGCGCCGTACTTTTCACGCTTCTGGCGGCCCTTCGCCAGAAGGGGATAGAGATCGGCACGCTGCCGCAAAAGCTGGAACTGGTGCGCCAGGGCAGGGCGCCAGACATGCTCGATCCCGACCAAGATGAAACGAAGATGAAATGAACAAGTCCCGGCTGGTCATGGAAAGGTAACACCAGCTTCTTGCAGCGCCCCTATCCGCGCGGCCAGCGACGACCTCCGAAGGGGTCGATCGGGGGATAGGGACAATAGATATCATGACCACCAACTTCATTCGCGCGACGCTGCTGGGCGGGACCGCGTTACTGGCGCTGGCGGGGGCCCCGGCCTTCGCGGCGGACACCAAGCCCGCCGCCGATCCGGCCCCGGCCGCCGCGCCCGCCGATCCGTCCACCGATACGGGCGAGCTGAAGGAAATCGTCGTCACCGCGACCAAGCGCGAGACCAGCCTTCAGAAGACGCCGATCGCGATCTCGGTCATCGATCCCGTCATGATCAAGGATCGCCACGTCCAGAGCCTGCTCGACCTGGCGGATGGCTCGATCCCCAGCCTGCGCATCGCGACCTTCGAGGCGCGCCAGTCGGCGCTGACCGTCGGCATCCGCGGCATCGTCCCCTTCGACCAGAACCAGACCGCGCGCGACACCGGCGTCGGCGTCTATTTCGACGGCGTCTATATCGGTCGCTCGCAGGGCCTGAACGCCGCGCTGTTCGATATCGAGCGCATCGAGGTGCTGCGCGGGCCGCAGGGCACGCTGTTCGGCCGCAATACCGAGGGCGGCGCGCTGTCGATCGTCACCGCCAAGCCGACCGGCAAGTTCGGCGGCTCGCTGACCGCCGGGTTCGGCAATTACGGCGCGTACAACACCTCCGCGCACGTCAACCTGCCCGAATTCAACAACATCTCGATCAAGCTGGACGGCGTGATCCAGCACCAGAACCCGTTCGTAAAGGACCCGCTGCCCGGCAGCGTGGGCTGGGGCGCGTATAACCGCGTCGGTGGCCATGTCGTCGCGCTGTGGAAGCCGGTTGACGGCTTCTCGGCCGAGCTGTCCTACGACCAGGCGAAGGACGAGAACACCCCGAACTACAGCCAGCTGATCAACTACAATCCCAACGGCTATCCGGTTGCCACGCTGGCGCAGATCAATGCCAATGGCGGCAAGCTGCCCGCGGGCACGATCGCGCCGCTGTCGCCGTCGGTCGTGGTGTCGGGCGACAACCGCATGAAGACCGCCGATATCGGCGTGCCGCAGCAGTATAGCGTCGACCGGACCCACGGCGTCTCGGCCAAGCTTAACTACGACGTCGCGCCCGGCCTCGAGCTTCGCTCGATCACCGCATGGCGCGGCGTGACGACCGATCAGTGGGACAATTCGGGCGGCGCGCACCGCACGATCTTCCTGCCGAACGGCAAGTTCAGCCGCTACAGCCTGTCGTTCATGCAGCAGCACCAGTTCAGCCAGGAGTTCCAGGCGGTGGGCAGCCTGCCGCAGCTGGATTACGTGGCCGGCCTCTATTACTTCACCGAGAATGCCCGCGAAGTCGCCGCGACGCCGTCGACCAACCAGTGGAATGCGGACGGCACCGGCTCCACCATCTTGTCGCAGACCGTGCTGGGCACCATCACCTCGGGCAACCAGGGCTGGGCGCCCGGTTCGTTCCTCTTCCAGCGCGGCAGCTTCGCGCGGGCCTATAGCTATGCCGCATTCGCGCAGGGCACCTATACACCGGCGGGCTTCGACGCCTTCCACCTGACGGTCGGCGGCCGCTACACGAAGGACAAGCGCAACGGCACGCTGTACATCGTGCAGGGCAAGGCGACGAACTTCCCCTTCACCTTCAACAACAACCGTTTCGACCCGATGATCACCGCCGCGTTCGACGCGAGCGACACGATCCATCTCTATGCGAAATATTCGACCGGCTATCGCGCGGGCGGTGCCAACGACCGGTCGCAGACCTTCACCGCCTTCGGTCCGGAATCGGTCAAGGCGTATGAGATCGGGTCGAAGATGGACCTGTTCGACAAGCGCGTCCGCCTGAACCTCGCCGGGTACATCATGGACCGCACGGGCACCCAGATCGACTTCGACAATGTCGATACCAACCCGTCGAGCCCGACCTACAACCTGCATACCGAGGAAACCCGCAACGCGCCGGGCACGTCCCGCATTCGCGGGCTCGAGGCCGATGTCACCACCAGCCCGGTCGAGGGTATGACGGTCGGCGCCTCCTACGCCTATACCTATACCCGCATCCCGGCGACGCCGAACCCGTTCCTGAACAACGCCCTGACCCAGGTGTTCGTGGTCTACACCCCGCGCAACTCCGCCTCGGCCTATGTCGATTACGAAGTGCCGGTGATGGGGGAGATGAAGGCCCGCTTCCACCTCGACACCAACTATGCGGGCCCGGCGTACAGCTTCCAGAACGAGACGACGCGCACCGACAAGACTTTCGTGGTCAACGGCCGTGTCGCGCTGGCCGACATTCCGCTGACCGAGGGCGGCACCAGGATGACCGTGTCGCTGTGGAGCCGCAACCTCCTCAACAACACCTATATCTATCGCCGCTCGGCCGCCAATTCGGTGGCGGCGCCGACCTATACCAACGGTGTGCAGACCGGCGTCAGCTATGGCGGCGTGCTGGGCGACTATGGCAACTTCAACCCGCCGCGCACGATCGGCCTGGAAGGCACCGTCCGCTTCTGATCCTGGCTTCTGCTTGCAAATGGGGGCCGTCCTTCGGGGCGGCCCCTTTTTGCTGGGGCGCCATCGTCCTGGCGAAGCCTCAGCTCAGCGGCAGGACCAGCGCCGCGATGAGCCCCGGTGCCGCATCGCCCAGCACCAGCCGCCCGCGGTGCAGCCGCGCGATCGCGGCGACCAGCGGCAGGCCAAGGCCATGGCCCGCCGCCCCGCGCGCGCTATCGAGGCGGCCGAAACGGCGAAGCGCCCTGGCGTGATCCTCGGGCGCGATGCCGGGGCCGTTATCGGTGACGCTGAGGGTCGCGCCACCCTCCGGCGATCCATCGAGCGCGACGCGGATCATGCCGCCCGGCGCGCCATATTTGATCGCATTGCCGATCAGATTGACCAGCGCCTGGATCAGCAATTGCCGATCGCCGACAAAGCCGGTCGGGTATAGGTTCACGGCGAGGGTCAGATGCTGGCCCGTATCTTCGGCGACGGGGATCATCATCGTCGCGGTTTCCTCGACCAGCGCGGCGAGGTCGAGCGGGGCGAACCCTGCCTGGCGATGCCCGGCCTCGATCTCGGCGATGCGCAGCAGCGCGGCGAACATGCCGAGCAGCGCGTCGCATTGCGCGAGCGCGGCCTCCGCGCGTTCGGCCTGGACGGGGTCGCCCGCGTCTTCGGCGATACGCGCCAATTGTCCGCGCAAGCGGGCGAGCGGGGTGCGCAGGTCGTGTGCGATGTCGTTGGATACGCTGCGCAACCCCTCCATCAATTCGGTGATCCGGTCGAGCATCCGGTTGAAGGCGGCGGCCTGTCGGTCGAATTCGTCACCCGATCCGCCTAGGGGGACGCGGTGGCGCACATCGCCCGCGATGATCGCGTCGACGGTGCGCCGCTGGTCGGCGATGCGACCGCTGACCAGTCGGGAGAAGGCAAGGACGCCGCCCAGCACGATCACCACGATCGCGCCGAAGCCGATCAGATAGATGCGGCTTCGCATCACCCGAAAGCTGTCGAACGGCTCGGTCTCCGCGACCACCACCAGCCGCCGCCCCGCGCCCGCATCGCGGACCAGTGCGCGGCCATGCGACAGGCCGACGATGCCGTCGCGCTGGCGCAGCTCGGACCGGCCGAGGGGCAGGCGGCGGCGAAGCGTGATATTGCCGCTCAAGGTCCGCCCCACGGGGTCGAGCAGCAGCAACCCGACATCGCCCGTATCGCGCTGCCCCGACACTCGGGCGATCCGCGCCAGCAATTGCGGCGTCGCCACCACCGCCCCGGCGCGTTCCGGCTCCAGCACCAGATCGGCGATCACCTCGATCCGGCGATCGACCAGTTGCGCCACGGTCAGCCGGTTCGCGGCCAGGACCGACAGGCCGGTTGCGACGACGGCGACCAGAAACAGCGCCAGCATCGCGACGGTCAGGCCGCGCAAGCTCAACCGCCGGATCGCGCGCCGGATCATGGCTTCAGCGAATAGCCGATCCCGCGCACCGTCTCGATCGGGTCCGCGCCGCCCTGTTCGGTCAGCTTCAGCCGCAGCCGCCGGATATAGACGTCGACGATGTTGGTCTCGGGTTCGAAATCATAGCCCCAGACCCGTTCGATCAGCATCGCGCGGGTCAGCACCTCGCCCGCATGGCGCGCCAGCTCCGCCAGCAGCTTGAGTTCCAGATTGGCGAGCGTGATCGGCTGGCCACCGCGCCACGCGCGAAAGCTGGTCGGGCTGACCACGATGTCCCCGGCGCGGATCGTATCGGTCTCGCTGACCATCCAGCGGCGCCCGCGCATCACCGCGTGGATGCGCGCGTTGAGTTCCTCCGCGGCGACCGGCTTGACGACATAATCGTCCGCGCCCGCCTCCAGCCCGTCCACCTTGTCCGACGCCATCGACAGTGCGGTCAGCATGATGACCGGCACGGTGATGCCGCGTGCGCGCAGCGTCTCGACCACCGATAACCCGTCGAGGCGCGGCATCATCCGGTCGAGGATCACCGCGTCGAACTGCTCGCGGTCGAGCGCGGCGAGCGCCTGGCGGCCGTCGCCGGCACGTTCGACCCGGTGGCCCATGCCGCCCAGATCGGCGGCGAGCCCCTGCGCAAAGTCGTCGTCGTCCTCGACAAGAATCAGGTGCAGGCTCATTCATCGCGTCCCATCGTGACCACGGATGCCCTATCGCATCAAAATGCGCTGGCAAGATCGTCCCGGCCGTATCGCGGTGGAACAATCGGGACATTGCGCCGCCAAACTCGACTGATGCGTGACATGGATGTCATGCGTACCAGCATCGCCAACGGGAAAAGGCGTCATCCGAAGGGACGGATCCGCCATGCTGACGCCCTTCGCGGGCGAAGGGGGACTGTATGGCGAACACGATCACGATCGACGGCAATCTGTCGGACTGGAACGCGGCGGACCGAATCGATAGCGGCCTGGGGGCGGGCTATTCGATCTATGCGAAGGCCGATGGCGCTGACTTCGTCTTCGCGATGACCGCGCCGACCGCGATCGGCGCCAACACCACCGCGTGGCTCAACACCGATCGCAACGCCGCGACCGGCTATCAGGTGTTCGGCTTCGCGGGCGGGGCGGAATACAACGTCAACGTCAACTTCAACGCCGACGGCACCGTCTCGCTCTACAGCGGGGGGGCGGGGCAGACGCTGGTCATGGCCGGGTTGCAGGCGGCGTGGTCGGCCGATCGTCAGACGGTCGAGTTCCGCGTGCCCAAGGCGGCGATCGGCAATCCGCAGGCGATCGACACCATCTACGACGTCAACGACAGCGCGTTCCTGCCCGGCAACTATTCGTCCAAGCCGTTCACCGTCTTCAACGACACCGGCATCACCGCCGACCCCGCGCACCGGATCGCGATCGTCTGGTCGGAGACGACCGCCAACGCCTATTTCAGCAAGACCGCCTATTCGCAGCTCTTCATGGCGGCGCAGAGCCAGGCGATGCAGGCGGGCACCCCCTTCGACATCATCACCGAAGACGACCTGACCAGCCTGGCGACGCTGGCCAGGTACGACTCGATCGTCTTCCCGTCCTTCCGCAATGTCCAGGCGGACAAGGCGGACGCGATCGCCCACACGCTCGAACAGGCGACGCGGCAGTTCGGCATCGGCCTGATCGCGGCGGGCGAGTTCATGACCAACGGCGCCGATGGCGGCGCGCTGGCGGGTGACAGCTATGCGCGCATGAAGCTGTTGTTCGATGCCACCCGCGTCACCGGTGGCTGGCCCGCCGATGTCACGATCAAGGCGGCGGACGCCAACCATGACGTGCTCGACGGCTATGCCACCGGCGAGACGATCCGCGACTATAAGGGTGTCGGCTGGAACGCCTTCGCCAGCGTCAGCGGCACCGGCGAGACGATCGCGACCCAGACCGTGAACGGCCAGGATTACGCCGCCGCCATCGCGACCAGGACCGGCGGCCGCAACGTCATCTTCTCGACCGAAGCGGCGATGGCCGACGACAATCTCCTGCAAAAGGCGATCAGCTATTCGATGAACGGGTCGGCCAGCACCGGCGGGCTGCATGTCGGGTTGCAGATGACCCGCGACACCGGCCTGTTCGCCAGCCGCGTCGACATGGACCAGAGCCAGTATTCGGACGAGGTCAAGCCGACCGACGGATCGGCCGGAATCTACACCAAGCTGCTGCCCATCCTCGACCAGTGGAAGGCGCTCTATAATTTCGTGGGCAGCTACTACGTCAATATCGGTAACGACCCGGCGCAGCAGCGCGCGACCGACTGGTCGGTGTCGGCGCCGATCTATGCGAAGATGATGGCGGCGGGGAACGAGATCGGCCTGCACAGCTATACCCATCCCGAGGACACCAACGTCCTGACCGCGTCGCAGATCGCCTATGAGTTCGGGGCCGAGCGCGCCGAGCTGGAAAAGCAGATGAGCGCCTATCTGGGCCGCCAGGTCTCGCTGGGCGGCGCGGCGGTGCCCGGCGCGCCCGAGACGATCGCGACCAGCCAGGAAATCCTGAAATACGTCACCTATCTGTCGGGCGGCTATACCGGGGTGGGCGCGGGCTATCCCAACGCCTTCGGCTATCAGACGCCGGGCAATGCGGCGGACGGCAAGGTCTATCTCGCGCCCAACACCATGTTCGACTTCTCGCTGATCGAATTTCAGAAGAAGACCGTCGCCGAGGCGGAGGCCGAATGGGCCAAGGAGCTGGCGACGCTGACCGCACATGCCGATGCGCCCGTGATCGTGTGGCCGTGGCACGACTATGGCCCCGCCATGTGGACCGGCGACACGGCCAAGAGCCCCTATGTCACCGCGATGTTCACAAACTTCGTCGCCAAGGCGGCGGCGGCAGGAGTCGAGTTCGTGACGCTCGCCGACCTGGCGAACCGCATCGGCGCCTTCCACCAGGCGTCGGTCACGACCAGCGTCGCAGGCGACACGATCACCGCGCAGGTTTCGTCGGCGGGCGGCCTCGGCACCTTCGCGCTCGACGTCGACGGGCAGAAGGCGGGGCAGGTCATCAAGAGCGTTGCGGGCTGGTACGCCTATGACACCAACAAGATCTTCCTGCCAAAGGCGGGCGGCACCTACACGATCACCATGGGCCAGGCCGCCGACGACGTCACCCATATCACCGACCTGCCGATGCGTGCCTCGCTGATCTCGCTGAGCGGCGACGGACGCGATCTGAGCTTCTCGGTCGAGGGCGAGGGCAAGGTCGTGATCGACCTGAAGGCGCCGGGCACCGACTGGACGACGGTCAAGGGCGCGAGCGTCGCGAGCCTGATCGGCGAGATCCTGACCATCGATATCGGCGCGATCGGACAGCATGACGTGGCGATCGGCCATGTCGCCAATAGCGGACCGAGCATCACCTCCTTCGGGGGCGCCGACACGGGCAAGCTGACCATCGCCGAGAACGGCACCGCCGTCACCACGATCACCGCGACCGATCCGAACATCGCGCTGGGCGACAGCATCCGCTATTCGATCGCGAGCGGCGGTGACGGCGCGGCCTTCACGATCGACGCGACGACCGGCGTGCTCAAGTTCATCGCCGGTCCCGATTTCGAGAGTCCGACCGACGCCAACCACGACAATATCTACAACGTCACCGTTGTCGCGACCGACCTGAAGGGTGCGATCGACACCCAGGCGCTGTCGATCGGCGTGACCGACGTGATCGGCATCACCAAGACCGGCACGATGTTCAACGACACGCTGACCGGCACCGGCGAGCAGGACGTGCTCGACGGCGGCTGGGGCAATGACGTGCTCAACGGGCTGGGCGGCAACGACCGGCTGATCGGCGGGCTGGGCGACGATACGCTGAACGGTGGCGATGGCGACGACGTGCTGATCGGCGGCTGGGGCAAGGACATGCTGACCGGTGGCGCTGGCAAGGACATCTTCCGCTTCGAATCGAAGACGGACAGTCCGGCCTCCTCGCAACGCGACGTCATCACCGACTTCCGCTCGGGCGAGGACAAGATCGACCTGTCGGCGATCGATGCCAACACCTCGCTCTTCGCGCGCGGCGATCAGGCCTTCACCTTCCTGAGCGCGCCGGGGGCCAAATTCACCGGCGCGGGCCAGCTTCGCTTCAGCTTCCAGATGATCGGCGGCAAGGAATATACCGTGGTCGAGGGCAATACCGACGCGCTGGGCCTCGCCGATTTCTCCGTCGCGCTGCTCGGCCACCACAACCTGACCGCGAACGACTTTTATTTATAATTAGCGCTTAGGAACCGCCATCATGGCGGGAATCGGGTTTCAACTGGCCAGAATGGCACGCGAGGGCGGTGTCGGCGGGATCGCCGGCGCCGCGCTTCATGGCGCGTTGATCAGTGCGGGGCCGTGGCTGATCACCGCGATCGCGATGGTCCTGCTCCAGCATTGGGCGCCCGGCGCGATCGGCGAAGACGAAGCGGATATGGTGCGCACCGTCCTGATCTACGGCTTCAGCCTGTCGGCGCTGGTCGCGGGGCCGATCGCGATCCTGGCGACCCGGCTCGCCGCCGACCGGCTTTTCGCGCGCGATGCGGGCGGGGTGCCGGGCATCCTCCTGGTCGCGCTGGTCGCGGGCGGCACCGTCGCGCTGGCGCTGGGGGCGGTGGTGTTCGGGGGATTGGCGGGCCTGCCCTTCGTTCGCGCCGGTCTCGCCAGCCTGCTGCTCGCCTGGCTGACCCAGATATGGATCGCCTCGCCGATGCTCACCGCGCTCCGCCGCTACCGCGCGGTGCCGCTGGCCTATCTGATCGGGATCGGCGCGGCGGCGGCGCTGCTGGCGCTATGGCGTCATCCGGGCGGCACGCTTCTGCTGTTCGCGGTGACCGGGGGTGCCGGTGTGACGCTGGCGGCGATCCTGATCCTGCTCAACCGCTATTTCACCGCATCGCCCATATTGCCCTCGCGCGACCTGATCGGCTGGCGACTGGCGCTGATCGTCGCGGCGGCGGGGCTGGCGGGAGCGGTGGCGATCTGGATCGACAAATGGCTGTTGTGGGGCGGAGCGGGCAGCGTCATGGCGCTCGGCCATTTGCGGCTCAATCCGATCAACGACGCGGGCAGTTTCCTCGGCCTGCTCACCATGGTCCCCGGTCTGACCCTGTTGCTGATCGTCAGCGAGACGCGGTTCGACCAGAGCTTCAACAGCCTGATGACCCGCTGCACCGGCACATCGACGCTCGCCCGGATCGAGGAGGCGCGGGCCGAGCTGATCGTCACGCTGTTCGACGGGCTGCGGATGCTGGTACTGATGCAGGCGCTGGTCGCGGCGCTGGCCTGGGTGCTGGCGGTGCCGCTGTTCGAGCTGATCGGTGCCGATCCGCGCGGCATCTTCGCCTTTCGCCACAGCGCGGCGGGCGCGGTGTTCCACCTCGTCGCGATCGGGGCGACCATCGTCCTGTCCTATTACGACCTGTTCGCGCGCGTCGTGCTGATCTGGGCGAGCTTCGCGGTGGCGAGCGCGCTGGCGGTGTGGCTGCAATGGGACGCGGGATCGGCGGCGTTCGGCTGGGGCTATATGGCGGGTGCGGTGGTGGCGGCGTCGGTCGGGATCGCGCTGGTCGCCGATGCCACCATCCGCCTCGTCTACCTGCTCTTCGTCGGCAACAATCCGACCGTGGTCGGGCGCGAGGGGCGCTGGGCATGATCGGACGGCGCAGGATGCTGGGGCTGGGCGTGGGTGCGTTGGGGCTGGTGGCCGCGACCCGCAAGGGGATGGAGGGTACGGGGGATTGGCGCTGGGGCGTCGATTACGGCGCCGCGACCGATCCGGCGCTGGCCCGCCGCTACGACCTGTTGGTGCTGGAGCCGCATCACCCCCGACCGATCGCGCCGCTGCGAGGGCCCCGATCGCGGTTGCTGGGCTATGTCAGCCTGGGCGAGGTGGAGCGTGGCCGGAGCTATGTCACGACGCTCGACAGGGTCGGCGCGTTGCTGGCGCCCAATCCGAACTGGCCCGATGCACGGCACGTCGATCTGCGCCATCCCGAATGGACACGCGTCCTGATCGAAGAGGCGATCCCGGCGATCTTGGCGCTCGGTTATGACGGAATCTTCATGGATACGCTCGATAACGCCGAGGCGATGGAGCGGCAGGATCCCAGGCGGAACAAGGGCATGGTGGCGGCAGGCGCGGCGCTGGTCGCCGCCGTGCGCGCGCGCTTTCCGCGCATCCTGATGATGCTCAACCGGGGTTATGCCGCGCTGCCCGAGGTTGCTCCGCATATCGACTACCTGCTGGGCGAATCGATGGCCTCGCGCTGGAGCTTCGCCGGGAAACGTTATGAGACGCTGTCCGACGCCGACTGGCTTTGGCAGGCGGAGCGGCTTCGTGCCGCCAGGGTGCGCAATCCGCGACTTGGCCTGACCACGCTCGATTACTGGGATCCAGGCGACCGGCGGACCGTCGCGGCGCTCTACGCGCGCGAGCGGGCGGCGGGCTTTCACCCCTATGTCGCGACGCTGGCGCTCGATCATCTGGTGGCGGAGCCCGCCGGATGACGCGGATCCTGCCCGATCGCTGGATGGCGATGGCGCTGCCCGTCGGGGCGGGGTGCGCGGTGCTCGCGCTCGGCCTGTTCCTGATGCCCAGCGCGCGCGAGGTCGAGCAGGCGGGCCGCCGCGCGACCGCGCCGGTCGCCGCCGCGATGGCC
>NZ_CAKASM010000014.1 GCF_916858675.1 Sphingomonas sp. Leaf21
GGCCGACCGCGACGACCGGGCGATGCTTCAGCGCGTCCAGCCCCGGTCCGGCCCAGGCCACCCCCTGCGCGCTGGTGAAGAGCAGCGCGTCGACCGTCTCGGGTTCGGGCGGGGTCCAGTCGATCGCGCGAGTCGCGAAGAAGGGCAGCGACCGCGCCTCCAGTCCGGCCGCGTGCAGGGCGGCGATCGTCGCGGCATGGCCGGGTTCGGGCCGGACGACGACGACCGCCACCGGGTTCAGCCCCCGGCGAACAGGCGGCGCACCTCGGGCGGCGCGCGGTCGAGCAGGTCGATCGCCAGCCGGGGGCCAAGATCCTCGTCCAGCGCGCCTTCGATCCAGCCGCTCACCCGTGCCCCCCCGTCCTCCGACAAGAGTTCGGCCCGCAGCGTCAGCATCTCCCCCGACAGCGAGGCGAGCGCCGCCACCGGGCTGTGGCAATCGGCGGCGAGTGCGGCGAGCAGCGCGCGCTCGGCCATGACGCAGCCATGGGTCTCGGCATGGTCGATCGAGGCGATCAGCATCGTCGCCGCCGCGTCGTCGGCGCGCGTCTCGATCCCCACCGCGCCCTGGGCCGGGGCGGGCAGCATCTGGTCGGTCGGCACCGCGCGACCGACATCGCGCCCCAGCCGGTCGAGCCCGGCGGCGGCGAGCAGCGTCGCGTCCATCTCGCCGCTCGCCAGCTTGGCGAGCCGGGTGTCGACATTGCCGCGAAGCAGCGTGATGGTCAGGTCCGGGCGATGCGACAGGAGCTGCGCGCGCCGACGCGGGCTGCTCGTCCCGACCACCGCGCCGGGGGGCAGGTCGGCGATCGTCGCCACGCCGATCAGCCGGTCGCGGACATCGGCACGCGGCAGCATCGCGGCGATGCGCAGCCAGTCGGGGCGGATCGTCTCGACATCCTTCATCGAATGGACCGAGGCGTCGATCTCCCCGTCCAGCAGCGCGCGGTCCAGTTCCTTGGTCCACAGTGCCTTGCCGCCGATCTCGGCCAGCGCGCGGTCCTGTACCCGGTCGCCGGTGGTCTTGATCGGCACGATCTCGACGGCGTCGGCGTCCCACCCCTGCGCGGCGGCGAGCGCGGTGCGCACCATATGCGCCTGGGTGAGGGCCAGCGGCGAACCGCGCGTACCGAGCCGGAAACGAACCATGAGCAAGCCTTTGCCGCATCAGGCCCCCCTTCGACAACCGTCCTGCGAGGGACTATGGGATGGGCCATGCTGATCCTGGGACTGGAATCCTCATGCGACGAGACGGCCGCCGCACTCGTCACCGATGACGGCCGCGTGCTGGCGCACCGGCTATTGGGGCAGGAGGCGGCGCATGCCCCGTTCGGCGGCGTCGTCCCCGAAATCGCCGCGCGCGCGCATGTCGAGGCGATGGAGCCGCTGGTCGCCGCCGCCTTCGCCGATGCGGGCGTCAGCCTGTCCGACGTCGACGCGATCGCCGCGACGGCGGGACCGGGGCTGATCGGCGGGGTGATGGTCGGGCTCGTCACCGGCAAGGCGCTCGCCCATGCGGCGGGCAAGCCGCTGATCGCGGTCAACCATCTGGAGGGCCATGCCCTGTCGCCGCGCCTGTCGGATCGCACGCTGGCCTATCCCTATCTGCTGCTGCTCGTCTCGGGCGGGCATTGCCAGTTGCTGCTGGTCGAGGGCGTGGGGCGCTACCGCCGGATGGCGACGACGATCGACGATGCGGCGGGGGAGGCGTTCGACAAGACCGCCAAGCTGCTCGGCCTGGGCTATCCCGGCGGGCCGCGTGTCGAGGCGACGGCGCGCGAGGGCAATCCTCATGCGGTGCCGCTGCCCCGTCCGCTGAAGGGCGCGGCCGAGCCGCATTTCTCCTTCGCGGGGTTGAAGAGCGCGGTGGCGCGCGCGGTCGGGCATTACCCGCCCGAGGACATCGCCGCCTCGTTCCAGCAGGCGGTTGTCGACTGCCTGCTCGACCGCACCCGCCGCGCCCTGGCCGATGTGCCGCCGGTGACGGCCTTGGTCGTCGCGGGCGGCGTGGCGGCGAACACCGTCATCCGGGGCGCGCTGGAGGGGCTCGCCGCCGAGCATGGCCTGCGCTTCGTCGCACCGCCGCTCTGGCTGTGCACCGACAATGCCGCGATGATCGCCTGGGCGGGGGTCGAGCGGTTTCACGAAGGGCTGACCGATCCGCTCGACAGCCCGGCGCGGGCGCGCTGGCCGCTCGATCCGGCGGCGGAGGCGGTGCGTGGCGCGGGAGTGAAGGCATGAGGATCGGGGTGATCGGCGCGGGTGCCTGGGGCACCGCGCTCGCGCAGGTGGCGGCGCATGGCGGTCGGCCGGTGCGGATCTGGGCACGCGATCCGGCGGTGGCCGACGCGATCAACGCGACCCATGCCAACCCGCTGTATCTGCCCGGCATCGCGCTGTCGCCGAGCATCGAGGCGGTCAGCGATCCGGCGGCGATGGCGGAGATGGAGGCGCTGCTGGTCGTGACGCCCGCTCAGGCCGTGGGCGCGGTGCTGGCCACCATGCCGGTGGGATCGAAGCCGCTGGTCCTCTGCTCGAAGGGGATCGAGGCGGGGACGCGGCGGCTGGTCGGACAGGTCGCGCGGGCGCTTCATCCCCATGCGCCGATCGCGGTGCTGTCGGGGCCGACCTTCGCGCACGAGGTGGCGGCCGGGCTGCCCACGGCGGTGACGCTGGCGTGCGAGCAGGCGGACGTGCGCGAACGCCTCTCCGCCCGCATCGCGGCACCGCATTTCCGGCCCTATGCCACCGACGACGTGACCGGCGCGGAGATCGGCGGGGCGATCAAGAACGTCCTCGCCATCGGCTGCGGCGTGGTCGAGGGCGCGGGGCTGGGCCAGAATGCGCGCGCCGCGTTGATCGCGCGCGGCTTTGCCGAGATGACCCGTTTCGGGCTGGCGCGCGGCGGACGTGCGGAGACGCTGGCGGGACTGTCGGGGCTGGGCGACCTGGTGCTGACCTGTTCGTCGACCGCATCGCGCAACTTCTCGCTGGGTGTCGGTCTGGGTCAGGGGCGTTCGGCGGCGGAATTGCTCGCGGATCGGCGGACCGTGGCGGAGGGGGCCTTCACCGCGCCGGTGCTGCGCCAGGCGGCGGCGGAGGCGGGGGTCGACATGCCGGTGTGCGACGCGGTGTGCCGGTTGCTTGAAGGCGCCAAGGTGGGGGAGGTGATCGGGGCCCTGCTGGCGCGGCCGCTGAAGGCGGAAGGGGCGTAGGGCCCGTCCTCCATCGCTCAGGCTGAACGGGGGGAGGGAACGGGCGGGGCATTACCGCAGCACCCGCCTCGCCAGCGCTGCGCAATCCGCGCTTTGCGCATGAGGGCCGGTGTGTCCGGTGATCGCACGGCCGATCGACTTGAAGATATTGCCGACCGACTTGACCTCCTTCGGGATGACCAGATCCGGCTTTTCCAGCGTCCCGGTCACCGTCGCCGTCCCGTCGAGCCTCAGCGTCGCGCCCTGTTTCGGCGCACCGGTCAGGCGCAATGCCAGACGCTCGTCGGGGAAGCTCACCGTCCCGGTGCCGTCCAGCCTGCTGCGCGAGGTATCGACGATCAGCGGATCGGCGCGACCCGTGCCACCCCGCATGTCGACACCCACGATCAGGCAGCGCAGGCTCGCCCGCGCGTTGTCGCCCATGAAGGCGGCACCCGCGTCGAAGCCCAGCGCCGCCGCATAGCGATCGGGGAGCGAGCCGTTGGCGACGACCAGTCCGATCCGCCCGTCCGATCGCCCGACCGCCGCGCGTATCGTCTCGCCGCTGCCCGCCAGCCTGGCGCGCGCGGCGACCCGGCCGGTGATCGCGGTCTGGCCCGACAGCGACAACACACTCGCTCCGGTCAGGCGGAGGTCGAGCGAGAGGCTGGGAACCCGGCGCCCGTTGCGCTGGTCGACCACCGCCTGGCCCGTCACCACGCCTTCGCGCAAGCCGAGGCGGATATCGCCGATCGTCAGACGCTGGTGATCCATCGTCATCCGTCCCGCCAGCCCGGTAATCGACGAAGGGCCCTGCGCGCTGACGACGCGCCCGACGCGGAAGCGGATCGTGCCGTCGGTCGTGTCGATCTTCGCGATGTCGATCCGGGTGTTCGGCACCAGTCGCGGCCCGATGCGACGTTCGAGCGCGGCCGCCTCCGCGCGACCTTGCGCCGAGGACAAATCGTCGAAATCAAGCTGCCGCGCGACCACCGCCCCGTCGAGCAGGGTGCGGCCGTCCTTCTTGTCGACGGTCAACGACCCGGTCAGGTCGGACCGGCCGATCCGCCCCTTCAGATCGGTGATCGTCCAGCGCGGACGATCATGGCGGACATGCGCGGTCAGTTGGACGGCACGCGTCTGGAACAGTCCGGCCTCGATCACCGCGTCGATCCGCTTGAGATCGTCGGCGCGCGCGGTCAGGTCCAGCGTCATCGCATCGGTATCGAAAGGCCGGTCCATCGTACCGCGCGCGGTCATCGCCAGCGCCTGCCCCGCGATCCGCGCCTCGAACGGCCATCGTCCGGGCTTCACCGCCGCGCCGGTGACGCTGACCCGAACCGGTGCGCCCCGGACCGAGCCGGTTCCCTCGGCGCGGATGCCCTTGTCGGGATCGGCGGCGATCCGCAAAATGGCGTCGCGGTCCTGCCTGGCGTCGCGGTAGCTGACCACCCCGTCGGTGATGGTCAGCCCCTGCAGATCGGTCGAGCTGCCGCCCTCCTCCGGCTCGCCGGGACGCGACCAGTTGGTGCGGCCCCCCTTGTCACGGACGAGCGCCAGGCGAAGGCCCGAGACGCTGATATCCTCGGGCACGAAGCGGCCCTTCAGCAGCGGCCAGACCGAGAAGCGGATCTCCGCCCGCCCGACGCGTGCGAAATCGCCCCGTCCGGCCCAGATCGCCTGCGGGATGCGCAGATCCTCGACCGCGATGACGGGATGGAAGCCGAACCGGTCGACGCGGTGGACCGATCCGATCGTCACCGGCCGCCCGAACCGCTCGGTCGCCGCGCGCGTGACCGCGCCGCGCAGCACGCCCCAGGGAAAGACCGCCAGGACCAGCAGCAGGATCAGCGGCACCGTCACCAATGCGCCGACGGCGATCCGCCCCCATTTTCGCCGCCCCCATGTTCGCCGCCCCGTCGCCGGGCGATCCTTCGCCTGTTCCATAGCAAGCCGGACGCGCGACACGGGGGTTCGTTCCGGCTGCGTCAGGAACCCGACGCGCGGAAGATTGCCCCGAGCCCCGCCGCACCCTAGATATGCGGGAACGGCCATCAGGAGCTCCCCGCGTTGATCCTCATCCTTCAGATCCTCAAGATTCTGCTCAACGTCGTCTGGTGGGTGATCATCGTGCAGGCGATCCTGTCCTGGCTGATCGCCTTCAACGTGATCAACACCTCGAACGACTTCATCCGTTCGGTCTGGTACGCGCTGCAGCGGATGACCGATCCGCTCTATCGTCCGATCCGCCGCATCCTTCCCGATTTCGGCGCGCTCGACCTGTCGCCGATGGTCGTGCTGCTCGCGGTCATCATCCTGGGCAAGATCCTCGACGCCGCCATCCTGCAGCAAATGTACGGCGGCGCGGTCGTCGCCGGATAGCGGTGCCCGCCTGGACGCTTCGGGCGGACGGCATCCAGATCGCGGTGCGCGTCACCCCGCGCGGCGGGCGCGATGCGCTGACCGCCGGGACCGACGAGCATTTCGCCGCGCGCCTCTCCGCCCCACCGGTCGACGGCGCGGCCAACGCGGCGCTGGTCCCGCTCGTCGCCGGGCATTTCGGCGTGCCCAGGCGCGCGGTGACGATCATCGCGGGTGAAACGGCGCGATTGAAGCGGCTGCACGTGGCGGGCGACCCACATACACTGGCGCGTATCGCGCAGGCGCTTTATGGCGATCAGCCATGACCCCAGATACCCCCGTGACCGGCGCCACGATCATCGACGGCAAGGCGTTCGCCGCCGGCCTCCGCTCCCGCATCGCCACCCAGGTCGCGCGCTTCCGCGAACAGGCGGGCCGCGCACCCGGCCTCGCGGTCGTGCTGGTCGGCGAGGACCCGGCCTCCAGCGTCTATGTCCGCTCCAAGGGCAAGGCGACGCGCGAGGCGGGGATGGAAAGTTTCGAGCATCGCCTGCCCATCGACACCGACCAGGCGACGCTGCTGGCGCTGGTCGAGCGCCTCAACCAGGATCCGACCGTCGACGGCATCCTCGTCCAGCTGCCGCTGCCACGCCAGATCGACGCGCAGGCGGTGATCCAGGCGATCGACCCCGACAAGGACGTCGACGGCTTTCACCCGGTCAATGCCGGACGGCTGGCGACGGGTGTCGAGGGCTTCGTGCCCTGTACCCCGCTCGGTTGCCTGATGCTGCTCAAGAGCATTCACGCCAACCTGTCGGGGATGGACGCGGTCGTCGTCGGGCGCTCGAACATCGTCGGCAAGCCGATGGCGCAGTTGCTGCTGGGCGAAAGCTGCACCGTGACCGTGGCGCATAGCCGCACCCGCGATCTGCCCGAGGTCGTCGGTCGCGCCGATATCGTCGTGGCGGCGGTGGGCGTGCCCGGACTCGTCAAGGGCGCGTGGATCAAGCCCGGCGCCAGCGTCATCGATGTCGGGATCAACCGGACCGAGACGGGGCTTGTCGGCGATGTCGAATATGACACGGCGGCGGCGCGCGCGGGGGCGATCACCCCGGTGCCGGGCGGCGTCGGGCCGATGACGATCGCGGTGCTGTTGCGCAACACGCTGGTGTCGGCGGGACGGCGCGCGGGCGTCGCGATCGACCAGGCGGCGCTGTAAGGTCGTGCTCGAGCTCTATATCTCCTCGCTGATCACCTTCTTCGTGGTGATCGATCCGCCGGGTTGCGCACCGATCTATGCGGGGCTTTCGGCGGGCGCGACGCCGCAGCATCGCCGGGCGATGGCGATCCGCGCGGTCATGGTCGCCTCCGCCATCCTGTTCGTCTTCGCGCTGTTCGGCGAGGCGTTGCTCCATGGGCTGGGCATCGAGATGCCTGCCTTCCGCATCGCGGGCGGCATCATGCTGTTCCTGATCGCGCTGGAGATGGTGTTCGAGAAGCGGACGCAGCGGCGCGAGGACCGTGCCGCCAAGGTCGCCGACGATCCGCACGAGGCGGAGGACGTGTCGATCTTCCCGATGGCGATGCCGATGATCGCCGGGCCGGGTTCGATCGCGACGGTGATGCTGTTGATGAGCCGCAACCAGGGGCTGGAAGGCTCGCTGGTGGTGCTGGCCGCGATGGTCTCGATCCTGCTGCTGACGCTGGTCGCGCTGCTGGCGGCGGGGCCGCTGATGCGACTGCTCGGCGCCAAGATCGAAGCGGTGATCACCCGCGTGCTCGGCGTATTGCTCGCCGCGCTGGCGGTGCAGTTCGTGATCGACGGGGTGACCGCCAGCCTGAAGTGATCCTCCCCTTTCGGGGAGGATTTTCCGTTCAGTCGATCCGGTACAGCCTCAGCGGCGAACCCTTGGGCAGCGGCAGCGGGGTCAGCCAGTTCGGCACCCAGCCATGCGCCATCCGGTCGTAGAAGCCACCAGGCGCCCGCGCGCGGTAATTGGTCGACTCGGCCATGTCCGGACAGATCAGCAGCAAGGTCGCGCCGTGCCGCTTCATGATCGCGCGCGCCTGTGCCTCATTGCCCTGGAAGGCGTGCTGCACGTCGAGGATCGCGTCGCCATTGCGGTGATAGGGCCCCGCGATCGCATCATGGTGGGTCGTGACGATCAGCCGCGGGCCCAGATCGACGAAGGTGAAGACCGTCGCCCTGGGATAGGCGTTGACCCGCGTCAGCACCGAGGTGCGGACGCACTGGCCCGTCGCCCGGTTGACCCGCGCGGCATAGCCCGAGGGTTGCGCGGCGGGCAGGTATTTCAGCACCAGCGCGGCCACGAGCCCGGTCGGCACCAGGATCAGAGCGACCACCAGCGGCACCCGCAGTAGCGGCGAACGCAACCGGTTGACCAGCGGCAGGAGCATCCAGATGAGCGCCGCGACGCCGGGCACCGCCAGCATCTGCGCCGCCGGGGCCGCACGCGCCTGCCACAACAGCATCGCGCAGGCGAAGGCGGTGAACAGCGCGACCGCGCTCCACCCGATCGTCCGCCGCCGCCACGCCGCCAGCGCTGCGCCGATCAGGCCGATCACCGGCATGATCGCCATCGGCAGCGCGACGCGCAGCGGATGCTTGTAGATCGGCTTGGCCTCGCGGACATTGTTGAGCCAGTTGCGCTGTAATTCCGGGCTGACCTGTTCGGGGCGGGTCAGGCATTGCGGGAACAGGCTGGCAAAGCCACCCGCGATGACCGCACCGGCGACCACCGCCAGCCCCAGCCGCGCGCCCCGCGACGCGGGATTGATCCGCGCGAGCAGGAACAGCAGCGCGCCCGCGACCACCGTCACCGACAGCCAGACGGGGGTCAGCGCGTCGCAGCGCATCGCGTAATTGGCGTTGGAGGCGAAGGCGGCGAATCCCGCCGCGCTGCCGCCGCCAAGCGTCAGCGCATAGACCGCGAGCCGGGGCGCCTCGTCACGGTCCCAGACCCAGCGCAGCGTCAGGATCGCCCCCGCCATCGCGGCATAGGGCAGCATCTCCAGCCCGATGGCGAGCGACACCGCGCTGCCCAGCCCGACCATCGCGCCGCCGCGCCGCGCCTGCGGGTCGCACAGCCCCGCGACGGTGACCGCCAGCATCGCGAGCTGCCATCCGTGATGGTCGATGCGCATCGGCATGTACATCAGCATGGTCGAGCTGGCGCAGAGCAGCAGGATGATCCCCAGCGGCCAGATGAAGGGCGCGATCAGCCGCCGGATCGTCGCCGCGATCGCCACCATGGTGATCGACAGTGGGATGATCGGCGCCAGGCCGCAGGCGAGTCGCTCGGCCCAGGCGGGGCTGGTGAACAGGCGGAAGAAGAGGATCAGCCCGGCGATCGGCAGGTCGACGATGCGGCTCCAGTGGATGTCGAAGCCCCGGGGCGGATTCATCCGGTACTGGCGCAGATCGTACCAGCCCTGTCCGTCCATCCAGGCGCGCACCTGCATCAGCCGCATATTGTCGTCGGTGTCGCCCAGCGAACACCAGCGTATCTGGCCCCAGCGGTCGTACATGTACCAGGCGGCGATCGCGACCCAGGCGATCAGCACCCAGCGTCGCCAGTGCCGATCCAACTCGCCCTGCAGACGTTCCAAAGACGCTTCCCTCATACCCGCCTGCGGCTTAAGGCGCAGGACACGGAGTCCGCTCTATCGCGAGCGGCGCAAAGGGCAAGGTTGGGCGCGGATTGGCTATTCTACGGAATCGGATCGGACAGTGGCGGGACAGCGGAATGCTGGGCCAGCTCATCCGCTTCGGCATCGCGGGCGGCCTGTCGACGGTCGTCTATTCGGCGGTCTATCTGCCGCTGACCTATTGGGTGTTGCCGCACGACCGCGCCGTGCTGGCGGTGCCGCCGGCCTTTCTGGTCGCGGTGATCTTCGGCTTCTTCCTGCACAGCGCATGGAGCTTTCGCGGTCATGGCAGCCGCGACTCGAGCGGAAGGCAGCATCTCAAATTCCTGGTGGTCCAGGGCTTTGGCCTTACATTGAACGCGATCTTCACCTGGATTGCGACCGGGCTTCTGCATCAACAACCCTGGGTCGCGTTGATCCCGGTGGTCACGATCACGCCGATCGCGACCTTCGCGCTCAACCGCCAATGGGTCTTCGGATAAGTTCATGGACCGTATCGTTTACGACCGCATGGCCGCGCATGATTCCACCCATTGGTGGTATCGCGCCCGCCGCGACATCCTGGCCGATTACCTGACCCGCTACGGCAAGCTGCCGGGCGAAGCGCGCATCCTGGAGATCGGTTGCGGCACCGGGCACAACCTGCCGATGCTGGCGGGATTCGGCACGGTCGACGCGATCGAGATCGATCCGGCGGCGCGCGCGATCGCATCGGAGCGGCTGGGCAAGCCGGTCGACGCCGCGCCGCTCCCCGAACTGCCGGGGATCGAACGCGGCGCATATGACCTGATCGCGGTGCTCGACGTGGTCGAGCATATCGAGGACGACGTCGCCGCGCTCGCCGCGATGAAGGCGTGCCTGAAGCCCGGCGGCAAGATCCTGATCGCGGTGCCCGCGCATCAATGGATGTGGTCGGCGCATGACGTGGTGAACCATCACCATCGCCGCTATTCCAAGACCACGCTGGTATCGGCGATCGAAAAGGCGGGGCTCAAGCCACGCAAGCTCGGCTATTTCAACTCGCTGCTGTTCCCGCTCGCCGCCGCCGCGCGGATCGCGGGTCGGCTGAGCGGTCGCGACGACAGCGACGATTCGCCCCCGCCCGCACCGCTCAACAAGGCGTTCGAGGCGATCTTCCGGCTGGAGCGGCATCTGGTCGGGCGCGTCCCGATGACGCCGGGGGTTTCGATCGTGACGTTGGCGGAGCCTGTCTGAGGCCAAGGGAATCCCCCCGACGAATTCCGGTTCCGCTCCCCCGTCGAGCCGCCTAGGGAAGCCCCATGCTGGACTTTCATCGCGCCGATCTGGCCCGACTGGCCGCGCGGGACCGTTTGCGGGTGCTGGCCCCGCAGCGGGGCAAGGACTTCGCTTCCAACGATTATCTCGGCCTGGCAAGCCATCCCCGTCTCGCCGCCGCGATCACCGGGGCGATCGAACAGGGCGTCCCCGTCGGATCGGGCGGCTCACGCCTGCTGCGCGGCAATCACCCCGAGCATGAGGCGCTGGAGGCCGAAGCCGCCGCCTTTTTCGGCAGCGAGGCGAGCCTCTATTTCTCCTCGGGCTATGCCGCGAATGTCGCGATCCTGGCGACCCTGCCACAGCGGGGCGATCTGATCGTCCATGATGCGCTGGTCCATGCCAGTATGCGCGAGGGAATGACGCTGTCGCGCGCGCAGTCGGTGGCGGCGGCGCACAACGATGCCGACGCCTTCGACCGTGCGATCCGCGATTGGCGGGCGCAGGGCGGCAAGGGCACGGCGTGGATCGCGGGGGAGAGCCTCTATTCGATGGACGGCGACACCGCGCCGCTGGCGGAACTATACGCCGTGGCCGAGCGGCATGACGCGATGCTGATCGTCGACGAGGCGCATGCGACCGGTGTCTTCGGCGAGCGCGGGCAGGGGCTGGCCCGCGCGGGCGAGCGCGTCATCACGCTCCATACCTGTGGCAAGGCGATGGGGTGCGAGGGGGCACTGGTCGCGGGGCCCGCGATCGTTCGCGACTACCTGGTCAATCGCGGACGGGGTTTCGTCTTCTCGACCGCGCCCTCGCCACTGATGGCGCGCGGCGTGCGCGAGAGCCTGCGCATCCTGGCCGACGAGCCCGAGCGGCGCACCGCGCTGCGCGAGCGGACGGCGCTGGCCGGGGCGCATCTGGCCAGGCACGGCGCGCTGGTGCAGGGTACGCCGATCCTGCCGCTGATCCTGCGCGACAATGGCCGCACCATGCGCGCGGCGGAGGCGTTGCAGGAACAGGGCTATGACATACGCGGCATCCGCCCGCCGACCGTGCCGGTGGGCTCGGCACGGTTGCGGCTGTCGATCACCCTGAACGTCGAGGCGGCGGATATCCTCGCGCTCGACCAGGCACTCAGCGAGGTTCTGGCATGAGCACGGTCATCGTCACCGGCACCGATACCGAGATCGGCAAGACCGTCTTCGCCGCCGCGCTGACCGGCGCGCTTGGCGCAAGCTATTGGAAACCGGTCCAGGCTGGCACCGACGAGCAGGGTCATGGCGATGCGGAGACCGTCGCCGCGCTCAGCGGGCGGCCCGTCCTGCCCTCCGCCTACCGGCTCAGGACCCCCTGTTCGCCGCACCGCGCCGCCGAGATCGACGGGCTGACGATCGCGCGCGAGCGGCTGGCGCTGCCGCAGGTCGACGGTCCGCTGGTCGCCGAGGGGGCGGGGGGCGTGCTGGTGCCCGTCACGCGGGAGATGCTGTTCGCCGATCTGTTCGCGCATTGGGGACGACCGGTCGTGCTGGTCGCGCGGACCGGTCTGGGGACGATCAACCACAGCCTGTTGTCGATCGAGGCGCTGCGCTCGCGCGGGGTGCCGATCCTGGGCGTCGCGTTCGTCGGCGAGGCGGTCGAGGACAGCGAGGCGACGATCGCCGCGATCGGCGGGGTGAAGCGGCTCGGGCGCCTGCCGCGCCTGGCGACGCTCGATCGCGCCACGCTGGCGGCGGCGTTCGCCGCGCATTTCGACGTCGGCGATTTCCGGTGACCTCGCCTGTCTGGCATCCCTTCACCCAGCACGGCCTGGGTGAGCCGATTCCCAGCGTCGCCACGGCGTCGGGCGCGGTGCTGACCACGGTCGACGGGCGCGAGGTGATCGATGCGATCTCGAGCTGGTGGGTGACGACGCACGGGCACAACCATCCGCGAATCAGCGCCGCGATCGCCGCGCAGGCGGGCAGGCTGGACCAGATCATCTTCGCGGGCTGGACCCACGAACCCGCCGAAGAGGTCGCCGCCGAGCTGGTGCGGATCACCCCGGCCGCGCTGACCCGCGTCTTCTTCTCCGATTCGGGGTCGACCGCGGTCGAGGTCGCGCTGAAGATGGCGCTGGGTTACTGGCTGAACCGGGGCGAGCCGCGCGACCGGATCCTGGTCCTCGAACACAGCTATCATGGCGATACGATCGGCGCGATGTCGGTCGGTGCGCGCGGGGTCTACAACCGCGCCTATGCGCCGCTGCTCTTCGATGTCGGCACCATCCCCTTTCCCGGCGACGTGCAGGCGACACTCGACGCGCTGGAGGCGGCGTGTCGCGCGGGCGCGGCGGCGTTCATCGTCGAGCCCCTGGTGCTGGGGGCGGGCGGCATGTTGTTCTACGCGCCCGAGACGCTGGCGGCGATGCGCGGGATTTGCGCCGCGCACGGCGTGCTGTTCATCGCCGACGAGGTGATGACCGGCTGGGGCCGCACCGGCACGCTCTTCGCCTGCGAGCAGGCGGGGGTGGTGCCCGATATCCTCTGCCTGTCCAAGGGGCTGACCGGCGGGGCGGTGCCGCTGGCGGTGACGCTGGCGACCGACGCGATCTTCGAGGCGCACTGGTCGGAAACCGACCGGTCGAAACAGTTCTTCCACTCGTCCAGCTATACCGCCAACCCCATCGCCTGCGCGGCGGCGGCGGCCAATCTGGCGATCTGGCGCGACGAGCCGGTGCAGGCGCGGATCGATGCGCTGGCGGCGGCGCAGGCCCGGCATCTGGCGGCGGTCGACGGCATGGCGGCGGTCCGCAACCCCCGCCGCTTCGGCACCATCGCCGCGTTCGAACTGGGCGCGGGGCAGGATTATCTCTCCGACCTAGCACCCCGTCTGCTCGCGCATTTCCGCGAGCGGAACCTGCTGGTACGGCCGATGGGCAACGGCATCTACGTCATGCCGCCCTATTCGATCACGCCCGACCAGCTCGGTGCGGTCTGGGCCGGCATCGGCGAGGCAATCGATCGCTTCGGGGATTCCGCCGGGAAGCTTTGACTTTTCAACCATTCATTTGCTTTATCCGGCGGCGATCAGAAGAGGAGCAGGCATGAGCGTGGCGACGGCAAGAGCGATCGGGGCTCTGGCATCGATGACGGCGCTGGTCTGGAGCCTCGCCGCCTCCGCGCAGACGGTGCCCGCGTCGCCCGCCGCCGCGCCGTCGACGCCGCTGGGGCCGATCAACGCCGACCTGCCGCCGGGGGGCGACAGCTATCGCCGGGCGATCGTCGCGACGCCGGTCGCCGCCCCCAACTGGACGCTGTCCGCCTGGGTCCAGCCGCGCGGCGTCGACGGCAAGGGCACGACGATGCTGATCGGTGGCTTCGGCAACCCGGCATCGGGGCCGCGCCGCTATCTCGCGCTGGTCGATGGCCAGCCCGCGCTCGTCACCGAGGCGGGCGTGGTGCAGGGCGGCGGCACCGCCGATCGCAACAAATGGGTCAATATCGCCGCCAGCTATGACGGAAAGGTGGTGCGGCTGTTCGTCGGCGGCCGACAGGTGGTGCAACGCGCGCTGACCCTCGAACCGGTCACCGGCGTCGCGACGCTGGCACCGCGCGACTATCAGCCGGTGTTCGCGGGCAAGATCATCGACTTCCGCATGGTGCGCGAGGTCGTCGATCCGCTGACCATCCGCGTCGCCGCCCGGCGGGCGCCCGATCCGGCGAAGATGGCGCTGCAGACCGGCAGCCCGAGCTGGCCGTTCCAGACCCGCCAGATGCAGGGGCAGACCACCCCGCAGGACGCCTGGACGCTGCCCCAGTCCAAGGCGCCGATCCCGACCAGCGGCACGGCCAGGCCCGAGCCAAAGGATCCCGCGCTCGTCTCCACCGCCACGGGCCAGTGGGCGGTGAATGGCTGGCGACTGATCGAGGCGGCGAAGGTCGGCCCCGGCGGCGCGGACCTGTCGCAGGGGAATTTCGACTCGAGCAAATGGTATGCCGCGACCGTGCCGGGCACGGTGCTGACCACCCTCGTCGATCGCGGCGTCTATCCCGATCCCTCGGTGGGGCTCAACAACCTCGCCATCCCCGAGACGCTGGCGCGACAGGATTACTGGTATCGCACCGAGTTCGACACGCCCGCGGAGGCGGCCGGGCGGACCATGTGGCTGACCTTCAACGGCGTGAATTATTCGGCCGAGGTGTGGGTCAACGGCCGGTCGGTGGGCACGATGAAGGGCGCCTTCATCCGTGGCCGCTTCCCCGTGACGCTGGCCGCCGGGCGCAATGCGATCGCGGTGCGGGTCTCGCCGCCGCCACATCCGGGCATCGCGCACGAGGAATCGATGACGGCGGGTGTCGGCGAGAATGGCGGCGTCCAGATGCTCGACGGTCCGACCTTCGTCGCGACCGAGGGGTGGGACTGGATCCCGAGCGTCCGCGACCGCAATACCGGGCTGTGGCAGGGCGTGACGCTGGCCGCGACCGGCCCGGCGGTGATCGGCGACCCGCAGGTCGTCACCACTTTGCCCAAGCCCGACAATTCGGTCGCCGATGTCGAGATCGCGGTGCCCGTCACCAATAACGGCCAGGCGCCCGTGACGGCGACGGTGCGCGCGGTGTTCGACGATGTCGTCGTGGAAAAGCCGGTGACGGTCGCCCCCGGCCAGACGATCCGCGCGCTCCTGTCGCCCGCCGAGTTCCCGCAGCTTTCGGTCAAGAACCCCCGGCTCTGGTGGCCCAATGGCTATGGCGACCCGGCCCTGCACGGGCTTGCGATCACCGCGGCGGTCGACGGCGCGCTGTCGGACTCCAAATCGCTCCGCTTCGGTATGCGGCAGGTGACCTATGACCTGTCGCTGTTCGACAATGACGGCGATCTGGAGCGGGTGACGCTCGATCTCAATCGCGTGCGTGGCGGCCAGCGGGTGGTCGACACCAGCCATGCGGCGATCCGCACGACCGCCAATGGCTGGGCGATGAGCTTCAGCCCCGGCGGCGACCAGTCGGCGGCGGTCAGCAAGCCGCAGGACGACCCCCGGCTCGCCCCCTATCTCGTGCTGCGCGTCAACGGGGTGCGGATCGCGGCGCGCGGCGGCAATATCGGCATGGACGACTTCATGAAGCGCGTCGACCGCGCGCATCTGGAGCCGTTCTTCCGCCTCCACCGCGACGCGCATCTCAACATCGTCCGCAACTGGGTGGGCCAGAATACCGAGGAGAGCTTCTTCGACCTGGCCGACGAATATGGCCTGATGGTGCTGTCCGATTTCTGGGAGTCGACCCAGGATTACAATATGGAGGCGGAGGATCCCCAATTCTTCCTCGCCAACGCGGCCGATGTCGTCCGCCGCTATCGCAACCACCCCTCGATCGTCGCCTGGTTCGGGCGCAACGAGGGCGTGCCGCAGCCGATCCTGAATACCGGGCTGGACACGCTGCTGCGCGCCGAGGACGGCACGCGGCTCTACATGCCGTCCTCCAACGCGGTGAATTTGCAGGGGTCGGGGCCGTATAACTGGCGGCCGCCGGTCGAATATTTCACCGACCACGCCAAGGGCTTCTCGGTCGAGGTCGGCACCCCGTCGCTCCCCACGCTCGAATCCTGGAAGCGCGCCATTCCGGCCGAGGCGGATCGCTGGCCGATCGGCGATGTCTGGGCCTATCACGACTGGCACCAGACCGGGAACGGCGCGGTGAAGACCTATATGGACGCGCTCGAGCGCCGGTTCGGCCCGTCGACCGGCCTGGCCGATTTCGAGCGCAAGGCGCAGATGATGGAGTATGAATCCTATCGCGCCATTTTCGAGGGGATGAACGCGGGTCTGTGGACCGAGAATTCGGGACGGATGCTGTGGATGACGCAACCCGCCTGGCCGTCCTCGGCGTGGCAGATCTTCTCGTCCGACTATGACACCCATGCCGCCTTCTACGGGGTCAAGAAGGCCGCCGAGCCGATCCACGTCCAGATGAACTTGCCCGACCACCGCGTCGTCCTCATCAACAACACGCGCGACGCGCTGAAGGGCGTGCAGGTGCGTGCGAAGATCGTCGGGCTCGACGGCCGGTCGGAGGGCGAGCAGGAGGCGAAGGTCGTCGCCAATGCCGAGGGGGTGACGCCGGTCCTGGCCCTCGACCTCGCCTCCGCGATGAAGCGCGGTCCGGTGCTCGTCCGACTGGAGGCGACCGACGCGGGCGGGCAGGTCCTGTCGACCAACAGCTATTGGCAGGCGCAGGACGATGCGGGCTATCGCGCGCTGACCGGCATGGCGGCGGCGACGGTGACCGCTACGACCAGCCTCCAGGGCGAGGGCGAGGAGACGCTGGCCAACGTCACGCTGACCAATACCGGCCAGGTGCCCGCGATCGAGACCAAGCTGACCGTGATGAACGCCGACGGCACCCAGGTGCTGCCCGCCTATTTCAGCGACAATTACGTCACCCTGCTGCCGGGAGAATCGCGCGTGATCGAAATACGCTATCCGACCGCGAAGGCGGACAAGCCCGGCGTGACCCTGCGCGGCTGGAACGTCGCGGCGGGCCAGGTGGACCTGCGTCCGTGAGCCGCCGCGCCTTCCTCGCCGTCGCGGTGGCGCTGACGCTCGCCGGGCCCGTCCTGGCGCAGCAGAAGGAAAGCGACAGCCAGCGCTGGGCCCGCGAATGGGAAGAGCGGTTGCACAACGACTTCGGCTATCTCGCGCGCTATCGCGACGACAATGCCAGGCTGACGCCGACGCCGGGCCATCCCCGCATCGTCCTGATGGGCGATTCGATCACCCAGAATTGGGCGGACCGCGCGCCGGGCTTCTTCACGACCGGGCGGATCGGGCGCGGGATCAGCGGCCAGACGACGTCGCAGATGCTGCTTCGCTTTCGCCAGGATGTGATCGACCTCCACCCGGCGGTCGTGCAGATCATGGCGGGCACCAACGACATTGCGGGCAATACCGGGGCGACCACCGATGCGCAGGTGCAGGGCAACATCATGTCGATGGTCGAGCTGGCACGGGCGCATGGCATCCGCGTGATCCTGGCCTCGATCCCGCCCGCCGATCATTTCGAGTGGAAACCGGGCGTGAAGCCCGCCGCCCGGATCGCGGCGATGAACGCCTGGTCGAAGCGCTATGCGGCGCAGGTCGGCGCGACCTATGCCGATTACTGGTCGGTCCTGCATGTCGGCGACGCGCTGAACCCGGCCTATGGCACGGACGGCGTCCATCCCAATCCCGCGGGCTATGCCGCGATGGCGCCGGTCGCCGATGCCGCGATCGAACAGGCGCTCGGCCGCCCTCAGCCGCGCAGAATGCGGTAGTTCATCCGGGCGGTCGCGATCGGGCGGTCGCGATCGTCCTGCCAGGCGGTCGCCTCGACATTGGCGACCCGCTGGCCGAGGCGAAGGATGATGCCGACCGCGCGGGTCGGGTAATCGCGCCCGGTGCGCAGATAATCGGTCGTCACCGTCACCGGCTTGATCCGCGCAGCCCCCTCCTGCGACAGGCGGTGGGTCAGCGCGGCGATCCCCGCCACCTCCAGCAATCCCGCGATCGCGCCGCCCTGCAACAGGCCGGGCCAGCCCATGACATGGTCGCCGAACGGCATGACCAGCTCGGGCACGCCCGCGACCCAGTCGATCGAACAGCCGAGCAGCTCGGCATAGGGCGGCAGGACCATCGCCTGGCCGATGGCGGTGCGGGGCGGGCTCACGACTTCATCGCCATGAAGGTGCCCGCGACATGTGCGATCGGATCACCGGCATCGCCGTCATGCGCGATCCCCCGGACGAAGGCGACGCTGCGCGTGATCCGATAGCATTCGCCGCGCCCGATCACGGTGCGTTCGGGCACCGCCGGGCGCAGATAGTCGACGCGCAGGTCGAGCGTCACATGCGCCTCGAAATGGCCGCGCTTCAACCAGACCGCGACGCTGGTCGCCATGTCCATCATCGCGACGATCGGGCCGGAGGCGATGACCCCGCTCGCCCGGTCGCCGATCAGCCGGGCGTCATAGGGCAGCGTCAGCTCGGCCCAGTCGGGCCCGTGCGCCTGGTAGCCGATGCCCAGATGCCGTCCATGCCCGCCGCCCAGGCCGCCCATCGCGACGAAGCGTTCCATATCGAACCCCATGGGACGATGGTCTACACGAGTGGAAAGCCAGCGCAAAAGGAGAGCGACATGCAGGACCGGGTGACGATCGCCGTGGATGACGGCGTGGCCGATGTCCGCCTGTCGCGTCGCGAAAAGCTGAACGCGATCGATGGGCGGATGTTCGACGCGCTGGTCGAGGCGATCGACACGCTGGCGGCGCGGACGGATGTGCGCGCGGTGGTGCTGTCGGGGGAGGGGGACGGCTTCTGCTCCGGGCTCGACATGGCGGCGATGGCGGGGGGCGAGCTGGCGGGGCTGGACTTGTCGGCGCGCAGCCATGGACCGGCCAACCGGGTACAGCAGGTGGCGTGGGGCTGGCGCACGCTGCCGGTGCCGGTGATCGCAGGCGTTCACGGCGTGGCATTCGGCGGCGGCACACAGATCATGGCGGGGGCGGATATCCGGCTGGCCCATCCTGCCACCCGCTTCGCGATTCGCGAGGTGCATTGGGGGATCGTGCCCGATATGGGCGGCTTCGCGCTATGGGGCGGGGTGCGTCAGGATGTGCTTCGCGAATGGGTGTATACCGCGCGCGAGTTCGACGCGGCCGAGGCGCAGGCGGCGGGATTGGTCACGCGGTTGGTCGAGGATCCGAGGGGTGAGGCGCTGGCTTTGGCGAGGAACATCGCCGGGCGGAGTCCGGATGCGGTTCGCAGCGCGAAGCGGTTGTTCGGGACGATGGGAAGTGCGTCCGAGGTCATGCTGGCGACGGAAAGCGCCGAGCAGGTGGCGCTGATGCGGGGGGAGAACCACCGCGAGGCGGTGCAGGCGAACATGGCGCGGCGGCGGCCGGAGTTTCGGGACGGTTGAGAGGGAGTTGCTCGCTATCCCCGAGCGATAGCCCCTCCCGCAGGCGGGAGGGGTTGGGGAGGGCATGGGGTCTCACCGAGCCTGTTGCCCGTGGCCTTCCCTCCCCCATCCCCTCCCGCAGGCGGGAGGGGCGTGCTGCGTGGCTTGGAGCATGGCCATACAAAAAGGGGAGCCTCTCGCGAGACTCCCCCCTTCGATCCAGCCGTCGCGGAAGATTACTCCGCCGTCGCCTTCAGGATCTTGCCCGGATTGCGCGGCGGCTCGCCCTTGGGGAGCGCGTCGACATGTTCCATGCCGCTCTCGACCTGGCCCCACACCGTGTACTGACGGTCCAGGAAACGCGCATCGTCGAAGCAGATGAAGAACTGCGAATTGGCCGAGTTCGGATCGTTGGTCCGCGCCATCGAGCAGGTGCCGCGCACGTGCGGCTCTGCGTTGAATTCCTGCTTCAAATTCGGCTTGTCCGAGCCCGACATGCCGGTGCCCGTCGGATCGCCGCCCTGCGCCATGAAGCCCGGGATCACGCGGTGGAACACCACGCCGTCGTAAAAGCCTTCATTGGCGAGCCCGCCGATGCGCGCGACATGCTCGGGCGCCAGGTCGGGGCGCAGCGTGATCACGACATCGCCGCTCTCGAGCGTCAGGGTCAGCTTGGAAAAAGTCTCGGCCATAAGGGGTCTTCCTTGGTTGATGCCCCGCAGGTAGGCATTCCCGAGCCTGCTGGCAAATGCCGCCGTCGCAGTTTAGAGGCGTGACACAGCGTTCATGATCGATCGAGGGAGGCCGAGATCAGCGACACCGAACTCCCCGAACTCGAAACCGAGAGCCAGCACGAAACCCAGCTGGACGAGGACGACCGGCTGAAGCCGGAATATGTGACCGCGGTGCTCGACGCGCTGGAGGCGGGCGACGACGAGGGCGCGCGCGCGCTGGTCGAGCCGCTCCATCCCGCCGACATCGCCGATCTGTTCGAGCTGGTGGGCGACGAGGAGCGTGTCAATCTGGCACGCGCGGTCGCCGATTTGCTCAACGGCGACGTGTTCGCCGAAATGAACGATTATGTGCGCGAGCAGCTCATCCAGGCGCTCGAGCCGCACGAAGTCGCGGATATCGCGTCGGAACTCGACACCGACGACGCGGTGGCGATCATCGAGGACATGGACGAGGACGAGCAGCGCGCGGTGTTGCGCGCACTCGACCCCGACGACCGCGCCGCGATCGAGGAAGCGCTGTCCTTCCCCGAGGAATCCGCCGGCCGCCTGATGCAGCGCGAGCTGATCGCGGTGCCCGAGCACTGGACGGTGGCCGACACGATCCAGTTCCTGCGCGACGATGAGGAACTGACCACCGACTTCTGGGAAATCTTCGTCGTCGATCCCGGCCATCGGCCGATCGGCACCTGCCAGCTGAGCTGGATATTGCGCGCGCCGGGGCAGATCGTCATCGGCGACGTGATGAAGCGCGAACAGACGCTGATCCCGGTCGACATGGACCAGGAAGAGGTCGCGCTGCGCTTCCAGAAATATGCGCTGATCTCCGCCGCCGTGGTCGATGGTAGCGGGCGGCTGGTCGGCATGATCACCGTCGACGACATCGTCCACATCATCCAGCAGGAGGCGGGCGAGGACGTGCTGCGCCTGTCGGGCGCGGGCGAGGGCGACATCAACGAGCCGGTCCTCGACAGCTACAAGAGCCGGGTCCGCTGGCTGCTCGCCAATCTGGTGACGGCGATGGTCGCCTCCTCGGTCATCGCGGCGTTCGAGGGGACGATCGCGCGGATGGTGGCGCTCGCCACGCTGATGCCCATCGTCGCGGGCGTCGGCGGCAATGCGGGGACGCAGACGCTGGCGGTGACGGTGCGCGCCCTTGCGACCAACCAGCTCACCCAGTCGAATACGGCGCGCGCGATCATGCGCGAGATCCGCGTGGCGATGATGAACGGCGTGACGGTCGCGGCGGTGATCGGGGTCGGGGTCAGCCTGGTCTTCGCCAATCCCGCGCTGGGCATGGTGATCGCGGCGGCGATGATGACCAACATCCTGATCGCGGGGCTGGCGGGCGTGCTGGTGCCCGTGACGCTCGACCGGTTCGACGCCGACCCGGCGGTGGCCTCGTCGGTATTCGTGACGATGACGACCGATTCCATCGGGTTCCTGGCGTTTCTCGGGCTGGCCACGGCGTCGGGATTGACGGGGTAACGATCCTCCCCGTGCCAGGGAGCAATATCTGGCCCCGATCAAAACTATGGCGGTCGTGCGCTACCATGCTTATGGTCCTGTCCCGCGCAGCCGGGGGGCCGCGTCGTTTCCACCACCGCCCCAAGCGGCCTAGTTAAGCAGCGCGCATGAATCGTTTTGCCATTGGTATCGCGGGAATTCTTGTCATTCTGGGCATCGCGGTGGCCCTGTCGACCGACCGGCGCGCGATCCGCCTCCGGGTCGTCGGCGCGGCCTTCGCGCTCCAGGCGGGGATCGCGGTCCTCGTGCTCTACGTGCCCTGGGGCAAGAAGGTGCTGCAATGGCTGTCGGGCGGGGTCGCGGGGCTGCTCGGCTATGCGAACGAGGGGACCAAGTTCCTGTTCGGGGCGCTCGCCTCCGATCCGCTGGGCCGCAACTTCGCGATCCAGGCGTTGCCCGTCATCATCTTCTTCGCCGCGCTGGTGTCGATCCTCTATTATCTGGGGATCATGCAGCTGGTCGTGCGCTGGCTGGGCGGCGCGATCGAGAAGGTGATCGGCGTGTCGAAGGTGGAGTCGCTGTGCGCCGCCGCCAACGTCTTCGTCGGTCAGTCCGAATCGCCGCTGGTCATCCGCCCCTATCTGGCGAGCCTGACCCCGGCGCAGCTCTTCACCGTGATGACCAGCGGCATGGCGGGCGTGGCGGGGACGATCCTGGCCGCCTATGCATCGATGGGCATCTCGATCGAATATCTGCTCGCGGCCAGCTTCATGGCGGCGCCCGGCGGCATCCTGATGGCCAAGATCATCATGCCCGACCGGATCGAGCCGCCCGCGGGCCAGTTGCCGCTGGGCGACGTGATCGAGGACGAGAAGATCGCGCTGGCCGAGGCCACGCATGACGAGGAAAAGCCCGCCAACATCATCATGGCGGCGGCGCAGGGCGCGCAGACCGGCGTGAAGCTGGCGGTCGCGGTCGGCGCGATGGTGCTGGCCTTCGTCGCGCTGGTCGCGCTGGCCAACGGGCTGCTCGGCGGGCTGGGCAATCTGGTCGGCCTGCCGGGGCTCAGCTTCCAGGCGCTGCTCGGCTATGTGTTCCAGCCGATCATGGCGCTGCTCAACGTGCCGTGGAACGAGGCGGGTATCGCGGGCGGGCTGTTCGGCGAGAAGATCGTGCTCAACGAATTCGTCGCCTATATCGACCTGAGCAAGCAGACCGCGCAGCTCTCGCCGCGCACGATCGCGGTGGTCACCTTCTCGCTGTGCGGCTTCGCCAATTTCTCCTCGATCGCGATCCAGATGGCGGTGACGGGCAGCCTTGCCCCCAATCAGCGTCCGACGATCGCGCGGCTGGGCATTCGCGCCCTGGTCGCGGGGAGCCTCGCCAATCTCATGTCGGCGGCGCTGGCGGGTCTGCTGATCGCCTGACTCAGGCTTTTCGGGGTTGATCCAGATCGCAGGCGCGTTATGGGCGCCCCGTCGGCCGCGTGCGTGGCCGACCAACACAACAGGAACACAATGCCCCGATCTAGTCCCTTGTCCGGCGACGAGGACAGTAGACGCACCCGCGTCCACGTTCTTGCCGACCGTCTGACGGGCCTGACGGGGTCGCCGATGGCGGCCCGCTAGAGCCGTTCTCGCCGACCTCCGCCGGGCTCGACCACACGAACCCGAAGGAGGTCTGTCATGACCCGTAGCCTGTTCCGCGCGCATGTCCGCGCGCATAGCCTCGCCACCGTGATGGCGAGCGTCCCGCTCCAGCGCGCGCGATTGCTCCGCGCCGTCGCGTCCACCCGGCCGCAGGCCATTCGCCGCGAGCGGCCCTCGGCCTGAACCAGGGGGAGGACCGATGATCAGAAACGTGTCGCGGGCCGCGCTGGGCGGCCTGTTCCTTGCCGCGTGCCCGGCGCTTGCGCAGGATGCCGCGCCGGAAACCTTCGCCGTCCATGGCCAGGCGACCTTCGTCGCGCAGAGCGTCGGCGATTTCGCCTCGCCCTATGTCGGCGCGAACAGCCTGACGCCGCGCCAGCTCAAGGAGACCGCCGACGTCACCGCCTTTATCGGCGCGCGGCCGTGGCGGGGGGCGGAACTCTGGGTAAATCCCGAGATCGACCAGGGCTTCGGCCTTTCCAACACGCTGGGCGTGGCGGGCTTTCCGAGCGCGGAGGCCTATAAGGTCGGCAAGGCGGAGCCCTATTTCCGGCTGCAACGCGGTTTCCTCCGCCAGACATTCGGACTGGGCGGCGCGCAAGAGACGGTGGCGGGTGTCGCCAACCAGCTCGGCGGGTCGCGTGATGTCGACCGAATCGTCCTGACCATCGGCAAGTTCGGGGTGGGCGACGTGTTCGACACCAATCCCTATGCCCATGACCCGCGCGGCGACTTTCTCAACTGGTCGGTCGTCGATACGGGCAGCTTCGACTATGCCGCCGATGCATGGGGCTATTCGACCGGTGTCGCGGGCGAGCTGTATCATGGTGCCTGGACGCTCAGGACCGGGCTGTTCAACCTGTCGACCATCCCCAATGGCGAAAGGCTGGAGCATGGCTTCGGCCAGTATCAGATCGATGCCGAGGTCGAGCATCGCCATCTGGTCGCCGGGCGGCCGGGATCGGTGCGGGTCGGGGTCTTCCGGAACAGGGGCCGCTTCAGCCGCTTCGACGACGCGCTCGCCTATGCCGCGGCGACCGGTGGCGCGATCGATCCGTCGCTGACCCGGCGGCGGATGACGCGGATCGGCGGCTATGTGAACATGGACCAGGCGCTGACCGATACGCTTGGCCTGTTCGCGCGCGTGGGGGTCAGCGACGGATCGATCGAGCCCTATGACTTCACCGATATCGACCGGACCGCGCAGATCGGCGGGTCGCTCTCGGGCAAGGGCTGGGGCCGGGCGCAGGACCGGATCGGGCTGGCGCTGGTCGCCAACGGCATCTCGCCCGAGCATCGCCGCTATCTCGCGGCGGGCGGGTTGGGGGTGCTGGTCGGCGACGGCAAGCTGCCCGATGCGGGCGCGGAGGCGATCGCCGAGGCCTATTACGACGTCTCGCTGTTCCGCGCGCTCGCGGTGACGCTGGATGCGCAATATATCGAGAACCCCGGCTATAACCGCGATCGCGGACCGGCCGAGGTGTTCGCGCTCAGGGTGCACGGCGCCTTTTAAGGGCCTGGGAGGGGCATCCCCGCCTGCGGCGAGGCCCCTCCGTCAGGGCATTTATCGGGTCGGAACGGGTTCGGCGCCGGTGTAATCATAGAAGCCGCGCCTGGTCTTGCGGCCGTACCATCCCGCCTCGACATATTTGATCAGCAGCGGGGCGGGGCGGAATTTGGGATCGCCGGTGCCCTCGAACAGCACGCGCGTGATCTCCAGGCAGGTGTCGAGCCCGATGAAATCCGCAAGCGTCAGCGGCCCCATCGGATGGTTGAGCCCCAACTGGCACGCCGCGTCGATATCGGGGATCGTCGCCACGCCTTCGCCCAGCGCGAAGATCGCCTCGTTGATCATCGGCATCAGCACGCGGTTGACGATGAAGCCCGGCGCGTCATTGGCATGGACCACGCGCTTTCCAAGCTCCTGCGCGAACGCCTCGACCGTGGCGACCGTCTCGTCGGAGGTGGCAAGGCCACGGATCAGCTCGATCAGGCCCATGACGGGCACGGGATTGAAGAAATGCACGCCGACGAACCGGCCCGCATCGGGCGCGGCCTGGGCCAGCCGGGTGATCGGAATGGAGGAGGTGTTGGTCGCCAGGATCGCGGTGTCGGACAGCAGCTTGCCGACCTCGTCGAAGATCGCGCGCTTGATCGCCTCGCGCTCGGTCGCGGCCTCGATCACCAGCTCGCATCCGGCCATGGCCGACAGACTGCCCACCGGCTCGATCCGCGACAGCAGCGAATCGGCGTCGGCGCGGGTCATCTTCTCCTTGGTCACCAGCCGGTCGAGCGCCTTGGCGATTCCCGCCTTGCCCGCCTCGGCCCGTTCGGTCGAGACATCGGCCAGCTTGACGGCATAGCCTGCCGCCGCCGACACTTGCGCGATGCCCGCGCCCATCTGACCAGCACCGATCACGCCTACGGATTTCATTGCGACACTCTCCTTATTCTTTGACAGTCGCCCTATCCGTTTCGGAACGTCACCGCCAGCAAAGGGGTTCGTCTTTCATGATTCGCATCGCCGCTTCCACGATCCTCGTCGGCCTCGCGATGCCAGCCGCCGGTCCCGCGCTCGCGGCACCGGCGGGCGCACCGGTTCCCGCCGAGCCCAAGCTCTTTCGCGACTGGATCGTCGCCTGCGACAATGGCGGCGGCTGCGAGGCGGCCTCGCTCGCGTCCGACGAGGGCATGTTGCAGGATGCCGGGCTGCTGGTCCGCCGCGACGCCGACGGCCTGCTGGCCGTCAAGGTGGCGGACATGACCGGCAAGGCGCGCAGCGCGACGGTGCGGATCGACGGCCGCAGCCTGGCGACCGTGCCGCTTCCCCGCGATTCGGAGGGGTGGCTGCGCGGCGCGCCGGCCAATGCGCTGGTCGCCGCGATGGCGAATGGCCGCCGCGCCGCGATCCTCGATCCGTCGCCCGTCGCGGTATCGCTGAAAGGCGCGGCCGCCGCCTTCCGCTATATGGACGCGCGCCAGAAGCGCGCGGGCACCCGCAGCGCCCTGGTCGCGAAGGGCGCGGCACGGTATCGCGGCAAGCCCCCCGTGCTGCCCGTCGTCCAGCTGGTGACCCCACTGCCGGGCGCGGCCCCCTCGGTCCCGACCGCCGCGATCAACGACATGCGCAGGCGGCTGGATTGCCGCAACAGCCTGGGCAGCCCGGTCAGCGCGGAAGCCTATCGGCTCGACCGGCGATCGACGCTGGTCCTGATGTCCTGCGGTGCGGGGGCGTATAACTATCTGGTCAAGCCGCTGGTCTGGCGCGACGGGCGGCTGGCCCCGGCGCAATTCGACTTCGCCTATCCGTTCGATGCCGACTCGCAGAAGGGCGGCGGGGTGACTCTGGTCAACAGCGAATGGTCCCCCGCCGGACGGCTGTCCGACTGGAGCAAGGGCCGCGGGCTGGGCGATTGCGGCACACGCCAGCAATTCGGCTGGGACGGCACCCGCTTCCGCCTGCTGGAGGCGGCGAGCATGACCGAATGTCGCGGCGCGATCGACACGCTGACCGTCTGGCGGGCGCGTGCCGCCACCGTCGCGGCAAGGTAGGAGACTGGACTATGCTCGAACATCTGCCCGCATGGCTGGGCAAGGCGATGAGCGGCTGGCGCGCCGGGGTCGAATCGATCGCGGTGGTCCGACAGGAACTCGCCCCGGCCAGCGCGGTGTCGCTGAACAGCCCGGCTTTCGGGGACATGGCGCGATTGCCCGAACGTTTTACCGCCGATGGCGCTGGCGTCTCGCCGCCGCTCGTCTGGGTGGATCCGCCGAGCGGGACCGCGATGCTGGCGCTGCTGGTCGAGGATGCGGACGCACCGACGCCGTCGCCGCTGGTCCATGCGATCGTCTGGAACCTGCCGCCGCGGGCCGGAAGCCTGGCCGAGGGCGCGATCGTCGCGGATGGCGCTGGTACGCCCGAAGGCGGGGATGTGGGACGCAATTCCTATCTGAGCGAAGGCTGGCTGCCGCCCGATCCGCCGCGCGGGCATGGCGAGCATCGGTACGTGTTCCAGCTCTTCGCGCTCGACGCCGTGGTCGATGTCGGGGGCGCGACGCCGGGGCGTGGCGCGCTGGTCGAGGCGATGGCGGGGCATGTGCTGGCCGCCGGGGTGCTGACCGGCACCTATTCGCGGGATGAGGAGGCGCCGGTGGGTCCGGTCGGCGCGGTGGCAACGGCCTGATCGCGGCGGCGGCGGTCGGTTATCGGGATGCGACGATCCGACCGCGCCGTGGCGAAGCGACGCCCACGCTCAGGCGATCGGGAAGATGGGCGCGGCGCTGGTGATGGCGAGACCGGCGAAGAGGACCGCACCGACGAAGGAAACAAGGATCTGGCGAGCCTGGAACGAGGTGAACATGGTGAAACTCCCTTTGCTGTTCCGGTCGACCAGCGATTTGGCGACCGATGCCGACAGCTTTGCAGAGAGTGTGCCAGTTTTATAAGTTACTGACTTTGCTCGGATTTTGATGTAGCGCCCGGGATGTTGGCGAATTTCGCCGACGTTGTTCCGGAATTCACGCCATGTCGTGGCGAAAAAATCAGGTGTCGGCGAACGCGCGGTCGCGGCCCTCGTTCTTGGCGCGATAGAGCAGCGCGTCGGCGCGCGCGAACAGCGTCTCCTGCGTGTCGTCGCTGCGGAAGGCGGTGATCCCTGCGGAGAAGGTGATCGGCCCCAGCGGCTTGCCGGTCTCGCGGACCCGCAATTGCCGCCCGCGCAGCGTGTCGCGCGCGCGCTCGACCAGCGCGAACGCCTCCGCATCCGACAGGTCGGAGATCAGGATGGCGAATTCCTCGCCGCCATGACGGCAGACCAGATGCCCCTGGCACTCCTCTGCCAGGATGTTGCCGATCGCCAGCAGCACCCGGTCGCCGACCCCGTGACCCTGTTCGTCGTTGATCCGCTTGAACCGATCGACGTCGCAAAGCGCGAGATGGCAGGATCGCGACCCCTGGAAGCACTGGGCCAGCGCCTCGTTGAAGCCCAGCCGATTGGCCAGCCCGGTCAGCGGATCGCGACGCGCCACCGCGCGCGCTTCGGTCAGCTTCTCACGCAGGACCTCGGCTTCGGCGGTCGCCTGTTGCAGGCGATGGTCGGACGCGTGAATCCGCTTCAGCATCTCACCGGTCAGGGTGGCCAGCGTGTTCAGCCCGATCGGGTCGCCGCGCTGCAACTCCGCGGCGTTGCGCGCCAGATCGACCCCGAAGGACGAGGTATCGGCCTGGATCGCGCGGATGACGGCGGCAAAGGCCTCGACCTGGTCCTGGGTCTGTTCGGCCAGTGCGTCGGTCTGCGCCTCGGCGAGCGGGATTTCCAGCCGGGTCGGGGCGGGGCGCGACGGGGCGGCGGCAGCGGGTACGGGCTGCGAAAGGCCCTGGGGCCCGCCCAGCCGCGAGATATCGTCGCGATGCAGTCGCACGCCGCCATCGACCAACGCCGCCGCCGCCCGCGCCAGCGCGCCGTCGGGCTCGCTGAGTATCGCGTGCACGAACGCATAGTGCGCCGGATCCGGCGACAGGCGATGATCGCTCAGGAATCGACCGATCTCACGATACAGGTCGTCGGGCGCGCGCGTCACGCTACGCCCGTTCGCTTCCACATAACCCCCCAAAGACATCGGACGCCCCCGTCACCCAGTCTTAGCGGCGGGTGCTGAGGTCGCGCACCGCCGCCAGGGTGGCGGCGACATGCTCGGCCGGGTTCATGTCGTCATGGACGAAGGCGATCTTGCCGTCGCGGCCGATGACGTAGCTGGTGCGCGAGGTGATGTCGCGGCCCTCGAGCTGGCGACCCAGCGCGACGTCATATTCCTTGACGATCGCCGGACCCGCGCTCGCCACCGGGAACTTGCCCGCGCATTCGGCCTTGGAGAAGGCGGCGAGCTTGTCGACCGGATCGGCGGACATGCCGATCACCCGCGCACCGGCCGCCTTGAACGCGTCGATCTTCTCGGCAAAGGCGCGCGCCTCCGCGCTGCAACCGCTGGTGAAGGCGGCGGGGAAGAAATAGAGCACGACCGGGCCGTGGCGCAGCTGGTCCTTGAGGTTGAGCGTGAAGACCTTGCCCGCCACCGCGCCGCGCGTGGTGAAGTCGGGCGCGGTCGCCCCCGGACGCAGCGCCGCCGCAGCCGGAACCGCCGCCGCCATCGCCAACAGAACGCCCAGCGTTACGCGCATCACTCCACCTCTCATATAACCTTAGATTAAACCTACCGTGTCGCGTCGGTGGCGTCCATTGCTGATGCATCCAAGCTGGCTTATCCAAATGCCCCATGTCCGTACATTCTGCCGATATCGACCTGGCACTGAAGCTGGCCGACGCCGCCGGTGCCGCCATCCGCCCCTATTTTCGCCGCGAGATGGGGCTTGAGATCAAGGAGGACCGCTCGCCGGTCACCATCGCCGATCGAGAGGCGGAGGCGGCGATGCGCCGCATCCTGGAGGCGGAGCGCTCGGGCGACGGCATCCATGGCGAGGAATATGGCGTCAAAGCGGGCGTGACCGGGCGGCAGTGGGTGCTCGATCCGATCGACGGGACACGCAGTTTTACCGTCGGGCGGCCGATCTTCGGCACGCTGATCGCGCTGGTCGACAATGGCTGGCCGGTGCTGGGCATCATCGACCAGCCGATCGCGGGCGAGCGCTGGCTGGGAGTCACGGGCCGCCCGACCCTGTTCAACGGCCAGCCCGCGCGCACCCGCGCCTGTCCCGAGCTGGCGGGGGCCACGATCGCGACGACCAGCCCGCATCTGTTCGAGGATGACGACGTGCCGCACTATATGGCGCTGGTGGCGGCGATCAGCGGCAACAGTCCGCGCCAGGGACCGGTCTATGGCGGGGACTGCTATAATTACGGACTGCTGGCGAGCGGTCATATCGACATCGTGTGCGAATCGGGCCTGAAGCTGCACGACTTCGCCGCGCTGGTGCCGGTGGTGGAGGGGGCGGGCGGTCGCATGTGCGACTGGAACGGCGACCCGCTGACCGCCGACAGCGCGGGTCATGTCCTGGCGATCGGCGACCCCGCACGGACGGAAGAGGTGCTGGAGGCGCTGCGCAACGTGCCGGACGGACATCACGATCACGAGCATTGATCGGTCCGTCCTCCCCTGTACGGACTCCTCCGCGAAAATCGGCGCACGGTCCAAAAACAGCTGCCGCCCCGGCGCTTGCCGAGATGGTGTCAGGCGCGCGGATGGATTTTGGTCAGGCACGAGCCGGCGTGCGGTCAGAATATGCCCAGGAACTTCTTGCGCTGCGACTTGACCTCGCCGGGATTGCCGCGGCCCTTTTCGTCCTTGGCGGTGGTGCCGCGCCCGACATCGTCGCGCGGCTTGCCCTTGGTGGTGCGCTGCGCCGCCGCGCGCGCGCCGGACAGGACCGGGCCGCACGCCGCCGCCTTGGCATCGCCGACATCGACAAAGGCCAGGATCCCCGCCAGCGGCGTCGCCACCACCGCCAGCCCCAGGCCCGCCCCCGCCCGCGCGAGCAGGTCGCCGCTGATCGGATCGATCCCCGGCTTGGCGAAGGTGCCGGTGATGCCGACCGGCGACTGGCCCGAAAACAGGCTGAAGGTCTTGGCATCGGCACGGATCGCCATGTCGAGCGCCTCGTTGCGGAAGCTGAACCCGCCGCGTCCCGTCACGACATTCTTGGTCGTGTCGATCAGGATCGGGTCCGCCGCCGCCACGCCGCCGCGCACGGTAAAGGCGATCAACCCGCAATTGATCCGAACCGGTTCCTTCAGTTCCTTTTCGAACATCTTCTGGACGAAGGTGCCGATATCGAGCTCGGCGAGCTGCGCGTTGCGCGTCCATAGCGAACCGGCGGGCAGGATGAAGGCCATGCGCCCGTTCGATGTCGCCAGCGAATCGTGGATCGTGTCGCCGCGCCCGGTCAACTGGATGCGGCCCTTCACGGTGCCGGTCGTCCCCGCCTCCGCCACGCCCCAGCCCGCCAGCAACCGGCCGAGCGCGGTCGGCGCCAGGCGGATGTCGTAGCGGACGAGGCTCGGCCGCTCGCGCGTATCGAACAGCACGTCCGACGAGACATTGCCCCGCGCCATCGCGAAGTTGAGCGGCGACAGGGTCAGCTTGCCGCGATCGAGTGCCAGCGTCAGGTCCACGTCGGAGATCGGCACCCGCCGCGACCGCACCGTGCGGATCGTCCATTTCAGGTTCGCGTCGAACCGCTGCATCGTCGCCACCGGCAGCGCGGCGTCGGGCAGCAGCCGCTGCGACCCCGCGCCCGTCGCGGCGGCGGCGGCCTGTGCGCCCTGGGTCGCGACGATGTCGGGGTTGTAGCCGATGAACGGCGCGGCATCGACGATGTCGAGCTTGTCGGTGGCGAGCGTCGAATCGAGATGCAGCCGCTTGCCGTTGGTCACGGTCAGCTTGCCGGTCAGGTCGCTGTCGCCGAACGTCCCCTTCATCCTCGTGAAGCGATAGACCTCACCATCCTTCACCAGTTGCGCGTGGATGTCATAGGTGCGGGTGCGCGGGATGACGACGCCGATCACCTCCAGCAGCGTCGACAGGTCCTTGCCGCGGGCGCGGGTCTGCAAGGGGACGTTCTCGATCGCGGCGATCGAGGGCAGTGTGCCCGCCACATCGATCACATTCCCCGCCGTCCGCATCCGGGCGAGCAGTTCGTTCTTGCCGCGATTGGCGGTGGCGTCGGGGGACAGCAGCTGCGCGTTCACGACGAAGGGCGTGCCGCGAAGCAGGCCCTTGCCGCGCACTCCCACCGCGCGCCCGATCCGCGCATCCTGCGACCGGAAGTCGTCGAGCGCCAGCTCGGCCGTCACGCGCAACCGGGGATCGCGATAGCGCACCGTCGTGCCGGTCACCACGGCGGTGTCGATTCGCGGGAACTCCAGCGGCTTGCCGCCCTTCTTCTCGCTGAACGTCCAGCTATTGGTGCGGTGGTCGGAGGTCCATTCCAGATCGACCGCGCCGTTCGTCAGCGCCAGCCAGGTGAAGCGGCGCTTGCCGAACAGCAGCGACAGCGGCGCGATCCGCGAATCGATCCGGTCGGCGGTGAACAGGTTCGGCCTGGTCGCCCAGTCGGGATTGGAGATGGCGATCTTCTCGGCGACGAACTTGATCCGCCAAGGCGCGAAATAGAGCTGGAAGTCGCCGCCGACGCTCACCCTCCGGTGGGTCAGCTTGCCCACGATCGATTCGAAGGGGTGGCGGAGGAAGCGTCCCTTGGTGACGAACAGCACCAGCCAGATCGCCGCGATGACGAGGAGAAGCCCGAGGACGATCCGCAACGCCCAGCGCCGCCACCCGGCGCGGGCGACGGTCGGGCTGGCGGGGATGTCATCCGCGGGCACCTGATCCATGGCAACCCCAAGCGCGCCAGCGGGGCGAGGGTTCCCTTTGCGGCGTCCGTGGGGGCGGGGGGCGAGTCGGTTGCAATCCCTCGCCGCTTGGGCTAAGCGGCGCGCTTCCCGAGCGAGGTGTCACGAACGGCCCGGCCATCAGGGCTGCCGCGGCCGTTTCTGCCTTGCTCAAAGCGAAAGGAAAAAAATGCCCAAGCTCAAGACCAAGAGCGGCGTCAAGAAGCGCTTCAAGCTCACCGCGACCGGCAAGCTCAAGCACGGTGTGGCCGGCAAGCGCCACCGCCTGATCAGCCATAACGGCAAGTATATCCGCCAGAACCGCGGCACCTCGGTCCTGTCCGATGCCGACACCAAGACCGTGAAGGCCTGGGCGCCTTACGGCCTGAACTGATTTCTGGAAGGGTAGAAAGATATGGCACGCGTCAAGCGGGGCACGACCACCAAGGCGAAGCATAAGCGGATTTTGGAACAGGCGAAGGGCTATTATGGCCGTCGCAAGAACACCATCCGCATCGCGCGCCAGGCCGTCGAAAAGGCCGGTCAATATGCGTATCGCGACCGCAAGGTTAAGAAGCGGACCTTCCGTGGTCTGTGGATCCAGCGCATCAACGCCGGTGTCCGGGCCGAGGGCCTGACCTATTCGCAGTTCATGCACGGCCTGAAGCTGGCGGGCGTCGAACTGGACCGGAAGGTCCTGGCCGACATCGCGATGCACGAGGGTGAAGCCTTCAAGGCGATCATCGCGCAGGCGAAGGCCGCACTGCCGCAGGCCGCTTGAACAGCGACTGACGGTTAAGCGCCGGAAATCGGAAAAGGGCGTCGGTGGGATACCACCGGCGCCCTTTTCCTTTGGTTTTCGGTGGCGCGTTCATCCGGCTCTAGCCTTCGCCTCTCACCGCCCCCACATGCCCCAGCGACATGGCGCTTCATCTGACCAAGGTCGCGTTCGGTGCGACCAGTATCGACCACCTGGCGGAACGGCTGAAGATGCGGGCGCAGGACGGGCCGGTCTTTCTGACGACGCGCTATCTGCCCAAGCGGCATGAGGACGTGGCGGGGCAGGGCTCGCTGTTCTGGATCCTCAAGCATCAGCTCGTCGCGCGCTCGCCGATCCTGTCGTTCGGTGAGGCGGAAGGGGGGCGCTGTGCGATCCATATCGATCCGGCGCTGGTGCTGGTCCAGGCGCTGCCCCGCCGCGCGCATCAGGGCTGGCGCTATCTGGAGGCGGCGGACGCGCCGCCCGACCTGAGAGGTGCCGCGACGGGAATCGAGGGGATGCCGCCGGTACTGGTCGGGAAGCTGGTGGAGTTGGGGTTGATCTAAAGCGGGCCGGGTGGCGCGGCCCCTCCACCGTCGCTGGCGCGATGGTCACCCTCCCCAAGCGAAGCTCGGGGAGGAGTGTCGGGTCAGAGTTTCGGCCCGGCCACCGCTGCGCGGGTCTTTTTCGGGGTGTCGACGAACAGCTTGGCGATCGCGGTGTTGCGCGCATCCTGCGAGGCATATTCGCGCGCGGTCAGCCCGGCGACATTGTCGGCCTGGTCGGGATCGGCACCCGCGGCGAGCAGCTCGCGAACCATGCTGATATCGTGGCGCTGCACCGCGCGGATCAGCGGGGTCTCGCCCGAGGCGTTGCCGATATTGGGATTGGCCTTGGCCGCTGTCAGGATGCGGATCATCTCGAGCTGGCCGCCACCGACCGCGAGCAGCAACGGGGTATTGCCGCGCCCGTCGCGCAGATTGGGGTCGGCACCCTTCTGGAGCAGGAAGCGCAGATAGGTCTCGTCGCCACGCTTGATGACGATGTGCAGCGCGCCCTCGCCGCTGGTCACGTCGCGGGTGTTGATGATGCTGGCCCCCGGACGGTCGAGCATATTGGTGACGTCGTTACCCTTGGCGTCCCGGACGGCCTGGAGGAACTTGTAGCTTTCCGACTGCATCATCTGCGCCGATGCGGGCATGGCGATGACGCCGAGAAGCGCAGCGGCGAGCAGGGGGCGAAGGGGCATGAAAGGTGATCCTGAGCAGTGGAGCATGTCTTGCAACCGGCGATTTATCACAGCAAGGCTGTCGTCGTCATGACCCGATTATATCTGTCCGCCCTGCTGCCGCTGGCCATCGCGCTGGCCGGTTGCGGTTCCTCCCAGCCCGAGGCGCAGCCGCCGCTGGCGGGGGCGACGATCGGCGGTCCGTTCCGCCTGACCGCCGCCGATGGCCGGACCGTCACCGATCGCGACTTCGCCGGGCGCTACCGGGTCATGTATTTCGGCTATACCTTCTGCCCCGATGTCTGTCCGACCGACATGCAGGCGATCGGCGCGGGGCTGAAGCTTTTCGAGGCGAGCGATGCGGCCCGGGCGGCGCGGATCGTGCCGATCTTCGTCACCGTCGATCCGGCGCGCGACACGCGCGAGGTGGTGGGCCGCTTCGCCACGACCTTCCATCCGCGCTTCATCGGGCTGACCGGCACCCAGGCACAGATCGACGCGGCGAAGAAGGCCTATGCCGTCTGGTCGCAAAAGGGCGATCCGTCGCCCGGCGGCGGCTATCTGGTGAACCATAGCCGCCAGGTCTATCTGATGGACCCCGATGGCAAGCCGATGGCGCTGGTGCCGACGGACGAAGGGCCCAAGGCGGTCGCCGACACGCTCGCGCAATGGGTGCGCTGATGGAGCGTTTCTGGGAAAAGCCGATCGAAAGCCTCGACCGCGCGCAATGGGAGGCGCTGTGCGATGGCTGCGGCAAATGCTGCATCCACAAGCTGGAGGACGAGGAGACGGGCGAACTGGTCGCGACCAACGTCGCCTGTCGCCTGCTCGACCGGCGCAGCGGGCAATGCTCCAACTATCGCCACCGCCGCGCCTATGTCAGCGAGTGCGTGCGGCTGACCATGGGCAATGTCCGGTCGATCGACTGGCTGCCGACGACCTGCGCCTATCGGCTGCGCGCGGCGAACGAGCCCTTGCCCGAATGGCATTATCTGATCTCGGGCGACCGTGATGCCGTCCACCGCGCCGGGCAGTCGGTACGCGGCTGGACGATCAGCGAGGATGATGCCGGGGATTTCGAGAACCATATCGTGGACCGCATCCTGTGATCGACGAGGTCGTTCGTCACCCGACCGCCAAGACCATCCGCCTCAGCGTCGATCCCGCCACCGGGACGGCGCGATTGATCGTTCCGCGCCGCGCCGGGCTCAAATCCGCACTGGCCTGGGCCGAAGACAAGAAGGACTGGATCGCCGAGCAACGCGCCCGCCTGCCGCAACCGCGCCCCTTCGTTCCCGGCGCGGCGATTCCGTTCGGCGACGCGCTATTGACGCTCGAATGGCGGGAGGGGCGGGCCCGCGTCATCCAGCGCGAGGGGGATCGCCTGTGTGCCTCGGGCCCGATCGAGACGCTCGGCCGCCGGGTCGAGACCTGGCTGAAGCGCCAGGCGCTGGAGGTGCTGGCGCGCGAGACGGCGGAGGTCGCACGGGCGGCGGGGGTGACCGTGACCAAGGTCAGCGTCGCCGATCCCAAGGCGCGCTGGGGGAGCTGCGCCTCGACCGGTGCGATCCGCTATAGTTGGCGACTGATCCTGGCGCCGGATCATGTCCGCCGCGCCACCGTCGCGCACGAGGTCGCGCACCGTGTGCATATGAACCACGCGCCGGTCTTTCACGCGCTGGTCGCCGAGCTGCTGGGCAGCGATCCGGCACCGGCCACCGCATGGCTGCGGCGGCACGGCGCGGGGCTTCACTGGTACGGACGATCGTCCTGACGATCACGCGGTGCGCCGCGCGGCGGGGTGGGGTTGGCCCGGCCATCGCGCGGCGCACCGCCATTGCCGCGCCCGGTCACGCGGTCGATCCATGCCTGATCCAGCCGCTGTTGCGGAACGGGGTTCTGCGCTGGCGCCTGGCCGGAGGGCTGTGACGGCACCGCCGCGCCCGGCGGCAAGGGCTGCTGCAGGGGCACCGGCGCGGCGGGATCGCGACGGGTCGGAATCTCCATCGTCTCGTCACCCTCCTGCGCCTCGCCCGGAAGCGGCTGGGGCAGGGGATTGCCGTCGGCGTCGACCCCGGCGAAGCCATTGTCGGGCTGGCCGAAATAGCTCTCCTCATCGGGTTCGAGCTGCCATTCGGGCAGGGTGACCTGGGTGTCGAACTGCTCGATCGGGCGGTTCGCGGTGGCGATGCGCATATAGTCGGCGAATGCCTTGGCGGGCGCGGTGCCGCCGTGCAGCCCCGCCACCGGCTTGCCGTTGTCGCGGCCCATCCAGACGCCGGTGGTGATCCCGCTGGAGAAGCCCAGGAACCAGCCGTCCTTCGAGCTGCTGGTCGTGCCCGTCTTGCCCGCGACCGGACGACCGATCTGCGCGGCGCGGCCGGTGCCGGTGTTGACCGCGGTCTGGAGCAGGTCGGTCATCTCGGCGGCGACGAAGGGCGCGACCAGCACATGGCTACGATCCACCTCGTGCGTGTAGATGGTCTGGCCGTTGGCGACGACCTTGGTGATGCCATAGGGGGTGACCTTCACCCCCTTGTTGGCGACGCTGGCGAAGGCGCTGGTCATGTCGATCACCCGCACCTCCGACGTGCCCAGCACCATCGAGGGATGGGTGTTGACCGGCGTGGTGATGCCGAAGCGGCGCGCCATGTCGGCGACCGTCTGGAACCCGACCTCCTGGCCCAGCTTCGCCGCCACGGTGTTGAGCGAATAGGCGAAGGCGGTGCGCAGCGAGACGCTGCCCGAATTGCGGCGCGAATCGTTGCGCGGGGACCAGCCGTCGATGGTGACGGGTTCGTCGACCACCTGGTCCTCGGGCTTGTGCCCCGCCTCCAGCGCGGCGAGATAGACGAACAGCTTGAACGCCGAGCCGGGCTGGCGGACCGCCGTCACCGCGCGGTTATAGTTGGTGGAGACGTAATCCTTGCCCCCGACCATCGCCCGTACCGCACCGTCGCGGTCCAGGCTGACCAGCGCGCCCTGCGTGCCCTCTGGCGCGTCGGCGCGGATCGCCGAATCGGCGGCACGCTGCATGGTCAGATCGAGCGTGGTCCACACGTCCAGCGGCGCGCTCTGCTCGTCGATCAGCATGTCAAGCTGGGGCAGCGCCCAGTCGGTGAAATAGCGGACCGAATTCTGCTTGGGTTCGGGCGCGAGCTTCAATCCTTGCGGATCGGCGTCGGCGGCCTGGGCGGCGGTGATGAAGCCGTTTCGCTCCATCTGGTTGATGACCACGCCCGCACGACCCACCGCGGCCTCGGCATCGGCGGTCGGCGAATAGTTGGACGGCGCCTTGACCAGTCCGGCGATCACCGCCGCCTCGGACAGGCTCAGATGATCGGCGCCATGGCCGAAGAATTTGCGGCTCGCGGCGTCGATGCCATAGGCGCCGCCGCCATAATAGACCTTGTTCAGATAGAGTTCGAGGATCTGGTCCTTGGAGAATTTGAGCTCCATCGCCAGCGCCAGGATCGCCTCGCGGATCTTGCGCCCGAACTTCTTTTGATTGTTCAGGAAAATGGTGCGCGTGATCTGCTGGGTGATGGTCGAGCCACCCTGTTTCCAGCGCCCTTTTTCAAGGCGTACCTCGACCGAGCGGGCGATGCCGATCGGATCGACGCCGGGATGCTGGCGGAACCGGCGATCCTCGACCGCGACGGTGGCGTCGCGCATGACGACCGGAATACGGTCATAGGGCAGCCACTCGCCATAGCTCGGCCCGAGCGAGACGATCACCGTGCCGTCGGCGGCATGGACGCGGATCATCTGGCCGTTGGGCGAGGACTTCAATTCCTCGAAGCTCGGCAGCTGCGACTTGGCGACGAACACCGCGACCGCCAGCGCGCCGACGGCCAGCACGGCCAGGCCGATCAGGATCTGAAGGGTTACGACGATCCGGCGCCGCCAGGGAGAGCGGGGCTTGGAGGAGCGGGGCCGGGGTGACCGGGAAGACGACGCGCGAGGCATGGGACGGATCGCGAATTACAGGGCTTTGAACATGACCACAAGCGGGCGATGCCCGAGCGCGGGTTTCGGGGCGATGAACCAAAGATCGCGCAAGCAGCGCAAAGTTGTTAATTTTTTAGAGGGGATGCGCTAGTAAAGGAGCAACGCCTACTTCCGTCTGGGGGCGTAAGTGGCGGAAAGGACAGGGATGGAACAGGTCGAACAGCAGCAAAGCGCGTCGGCGGAACGTCGGACGGGCCAGCGGCATTCGGCGGTCCTCCTGCTGGGCAAGGTCTGCGGCGACGCGCCCGGCGTCTGCCTCGTCCATAATATTTCGAGCAGCGGCCTGATGGCGCGATTCGTCGCGGTCCCGACAGTCGGCGACGCCATCTGTATCGAGGTGCGCGGCCTGCCGCCCATTCCCGGCACCGTGCGCTGGGTGCGTGGCCAGAAGGCCGGCGTGCAGTTCGACACGCTGCAACCCTATGAGCGCATCTTCTCGTCGGAGAATGAGGACGGCACGATCCCGCGCCCGCCACGCTTCCCGGTGACGCTGTCGGCGGAGGTGCGGCTGGGAGACCGGAAGTTCCCCAGCGAGCTGCTCGACGTCTCGGCGGGGGGCGCCAAGCTGCGCGGCGACGACACGGTCCGGCCGGGCCTGACCGGGCATGTCGTCATCCGGCCGATGAACACGTCGCTGTTCGGCACGATCTGCTGGGTGAAGGACGGCCGGTTCGGCTTCCGCTTCGTTTCCCCCCTGCCGCTCGACACCCTCGCCGCGATCGTCGCGGCGCGGTGATCTGTCACCACCCTCGCCCCCGGACAGGGGAGAGGGTTGGCGGAGCTTGCCAACTCGCTGGCTAGCATAGCCTGGGTGAGGGGTTGGGCGAGCCGAAGGCTCGCGCGCTCGCTCAGCGAGCGCAGCACCCTTCACCCAGCTCCGACTGGGCCTTTGCTACGCAAAGACCAAGTCTGCGCAACCCTCTCCCCCTCGAAGAGGGGCGAGGGGGTGAAGGATCTCGAAATGACGGTTTGCCCGCGCCCTCGCCGGGACCATCGCTGGCTGGGCCAGTGTCCCTTGTCAGCGATGTCCGAAAATATCTGGTGCGGTCGAGAAGACTCGAACTTCCACGGCCTTTCGGCCACAACGACCTCAACGTTGCGCGTCTACCAATTCCGCCACGACCGCACTCGATAGTCACCACCGGCAAGCCGGAGGGCTGGTAGGCGGGTGCCCCTAGCAAAGCGATCCGGGCAGCGCAATGCCTTTCGTGAGCATCGTCCGTCATCACCGGGCGAATGGCTATCCCGGGCCGGGCATCCCGCCTAGGAGGAGCGCATGACGTCCCATCTTCGCCCCGACCGGGCCGAGACGCGCCGACTGCTCGGGCTTGCCTGGCCGGTGGTGCTGACCGGCCTCAACTGGACCATCCTGCACGTCACCGATGTCGTCGTGGTGGGCCGTGTCGGCGAGCATGAGGTCGCCGCGCTCTCCGCCAGTCGATCGCTGACCTATGTCGCGATCGTCACCGGCCTGTCCTGGCTGTCGGGCGTGCTCGTCCGCGCCGCGCGCGCCGATGGGGCGGGGGACCTGCCCGAAACGGGGCAGGCGCTGCGCGACGGGCTGGTCCTGGGGGCGATGCTGGGGGTCGCGGCGATGCTGATCCTGGGGCTGGGCGGCGCGTTCCTGTTGCGCGCGATCGGGGTGACCCCGTCGTTGGTCGAGCCGGGCGCGCGCGTGGTCGCGGTGATGGCGCTGGGCTATCCCTTCCAGCTCGTGCTCGTCGCCGCCAGCTTCTTCCTGGAGGGGATCAGCCGCCCGCGACGGGTGACGATGGTCAACCTGTCGATCCTGCCGATCAACGCGTTGCTTGCATGGGGGCTGGCTGGCGGCGAGATGGGGCTTCCCGCGCTGGGGGCGGTGGGTGCCGCCTGGGCCACCGTCATCGCCTCGGCGCTAGGCGCGGTGGCGATGGTGGCGAGCGCGACGACATTGCCGCGCGGCGGATTGCGCGGCGTGCGGCGGCTCGACCGCGCCGCCTGGAAGCCGACTCTGGCCGGTGCCTGGGGCCTGGCGCGATTCGGGCTGGTCCCCGCCATCGCTTCGGGGCTGGAGCTGGCGGGGTTTGCGATCCTGATCGCGCTGTCGACCCGGCTGGGCGATGCGACCGCGCATGGTTTCCAGATCGTCTTCTCGATCCACAACGTCACCTTCGCACTGGCGCTGGGCCTGGGCTCGGCGGCGGGGGTGCGCGCGGGCAACGCGGTGGGCGAGGGCATGGCGAGCGCCGCCGTGCCGCGCACGCTGCTGGCGGTCGCGCTCGCCGCGCTGGCGATGGGGACGTGCAGCCTCGTGCTTCTCGCCGGGGCCGGGCCGGTAGTCCGGCTGTTCCCCGCCCAGCCCGAAGCGCATGTGGCTGCGGTCGCGATGCTGATGATCTGGCTGCCCTTCATCCTGTTCGACGGGGTGCAGGTGGTGCTGGTCTATGCCTTGCGCTCGCTGGGCGATCAGGTCGCGGCGGGGATCAACAGCATCATCGCCTATTTCGTCGTCACCGGCGGCGCGGGCTGGTGGCTGGTCGAGCAGGGATGGGGCGCGCAGGGGCTCGCCATGGCCTCGGGCGCGGGGATGCTCGTCGCCGCGCTGCTCCACGGTGCGCGGTTCGGGATCGTCGCGCGGCGGCTGCGGGGGTAGCGTGGCCTTCGACGTGAACGGAGCGAGAGGGGCCTGGCGGGATTTCCCCGCCCCTGTCCGTCAGTTCCCGCCGCCCTCGCCCGCGAAGCTCAGGTCCAGCCGCTTGGAGCTGGGCGGCACGTCGAGCTTGGCCGAGTTGAAATCGATCGACGCGCCGGGGCCCAGCGTCCGTTGCTGCGGCGCGATCGCCCAGGAGAAGACGACGCGGCCCTGGGCATCCTTCAGCTCGGCGCGAAGGTCGGGCACGCGCTGCTGATTCGAGGAGGGATTGATGATCTGGCCCGAAATGGCGAACAGTTCCGACCCGTTCTCCAGCTCGCGCCGCTCGATCGGGTTGGAGCGGAGTTCGAGCGCGGACTCGGTGCTGCCCAGGCCGAGCCAGCCGCCGATCCCCGGCATACCCGTCCACAGGATCGCCGCCGTCGCGATCAGCATCAACAGCCCCGCCGCGACCGCGCCGATCGTCCAGCGACGCACCGGGTTGCGACGCGCGCGAAAGGGAGCGCGGTGGGCGAAGGCGTCGAACCCGGCCTGGTCCTGCGACAGGATCGGCGGGGCGGGGGGCGGCACGATGACCGGCGGCGGGGCCGACGCCTCGACCCCGCCGTCCGGCGACGCGCCGTCGGGGGCGGCCATCGCCACCGGCGGCAACGGCAATTCGGGTTCGGGCGGGGACTGGAACCAGCTGTGGCGGCAATTGGCGCAGCGCACGGTCCGACCCTCTGGCCCGATCGCGCTGTCGGGCACCAGATAGCGGGTGCGGCACTCGGGGCATTCGAGGATCATGCGGGCGGGCACTTCAACGGACAGGACGGAGCGGCGGACGGACGGGCCATCGGCTTCATGTCCCCCCACAGGTCCAGTAAGCACGCCGCCCATATGCGTGGCAAGCTTGAAGCGCGGGGCGGGCCATGCCAAGGCCCTGCAAGCATGGCGAACATCGTCCAGTTCGAAAATGTCGGCCTGCGCTACGGCGCGGGCGAGGAAACCCTGTGCGACGTCAGCTTTACGCTGCGCTCGGGGCAATTCTATTTCCTGACCGGGGCCAGTGGCGCGGGCAAGACGTCGCTGCTGCGCCTTTTATATCTGTCGCAGCGTCCCAGTCGGGGAATCATCCGGCTATTTGGTGAGGATGCGGTGATCCTGCCGCGCGACCGCCTGCCCGGATTCCGGCGGAGGATCGGGGTGGTGTTCCAGGATTTCCGCCTGATCCCGCATCTGTCGGCGGCGGACAACATGGCGCTGCCGCTGCGTGTCGCCGGGATGGCCGAATCGGAGATCGCACGGGCGGTGCGCGAGATGCTGGCGTGGATCGGCCTGTCCGAGCGCGCAGGCGCGCGGCCCGCGACGCTGTCGGGCGGCGAGCAACAGCGGGTGGCGATCGCCCGCGCGGTGATCGCGCGCCCCGAACTGCTGGTCGCCGACGAGCCGACCGGCAATGTCGATCCGGTGATGGCGGAGCGGCTGCTCCATCTCTTCCAGTCGCTCCACCGGCTGGGTACGACGGTGGTGATGGCGACGCATGACTGGCATCTGATCGACCGGGTGCCCGGCGCGTACCATTTGCACCTCGACCATGGGCGGCTGGTCGATCCCGATCTGCCCGATCCCACCCTGCCCCCCGCGTCGGCGCCGATGGAGCCGCGTCCCTCGACCATCGTGCGGAGCGGGCTGTGACGCGGGGGGGCAAGCCACGCGCGACGGGAGCGGAGGCGCGGGCGCTCGACGATGTCGGTGGCGCGCACGTCATGAGCTGGGTGATCGCGATCATGCTGTTCCTGACGCTGTTGGCGGGCGCGGCGGGACTGGGCACGGCGCGCGCGGCGGGGGCGCTCGATCGGCAGATGGCGGGGCGGCTGACCGTCCAGATCGTCGAGGGCGAGGCGCAGCGCCGCGACGCGGCGGCGGCGCGCGTGCTGGCGGTGCTGCGCGGCCTGCCCGACGTCGCCCGCGCGACCCCGGTGCCGCAGGCCGATCTCGCGCGCATGTTGCAACCCTGGCTGGGCGCGGATGCGGCCGCCGCCGGGCTGCCGGTGCCCGCGCTGATCGACGTCGACCTGAAGACCGACGAAGCGGCCACCGTCGCGCGCGTCGGCGCGGCGGTGGCGCGTGCCAGCCCGGCGGCGCGCGTCGATGCACATGCGACCTGGCTGGGTCCGGTCGGGCGGCTGCTCGACACCGCCGCCTGGCTGGCGGGGGCGATCATCCTGCTGATGCTGGGGGCGACGACGGCGGTGGTCATGCTGGCGGCGCGCGCCGGGCTGGAGGCGCACCGCGCGACGATCGAGGTCATCCACATGCTGGGCGCCACCGACCGGCAGGTCGCCCGGCTGTTCCAGCGGCGGATCGCGCTCGATGCCGGTATCGGCGCGGCGGGCGGCAGCCTGGTCGCGGGCGTCCTGATCGCATTCGTCGCGCGACAGGTCGGCGCCCTCGATTCGGAATTGCTGAGCGGGATGCAATTGGGGGCGGGGGATGTCGCGCTGATGATCGCGCTGCCCTTCGCCTTCGTCGCGCTGGCCGTGGTCGCGGCGCGACTGGCGGTGCTCGCGCAGATGCGGCGGATGCTCTGATGCTGCGGCTGTTCGGCCTGGTCGCGCTCGTCTGGAGCCTGGGGTTCGCGGCGTTCATGCTGACCCTGCCGCATCCGCTGGAGCACAATACCACCGATGCGATCGTGGTCCCGACCGGCGGACCGGGGCGGATCGATCGCGGCATCGCCCTGCTCCAGGCGCATCAGGCCAAGCGGATGCTGGTCACCGGCGTCGCGCCGGGCGTACGGCCGATCGACCTGGCGCGAACCTACAGGACGTCGCCCAAGCTGTTCGCCTGTTGCATCGACCTGGGCGCGGAGGCGGTCGACACCCGCTCCAACGCCGAGGAGACGGCCAATTGGGTACGGCAGCACGGCTATCGCACCGTGCGGCTGGTCACCTCCGACTGGCATCTGCCGCGCGCGCGCATGGAACTGACCGCCGCATTGGGACGCGACGTGCTGGTGCTGGGCGACGGGGTTCCGTCCGACCCGCGGATCGGGACGCTGGTCAACGAATATAACAAGCTGATCCTGCGCCGGATCGCGCTTTGGACGGGAGTGGGGGCGTGATCCTGTTTCGCAACATCATGTTCGTGGCGATCTTCTATCCGGTGTCGGCGGTGATGGCGCTGCTGTCGCCGCTGATCGCGGTCGGGGGGCGGCGCGCGGTGGTCCATTGGGCGACGAGCTGGACGCGCTTCCACCGGATCTGCACCCGCTGGATCCTGGGCATCCGCGTCCGGGTCGAAGGGACGCGGCCGACGACGCCCGCGCTTTACCCCGCCAAGCATCAGGCGATGTTCGAGACGATGGAGCTGCAACGCATCCTGGGCGCTCCCGCCATGGTGCTGAAGCGTGAACTGGCCAACATCCCGCTCTGGGGCTGGGCGGTGCGCAAATATGGCGCGATCGTCGTCGACCGTTCGGCGTCGGCGAAGGCTATGCGCGGGATGATGCGCGATGCCCAGGTCGCGGTGAAACAGGGCCGCGCGATCATGATCTTTCCCGAAGGCACGCGGGTCAAACCCGGCGAGATGCCGCCGCTGAAGCCCGGCTTCGCGGGGCTTTATCGGATGCTGAACCTGCCGGTGGTGCCGGTCGCGACCGATTCGGGGCTGGTCTGGCCGCGAAAGGGCCTGAAGCGGCCGGGGGTGGTCACGCTTCGCTTCGGCGAGGTGATCCCGCCGGGCCTGCCGCGCGCGGAGGCGGAGGCGCGGGTTCACGCCGCGATGAATGCGCTGGAGCAAAATCCTCCCCTGTAAGGGGAGGGGGACCGCCGCGAAGCGGTGGTGGAGGGGGTGTGCCGCTGGGGACGTCGCCTGTGGCGCTGCCCCTCCACCACCCGGCTGCGCCAGGCGGTCCCCCTCCCCAAGCCTAGCTTGGAAAGGATTCTATCAGCCTTCGTGACTCCGTCCGAAATCCTCGCGCGCGTCGTCCTGGCCCTGGTCGATGATCGAGCGGCGGATGGTGCGGGTGCGGCTGAACAGGTCGAACAGCTCGTCGCCCTTGCCCCAGCGGATTGCGCGTTGAAGCTGGCTCAGATCCTCCGAGAATCGCTGGAGCATCTCCAGTACCGCCTCGCGATTGGTCAGGAACACGTCGCGCCACATGGTCGGGTCGGATGCGGCGATGCGGGTGAAGTCGCGAAAGCCACCGGCCGAATATTTGATGACCTCGGACTGGGTCACCTCCTCCAGGTCGCTCGCGGTGCCGACGATGGTATAGGCGATCAGGTGGGGCAGATGGCTGGTGACGGCGAGCACGCGGTCGTGATGGTCGGGCGCCATCAACTCGACGTCGGCGCCCAGCCGTCGCCAGAACTCGGCCACCCGCTCCACGCCGAGCGCGTCCGCGCCCTCGGGCGGGGTGACGATGCACCAGCGCTTCTGGAACAGCGTGGCGAAGCCCGCTTCCGGCCCGCTGCGCTCGGTGCCAGCGACGGGGTGGGCGGGGATGATCGTTGCGCCCGGCAGCGCCTCGGTCAGCGCGGCGAGCACGGCGGCCTTGCAACTGCCCACGTCGGAAACGATGGCGTCCTCGGGCAGGTCGTCGGCGAACTCGGCCGCGACCGCACCCATCGCGCCGACGGGCACGCACAGGATCACGAAGTCGGCATCGATCACGCTCGCGCCCGCCGTGTCCGCGACATCGTCGGCCAGGTCGAGCGCGCGTACCGTCTCGCGCACCTGCGGGTCGGCGTCGTAAGCGGTGATGCGCGCGGTCGGCATCGCCTTGCGCGTCGCCCGCGCGACCGAAGAGCCGATCAGGCCGAGCCCGATAATCGTGATCCGCGCGAAAGGCAGCATTACGCGGCGTCTACCATCGCACGCAGCGCCGCCACGACGCCCCTCACTTCAACCTCGGTGCCGATCGTGATGCGCAGGCCATGGCCCAGCCCCTGGCTCGGCAGCCAGCGGACGATATATCCGGCGTCCATCAGCCCGTGATAGGCGCGCTCGGCGGTCAGTGCGCCCTCGAACAGCACCAGCGAGAAATTGGCCTTGGACGGCACGCAGCGCAGCCCCGCATTGCCGAGACCCGCAACCTGTTCCTCGAACCAGCCGAGCCATTGCGCATTATGCGCGCGCGACGCCGCGACGAAGGCGCGGTCGCGGATCGCCTCGATCGCGGCGTTCTGCCCGGCGATCGTGACGTTGAACGGCGCGCGGATTCGGTGCAGCGCGTCGATGATCGGCGCGGCGGCATAGCCCCAGCCGATCCGCTCGGCGGCGAGGCCATGGATCTTGGAGAAGGTGCGCGACACCAGCACGTTCGATGCGGACTCGGCCAGTGCCAGTCCGCCGTCATCCTCGCCTTGCTCCAGATATTCGGCATAGGCCTGGTCGAGGACCAGCAGGACATGCGGCGGCAGCCCGGCATGGAGCCGCGCGATCTCGCCCGCGCCCGCATAGGTGCCGGTGGGATTGTTGGGGTTCGCGACGAAGACGACCTTCGTCTTCCCGGTCACCGCCGCCAGGATCGCGTCGACATCGGTGGCATAGTCGTGATCGGCGACCACCACCGGCTCTGCGCCGACGCGCCGCGTGGCGATCTCATAGACCGCGAAGCCATAGCGGACATGGATGATCTCGTCCCCCGGCCCGGCGAACGCGCCCGCCGCCAGATGGAGGATTTCGTCCGAGCCCGTGCCATAGATGATCCGCGCCGGGTCGAGCCCATGCACCTCGCCGATGGCGTGGCGCAATTCCGTCGCCCCCGCATCGGGGTAGCGTTCCAGCCTGGCGGCGGCGGCGGCGAAGGCGGCGCGCGCCTTCTCGCTCGTCCCCAGCGGATTCTCGTTGGACGACAGCTTGGCGACCTTGCGCCCGTCATCGGTCGTCGCGCGGCCGGGGACATAGGGCGCGATGGCCTTGACCCAGGAGATCGGTTCGGGGGCTTTGAGCTCGGTCATGCGACCCGCCATAGCGGCCTCGCCCTTGCGTTGCCAAGCATCGCGGCCTAGCTGATATCGCTCCATGGCCGCTTCCGTTTCCGCTTTATCCCACAGCGACGACCAGCGTTTCGGTCTGTCGCGGCATGTCGTGCTGCCGGGGCCGCTCCGGCTCGACGGCGGCGGGCTCCTGTCCCCGGTCGAGATCGGGTATGAGACCTATGGCACGCTGAACGCCGATGGCTCCAACGCGATCCTGATCTGCCACGCGCTGACCGGCGACCAGCATGTCGCCTCGCCCCATCCGCGCACCGGCAAACCCGGCTGGTGGACGCGGCTGGTGGGAGAGGGCAAGCCGATCGACCCGACGCGGCATTTCATCATCTGTTCGAACGTCATCGGCAGCTGCATGGGATCGTCGGGCCCGGCGACCATCGACCCCTCCACGTCCGAGCCCTGGGGCATGCGCTTCCCGGTCATCACCATCCGCGACATGGTGCGGGCGCAAGCGATGCTGCTCGACCATCTGGGCGTCGGCCAGTTGAAGGCGGTGGTCGGCGGGTCGATGGGGGGGATGCAGGCGCTGAGCTGGGCCGCCACCTTCCCCGAGCGGGTGCGCGCCTGCGTCATGGTCGCCTCGACCGCGCGGCATTCGGCGCAGAACATCGCCTTTCACGAGGTCGGGCGGCAGGCGATCATGGCCGATCCGAAATGGCGGAGCGGGGCCTATTACGAGGCGAACGATCCACCTGCGGCGGGCCTGGCGGTGGCGCGGATGGCGGCGCACATCACCTATCTGTCCGAGGCGGGGCTGACCGAGAAGTTCGGGCGGCGGCTGCAAGCCCGGCCCGACCGGCCGGACGGGGCCAAGAGCTTCGGCTTCGACGCCGATTTCCAGGTGGAGAGCTATCTCCGCCATCAGGGATTGAGCTTCGTCGACCGGTTCGACGCCAACTCCTATCTCTACATCACCCGCGCGCTCGACTATTTCGACCTGGCCGAGGAGCATGGCGGACTGCTCGCCAACGCGTTCCGGGGGACCAGCACGCGCTTCTGCCTGGTCAGCTTCGACACCGACTGGCTCTATCCCACGTCCGAGTCGCGCGCCGTGGTTCAGGCGCTGAACGCGGCGGGTGCGGCGGCGAGCTTCGTCGAACTGTCGAGCCCCTATGGTCACGACGCCTTCCTGCTCGAGGCGCCGGAGATGAACCGGGTGATCGACGGTTTCCTGCGGGCCGAGCCATGAGCGAGACACTGCGTCCCGATCTGGCGATCATCGCCGCGCATGTCGCGCCGGGTGCGCGGGTGCTCGACATCGGCTGCGGCGACGGACAGTTGATGGCCGCGCTGCGGGACGAGGCGGGCGTGGACGCGCGCGGGCTGGAGATCGATCCCGCCAATGTCGCCTCGGCCGTCGCGCGCGGGCTGGCGGTGGTGCAGGGCGACGCGGATGTCGACCTGGCGGGCTATCCCGACAAGGGGTTCGACTATGCGATCCTGAGCCAGACGTTGCAGACCGCGCGCGCGCCCGACCAGGTGCTCGACCACCTGCTCCGCATCGGGAGCCGCGCCTTCGTCTCCTTCCCCAATTTCGCGCATTGGCGGGTGCGGCTGTCGCTCCTGTGGGGCGGGCGGATGCCGGTGACGCCGCTGCTGCCCGAACAATGGTATGACACGCCCAACATCCACCATGTGACGATCGACGATTTCCGCGCCTTCGTCCGCCAGCGGCGGATCACGGTCGAGGGCAGCTGGTTCCTGTCGCGCGGCCGCCCGACCAGCGCGGCGGCGGCGAATTTCCGGGCCGAACATGCGGTATTTCTATTACGTCGTTGAAACGACTACAGCAGCGGAACTTTATCTCGATCAAGATTGTTGAGCGGGAAAGTGACGGGAATTTGACATGAGCCAAACCGCCCTGATCGTGGAAGACGAGATATTCGTGGCCCTCGATCTGGAGCGCATTCTGACCGATGCAGGCTATAATGTGGCTGGCATAGCGGCAGATAGCCGCACCGCTTATGAATCCGCTCCGGGCTGCTCCTTCGCCTTTGTCGACGTCAACCTGCGTGACGGCGCGACGGGGCCCGACATCGCGCGGCGGCTGGTCGAGGAATATGGCCTGAAGATCGTCTTCGTCACCGCGAACCCGTCACAGATCGCGACCGATATCCAGGCATTGGGCTATATCCGCAAACCGTTCAGCGAACGGGCGATCCTGGCGGCGGCGGCGATGGCGACGGGCGAACTGACCGCCGACATTCCCGAAGAGCTGATGCCGTTGAAGCTTACGATCGGGAACTGATCGGCCAGCTCGCTCCGCCAGACCGCGGAGCCTTCCCGATCACCGGCACGGGCCGGTCCCCGCCGGGCGGCTGAACGCGGCCAGCGGCACGTCGATCGACACGACCAGACCCTCCGAGCGCCATTCGCGTGCGACGGTGCCGCCCAACTGCCGCACGGCGGACAGCTCGACCAGCTGCGATCCGAACCCGGTCTGGGCGGGCGGCGCGGACAACAGGGGGCCGCCCCGTTCCTGCCAGCATAGCGAGACCATCGCGTCGCGTCGTTCCACCGTCAGGTCGACATGGCCGGTCATCACCGACAGCGCGCCATATTTGGACGCGTTGGTCGCCAGTTCGTGGAAGAGCAGCGCCAGCGGAGTCGCCGACCGGTCGTCCACCGGCACGTCGTCGCCCGCCAGCCGGATCCGCGTATCGTCATCGTCGCGATAGGGCTCGAACAGATCGCCGAGCAGACCGTGCAGCGAGTCCTGCCGTGCCTTGGGGCGCGACTGCGCACTGTGCGGACGGACGAAGTCGTGCGCGCGGCCCAGCGCCGTGATCCGGTCGCGCAGGTCGCTGGCGATCCCCGCAAAGCCCGGATGGCTGCGCGCCGCGAACGCGATCAGGCCGGAGATCACCGCGAAGATGTTCTTGATCCGGTGGCTCAGCTCCTGGCTGACGATCTCGCGTTCCTCGAGCGCCAGCTTCTGTTCGTGGATATCGGTGCAGGTGCCGAACCAGCGAATGATCTGCCCCTCGCCGTCGCGGATGGGCAGCGCCCGTCCGAGAACCCAGCGATAGGTGCCGTCGCGGTGGCGCAACCGATATTCGATCTGGTAGGGTTCGCCGGTCTTCAGGCTGTGTCGCCAGCGCGCCCATGCGCGTTCTTGGTCGTCCTTGTGGAACATGCCGTTCCAGCCTTCGCCATCGGTCGACCCATCGGACATGCCGGTGAATTCGTACCAGCGCGCATTGTAATAGTCGTGGAAGCCGTCGGGCAGCGTCGACCAGACCATTTGCGGCATCGTATCGGCAAGCGTGCGGAAGCGTTGCTCGCTGTCGGCCACGCGGGCTTCGGACGCCTCGACCGTCGCCTCATGCTCGCGCTGTGCCCTGCGGTCCTGCAACCGGCCCATCACCGCGGTGGCGAGGATTTCGAGCCCGCGCTGCTGGAACGGGGTCAGCCCCTCCGGCCGGGGCTCCGGCGAGATCACGCAGATCGCTCCGAGCGGTACGCCTTCATGCGAGAGGAGCCGCGCCCCGGCATAGAAGCGGATATGGGGTGGGCCGGTGACCAGCGAGAAATCGGCGAAGCGCGGATCGGTCCGCGCGTCGGGCACGATCATCGTCGCCTCGCGTCCCACCATCGCATGTGCGCAGAACGACGTATCGCGTGGCGACTGGTCGGCATCGAGGCCGATCGCGGCCAGGAAACGCTGCGTCTCCTCCTCGACCAGGCTGACCAGCGCGACGGGCGTCTGGCACAGTTCCGCCGCGAACGCCGCCAGATCGTCAAGGCATCCGCTCTCGCGATAGCCCGCCAGGTCGTAGGCCCGGATCAGCGCCGCGCGCCGTTCCTCGCTCATGGGTGATGGGTCGAGCATGTCCGTATTCCCATCCCCATGAGCCTGAATCAGGCCTGTTATTTCGTCCTTCCGGTCCATCCTCTCACCGTGGCAGCCATTCCCCGATCAGAAGGGGACGTCGTCATCCAGATCATCGGCGAAGCCGCCGCCCTGTCCGAACCCGCCACGATTGCCGCCGTTCCCGCCGCTCGTCGAAGAACCGCCGCGACTGCCAGCGCCCGACGATCCGCCGCCATAGCCGCTCGACCCGCCACCGAAGTCGCCGCCACCGAAATCGTCGCCGCCGCCGAAGTCACCGCCGCCACGGCCACCGCCGCCGCCGCCCTGGCCGCCACCGGGGCCATCGAGCATGGTCAGCACCGAGTTGAAGCCCTGCAGCGTGACCTCGGTCGAGTAACGGTCGTTACCCTGCTGGTCCTGCCATTTGCGGGTGGTCAGCGCACCCTCGATATAGACCTTGGAGCCCTTGCGCAGGAAGCGCTCGGCGACGTTGGCCAGGCCTTCGTTGAAGATCTTGACCGTGTGCCATTCGGTCTTTTCCTTGCGCTCGCCGCTGTTGCGGTCCTTCCACGATTCCGACGTGGCGATGCGCAGTTCGACCACCTTGCCGCCATTCTGGAAGGAGCGGCTCTCGGGATCGCGTCCCAGATTGCCGACGAGAATCACCTTGTTGACGCTGCCCGCCATATATCCGTCCCGTGCTTGTTCTAGAGGCCGGCGAAAACGGCCAGCCAGTATGTGATGCCTGCCATGACATAGGCCGTGATGAACAAGTACGCCACCATGAAGGCGGGCCATTTCCAGCCGTTCGTTTCCCGGCGCGTCACCGCGATGGTCGAAATGCATTGCGGCGCGAAGACGAACCACATCAGGAAGGCGAGCGCGGTGGGCAGCGACCAGTTGCGCTTGAGCTTGTCGGTCATCGCCTTCTGCCCGCCCTCATGCTCGGTATCGTCGATCGCATAGACGGTGCCGATCGCCGCCACCGCCACCTCGCGCGCCGCCATGGCCGGGACGAGCGCCAGCGCGATGTCGCGGTTGAAGCCGATCGGGCGGACAGCCACCTCGATCCCGTTGGCGATGCGGCCCGCGATCGAATAATTGACCGGCGAGATTCCCGACCCCTCGGGCGGCTTGGGGAAGGACAGCAGCGCCCACAGGATGATGGTGGTCAGCGCGATGGTGGTCCCGGCGCGCTTCAGGAAGATCAGCGCGCGGCTCCACAGGCCCAGCACCACGTCGCGGATATGCGGCCACTGATATTTGGGCATCTCCATCATGAAGCCCGACGACGCCCCCTTGGTGACGGTGCGGCGGAGCAGCAGCGCGGCGACGAACGCGCCGACGATGCCCATGAGGTACAGACCCAGCAGCACCAGGCCCTGCAAGCCGACGAACGGCACCACCTGCCGGTCCGGAATGAACGCGCCGATGATGATGGTATAGACCGGCAGCCGCGCCGAACAGGTCATCAGCGGTGCGATCAGGATGGTGGTCAGCCGGTCCTTCTCGTCATCGATCGTCCGCGTCGCCATGATGCCGGGCACCGCGCAGGCGAAGGACGACAGCAGCGGGATGAAGGCGCGGCCCGACAGGCCCACCTGCGCCATCAACCGGTCCATCAGGAAGGCGGCGCGGACCATGTATCCGGTCGCCTCCAGGATCAGGATGAACAGGAACAGGATCAGGATCTGCGGCAGGAAGACGACGACCGCGCCGACACCCGCGATCAGGCCGTCGGTGATCAGGCTGCGGAACCAGCCTTCGGGCAGCAATAGCCCGGCCTGCATCTCCAGCCATTTGAATCCGGCCTCGATCCATTCGACCGGTGTCTGCGACCAGGCGAAGACCGCCTGGAACATGATGAAAAGCAGCCCGACCAGCAGGATCGGCCCCGCCACGGGATGCAGCGCGACCGAGTCGAGCATGTGGGTCCAGCGGCGGGTTGGCGTCTCCGCCACGGTCGCGGCGGACGCGATTTTCCGCGCGCGGCGTTGCAGCGTGACGATGTCGTCGATCTGGTCGGCGGTCGCGACGGGATGGGCGCGCTCCTGGCTGACCAGCCGGTCGACCTCGGCCTTCAGCGCGTCCAGGCCGCGACGGCGCACCGCGACCGTGGGGATGACCGTCACCCCCAGCTCGCGCGCCAGGATATCGGCATCGAGCGTCAGCCCGTCGCGCTCGGCCAGGTCGACCATGTTGAGCGCGACCACGACCGGCAGGCCGAGTGCGATGAGCTGGAGCGTGAAGCGCAGGTGATTGTCGAGATTGGCGGCGTCGACCACCACGACCAGCGCGTCGGGACGACGTTCGCCCGCCTGCGATCCCATCACGACGTTGCGCGTGACCTGTTCGTCCAGGCTGCCGGGGTCGAGGCTATAGGCGCCGGGCAGGTCGACCAGCTCGACCGGGCGACCATCCTCCAGCACCAGGCGGCCGGAATGCCGCTCGACGGTGACGCCGGGATAGTTGCCGACCTTCTGCCGCGCGCCGGTCAGGGCGTTGAACAGGGCGCTTTTGCCGGCATTGGGATTGCCGACGAGCGCGACCAGCGGTGCGGCGTTCATTATCCTCGGGTAAGCCTCAAGCGCCGGTCGCGACGCGGATCGAGGCCGCGACCCGGCGACGCAGCGCCACGGTCATGCGGCCGATCCGGCAGGCGATCGGGCCACCGCCCAGCGTCGCCCGGTGGAGCACCTCGACCCCCACACCCTCATCGAAGCCCAGTTCGCGAAGCCGACGCGCCTCGGGCACCGCGAGCTGCGCCCAGTCGATCGCGGCCACGGTCGCCGGTTGCCGCCGGGGAAGGGTTTCGAGACTGCTGAGCATCGCCATGCGGATTACATAACGCCGGTGCGATTGATTATCAATTACCCGTTGATGAAATGGGTGTCGGGTTTGCCTTTGGGGTGTGCATTTCGACTTCGCCCAGTGCGAACGGTGGTCGGTATCCAGCCCCATTCGCCCCCGCCCCGTTCAGCCCGAGCGACGTCGAAGGCCACGGGCGTTACACCGCCGGATAGCGCAACCGCCCCACGAATCGCGACAGGCTGGGCCTGTTCTCGCTTCGCTTGACCACCCCGGCCTTCCACTTCTCGAACCGCATGATCCCCTCGATCCGGCGGGCCAGGAAGGCGCGGGTGTCGGCGTGATCCTCGCTGTCGTCGTTGAGGAACGCCGCGATCGTCGCGGCATAGACCGCGAACAGCGTCGCGCGCTTGGTATAGTGGTTATAGTCCGTCGCGGTATCGCCCGCCTGAGCCCAGATCGCATCGACCGTCCGCCAGCCGAGCCGCGCAGCCGTCGCCGCGTTCTGCGGCATCGCCAGGATGGTCAGCGCCCGACGCAGCGCCTCGCGATTGGGGGCGACGGCGGCCAGTCGCGCCTCGACCAGCGCGGTGATGCGCTGGCGGATCTTCATCGCGGCGGCCTGTTCGGCGGGCACGGCCGCGACCATCGCCCGGTCGATCGCGGCGAACCAGGCGTCGATCATCGCAACCGCGCCGTCCTTGAAGGCGAGGCGCGCGATGTCGCGGTCGACCCCCGCCGCGTCCGCCGCCATGTCACGCGCATCGTCGCCCCAGCCGTCGAACGCGGCGTTGGACGCGATCCCGTCGGCCAGCAGCGCGCGCACCTCGTCGAGAGTCAGGTCCTGAACATCGGTCATCGCAGCCTCGCTCATATGCGTCTCTCGTCGTCCCTATCGTCCGGCCTGGCCACCGCCCTGGGCGAACCGCGCCGTACCAGCACCAGCGCGGTCGCGACCATCGCGACGCCCGCCAGATCGGGCAGCGCCAGTGTCTCGCCATAGACGATCCAGCCGATCGCCGTCGCCACCATCGGCTGGACCAGCAGCGCCAGCCCGACGACCAGCGGGCTGAGCAGCCCCAGCGCGTAGATCATCAACCCCTGGCCGATGATCTGGCTCCCCAGCGCCAGCAGGATCAGCGCGCTCCAATGGTCCGGCCACACCCGCTCGCCCAGCACAACGGCGAAGACGAACAGCGGCACGACGCTCGCCATGGTCGACCAGGCGAGCGCGGGGACCGGTGGCATGATGCTGCGCACGCGCGACATCAGGATGAAATAGACCGCGTAGAGGATGCCCGCCAACACGCACAGCAGATCACCGACCAGATGGCGCGGATCGACCTGATAGCTGCGCCCCATCAGAAGGCCCGCGCCCAGCGCCGCCAGGACCAGCGCGACCCCCTGCGTTCGCGAGGGCCAGGCACGCGCCACCAGGAAGCCGTAGAGCGGGAAGATGAAGGTCGCCGAATTGCCGAACAGCGTGGCGTTGGCCATGGTCGTCTGGCGGATGCCGATATGCCAGGTGCCGAGATCTCCGGCAAAGGCGATCCCGCCGACCAGCAGCAGCAGCCACAGCCCCGCCTGTCCCCGTCCCGGTGCACGCGGCCGCGCCGGGCCGAGCAGCGCGACCAGCGCGAGCACGGGGGCGGCGAGGGTGATCCGCCAGAAGGCCGACGCGACCGGCCCGGTATCCGCCATCCGCACCAGCAACGGCCCGAAGGCGAGCGCGACATTGGCCAGGATGACCGCGGCAAAGGCGATCGGGGGTGTCGCCGCCGCCGCGTCCGAAAGACGACCGCTTTCAGGCGATGCACTTTTTCTTGGGGGGCGCGACACGGGCATGGCCTCCCTTAACGCCCTATCTGCGTTGCGTCAGGCCAGAAAGGACCGCTTTTAGATGCCAAGCTTATTCGACCCGATCGACCTGGGCGCGATCCATGCGCCCAACCGTATCCTGATGGCGCCGCTGACCCGTGCGCGCGCCACCCGCGATGCGGTGCCGACGCCGATCATGGCGCAATATTACGCCCAGCGCGCTGGCGCGGGCCTCATCATTTCCGAAGCCACGGGCATCAGCCGCGAAGGTCTTGGCTGGCCCTATGCGCCGGGCCTGTGGACCGACGAGCAGGTCGAGGCCTGGAAACCGGTGACCGCCGCCGTGCACAAGGCGGGCGGTCGGATCGTCGCGCAGCTCTGGCACATGGGCCGCCAGGTGCACAGCTCGGTGACGGGCATGCAGCCGGTATCCTCCTCCGCCACCCGGACCGAGGGGCAGGCGCATACCTTCGAAGGCAAGCAGGATTTCGAGACCGCCCGTGCGCTCGAACTGTCCGAAATCCCGCGCCTTCTCGACGATTATGAGCTGGCGACGCGCAACGCGCTGGCCGCCGGGTTCGACGGGGTGCAGATCCATGCCGCCAACGGCTATCTGATCGACGAATTCCTGCGCGACGGCGCCAACCACCGCGCGGACGCCTATGGCGGCAGTCCCGAGAACCGCATCCGCCTGCTCCGCGAGATCACCGAGCGGGTGATCGCGGTCGCTGGCAAGGAGCGCGTCGCGGTACGCCTCTCGCCCAATGGCGACAGCCAGGGGGTGGATGACAGCGATCCCGCCTCGGTCTTCGTGCCCGCCGCGAAGATGCTGTCGGACCTGGGCATCGCCTTCCTCGAACTGCGCGAGATCGGGCCGGACGGCACCTATGGCCGCACCGACGTGCCCAAGCTGTCGCCGGAGATCCGCAAGGTGTTCCGGGGCCCGCTGATCCTCAACAGCGACTTCGACACGCGCGCCAAGGCGCAAGCCGCGATCGATTCGGGCGTGGCGGACGGTATCGCCTTCGGCCGGACCTTCCTCGCGAATCCGGACCTGCCCGAACGACTGCGCACCGATGCGCCGCTGAACCAGGGCGACATGAAGACCTGGTACAGCCAGGGGCCGGAGGGATATATCGACTATCCGACGCTCGACGAGCAGGCCCGCGCGGCGTGAGGAGGCGGGGGCGGGGGTTCCTCCCCGCCCTGGCCACCCCGGCGAAGGCCGGGGTGGTGTTTGTCGGAATCGGATGCCTCTTCCAACCTCCGTTCAGCCTGAGCGAACGGAGCTGCGGCTATTCGGCGCTATCCAACCCGTCGATAAAGCCGGTCAACCGATCACGCATCGTCTCGCGCACCTTGGGGTTGAGCAGCAGCATCGGCGCACCCCACAGGATCGGCAGGAAAGACCCAGCCAGCACCCAGATCACGACCAGCGCGACCAGTCCCGCGCCTGCGTAACGCAGTCTTTGCATGGCTCCGGCGTCCAGCGTCAGCGTGCGCGGACCCCTGGCATCGTACCAGCTGTCGGTCGTCCAGCGTCCACCGCCGTCGAAGCGCAGCTTTTCGGGCAACTGGAGCCCGGGCTTGCTCCTGTCCGCCGATACGGGACGGCGCGCGGGCGGTGTCTTGTCCGCCTGGGTATCGATCACCTCCAGCCGCCGACCCCGCTCGACGACGCGAAAGCGGGTGGGCGGCATGTCGGTCATGCGAGACTGCGTCCCCGGCGCGTGCGCCACTGGTCGGCGCCTTGGCCCCAGGCATCGAAATCCTCCGCCGAGGGCACCCGGAGGATCAGCCGCTCGGTCTGGAGGACGGGCGCTGTCACCCGAACCGGCCCTTCAGCGCCAGCATGGCAAGCGCCGCCTTGGCCGCCTCGCCGCCCTTGTTCTTCTCGTCCGGGCGGGCGCGGGTCAGCGCCTGCGCCTCATTCTCGGTGGTGATGATGCCGTTGCCGATGGGCAGACCGTCCATGGTCAGCGCCATCAGCCCGCGCGCGCTCTCGTTCGAGACGATTTCGAAGTGATAGGTCTCGCCGCGGATCACCACGCCGATCGCGACGAACGCGTCGTAGCGGCCCGAATCCGCCGCCATCGCGACCGCGCCGGGGATCTCCAGCGCGCCGGGGACGGTGATCGTCTCATGGCTGTGGCCCGCTTCCTCGATCGCGGCCCGCGCGCCCGCCAGCAGCAGGTCGTTCAGATGCTCGTAGAAACGCGCCTCGACGATCAACACATGCGCCATCAGGCGTCTCCCTCAAAATTCTCGATTCGACGTTCGCCGACGATCGACAGGCCGTAACCGTCGAGTCCGATCAGCGTGTGATGGGTGTTGGTCAAGAGCACCATGTCCTGCACTCCCAGTTCGGCCAGGATCATCGCGCCGACGCCGTAGTCGCGCAGTTCCTCCATATCGATCTGCACCTCCTCGCCCGCTTTCAGGCGGACGGCGGTGGTGAAGGCGTCGGTGCGCGGGCGGTTGATGACGACGATCACGCCCGAGCCTTCCTCAGCGATCATCCGCATCGACTTGGCGAGCAGCGCGCCGCGCGATCCCGCCTCGCCGAATACGTCGGCGAAGGGGGACAGGGCGTGCATCCTGACCAAAACCGGCTGCGTCGTGTCGAGCTTGCCCTTGACCAGCGCGACCTGCTCGGTGCCCGTCGCCTTGTTGCGATAGGCGCGCGCGGTCCAGGTGCCGCCCCATTCGCTCTCGAATGTGGCTTCGGACTGCAATTCGACCAGATGGTCGTAGCGGCGACGATAGGCGATCAGGTCGCGGATCGTGCCGATCTTGAGGTTGTGGAGCTGCGCGAAGGAGACGAGGTCGTCCATCCGCGCCATCGTCCCGTCCTCGTTCATGATCTCGCAGATCACGCCCGAGGGATTGAGGCCCGCGAGCCGCGCGACATCGACCGCCGCCTCGGTATGGCCCGCGCGCACCAGCACGCCGCCGTCGCGCGCGACCAGCGGGAAGACATGGCCCGGGGTCACCAGCGAATCGGCGCCGTGCGCCGAATCGATCGCGACGGCGATCGTCCGCGCGCGGTCGGCCGCCGAGATGCCCGTGGTCACGCCCTCCCTCGCCTCGATCGAGATGGTGAAGGCGGTTTCGTGCCGCGTCCCGTTCTTGGGGCTCATCAGCGGCAGCGCGAGTGTGTCGACCCGCTCGCGCGTCATGGCGAGGCAGATCAGCCCGCGCCCGTGCCGCGCCATGAAGTTCACCTTCTCCGGCGTCGCCATCTGGGCGGGAATGACCAGATCGCCCTCATTCTCCCGGTCCTCGTCATCGACCAGGATGAACATGCGGCCGTTGCGCGCCTCGTCGATGATCTCTTCGGGGCTGGACAGGAAACCGCGCCGCAGACCGGAAAGCGCGTTCGGATCAGCGGCCACGATAATGCTCCATGCGCTGCAGGTAACGGGCGAGCACGTCGATCTCGATATTGACGCGCTGGCCTTGGGCGATGCCGCCCAGCGTGGTGACGGCGGCGGTGTGGGGGATGATGTTCAGGCCGATGACGGTGCCGTCGATCGTGTCCTCCACGCTGTTGACGGTCAGCGATACGCCGTCGACCGTCACCGATCCCTTGGTCGCCATGAAGGGGGCGAGGTCGGTGGGCACGCTCACGAAGACGCGGTGCGACCCGCCTTCCTCCGCGACCGAGACGATGGTGCCGACGCCGTCGACATGGCCGGTGACGATATGCCCGCCCAGTTCGTCGCCAAGCTTCATCGCGCGTTCGAGGTTGAGCGGGCGGTCCCGATGCCACTGGTCGGCGGTACGCCCGATCGTCTCGGCCGAGACGTCGACCGCGAACCAGCCGGGCCCCTTCTCGACCACGGTCAGGCAGACGCCCGAACAGGCGATCGACGCGCCCAGGTCGATGGTGCCCGTGTCATAGGCGGTGGCGATGACGACTCGCGTGTCGCCGCGGGTTTCCACGGCGGTGACGGAGCCGATGTCGGTGACGATCCCGGTAAACATATCAGCCGCGCTCGTAGACCTCCAACCGGTCGCTGCCAAGCATCCGCGAATCGGTGCGTGTCCAGCGGCCATGCGCATCGGCGAGGCGGGTCAGGCCGATATCGCCCAGCGCCGCACGGCCCTCGCCGATCAATAGGGGCGCGCGGTAAAGCAGCAACCGGTCGACCAGATCGGCGGCGAGGAAGGCGGACGCGGTCTTCGCGCCGCCCTCGACCATCAACCTGTCGACGCCCGCCAGATCGGCGATCGCGACGGGGGAAGCGATGGTTTCCCAGTCCGGCTCGGCGGTCCGCGACAGAAGGATCCGGCGCGGGGAACGCCTTTCCAATCCGGGAAGGCGCACGTCCAGCCGGGGCGAGTCGGCCTCCAGCGTGCCGCGTCCGACCAGGATCGCTTCGTGGCGGCTGCGTTCCAGATGGGTATGCGCGCGCGCCTGGGGTCCGGTGATCCAGCGGCTTTCGCCATCGGGCCGCGCGATCCTGCCGTCGAGTGAGGTGGCGAGCTTGAGCGTGACGAAGGGACGATCCCTGGTCCGGCGGGTCAGGAAGCCCGCGATCATCGCGCGCGCCTCCGCCTGCCTCACGCCCGTCGTCACCGCGATTCCGGCGGCGCGGGTACGGGCGAAGCCGGTGCCGTCGGTGCGCGGATCGGGGTCACCCATCGCCGCCACGATCCGCGCCACCCCGGCGGCGATCAGCAGGTCGCTACAGGCGGGGCCGCGCGGCGAGACATGCGCGCACGGCTCCAGCGTGACATAGGCCGTCGCCCCGCGCGCCGCCTCGCCCGCCTGGGCCAGCGCCATCGCCTCGGCATGGGGGCGGCCACCGGCTTGCGTCCAGCCGCGCCCGACCACCCGGCCATCGCCGACGATCACGCAACCGACATTGGGATTGGGGGCGGTTCGCCCGACGCCGCGTTCCGCCAGCGCCAGCGCCGCACCCATCCAGCGATGATCGGTCAGAGGCCCCACTTGTCCAGCGCGTCGTCGACTCGTTTGAACTCGGCCTGGCGTTGCTCCTTGGCCGCCTTCTCCTCGGCCAGTCGCTCCTTCTTCTTCACGAAATCGATCTTCTGCTGCGCCCTGATCTCCGCATCGGTGCGGTCCGCGCGCCATTGTTCGACATAGATGATGTCGGGCTTGTACGGCACCGGCACATAGTCGTTGCGCGCGAAGGCGTAGATGAAGAAGCCCGTGATCCCCATGGCGATCACCAGGAAGACCAGCTCATAGGGCTGGCGCTGCGCGAGGAAGAAACGCAGGTCGCGGTACGCGCGAACGGGGGAGAAGCGGCCGAAGAACGACATGGAGGGGAAGATAGGAGGTGTCGGCTTGGGATGCCAGTGGGCATGGGGTTGGTCTCGGTGAGACTCCTTGCCCTCCCCCATCCCCTCCCGCCTGCGGGTGGGGCGTGCCAAGCGCTACCTGCGAGCGCCTCTGAAAGCGATCATCTTTCGGCTTATGCCAGACACCTGCAAAGCAACGCTCCCCTCCCGCAGGCGGGAGGGGATGGGGGAGGGAAAGCCCCAGGCAATGCCGCATCGAATAACACGAAAAAGGGCGGCCACCGAAGTGACCGCCCCAATCCTGTCCCGCGAAGGAAAGCGTCGGCGAATTACGCGACGGTCTTCATCTTCTCGGCGGCGACCGCGAAGCGGTTGCTCAGCGGCTGGGCGATCTCACCGGCCAGCTTCATCATGTGCTCGGTCGAGCGCGAGGTCTCGGCGACCATCGAGTCGAAGGCCGAGCGGGCGAAGTCCGACTGGAGCTTCATGAATTCGGTCGGCGACTTGACCGACGACAGCGTCTGCAGCGTCTGGGTCGCGGTCTCGAACGAGCGCTTGGCGTAATCCGCCGCGCCCTGGCCCAGCGTCTCGGCGCCCTTGGCAGCGATCTTCGACGATTCGACCATGGCTTCCAGATTGCCCTTGTTGAAGGCGATCATGTCTTCGAACAGCTTGCTGCTCTTTTCCATGGTGGCCTGGGTGCGGGCCTGCGCGTCGCCGAAAAAGGCCTGGGCCTTGGCGGTGGTATCCTGGGCGGCGTTTCCGATGGTGCTCGTGGCGTCCATGACAATTTCCTTGGGCTTTGAGTCCGCCGAAACCGCGGCGGTCGGGGAAGAAACTTCGGGTGCCTTGGCCACCGGGGTCGGCGCGGGAACCTCGACCGGCTTCGGCGCGGGCTTCGCGGCGGCGGCGACCGGCACCGGCTTGGGAGCGGCGGGCTTCGGCGCCTTGGCGACGGGCGCGGGCTCGACCGGCTTTGCGGGGCTCGGCGCGACGGGGGGCTTTTCGACGGCGGCCACGATCGCCTTGGCGGGCTGGCTCAGCGGCAGGCCCGGGCTGGCCGGAGCGGCGGCGGCGACCGGCTTGGCGGCGGGCGTGGGATCGGAGGGGAGACCGGGCAACGTCTTGGCGGCGACCGGCTTGGTCGTGCGACGCGGCTTGGCCGCCGACTTGGCGGCGGTAACGGTCGGCTTGGTCTTGTCCAACTGCGCTCTCCCGATTTGTTGCGCTGCACAATAGCGATTCGCGGAGGCTAAATCAAGCCTATTGTGCAGCGCAGCAAAACATGGATCAGCGTTGTCGGACGTACCGTCCCGGCGCGTCGTCGAGCGCGGGCAGCGCGCCCTGGCCGGGCACGCGCGCGCCGTCGGCCGCGACCGTCGCGGCGTCGCGGTCGCGCAGCCAGTCGGCCCAATCGGGCCACCAGCTACCCTTTGTTTCCCGCGCCCCGGCAACGAAGTCGGCCAGCGTCGCGGCGGGCTGGTCGTTGGTCCAATATTGATATTTTCCGGCCGCCGGCGGGTTCACGACCCCCGCGATATGCCCCGATCCCGCCAGCACGAAGCGCAACGGACCGGTAAAGGCCTCGGTAATTTTCCAAACGCTTTCGGGCGGCGCGATATGGTCCTCGCGCCCCGCCTGGACATAGGCGGGGGTCGCCACCTTGGTCAGGTCGAGCGCCACGTCGCCGATGGTCATCGCGCCGGGTGTCATCAACAGATTGTCGCGGTACAGGTCGGTCAGATAGGCGAGATGCCATTTGGCGGGCAGGTTGGTGACGTCGCCATTCCAGTGGAGCAGGTCGAACGGCACATAATCCCGCCCCAGCAGATAGTTGTTGGTAACGTAATTCCAGATCAGGTCGCGTCCGCGGAGCAGGTTGAAGGTCATCGCCAGATAGCGCCCGTCGAGAAATCCCTCGGGCGACAGCGCGCCGATCAGCTTCAACTGCTCGTCATCGACGAAATGCAGCAGCTCGCCCGCCTTCGAGAAATCGACCTGCGCGGTGAAGAAGGTGGCGCTGGCGACCTTGGCGGCGTCGCCCGTGGCCGACAGATAGGCAAGCGTCGCGGCGAGCGTCGTGCCCGCCACGCAATAGCCGACGGTGTGGACCGACGGGACGCCGAGCAGATCGCGCACCGTGTCGATCGCATCGACCTGGGCGGCGACGTAATCGTCCCACATCACGTCCTTCATCGTCGCGTCGGCGGATTTCCACGACACCATGAAGACGCTGAACCCCTGGTCGACCAGCCATTTGATCAGGCTTTTCTCGGGCGCCAGGTCGAGGATGTAGAAACGGTTGATCCAGGGCGGGAAGATCACGATCGGCACCGCCGCCACCTGCTCGGTGGTCGGCGCGTACTGGATCAGTTCGTACAGATAGTTGCGCTTCACCACCTTGCCCGGCGTCGCGGCCAGATTGCGCCCGACCTCGAATGCGCGCGAATCGCTATGGGTGAGCTGGCCGCGCCCCAGATCGGCCATCATGTTCTGGAGGCCCTTGAGGAGATTCTCGCCGCGCGTCTCGACGATCTTGTCGAGCACTTCCGGATTGGTCGCGGGGAAGTTGGTCGGGCTCATCGCGTCGACAAAGGCTTGCGCGGCGAAGCGGAGCTGCTCCTTCTGCTTGGGGTCCACCCCCTCGAGCGCGTCGACGCCGCGCAGCATATGGTCGGAGACGACCTGATAGCTTTGCCGGATCCAGTCGAAGAGCGGCGACTGCCACTGCTCGGCCTTGAACCGGCGGTCTGGCTTGGGCGCGGGGCTGGGTTCGGCGGAGGGATCGACGAAGCGCTGCCACAGCTTCATCGAATCGGACCAGAAGTCGCGAACGCGGCCCATCGTGGCGGGGTCGTTGAAGCCCGGCACCACCGGCACGCCGTCGGGCGGGGGCGACAGCGCGGCCTCCATCAACATCTGTTGCGCGCGGCCCATCACCCAGGTCCAGTGCTGCAATTCCTCCAGCGTCGGCAGGGTGCCGGTGGAATTCGGGGCGTTCGTCTGGCCGGGGGTCATCCGCATCCTCTCGTTCGTCGCGCGCCCTGTTGGCGTCAGGATATTGCGTCATCATGTCGGGTCGCGTCGGGAAACGAAAGACGCTAAGGTCCGGGTCCCAAATCGTTACACAGAGGGACCCATGTCCGAAGAGTTCTACCGCATCAAGCGCCTGCCGCCCTATGTCATCGCCGAAGTCAACGCGATGCGGGCGGCGGCGCGCGCGGGCGGCGAGGACATCATCGATCTGGGCATGGGCAATCCCGACCTGCCGCCGCCCGACCATGTCCTCGACAAGCTGGTCGAGGTCGCGAAGAAGCCCGATGCGCACGGCTATTCGCAGTCCAAGGGCATTCCGGGCCTGCGCCGCGCCCAGGCCAATTATTATGGCCGCCGCTTCGGCGTCGACCTCGATCCCGAGACCGAGGTGGTCGTGACCATGGGGTCGAAGGAAGGGCTGGCGAGCCTCGCGACCGCGATCACCGCGCCGGGCGACGTGATCCTGGCGCCCAATCCCTCCTATCCGATCCACACCTTCGGCTTCATCATCGCGGGCGCGACGATCCGCGCGGTGCCGACGACGCCGGACGAGGCCTATTTCGAGAGCCTGGAGCGGGCGATGCACTTCACCGTGCCGCGCCCCTCGGTGCTGGTGGTCAATTATCCGTCGAACCCGACCGCCGAGACGGTGGACCTGGCCTTCTACGAACGGCTGGTGGCCTTTGCGAAGAAGCATGAGCTGTGGGTGCTGAGCGACCTCGCCTATTCCGAGCTGTATTACGACGGCAACCCGACGCCCTCGATCCTGCAGGTCAAGGGCGGCAAGGACGTCGCGGTCGAGTTCACCTCGCTGTCCAAGACCTATTCCATGGCGGGCTGGCGGATCGGCTTCGCGGTCGGCAACAGACGCCTGATCGCGGCGATGACGCGGGTGAAATCGTATCTCGATTACGGCGCCTTCACGCCGATCCAGGCGGCGGCGTGCGCCGCGCTCAACGGGCCGCAGGACATCGTCGAGAAGAACCGCCAGCTCTATCACAAGCGCCGCGACGTGCTGGTCGAGAGCTTCGGCCGCGCCGGATGGGATATTCCCAGCCCCAAGGCGTCGATGTTCGCCTGGGCGCCGCTGCCCCCGGCGCTCGCGCATCTCGGCAGCCTGGAATTTTCCAAGCAGTTGCTGACCGAAGCCAAGGTCGCGGTCGCACCCGGTGTCGGGTACGGCGAGAATGGCGAGGGTTTTGTCCGCATCGCCATGGTCGAGAACGAACAGCGACTCCGCCAGGCGGCGCGCAATATCAAGCGCTACCTCCAGTCGATGGGCGTCAACACACCGGGTTCCGCCAAGGCGGTGTGACGGCCCCTGATGTCGTCCTCCCTCTCCCCTGGACGGGGGGAGGGGGAGGAGTCGGTACTCATGCCGCCCGCGCGGGGTCGTGTCGGGCATGGTGCGCGCGTTTGATGTCGTACATCGCCGCATCCGCTTCCTCGATCAGGCGGTCCAGTCGGCCCCTGACCACACCCTGCGCGAGCCCGATGCTGAGCGAGGGCGGGCACGGACCGTCGACCAGTGCCGCGACCGCACGATCGAACCGGTCGGACAGCCGCTTGGCGATGGCGCGGGCGGTCACCTCGTCCCGGCCGGGCAAGACGCAGAGGAATTCGTCGCCGCCGATCCGGACCAGTGTCCCGCGTGCGCCGATCTCGCATTGCGCCAGGTCGGACAGCAGGCGCAGCACCGTGTCCCCCGCCGCATGTCCATGCCCGTCGTTCAGCGCCTTGAAGCGGTCGATATCGATCAGCAACAGCGTCACCGGACCGTGCAGCGTCGGCGCCATCCGCTGCAACCCGAACCGATTCAGCGCGCCGGTCAGGCAGTCGCGACTCGCCTGTTCGGACAGCGCGCGCTGGACGCGTTCGGCATCGATCAGCAGCAGCGCGAGATGGCTGAGCGACACCAGGATGATCGCGATGCCGACGCTCCAGTCGGCGGTCGCCTGTGCCACGCTGTCCCAGACGGGATCGTGCCAGGCCACCATTTGCAGCGCGGTTCGCGTACAGAAGAGCGGCACCGAGGCGGCGAACAGCACGCCCATGACCCAGGCGGTCCGCACATTCTCGGTCCGGGCGATCTGGATCAGCATCCACGCGGCGGTGAAATTGAACAGGGTTCGCGTGCCGCCCATCAACATGACCGACAGGCGGGCGTCGCGGTCGCCGAACAGGACGAACGGTATGGTCAGCGCCAGCATCGCCGCCAGCCCGAACAGGATCAGAGGCGGGGGGCGTCGTCGCGCGAAGATCGACAGGGCATGGATGCACAGGCACAGCCCGACCAGCAGCAGACCATCGGTGATCCGCTCGAGCACCGAAAGCCGCGTGCCGTCGAAGCACAGGCCCGCAGCGTTGGTCACGCCGATCAGGATCTTGCCGCACCCCCACCAGATCGGCCAGCGCCCGGACTCGCGACTGGTGATGCCGGGAAAGAAATGCAGCAGGCCGGAGAGGACGCTGCCGAGTGCGGCCACCACCTGAAGGCTGGCGATATCGAGTGACATGGTTGCGGTCCCGGCGGTCTTCTCGGCCCCTCAGACCGTTTTAACCTCATAATATGATATACGTTACAAAAACATTGCTAGTTTAACCAGCGGTGCATCGGCCCCAGCCGACATGGCGATCATGGTCGCCCGATCGCGTCTGGAGGATTGATAAGGGCTACCGCTACCCGCTACGGCGGACCCGATCCCGCCAACGGGCCGGACCGCCCCCGTTCGGGTGGTCGAAGCGGCCGACGGAGTGAAGAGTGAGCAACGAAGTCGAACATATGCGCGAGCACCTTCTCGCCGCCATCGCCGCGGCGCCCGCGCTGGACGCGCTGGAGACGGTGCGCGTCGATGCGCTGGGCAAGCAGGGCCGCATCACCCAGCTGCTCAAGACGCTCGGCAAGATGAGCCCCGAGGAACGCCAGGTCGAGGGGCCGCGCATCCATGGTCTGCGCGAGGCCGTCACCGACGCGCTCGCCACGCGCAAGGCGGGGCTGGAACAGGCGGCGCTCGATGCGCGGCTGTCGTCCGAACGGCTGGACATGACCCTGCCGGTCGACACCAGCGGCTTCGGCACCGTCCATCCGGTGTCGCAGGTGATGGACGAGCTGGCCGAGATCTTCGCCGACCTGGGCTTCGCGGTCGCGACGGGCCCGGAGGTGGAGACCGACTGGCACAATTTCACCGCGCTCAACATTCCGGAGACGCATCCGGCGCGCGCCATGCACGACACCTTCTATCTGGCGGGGGTCGAGGCGGGCGGCGACGAGCGTACCGTGCGCCGCGTGCTGCGCACCCACACCTCGCCGGTGCAGATCCGCACCATGCTGGACAGCAAGCCGCCGATCCGCATCATCGCGCCGGGCCGCACCTATCGCTCCGACTCGGACGCGACCCACACGCCGATGTTCCACCAGGTCGAGGGGCTGGTGATCGACAAGGGCATCACGCTCGGCCACCTCAAATGGACGCTGGAAACCTTCCTCAAGGCGTTCTTCGAGCGTGACGATATCGTCCTGCGCCTGCGCCCCAGCTATTTCCCGTTCACCGAACCCTCGGCCGAGGTCGATGTCGGCTACACCATCGAGAAGGGCAAGCGCGTCATCGGCGGCTCCGGTGGTGGCTGGATGGAAGTGCTGGGCTCCGGCATGGTCCACCCGAAGGTCATCGAGGCGTGCGGGCTCGATCCGAACGAGTGGCAGGGCTTCGCCTTCGGCTGCGGCATCGATCGCCTCGCCATGCTGAAATACGGGATGGACGATCTGCGGGCCTTCTTCGACGGCGATATCCGCTGGTTGAAGCATTACGGGTTCGCGAGCCTCGACGTACCCACGCTGTCGGGAGGAGTCGGCGCATGAAGTTCACGCTGGGCTGGCTGAAGAGCCATCTGGACACCGACGCCTCGCTCGAGACCATCGTCGAGGGGCTGACCCGTATCGGCCTGGAGGTCGAGGGCGTCCACAATCCGGGCGAGGCTTTGGCCTCGTTCCGCGTCGCGCGCATCCTGTCGGCCGAGCGGCATCCGCAGGCGGACAAGCTGCAGGTGCTGTCGGTCGATGCAGGCGACGGGCCCATGCAGGTCGTGTGCGGCGCGCCCAATGCCCGCGCGGGGCTGGTCGGCGTGTTCGGCGCGCCGGGGGCCTATGTCCCCGGCCTCGACGTGACGCTGAAGGTCGCGGCCATTCGCGGCGTCGAGTCGAACGGCATGATGTGCTCGGCGCGCGAGTTGCAGATCGGCGAGGGGCATGACGGCATCATCGAACTGCCCGAGGATGCGGCCATCGGCACGTCCTTCCCCGATTATGCCGGGCTCAATGATCCGGTCATCGACGTGTCGATCACGCCCAACCGCCAGGACTGCATGGGCGTCCACGGCATCGCGCGCGATCTCGCCGCCGCCGGGCTGGGTACGCTGATCGCGCCGACCGTGCCGCAGGTGACGGGCGAGGGGGCTGGTCCCGATGTGCGCATCGAGGACGCCGAGGGTTGCCCGGCCTTCTACGCGCAAGAGGTATCGGGCCTGACCAATGGCGAGGCCCCCGAATGGATGCGCCAGCGGCTGACCGCGATCGGGCAGAAGCCGATCTCGGCCCTGGTCGACATCACCAATTACATGACGGTCGATCTCGGCCGTCCCCTGCACGTCTATGACAAGGCGAAGCTGTCGGGCGGTCTGGTCGCGCGCAAGGCCCGCGACGGCGAGACGGTCGAGGCGCTGAACGGCAAGACCTATACCCTGTCCGAGGGCATGACCGTCATCGCCGACGATGCGGGCGTGCACGATATCGGCGGCATCATGGGCGGCGAGCATTCGGGCGTGTCGGAGACGACCACCGACGTCATCATCGAATGCGCGTATTTCGCGCCCGAGGCGATCGCGCGCGCCGGGCAGAAGCTTGGCCTGACCTCCGACGCGCGGCAGCGGTTCGAGCGCGGGGTGGACCCGGCCTTCCTGGACGACGGGCTCGCCATCGCGACCTTCCTCGTCCAGCATATCTGCGGCGGCAGGGCGAGCGGCGTCACGCGGGCCGGTGAGCCGCCGGTGACGGCCAAGACCATCGGTTACGACCCCAGCCTCGCCGAAACGCTGGGTGGCCTGGCCATCGAGCCCGCGCGGCAGAAGGCGATCCTCGAATCGCTGGGCTTTACCGTGACCGCCGAATGGCAGGTCACGGCGCCGAGCTGGCGTCGTGACGTGGACGGCCCCGCCGATCTGGTCGAGGAAGTGATCCGCATCGAGGGGATCGACCATGTTCCCCCGGTCGCGCTCCCCCGCGCCCCCGGCGTCGCGCGTCCCACCGCCACGCCGCAGCAGAAGCTGGAGCGCCGCGCCCGCCGCGCCGCCGCCGCGCGCGGCCTGGACGAGGCGGTGACGTGGAGCTTCATCAGCGAGGCGCAGGCCGCGCCCTTCGGGGGCGGGGCCTTCACGCTGGCCAACCCGATCAGCGAGGATCTGAAGGTCATGCGCCCGTCGCTGCTCCCCGGCCTGCTCGCCGCGACCGAGCGCAATATCAAGCGTGGCGCAGCCACCGTGCGCCTGTTCGAGATCGGCCGCCGCTATCTGGAAGAGGCGGAGCGGCCGACCCTGGGCGTGGTGCTGGCGGGCGACAAGTCGGCCCGCAACTGGCGCTCGGGCAAGGCGCAAGGCTATGACGCCTATGACGCCAAGGCCGAGGCGATCGCATTGCTGGCCCAGGCCGGTGCCCCGGTGGATAACCTGCAGGTGATGGGTGAGGCGGGCGACGCCTGGCATCCCGGCCAGTCGGGTACGCTGCGCCTCGGGCCGAAGACGGTGCTGGCGGCGTTCGGCATGGTCCACCCCTCGGTGCTCAAGGCGTTCGACCTTGACGGCGCGGTGGCGGCGGTCGAGCTCTATCTCGACGCCATCCCGCCCAAGCGGGCGAGCGGGTTCATGCGGCCCGCCTACACGCCCCCGGCGCTGCAGTCGGTCCGCCGCGACTTCGCCTTCCTGGTGCCCGACACGCTGGCGGCCGACATGCTGATCCGCGCTGTCCGGGGTGCCGACAAGGCGGCGATCACCGCCGCGCGCGTCTTCGACGTGTTCGCCGGGCAGGGCGTGCCGGAGGGCCACAAGTCGGTCGCGGTCGAAGTCCTGCTGCAACCGGCGCAGAAGAGCTTCACCGACGAGGAACTCAAGGCCATCGCCGACAGGATCGTCGCCGCGGCCGCCAAACAGGGAGCGCAACTCCGTGGCTGACGAAGAAAGCTGGATCCGTATCGGCAACGACCATCTGTCGGCGGCGATCAACCCGTTCGGGGCGGAGCTGTCCTCGCTGAAGGATGCCCAGGGGCGCGAGCTGATGACCAATGCCGACCCGGCCTTCTGGACCGGTCGCGCACCCTTGCTGTTCCCGGTGATCGGCGTGACCCGCGACGGCATCCGCCTGAACGGTCGGCATTATCCGATGGCCAAGCATGGTTTCGCGCGCCACTCGATGTTCGAACTGGTGACGCACGAAGACACCCGCGCGGTCTTCTCGCTGGGCGACAGCGAGGCGACGCGGACCTCCTACCCCTTCGCCTTCCGGCTGGAGGCGGAGTTCCGGCTGGAGGAGACGACGCTGGTGATGGAAATCCGCGTCCTCAACCGGGGCGAGGTGCCGATGCCCGCCAGCTTCGGTTTCCACCCCGCCTTCGCCTGGCCGCTGCCCTACGGGAAGGCGCGGAGCGATCATCGTATCGTGTTCGAAACGGACGAGCCGTCCAGGCTGCGCGTGATCGCCCCCGATGGCCTGATCGCGGACGCGCGCCGCGACAGCCTGCTCGACGGCCGCACGCTGCACCTGGCGGACGATCTCTTCACCAACGACGCGCTGGTGTGGGACCCGGTCGAGAGCCGCAGCGTGACCTATGGCGCGGACGGCGCGCCGCAACTGCGCATCGCTTTCCCCGATACCGACAAGCTGGGCATCTGGACCAAGCCGGGCGCGGCCTATGTCTGTGTCGAGCCCTGGCACGGCATCGCCGATCCGGAAGGGTTCGACGGCGAGTTCACCGACAAGCCCGGCGTGTTCATCGTTCCGGTCGGCGGTGAGAAGGTCATGCAGATGACGGTGACGCTGGCGGGGTAGGGACACGCTCTCCTGTATCGTACCACCCCGGCCTATATCGTACCACCCCGGCGCAGGCCGGGGTCCAGGTGCTGCGAACTTTGAGATCGAGACCGTTGTGCGCGCCACGAGCCTCTTGGCACCTGGACCCCGGCCTCCGCCGGGGTAGAGCGCATGTATGACGTGCGGCATCAATGGTCGCTCGCAATCCGGGGCCTGTCTTGTGCCACAATTTGCTGTAACAGGCGCAGCATCTCGGGCGCCCGGACGCGCCATTTCCCTATTCGACAGAGCCGCCCATGACTTCCCCCCGCCGTACCTTCGCGATCATCTCGCACCCTGACGCCGGCAAGACGACGCTGACCGAGAAGCTGCTCTATTTCGGCGGCGCGATCCATCTGGCGGGTGAGGTCAAGGCGCGGGGCCAGAACCGGCGCGCGCGGTCCGACTGGATGAAGATCGAGCAGCAGCGCGGCATCTCGGTCACGTCCTCGGTGATGACGTTCGAAAAGGACGGCGTGACCTTCAACCTGCTCGACACGCCGGGCCACGAGGATTTCTCGGAGGATACCTATCGCACGCTGACCGCCGTCGACTCGGCCGTCATGGTTATCGACGCGGCGCGCGGGATCGAGGCGCAGACGCGCAAATTGTTCGAGGTGTGCCGCCTGCGCTCGGTGCCGATCATCACCTTCGTCAACAAGGTCGACCGCGAAGGCCGCCCCGCGTTCGAGCTGCTCGACGAGATCGCCGACATTTTGGCGCTCGACGTGGCGCCGATGAGCTGGCCGGTCGGCATGGGCGGGTTGTTCGAGGGCGTGCTCGACCTGACCACGGGCAGGGTCAGCCGTCCCGAAGGCGACAGCCGCGCCTTCCACGGCAAGATCGACGATGCGCCGACCCTGCCGCCCGAGGTCGCCGAGGAGGTGGAGCTGGCGCAGGCGGGCTATGCGCAGTTCGATGCGGAGGCCTATCGCAACGGCGACCTGACGCCGGTCTATTTCGGATCGGCGCTGAAGGATTTCGGGGTCGCCGAGCTGATCGACGCGCTCAGCCGTCACGCGCCGCCACCCCGCCCGCAGCCTGCCGAGCCCGCACCCGTGTCGCCTGAGAACAAGGAAGTCACCGGCTTCGTGTTCAAGGTGCAGGCGAACATGGACCCGCAGCACCGCGACCGCATCGCGTTCATGCGGCTGTGTTCGGGCACCTTCAAACGCGGCATGAAGCTGACGCCGACGGGCCATGGCAAGCCGATCGCGGTCCACTCGCCGATCCTCTTCTTCGCGCAGAATCGCGAAGTCGCCGACGAGGCGTTTCCGGGCGACATCATCGGCATCCCGAACCATGGCACGTTGCGGGTGGGCGATACGCTATCGGAGCGGGCGGATGTGCGCTTCACCGGCCTGCCCAATTTCGCGCCCGAAATCCTGCGCCGCGTCGCGCTCAAGGACCCGACCAAGACCAAGCAGTTGCGCAAGGCCCTGGACGACATGGCCGAGGAAGGGGTGACGCAGGTCTTCTACCCGGAGATCGGCTCGAACTGGATCATCGGCGTCGTGGGGCAGCTCCAGCTCGACGTGTTGCTGTCGCGGCTGGATGCGGAATATAAGGTCGCCGCCGGGCTGGAGCCCGCGCCGTTCGACACCGCGCGCTGGATCGCGGCGGACGATCCCGCCGACCTGAAGGCGTTCATGGACCTGAACCGCGCGGCCATGGCCAAGGACCGCGACGACAACCCCGTCTTCCTTGCCAAGAGCGCCTGGGAAGTCGGCTATGTCGCCGATCGCTATCCCAAGGTCCGCTTCCTCGCCACGCGTGAGCGATAGGACGGAACCGCAGCCCGGTGTCGCGGCTTGATGGCGGATGACCGAACAGGGACCCGCCATGGACCGCGCCAGGATCGAACAGATTTTCGAGGCCAATGAGAAGCTGATCCGCCGTCGCGCGCTGAAGGCGGGGGCGAAGGCGCTGACCATCGGGACGGAGAGCCTGGCCGAGACGATCGACCGGATCGGCGATGCCTATGGCCTGACCGGCGCGCAGCGACGCCAGCTCGAACCGGGGGCGTCGATCGAGGCGCAGGAGATCGCCGCGAAGCTCAAGGGTTTCGTCGGCCCCGCCGCGATCCTGGGCGACCTGCGCGGCGGATCGGGCATCTTGTCGCAGGCGCGGGCGGCGGGCAAGCTGGCCAAGACCGCACGGCGGATCGGCAAGGGTGGCTTGGCGGCGGGCCGGATCGCGGCACGCGGCGGCCGTGCGGCGCGCGCGGTCCCCTGGGCGGCGCTGGGCGTCGCGGCCTGGGGTGTCGGCAATGGCGGCTGGTTCTGGTGGCGCGCCCACGCCTATAATCGGGCTTGCCGGGATCTGCTGCTGGGTCTGCCGGGCGAGGTGGTTCAGCACGCCTGAGGTTGGGGCGTGGCCTTCGGCCTTGCGCACGCTGAACGGAGGTGGGGAGTGAGACCGGGTTCTGAACCCCGCTCAGGGTGAACGTTGGCGCTCCGCGCCGACATAGAAGGCCACACCGAAACGCTAGGACCGATCGACATTCAGCTTATTCTCCCCTCTCCCCTGGACAGGGGAGAAGGTTAGCGAAGCTTGCCAGCGTGCTGGCTAGCGCAGCTTGGGTGAGGGGTTGAGCGAGCCTTCGGCTCGCGCGCTCTTCGAGCGCATCACCCCTCACCCAGCTCCGACTAAGCCTTCGCTACGCAAAGACCAAGTCTGCGCAACCCTCTCCCCTCCACTATGGGCGAGGGAAGGACAGGCATCGTTGAATGTCGATCGGCCCTAGCGCCGCTCCGCCCGGTCATCCCAGGCCAGCGCCTCGACCAGCGAATCGCGAATGTTGCGCAGCATCGTCGCGGGATCGTCCTTCGCGCGCGCTTCGGTCTCGAACAGTTGCTGTACGCCGCGCACGGTATAGCCCTGCTGGTTGAGCAGATGATCGATACGGCGGATCAGGGTGAGGTCGTCGACCCGGTAATAGCGGCGATTGCCCGCCCTTTGCACCGGGCGGAGCTGGGGAAACCGGCTTTCCCAGTAGCGCAGGACATGCTGCGCCACCCCGGTTTCGCGCGACACCTCGCCGATGGTGCGCAGCGCACCATCGGCCTTGCCGCCCTCGGGAGGGGGTGTGGGTCTATCCCGCCGCGACAATACGATCGCGCATCATCTGGCTCGCGCGAAAGGTCAGGACGCGGCGGGGTGCGATCGGCACCTCGATCCCGGTCTTGGGATTGCGGCCGATCCGCTCACCCTTGTCACGCAGCACGAAGGTGCCGAAGCCCGAAATCTTGACATTCTCGCCGCGCGACAACGCTTCGCACATCTCGACAAGAATCTGCTCCACGACATCGGCCGAATCGGAGCGGGAAAGTCCCACTTCCTGATGCAGCGATTCGGCCAGGTCGGCACGGGTCAAGGTTCCAGCTTTGGTCATTTCCATCCCCCAATGGTGTGTAAGCAGGCAATTAACACATCGCCTATTGGGACCGAAAGGGATTTATCTTAGTTAATGAAAATCGATTGTTCAGAAGCGGATCACCGCGGCGCCCCAGGTGAAGCCACCGCCCATCGCCTCCAGAACGATCAGATCATCTTGCCGGATGCGACCGTCGCGAACCGCGGTGTCGAGCGCCAGAGGAACCGACGCCGCCGAGGTATTCGCATGCTGGTCGACCGTCACGATGACTTTCTCGGACGGCAGGCTCAGCTTGCGCGCGGTGGCGTCCAGGATGCGGGCATTGGCCTGGTGCGGCACGACCCAGTCGACATCGTCCGAGGTGAAGCCCGCCAGGCCCAAAGCCTCTTCCATGACCTGCGCCAGGTTGACGACGGCGTGGCGGAAGACTTCGCGGCCCTTCATCCGAAGCTTGCCGACCGTGCCCGTGGTCGAAGGACCGCCATCGACATAGAGCAGCCCGTTATGGCGCCCGTCGGCGTGCAGCCTGGTGGCCAGGATGCCGCGACCGTCCGCATCGTCGCTCTCGCGCGCCTCCAGCACCATCGCGCCGGCCCCGTCGCCGAACAGGACGCAGGTGGTGCGGTCCTCCCAATCGAGGATGCGGCTGAAAGTCTCGGCGCCGATCACCAGCGCGCGACGCTGCACTCCGCTGCGCAGCATCGCATCGGCGACCTGCACCGCATAAAGAAAGCCCGAGCAGACGGCGGCGACGTCGAAAGCGACGCAGTCGTCGATGCCCAGCATCGTCTGGACCTTGGTCGCGGTCGCGGGAAAGGTCTGGTCCGGCGTGGCGGTCGCCAGCACGATCAGGTCGATATCCTGCGCCGACAGTCCGGCCGCCGCGATCGCCGCCTTGGCGGCATCGGCGGCCAGGGTCGCGGTCGTCTCCTCGGGCCCGGCGATGTGGCGAAAGCGGATGCCGGTGCGCTCGACGATCCACTCGTCGGACGTGTCGACCTCCTGCGCCAGTTCCTCGTTCGACACCCGCCGGGTTGGAAGCGCCGAACCCGTACCCGTGACGATCGAACGAATCATGCCGCATCCTCGAAATTCAAGAGATCCTCGGCGATACGCCGGGTCAGGTCGGCGCGCACCATCTTGGCCGCATTGCCGATCGCGGTGGCGACACCGAGTTCGGTGGCGCCGCCATGGCTCTTCACCACCACGCCGTTCAGGCCCAGGAAGACCGCGCCGTTGTGGTTATTGGGGTCGAGGTGGTCGCGCAGAAGCTGTGTGGCGGGGCGCGAGATCAGGAAGCCGATCTTCGACCGGGTCGAGGAGCGGAAGGCGCGCTTGAGCAGATCGCCGACGAAGCGCGCGGTGCCCTCCGCCGTCTTGAGCGCGATATTGCCCGCGAAACCGTCGCACACGATCACGTCGACATGGCCCTGGGCAAGCTGGTTGCCCTCGACGAAGCCGGTGAAGTTGAGCGGCAGGTGGTTCTGTCCGCGCAGCACGGCGGCCGCATCGCGGATCTCGTCGGTGCCCTTCTGGTCCTCGGATCCGATATTGAGCAGCGCCACGCGCGGATTGTCGAGCTCGAGCAGGATGCGGGCATAGGCCGCGCCCATGACGGCGAACTGGACGAGGTTGCGCGCATCGCACTCGGTATTGGCGCCGAGGTCGAGCATGACGACGTCATTGTCGCCCAGCGTGGGGAGCGGCGCGGCGAGCGCGGGCCGGTCGATGCCGGGCAGGGTGCGAAGCGACAGCTTGGCCATCGCCATCAGCGCGCCGGTATTGCCCGACGACACGGCGGCGGCGGCGCGGCCACGCTTCACCAGATCGATGGCGATGCCCATCGATGTCGTGCGGGCGCGCCGTATCGCCTGGCTCGGCTTCTCGTTTGAGCCGACCACTTCGGGCGCGTGCACGATTTCGGACGCGGCGGACAGATTGGGATGGGTCTTCAACCCCTCCGCAATCTGCGCCTCGTCCCCGACCAGCAGGAAGCGCATGCCCTCGAAGCGGCGTCGCGCTCTGGCGACGCCGGCAAGCATCACAGCCAACCCGTCGTCGCCGCCCATCGCATCGACGGCGATCCAGGCGTTATCGGCCATGCGTTCCTCTGACGGTCATTCCGGTGACAGGTGGAGGGATCAGCCCTCGACCGACACGACCTCACGGCCGTTATAGTGGCCGCAAGCGGTGCACAGATTGTGCGGACGCTTCAGCTCGCCACAATTCGGGCATTCCTGGAACGCGGCGATCGACAGCGAGTCGTGGCCACGGCGCATGCCGCGCTTGGAGGGCGAAGTCTTTCTCTTGGGGACGGCCATTGCGGCACCTTATCAATTCGAACAATGGGTGGAATACGCCACGGTCAGCACCCATTGCGCGCCCGGATCGAGGACCCGGCCGCGTGAGCACCCAGCCGGACGCATCGCGAAGCCCCGCGCCTATAGCGAGTTTTGCCGATGTTGCAAGCTTCGCCACGGAATGGCACCCCATGTCCGGTTCAATAGAAGGGGATAGCGGCGCTCATGGTTCTGCCCGTCACGCTCAGCATCGCGGCCGCCGCCGCCTTGGTCAATCTGTGGCTCGCGCTGCGAATCGTCATCGGGCGGTTTCGCGGCAAGATATTGCTCGGCGACGGCGGTGATTCGCGGCTGGCCAGCGGCATGAGGGCGCAGGCCAATTTCGTCGAATATGCGCCCTTCATCCTGATCCTCATGGCGCTCATCGAGCTGGCGGGCGGTTCGGCCTTCTGGCTGTGGCTGCTGGGCGGCGCGTTCATCGTCGCGCGGATCGGCCATGGCTGGGGCATGATGCGGCCCGCGCCCAATATCGGTCGCGCCGGGGGCGCGTTGGGAACCTGGGCGATCCTGGCGCTGTTGGCGGGCTGGGCGATCGGGATCGTCTACACCAGTCATGTCGCGCCGGTGAGCGCGACCACCGTCATAAGGATCGACCAGCGATGATTCGTTTTCCCCTCATCGGCCTGGCCGCCATCGCGCTGACCGGCGCGGCCCCCGACCCGATCTCCCCCGCGCGTCTGTCCAGCGACGTGAAGACGCTCGCCTCCGACGCGTTCGAGGGGCGCGCGCCCGGCACCCCCGGCGAAGCGAAGACGGTCGACTGGCTGGTCGCGCAGTTCAAGGCGATGGGGCTGCAACCCGGCGGGCCGGACGGGCGGTGGACGCAGGCCGTGCCGCTGATCCGTACCCAGATCGGCAAGGGCATGATGCGCGCCGGGGCGATGCCGCTCGTCCAGGGCGAGGGCGTCTATGTCTCGACCGTGCGGCCCGTCGACCGGGTGGCGATCAAGGACGCGCCCATGGTCTTCGTCGGCTACGGCGTCCATGCGCCCGAGCGTGGCTGGGACGATTTCAAGGGCGTCGACCTGAAGGGCAAGATCGCGGTCTTCCTGGTCAACGACCCCGATTTCGAGGCGGTCGCGGGGGACGATGCCAAGGGCAGGTTCGGCGACCGGCGGATGACCTATTATGGCCGCTGGACCTACAAGTTCGAGGAAGCCGCGCGGCAGGGCGCGGTGGGGGCGCTCATCGTCCATGACACGCCGGGCGCGGGCTATGGCTGGGCGACCGTCACCGCGCCCGCGGGCGAGAATTACGATATCGTGCGCGGCGATCCCAATGCGCGGGTGTTGTTGCAGGGCTGGTTGTCGGGCGACTCGGCGAAGACGCTGTTCTCCGCCGCCGGACTGGACCTGGCGCAGCAGCGCGCCGCCGCGCGCCGCGCCGACTTCCGCCCGGTCGAATTGAAGGGGCAGCGATTCTCCGCCGACCTGCCCGTCACGACGGTGCGGGCCGAAAGCCGCAACGTGCTGGCCAGGCTCCCCGGCAGGACGCATCCCGACGAGGTCGTGATGTTCGGCGCGCATTGGGACGCCTATGGCAAGGGTGCGGCGGATGCGCAGGGTCGCACGATCCGCCCCGGCGCCAATGACGATGCGCTGGGCGTGGCGGGCGTGCTGGAGCTGGCACGCGCGTTCAAGGCCGCGCCGCCGACCGATCGCAGCCTGGTCTTCGCGCTATGGACCGGTGAGGAACGCGGGCTGCTGGGGTCGGAGACCTATGCGGTGAAGCCGGTCTATCCGCTGGCCAGGACGGTCGCCAATCTGACGCTCGATATCCTCCAGACGGCGGGTCCGTCGAAGGACGTGATGCTGGTCGGCGACGGGCAGAACGACCTGGAGGACCGGCTGAAGGCCGCCGCCGCCGCGCAGGGGCGGACGGTGACGCCGGAGGCCCTGCCCGAGCGCGGGCTGTTCTACCGCGCCGACCATTTCTCGGTCGCGCGGCGCGGTGTGCCGACGCTGTTGCTGATGGCGATCAGCGGCGCGCCGGACCTGGTCGCGGGCGGACGACCGGCGGGGCAGGCGTGGCTCGACGCCTATATGCGCTGCTACCACCAGACCTGTGACGCCTGGGACGCCAAATGGGACCTGCGCGGGGCGGCGGCGGATGTCGGGCTGTTCTATCGCATCGGCCGCGATCTGGCCGATGGACGGGACTGGCCGGAATGGCGTGACGGGTCCGAATTCAAGGCGATTCGGGCGGAGAGCGCGGCGAACCGGAAATGATTCCCTTGGCCTTCGACTTCGGCGCAAGACGTCGAAGTCGAAGGCCACGCCCGACCGCTTACCCCAACCCCAGAACCCGGTCCGCGACGAAGGCATTGCTCTGCCGCTCATGCCCGAAGGTGCTGGGCTGGCCGTGCCCCGGAATGAATGCCGTCTCGTTCCCCAGCGGCCACAGCTTCTCGACGATCGAGCGGATCAGCGTGTCATGGTCGCCGCCGGGCATATCGGAGCGCCCGACCGATCCCTGGAACAGGACATCGCCGACCAGCGCGAACTTCGACGGGGCGTGGTGGAAGATCACGTGCCCGCGCGTGTGCCCGGGCGTCTCGTATACATCCAGGGTCAGGTCGCCGACCGTCACCGAGTCGCCTTCGTTCAGCCAGCGCGTCGGCTCGATCACCTGCGCCGGGATGCCATAGGCCTGCCCATCCTCGTCCAGCCGCGCGAGCCAGAAGCGATCCTCCTCCTGCGGTCCCTCGACGGGGACGCCCAGCGCATCGGACAGCGCCTTCGCGCCGCCCGCATGGTCGATATGGCCGTGGGTCAGCAGGATCTTCTCCACCGTCACGCCGGTCTTGGCGATGGCATCGTGGATGCGCGGCAGATCGCCGCCGGGATCGACCACCGCCGCCTTCATCGTCGCCGTGCACCAGACGATCGAGCAATTCTGCTGGAGCGGGGTGACGGGGACGATCGCGGCGCGGAGCGGCGGGTTCTGGGGTGCGGACGTCATGGCCGCCGAGATAGGCGCTGAGACACTGACATCCAATCGATACTTCGTAATCGTTCGTGGGCAATCGATACTTGCATGTGCGGGGACGGGCCGTGCATGGATCGTCGGGCATGTTGCGCCTTGATGTCCCTTTCGTGCTGCTCGACGACGCCCGGGACGGAGGGGCGGCGGCGCGACTCTATTCCGCGCCAGTCGAGATCGTCGTCGCGCAGCGGCCGGACGAGGTCGTGCCCGCGCTGGACCGGCTTCGCGAGGCACGGTCGCGCGGACTGCACGCCGCCGGGATGATCGCCTATGAGGCGGGGGCGGCGCTGGAGTCGGGCATAGCCGCACGGGCGACCGACGGCCCGCTCCTGTGGTTCGGCCTGTTCGAAGGCTTTGAGGAAATTACGGTCGAATCGGCGCTGCCCGACCCGGCGGGGGCGTGGATCGGCGCGCTCGAGCCCGAATGGGACGAGGCGCGCCATGCCGCGCAATTCGCCGAGGTGCAGCGACTGATCGCGGCGGGGGATCTCTATCAGGTCAATCTGTCCTTTCGCGCGAGCGCGCCGGTGCTGGGCGATCCGCTGGCGCTCTATGCGGGGCTGCGCGCCCGGTCGCGCGCGGGCTGGGGGGCGGTGGTCGCGACCGGCGAGACGGTGATCCTGTCGCTGTCGCCCGAGATGTTCGTCGCGCTGGAGGATGGCCGCCTGACCGCGCGGCCGATGAAGGGCACGGCGCGGCGCGAGGCCGATCCCGTCGCCGATTCGCGGGCGGCGCGGGACTTGCGCGACGATCCCAAGCAGCGCGCCGAGAATCTGATGATCGTCGACCTGATGCGCAACGACCTGTCACGCGCCGCGCGCGCGGGTTCGGTCGCGGTGCCCGAGCTGTTCGCGGTCGAGCCCTATCCCACCGTCCATCAGATGGTCTCGACGGTCACCGCCGCGCTGGCCGAGGGGCGCGACGCGGTCGATGTGCTGGCGGCGCTGTTCCCCTGCGGGTCGATCACCGGCGCGCCCAAGATCCGCGCGATGCAGGCGATCGCCGCCGTCGAGGACTCGGCGCGCGGCATCTATACCGGTGCGATCGGGCGGCTGGATGCGGATGGCGACGCGATGTTCAACGTCGCGATCCGCACGCTGACCTGGCCGCGCGGCGCCACCCATGCCACGCTGGGCATCGGATCGGGCGTGGTCGCCGACTCGCGTGCGGCGGCCGAGTGGGACGAATGCCTCGCCAAGGCCGCCTTCCTCTCCGGCGGACAACCCGAAATCGACCTGATCGAGACAATGGCCTTCGATCCGATCGAGGGCATCCAGCATCTGGAGGCGCATCTCGCCCGGATGAAGGCCAGTGCCGCCGCGCTCGGGTTCGCCTTCGACCGGCATGACGCGCGCAACGAGTTGCAGGCGGCGACCTTCCGCCTGCGCGAGGCCCGGCGAATCCGCCTGCTTCTCGCACGTGGCGGGGCGGTGGTGGTCGAGGTCGGTCCCGCGCCCGCGCCGTTCGAGGAGGTGGTGCCGGTGCGGATCGTGCCGCTGCCCGTCGCTCCGGACGATCTCCGCCTGCGGCACAAGACCAGCGCGCGGAGCTTCTACGATGCCGCGCGCAGGGCGGCGGGGACGGCCGAAGTGGTGTTCGAGGCGCCCGACGGCGGCCTGACCGAGGGCAGCTTCACCTCGCTCTTCGTGCCGCGCGGCGACCGGCTGGTGACGCCGCCGCTGGCGCAGGGACTCCTGCCCGGTGTCTTGCGCGGCCACCTGATCGAGACCGGGCAGGCGATGGAGGGGCGATTGACACGCGCCGATCTGCGAGACGGATTCTTGCTTGGTAACGCGCTTCGCGGATTGTTTCGTGCACGAATGGTTGCGGATTGAGGGGATGAGGGGCTAAGGCGCCCCCGCTTATTCCTGACGCAAAGGTTTCGTTTCATGCAGCCCTCCGCCGCGCTCGGCCGTATCAGCCCGTCCCCCACGCTCGCCATCACCAGCCGCGTGATGGAGCTGAAGCGCGCGGGCGTCGACGTGATCGGGCTGGGCGCGGGCGAACCCGATTTCGACACGCCCGATTTCGTCAAGGAAGCGGCGATCCAGGCGATCCGCGACGGCAAGACCAAATATACCAATGTCGACGGCACGCCCGAGCTGAAGGCGGCGATCGCGGCGAAGTTCGCGCGCGACAACGGCCTGACCTATGCGGCCGATCAGATCAGCGTGAATGTCGGCGGCAAGCACACCCTGTTCAACGCGATGGTCGCGACGATCGACGCGGGCGACGAGGTGGTGATCCCGGCACCCTATTGGGTCAGCTACCCGGATGTCGTCCAGTTCGCGGGCGGTGTGCCGGTGATCGTCAAGGCGGGGCCGGAACAGGGTTACAAGCTGACGCCCGAGGCGCTCGACGCCGCGATCACGCCCAGGACCAAGTGGGTCATCCTGAACTCGCCGTCCAACCCGACGGGGGCGGGCTATACCGCCGACGAGCTGAAGGCGCTGGGCGAGGTGATCCTTCGCCACCCGCATGTCTGGGTCTTCGCCGACGATATGTACGAGCATATCGTCTATGACGGCTTCCGCTTCGCCACCATCGCGCAGGTCTGTCCCGAGCTGTACGAGCGCACGCTGACGGTGAACGGCTGCTCCAAGGCCTACGCCATGACCGGCTGGCGCATCGGCTATGCGGGCGGCGCGCCCTGGCTGATCAAGGCGATCGCCAAGCTCCAGTCGCAGTCGACCTCCAACCCCTGCTCGATCGCGCAGGCGGCGGCGACCGCAGCACTGACCGGCGACCAGGGCTTCCTGGCAGAGCGCAACCTGGCGTTCCAGGCGCGGCGCGACATGGTGGTGTCGATGCTGAACGCGATTCCGGGCATGACCTGTCCGACTCCCGAAGGCGCCTTCTATGTCTATCCGTCCTTCGCGCCGCTGATCGGCAAGACCACGCCCTCGGGCCGGTTGATCGACAGCGACGAGGCCTTTGTCGGCTATCTGCTCGACGACGCGAAGGTCGCGGCGGTCCAGGGCGCGGCGTTCGGCCTCTCGCCCGCGATGCGAATCAGCTATGCGACCTCCGATTCGCTGCTTCGCGACGCCTGCACCCGCATCCAGACGGCGTGCGCCGCGCTGAAATAAATCGGGCATTGCTGCGGCGCAAAGCCAGCCGATTGGGCCAAGTGCACGATCTGGCTGGCTTTTTCATGTCAATATATGCGCCGCAGCAATATGGCTTAACTGTGGCATGAACGACACGTCCACGTGCCGTTAATGCTGTGTTTCTATAAACGCCATTGTCGGAACGGCGCCGATCGACCACATCGCGCCCGGAAGATCGCCGCCCATCCGGGGGCGACCCGTTTAGACAGGTGAAGTTCGATGCGTGCCCTCCTCAAGTCCAGCTTCGTATGGCAGTTCGCCGGCGGATTTGCGCTTGGCGCCCTGGGTCTCGTGATGCTTCATCCGGCGGAAGCGCCCAGTTGTTACGGCTCGGCTCCGGTCGAGGCGGTTCGCTAAGGGCTTTTCCCTTGGCCTTCGACTCTGCTCTGCCCGAGCGAAGTCGAAGCCTATACCCACAGCCTCCCGGCCCCTAGCCGAAACCCAAAACCATCCCATATCAGGCTGATGCGTACCACCCTTTGCATCGCCCTCGCCGCGACCGCTTTCGGATCGCTCGCGTTATCCTCGCTTCCCGCCCAGGCCGAACGCGCCGTTCCGCTGCCAAAGGCGGCGCTCGACGTGCCCGCCTCGGGGCGTAGCCAGACGGCGGTGCTGGCGGGCGGATGCTTCTGGGGGATGGAGGCGGTGTTCGAGCGGGTGAAGGGCGTGACCGCCGTGACCGCGGGCTATGCCGGTGGCGGTCGACAGGATGCCAATTACGGCGCGGTCTCGACCGAGCGGACCCGCCATGCCGAGGCGGTCCGGATCACCTATGACCCCGCGCGGGTGTCCTATGCGACGTTGCTGCGCGTCTATTTTTCGATCGCGCATGATCCGACCCAGGTCGGCGGACAGGGGCCCGATCGCGGGCCGAGCTATCGCTCCGCCATCTTCGCCCAGACGCCGGACCAGGCCCGCATCGCGCGCGCCTATATCGCGCAACTGACCCGGGCACATGCGTTCGCCAGGCCGATCACGACGCGGATCGAGCAGGGCGGCTTCTACCCCGCCGAGGCCGAGCACCAGAATTTCTATGATCGCAACCCGACGCACCCCTATATCGTGCGCTGGGACAAGCCCAAGGTCGCCGGGTTCCGCGCGGGCTTCCCCGACCTCGCGCGCGCCGGATAATCAGGCGGCGACGGGAAAGCGGAGCATCCGGTCGCGCACCGGGACCAGTGCTTCGGCCGAGCGCCCGACCGCCTCGATCAGCGCCGGGTGATCGACGTCCAGCCCCCCGGTCAACGCACCGAAGGCGGGCAGGATCAGCTTGTCGGTCGTCCCCACGAAACACCGCCGCGCGACCAGCTTGCCGCGCACCCTCAGGCGCAGCTTGGGGTGGAAATGCCCCGATACTTCCGGCCGCGTCTCCGCCGGATCGGCTTCGTGGCGAAGGACCAGCCCGTCGACCAGCGCCTCGTCCACCACCACGCCACCGCAACGGTCGCGCAATACCGGGTCGTGGTTGCCGGTGATCCAGGTCCAGTCGGTCGACCCGGTCAGCGCGAGCAGCATCGCCCGCGCCTCCGGCAACAGCCGGTCGCAGCCCTCGGCATCGTGGAAACTGTCGCCCAGGCACCAGACCGCGCGCGCGCCGGTCCGCGCGACGATCGCGGTCAGCTCGCTCAGGGTCGCCAGCGAATCATAGGGGGGCAGCATCTGTCCGCCGCCCGCATACCAGCTCGCCTTCTCCAGATGCAGGTCCGCGACCAGCAGTGCGGACCGCGCGGGCCAGAACAGCGCGCCATCGGCCAGCGCCAGAAACGCATGTCCGCCGAACGAAAAGGGAACCATTTGCCGTCCATGCGCTTGACGCTGCGCAATATCAAGCGTTTGCATCGGCCTTGGGAAAGCCCTTGCTTCCCCGACGGAGAAGCGTAAAGCGCGCCGTCCTTTTGGCACAGGGGGTTCCAGCGGGCATGACGGGTACGGCGACCGAGATCACGGCCAATCAGACCACCGCCCCGGGCACGGGCACGGGCACGGGCACGGCGGACGCCGCGCATCGCCACCCCGCGCTCGCCGCGCTGACCGTCGGGGCGATCGGCGTGGTGTTCGGCGATATCGGCACCAGCCCGCTCTACGCCTTTCGCGAGGCGCTCTCCCAATCGGCGGGCGACGGCATCGATCCCAGCGAGATATTGGGGGTGCTCAGCCTGGCGCTCTGGTCGCTGATCCTGGTCGTGACGATCAAATATGTCGTCTTCCTGATGCGCGCCGACAATCAGGGCGAGGGTGGGGTGCTGGCGCTGGCCGCGCTCGCCCGGCGCTCGGTCGGCATACGCTCGCGCCTGGCGCTCGTGCTCGGCGCGGCGGGGGCGTCGCTCTTCTACGGCGATGCGATCATTACGCCGGCCTTGTCGGTCCTGTCGGCGATGGAGGGGCTGCACACCATTCCCGCCGCCGCGACGATCTTCAACGAGGAGGTCATCCGGCTGTGCACGATCGTCATCCTGGTCGCGCTGTTCTTTATCCAGTCGCGCGGCACGGCGTCGGTGTCCAAGCTGTTCGGGCCGATCTGCATCCTGTGGTTCCTCGTCATCGGCGGGCTGGGCCTGTGGCACATCGCCGACGAGCCTTCGATCGCGCGAGTGATCTGGCCGGGCTATGGCGTCGGCTTCCTGGCGAGCCACGGCGTCGTCGGGCTGTTCGTGCTGGGCGCGGTATTCCTGACGGTGACCGGCGCGGAGGCGCTGACCGCCGATATGGGGCATTTCGGGCGGCTGCCCATCCGGATCGGCTGGTTCTCGCTGGTGCTGCCCGCGCTGACGCTCAACTATCTGGGGCAGGGCGCCTTCGCGCTGTCCGCGCTCGAACGGGCGACCGCCAACGGACAGCCCTTCACCAACCAGGACTGGTTCTTCCTGATGGCGCCCGAGGCGTTTCGCCCCGCGCTGATCGTGCTGGCGGGCCTCGCCACGGTGATCGCGGCGCAGGCGGTGATCACCGGTGCCTTCTCGCTGACCCAGCAGGCGATCCAGCTCGGGCTGCTGCCGCGTCTGCGCGTGCGCCAGACCTCGGCGGATTTCCAGGGCCAGATCTATCTGCCCGCGATCAACTGGCTGCTGCTGTTCGGGGTGCTGGTGCTGGTCGTCCAGTTCAAGACATCCTCGGCGATGGCTGCCGCCTATGGCATCGCGGTCACCGGCACGATGGTGGTGACCACCTGCCTCGCCTATCTGGTGGTGCGGCACCGCTGGGGCTGGTCGCGGCCGCTGGCGCTGGCGGCGATCCTGCCGTTCCTGGCGCTCGACCTCGTCTTCTTCGGCGCCAACATCCTTCGCGTGATCGAGGGGGGGTGGGTGCCGCTGCTCGTCGGGGCGGGCGTCGGCCTCATCATCCATACCTGGGTGCGTGGGCGCGGCATCGTCGCGGCGTTCGAGAAGCGCCAGGCCATCCCGCTCGCCGACCTCGCCGCCGCGCTCGCCAAGCGACCGCCCGAGCGGGTGCCGGGGACGGCGGTGTTCCTGACCGCCAATCCCGCCTCCGCGCCGGGGGCGCTGCTCCACAATCTGAAACACAACAAGATCCTGCACTCGCAGAATTTGATCGTTACGATCCGCACCGCCGACCGTCCCGTCGTGCCGCCGGAACGCCGCGCGCATGTCGAGCGGCTGGACGACAATTTCGCGACCGTCGCGCTGACCTATGGCTTCATGGAGACGCCCGACGTACCGCGCGACCTGCCCCGCGATCTGGGCGTCGAACGGCGGGCGTCGGGGCTGGATCCGATGAAGACGAGCTATTTTATCGGCCGCAACACGCTCAAGCCCGAGGCCGAGAAGGGCATGCCGCCATGGCAGGACCGGCTGTTCATGTTCCTGCAGCGCAACGCCAGCGACCCGACCGACTTCCTGCGGATCCCGCCGGGCAAGGTGCTCGAACTGGGCGAGCAGGTCACGGTGTAAGGATTTCCCCCCAAGCATAGTTCGGGGGGCTGAGTCGGACGGCATACCAGCTTTCAAGTGTCGGTTGTGGGAGGCCGCGCCGGACCTTGCCCCACCACCACCCGGCTATCGCCAGGCGGTCCCCCTCCCCATCCGAGATGGGGAGGATTGGAAGAGCCCTATTCCTCCCCAAGCTTGCTTGGGGAGGGGGACCGCCGCGAAGCGGTGGTGGAGGGGCTAGGTCCGGCGGTCT